>CANJLH010000013.1 GCA_947475415.1 Caulobacteraceae bacterium
CCCTGGCGATGTTCTTGTCCACCTTGTGGCCGGGCAGTTGGCCGCCTTCACCAGGCTTAGCGCCCTTGGCCATCTTGATCTGGATGTCGTCGGCGTTGACAAGGTATTCGGTGGTCACGCCAAATCGGCCCGAAGCCACCTGCTTGATGGCCGAGCGCATGGAATCGCCATTCGGCAGCGGCGTGAAGCGGTCAGATTCCTCGCCGCCCTCGCCGGTGTTGGACCGGCCGCCGATGCGGTTCATGGCCATGGCCAGCGTGGTGTGGGCCTCGCGGCTGATGGAGCCGAAGCTCATGGCGCCGGTGGCGAACCGCTTGACGATCTCGCTGGCCGGCTCGACGTCGGATATATCCAGCGGCTTGTCGGCGGGTTTCAGCCGCATCAGGGCGCGGATGGTCAACAGTCGTTCGCTCTGCTTGTTGATGGTGTCGGCGAAGGCCCGGAATTCGCCGGGGAGTCCGCCGCGCACGGCATGCTGCAGATGGGCCACCGATTCCGGCGTCCAGGCATGGGCCTCTCCGCGCAGGCGATAGGCGTAGCTGCCGCCCACGTCGAGCATGGTCTTGTAGATCGGCGCATCGCCATATGCATCGCGGTGACGGCGCACCGCCTCTTCGGCGATCTCGCGCAGGCCCGCGCCCTCGATGGTGGTGGCCGTACCGGTGAAATAGGCCTCGACGAAGTCCGTCGTCAGGCCCACCGCGTCGAAGATCTGCGCGCCGCAATAGGACTGATAGGTGGAGATGCCCATCTTGGACATCACCTTCAGCACGCCCTTGCCCACGGCCTTGATGTAGTTCTTGCGCACCTCATAGGGTGACGGCGTCAAGCCGTTCTGGATACGCAGATGCTCCAGGCTTTCAAAGGCGAGATAGGGGTTGACCGCCTCGGCGCCGTAGCCTGCCAGAACGCAGAAATGGTGCACCTCTCGCGCTTCGCCGGTCTCGATGACCAGGCCGGTCTGCATGCGAAGGCCCTGCCGGATCAGATGGTGATGCACCGCCGCCGTGGCCAGCGCCGCCGGGATCGGAATTCGGTCTGGCGAAACACCCCGGTCGGACAGGATAAGGATGTTCATGCCGGCCAGCACATGTTCGGTGGCCTCGTTGCAGAGCGTCTCCAAGGCCTCCTCAAGGCCTGCCGCCCCGGCCGCCGCCGGCCAGGTGGCGTCAAGCGTGGCTGTGCGGAAGGCGCCGTCCAGCAACTCGCTGATCGCGCGGATCTTGGCCAGATCCTCGTCGGTGAGGATCGGCTGCGCCACTTCCAGGCGCTTGTGGGAGCCTGCGTGACGTCCGAGAAGATTGGGTCTGGGACCGATCATCGACACCAGGCTCATGACCAGTTCCTCGCGGATCGGATCGATCGGCGGGTTGGTCACCTGGGCGAAGTTCTGCTTGAAATAGTCGTAGAGCAGCTTGGCGCGGCTCGACAGCACGGCGATGGGGGTGTCTGTGCCCATGGATCCAATAGGATCCTCCCCGCCCACGGCCATCGGCTCCAGGAAGAACTGCAGATCCTCCTGGGTGTAACCAAACGCCTGTTGGCGATCGAGCAATTCGGCGGCATCGTTGGCGATGGCCGGGCGCGGCGTATTCGACTCCGGCAGGTCCTCAAGCTTGAACTGGGTTTCGGACAGCCACTCCTCGTAGGGTTCGGCGCCGGCAAGCTCCGCCTTGATTTCCTCGTCATCGATGATGCGGCCCTGCTCAAGATCGATCAACAGCATCTTGCCAGGCTGCAGGCGCCACTTGCGGACGATTTTTTCGTCTGGGACCGGCAGCACGCCGACCTCGGACGCCATGATCACGTTGTCATCGTCGGTGATGACGAACCGCGCCGGCCTGAGGCCGTTGCGGTCCAGGGTCGCGCCGATCTGGCGACCGTCGGTGAAGGCCACTGCGGCGGGTCCGTCCCATGGCTCCATCAAGGCCGCGTGGTATTCGTAGAAGGCCTTGCGCTTGGGATCCATCAGCGGATTGCCGGCCCAGGCCTCCGGGATCAGCATCATCACCGCATGCGCAAGCGGATATCCGCCCGCCACCAGAAGTTCGAGCGCATTGTCCAGGCAGGCGGTGTCAGACTGACCATGCGGGATCAGCGGCCACATCTTGTCCAAATCCGCGCCGAGCAGGTCTGATTCCATCGAGCGACGCCGCGCGTTCATCCAGTTCACATTGCCGCGCACGGTGTTGATCTCGCCGTTGTGGGCGATAAACCGATAGGGGTGCGCCAGCTTCCACGACGGGAAGGTGTTGGTGGAGAACCGCTGGTGCACCAGAGCCAGCGCGGACTGCGCAAGCGGGTTGGTCAGATCCTCGTAAAAGGTTCCGACCTGGGGGGCGAGCAGAAGGCCCTTGTAAACGATGGTCCGAGTCGACAGCGACGGAATGTAGAGGTCGGTCAGGCCCGGCAGGCTGCGCTTCTGGGCGAGTTCGCCGAGAGGGTTTTGCAACTGCTTGCGCACCGCGAGAAGCTTGCGCTCATGAGCGTCCTGATCACGGATGTTGGGGCCGCGCCCGATGATCGCCTGGCGGATCACCGGCATGCTGGCGATCACCGCCGCCCCAAGTCCGCTGGTGTCGACGGGCACGTCGCGCCAACCTATCAGCGGCTGCTTTTCGACTTTCAGGAAGTGTTCGAACTGGGCGACGCCGACAGCGCGGGCCTCATCGTCGCGCGGCAGGAAGCATTGGGCGACGGCGTACTCGCCGGCCGGCGGCAGAGTGACACCCGCGCCGGAGGCCCAGTCGCGCAGCAAAGCATCGGGAATCTGAATCAAAATCCCAGCGCCGTCCCCGACCAGCGGATCAGCGCCGACCGCCCCGCGGTGATCCAGGTTGACCAGGATCTGCAGGCCGGCGGTGATCACATCGTGGGATTTTCGACCTTTCAGATTGGCCACAAATCCTACGCCGCACGAGTCATGCTCGTTCGCTGGATCGTACAGTCCTTGGCGCTGGGGCGAACCCATCCGCGTCCCTCACTTCAACCGGTTACAGTCGCGCAGGCGCAAGCGCGGCCAGAAGGCGGCCGTCGCAGGCGCAAACGGCGCATTTACCCGGCGGGTCATGGCTTGTCGATGGGTCTCCGCGGCGTAGCCGAAATTCGCGCCCGATCAGGCCTGATCGATCAAGCCGTGGCCAACTGAAGACGCAGATGCGCAACCGGTGAGCACCATGGCGGTCCTGAGCTCGGCGCGAAAGGTCTCAAGCAGCTTTTCGACCATCACTTCCCCGCCAGCCGCCAGTGCGAACGCCCAGGGACGGCCCACGAAACAGGCCCTCGCGCCATGGGCCAGCGCCTTGAGCACATCAAGGCCGGAGCGAACTCCGCCGTCCAGGTAGACTTCAAGTTCATCGCCCACAGCGTCGGCGATCCGCGGCAGGGCGCGGATGGAGGACACCGCACCATCCAACTGTCGGCCGCCGTGATTGGAGACCACCAACCCTTGCGCACCAGCGCGAGCGGCGTCGCGGGAGTCCTCGGCGTCCAGCACGCCCTTGACCACGATCGGCCGATCCCAAACCTGACGGATCCAGTCGAGGTCATTCCAGGTTACCGCCGGGTCGAAATTCTCACCGATCCAGCCCCAATAGTCGTCCACACCATGCGCTGCCGGAATGGCGTCCGCCACATTACCGAACCGGTGCGGCCGTCCGCGCAGCCAAACGTCCCAGAGCCAAGCTGGCCGCATCGCGCCCTGGCAAGCGCGGCGCACGAGGCCGGCGAAGTCCGGTCGGCCGGTTAGGCCGGAGCGGATATCACGCCGACGCGCGCCAGGCGTCGGCAGATCGACGGTGAGCACGAGCACCGGGCACCCCGCCGCCCTCACCCGTTCCAGCAGCGCGCGGACATAACCGCGGTCGCGGATCATATAGAGCTGGAACCATGGCGCCGTCGCGCCATTGGCGACCTCCTCGACAGGACAGACGCCCACAGTAGAGAGGCAAAACGGAACACCTGCCGCCGCGGCCGCCCTCGCGGCCTGGACCTCTCCGCGGCGGGCGAACAGCCCGCCCATCCCAACCGGCGACAGACCAATCGGCATGGACCATTTGCGGCCCTGCAGCTCCACACCAGTTTCGACGCCAGTCATGTCGCGCATGACACGCTGACGCAGGGCGACCGCCTCGAAGTCCGCCGTGTTGCGCCCCAGAGTCACTTCACCGTACGATCCGCCGTCGATGTAGTCGAACAGCATCCGAGGCAGTTTACGCCGGGCGAGGTCTCGATAATCGGCGACCGACGCTGGCGTCATGATCCCTCCCCCTTCGTGCGGCCGCATTGGCCCCACACGGGAAACTTAGACGAAAATCCAGACGCGTCGCTATTCTCGGCTTCGCGAATCCCCGGAGCGCCCATGGCCGACACCATCCGCCGTCCTTTTGTCCTGATGCGCCACCACGCCGGCTGGACGGTGGTGTTCAAAGTCCGCCAGGAATCAGTCTCGAAGATCACCGGCGTGCACCCGGAACGCGAGGCCCTGGGAGAAGAGGTGAGTTATAGCACGCGAGCTATGCTCGCACGTTTCGAAACTCAGGCCGAGGCGGAAGCCGCCGCTGGCGTTGCGCTGGCGGCATGGAAAAGTCACGACGTGCTGGTGCGCGAAGCCGAGGCGCGGCTAAGACAGGCCGAGCGGGTGCGGGAGAATGCCTGGCTGGCGGCGCTGCGCGCCACCCAGACGCCCGCCGCCGACGAATCTTAGAGCCGAAGCCCCTTTGACACAAACCAGGCGATCGCCGCGGCGATCACCACCCCCAACAGCGCCCGCCACCACGGCGCGAACGTCAACCCCGGATCAGCCGGGAACATGCGTTTGCCGCTCAGCATGGGGTGGATGAGGTTCTGCTTCTTGTAGACAAGATAGAAGATCACCGCCGCCACGTGCAGTAGGATCACAATCTGTAGGCCGTGAAAGCTGGTTTCGTGCAGTTCCGAGAACTGCCGGCCAGTGTCGAAATCAACCAGGTAGGAAAGCGGTCCGGATTCCAGTCCGTCGATATCCACCGCGAACAGACCAAAGCTAACCTGGGCGACGAGCAAAAGTAGGATCAGCACTATGCTTACAGCGCCCACGGGATTGTGTCCGACGTGCTCGACCGAATCCCGCGTGGCCATCGTGCGGGCATAGGCGATCACCGCCTTAGGACCCCTGACGAAACTGGCAAAGCGGGCCGTCTGACTGCCGCACACACCCCAGTAAAGTCGGAACAGCACCAATCCCATCACGGCGTAACCGGACAGGCGATGCAAATCCATCCAGCGGTTCTCGGCGGCGACCCACGAGAACACGAACAACGCGACCAGCGCCCAATGGACGATGCGCGTTGGTCCATCCCATAGCCTCGCCCGCACAGGCCCCTGCGGCGCCTCCTCCCCCTCAGCCATCAGGCGGGATTGACGCGGTATTTGTCGTGACAGCCCTTGCAGGCCATGCCGACCGGGCGGACCTGGGCCTTGAAGGCGTCGAGATTTCCGCTGTTCGCCGCCTCGGAAAGTTTGGCGGTCTCAGTCTTCAGCGCCGCCGCCGCCGCCGCAAAGCCCGCCGCATCCTTCCAGATTTCAGGCTTGGCGGCGGTCTTATAGGTCTTGGAGGGCCCGGTCCCCTTGGGGAACCAAGCATCCGCCTGTCCGCCTAGGCTGGCCATTTTCGCGGCGGAGGCCTCCAACACCGCCATGTCAGGCGTAGGCGACTTCAGTTGATCGCTGATCGCCTTGAACGCCCCGCCGATCTGCTTGAAATTCGCCTGCCGATCAGCGACCGCCTTTTTGGCGTCGATCTTCGCAATCGCGCCACCGCCCGCCACCGCAAGCCCAACGCTGAGCGCCATCGCCCATCTAAGATTACGCCCGAATCCAGACATGCAATATTCCTTTGCGAATGCGCCGCTCGCGCCTGGCGGGAGATTGACGAGGCTTTGCTGCTTTCGTCAATTGGGCGCCGCATTCAGGATCAATGCGCCACGCCACGTCGGGTCAGGACCTGAACCATCGTACGGACCATGATCTGCAGGTCGAACGCAAAGGACATGCGTTGCAGGTACGTCTGGTCCAAGGCGGCCTTTTCCGGAATCGGTAGCTCGTCGCGGCCGTTGATCTGCGCCCAACCCGTGATGCCCGGCCGCAGTCGGTCGACACCGGATGCGGCGCGAAGAGCGATCAGGTCATCCTGATTAAACAGCGCCGGCCGTGGCCCAACCATACTCATGTCGCCAGTCAGGACGCTCCAAAGCTGGGGAAGTTCATCGAGGCTGGAGCGGCGAAGGAAACGCCCCAGCGGGGTGATCCAGGCCTGCGGATCCTCCAGCCTGTGGGTCGGGACGTCGGGCGCTCCGACCCGCATGGTTCGGAACTTGGGCATGTCGTAGAGGCGGGCTCCGCGCCCTACTCGCCGCGACCAGTGCAGAGCCGGGCCGGGCGAGTCCAACCGAACCGCGAGCGCAATCAGCAGCATCAGCGGCGCAAGGATGATGCATCCCAGGCCAGCCGCCAGGACATCGAACAACCGCTTCACCCGCGCCAGGTCTCCTCGCCCAATCGGACGACAGGTTAGGCGCCGCTGAGCGCGAGGCCAAGCGAAGCGATCAGTTTGCGGCGCGCGGCGACGTCGTGCGCCGCGTCTGCCGACGGCGGCCATTGGTGTTCGGCGCCGCGGCCGGGGCGGATTTCGCCGGTTCGGGCTCGGGCGAGGCTACCGGCGCCGCGAAGCCGGACATGTCCAGACGCGGCGCATCGCCGCCATCATCAGGCGCCGTCAGATGCAGCCTCGTCTCCGCCGCGTCGATGACCGGATCTATGACCGCAGCGGCCGCCGCCGCGGCTTCATCGATGGTTTCCTCGACAAGTTCGACAGCGGCGGCCATCACCTCTTCGGTGGTTTCAACAGCCGCGCTAGCGGCCTCGGCCATCGGCGCGATCGCCGCGGCGGCCTTTTTGCCCAGCAGCTGTTCCAGGTTCACCGGCCTCGCCCAACGGGTCAGCAGCCAATAGGCCACGCCCGCGCCAGCCGCGCCGGCATAGAAGAACCAGAGCGGCGAAACGGCGCCGACCGGGAATCGCAGGGCTTCATTCCCTGACTTGGAACCCTCGGCCGCCCGGCCAGAAGCTTCAAAGGACGCTGACATGGAGACCTCCTGCAATGCGGATTGTGCGTCGCAGCATAACACGCCCGCAATACTTCGCACCTGCAAAATTCAACCTATGCCGGCGACCAGACCCGCGCCTGGGCGCCAGGTGCGCCGAGGTGTTGCGCGACCCACCCACAGGTCGCGTCAAGCGATGCGGCCAGACCGCTGGGCGGCCGCAGGATAACCAGAGCGCAACCGTTCATCCGCATGGGATCGGTTAGCGGACGCATACGTGTTTCAGCTACCAGAAGCGGTTCGCGCGGACAGGCGTCTCTGAGATCGCGCAGGAAAGCGTCAAAGGTTTCCAGGTCCTTCAGTGGTGTCCAGATCATGGCGATCGCATCCGGGCCGGCGGCGAGCCAAGGACAGACTGCGGCGATAATCCGCTGGTAATCGTCGGCCCGCTCAAAGGGTGGGTCGATCAGCGCCAACGCCGGTCCGGCGGCACGCAACCGCGTAAGTTCAGTATAGCCATCTGCGCATCGGGTCTCGACATTGGGCCGACCCGCCAGGAGCCGCGCCAGGCTCGCGTGTTCTTCAGGCCGCATCTCACAGGCGATCAACCTGTCCGCCCCGCTGAGCGCGCTCGCCGCCAACAGGGGCGAGCCCGGATAGACTGTGAGGCCACCGCCCCCGTTCTGCTTGCCCACGGCCACGGTGAGTGCCTCCAGCGCAGGCGGCCGCGCCGCAGCGGCCATGAGCTTCGCCACGCCGTCAGCCGCCTCGCCAGACCGACGCGCCTCGGGACCAGCCAGGTCATATCGGCCGGCGCCTGCATGGGTATCCACCACCGTGATCGGTCGGCGCATGAGGCTGATCAGCGACAGCAAGGCGGCGTGCTTGACCAGATCGGCGAAATTGCCGGCGTGAAAAGCGTGGCGATAGTTCACTGGATTTCCTAACGCCTGAGCGAAAAGCCAAATCGCACTGTGCGGGGCGCCGCGTAGCTGGCCACCCCATCGGCGGTCTCGCCCACCTCCTGGCGCGCATCCGCAATGTTCTCCAGCGCCACATAGACTTCCCGCCCCCCGCCAAGACTCCAGCCAACCCGGGCATCGATCGCGGTCGCCGCCTGCAGGACCCGCACATTCAGGTCGTCCTCGAACCGTGCGCTCTCGTAACGCAGGTTCGCCGAAAGAGTCAGGCGATCGACGGGCCGCAGGTCAGCGCCCGCAGTGACCGTCAGCTCTGGAGTTTGGGCCGGCCGCTTGCCGGTCAACTGCGCCGCCGCGACACCCCCATGAACCCTGGCGTGGGTTGCCGAGAATGCCGCCCGCAGGGTCAGTGCCGCTGAAACCTCGGCGGCGGCGTCACCCTCCACCCCCCAGGCCTCGATCTCTCCCAAGTTGCGCCGCTGCCGCAACACCCCACCGGCGGGGATGAAGCCTGCTGTGGGAAATGTCCCCGGTCCGATGCCGATGGTGACATTGGTGATGGGGTCCTCGAGTCGGTTGTAGAAGCCCGTCAGGCTCCAACTCAGAGAGCCCTCGCCCCCTAAGCCGATTTCGGCGCCGCGCAGCGTCTCGGGTTTCAGGCCAGGGTTGGCCTCCGTCACATCGTTGCCGACCCGGAACGGGCGATGGAGTTCGTTGAGCGTCGGCGGCCTAAACCCCGCATAAGCCGCCGTTCGCACCCACAGCGCATCGCTCAATCCGTAACGGAGACCCAATCGGGCGGTCGGCGTGGTCCCGTTGGCGCCCTGGGCGCGGCTATCCAATGTGAGCGCACCGTTGGCGAGATCGGTTTCGCGCCGCACGGCGCTATCCGCGCGCCAGGCGTCGATCCGCGCGCCGCCCGTCAGTATCAACGGGCCGCGGTCCAGGACCGCCTCCACATAGGCCCCGGCGACACGGGTGTGACCGCCAGCCTCCCGCCCCCTGGTGAAGGCGCCGTTGACGACGCGGAACCGTTCGAAATCTGTCCCTTGAGCGGCGCGGGCGTCAACGCCGAGTTCGAAGGCCCAGTCCCCGCTCACAGTCTGCAGGGCGGCGTTGAAGCCATAGCCCAGCGCCGGGGTGCGGTACTGATCGTTGGCGGGCGTTACGCTTGTCCGACCGGCGGCAACCGCCACGGAACTGTTTTTCAAGTCGCTGGCCCGCACCCAACCCTGCAGCCGCCAGCCCCCGACCCCAGTCTTAGGCGTTCGGGCCAGGGTAACAGCCGCCGAGGCGCCGCTGGACCGAGACTTGGCGCCGGCTAAGCCTGCGCCGCGGTCCTCGCGGTAGGCGTCAACGCGCAGGGCCGCGCGGGCGCCCGCAAGGTCGCCGTCCACTCGCGCAGCGAAGGAACCGCTGCGAAGCTCCGCGCGGCGGTCGGCGCGTCCGGCGGCCGCGCCGCGGACGGGAATATATCCCTCAGTGGACTGGGTGCTGGCTGTCACCAGCAGGCCAGGCGCGCCGCCGGACGCGGCGATGCGTCCGCTCCGCCGCGACCCAGCGGAGATGTCCAGCGCCTGCAATCCGTCGCCGGATCCGCGCTCCTGGAGCATCACAACCCCGGTCAGTGCGCCCGCGCCATAGGGCCCCGCCCCTGCGCCGCGCACCACTGTCGCCCCTGCAAGGCTCTCCGGCGGCAGGGCCGACCAGATCACCCAGCCGCCGAAGGGGTCATTCTGCGGCGCGCCGTCCAGCGTGACCAGCGCCCGCCCGGCCCCTGACGGCGCGATCGCCCGAAGCGACAGGCCCTGTATGGTCGGGTTGGCCGCTTCGCTACCTGTGCGCCGAAAGAGCGATACGCCCGGTACGCGCTTGAGGGCGTCGTCGAGGCGCGGCGCGGTGCGCAGGTCCTCGATCCGGACAGCTGAAAACGCCGCCTCCCCGCCAAGCGGCGCCAGGCGCGGCAGAGGCATGACGACAACTGTCTCGACTTGCGGCGGCGGAGCGTCGGACAACATCGTCTCCCGTCGGTGGGTGGGCGGCCAGACCAAGGCCTAGCCTCAGCCGTCCGCGCCGGCAATCTCCTGAATTCTCCATAATATTAATAACGAATATTAACCTTATGACTTCAAAAGAGATTCACTCAGTGAGGCGATGATCGGGTCCCGGCTGCGCGCCCAGGACCCGCCTCGTCATGCCCGCCCCAACCCAAAGTCAGATCACCTCCGCGCTGCTTTACACGGACTATTGGTGGGGCGGCTCCACCGTCACCTACAGCGTCGCCACATCGGCGAGCGCATGGTCTGGTTATCCGGCCACGGGCGAACAGGCCAACGCCGCATTCAGTGTGCTCAGCGCCGCCCAGGCTGCCCGCTTCGCCGCGGCGGTGGCGGCCTGGGACCAGGTTACGGCGCTCACCCTCGTCCAGTCGAGCGAACCTTCACAGCCCGGCCAGATCCGCGTCGCATTTACGGACGCCGAGGCGTTCGCGAACAGCGGGACCTGGGGCTATGCCAATACGCCACCGTTCCACGGCGGCGGAGTCAGCGCCAAAAACGGTGACATTTGGATCGACAATCAGTACGCCGCCGCCAGCTTCGCAGCGGGCGGATACGACTTCATGGCGACAATCCATGAACTCGGCCATGCGCTCGGCCTGAAGCATTCCTTCGAGGATGGCGCCGTCCTACCCGCGGAATTCGATAGCCACCGCTACACGGTGATGAGCTACAACGACTATACCGACAACGTCTTTCGAACGCTGGAGGCGACGGCGACCGGTGTCCGGACAGTGGTCAGCGCCATATTCCCGACGACGCCAATGGTGTTCGACATTCTGGCGATCCAGTCACGTTACGGCGCTGACACCGCAACGGGCGCCGGCGCGAACACCTATACGTTCTCCCAGGCCACTCCATTCATGCAGACGATCTACGACGCCGGCGGGATCGACGTCATAGACCTCTCTGCCCATACGCGGGGTTCCATCGTCGATCTGACGCCAGGGTCCTATTCCTCCATCGCCTACTATTCGGCGAGCGATCAGGCCGCCTTCTGGACCCAGCAGTTCGGTTGGGCGGCAAGTTTCATATCCCAGCAATTCAACCAAGCCTCGACCTATACGTGGTCCAACAACCTGGGCATCGCCTATGGGGTGGTGATCGAAAACGTCGTCGGCTCCGCCGGCGGCGACACGATCAGCGGCAATGATGCTGCCAACAATCTGGCAGGGAACGCGGGCGCGGATTCGATCAACGGCCTGAATGGTGACGACTATCTGCGCGGCGGCGATAGCGGCGACACTCTGGTGGGCGGCGCCGGCTTTGACGACATCAACGGCAACACCGGCGACGATTCCGCGGCCGGCGGCCTCGGCGCCGACTGGGTGGTGGGCGGCCAGAACAATGATTTCCTGCTGGGCGAGGACGGTGACGACATCGTCTATGGCAACCTCGGCAACGACACAGGCGATGGCGGCGTCGGCAATGACACGGTGCGCGGCGGCCAAGGCGACGACTCCCTGGCCGGCGGCGCCGGCGCCGACTGGATCTCCGGCGACCGCGGCAATGACACCATGAGCGGCGGCGCGGGGGCGGATATTTTCCACTCCTCGACCGGCGCCGGAATCGACCGGGTGACGGACTTCCACTTGTCGGAAGGCGACCGGGTGCTCTTGGATCCCGGAACCGCCTACACCGTGCGCCAATCCGGCGCCGACACCATCGTCGACCTCGGCGCCGGAGACCAGGTGGTGCTGGTGGGCGTGTCGATGACTTCGCTTACGGGCGCCTGGATCACCTAGTTAGACATCGGCGGCTTTCCCGTCGCACAATCCCGGCGCAAACTGCGTTTGATCGGATTCAAGCGCGGAGGGCGGTATGCGCCGAATGGCGAAGCAAATCGACAAGGACGCCGTCCTATGACTCTCGCATTGGGCCTGGACGGGCGTCGGGTGGTGATCATGCCGGCCGAAGGCGCGCTCGCGGCCTGCTGCGCCGCGGCGTTGACGGCCGAAGGCGCGCAGATCGCCGCGGAAAATGACGCCGAGTCCGCCGACATTCTGGTCGCCATCGCAGCCTTCAACACTCGGGGAGATCGCGACACCCTCCTGACTACCGAGCGCATGAACGCCGTCTGGGGCGACGCCGTGGTCGAAACGGTGCGCCTGTTCCAGCGCGCCCTGCCGCACATGAAGGCTCAGCGCCATGGCCGCCTGATCGTGGTGGCGCCAGCCGCAGCGCGCACAGTGGTTCCCGGCGCAGACCTGGACAGCATCGTCGCCCTGGGCCTGCTTGGCCTGCAGAAGGCGGTGTCCGGCGAGGTTGGGCCGCACGACATCACCGCCAACACCGTGCTGTGGGAGGGTGAGGCTGCGGCGGCCGAGACCCCCGGCCTGATCGAGAATGTGGCCAACATGGTCGCCTATTTCGCCTCCGAGCCGGCCGCCTTCCTGAGCGGCGTCACCGTCACGGTTGATGGGGCCCGCAACCCGGGGATGTTCTGATTATGGATCTCGGCATTAAAGACCGCGTGGCGATCGTCTCCGGCGGCAGCAAGGGCATCGGCTTCGCCACCGCCCGGGCGCTGACCGACGCCGGCGCGAAGGTGATGATCACTGCGCGCAACCGCGACCAGCTTGAAGACGCCCGCGCCCGGCTGGACCCTCAGGGCGGCGGTAAGGTGTGCGCCTATGCCGCCGACATGACCGATGAGGCGGGCGTCGCGGGCGCAGTGGCGGCGACCGTCGCCGCCTTCGGCCCGGTGAGCATCGCGGTGAGCAATGTGGTCGGCCACGTCATCGACACCAAGGAAGCCGGGCCGCACGCAGGCCACTTCTCAGACGTCGATCCCGATGGCTACCGAATGGAATTCAAACAACTCTTGCTGTCGGCCTGGTATCTGGCGCAACAGGTGATCCCGGGCATGAAGGCTCAAGGGTGGGGCCGCATCGCCAACGTCGGTTCCGGCGTGGCGCGCGAACCGAACTGGGAACTGCCGCATATCTTGCCGAACACGGTGCGACCGGCGGTGGCCGCGCTCTACCGCGGCCTGGCGGCGGATCTGTCGCCGCACGGGATCACCGTGAACAACATACTCACAGGCAGCATCGCAACCGAGCGCAATCGGGCCTATTTCACGTGGCTCGCCGGCGAGCGCGGAGTCGAGGTGGAGGACCTGCTGCGCGAAATGTACAAGGCCGGTCCGATCCAACGTCCAGGCAAGCCGGAGGAGATGGCGGGCCTGATCGCCTTTTTGTGCTCGGAACGCGCGCAGCATATCAGCGGCCAGAGCATTCCGGTGACCGGCGGGCGTTCGCGCCACCTGTACTGAGGAGCGCTACGAGAATCTTGAGCAGGGTGACCCAAATTCAACCGCGTCATCAAACCTTGTCTGGACCGGCGGCGCGGATCCGATCACTGGGGCGCGTGCCAGCCAGGAGATGCGTCATGCAGACTCTATCGCTACCCCCTTCCGTCAAGGTAAGCGCGACCAGCATTGATGTGACAGTCCTAACCGATGACGGCGCAACGGTCATCGTCAATGTGCAGCGGTCGCGGGGGTTGCACGATCTCCCGACCCCCGAGGCCGCGGGTCGCGCGACGCAGTTGGCCAGGTTGGCGCTGCTGAATGCCGCCCAGGCGCTGACGGATTGATGGCGAACCAGCCCATCGCCCTGGTCACCGGCGCGGGCAGCGGCATCGGCCGCGCGGCGGCGCTGGCCCTTGTGGACGCCGGCTATGCGGTCACCCTGGCCGGGCGGCGGGCGGCGGCGCTGGAAGAAACAGCGGCCATGGCCGGCGCGCAGGCGCACCTGCTCTGTGCGCCGACGGATGTAGGCGATCCCGCCCAGGTGGACGCACTGTTCGCCGCCCACGCCAAACGCTTTGACCGCCTTGACCTGTTGTTCAACAACGCCGGCTCCGGCGCGCCGCCTGTTGCGCTGGAGGATCTGAGTTTCGCGGCCTGGAAACGGGTGGTGGACGTCAATCTCACCGGCGCCTTTCTCTGCACCCAGGGCGCGTTTCGGATCATGAAGGCGCAGACGCCGCGCGGCGGGCGGATCATCAACAACGGCTCGATCTCCGCCCAAAGTCCGCGTCCGAACTCGGCGCCCTACACCGCGACCAAGCATGCGATGACCGGGCTGACCAAGTCCACGTCCCTGGACGGCCGCGCCTATGACATCGCTTGCGGTCAAATCGATATCGGCAATGCGGCGACCGATATGGTCCAGGCGATGAGCAAGGGCGTGATGCAGGCCCACGGCGCGGTCGCCATCGAGCCGGTGATGGATGTGGCCCATGTGGCGGAGGCAGTGCTTTACATGGCCGGGTTGCCGCTGTCGGCCAACGTGCAGTTCATGACAGTGATGGCGACGAAGATGCCCCTGATCGGCCGCGGCTAGTCGACGTCGGGTTTTGGGAGGCTGGCGGCGTCATAGATGTGCGCGTCGCTGGTTCGGCGGCGGATATCCCCGGTCGGAGGCGTCTTGGCTTCGTTTTTTTTTGAGACGATCACCGCGGCCCAGGCGTTGGCGATCTCCGCGGCGGACAACGTGGTGGTCAATGCGCCCGGCGCCGGTGCCTTCTATACCGTCGCCTACCTGGATCCCACCACCACCGGGCTGGCCACGATCTCGGTGACTTTGGGCGCGCGCACCGTGGTGTTCGGCGAGGCGGTGACGAATGTTAGCCAGGCCGGCAACTTCATCCTGCCCGATTCAAGCCTGCTCTATATCGGCGGCGCCAATGGCGACACCAACAACGGGCCGGTGGCGGGGACGGCGGGCAATGACGGCCTATATGGCGGCGCTGGCGACGACAACCTCAGCGGCGGGGCCGGCGGTGGCAACGACCTGCTGCAGGGTAACCAAGGCAACGACAGCCTGGACGGCGGCCTTGGCTCCGACACCGTCTATGGCGGCCAGGGCAATGACCTGATCACCCTCGGCTCCGGTGTGAATTTCGGCCAGGGCAACAAGGGCAATGACACCATTTCCGCCGGCGCCAGCGCCGACACCCTGCTGGGCGGCCAGGACAACGATAGTATTTCCGGCGGCGGCGGTCTGGATTTCCTCAACGGCAATCGCGGCGACGACACTATCCAGGGGGGGACGGCGAGCGACCAGATCCTGGGCGAGGACGGCGCCGACAGCTTAAGCGGCGGCGGCGGTGCGGACGTACTCAACGGCGGCGCAGGCGCGGACACCATCGTCAGCGGCGCCGAGGCTGCCACCATCTGGGGCGGCGCCGAGGATGACCGGATTACGCTGGGCGGCGGCGGCGTCGCCGACGGGGAACTCGGATCGGACTCGATTTCCGGGACGCTGACGGTCAGCGACATTCTGCTGGGCGGCGATGACAATGACACTTTGGTGGGCGTGGGCGCGGCCAACACCGCCACCGCAGGCGGCCTGGCCGACACCCTGAGCGGCGGCGCCGGGGACGACTCTATCGTCGGCGGCGTGGGCGCCGACACCCTGCTGGGCGGGACCGGCGCCGACACCCTTGTCGGAAACGATGGGGCCGACACCATCGATGGCGGCGAAGGCGACGACCGGATCACCCTGGGGGATTCCGCGACCCCTGGAACGGTCAATCAGGCCGACGGCGGCGGCGGCGACGACACCCTCCAGGGCGGTCAGCAAAGCGACGTGATCAATGGCGGCGACGGCGGCGACATCCTCATCGGCGATCGCGTCGGCGGGCCAGGCGGCGGCTCCGACACCCTGAACGGCGGGGCGGGCAATGACACCCTGGACGGCTGGGGCGGCCGTGACGTGCTGATCGGCGGTGCGGGCGCGGATCAGTTCCGGTTCGTCTATCAGGAATCCGGCACCTCGCCCGGCGCATTTGACCAGATCCTGGACTGGGAGGTCGCCGACCGGCTCTGGTTCCTGCAGGCCGGAGTGACCTATACCGAATCCACCGCCGCCAGCTTCACAGCCGCGGCGGCCTTCGCCAACGCCCAGATCGCCACCAGCCTGGTGGACGTGGTGGCCGTGCAGGTGGGCGCCGACGTGGTGGTGTTCGTCGACAACGGCGACGATGACGGAACCTTCGACGACGCTGTCGTGCTGGTGGGCCGCACAATTGCGGATATTTCAGAGGCCAATCTGGTCTGACGCAGTCTTCGCCGTTAGGCCGCGATGGGCGCGGCGCCATAGCGGAAGCGGCCTGCGAGGCGGCCGGTCAGGTCGTAGATGCGCACCTCTGCGGCCTGTCCGCTGCGGGTGAGGCGTTCGGCCAGTTCGCGGGCCTTGCGCTCCGCCTTGCCGCCGGCGAGGAACATCAATGGCGTGCAGGCGGCGGCGTAATCGACGATCCAGCCGCCCTGAATTGCGCTAACCGTGATGATATCCATGGCGTCGCTCCCGTTTTCGCCCGCCACGCAACCGATGTCAGCTTATGGCACGGGACTGCGACAGTTGTGTGTGCACAAGATGGTGAATCAGGGCGGTTTCCGCTGTGTGGACGGTCTCAGTCCAGCCAGAAGGGCCGCACCTGCGCCAAGGCATGAAAGTCCTTGGCGGCGGCCTTGATGAGGTCCGCCTCGGCGCGTTCGCGACGGCCCACGATAAGGCCGGCCGTAAAGCCAAGTTCACCGCTCCGCGCGCCGGCGAATCCCGGCCCCAGCGTCCGCGCCACGGCGATGTCATTGAGCGCGCCCAGCCGGTCCTGGAGCTTTTTCAGCGCCGCGACATAGGTTCGGCGGCGCTGCCCGCTGCCGGTGAAGGCGCTCCCGAAGAATTCCGCCGCATAACGCAGCTTCTTGGCCCGGATGCGCAGGTCGTGACGCTCAGCTGGCTCAAGTTCGGCGAACCGCCGCCCAGCCCGACGAAGCTTGCGGTGCAGCCGGTGAAGCGCCGCCGCGCCGAATTCCGCCGCTGGCCGTTCTCGGTCAGGATTTTCAGCCCGGGTCCATGCGCCGGATTCCACCCATGCGGCGGCGTCCAGCAGAAAGGCCGAGAACCGGGGCGAAGCCGCAGCGGTCACGGCCTGCTCATAGGCTTCCGTCTGAACGCGCCGCAACCGTTCGCCCAGCGCGGCCAAGGCGGCGTCGTCCTCCGCCTCGGCCTGGGCCGGGCGAAAAGTCTCATAGAGGAAAACATCGACGTCACGGGCCGCATCCAGTTCACCGGCCAGCCAACGAGCCTCGGCCTTGATCCTGGCGTAGACCTCGTCGTGGACAATGGGCTTGAAGGCCGCAAGGGCGGCGCGCAGGCGGCGAAGTCCTACGCGGGTCTGGTGCACCGCCTCGCCCATCCGGGTGCGGGCCAGCAACTCGGCGTTGGCGGAAATCTGCACCAGGGTCGATCGCGCCACCCTGCGGAACGCCTCGCCGGTGGTGATGCGGGCGCCAAGCGCGGTGTGCTCGGCCTTGATCGCGGCGGCTCCGTCGTGACCGGCCATGCGATAGCCGCGCTCGCCCTTGGACTCAAACGACAGGCGCATCGCCGCGTGGCGAGAGAGGTCCCGGGCGAGATCGAACAGCACCGACGGTTCGCCGGCCTTCAGCTCAAGCTCCAGTTCGCGGATCGGTTCGCGTCGGTCGCCGATGGCGATGGCGCCCACGTCCAGGCTCACCTCAATGATATTGTCACCCTGGCGCCATAGGCCGATGCGGCGGTCGACTTTCGTGGCGAACACCTGAGCAAGCTCGCTGGCGTGGCCATTCAGCACAACGGCGGCGGGCGTCCGGGCGAAGGCCTCCAGGTTCGGCTCGGCCGCCGGGACCGCGCACTCCCACTCATCCCGGGCGAACAACCGCGCGCCGTGGCGACGCTTGACAGTCTGGACAAAGCCGCCATCGCACTCGCGCACCCTGAGGGTGACGCCATGGTTCTTCAGGTCATAGCGGGGCGTATCGAAATAGACCGTGCGCAGATGGCGGGCCGGAGCGGCTGCGCCCAACGCCGGATGCGACTGCAATCGCTCCGCTGCGGCTGAGTCGATTTCGAACTTAAGTTCGGTCTCTAGGCCGGCGTCAGGGGGCGGCATTCATGGGGCTCGGAGTCTTTTCCAGGCGCCCAAGGCGGCGCGGCGCCCGCGTCCCCTCAGACCGAAATTCTATCGGCACATTTGCGCGGTTCTGTCTATCGCGCCTTGCGAAATATCAACTTAACGCGCCGAGTTCACCGCGAAGCATCTGCAGCACGGCTGAGAAATCCCTGCCTGCGAACCCCTGGGCGGCGAACAGGGCATAGAGCGCCTCCGCCGCATTCCCCATCGGGGTCGCCGCGCCGGCGCGGGCGGCGGCCTCCTGAGCGAGTTTGAGATCCTTCAGCATCATCGCCGTGGCGAACCCGCCTGCGTAGCCATGGTCGGCCGGGGTGTCCGGGCCCACACCGGGAACGGGGCAGTAGCTGGTCACCGACCAGCACTGACCGGAGGACTTGGAGGCGATCTCGAAGAAGCGGTCGGCCGCGAGCCCGAGCTTTTCCGCCAGAGCGAAGGCCTCGCAGGTCCCCAGCATGGAGACTCCCAGCAGCATGTTGTTGCAGATTTTCGCCGCCTGTCCGGCACCCGCGTCGCCGGCATGGATCACTACCCGGGCCATGGGTTTGAGCGCCAATTCCACCGCAGGGAAATCGGCCGCCTCACATCCGGCCATGAAGGCCAACGTTCCAGCCTCGGCGGCCATGACACCGCCGGACACCGGCGCATCGGCGAAGCGGAAACCCTGGCCCGCCGCCAGCGCCGCCACGGCTCGGGCGCTGTCCACATCGATAGTAGAGCAGTCGATCAGCAACGCGCCCTTGGCCGCGTTGGGCAGGACTTGGTCGGCATAAAGGGCGCGCACATCCGGTCCGGCGGGCAACATGGTGATCACGACCTCGGCGTCGGCCACCGCCGCGGCGGCCGACGCCCTGGCCGTGCAGCCGTTCGAAGCCGCCCGTTCCAACGCGGCGGCGGACAGGTCGAAGGCTGACACTGGAACGCCGGCCTTCGCCAGATTGGCGGCCATGCCCGAACCCATGTTGCCCAGGCCGATAAAGGCTGTGCGGCTCATGACGACAGTCCCGGCAGCGGCGTCCATTCTTCGCCGGGCGGCAGGGGTGCGAAGATGGCGTCCACCTGCGCCTCGCTCACTGCCTCGATGCTTCCCGGCGCCCAGACAGGCTTGTTGTCCTTGTCCACGATCACCGCCCGCACACCCTCCTGGAAATCATGGGTCGCCACCATGCGCCGGGCGATCCGGTACTCCATGATCATCACCTCGGCGAAGCTCCGGGCCTTGGCGCCCAGCTGCATCTGGCGGAAGCTGACCTTGACGGAAATCGGCGACTTGCTCCTCAGCGTCGCCAGTTGTGCGTTCGCCCACTCCGTTCCGTCGGCCGCCAGCGCCGCCACGATGGCTTCGACGCTGTCGCCGCCGAACAGCCGCTCGATCCGGTCGTGGTTCGCCCCCAGCGGCGTGCGGCCCGGATCGACCTCCAATTCCGTCAGGATCGTTTCAACGGCGGCGGGATCGGCGATCAGCCGCGCCTTGAACTGCGCCAGGTCGGCGCTCGCCAGGTCGTCAGTGGCGACGCCTGACAGCTCGCAGTCCGCCGCCTTGATCCGCGCGCCGGTGAGCGCCAGCCACAATCCCGTATGGCCGGCCATTCTGGGCAGGTGCCAGCCGCCGCCCACGTCGGGGAAAAGGCCGATCCCGGTCTCCGGCATGGCGAAGGTGGTCCGCTCCGTCGCCACCCGGTAGCGGGCCGGCAGGGAGAGGCCCACGCCGCCGCCCATGGTGATCCCGTCAATCACCGCCACGATCGGCTTTGGATAGACCATCAGCAAGTGGTTGAGGCGGTATTCGGTCAGGAAGAAATCGGCCGCCGCCCGGCCATCGCCGGCCCCGCTCTCTGCCAGCATGCGGATGTCGCCGCCGGCGCAGAAGCCCCGCTCTCCGGCGTGGTCCAACAGCACCAGTTCGACCCGCGCGTCATCGCGCCAGGACAGCAGGGCGTCGGTCATCGCCTGGCACATGCCAGTGGTCAGCGCGTGCAGCGCGCCGGGACGGTTCAGGGTGAGAACGCCGACACGGCCATCGACACGGACAAGGATCTCAGGGTCGGACATGGCTCAGCTCATGGTCGGGATGACGAAGGACGGCGCTGACGCGTCGCCATCGGGCCAGCGCGCGGTGACGGTCTTGATCTTGGTGTAGAAGCGTACGCCTTCCACTCCATGCTGGTTGGCATCGCCGAAAGCCGAACGCTTCCAGCCGCCGAAGGTATGGTAGGCCACCGGCACCGGGATCGGTACATTGATCCCCACCATGCCGACCTCGACGCGAGCGGCGAACTCCCGAGCCGCACGGCCATTGCGGGTGAAGATGGCGACGCCGTTGCCGTACTGGTGGCTTGACGGCAGGGCCACGGCCTCCTCGAAGGTTTCGGCGCGGACGATCTGCAGCACGGGGCCGAAAATTTCGTCCTGGTAGGACTTCATCTGCGGTGTCACCCGGTCGAACAGGCTGGGGCCGATGAAATGGCCCTGCTCAAAACCCTGCAGGGCGAAACCGCGGCCATCGACCACCAGTTCGGCGCCCTCATCCACCCCCATCTGGATGTAGTCGGCGATGCGCTGACGGTGAGCGGCGGTGACTACCGGGCCATATTGGGCGTCTGGATCGGAGGAGACCCCCACCTTTAGGGTCGCGATTTCGCTCAGCATGCGTTCGCGGAAGGCTTCGGCGGTCCCCTTCCCAACCGGGACCACCACCGGCAACGCCATGCAGCGTTCGCCCGCCGAGCCGAAGGCGGCCCCGGTGATATCCCTCACCGCCTGGTCGAGGTCGGCGTCGGGCATGACGATGCCGTGGTTCTTGGCCCCGCCCATGGCCTGCACCCGTTTGCCGGCCGCAGTCCCGCGGGAATAGACGTATTGGGCGATGTCCGAGGAGCCGACGAAGCTCACCGCCCGGATCAGCGGGTGGTCGAGGATTGCATCCACCGCCGCCTTGTCGCCGTGGATGACGTTCAGCACCCCGGTCACATCAAGGCCGATGGCTGCGCCCGCCTCCATGAACAGTTCCGCCAAACGCACCGGTACGCTGGGGTCTTTTTCCGATGGCTTGAGCACGAAAGTGTTGCCGCAGGCGATCGCCACTCCGAACATCCACATCGGAATCATGGCCGGGAAGTTGAACGGCGTAATGCCCGCGGCTACGCCCAAGGGCTGGCGCAGGGAATAGACGTCAATACCCGGGCCAGCGCCCTCGCTGTATTCCCCCTTCAGGACATGCGGGATTCCACATGCAAATTCAATTACTTCCAGCCCGCGCTGGATATCTCCGCGACTGTCGGCAAGCACCTTGCCGTGCTCGGCCGAGAGGAGGTCCGCCAGGTCCGCCATGCGCGCTTCGACCAGGCGTTTGAACTCGAACATCACCCGCGCCCGCCGCTGAGGGTTGACCGCAGCCCACGAGCGTTGCGCGGCGGCCGCGGCCTGAACCGCAATGTCCACCTCCACGGCGCTGGCCAGGGCGACACGGGCCTGCACCGCGCCAGTGTTGGGGTCGAACACATCGCCCTGACGGCCAGAAGTCCCGGCCATCGCCGCTGCGTTCACAAAGTGGCGGATTTCACGCATGGCGACGGCCTCCTGCGAAGTTGGAAATGATTGAAGGAGAAGCCGGTGGCGACATCAAATGACTCCGCGTGCGCGCAGGTCCGCGATTTCGCCGGGGCTGTAGCCCAGTTCCGCCAGAACCGCATCGGTATGTTGGCCAGGTTCCGGCGCCGGCGCGCAAGGCCCGCCGTGGCTCCCGTTGAGCGCCAGGGGCTGACCGACCAGATCGAGCCGGCCCAAGGATGGGTGGTCGACCGGCTGGGTCACGCCAAGATGAGACACCTGCGGGTCGGCGAACACCTGTTCGATGGTATTAACCGGACCGCACGGCACGCCGACCGCATTGAGGACCTCAATCCAGTGCGCAGCGGGTCTCCTGCGGGTGATCTCGGCGATCGCCGCGTTGAGTTCAGCGCGATATCTCGCCTTCGGACGCGGCGCGAAACGCGGGTCCTGCAAAAGATGCTCAGCTTCCGCCGCCCTGCAGAACTTTGCGAACATTGAAGTCCCGGACGCCGCCAGGTTGATCTGGCCGTCAGCGGCTGGAAACAGGCCCATGGCGGAAGCGGTCGGATGGTCGTTGCCCGCCTGGGGCGGAACCTCGCCATCCACCAGCCAGCGGGCGGCCTGGAAGTCGAGGACAGCGATCTGGGCCTGCAGCAGCGAGGTGGTGACCCAGCGACCCTTGCCAGTCACCTCCCGTTCCAGCAGCGCGGTCATGGCGCCGAGGGCAGCGTAAAGGCCGGCGCTGGTGTCGGCCACCGCGACGCCCGCCCGCACAGGCCCCTGGCCGGGAAGGCCGGTGATCGACATCAAGCCGCCCAGGCCCTGGATGATCTGATCAAGCCCCGGCCGACCTGCGTAGGGTCCTTCCTGGCCGAACCCGGAAATCGATACATAGACCAGGCGCGGATTTCGCGCGGCCAGGGTTTCGTAATCGATTCCCAGCCTGTGCTTCACGTCGGGCCGGAAGTTCTCGAACAGGACATCGGCCTGGTCAGCCAACCGGTAGAAGATCTCGCGCCCCGCGGCGGACTTCAGGTCCAGTTCGAGACTGCGTTTATTGCGGTTGAGGTTCTGGAAGTCTGACGAATGACGGCCCGCGCCCACGTCGGTAGCGCCGCCCTTGTTCTCAACCATCAGGACGTCGGCGCCCCAATCGGCGAACTGGCGCACCGCTGTCGGACCCGACCGAACGCGGGTCAGGTCCAGCACCTTGAAGCGCGACAGCGGCGGGGCCTTGCTCAAAGTCATTCCCATCATTGGCCGAGGAGACCTGTTTCGACTACAGGCTAGCCTGCCCGCCGTCACTGGCCAAAGGACGTCAGCATGAGTGGAACGATCCATCTTGAGCACCCCAGCGCGCACGTCTGCGTGCTGACGCTCGACAATCCGCCAATGAATCCGCTTGGCGGCGCAATGCGCGAAACCTTCCTCAAGCTGCTGGACGAAGTGGACTCCAGCGCCGACCTGCGATGCCTTGTGGTGACCGGCGAGGGACGCGCCTTCTGTACCGGCGCGGACCTCACCTCTATCGGCGGAGAGGACCTTTCCACCTTCGGCCGACTCCTGGACCGGATCGAGGCTTCGCGGATTCCGGTGATCGCGGCGGTCAATGGCTGGTGCGCCGGCGGTGGTGTGGAACTGGCGCTTTGCTGCGATATACGCATCGCCTCCACCGCGGCCGGATTCATCTGCGCCGGCGTAAACATGGGCATGATCGCGTCGGCCTATCGCCTGCCCCGGCTGATCGGCCAGGGGCCGGCCAAGGCGATGCTGCTCACGGGCCTGCCCCACGATGCGGAAACCGCCCTCAGGTTCGGACTGGTGACCGCCGTACATCCGCCTGAGGAACTCAAAGCCGCCGCGATCGCCCTCGCGGAACGCATCGCGTCACGGGCGCCCCTGTCAGTGGAGGCGACCAAACGGGTTTCGGGCCGGGCGATTGACCTAGCGCCGGAGGAAGCGAACAGGCTGACCAATAAGGAGATCGCCATTCTGCGCGCCAGTTCCGACCACAAGGAAGCCGTCGCCGCCTTCCGCGCGCGTCGCGAGCCGATTTTCACGCGAAGCTGAGATGATGTCCGAAAACCTCTACGATCTGCTCGCCAGTCGCTTTCCCGCTGATCCGACCGCACCTTGCTTCCTGCTGGCCGACCGGGCGATCAGCTATGGCGAGGTCACCGAAACCACCGGCCGCCTCGCCACCTTGCTGATCGCCCAGGGCGTGGCGCCCGGCGACCGGGTGGCGGCACAGACCGTCAAGAGCCCCGAAGCGGTGATGCTCTACCTCGCCACGCTCAAGGTCGGGGCGGTTTATCTGCCGCTTAACACCGCCTACACCGCGTCCGAGGTCGATTATTTCCTCAAGGACGCCGAGCCTCGCCTGTTCGTCCAGGACGCCGTCACCCTGACCGTTGAGGCGGCGCAATTCGCGCCTTTGGCCGCGACTGTCCCCCGCGCCGGATCGGACCTGGCCTCGATCATCTACACAAGTGGCACCACCGGGCGCTCCAAGGGCGCGATGCTCAGCCACGCCAACCTGGCGACCAATGCGCTGGCGCTGCACGAAATCTGGGAATTTTCGAAGTATGACGTGCTGCTGCACGCCCTTCCGATCTTCCACGTCCACGGCCTGTTTGTCGCTCTGCACTGCGCTTTCCTGTCCGGGGCGGCTATGGTGTGGCTGGACAGGTTCAGTGAGGCTGAGGTGATCGCCGGCCTGGCTCAGTCCACCGTGATGATGGGGGTGCCAACCTTCTACACCCGCCTGCTGGCCGCGCCGGAGTTCACCCGCCAGACCGCCGCCCACATGCGCCTGTTCATCTGCGGCTCGGCCCCGCTGCTGGAATCCACGTTTGAAGCCTTCGAGGCCCGCACTGGCCTGCGCATCCTCGAGCGCTACGGTATGAGCGAGGCGGTGATAATCACCTCGAACCCGCTCAATGGCGAACGCATCGCCGGATCGGTAGGCTATCCCCTGCCTGGCGTTTCCCTACGCATCTCGGGCGGCGAGACCGGGGTCATCGAGATCAAGGGCCCCAGCGTGTTCTCGGCCTACTGGCGCATGCCGGAAAAGACGGCGGAGGAATTCACTGCTGACGGCTGGTTCATCACCGGCGACGTGGGTCGGCTGGACCCTGATGGGCGGCTTTGGATCTCCGGTCGGGCCAAGGACCTGATCATCTCCGGTGGGTTCAACGTTTATCCCAAGGAGATCGAACTGATTCTCGACGAATTGGACGGCGTAACCGAGAGCGCCGTAATCGGCTTGCCCCACCCAGACTTCGGAGAGGCGGTGGTGGCGGTGGTTGAAGGCGCGGGCGACGAGGCCGCCCTTATCGCCCAGTCCCGCGGAAAACTGGCCGCGTTCAAGGCGCCCAAACGCATCCTGTTTGTCGACGAACTGCCCCGCAACGCCATGGGCAAGGTGCAGAAGGCGCTGCTGCGCCAGCAACATGCGCGGCTGTTCGAAGCCTGAGGCCTAGCCTTTGCCCCACCGCGCAAGCCCCGCCGCCAGGTCCAGCGGGCGGGCGCCGGCCCTGGTCTCGAACTCGCCCCAGGTTTCGCGCGGGGTTTCCCACATGACTTCGAAGGTGTGGCCGTCGGGATCGCGCCCATAGACCGAAAGAGACGACCCGGTGTCGAACTCAGCGGTGAGCGCCCCCATCTCCGCCATCTTGGACCGCGCCTCCGCCAGATCCTCGATGGTCGGGACCTCAAGGGCGAAGTGATACAGGCCCACCGCGCCGCGCCCCGGCGCCGGAGCTTCGGCGCCGATGCGCTGGAAGCTCAAGTCATGGTGATTGTCCGACCCCTTGGCGCGCAGGAAGGCCTGAACACCACCGCCGAACCGCTCCATGCATTCTTCATAGGCGAAGATCGCGCAGTAGAACGCCACCGACCGATCCAGATCTCGCACCTTCAGGACAATGTGGTTGATTCGGGGTCGGACCCCGGTCGGCGCACTGTTCAATGGCGTTCCTCCAGCCGCTCTATGATCCATAATCACCATAGGCCGTTCGAGCGACTCCTCCACCGCAATTGCCCCCGCCAACCGAGTTCGATGTTGGCGCACGCGGCGGATTGCATCTAAGAGATGACTGGACATCATTTCTGGCATCGGTATCCGCCGCTCGCTTTCCGGGACGACGGGTAGACGCGCAGAGCCTCGCGCCTTGCGCCGCCGCAAGCTGCAGGTCCGAACGGATTGGGGGGGCCCCTTGCGGGACGGCGAAGACGGATTTTCGGACGCAGGCGTCGGCATCCAGGCGCCGCCCAGGCGTGAAAGCTGGCTGCGCCGCTGGCGCTGGGTGGTCATGGCCGCCGGACCGCTGGCGATTCTGGCCGCCGTGGCGTGGTTCGTGATTCACAGCGGGCGAATCGAGAGTACCGACAATGCCTATGTGCAGGCCGAAAAGGTGCCGGTCAGCGCGGCGATCGGCGGACGCGTGGTCGAGGTCAATGTCCGGGAAAACCAGCATGTGAAGAAGGGCGAAGTGCTGTTCCGCCTGGACGCCCGCGACCTGGAGGCGGCGCACGCCGCAGCCCAGGCGGAGCTCGATTCGACCTACACCATGGTGCGGTCCGCCCGCGCCACCTACCGCGAGCGCCAGGCCACGGTCGCCGCCGCCCAGGCCAACGCTGCGCATCTGGCCCGGGAAGCCGAACGCCAGCGCCAGCTTGCGGCGGCCGGTGCGGCGTCGGCCCAACAATACGCCGAGGCCCGCAACCTCGCTGACCAGGCGACCCAACAGCTTACCGTGGCCCGCGCCCAGGCGGACGTCGCGCTGGTCAACATCGGCGGCGACCCGAACCTGCCTATGGAGGCCATGGCCCGCGTGCGTGAAGCGCGCGCCAACACCGAGCTCGCCCGCCTGCGCACCACCTACACCGAGGTCGTCGCACCGAAGGACGGCGTCGTCACCCGCGTGCAGCAGTTGCAGGTCGGCGGCTACGTCAATGCCGCCCAGACCGTCTTCTGGCTGATTTCCGGGGTTCCCTGGGTGGAAGCCAATTTCAAGGAAGATCAGCTCGGGAAGATGCGCGTGGGACAGCCGGCGACCATCCGCATCGACGCCTACCGAGATCAGGTCCTGAAGGGTCATGTGGCCAGCTTCAGTCCCGGCACCGGTTCGGCCTTCTCCGCCCTGCCCGCCCAGAACGCCACCGGAAATTGGGTGAAGGTGGTCCAGCGCCTGCCAGTGCAGATCGCCTTTGACCAGCCGCCGCCGGACATGGCAGGGCGCCTCGGCCTCAGCGCAGTCGTCAAGGTCCAGGTCCGCCCGCCCAAGGAACGCTGAGCCGCGATGGCTCAAGCGGCGGTCAACCGCACGGCGATCACGATCACGGTGCTTTTGGCGTCGCTGATGAACACCTTGGACATGACGATCGCCAACGTCGCCCTGCCGCACATCCAGGGCAACGTCTCGGCCTCGCAGGACCAGATCGCCTGGGTGCTCACCTCTTACATCGTCGCCTCGGCGGTGATGACGCCGCTCGCCGGCTGGCTGGGCGGGCGGTTCGGGCGCAAGAACCTGTTGCTGGTGTCAGTGGCGGCTTTCACCGCCGCTTCCATGCTCTGCGGCGCCGCCAATTCACTGGGCGAGATCGTCGGCGCGCGCCTCCTGCAGGGGATGGCCGGCGCTTCGCTGACGCCTCTGTCCCAGTCGCTGCTTCTGGATCATACGCCCCTTGAACGACACGGCCGGGCGATGGCCCTTTGGGGTGCGGTGTCGCTGTTGGGGCCGATCCTCGGACCGCCCATCGGCGGCTGGCTCACCGATCAGATGTCGTGGCGCTGGGTATTCTTCATCAATCTGCCGCTTGGACTGCTCGCGTTCCTGGGCGGCTGGATTTTCCTGGACCGCAACCCTCAGGATCAGCCAAAGCCCTTCGACTTCCTCGGCTATGCGGCCCTGGCGGTATTCCTGGGTTCGCTGCAGCTGATGCTTGACCGGGGACCGGGCCTGGATTGGTTCAGCAACCTGGAGATCCAAATCTACCTGGTCACGGCGGCTATCGCCATCTGGGTCTTCCTTGTCCACACCTTGACGGTGGAACACCCATTCTTCGACCGACGCTTGGCGCGGGACAGCAATTTTGTCGCCGCGAGCATATTCAGCTCAGTCACTTCGGTCCTGATGTTTGGATCAATCGCCATGATGCCGGCGATGATGCAGGGGGTGCTGCAGTACCCAGTTCTGCTGGCTGGGATCGTCAGCATCCCGCGTGGCCTGGGTTCCTTGCTGGCCATGATGGTGATCGGGTGGCTGATGGACCGATTTCCGAGTCGAGCCATCCTCGCCATCGGCATCGCCCTGACGTCATTTTCCTTCCACCAGATGGCGGGATTCGATCTTTCCATGGACACCGGTCCAGTGATCGTCTCCGGGTTCGTCCAGGGCATTGGCGTCGGCATCACATTCGTGCCCATCACCACCCTGGCCTTCTCGACGATTCCAGCTTCGTTGCGAGCCGAAGCGTCCACCGTCTTCACCCTTTGCCGAAGTATTGGATCAGCAGTTGGAATCTCGGTGATGCAAGCGCTGCTCGTGTTCCACGGTCAGTCCGCGCATGAAAGCCTGGTTGCGCATGTCGCTTCGTCATCGCCGGTGGTGGTGGCGGCCTTGCCGAATGGATTTGACCTGGGCGCGCTCAGCGGGCTTTCCAACCTGAACGGTTTCATCACACGCCAGGGGATGATGATCGCCTATCTGGACAACTTCTATCTGATGTTCTGGCTGTCGATGTTTTGCTTTCCGCTGATGGTCCTGCTGCGGCCGACCCGGCGCAATGGAGGGAGTGTCCATGTGGTCTCCGAATAGAATGGCCGGCTTCGCCGCGGCTGCGCTGATCAGCGGTTGCACGACCGTGGGACCGGACTTCAAGGCGCCCGCCGGTCCTGCGCAGGCGGACTATGGCGCGGCGGCGGAGCGCGCGGGCCTAACCGCCGAGGAACGTCCCGCCCAGGCCTGGTGGATGGCGCTGGGGTCCGCCGACCTGGATCAGGTGATCCGCCAGGCTCTCAAGGACAGCCCCACGCTTGCGGAGGCCGACGCCACGCTGGCCAGCTACTACGCCCTGGCGGACGCCGCCCGCGGCGGGCGCAAGCCCAGCGCCGATCTCAGCGCCGGCGCGCAACACCAGCGGTTCAACACCCAGGTCTTCCCGTTCCGCAACATCCCCAGCCCGACCTTCGACATCTACAGCGTCGGCGCGAACGTGGCTTACAACCTCGATCTCTACGGAGGCGGACGACGTTCGGTCGAACGGGCGGACGCCCAGGCCCAGGCCCAGGCCCGGCGGGCCGACGCCGCCTATCTGGCGCTGACCGGCGAGATCGCCCTGCAGGCGGTGGAAATCGCCGGGCTGCGCGAGGAGATCGCCGCCGTTGAGGCCGCCATCGCCGACGACCGGCGCATGAACCAGGTGGTGGCGGACGCCATCAAGGCTGGCGGTGAGGCGGCCGGCGCGCGTTTCGCCGGCGAGGCGCGACTGGCCGAGGACGAGTCGGACCTTCCGCCTCTGGCTCGCCGCCTGGAAATCGCTCGTCATCGCCTGACGTTGCTGAGCGGCCACGCACCGGGGGCCTGGGCTTCGCCGGACTTTCAGCTTTCCGCCTTCGCGACGCCGCAACAGATCCCGGTGAGCCTGCCGTCCGCACTGGTGCATCGCAGACCCGATATCCTGGCCGCCGAAGCAGACTTGCACGCCGCGACGGCCGAGATCGGCGTGCGCACCGCCGCCCTCTACCCGGACATCCAGCTGCGCGCCGGCCTCACACAGTCCGCCCGCAGCCCGGGAAACCTGTTCGACTACGACGCCACCGGCTGGAACCTGGCCGGCGCGCTCTCCGCACCCTTGCTGCGCGGCGGCGTCCTGAAGGCTGAACGCCGCGCCGCCGAGGCCGAGGCCCGGGCCGCCATGGCGCGCTACCAGCAGACCGTGCTCACCGCCTTCACCCAGGTCGCCGACGCTCTGTCGTCGCTGGCCCAGGACGACGCGACGCTGGCCGCACGCGCCAGGGCTGAAGCCGCCAACGCCCAAACCCTGCGCACGGCCGAAACCGCCTATCGCTTAGGCGGCGGCGACCTGATCGGCGTCATCGACGCCCAACGAGAACTGGACAAGTCCCGCCGCGAACGCGTGCGCGCCGAAGCCGATCGTCACCGCTCCGCCATCCGCCTGTTCGCAGCTTCCGCAGCCGACTGGCGGATTACAGAGACCGCGGCCCGCTGAATCGACCCGATCAGGGGCCGGGCATCCGCCCCTGGCGGACGCGATCCTGGAACTGCGCGCGGGAGTTCTCGCTGGGATAGGGCGTCTCGGGAACCGGTACGCCCAGGAAGGCGCACAGCGGCTCCCATCCGCTGCCCACCGGATAGACCAGCAGGCGATCCTTGGGCACGGTGGCGATCACGTCCGCCTCGTGGCGACGATAGCGTTCGAGCATCAGGTCGCGGTCATGGATTCGGCCGTCGAAGTCGCCCGTCACCATCTGCATGAACGGCTTGACCGGGTCGGGCGGCGCGTCGGCGATGGATCCCGGCGCAAAGATCGTCGCCTGGGTGGATTCAAACCAGGTGTCCGGATCGCGGGTGGAATGCAACACCTTGGCGTCGGGGTAGACATCCATCAGCTCGCGCCAGAATCGGCAGCCTGGGTAATCCACCATCGCCTGGAACTCGCCCAGCAGGGCTTCCCAATCGGCCCTGCCCTCACCGGCGGCCACCCAAAGGGCCATGCTTTCCGGGCGCTTGAAGACCTCGATCATGTGGTGGCAGGGCCCGAACCCCAGCTGTTCCAGGGCCAGCTTCAGCGACAGGGTTCCCGTCCGCCCCAGTCCGGAGCCGATAACCTTCAGTGCCATTTCGCTTCCACCTCCTCGTCGTCTTCCTCAGCCAAATCGGGATCAGGTCTGGTGCGGACGGCGGGACTCGAACCCGCACTTCCAGGGGAAAACAGATTTTAAGTCTGTCGCGTCTACCGGTTCCGCCACGTCCGCCAGTCTGAGCCCCATCGGCGCCACAGAACGCCGCGCCGCGCAAGATGGACCTTAGGCCGAAATCTCCTGGGCGTTGTCGATTCCCGCCGCCTTCAGCGCCGAGATCAGTTGGCCTACCGTCGCCGCGACCTCATCCGGATCGCGCCCGCGCAGCACCAAGCTGGAGCCATAGCCGTCCGGCCCGAAGAACGGGTAGCTGCCCAGGGACATGGTCGGATGCGCCTTGGCCACCGCTTCCAACGGTGCGGCGATCACGCCCTCGCCAGAGCCTTCCACCCGCACTGTGCGCGAGACCACAACGGCGCCGCCCTTGAGCCGCCACCCCACGTCCTCCAGCATGCCGCGCATGATGGTGGGCACGCCGGCCAGCACGAAGACATTATCGATCATGAAGCCCGGCGGGCCCTGAACCGGATTCTTCACCAGTTCGCCCCCCTCCGGCACCCGCGCCATACGCCGCCTTGCCGGGGTGATGTCCGCCTCAGGCCAGCGGCGGGTCATGATGGCGATGATCTCCGGATGCTCGTGCAGCGCCACGCCGAACGCCGCGGCGATGGCGTCGGCCGTGATATCGTCGTGGGTTGGCCCGATACCGCCGGTGGTGATCAGATAGTCGTAGCGGGCGCGCAGCGCGTTCACCGCCGCCACGATCTCCTCCATCACATCGGGCACGGTGCGGGCCTCGGCCAGGTCGACCCCGTGCACCGCCAGATATCGGGCTATGTCGCCCAGGTTGGTGTCCTGGGTGCGGCCCGACAAGATCTCGTCGCCGATGATCAGCACCGCGGCCGTCACCCGGCCCTCCGCCCTATCCATCGCCGCCATCCTCGCCTATGCCGCAGACTGTCTCCGCAACTTTCGGACCTAGCTCAGCGCATGGACTTCCCGCAACCGCTGATCCGCGGCCGACTGATCCGGCGCTACAAGCGCTTCCTGGCCGACATCGCCCTTGAAGACGGAACCGAGATCACGGTCCACTGCCCCAACCCGGGCGCCATGCTGGGCCTCAACATGCCGGGCCTGACCTGCTGGCTGTCCAGATCGCCGGACCTGAAGCGCAAACTCAGCCACACCCTGGAGCTGGTGGAGGTAGATGGCGGGCTGGTGGGGATCAACACCATGCACCCCAATCGCCTGGTGGCCGAGGCTTTGGCGGCGGGCGCCATCCCCGAGCTCGCCGGCTACGCCTCCACGCGGCGCGAGGTGCGTTACGGAACCGCCAGCCGGGTGGATTTCCTATTGGAGGATCCGAACCGGCCAGCCTGCTGGCTGGAGATCAAGAACTGCCACCTGCGCCGCTCTGGAACCCTGGCCGAATTCCCCGACTGCGTCGCGGCGCGGTCGCTGAAGCACTTGCGGGAACTGGAAGCCATGGTCGCCGAGGGCTGCCGCGCCGTGGCCCTGTTCGTGGTCCAGCGCACCGACTGCGACGCCTTCTCCGCCTGCCACGATCTCGACCCCGCCTTCGCTCGCGGACTGGATGAGGCCGCCGACGCAGGCGTTGAGGTGTTGGCTTATGGCTGCGACATCAGCATACAGGCGGTGATGATCGTGCGGCCGATGCCCTGGGTGCGGTGAGGAAGCCTCCTCCCCCCATTGCGCAATCGCATCTGGCTTGCGACATAGCGACCAGATCGATCCGCCCGTCATCCGGACGCAGCGGGTGCGGAGCCGGCTATGACCACCACTGACGCAGCCGTCTCCAGGCGGCGAACCAACGAGATCAAGCTGCACACGGCGGAGGATTTCGCCGGCATGCGCGCGGCCGGCAAGGTCGCCGCCGAGTGCCTGGACATGTTGATCCCGCATGTGGTCCCCGGCGCGCTCACCGACGACCTCGACAAGCTGGTGTTCGAGTTCACCCTGGACAACGGCGCTCTGCCCGCCTGCCTGTTTTATCGCGGCTACGGCAAGACCACCTGCATCTCGCCCAATCACATCGTCTGCCACGGCATTCCCGGCGAGCGGGTGCTGCGTGAGGGCGACATCGTCAATATCGACGTGACCATGGTGGTCGACGGCTGGTACGGCGACTCCAGCCGCATGTTCGGCGTGGGCGAGGTATCGCCCCGGGCCAAGCGGTTGGTGGACGTGACCTATGAGGCGCTGGAGCGCGGCATAGCAGCGGTAAAGCCTGGCGGGCATACCGGCGACATCGGCGCGGCGATCCAGGCCTATGTGGAATCCATGCGCTGTTCGGTGGTGCGCGACTTCTGCGGTCACGGCCTGGGCCGGGATTTCCACACCGCGCCCAATATCCTGCACTTCGGCCAGGCCGGGACCGGTGAGCGGCTCCGACCGGGGATGTTCTTCACCATCGAGCCGATGGTGAACCTGGGAAAATACCCGGTGAAGCTGCTGGCCGACGGCTGGACGGCGGTGACCCGGGACAAATCCCTGTCCGCCCAGTGCGAACACTCCATCGGCGTCACAGAGACCGGCTGCGAGGTGTTCACCCTGTCACCCGCCGGCCTGTTCAAGCCCCCGATCCTGTCGACCTGAGCGAGCCGCCCGTCGATTGGCGCTTGCCAGCACCGAACAAATGCGGAACATATGGGGCCATGCCTCCGCCCGCATCCGTTCAGGACGCCGCCGGTCAGCCGGATCTCTGGCGCGCCGCACCGGCCCAGCCCCATCAACTAGGCCATCGCGAGCGGCTACGGACCCGCGCCGCCAGGGGTGGGCTGGCCGCTCTGCCCGACTATGAACTGCTGGAACTGCTGCTGTTCCGATCAATCCCTCGTGGAGATGTGAAACCCCTGGCCAAGGCGCTGATCACCCGCTTCGGCAGTCTGGGCGCGGCGCTGGCCGCCGGACCGGAAGCGCTGAAGACGGTGGCCGGCGTGGGCGAGGCGGCGGCGCTCGACCTGTCGCTCGCGCACGAAGCTGCGCTGCGGATTGGGCGAGAGCGGGTAGAACGGCGAACGGTCATCTCCTCCTGGTCCGCCTTGCTCGACTATGTCCGCACCGCCCTGGCGCATGAGCCGCGCGAACAGTTCCGGGTGTTGTTCCTCGACAAGAAGAATCAACTGATCGCCGATGAAGTGATGAACCGCGGCACTGTCGATCACGCACCGGTCTATCCGCGGGAGGTGATGCGCCGGGCGTTGGAAGTCTCTGCGAGCGCCCTGATACTCGTGCACAACCACCCCTCCGGTGACCCCTCCCCGTCCGCCGCCGATATCGACATGACCCGCCAGATCGTCGAAGCCGGCCGGCCGCTGCGCATTTCCATCCACGATCATCTGATCGTCGGCCGCGACGGGGTCGCCAGCTTCAAGGCCCTGGGATTGTTGTGAAACCTAGGCAGCTTGCGCCGGTATTTTGATCAATTCGCACCCAGGGCGCCATTTCGGAACACTTCTGCTGTTCCGATGCGCCCCAGGAATGTAAGATTGGCATTATAACACACGTTCCGGTGGCCGTTCCCCACGACGGTACAACCGATGAAGGGGAAGTGGATTGCCGAACGTCGCATTTGTCAGCCCCAAGGGCGGCGCGGGCAAGACAACCGCGGCGCTGCTGCTTGCGCTGGGCCTGGCGGAACGCGGGCTGCGCGTGGCGATGATCGATTCCGATCCCAACAAGCCCCTCGTGCATTGGGCCTCCCTGCCCAACAAGCCGGACCTGATCACCGTCCATCCCGCACCTACGCCGGAAGACGTGCGCGACGCCCTGCGCGAGGGTCAGCGCAAGCGCCCCGACTGGGTGATCCTGGATACCGAAGGTTCGATCCGCGGGGCCATGTTCTTCACCACTATGCGGCTCGACCTGGTGGTGACGCCGCTGGCCGCCTCCCAACTTGAGGCGATCCAGGCGGTGAAGGCCGCCGAGATGGTGGCGCAGTTCGGACCCCGTGGCGGACGGCAAGTGCGCCATCGATGCCTCTTGACCCGGGTGCCGGCGGCGGTCCGTCCGCGCTCTGTGCAGAAGGTGGTTGAGCAATTGCGGGCAGAGGGCGTGGAGCTTCTGCCCACGGCGCTGATCGAGAAGGAGGCGTTCCGCACCCTGTTCGACATCGGCGGCGACTTCGCGGCGCTGGAGCGGCATGGCTCCCATGGCCTGGCCGCGGCGCGCGTCAATGCGGCGGCCTATCTGCAGGCCGTGCTGGACACCCTGGCCTTGGAAACCGCGCCGGTGGTTTGAGCGATCGGTGGCGCGCTGCGTTCGGGTCCGCTAACCTCTGCGCGCACCCAATAGCACGTGAGGCGAACATGGTCATCGAGGGCGGCTGTTACTGCAAGGCCGTGCGATACCGCGCGGAAGGTGAGCCCACCTTTAAGGCCCAATGCCACTGCCGCGAATGCCAGTACATCGCCGGCGGCGCGGAAAACTACCTGATGGTCATGCCCGAAGAAGGTTTCACCTACACCAAGGGCGAGCCCAACCGCTTCAAACGCGCCGATCTGGAACGCGGCGTCACCCGGGAATTCTGCGGGAGTTGTGGGACCCACCTGACCACCCGATCCCGGCCGGGCATGGTGGTGATCAAGGTGGGCGGGATGGACGATCCCTCGCTGTACGGCGGGCCTGAAATAGCACTGTGGACCGATGAGGCGCAGAGCTGGCACATGATCCCGGAGGGCGTCCGGCGCTTCCCCAAGGGCGTGACGCGCTGAACGGCCTTGGAAGCGTCCAACTTGACCGACATTGAACGTGGCGAGAGTAGTTGACGTTGATCGCATGCCACCTGAAACCGAAACCACCAACCCCTATGCACGCAAGGGTCCCTGGAGCAGGATGAACACCGGCTCGGTGCGCCTGACGCCGTCCGGCGCCCTGGCGAAGGCGATCCGGTCACCTGGGAATGCTCAAGCGCCGGATTCGAAGACTGAGACGTCGGCGCCAATCGCTCCAGCTGCCGCACCACCGCCTCGGCAGGGCGTTCTCTCGGGCTCGGCGCTGCCGATGGCGCGGTCCCGCCCGTCGCCGGACAATAGTCCCGCCGCGAGCCCATTCGCCCGCCCCCTTGCGGCTGATGTCGTCGAGCCGCCGCCGCAATTCGCCGCCCCGCCGTCCCGGAGCCCGGAGATCGCTGCTGAGGAAGCACCCGCCATGGCCGCAGCACCAAAGCCGGTGCTTACGCCTCAATATGCGCCTGCGCGCAAGTCGCGCAAAAACGTCATCGGCCCGTTAGCCGCGGGGTTTGTCTTTCTTGCGCTGGCGGCGGTGGCCATTGGCGCGATGTGGTTCAGCAAGCAGGCGCCCACTGGCGTTCCACCCGCCATTGTTCGCGCCGCTGCGCCCCAGTCGGCGCCGCTCCCGGCGCATTTAGACCCAGGCGCCGCCCCGACCGAGACTGCGCCGGTCGCAGTTGCGCCAACCGGGCCCTCCTTCGCTCCCGATAGACGCGCCAGGATGGCTGTGGCGCTCAACCGCCCAACACATAAGTCCGCCCCGGCCCCGGTTGCGGCGCTCGCCGAACCTTCGGCCGAACCCGCTGTAACCCTTCAGCCCGTTGCGCCGAGCGCGCCCACGATTGCGCCGGAGCCGTTCAGCGATCCGGAGGCGCCGATGTCCAAGCGCCGCGCGGACGAATAGGTGATCCTCCGCAGTCGTGCGGGCGTCTAGTCAACGTCCAGCTTGAACAGACTCTTCACATTATCATGTAAGATCATAGCCTTGATCTCGTCACTCAAGCCCTGCGTCTGACCTATCAGCAGCGAATGGCTCCAGGGCCATGTGGAGTCGGAGTGCGGGAAGTCGTTGGCCCACATCAGCCGCGCGGGGTTCATAAGATGCGCGGTCTGGAAGGCGACTTCGTCGTCCTGGAACGTCAGCCAGACATTCTCCTTCACATAGTCACTGGGCATGCGCTTCAGGTTCGGCGCCTTCATCCAGTAGCGGTGCCGCAGATACATGTGGTCCATTCGCATCATGAAATGCGGCGCCCAACCAGCATCAGCCTCGACACAAACAAGCTTCAGGGCGGGAAACCGGTCGAAGATTCCGCCGTAAACGAACATGCCGATCACGTCCTGGTTCTCCCGGACGACCGAATGCCAGCCGTTGATCGACTGTGTGCCTCGATAGGACGAGAATGCAGAACTGGTCGAACCTTTGCGGGCGCCGAAGGTGTGGAAGCAGATCGGTAGATCAAGGTCGATGCAAGCCGCCCACAGCCGGTCGAACTGCGGGTCGTCGAAATCGCCCTGGGTCCAGGGCGCACCGTTCATGTAGAGGCCTTTGAACCCCTGTTCCTTGATGCGGACTGCGTCGGCAATGGCTGAATCGACGTCAAGGATTGCGGTTTGCCCTACGCCGAACAACCGCTTGGGCGCGCCCGCACAAAACTCGACGAGCCAGCGATTATAGGCCTGCATCGCGTCGTTCTGCAGCTCGCGATCCTGAATCCGGGAGACCACCATGCCGACGGATGGGAAGATGACCTCTGCCGTAACACCATCGGCGTCCTGCGCCAGCAGCCGGGCGGCGGCGTCCCAACCGCCAGGGTCAATGTCCGTGAACTTGGTGTACTTGACCCGCATGTCCTTGGGATCGACGCCCGCGCCGGCGATCCCGCAGACCGGCGTTGCAGGTGCGCCTTCCACGATCAGGACATCGACGCCGTCGTGGTTTTCAACCCTCGGCGCCCGATCCCGGAAACGCGGGCTCATGTAGTCGACGTAGAGGTTGGCCGGTTCCATGACATGGGAGTCCGCCGAAATCGGCCGGAACCGGGCTATCTCGGGCTTGGGTCCCTTGGCGTCCTGGAGGCCACGCAGATCGCTGAGATCCATGACCCACGCCTCGGCTAGTTCATCCGACCGCGTCGCACCAGCCGTCCCGGCATCGCTCCGGTCGGTTCGCCATCACGATAGGTGACCTGGCCGTTGACGATGCTCGCCGCATAGCCCTCGGACCGCTGCCGCAGCCTGCGGCCGTTGGCCGGCAGATCGTAAACCGGGTGCGGCCGATGCAGTTTCAGCCGATCGATGTCGATGACATTGAGATCCGCCTTCAGGCCGGGCGTAAGGGTTCCACGGTCGGTGAAACCGACCGCCGCCGCCGGTTCCGAACTCAGCATCTTGACCGCGGTCTCCAGCGCAAAGCCTTCTCCTGGCTTCGCATCACGCGACCAGTGCGTGAGCATGAAGGTGGGATAGCTGCCGTCGCAGATCATCCCGTAGTGCGCGCCGCCGTCGCCCAGGCCGAGCACCGTGTGCGGATGGCGCATCAATTCGCCGGCCGCGTCCAGGGAGTTGTCCGGGAAGTTGGCGGAGGGACAATAAAGGATCGCCCGACCTTCATCGCTGAGCAGAATATCGTAGAGCAGTTCCGCCTTGGACATGCCGCGCGCTTCAGCCAGGCGTCCAATTTCGGATTCAATCGGCGGGTCGTAGCGGGGTGGATCGCCGAAGAGGTAGTAGTTCTTCTCCAGCCGAACCTGGTTCAACGCGAAGGGGTTTGGATCATCTGGCTGTTCTGAAAGAATTTTCGCCTTGAGCTCCGGGTCGCGCATGGCCTTGACCCGCTCGGCCAGTGGAAGCTTCGCCAGCGGGCGGTAACTGGGATTGAGGCAGAACGGGTGGAACGACAGGTCCAGCCCGAACAACACGCCCGCCGGGCGCGGATAGACCTGCGCGCGGATCGATCCGTCCTTCGGCTGGTCGGTCTCCAGATACTCCAGATAGCGCCGCCAGGCGTCCCTGGGCGCGTTCAGCGCCATAAGCGTGAAGGATAGCGGCCGACCCGCCGCCTCCGCCAAGCGCCGCATCACCGGATACTCGCCCTCCGGCGCGTCTGGCAGCGCCGGGATGATCTGGAATACGCCAGCGTCCGCCCGCCTAAGCGCGCCGGCCAGTCCCAGCAATTCCGCCTCCGCCGACTCCACCGACGGTGCGATATCGCCGGTGCGGGTGCGGTGCATGATGAACCGGGATGTGGTGACCCCGAAGGCGCCGGCGCGGACACCTTCCTCGACCAGCGCCGACATCGCTGCAATATCGTCCGTGGTGGCGGGTTCACGGTCCACGCCCCGCTGGCCCATGACATAGACGCGAACCGGCGAATGGGGGATCTGCAGGCCCACATCGATGTCGAACGAGCGGGTGTCGAGGAAATCCAGCAGTTGTGGGAAACTCTCCCACTGCCAGGGCAGTCCCTCGGTCATGACGATTTCGGGAATGTCCTCGATCCCCTCCATCAGTTTGATCAGCAGGTCGCGCTGCTCCGGCCGACAGGGCGCAAATCCAATGCCGCAATTTCCGCCAATCACCGTGGTCACCCCATGCCAGGAAGAAGGCTGCATGCGGCCCTCCCAGGTCGCCTGACCGTCATAATGGGTGTGGATGTCGACGAAGCCGGGGGTGACGATCTTGCCGCGTGCGTCGATCTCCTCGACGCCTTTTCCTTCCACGGTTCCCACCGCGGCGATCCTGCCGCCGTCAACCGCCACATCGGCGACAAAGGGTTTGCCGCCGGTCCCGTCGTAGACGGTTCCGCCACGGATCACGAGATCATGGTTTGCGCTCATCGCCTTGCTTCCTCACCAAACGGTCTGCGCCGTTGCGGGATCATGGTCGCAAAAGCCAGCACGCTCAACCGTTCACATCTCCGAGGGCCATAGCCTCCCAGGCCAGGAATTCGGGCGTTTGCAGCAGGCGCGTTGCGTATTCTGCAGCGCCGCCCTCATCGCCATAATCCCCCAGATCGATGTGATAGGTGCGCAGTCGGGTCGCCAACGGCGTGAAAAAGGCGTCGGCGATCGACCAGTCCTCAAGCAGGAATGGCCCGCCGTGGCGGTCCAGCAGATCATTCCAAAGGGCGGCGATACGGCGAACATTTTTCTGGGCCAGGGCCGAAAGCTGGACCGCCGCGGGCGCCGCCGAGAGGTCCATTGGACATTCGCTGCGCAGGCCCATGAACCCGGAATGCATTTCCGCCGCTGCCGCGCGCCCCAACGCACGTCGCGCAGAATCATCCGGCCAAAGGCCCGCGCGCGGAAATTTTTCCGCGAGATATTCGCAGATCGCCAGAGAGTCCCAGATCACCAAACCTGCGTCTTTGAGCGCCGGAACCTGGCCGGACGGCGAATGCGGCGCGATCGCTTCGGCGGTCGCCTCATCCTGACGCAACGGGATGACCGTCTGGATGAATTCCGCGCCGGCGTGGCGCATCACCAGCCATGGGCGCATGGACCATGTCGACCACATTGGGGTCCCGATCACCAATTCCATCTGCTGCACCTGTCTACGCGTCCGCCGTGCGCCTTAATGACGCCGTCCGGCGGACTTCGTCCAGGGTAATGCGAGCCTATGGGGGCGGCGGCCCCGGGGGCGCGTCCGGGGGGCCAGGGCGCGGGCCGCGACCAGGTCCTGCGCGGGCCAGACCATCAGCCAGTTTCGCCCGTTCGTGTGGCGACAAAGTCGCCGCGAAGGCGATGATGCGGTGTTCCACATCGCCCCGCGCCGCAAATTCCAGCCGGCGCGCCTCATCCAGGGCCGCCGTGACAGCTTCGGCGTCGAATTTCTCATCGCCCAGGCTTAGCCAGACCCGGCGGCGAGCCTGGTGGGCCTCCCGCAGCTTGCCGCCAACCCCGACGACCTCACCGCGCAGAGCGGCGTGGAAGGCTTGACGCTGCTGCGGCGACAGCCCGTCCGCCGCCGCCCAGAGCGGCCCCATGGGACGCAGATGATGGCCGGGCGCGCCCATCGGACCCGGCGACCTGCGCGCCATGGCGCCCGCGATCGCGCCGACTAGGAAAAGGTTCAGCGCGACGGAAATCACCAGTCCGATCACCAGGGCTCGACGGCTCATACGGCGTCTCCGCTGCCTACAATGTCAGCGGCGTTATCGTAGCCGGCCGTCGCCGCAGTGATCACGTCAGTGTCCAAGGCCTGTGTCTGGCCGACGCCGGTAAAGCCCGCGGCGCCGAACAGCACCCCCGCGGCGCAGGCGCCCGCCAAGCCTGCGCCCAGACCCAATGGCGCAAGCCAACCCGACCAGCCTGTGCGTCGCCGCCGCTTGGGCGCGGCGGCGACCACCGCCTCGCGCAATGCGGATCTGACCTCTGGCGGCCGCCACAGATCCAGTGCTTCGTCCAGCTGGTTCGCCTCGCTTAACGCCTCGCGCAGGATGGTGGGTTCGTCGGCCATCAGGGCTGCCGCATCTGCGCGCTCGGCCTTCGGCCAACGGGCCACATCGGCTCCGTAGGCTTCCGTCAAGTGTTTGAACCGGTTCGGGGTCATGGTCATGGCCTCGCCCTCACATCGCCGGAGCCAGGGCCGCGCGCAGGGCTCGCCGCCCGCGGGCAAGCAGGCTTTCCAGAGCGTCCACGCTGACCCCCATGATGTCTGCGGCGTCGATGTTGCTGAGTTCCTGGTAATGGCAGAGAATGATCGCCTCGCGCTGGCGTTCCGGCAGGGCGGCCATGGCCACGCCCACCAGCCGGCCCGTGTCGGCGGCATGCAGCCCGCGATCCGGATCGGCTCCCTCGTCCGCCTGCTCTGGTGGGTCGGCGATGGTGATCTCGCGGCGGCGGCGCAATCGATCGTAACAGAGATTGAGGACCACGCGGTGCAGCCAGGTGTCGAATCGCGCGCGCCCTGGGATCCATTGACCCGCCATCTTCCAGACGCGCAAAAACGCTTCCTGGGCCACGTCTTCCGCCGCAGACGTGTCGCCCAGCATTCGCCCGGCAAGTGATAGGATACGCGGGAGCTTGCGCGCGACCAGGCTGCGAACCGCCGCCGGGTCGCCCTCGGCCACGCGTGCAAGCAATGCCTCGTCCGGATCGGATTCGACCAATCCTCACCTCGCCTGCGTTCGCCGCGGGCCGAATGTCGCGTTCAACCGCCACGCGCCCGGATCTGCCGCAACATGGTGAGTTCGTCCTTGCTAAGCCATCCGTCATGGTTGGAGTCGGCCGCTTCAAACCGGCGCCTCTGAGCCGACAACTGTTCGTCCCGGGTGATGAACCCATCCTTGTCCGTATCACTGAAGCTCCACATCGCCGCCACCCGGGTCTTGATTTCACTCCCGCCGAAACTCGCCGCGCGACGCGCCATCACGTCGAATTCCGCCTTGCTGATGCGGCCATCCTTGTCGGAGTCCAGCCGTGTCATACCCCCTCGTGGACCTGCGCTGCGAAATTCATCCAAGGTGACCTTGCCGTCCCGATCCAGGTCCGGATTTCGCATGGGTGGCGCCGCCACGGCGGCCGGCGCAGCGCAGAGCAAAAGCAGGGTCGTGATCAGCGGGCGCATCACATCTTCATCCTCAAGCCGCGCGTTCGGCTCGTCTAGGTTGGAACGTTGGTCGTAGGTGTTTTCCGTCGCTCATTCGGCAAGTAGAGCTTCAAATGCGCCGCGCGCGCGGCGGCGCACCACATTGAGCCTGGCCTTGAGAGCGCGGAAATCGCGGAGGCCGCCGGCGCGGGCCAGCAGGCTGCGGAACGCCGGCGGCTCCGCATCCGGGTCGGGATTGTCGCCCAGGGCCAGCTTGAGGAGTTGGCTGAGATTCTGCTGCAGGGTCCAAGCGGAGGTAAGGTCCGCCAGCTTGTCGGCCGGCGCGATCCCTTCGAACGCCGCCAGCGCCTCGGCGGTGTTCTGGCGTAGCGATCCGCCGGCCTCGGCGTGGATCAATTGCAGATACTGAGCGGCGAATTCGATGTCCACCAGGCCGCCCGGTGACAGCTTGAGGTCCCAGAAGCCCGCAGGCGGCCGCTCGCGCTCGAGCAGGTCGCGCATGTCGCGAACATCGGCGGCGGTCCTCGCCCGGTCCCGCGGCCTGCGCAGGGCCGCCTCAATGGCCCTCGAAGCGTCCTGCGCAAAGGCGCTGGAGGTGGCCCAGACCACCCGCGCGCGGGTGAGCGCCAGATGTTCCCAGGTTTCAGCCTCGCCGTCGGCGCGATAATAGGTCTCGAACGCGGTGAAACTTACGGCGACCGGTCCCTTGGCGCCTGACGGACGCAACTGCATGTCCACTGCGTACAGGTCGCCTTCGGCGGTGGGCAAAGACAGGGCGGCGATCAGACGCTGTGTGAAGCGCCCAAAGAAAGTTTCCGCGCCCCAGCCCTTGATCTGCGACATCGCGGCCGGATCTTCAGCGCGGTAGAGGGTCATCAGGTCGAGGTCGGAGCCCGCGCTCATTTCCCGCGAGCCGGACTTGCCGAGCGCCACAACCGCCACCTGTCCAGGAAAGCCACCCGCCACCCGCTCCACTTCCCTCAGCGCCGCCGGACCGAGGGCCTGGATGCAAAGATCTGCCAGATCGGCGAATGCGCGGCCGGCGATCTCGGCGCTGGCGGCGCCGCTCATTACCTGGACCCCGATGCGAAACACCTGCTCGCGATGAACGCGGCGTACGGCGTCTAAGGCCTCCTCGAAACCGCTGGCCTCCGCCACGGCGCGCATGATCACATCGCGATACTCATCCAGGATGATCGGCCGGAAAAACTCGGAGTCCAACATGGCGTCGATGGCGCCCGGCCTACGCGCCAGCGTCGCCGCCAGTCTGGGCGCGAAGGCCATCACCTCCACCGTCAGGCCGAACAGCCGCGGTTGAGCCAGGAAAAGCGACTGGACCTGAACCCCCGACGAAAGAGCCGCGAAAAAATCGGTAAACCGATTGAACGCGGCGTCCGGCGCGCCGGTGGCCTGCATGGCGTCCAGCAGGCGCGGGGCCAGACGCGTGAACAGCTCCCGCCCTCGCTCGCTGCGCGTGGCGGCGATATGACCATGGTGCCAGTTGCGGATGGTCTGCGAGACCCGCGCGGGGTTAGAAAACCCCATCCGGCTGAGCGTTTTCAGGGTCTCAGGATCGTCATCCACGCCGGTGAAGATCAGGCTGCCGAATTTGGAGGAAAGGTCCTCCTCTTCAGGAAAGAGCTCGCCGTAGCGGCGGTTCACGCGCCTGAACAGCTTCCCCATATCCGCATCGAAAGCCGCCAGGCGCGGATAGCCGGCCAATGCCGCGATGCGGCGCCTGTCCGCGTCGGAGTCCGGCAGTTTGTGGGTCTGCTCATCGGCCACCATCTGGGCGCGGTGCTCAACGGATCTGAGCACCTGATAAGATTGCGCCAGTTCCGCCGCTGTCGTCGCCTTGACATGGCCCGCTTCGCTGAGGGCGGCCAGCGCACCCAGGGTGCGATTGCTGCGCAATGCGGGGTTGCGACCCCCCAGGATCAATTGCTGCGTCTGGACATAGAACTCGATCTCGCGAATGCCGCCCCGGCCGAGTTTGAGGTCCGCGCCCTTGGCCGTCAGCCGGTCATCGACCTTGTGGACATGGATCTGGCGCTTGATGGAATGAATGTCGGCGATGGCCCCGAAATCCAGGTTCCTGCGCCACACGAAGGGACTCAATTCCGCGAGGAACGCCTCCGCGGCGACCCTGTCGCCGGCGCAGGCCCGGGCCTTGATGAAAGCCGCGCGCTCCCAGTTCTGGCCCACGCTCTCGTAATATTCCAGCGCCGCCGCAACCGGCATGGCGGGCGGCGTCGAAGAAGGATCGGGCCGCAGCCGCAGATCGACACGGAAAACATAGCCGTCGCCGGTGCGCGCCTGCATCAGGTCGGCGAGGCTTTGGGTCAGCCGCACGGCGAAGCCCTGGGGCTCAACCCCCTCGCAAAGCGGCAGTTTCTCCGGCTCGTAGAAAATCGAAATATCGATGTCGCTGGAGTAGTTCAGCTCGAAAGCGCCTTGCTTGCCCATGGCGATACAGAACCATCCGGGGACCGGGCCTGTGTCGCCGACGCCGAGGTGGGTCAGCCGGCCCGCCTGCAGTTCGCAGGCGGCCGCGACCTGCAACGCTGCGACAAGCGAGGCGTCGGCAAATCGCGTCAGCGCGCCGGTGACGGCATCGAGATCCCAGACTCCGCCAAGGTCGGCCAGCGCCGTCAAAAGGTGGAGTTCACCCTTGACGCCGCGCAACGCCGCCTTTGCGCCCTCATAATCAAGCTCCGCCGCCGCCGCGGTTCTGGCCAGGATGTCTGCAAGCCGCCGGTCCGGATCGCATGACAGGATTGAGTTCAGCCGCGCTGGATCGCGCCTGGCGAGCCCGCTCAGGTACGGAGAAGCGGCGAATATCGGCGCCAAGGCGGTCCAGGCCCCAGTGACGGCGGCTTGGCCATGGGCCAGCGCCTCATACGCGCGCTCAGCCGCCCTGGCGTCGATGACCGGGCCGCAGGGTTGAATTCGCTCGGCCAATTTCATCATTGCAGTCTACCCGGCCCACGGCAGGATCAAAGCCACCCGAAGACCCGGACCTGCGTCACCCACCTTTCCCGGCCCCTCGTCCAGGTCAAGACGGCCCTCATGAGCTTCCGCGACGGCGGCCACCAGCGCCAGGCCAAGTCCGGCGCCGGGCGCATTACGGCTGCTTTCAAGCCGCACGAACCGTTCCACCACCCGAATCCGATCCGCCTCCGGCACCCCCGGACCCGTATCGGTGACGCTGAACTCCACCTCTCCCGACGCGCGGCGGCGGACCCTCAGCATGATCGCACCACCCGCCGGGGTGTACTTCACCGCGTTGTCCAGAATATTCGCCAGCGCCTGGGCGATGATCTCGCGATTGCCCCGCACCAAGAGTTCGCCGGCCAGTTCAGAGCGGAACTCGACCCCCTTGTCCTCGCAAAGCGGCTCATAGAGTTCGGCGATGTCACGGGCGAGATCTGCCGGATCAAAAGGCGCCTGGTCGGGCGCCGAACCGGCCGCCTGCAATCGGGCGATGGCCAGGACCGCACCGAAGGTCTTCAGGACGCCGTCAGTATCGTTCAGGGCCTGAACCAAGGCCTCGGTTGGGTCACTCTTGCCGGCCTCCACGTCCAGAAGCGCCGCCTCCAGGCGCGCCCGCAGCCGCGTCAGGGGCGAGCGCAGGTCATGGGCGATGGCGTCACCGGCATGTCGGTGTCCGGCCATGGACCGCTCCAGGCGGTCCAGCATTTCGTTCAGCCCCATGGCCAGTTCGTCGAATTCGTCACGGGCGCCGCGAACCTGCGCGCGGGCGGCAAGGTCGCCGTTCCTCACCGCATCGACGACCTCGGTGAGCCCCACCATGGAGCGGCTGACGTTGCGGCTGACCAGCATGCCGCCTGCCAGTCCCAGGATCACAACCAGCGCGCCATTGGCCCACAATGCGCGAACGAGTTTCAGCGCAAAAGCTTCGTCCTCGCCCACGTCTGCGCCGACGAACAGGACCTCGCCCCCGCGCATCTTTTCCTGCAGGCCCCGCGCCGGCCGGGTCACCGTATGCCCAGCAGGATCGGTTTCCGTCACCGAGAAGCTCGTCCAGACGGGCTCACCTGAAAACCCGTCCACCGGCGAGGCGGCGATCGATCCGGATATCCGCTGGCCCGTCGGCGTCATCAGCAGATACAGAAACGGCCGCTCGCTGGCCGCGCGCTCGATAAGGGACTGGTTCAGCGCATCGACGCCCGCCCGGTCGTATGCCGCGGCGAGGGAGCGCATCTCCCGAGTGATCTCCCGGTCCATCCGCCGGGTCGCTTCCCGGGCGGTGGTGAAATAGACGTAGGCGAGAAAGGCGCTGGCGGCGGTGGCGAACAGCGCCAGAAACAGCAGTGTGAGCCGAAAGGGTGTGGTGCGGAAGATCCGCGGCAGGCGCACCCTTGCTATCCTTCCAGGCGGTAGCCGGCGCCCCGCACGGTCTGAAGCATGGCCCGCTCAAAGCCCTTGTCGATCTTCGAGCGGAGCCGCGAGATATGCACGTCGATGACGTTGGTCTGGGGATCGAAATGGTACTCCCAAACCTTCTCCAGCAGCATCGTCCGTGTCACCGATTGACCGGCGTGGCGCATCATGAACTCGAGTAGCTGGAATTCCCGCGGCTGCAGGTCGATCTCCTGGCCCTGACGATGGACGGTTCGGCCGATCAGGTCCATCTCAAGATCGCCGACCTTTAGGACAGTCTGCACCGAACCCGTCTCGCGCCGCCGCGCCAGAGCCTCGACACGGGCGATCAGTTCCAGGAACGCGTAGGGCTTGACCAGATAGTCATCGCCGCCCGCCTTTAGCCCGGTGACGCGGTCGTTGACTTCTCCCAACGCCGAAAGGAACAGGACCGGGGTCTGGTCTCCCTCTCGTCGCAGAGTTTCCACCAGACTGATCCCGTCGAGCCTCGGCATCATGCGATCAACGATCATGACGTCGAAACCACCCTTGCGGGCCGCATCCAGTCCCGCCTCGCCATCCGCCGCGCGGTCGCAGTCATGACCGGCGTCGGCGAGGCCGCGCGCCATGGCGTCGGACGCCTCCAGATCATCCTCGACGATCAGGATCCGCATTGAGCGCGTCCGCCGGCCTAGCCGGCAACCTTGAGCGGCAGGAAGGATGTGCGGCCGTTGCGGTGCACGCCGACCAGGACGCTCTGGCGCCCGGCCTTCTTGGCGCCGTCCACCACGCTTGCGAGATCGGCGGCGCTGGTCACGTCACGATCCCCGGCCCGCACGATCACATCACCCCGGCGCAGGCCCTTCTGGGCGGCGTCTGAATCCTGGTCGACACCTTCGATCACCACACCCTGGACATCAGCGGCCAGGCCGTAGCGCTGGCGCGCCGCTGCATCCAATGGGGCCAGGGCGAGGCCAATCACCGCAGGCCGCTGCGCGCCAGCCGCCGCCGCACCGCCTTCTGAGCCGGGATTGCGCGGGTTGAGGGCGTTTGCCGCCAGCTCCTTCTCCGAAGGCCGCACGCCGGAGCGCACGTCCACCGACTTGCGCTTGCCGCTACGGATCAGGTCCAGCCGCAGGGTCGCCCCGGCGCTCGCCTTGGCCACTTCGCGGGTCAGTTCAGCGGAGGATTTGATGGATTTTCCATTCACCGCGGTGACGATGTCGCCGGGCAGCAGGCCCGCCCGCTGTGAAGGACCGCCGTCAACCGTGTCGTTGACGATGGCGCCCCGTTGATCCGGAACGCCCTGGGCTTCCGCCATCTCGGCGGTGAAGTTCTGGATCGTCGCGCCGATGTAGCCGCGGGTGATCTTGCCCCCGGTCATCAACTGCTTGGTGATGGTGTCGGCCACGTCGGCGGGCACGGCGAAGCCGATTCCAACCGAGCCGCCCGAAGGGGAGAAGATCGCCGTGTTCACCCCGATCACCCGACCGTAGATATCAAAGGTCGGCCCGCCGGAGTTACCCCGGTTTATGGGCGCATCGATCTGGATGTAGTCGACGAAGGTCTCACCGATGTCGCGGCCATAGGCAGAGATGATCCCGGCAGTGGCGGTGCCGCCCAGGCCGAAAGGATTTCCGACGGTGATCACCCAGTCGCCGACCCGAGGTTTGGCGGAATTCTCAAAGTTCACAAAGGGAAATCCTGTTCCCTTAACCTTTAGAACGGCGAGGTCAGTGCCCTCATCCCGGCCGACCACCGTGGCGTCGAGCTCGCGCTCATCCTTCATCACGATCTTGATGGTCTCGGCGTTCTCCACCACGTGGTTGTTGGTGACGATGTAGCCGTCCGCCGAGATGAAGAAGCCCGAGCCGGCCGACTGTTGCGTTGGGCCGCGCGGTTGGCCCCGCGGCGGCGTCTTAGGCGCCGGTGCGTTGTCCGGCCCGGCGCCGTCATCCTGCTGCTCGTCGTCCTCGCCCGGCTGTCCGGGCTGCACATTGAAGGGGAAGTTTTCAAAACCGGGAATGCGCCGTAGGGAGCTGGCCTCAACTCTGGTGGTGACATTGATTGACACCACGGCGGGCGACACCTGCTCGAAGATGTCGGCGAAGGACATCGGCGAACCCGGCGGCGGCGCGAACACCGGCGTCGCGGAGGTTCGTATCAAGCTGGGTTGCTGGTCAGCATGGGCCTGCGACAGGCCTGCGCCGGCCATGGCCGCAGCCATGACGCCGGCGCCGGCGATGGCGCCCAGGAGGTACCCGGTCTTCTTGGAAGTCATCTCGATCTGGTTCCCTGCGGACCCTGTTTGGCCGCAATCAGTGGTGCGCGCGCCCCTATCTAAGTGCGATGCCTCAGGGCGCAACAAGGCACAAGTTACGTTTACGTCACGCGCAGTCCCATTTTATGGGTCGTGCGTCGGCATGGCCTGCGCCTGCGGCCCGGACTCGGCGAGCCTCGCCAGCGCCGCCGCCTCCGCTTCGGAGAGCGGCGCGTTTTCGGCGACCGCGCGCAGGCGCCCGAACCATAGCAGCAGACCAAACAACGCCACCAGCAGCGGCGCGCCCCAGAGCACGGCGTTTCCGAGATTCAGCCGAGGCCTCAAAAGCACGAATTCGCCATATCGATCGACCAGGAAGCGCTTGATCTGGTCGTCGCTTTGACCGCGCGCCACCTGCTCGCGGACGATCTGACGCAGATCACGGGCCAGGGTCGCTTCGGAATCATCAATGGATTCGTTCTGACAGACGAGGCAGCGGACCTCCTGGAAGATCGCCCGAGCCCGGGCCTCCTGCCCCGGATCGCGCAAACGATCGGCGGGGTCGGCGGCCGCGCCCATGCACAGCAGAGCGGCCAGGACCATAAGACCACGCCTCACGCCTGGGTCTCCGTGGGCGCATTGGCCTTCCGGCGCGCCACGCCAAGGCGCAACCTGCGATCCGAGAGTGAGATCGCTCCGCCCAGCGCCATCAGCAGCGGACCCAGGAAAATCAGGCTCGCCCAGGGATTCCAATAGGCCCGCACCAGCCAGACAGGCGCCCCCGCTCCATCCCGCCGCTCACCAAGCACCACATACAGATGGCTGAACCCCCGCTGACAGATGGCCACCTCAGAGGTCGTCTGCCCACCGGTGTGGAAGACGCGGCGTTCGGGCCTCGCCGTGCAGACCAGCTCGCCCTGGCGCACCGCCCGGATCGTTCCGCGTTCGGCGTCAAAATTCGGGCCCGCGACCTGGTCAATCCGCTCCAGGGTCAGGTGATAAGCACCGACGTCCAGGCTGCGGCCGACGCTCAGCGTCTCCGCGGCCTCGACCTTCCAGGTGGTTTCGAAACATGCGCCCAGCACGAACACGCCCAGTCCGGCGTGCGCCAGGGTCATTCCCCAGGCCCCACGCGGCAGGCCTGAGAACCGCCGCCAGACCTCCGCCGTCGGAGCGCGAAAGGCGCGGGTGCGTTCCAGGAGTTCAGCCGCCGATCCGGCGATCAGCCAGGCGCCCAGCGCGACGCCCGCCGCCCCCCAGGCGTGCCGTGGGCTGACCAGCATCAATGTCGCCAGCCCCGCAGCGACCGCAAGCCCTGCCGCGAGCCCCAGGCGCTGGGCCACCCCCGTCGCGTCGCCCCGCTTCCAGGCCAGCAACGGCCCGGCCGGTGTCAGGATCAACAGCGCCGCCATCAGCGGCGTGAAGGTCAGATTAAAATAGGGCGGTCCCACCGAAATCGCCCGACCGTCCATGGCCTCGCGGATCAGCGGATAGAGCGTGCCCAGCACCACCGTTGTCGTCGCCGCCGATAACAGCACATTGTTGAGCACCAGCGCGCTCTCGCGGCTTATGGGCGCAAACACGCCGCCAGGGGCGATCGCCGGCGCACGCCAGGCAAACAGACCAAATCCCACCCCCGCTGAGAGACCCAGGATCGCCAGCAACAGCACCCCTCGCGTTGGATCCACCGCGAACGCATGCACCGAAGTCAGCACGCCGGACCGGACCAGGAAGGCGCCCAGCATCGAGAATGTAAAGGCCGTCAGCGCCAGGAACACCGTCCAGCCGGCCAGGGCGCCGCGCTTTTCGGTGACGATGGCCGAATGCAGCAGCGCCGTGGCCACCAGCCAAGGCATGAAGCTGGCGTTCTCCACCGGGTCCCAGAACCACCAACCACCCCAGCCAAGTTCATAATAGGCCCAGAATGCGCCAAGGGTGATGCCGACGGTGAGCAGGCTCCAGGCCGTCAGCGCCCAGGGCCTCACCCAGCGCGCCCAGGCCGCATCCACCCGCCCCTCGATCAAAGCCGCGACCGCCAGGGAAAACACCACCGACATGCCGACATAGCCGCCGTAGAGGAATGGCGGATGGATGGCGAGCGCCGGGTCCTGTAGCAGCGGATTGAGGGAGCGGCCCTCCACCGGCGGATTCAGCAGCCGCAGAAGCGGATTGGACGCGAACACCGTGTAGGCCAGGAAGATCGCGCCGAGGCCGCCTTGCACGGCCACGGCCGAAGCGCGAAGACTCGCCCGCAGCCCCTTGCCGAACATCGCCATCACCGCGCCGTAGCCCGTCAGCGCCAAGCACCACAGCAGCATCGAGCCCTCGTGGCTGCCCCATGCGCCGGCCACCCGATAGAGCAGCGGCTTTTCCGTGTGCGAGTTGGCGGCTACGTTCGCCACTGAGAAGTCGGAAGTCACGAACGCATGCAACAGGGCCGCGAAAGCCGCCGCAACCGAGACGAAAGCAGCGATCGCCGCGCCCTGCCCCGCCGCCGCCAACAGCGCCGAGCGCCGCAACCGTCCAAGTCCCGATAGCAGGGTTTGAGCCAGCGCCATCGCCAACGCCAGCACCAGTGAAAAGGAGCCGATTTCTGTGATCACCGCGGCGGCGCCTTTGCATAGGCGGCCTTGGCGCCGTCGCCGCGCCACTCGCCCTGCGCCTTCAGCGCGGCGGCCACCTCGCGGGGCATGTAGCGCTCGTCGTGTTTGGCCAGCACCTGCTTGGCCTGAAAGGTCCCGTCAGCCGAGAACGCGCCGATCGCCACCACGCCCTGGCCTTCGCGAAACAGGTCGGGAAGATCGCCTTGAAATCGCACCCGGTCGCTGGCGATTCGGTCGGCGATGGTGAAATCCACGCGCCCGTTGGGATGTTTGACAACGCTGCCCACCGCCACCAGTCCGCCAAGCTGCAAGGCGCGGCCCGGTGGCGGTCGCGCCGCATCTGCCTGCGACGGCGTGTAGAAAAAGGAGATTGAATTCCTGAGCCCGAACAGGGTCAGGCCCACCGCCAGCGCAAGCACCGGCGCGATAGCCAGGACGAGCATCAGCCGACGGCGCGCCTTGGGGGACTTGGGTCGCAAGTTCATCGCATTGGCTCCGTCTGGGCCGCCGCCTTGAGCTGCTCCATCACCGCCGGCTTGCCGGCGTAACGCGCGTTCGCCTTTGCAAGCGCCGCATCGCGTTGGGCGACATCGCCCAGAACGGCGTAGGACCGCACCAGCCGCACCCAACCGTCAGGATCATCAGGTTGCGTCTCCAGCCGCGCCGCCAGCCCTGCAACCATGCCGCGGATAACCTGCAGCGTCGGCGCGCCGGGCGCCGGCGCCGCAACCGGCCGTTCGGCCTCCGTGATCGCCCCAGCCAGCCCCTCTCGTCGCGGATCGTCCTTGGGCAATTCCGCCAATAGTCCGCGCCAGACCGCCAGACCTTTGTCCCGATCACCCTGAATCACTTCGACGCGAGCCAGATGGAAGCGCGCGATCACAGAACGGGGATCACGCTTCAACGCCTCGCGAAAGGCATCCTGGGCGTCAGCGGGCGCACCGCCGTCGGCCTGGGCGACAAGCATCTCGCCCAGCATTTCCCACAGATCCGCGCGGCCCGGCGCGAGCTTGATCGCCGCCCGCAGAGCGCGGGCTGCGCCGGGTGCGTCGCCGGAAGCGTCGCGGGCCATGGCGAGATATCGAAAGCCTTCGGGATCTGACGGCTTGTCCCGGGTCATCGCGCCTAAGACGACAGCCATTTGCGGCGCGCTAAGGGTCGCTGGATCTGCTGCGCGCCATTCCGCGAACCGCTTTGCGAAGGGCTGGTCTCCCAGCCCCAGCGAACCGATCAGCAGGTAGACGCCCAAGGCCAGGATTGGCGCGCCGCCCGCGATGCCCAGAGCCACGCCTCGTCCATCGGCGCTCCAGGGCGCCTCTGGCGCTTCTGCGGCGGCGAGCAGCCGGCGCGCGGCCTCGGCATGCGCCTGGGCGCGGGCCTCTCCCTCGATCAGTCCGCGGTCTGCAAGATCATCGATCTCCGCGAGCTGGCGCTGATAGAGGCGCATGGTTGAATCGGCGAGATCAGGCCGCAAAGTGGCGCCGCGGTGGAGCACAAGCCCGGCGGCGAGCGCGGACAGCACCCCGGCGGCGATCCAGAAACCGATCATGGCCGGCGTTTATACGAAGCCGCTCGACTGTGCGAGGCCTGGGTTACGCAGATGGACCGGATCGCGCGCCTTCACTCCCGGCGGCTGCGGCGGCGCGCCGTCTGACCAGTTCCGCAGCTTTCCGATCGTGGATCATGCCGATGAATTCCGCCACGACCGATAGGTAGTGCTGGGCAAGACTTAAGTCCTCGATCTCGCCGTGCCGCATCCGATCAAGGACTTCATCGATGTACTGCTCAAAACTCTCATCGAGATGTTCGATAAGTTTTACCCGGGCCGACGCGAAGCCGCCATTGTGGGCGCACGCGCGAGACTCTGCGGCGAACGCCAGCAGGGTCACCGCGCGCTTCACCGCCTGAGGATCGGGCGGCGCGATCAGCTTTGGCCGCAGCTTGACGATATTCGCCAGCCTGACGGCCTGTGTCGGTACGGCCACGGCGACGGCCTTCTCGGCCGCCTTGAACCGGGCCTCTACGGCCGCGGCGAGGATCTGCTTCTGACGGGCGATCCGCTTTCCCCAGGGCCCCTCGCGGTCCAGTTCGATGGCCTGTTCCAGTTCGATGATCTGGAGGGTGGCGATTTCGATGAACTTGGCGGACGCGATACCGGCGGCCGCGCCGCCATCCAGATCGAGCACACCCATCGCCGCGATGCTCGAATCCACGGCGTCCATGGTCCGTAACGCAAAGGGCGCCAGCTCCATGTCGGCCAGCACCCGCTCGCCCGGCCTCTGCATCACCGCCGAGATAACGCGAAGGATGGTCCACGGTTGATCAAGTTGCGCCGCCAGCAATTCAAAGAAGCCGAGGCCCGCATCGTCAATCACATCGACGGCGTCCTTGTAGGCCAGACGCGCCGCGGCGGCGTTTGCATCCGATGGCCTGTTGATCCATTCCGACATCCGGGCCACGGCGCGCCGTGCGATTGGCGCCAGTTCAAAACAGCTCGCCAGCTGATCCGCCCCACCGGGCCTGACCCCGTTGCAGAGCGTTACCGCACGGTCGAAATCTAGCGTGGTTGGAAACTTGAGGTTCTGCGCGGCCACGCGCGCCAGCGCATCCAACGGTCCAGGACCCCGGCTTGATCCTATGAGGTCGTCCAGGTGCGTCCTGGCGGCGGCGACTTCTTCGGCGGCTTGAACCTTGAGCCCGCGCCAGATCAGCGGCAGGGCCTTGGCCGGAAACACCAGGCGGTCGGAAGTCCGGCCATCACCGGCGAACAGCGCTGAGATCGGCTGAAGCGCCGCCACCCGCAGCCGTCGCTCTTCAGCTTCGGCATCGACAAGCAACCGGATCTCCGCCAGCGCGGCATCCTGCGATTGGCTGAGCGCAGCACGCAGACCGTCAATGACGCGATCCGGCGAAACCTCCATGAGGCCCCGGACAATTTCGAGCTTTTCCTCAGGGAGGCCGGCCATATTCATGTCCGCACGCAAAATGCGTTCAGTGGCCCTTATGGCTTACGGCCGTTAAGGAATTCCAAAAATCGTTGTTTTTCAATAATCGGCCCGGGGCAACTCCAGGCTGACGGCGAGCCCCCCCAAACTTGAATCCCCCAGGTTGAGCGAGCCGCCATAGGCGCGGGCGAGTTCATCGACGATCGACAGGCCGAGCCCCGACCCGGGCGCTGTCTCGTCGAGCCGCGCGCCCCGCTGCAACACTTCCTGACGGCGGTCCGGCGGTAATCCCGCCCCATCATCCTCAATGGTCAGGCGGATCCGGTCTTCCGCCGCCGTATCGGCGCGAACCCGGACCTTGGAAACACACCATTTGCAGGCGTTCTCCATGGGATTTCCGGCCATCTCCATGAAATCCTGGCGTTCACCCCGGAAAATCAGCGCCTCGTCGGCATCCCAGTCGATGGTGACGCCCTTGTCGCGGTGGATTCGCTCCAGGGTGCGCGCGAGTTCGTCGAGAACTTCCGCCACGGAAGTTCGCTCGCCCTGGCCCTGGGTGCGGGCGGCGGCGCGGGCGCGGCGCAGGTGATGATCGACCTGTTGGCGCATCACCTCGGCCTGACGGGTGACAACCTCACCCAGCGGGCCGGGCCGCTGCGCCGCCTCAGTCAGCATGACCGTCAACGGAGTCTTGAGGGCGTGCGCAAGGTTCCCCACGTGGGTGCGCTGGCGCTCCACGACTTCCTGGTTGTGAGCCATCAGGGCGTTGAGTTCATCGGCCAGAGGGGTGAGTTCGCTTGGGTAGCGCTGAACCAGCCGTTCGGCGCGCCCGCGGCGCACCTCGGCGATCTCCCGCTTCAGATCGAACAGCGGGCGCAGACCTACTCTGACTTGCAAAACCACCGCCGCCACCAGGCCTGCGCCCAACAGAACGAATGCCGTCGCCGTGGCCGCCATGAAGCCGCGCACGTCGCGGTCGACGGGGGTGCGGTCTTCGGCGGCCACGAAGATCACCGGCGCCTTGCGGCCGGGCAGCGTCGCCTGTGACGCCAAGGTTCGCACAGGCTCGCCCAATGGTCCCTTCGCGTCGTACGCCACGGGTGTGCCCGGCTTCTCCTTAAGCGCCCCCAGAACTTCGCGCGGGATGCGCATCTCGCTGTCCCAGAGTGAGCGTGAGCGCACGACGGCTCGTGTCGCGCCATCCGCAACCGATTCGGATATCTGCCAGTAGCGTCCCGAGTAGGCGCGCACAGCGCGTTCATCGGTGAGCGCGGGGCCGACGACGCCCCCCCGCTCGTCGATCGTCGAGGCGGCCAGCAGGTTGTCGATCAACTCCGTGAGGCTTTGGTCGAGGCGGCGCAGCGCCGCCTGCTGGAAAAGCAGCACCAGCACGACGGATGAAACCACCAGAACCGCCAGGCTCCAGCCCGCAGCAAGTAGAACTAGGCGGCGGACGAGGGAAGAGGCGCCGCGCTGTGTCGCCGCGCTCACGATTCCGCCGGCGCGCCCGCCTCTTCGCCCGGCGGACAGACCAAGCGATAGCCAAGCCCCCGGGCGGTCTCGATCCGATCAGCGCCGATCTTCTTGCGCACCCGGCCCACGAACACCTCGATAGTGTTGGAATCGCGATCGAAGTCCTGATCATAGAGGTGTTCGACCAGCTCGGTTCGGCTGATCACCCGGCCCTGATGCATAATCAGGTAGTGCAGCAGCCGGTACTCCAGTGACGTCAGGCGCAGCGGCTCGCCGTTCACCGACGCCCGCGCAGCACGCGGATCCAGTCGCAGCCCCCCACAGGCGAGATTGGGCGCGGCGTGGCCAGCCGAACGCCGCAATAGCGCCCGCAGCCGGGCAAGCAACTCCTCGGTGTGGAACGGTTTGGCCAGATAGTCGTCGGCGCCGGCGTCGAAACCCGCGACCTTATCGCTCCAACCGCCGCGCGCGGTTAGGATCAACACTGGGGTGGTGATTTTTTCCCGGCGCCAGCGTTCCAGCACCGAGACCCCGTCCACCTTCGGCAATCCAAGATCCAGAACCACCGCGTCGTAGGGTTCGGTCTCGCCGAGAAACTGAGCCTCTTCCCCGTCCGGCGCGTGATCGATGGCGTATCCGGCGTCGCTTAGCGCCAGCTTCAGCTGACGGGCGAGGTCGGGGTCGTCTTCCACCAGGAGAATGCGCAAGTCTTGAGCCTTTCCAGTTCGCGGCCTAGCCGCCTTGCCGCGCCAGGAGGTTGCCGCTCTCGGCGTCCACAATGAAGATCACAACGCGCCCGTCCGGTAACTGCCACTGGACGAAGTAGGCCGCGCGGCCAGCGAAGAAATCCTGTGTCGTGTTCAAATGGCGGCCTGGGGTGCGGCTCGCGATCATCCGCAAGACCTGCGTCAGGGGAATCTGCCGGCCCTCGCGTACGGCTTCCCGGGCGCGATCCTGTTCGTGGCCCTCAGCCCCGAACGCCGGGAATGGCGGCGCGCAGTCTCCCGCGGACGCCGCCGTCGCAGTCGTCAGTGCGATTAGGGCTGCAAGAAGAGGCTTCATACGCCTTTGTCTATCGGGGCGGCTCTGAACCCTGTGTGAATACCGGATTTACCGCGCGGTGGCGACAACTGCTCACCCGCGCCGGCGCGCCTTGTAGGGGCGCGCCACCCGCCAACCCTCGGCGAAGGCCTCCAGCGACGCGTCAACTGTCTCGGGCAAAGTGATGACCAGGCGGGCGAAGAGGTCGCCGCGCTCGCCGCCGCCCGCATCCGGCAATCCGCGCCCTTTCAGGCGCAGCCGCGCCCCAGCGTTCGATCCCCGAGGTACAGTCAATGTCACAGGCCCGTCCGGCGTCGGCGCCTCGATCTTGCCCCCCAGAACAGCGTCATAAACCGTGATCGGGAGGTCCATCACCAGGTCATCGCCCTCGCGCTTAAAGATCGGGTGCGGACGGATGGCGATTTCGATGAAGGCGTCGCCAGGCCCTGATCGCCCCGGGGAGCCTTGACCCTTCAGGCGCAGCGTCTGGCTGTCGGCGGCGCAGGCCGGGATCGTGACATCGACGGTGCGCCCATCGGAAAATGCGATCCGCTTTTTGCCGCCGGCGATCGCCTCCTCCAGGTCGATCTCGAGCCGTGCGCGCACATCGGCGCCGCGCTGGGTGAACCCGCCAAAGGCGCCTCCCCCGCCACCACCGCCGCCGCGAGCGGAACGTCCAAGAAAATCGCCCAGGATGTCATTCAGGTCGACGCCCTCGAAGCCTTCCGGCCGGCCCGCCTGTCGAAATGGGCCGCCTCCACCCCCGCCCCAACCGCCGCGAAACGTTTCACGGCCATCGGCGTCGATCTCGCCAGCGTCGAATTTTTTGCGCTTTTCCACGTCCCCCAGGACATCGAACGCCGCGCTGACCCGCTTGAAGCGTTCTTCAGAAGCCTTGTCACCCGGATTGGTGTCGGGATGGTATTGCTTGGCGAGCCTGCGGAACGCCTTGCGAATCTCGTCGGCGCTGGCCGAGCGAGTCACGCCAAGTTCCAGATAGGGGTCGCGCGCCAAGTTGGTTCACCTTTTGGGACGGAACGGATTGTTCGACGCTAGATTGGGCGCTTCGGGCCGCGAAGCAAGTCTCAGTGTTGCAATTTTGGCACAGTCGTACGTTACGCAGGACATGTCCCGCGGGAGTTCAAACCGAACCGTGCAAGTCCGGCGCCGTGGCGCCTATTTGCCCGCCTTCACGCTCTCGCGCGCCTGCGCCAGCAGCTCAGCCATCTTCATCCGGACATCGCCTTCGGAAACAGCGACGCCCGCGCCCTTCAGGTCCTCATAGACCTTACGGAACACGTCTTCGTCGCCAGGCTGCTCGAAATCCGACTTCACAATGACTTTGGCGTAGTCCGCCAAGTGCTGGCCCTCCAGACCCATTAGGCCAGCCGCCCATTCGCCAAGCGCGCGGTTACGGCGGGCGTGGGCCTTGAAGTCCTGATCCTGGTCGAGCGCGAACTTCTTCTCGAAACCCTGTTCACGTTCGTTGAAGGTGGTCATGTGATCCCCGGTAAGCCGATCGGTCGGGCTCACATATCCTCCGCGAGCGGGCTTCGCAATCGAAACGCGGCATTCGCGCAGGGCGTTTGCGCCAAAGCCCGCGATCCGCTAATTTCCATCGTCCTCAATTTCCCCGAGGACTCACAACGGCGCGCGCGACGCTACCAACGCGCGCGTTTTTTAATTTCCGAGCTTGGCCCGCCCTTGCCCTCGGAGAAGGCATCGAGATGACCCGCCGCAAGAAGATCTACGAGGGCAAGGCCAAAATCCTCTTTGAGGGGCCTGAGCCGGGAACCCTGATCCAGTATTTCAAGGACGACGCCACGGCGTTCGACGGCACGAAAAAAGCCGTGCTTGAGGGCAAGGGGGTGATCAACAACCGTATCAGCGAGTTCATCATGACGCGGTTGAATTCCATCGGCATCCAGAACCACTTCATCAAGCGCATGAACCTGCGCGAGCAGCTGATCCGCGAGGTGGAGATCATTCCGCTTGAGGTGGTGTGCCGCAACATCTGCGCCGGCAGTCTGGCCAAGCGCTTCGGCAAGCCTGAGGGCGAAGCCCTGCCCCGCTCAATCATTGAGTTCTACCTGAAGGACGACAAGCTCGGCGACCCGATGGTCACCGAAGAGCACATCACCGCCTTCAACTGGGCGTCCACCCAGGAGATCGACGACATGATGGCGCTCACCCTCCGGGTCAATGACTACCTGTGCGGCATGTTCGGCGCGGTGGGAATCACCCTGGTGGACTTCAAGATTGAGTTCGGCCGGGTGTGGGAGAATGACTTCGCCCGCGTACTGCTTGCCGATGAAATTAGCCCGGATTCCTGCCGGCTGTGGGACTCGGTCACCAATGAAAAGATGGACAAGGACAGGTTCCGCCGCGACCTCGGTGATGTGATTGAGAACTATGCCGAGGTGGCGCGGCGCCTGGGGATCATGAAGGAGATGCCGACGGTCATTCAGGGGGGGCTCCACTAGTGCGCGCCAAGGTCCAGGTGTTTTTGAAGCCCGGCGTTCTGGATGTGCAGGGAAAGGCCGTGGAGCAGGCGTTGCACGGGCTGGGCTGGCCTAGCGTCGCCGACGTGCGGGTGGGCAAGACTATCGAGTTCAACCTGGCCGCCGCCGACCCCGCCGCCGCCGAGGTCGAGGTGAAGGCCATGTGCGAGAAGCTGCTCGCCAACACGGTGATCGAAAGCTACCGCGTGGAGCTTGCGTGAGGCCCTGGGCGTTCGCGGCCCTGATCGTTTTCGCCTGCGGTCCCGCGACGCCTGACGACACGAGCCCGGTCCTGGCCCTAGACTGCACCCTGCCCTTCGAAACCCTCACTGCGCGGGTGCTGGCCCAGCAGTTGGTGGCGGCGCCGAAGGATTCCGCCCAGCCCTATCGCTTCTATTCCACGCCGGACGGTCGCGGCTCGTACCTGATCACCGATCCCGACGCGCCGGCGCACCCGGCGGTGATGCGCCAGGAGGCCGGCGATGGTCAGGTGGTGACCACCGGCTGCGGCTACGGTGATCGGGCGGCCTATGATGAACTGTTGAAATACCTGGATGGACTGAAGACCTGGCGCAGGTCATGACGCCCTGACAATCTTGATGAGCACCCCATGAAAGCCGCCGTCATCGTCTTCCCCGGCTCCAACTGCGACCGCGACTGCAAGGTCGCGATCGAACGCTCCACAGGCGCCACCGTCGAAATGGTCTGGCACGGAGAAACCGACCTGCCGGACGGCCTCGATCTGATCGTGCTTCCTGGGGGGTTCTCCTACGGAGACTACTTGCGCTGCGGCGCCATGGCGGCCCTGTCTCCGGTGATGTCCGAGGTCAAGGTGGCCGCTGCGCGCGGCGTGGCGATCGTCGGCATCTGCAACGGCTTCCAGATCCTGTGCGAAGCGCATCTGTTGCCGGGCGCCCTCCTGCGAAACGACCAGCTCAAATATGTCTGCAAGCCGGTCGAACTCGATATCGTCAACGCCCAGACACGCTTCACCGCTGGTTATGGCCCCCAACGCCAGGCGGTGATGACGGTCGGCAATGGCGAGGGAAATTTCTTTGCTGATGAGGCGACGCTGAATCGCCTGGAGGGCGAGGGACAGGTGGTGTTCCGCTACCGCGACAATCCCAACGGATCCGCCCGCGCCATCGCCGGCATCGTCAACACCGCCGGCAATGTGCTCGGCCTAATGCCCCACCCCGACCGCGCCTTCGAAGCCGAACTCGGCTCCACCGACGGCGCAACCCTGTTCCGCAGCGCGCTGGCGAGCGCCTAGTCCTTGTCCTTCTTGCGCCCGAAGCCCCCCTTGGCTGCCTCGGCCGCAGCGGTCCCGGCGATGGCTGCCTGGCAGTCCTTCTTCAAATTGTCGTCGCCGGTGTCGAGGCAGCGCTGCAGATAGGCCTTTGCCGCGGTCAGCCGGCCCGTCGCCGCCGCGACACCGATCAACGTCGACAGGAACGGCTTGTCGTCGCCCAATCGTTGCGAGCCCTCGTCTATGATCCGCAGCGCCAGGTCCGTCTGCCCGGCGTCCGCCAGCATCCGGGCGTGGTCCACATAGCCGTCATAGGATTGGTCCGGGCTCTGGTGAGCCCGTTGGAAGAGCTGGTCGCCATGGTCAATGTCATCCATGTCGAAGCGCACCCTCGCCGCCTCGTTCAGCACCACCGGCGCGTCGCGGTAGGCGGTCTGCCGGGCCTTGGCGAGCTCCAGCTCCGCCCCGGCGTAGTCGCCCTCCGCGCGTTTGGCCTTCGCCGCCTGCACCGCCGCGACCGCGATCCTGGCCTCGGCGTATTCGCGCGTGGCGCGCACAGCCTTTAGCCAGGTCTGGCGCTCCGCCCGCAAGGGCAGTCCGTCGGGATAGGCCTCGGTGGAATAGTCCGCGATGCCCTTCTTGCGCTCCTCTGGCGCCCTGTGTTTCGGCCCGCCCTCTGCGCTCCCAGCAACGCCGATCGCGATCCGTCCGACGCTCTTCAGCAATCCCGCCTTCACGTTGCCGGTCATCAGCGCCTGGGTGGCGCCGGCTGCGGCGGCCCGCCCCAGTTCCTTCTTCACCTGTTCTTCGAGCACTTCCCGCATCTTCTTGCGGTTGTCCTCGTCGGCCTGAATCGTGTCGAACACACGCGCCGAGGCGGACTCAGCGGAAAACGCGGTCAGTTGCGACAGGTCAAACCCCGTCGCGTCGGCTTCGTCCTCCTGATCGCGCGCGTGGCCCGGCTCGACCATGACCGTGTTGACGAACCGCAGCAGGTCTCCGGCCGCATTGGCGCGCTTGGTGGCCGCGATCGCCTCGGCGTTCATGCCGCTCGCGCCGCCGCGCATTCCGCCGCGCACCGCCGAGCCCAGCGCATAGACCTGGCCCAATTGGCTGATCATCTGGCGTCGCCGCTCCGCAGCCGAACCCTTGGCGAAATGGCCCAGGCGCACATGGCCAAGTTCATGGGCCAGGACAAAGGCCACCTCATCGTCCGACTGCGCATGATCCAAAAGGCCGAACGCCACGATGATCGAACCGTCCGGCAGGGAATAAGCGCTGTAATAATCCACCGCGATGATGTGGACCTGCAGCGGCTGGCCCTTGGCATAGGGCCAGGTCCCGTCGATCCGGCCAAGCAGCGTCGCCACCTGAGCCTCAGTCTTCGGCATCCGCAGGCGGGCCGACTGGAACTGCCCCTGGTTCACCGCGTCCGATGCCAGGCCCAGTGCGCCTTCGCCGGACTCGGCCTCGAACTTGCGTTGCGACACCTGCTTCAGAAAGGTTCCCTTTTTCCCCGAGACCGAGAACCCGCCTCCAGGCAGCGGCAAGGCCGAGGCGGGCTGAGCCAGGGCCAGCATGACCGTGGTCAGAAGGGTGGCCGTCCGCCGCACCATCACTCGGACCGCTTGCAGTCCGCCGCCCCGCCAAGCCCCATGTTCGAGGCCGCATAGGCGGACCCCTTGTCGCGGGCAGTGGATTGCACCGGTGCGCAGGCGGCCTTGGCCGCATCAGTTTGAACATCCAGGCCGCGCAGGTAGACGACCCGGTCTCCGTGGCGCACGCCGATCGAGTTGCCGACGCCATAGCCCACGATCGGCGCCGGCAGGCGCAGATCCGATGCCTTGACCTGACCCAGCGGCTGGCCCTGGTCGTCAAATGTCCGTAACTCCGGTCGCAGCGCCTTGACCACGCTGCCATGGTCTTGCGCCAGCACCAGCGACGGGACCATCAGCGCCGTCGCAGCAATCAACCTCAATCCGATCCTGCTCAACATCTTCCAGCCCTCATCCGATCGCACCACCGGGAATTGGGTCAACAACACGTCTGGATAGTCAAGGGTTCAGCGGCGCGGACGTCGAATTGCATCTCCGAACGGAACCACCCTGTTGGCCGCATCATGGCCGATGTCCGCTCTTCCCAGATAGGCCACGCCCGTCCGCGCGCACCAGTCGCGGGCGATCTCTTCCTCGGTCATGCCGAACGGCCGGTCGTTTTCCGGGATATCCGAGCAACGGCCCAGCCGCAGGCCAGCCAGGCGGCGCATCTGCGGGTTGGACAGGATGTGGCCGAAATAGCGATCGATCCGGTAGTGGTGCTCGGACACCTCCTCCACCATCAGCACATGTCCGGCCAGATCCGGCTCCCAGGGAGTCCCCAGCAGCTGCGACAGGATGGTCAGGTTGAACGCCGCGGCCGGGACATCCGGCGAAACCGAGCCCTCCAGGGCGACGGCGTCCCGGTCGACCAGCCAGGCCAGGGCCCGGGTGATAGCCTCATCCCCGCCCGACCGACGCAGATCTTGCCCCATCGGCCCATGGGCGACCTGCCCGAATCCCTTGGAATAGAGCAGCGCCAGCAGGGTGCCGGCGTCGGAATAGCCCAGATAGGCCTTGTCCGCCGCCGCGGCCCGCAGACCGTCCATGGCGGCCTCCGCGATGCGCACCGCCCCGTAGCCGCCCCGGGCGAACCACACCGCGTCGATGGCCGGATCATTGGCCACCTCCAGGAACGCCGCCAGCCGCGTCCCGTCGTCGCCGGCGAAATGGCCATGGCTCAGGAAGCATTGCGGATGAAACATCAGCTCCACGCGCCCATCCGGATACAGCGATGCGGCCAGGGCGGCCAGATCTCGGGCGGTGTCGGCCTCCAGCGGCGAGCCGGGCGCCACCAGTCCGATGCGGACGGGTTTGACTTTCACCTGCGCCCTCCCTTGGCTCCCCAGCCCCGACCCAATAGCTTGCGGCGATGACTCGCGACACAAGCTATTTTTTCTGCGGCGTTGGCGGCAGCGGCATGGCGCCCCTGGCGCTCATCGTCCTGGCCAAGGGCGCCGCGGTGGCCGGTTCCGACCGCTCCCGCGACCAGGGCCGTAGCGCCGGCAAGTTCGCATTCCTGGAAAGCCGCGGCGTGAAGCTATTCCCCCAGGACGGTTCTGGCGTCACTGACCCGGCCCAGATTGTGGTCACTTCCGCCGCCGTGGAGGAAACCGTTCCCGACGTCCAGGCCGCGCGGCGCGCCGGTGCGTCCCTGATGCTGCGCGCCGAACTTCTGTCGCAACTGTTCAACGCTGCGGCCCTAAGCGTCGGCGTCGCCGGCACCAGCGGCAAGTCCACAACCACCGGCATGATCGGCTGGATCCTTAAGTCCGCCGGACGCGACCCTACGGTGATGAACGGGGCCGAGATGAAGAACTTCATCACGCCGGACACTCCCTTCGCGAGCGCCCTGGTGGGCGAGGGCCCCGCCTTCGTCTCCGAGGTGGATGAGAGCGACGGCTCCATCGCCCGCTATTCGCCCACCGTCGCGGTGGTCAACAATATCAGCCTCGACCATAAATCCATGGAGGAGCTGCGCACCCTGTTCGGCGACTTCACCGCCAAGGCCCGCACCGCCGTGCTCAACCTCGACAACGGCGAGACCGTCGGCTTGGCGGCGCAGGCCGGTGCAAAGGCTGTCACCTATTCCCTGTCCGATATGACCGCCGACCTGCTGGCCGAACAGGTCGCGCCCGCCGCCGACGGTGTCACATTCACCGTCCGCGACCGGCGAGACGGCGAGACCGCGACCGTGAAGTTGCGCATGCCAGGCCTGCACAACGTCTCCAACGGCCTGGCGGCCCTGGCCGCCGCAGGCGCCTGCGGCGTAGGCTTGGCCGAGGCCGCTTCGGCCCTGTCGGAATTCACCGGCGTGAAGCGGCGCATGGAGGTGGTGGGGACCCTCGGCGGCGTTACTGTCATCGACGACTTCGCCCACAACCCCGACAAAATCACCGCGACCCTTCAGACGCTGCATGCCTTTCCCGGCCGCCTGCTGGTGATGTTCCAACCCCACGGCTTCGGGCCCTTAAGGCTGATGAAGGACGAATTCATCGAGATGTTCGCAGCTCAGCTTAACCCTGGCGATGTGCTGATCATGCCCGAACCGGTCTATTTTGGCGGAACGGTGGATCGCAGCGTATCGACCGCCGACGTGATCGCCGGCGTATGCGCCCATGGTCGAGACGCCATCGCTCTGGCCGACCGCGAAGCCTGCGGCGACAAGCTGGTCGACCTGGCCCGACCCGGCGACCGCATCGTGATCATGGGCGCCCGCGACGACACCCTCTCGGTGTTCGCCGCGGAGATACTGGAGCGGGTCGGTGCGAAGTTGCGCTGAGCTTCACGTCTTGCTTGGCTGGCGCGGGCGGAAACACAAGCTATGTTGAGCCCCCCAACGGAGTCGCCAATGAAACCGCCAAAGAGGCTCTCCGACCTGAAGGGTGCGTCCCAACGCGCCGAGACCTACGCCCCGCCGACACCAAAGGTTTCGCGCCAGAAGCCGGGCAAGGTGCTCTCCGCGGCGGAACGCGCCGCCTTCCTGGCCAACCGCCCGGATCTCAAGCCGAAGTCGTGACCGGGCGTCTCCCTATCCCAGCATTCCCCCCATCGCCCCCGCATCCTGCTTTTCCGCCCCCCGCGTCACCAGGCTGAGCGACCCGTCCGGAAGCGGGCGTTGCAGGGCCTTGGCCTCGTCCCACGGCGCGGTGAGCCAGGTCTCGATCTCGGCGGCCTCGGTCAGGATCACCGGCATGGCCTTCGGATGGATCTCGCCCACCTCCGCATTCGGCTCCGTGGTCAGAAAGCCGTAGAGGTCGCAGGTCACCTCCCCCTCGGCCAGTTTGCGCACGCTGGTCCAGGGCGTCCAAACTCCGGCGAACACGGCCAGCGGGCGATCCTCGCCCAGCGCGAACCAGGCCTGCCAGGCCTCCCCGGCCGGCCCCCGCGCGGGCTCGGCGAAGGAGGTGAACGGGACCACACAGCGCGAGGCGGGCCCTAGCCAGCGCCGCCAGTGCGGGCTTGCGGTGTTGCGAATGTTGGTCACCCCGCGGTCCACCCTGCGGCCCTTGAGCGCGAAGGCCGGCGTCGGCATGCCCCAGCGGGCCAGGACCAGTTCGCGCCCGCCGTCCGAGCCGGTTCGCACGATCGGCGCGGACCCATCCGGAAAGATCGCCGGTTGCGCCGGCAGGTTGCCGGTTCGGTCATTCATGGCCCGCACAAGCGCCAGCACGGCGGCCTGACCCTTTAGATGGCTGTAGAGATTGCACATGGGCCGGAGATTAGCGGAACGCAGGGCGCAAGTCGTGCGCTCCCGGTCCTTCGAAAACACCCCAGGGCCGCGCGGTTCGTCCCTACGACAGTTGCGGTCGTACAGCAGTGCTAGGGCTTAAATTGCACGCGCCGGGACGAGGGAACGCTTTCCAGGCCCGCCACCGCCATGCTCTGCTCGCGCCAAAGGCCCGCGCAAAGACAGACGTCGGGGGAGGAAACATGTCGGTGAGTGAAGCGCAGGGAGTGGCGGTGGCCGCACCCAAGGGGACGGCTGCGGCGCGTCTGCCGGCATGGCGGCTGGTGTTGTACGCTCTGCCGACCGTGCCCTTGGCCATGGTCCTCTTACCCATGGCGTTCTTCCTTCCCGCATTCATGACCGGTGAGCTGGGCATCTCGCTCAGCGCCTGGGCCGGGATCGCCATTCTGTCGCGGATCATCGACATGGTCATGGATCCCCTCGCCGGGGTGCTCTGCGACCGACTGCCGTCACGGTGGGGCCGGCGCCGCCATTGGCTGGTGATCTCGGCGCCGGTGCTGATGTTGGCCTGCGCCATGCTGTTCATGCCGATGTATTTCACCAAACACGTCACCATCGTTTACGCCTTCGCGGGCCTCACCCTGCTGAACCTGTCCCAGGCTGTGTTCGGGCTCAACGGCTTCGCCTGGGGCGCGGAGCTCTCCGAGGATTATGACGAGCGCTCGCGGATCATGGGCTGGCGGATGGCGGTCGCCGGACTGGCCCCACTGCTGGCCCTTGGCCTGCCTTCCGTCATCGAGCAGCTAAATCCCCAGGCCACCACCGGCGACAAACTCTACTGGGTGGCGGTGGTGTTCCTGGTGCTGCTGCCGGTGAGCGTGGCCCTGGCGGTGTCGCTGGTGGGCGAGCAGCCCAACCGGCTGGCCGCCAAGCCCAAGGCCGAGCGGATGACCTTCGCCCAGAGCTGGGCGTCGATCGTCACCAACAAGATGATGCTGCGGTTGATCGCCATCGAGGTGATGGGCCTGCTGCCCTTCGCCATCTCGTCGGCCATCAACGTGTTCTACGTCACCTTCGTCCTTCAGGCGCCGGGGGTCACGGCCACTACTCTGCTGTTCGCCTTCGCCGGCGGCCTGTTGTCGATGCCGGTGTGGATGTGGCTGGCGCAAAGGTTCGAGAAGCACCGGCTGTTGATGATCGCCTATCTCTGTACGCCCCTGGCGGTGATTCCCCAGGCCTTCCTGGGCCCGGGCGACGTTATTCCCTTCATCATCATCGTGGCGGTGACCGGGGTATTCTCCTCGGGCCCTGCGTTCATCCTGCGCGCCATCATCGCCGACGTGGTGGACACCGACGTGCTGGAGACCGGCGAGCAGCGCACAGGAACCTTCTACGCCATCGTCGAGATGACCCAGAAGCTGATCCCCACCGTGGCGGTGGCCCTGGCGTTTCCGTTCTTGCAGCTGATGGGCTTCGACCCGTCGTCGAAGACCAACACTCCTGAGGCGATCAACGCCCTGCGCCTGACTTTCGGCCTGTTCCCGCCGATCCCTTTGCTGCTGACGGCGCTGTTGCTTTGGAAGTTCCCCCTCGGCCGGGCCCAGCACGCTGAACTGCGGGCGAAGATCACAGCGAAGCACGGAGCCGGATGAGGTTCGCCGGCCCCAGGCGGGCCGGCGAACCCCTCAGCCCTGCGTCCCTAGGTGCGCGACGCCTTGCAGGACCAGTTCTTGGCGTCATAGACGGCGCCGGGGATCTTGGCCTTGGACTTGTCAAACACTGAGACCATCGGGAAGCGGCAGACCAGGAAGTCCCGCGCCGCACCCACCGGAGGCGGGATCACCACCCCGGATTCACTGGCGTTGGTGCGGAAGATATACTGAGCCCGCTCAGCGCCGCGGTGCATGACCACCGCGCCCGGCGCCTTACCCTCTTCGACCCACGCGATCAGGGCGTCCAGCATGCGGTCGGCATGGTCATTGGGGCCGGTGCCGCCGCCGCAGTGGCCGGCGCCGGGGATCTGGTAGAAGCCGACGAACTTGGCGAGGTTGTCGGCGCCGCCCAGGGCCTTGCCCTGATCGATGATGTAGTTCTCAAGCGCGAGGTTCGAGCAGCAGGGATCGCTGACGCCCGCCCAGTAGATGGCCTTGTGGCCGGTCTTCTGCAGCGGCCTCAGGTCTACATTCGGAGGTTGGCCATAACCGATCTTGGCCTCCACCTCGTTCATCTTCTCCAGCTCCGCGTAGGTGAGCGGGTTCTTGACGATGTCGCGGTCGGGTTGGTTCAGGTAGGTTCTGGCCCAGGTGGTCTGAATGACCAGGGCGCTGGAGGTCTTGGCCGCGTTCCATGGCTCAGGGCTGGGATCCCACGGCGGCGGCACCCGGCCCAGGAACATCCACATGCTCATGTTGGAGATCGGAAGGGCGGTCTTCCTGAGTATGTTCTCGATACTCGTGATCTCAGGCTGGGTCAGGCAATCCGGGGCGTCGCCGGCCTTGCACTTCAGGGTGTTGAAGTTGAATTTGCACAGCCGGTGATCCCAGATCATCTCGTCCTTGGCGCCATCGGCCATATCGCAGGCAGCGGTGACTTTCTCCTCCGCGAATTTGAGCTTGGCCGGAGACAGCCAGGAGCCCGGCTCGCGGGTCATCTCGGCCACCTGGATCTCAAAGGCGGCGCCCTTGCTGGGATAGGCGGGATGTCCAGCGGGCCAGCGTCCGCCCGGCCAGCCGGCCAGCACCCCGTCGAAGTCCTCAGGGTGCTTGGTGATGATTTCCTGGCCCATCCGCCCGCCGCCGGAGCAACCGGAATGGTAACGCCAGATCTTGTCCACACCGTAATAGGCCTTGGTCATCGCTTGCGTCGAAACCGCCACCACATGGGCGCCGCGGTGGATGTGGTCAGCCGCCTTGGCGGGATCGGACAGGAAGCTCCAGTCCAGACCCGGCGCACGGTGACCGGTGTCGGTGCCGGCGACCGCAAACCCCTTGGCCACCGGGTTGCCGGCCGGAATCTGCGAGTCCGTCGGCACATAGCCGGCCGAGCCGCCCAGGCCGATGAAGTAGTAACGGCCTTTCCAGGCCGACCGTTCTGGCAACTGCAGGCGGAAATAGTTGCGGTTGGGCCGCGGATCATTGGTGGTGACGAAACCTTCGACGCGGCAATGGCGCACCGGCTGGTCGACCATATCCGCTGAGAAGACCAGGGTGTCGGCCGGCGCAGCGGCCTGCAGACTGTCGACATTGCAGGTCGCACTGGCCGCGGCGCGCGCGTCGCCATGCATCGAAATCGCCCAGCCCCCTACTCCGGCGCCCACCGCCGCCAAGGCGCCAATAATCGTCCATTTCCGAAGCATCACGCCGCCATCCTCCCAGTGTGTGAATTTTTCGCTGTCGCGTTTACGCAACTATTTGACCGCCGCGATCCAATCACCTCAATTGCGCCGGGTCAATGCGGCGGCCCCCTTGCCGCCCCGCCGAGGGCGGGGGATGTTATGGGCGGAACGATCACGGGAGGCGGATATGGGCTATGATCTAGTCATTCGCGGCGGCGACATCGTCGACGGCTCCGGTCTGCCACGCTACCGCACCGACGTCGGCGTCATCGGCGACCGCATCGCCAAGGTCGGGCGTATCGCCGAGAGAGGCGCCCGCGAGATCGACGCCGAGGGCCACGTTGTCACCCCCGGATTCATCGACGGCCACACCCATATGGACGCCCAGATCAACTGGGACCCGCTGTCCAGCCCAGCCTGCTACCAGGGCATCACCAGCGTGGTGATGGGCAACTGCGGGTTCACTCTGGCCCCCAGCCGCGCGGACGCCCGCGGCATGGTGGTCAAGAACCTGGAGCGCGCTGAGGATATCTCCGCCGCCGCCATGGCGCTTGGCATCACCTGGGGTTGGGAGACCTTCCCGGAATACCTCGACTATGTGGACAAGCTGCCCAAGGGCCTGAACCACGCGGTCTATGTTGGCCATTCGGCCCTGCGAACCTGGGCCATGGGCGAACGCGCCTTCGAAGCCGAGGCGAACGCCGATGAGCTGGCCGCCATGTGCTCCGAATTGAAATCCGGGGTCGATGCCGGCGCTATCGGCTTTTCCAGTTCCCGCTCCTTCGCCCACGAAACCGCCGATAACCACCCGGTGGCCTCGCGCGTCGGGTCCTGGGACGAGGTTCGCGCCCTGGTTGGCGTACTGGGCGACATGGGTAAAGGCATGTTCGAGCTGGCGCTTGGCGGCCAGGTGCCGGACGGGCTGGAGGAACTGGCGATCGAGACGCGGGTGCCCGTCACGTTCGGCGTCGGCGCCGTGGGCGGCACGAGCTGGCGCGAGCAGCTGCAGATGTTCGACCGGGTGGCGGGCCTGGGCGGACGAATGATCGGTCAGACCCACAGCCGTGGCCTGACCATCCTGTTATCGTTCCAATCCGGCCTTCCCTTCGATAAGCTGCCGAGTTGGGCGCCGTTTCGGGCCCTGCCCCTGGCCGAACAGGAGCGCCGCCTGCGCAGCGAGCCGGAGCTGCGCGCCGCTCTGGTCGACGCCATCCACAACGAAGCCTATCCCCGCGCATTGTCTGCGGAACCTCGGCGACCCAAGTGGGACCTGATTGAGGTGCGCAATGGCGCGCTGCCGCCCTACCGCAATCTGGGCGAACTTGGCCGCGAGCAGAACCGCGACCCGGCGGAGATCATGATCGACCTGGCCTTGGCCAGCGAAGGCCTGTCGCAGATCTTCGTACAGAATATCGCGCCCTATCCTGAGGAAGACCTGCTGGCGACCCTGCGCCACCCGCGCACGGTGATGACATTCTCTGACTCCGGCGCTCACGTCAGCCAGATTTCCGACTGCTCGATCCACACCTACCTCCTGGCCTATTGGGTGCGGACGCGAGAACAGTTCACCCTGGAGGAGGCCGTGCGAATGATCACCCTGGTGCCAGCCGCCACCTGGGGCTTCGCCGACCGCGGATTGATCCGTGAGGGCCTAAAAGCTGACCTCAACGTCTTTGATCCCGCGACCATCGCGCCGGACACCCCCAGGGTTGTCCATGATCTGCCTGGCGGCTCACGACGCTACCTCCAGGGCGCCACCGGCATCCGCGCGACCGTGGTCAATGGCCAGACCCTGATGGAAAACGGCGCGCACACAGGGGCCCTGCCTGGCCGATTGCTTCGCCACTAGAGGGCGCAAACACGTTCCGATTCGGCACACACCCTGTGGATAAATCAGCGACCGCGGCAACTACTGCGGACGAAGGACTGATTTTCCACCCTCATAGGTAGTTTCGACCCAGAGCAGCGCGATAGCATCGCGTGACTTTTTGCCGTCATCGCCGAACCTAGAGCACTCAGGCGAAGCCCTACCATGCCTGAATCCGTCATCCGGAGGCCTTACAAGTGGGACGGGCGCACGGTTCAACTCGATTCCGCGCCGAATCTACGCCCGGTTGCATCGAGAAAGATGAGGTCTCGCCTAGAAATCGCCTCTTTCAGGCTCGAATAGGCAAGCATCAAAAGTTAACGGCGGTTCATGTGGACCGCGCAGCAGGGAAATCGAATGATGTTTAGCGCCTCGAAGGTGTTGGTGACAGGAGCCATGATCTTGAGCGTGTCCGCCCTTGGCGGTTGCGCAACCAAGAAATTCGTACGCGAGCAGGTCACGCCCGTGGCGACTCGGGTCTCCGCGCACGACGCGCGTCTCGAAGCCTTGGACGCCACCACGCGTGAGGCCCTGGACCGGGCAACCGCCGCCGGCAAACTTGCAGAGGGCAAGTTCGTCTATTCCATGGTGCTTAGCGACGACAGCCTGAAGTTCCCCATCGGTCGCGCCGCACTGACCCCGGAGATTCAGTCGCGCCTTGACGCCTTCGCCTCGAAGCTGATGACCGAGAACAAGAACGTCTATGTCGAGGTTCAGGGCCACACCGACGCGACGGGTTCCAAGGAAGCCAACTACCGGCTGGGCCAGGAGCGCGCCGAGGTCGTGCGTCGCTATCTGAACCGCGCCGGCGTGCCGCTGAATCGGATCGGCACCATTTCCTATGGTCCGGACGCACCGGTGGCGCCGAACACGGATCGGGTCGGCCGCGAGGCCAACCGCCGCGTGGTGCTGATCGTCCTCACCTGAGGACGGCGGCGCCGCATCTTCCGCTAAGCGCGGGGCGCAATGTCTTTGTCTTTCGATAAGGACATTGCGCCAGGATGCCGCCGTACTTCTGTCGCTGGGGCGGGCGAGACGCGAGCGGTACAGGTTTATGGGTCGGGCACTAAGAGGCGGGCGGCGTCGGCTGTTCGGCTTAATCGCGAGCGCAGCAGGTCACCTCGGGATTCTCGCGGTGATCATGAACGCTTATGTCGATCCGCTCCCGCCAGAACCAGCGCCGATGGTGGTCGAACTGATCGAACTGCCCAAGCCAGAGCCGCTGTCGCCGGCTCCGGCGCCAACGCCCGCGCCGCCGCAACCCACTCCGGCGGCCAAGCCGACGCCGGAACCGCCGAAGCCGGCCAAGGCCCCGCCCAAGCACCAGGTCGCGCGCAAGGCCAAGACGCCGCCACCCAATGTCGAGACCATCGCCGCCAATGATGGCCCAAGCGGCGACGGCGACAATGAAATCAGCGACGGCGCCCTGGCCTCTGCCGCCACCGCCGGATCCGGCGCCGGATCCGCGGGAGGCCAGTGCGATATGGTGGGCCATTTGCAGGCCCGTCTGCGCCGCGACCGCCAGGTCCAGTCCGCCATGGCCGTCGCCAATCGCGGTAGGGCGATCCGGGTCTGGAACGGCCGCTGGGTGCGCCATCCCGGTCAGGAAGGCGCAGGCCTGGCCGCGGTGCGTGAGGCGATCATGTGGGAAGTCGCCTTCGCCCCTGACGCCTGCAAACAACGGCCGGTGAGCGGCATGGTGCTTATCTCGCTGAACGACGCCCCTGGCGCGGCGCGTGTGGTGCTGGGCTCGGGCCAGTGGCGCTGGTCGGACCTGCTGTTCGCCCGCGGGGAGCAATCCAGCGGGGAATCGCTGCGGCCCTAGATCCGGCAGGGATCCACCGGCAAGCCCGGTTTCTCCGCCGGCATCCGAAAGATCCGCGCATTGCCGGCGCCGTCAGGATCCGAACCGGTCACCACGAACAGCTCGCTCAGGCCGAGTCCCCCAAAACAGACGCTGAGGGTGTTCTCAACGGGAAACGCAATCCGGCTGAGTTCACGGCCCTCCGGGCTATAGCGGGCGATGCAGGCGCCGTAGTGGAAGGCGATCCAGAGATCGCCAGCGGCGTCCACGGCCATGCCATCGGGGTGGCCGGGCGTCGCCGCCGTCGAAAACGAACCGATCCGCCTCGCCGCGCCGTCGGCCATCTCCGACACGATCACCTGATTGTTGTAGGTGTCAGAGTGGTAGAGCCGCGTCCCATCCGGCGAGAGCGCAACGCCGTTGGGCAGGCTCAACCCGCCATAGACAATGCCGCCCTGATGCTCGCCGGTGATGTGAACGAGATCGCCGCCCACCCGCTCACCGGTCGGGTCCTGGCGCACGGCGCCGACAAAGATCGCCCCGTCGCGCCCGCAACAGATATCGTTGAAACCACCAACCTCGGCGCCCGGCGTAGATGGCAGATCCTCGCGGGTAAAGATCACCCGGGTCTGACCATCCTTCACGTGGGAGACGTCGCGGCCTGTGACCACATATCCGCCGTCGGCATGCGGACAGACGCCGCCGCTTCCGCGGCGCTTGGGGACCAGCACGCTCAACCGTCCCTGGCGGTCCAGGCGATGCAGGCCGCCGCCGTGGACATCGGCGAAGACGATGCCGCCCTCGCCGTCGTCGACGGGACCTTCCAGGGTCAGGAATCCAGAGGGAAGGATATCATCCATAGTCACACTCCTTACGTCTCCTGGCCGGCGGGCAGTTCCAGGCCCCGCTCGCTCAACACATCCTTGAGCACGGCGTAGGCGCCGTTCATGGCCGGAAACCCAACGTAGGGCGTCACCTGGATCAGCACCTCACCCAGTTCCGCAGGCGTGAGGCCGTTGCTGATCCCCATGTGCAGATGCGCCTTCAGCTCCTGGGTTTGGCGCAGGGCGATCATCATCGAGATCACCACCAGGCTTCGCTCACGAAGTTCGAGGCCGGGGCGCGACCAGGGTTCGGCGAAAGCGAACTCCACCGCCAGTCGCGCGAGATCCCCATCGATCCCGCCGGCCGCGATGCGCGCCTCATAGGCCGCCCGCAACCGCTTTCCGGTCAGCTTCTCTACTGTCGCCAACCCGCGCGCGGTTCGTTCCGGGTTCTTATCCTGCGTCATCGCCACCTCCCGGCGCGCAACAGGATTCACCGTGCGGAGCAGCGCGACAACCACAGACTTCGGGTTCCGCAGGGTGAAATTCGCCAACGAAAAGCGATTTTTCGCAATTCACTCCCATGCGTCGTCGTGGGACGTTGAATTTCAGACGCTTATCGGCACAAGTTCGCGCGCCCGCAGAATTCTGCAGGCGCGCTTTGATTTTACAACAATAACAGGTCGAATCACCGATCCCGCCCGGCCAGCGCCAGACGGGACCTGTTCGATCGAGGTTACTCGGAGCCGAAGGTCTTGCGAACCTGCACGCCCCACATTCGCGGCTCGCCGATCACTGCGCCCTGCACGCCGCCCAGCGCCGACTGATTGAGCACGTAGTAGCGAACAGTCTTGTCGAGAGCGTTGTTGGCGAACACCGCGACGGACAGCCCCTTGTCCTCCATTTCGTAATCCAACCGCAGGTTCAGCAGGCCCAGCGACTTGGTGCCGACGGCGTAATTGTTGGTGCCGGCCACCAGGCTGTTGACCACAAAGGCGGGAAGGTTGGGGTCTTGCAGACGCGGCGGCGGCTTGGCGCCGCTGATGTGGGACCAGTCCGCCTGAATACCCGCCTTGCCGCCGCCCATATCGTGTTCATAGCGGCCCGACAGGCTGTACTGCCAACGCGGGTTTGCGAACCGCTCGCCCGTACCGTCCACCCGGGCGCCGAACAGGTTCAAAGCACCGGGGAACTTGTCGTACTTGCCGTAGAGGTAAGAGACCATGCTGCGCAGGGTCAGGCCGTCCACCGGACGAACGGTGAATTCACCCTCCAGTCCCTTGATGGTCGCCGAGGCGGCGTTCTGGATCACCGTCTGAGGCGTCAGGCCCACTGGGACAATGATGGATTCCTGCTTGTTGGAGTAGGCGGTCTTGTAGGCGGCCAGGTTGGCCCGGACCCGACCGTTCAGGAGATCGGTCTTGACGCCGAACTCAACGTCCCGCGCCTTTTCCGGCGAGAACGCCGGGGCGGTGATCACCCGCAGGTTCCAGCCGCCGCCCCGGAAGCCCTGGGCGGTTTTCAGATAGACCAGGGTGTGGGGCGTTGCCTGCCAGTTAAGGCTGGCCAGATATGACGTGCCGGTGAAACTCGCGGTCCGCTTGGTCGAGCAGTCGGTGATCGGATTGAGCGTTATGAGTGGCGCAGTAGATCCGGGCGCCGCCGTGACAAAGCTGCACGAATACTGCCCCGTAGACGGAGCGAACCGGCGGCTGACCTGATTTACCCCGTGCGTCTCTTCAGTATAGCGCAGGCCGAGGGTCGCCGACAGGGTCGGCAGGATTTTGTAATCTTCCTGCGTGAACAGCGACCAGCTCGAATTCTTGATATCGATGCCCTGGTTGAAGTTGATCGTAAACGGCGTGCCCGGCGCCAGTAACGTCCCCGCATTGGCCAGACGGGTCTGGTCGATGCGGAAATTGTTGGTGGTGGAATCGATGCCCTTCTCACGGGAGATGAAGCCGCCGAACAACCAGTTCAGTTTGTCGTCGAACGAGCTTCCGGAGAGATCGAATTCCTGGGAGAAGAATTTCCCGACGTTCTGATCGAAATCCGCGAAGGTCTGCGGCCCGGGGCTGAGGACGCCGATCTCAAGAATTCTGAATCGGGTGGCGTCCAGGTCGGTGTAGGGGTCGGAGACCACCTTGGCATAGCCGCTGATCGATTTGAGCTGAGCGTTTTCAGCCAGATCATAGGTCACCGTCGCGGAAATTGACTTGCGGCCAGCCTTGTTGCGCAGCTTCAGTTCAGTGTCGCTGGTGAAGGCGTCGGCGCGTCCCTTGGCGGCGATGTCGTCCAGGAGTGCCTTAGCGGTGGCCCGGTTCGCCGCGTTGAACGGATCCAGCCCCAGCTCGAACGCCGCCTGGAAGCTGGTCGCCCCCTGCCCCGTGTTCCAAATGGGAACGTTCAGGAACCCATGCTCGCGCATTCGGGCGTATTCGGCCTTCACAACGATGTTCAGGTTCTCGGTTGGATCGGCGACCAGGCTGGCCCGGACGAAGGCCTGATTCTTATCATTGCCGGTGTCCCATCCGTTGATGCGGGACTTGCCGTAGCCATTGCGGTTCCAGTATTGCCCCGCCAGCCGAAGGGCGAGTTTGTCCTCGACGATCGGGACGTTCACCGCGCCGTTGAGCCGTACGTTCTTGTAATTTCCGCCCTCGGCGAAGGCGAAACCATGCACGCCCTCATAGTCAGCGCCCTTGGTGATGATGTTCACCGCGCCGCCAGTGGTGTTGCGGCCGTAAAGGGTGCCCTACGGGCCCTTGAGCACTTCCACCCGCTGGATATCGAACAGACCCGCCGAAAGAGCATAGGGGTGCGGCACGTTGAATCCGTCGAGGTAAACGCCGACCGCCTGCTCCACCGTCAGCAGCACGTCGCTGGCCACCTGGCCGCGGATGCCGAAAACAACCAGGTCGGAGGACTTGGAGGCCGTGACGATCTGAATGCTGGGGACCTGTCTGGCGATGTCAGACGCAGTGCGCACGCCCTGTTGGGCCAGCTGCTCACCGGAGAAGGCCGACACAGCCACCGGAACCGTCTGCAGCGATTCCTCGCGCTTCCGGGCGGTGACCACCACCTCGTCCACGGCGAAATTGTCAGCGCCTTGCGCGAACGCCGCCGGTGCGGCCATGACAGCCGACAGCAAGACGGCCGGCGCAATCGTGCTCATGAGATGTTTTTTCACGGATTTCCCCCTGAAGCGGATCATTTTTTTCGACGTTGAGACGTCGCGATTCAGAACGCTGCAATGAGGCCGTCGCGGGTGTCAAGCCGTGGCGCCCATGTGGCCAATGCGTCCCATGGGTCGTGTTGCCCGGATGCTACAAAATCGTCTCGGATAGGCGCCGTCGTTCAGCTACGCCCCCTCCCCTCGACGCTGCAATCCCGCTAGAAGCGGACCATGAGCGCCTCTCCCGCCAAATCCCTCGCCGAATCCGCCGCTGAATATGGGCTGAAGCCCGACGAGTATGAGCTGATCGTCAAACGGTTGAACCGTGAGCCCAACCACCTCGAGCTCGGCGTCTTTTCGGTGATGTGGTCGGAACATTGTTCCTACAAGTCGTCCCGCAAGCATCTGGCCAAGTTCCCCACCACCGGACCGAGGGTGATTCAGGGACCAGGAGAAAACGCCGGCGTCATAGACATCGGGGACGGACAGGCCTGCGTCTTCAAGATGGAGAGCCACAACCACCCCTCCTACATCGAGCCCTACCAGGGCGCCGCCACCGGCGTCGGCGGTATAATGCGCGACGTGTTCACCATGGGCGCGCGACCGATCGCCCTCCTCAACGCCTTGCGATTTGGCGATCCCGGCCATCCGAAAACCCGGCGCCTGGTGGCCGGGGTGGTGGCCGGCATCGGCGGCTATGGCAACTGCGTCGGCGTGCCGACAGTGGCGGGCGAGACCAACTTCCACCGCGGTTACGACGGCAACATCCTGGTCAACGCCATGTGCGTGGGCCTGGCCGATGCCGACAAGATCTTCTATTCCGCCGCGCCGTCAGCGGGCCTGCCCGTGGTCTACTTCGGCTCTAAGACCGGCCGCGACGGCATCCATGGCGCCACCATGGCCTCGGCGGAATTCGACGAAGACTCGGACGAAAAGCGCCCGACTGTCCAGGTCGGCGATCCCTTCGCCGAAAAGCTGCTGATCGAGGCGACCTTGGAGCTGATGGCCTCCGGCGCCGTTGCCGCGATTCAGGACATGGGGGCCGCTGGCCTGACGTCCTCGTCGGTGGAGATGGCCGGCAAGGGCGGCGTCGGCATCGAACTTGACCTGGACAAGGTGCCCCAGCGCGAAAGCGACATGAGCGCCTATGAGATGATGTTGTCGGAGAGCCAGGAGCGGATGCTGGCGATCCTCAAGCCCGGCCGCGAGGCCGACGGCCAGCGCATCTTCGCCAAGTGGGGCCTGGATGCGGCCACCATCGGCTGGACCACCGACACCGGCCACATTGTCCTGAAGCATAAGGGCGAGGTGGTCTGCGACCTGCCCCTTGGCCCCTTGAGCGACGATGCGCCGCTCTACGACCGGCCCTGGGTGGCGCCGACCACTCAGCCGCGCCTTGATCCCACCGAGGTTCCCGCGCCCAGCGACTACGCCGCGGCGGTCAAGACCTTGATGAGCGCGCCCGACATGGCCTCCAAGCGCTGGCTCTGGGAGCAGTACGACCGCCACGTCATGGCCGACACTCTGGAGGACTCCGCCACCGGCGCCGACGCCGGCGTCGTGCGCATTCATGGGACCGCCAAGGCCCTGGCGGTGACCAGCGACTGCACCCCCCGCTACGTCCTGGCCGACCCCTACGAGGGTGGCAAGCAGGTGGTCGCCGAAGCCTGGCGCAACCTGACCTCCGTGGGCGCAGATCCCATCGCCATCACCGACAACCTAAACTTCGGCAATCCCGAGCGGCCCGAGATCATGGGCCAGATCGTGCGCGCCATCGAGGGTATGGCCGAGGCCTGCCGCACCCTCGACTTTCCGGTCGTGAGCGGCAATGTCAGTCTCTATAATGAAACAAATGGCCAGGCGATCCCGCCCACGCCGACGGTGGGCGCGGTGGGTTTGATGGCCAACTCCGCCCGACGTGCGGATTTCGCCAGCATGAAAGCCGGCCAGGCCCTGGTGCTGCTGGGCGACACCCGCGGCGAACTGGGCGCCTCGATGTATCTGCGCGAGGTGCTGGGTCGGGAGGACGGAGCGCCGCCGCCGGTCGACCTGCTGATCGAGGAGCGGGTCGGCGATCTTGTTCGCGACCTTATCCAATCCGGACTGGTCACAGTCTGTCATGACCTGTCCGACGGCGGTCTGATCGCGGCGGCGGCCGAGATGGCCATGGCCTCCAGCGTCGGCCTGAAGCTGATGATTGCGGCCGCGATCCCGGCCCATGCTTATCTTTTCGGCGAGGATCAGGCCCGCTATCTGATGGCTGTGGACAACGGCTATGCGGTCCTCAGCCGCGCCAAGGCGGCGGGCCTGTCCGCGACGATCGTGGGTCAGGCCGGCGGTGAACATCTGACCGTCGATGGCCTGTTCAACCTGCCTCTCGCCGAACTCAGCGCCGCCCACGAGGGTTGGATGCCGGGGTACATGGGATAGTCGACAAGCCGCAAAACCTGTCCCATGCTGCCAGGCTGGGGCGAGGGTCCGGACCATGCGGTCGGCCTGCGTCAACACCCCATTCCTTCGTGGAGACGGCGATGCGCGCGATTGGTCTGACCCTGATGCTTCTGCCTCTGGCGGCCTGCGCCACGCCGCCGGCGCCGCAGCCCTCCGGTTTCCTGTCCAGCTACGAGGGGCTGCAGGCCAGCCAATCCTCCCGCGCAGTGATCGCCCAGCGCAGCGACGCCAAGGCTCTCAAGGGCGTCGCCAAGGTAGCCATCGCCGATCCGGTGTTCGCCTCGGGTCCGGACAACGCCTGGATGACCGACGCTGAGCGCGCCGCCCTGCTCAGGGAAATCGCCGCCCAGCTCTGCTTTAAGATGAGCGAGCGCTATGAGATCGCGCCGGAGACTTCAGCCGACGCCGTGATGCGCACCTCGGTGACCCGTGCCATCGCCACCGGGCGCATGGGCGCAGCCGGCGCGGCGGCGGTCAACGCCATGATCCCGGGTCCCATCGGCGTGCGGGCTCCGGACGCGCTTGGCGGGCTGTCGGCGGAGGCCGAGATGAAGGTCAAGGACCGTCAGGTCGCCGCCTTGATTTGGAACCGCGACGCCCAAGCGTTGGGCACCGACGACCCTTCCCTGTCGCGCATCGGCGACGCCCTGCAGTTCGCCAAACCCTTTGCGGCCGCGGCGGTCAAGACCATGACCTCGCCCAAGGCCGCCAAGCGCACCATCGACCACGAGGCCGACCCGTGCGCGCAATTCGGCCCGCGAACACGCCCCGTCGACTGGCTCGCCAAGACCGCCACCGGTCTCTACATGCCTTCGTCGCGGGGGGCGGATGATGCGGCGCCGGCCGCGCCCCCTGCCAAGCCCTAACTCCCCGTCCACAGCGCCTGTCCGCCATCGGCGTTTAGGCATATGCCGGTGACGTTGGCGCCCGCTCGGCTGCAGAGATAGAGCACCGCCCCGGCCATGGAATCGGCGTCGCTGGGTCGGCCGGTGGGGATGTTGGCCGCGATGTTCTGGCCGGTGGCGGCCATATAGCGGTCGAGCATGGGGGTGCTCACCCGGCCCGGCGTCATGGCGTTGACGTTGATGTTCTCCGCCGCCAGCGCCACCGCCAGCCGCTGGCTTAGGTGGATCTCCGCGGCCTTCGAGCCGCCGTAGCTGAAGTTGTTGGGGCCCAGCGGCCGAAGCCCAGCGCCCGACGACATATTGACCACCCGCGCCGGGTCCTCAGGGGTCGCCGCAGCGCGCAGCAGCGGCAACAGCGCCTGGGTGAAGAAGAACGGCGCGCGGGTGTTGATCGCGAACACCCGCTCGAAGTCCTCGGGCGCATACTGGTCGAAGGGCGCATTGTGGCCAAAGCCGGCATTGTTGATCAGGATGTTGAGCCTGGTCTCGCGGGCCGAGATCTCATCGGCGCAAGCCTTCAGGCCTTCGAGCGTGATCAGGTCGCCGACCACCGGGATGCATTCGCCCAGTTTCGACAGCCGCTCTGCGGTGGCGTTCAGAGCCTCTGGATCGCGGGCGACGATGTAGGTTTTGGCGCCGTTCTCCACCAGGCCCTCGGCGATCATCTCGCCGATCCCCTTGGAGCCTCCGGTGACCACGGCCACCTTGCCGCTGACGTCGAACAGACGATTGATGGCGAGCGACATGGTACCTCCCGGAGTGTTCTGCTGTCGCCGCCCATCCTAGGTGGGCCGCGGCGCAGCCGCCACGGTGATCACGCGCCCAACTATTGTGAGCCGCCCAGCTCCTGGTCCTCGCCAATGGTGGCCGGCTCTGCGCCTTTGCGGCAGGCTGGCGCCGCGGCTGGCGGATCGAAGCCCGCCATGACCACCATCGTCGGGCCATCGGCGAGGGCGGCGCAGCCCTGGGGGGCGAACTTACGGGCATAGGCGATCTGGTCAGGCTTCAGCCGCCTATCGAGTTCGCCCAGGAAGCGCTCGGCCGCCGCGCGCAGTTCCGGTTCGCCGTCGGGGTTGGCGGCGGCCATGGCGGTCCAGACCCGGGCCGCGATCAGATCACGGGTCTCGCCGCGGCCCTCGGCATAGGCATGACCCAGTTCGAGCTGGGCGTCAGGATTGCCTTGTGTCGCCTCATAATAGATTTCGTTGGCGGCGATCTGCTCGGGCGTCAGGTTGGCGACCACCCAGCGTGTCACCGGACCGCGCCGCCCGCCGGCCGCGCCGGCGTAGGGATCGATATGCAGGTGCGCGCCCTGGGACCCATAGGCCCCCTCGGCGAAAATGGTGCGGAATGGCGCGCCGGCGGCCCGCAGTTTCGCAGCCGCCTGCCAGGGGCTGAGACCCGGAACCACCACGTCATAGGCGCCCGGCGCGTCCGGATGGCCCGCTGAGTGCCGCGACATCGTGCCGATCGGCACCGTCAGCGCGCCCTGCCGGCGCAGTTCATTCTCCCGCTCCGGCGTCCGATAGCCGCCAGTGACCCTCCAGTTCCCCGCCCCGAACACCTTGTTGAGAGTGGCGCGGAACCGGCCGTGCACCGCCGCATCGTCCTCCGCCCCGGCCGGAGCCGCCGCGAGGGCGAGCGTCAACGCCGCCAATACCGCCGTCCCGGTCCGCACCGAACTCACGCTCCCATGGCCGTTCGACCTTCCCGGATTGCAAACTGTGCGCCAGGGCTAAATGCCGATAGCCTAGCCTACGACCTGGATTTCGGCAAAAGTGATCGCCCGGCGCCCATCGGCGCCACGTAAAGTGCGGCCCGCGCCCTGTCGCGGCCTCAGCCGAGCAATTCCGTCCAGAACCGCTCACGCAATCCGTTCCAGTTCGCTGTTCCGGTCGCCCGATAGATTATGCGCAGGTGCTTCTTGAGCGCCTCCGGGCTGACGCCGAACTGAGCTTCGCATTCCAGCCGCTGGCCGCCTTGCGCCGCGAACAGGGCGATCTGCTTCTGCATCAAGGTCAGCGGCAAGGCGGACAGCCGATCCACCGCCATCACATTCACAGACGCTTCCAGATCGACCGAGACAAACATCTCGATCTCCTCGCGCCCCCCGGCTCCGACCCGCCGGGAAGGCGAGGCGCGGACCACAAGCCGCCCATCGACCGCCGGAAGCTCCAGTTGCGCCGGTGCGCCCTGGGCCAGCATCGCGGCCAGGTGGCGCGAAAACGCCGGCGCCTCTCGCGGACGGCCCGTGATCGGCACGTTCTGGCGCAGCAGTTGGCAGCGGTTCAACAGGTCTTCGGCCTCGGCGTTTATCGCCAGCAAATCCGCGCCGGAGTTGTCGGTGATGAAATGCGAGGTGCGACTGCCTTGCGGCCGCCATGCAATGTCCCGCCGTTGTGCGCGAAGCGCCTGTTCAAGCAATTCCCGGACCGGCTGGGCTGTCGCCGCATGGCGCTGCGCGAAGGGCCGACCCTCCTTGTTCCAGAGCACCACCAGGGCCGCGCAACTGCCATCATGCTCAATGCGGATATCCAGACAGTGTTGATGGCCAAGCGGGGCGGCGAGATATTTGTAGACATTGCTGCCGAGAAATTTCTCATGCATGCCCTCGCCCAACATCCGACCGACCGGCGGACCGTCAAGCTGGGTGAAGGTCACCATGTTGAACTCACCCGGCGCGCTGAACAGTTCGTCGAAATACGCGACGAAAAAGTCCTTCAGTTCAGCTGATGCTGAATCGTGGAAAAAGCCGGCGGGCGCGCCAGACGGATCGAGCCAGAAGATTGAACCGCAATCCGCGCCGACAAGGTCACGGGCGACCGCACAGGCGAGCGCAGCAATGGCTTCAAGCCCGGCGCCGCAGCCGCACAGCAGCCTGAGCCGCTCCAGGAGCCGCCGACTGTACAGGGCGTTGCGCACCGGCCTGCGCGGCGTCAATTGAGAGGCAGTCACGCCTTGCGGCTATCATTGAACTATCTTTCGGTAAACTAGACCCTCGGCAATTTTACCTCCCCCAAGGGGGAGTTTAAGCGTGAGCGCGCCTCGCTAGACTTGCCAAGATTGGGACCAAATTCTCAAATACCGATGATATCTGGCACTTTAAGGGCGTTTCCCACAACTGTGGGGGGAACTTATTGGTATTTAATTTCGGTCTCTAAGTAGAATTTTGGAATCAACGCTAGGGGGGCGAAGGCGATGGCCATTTTCACGGGCGACCAGTTTGCGAACACGGACTCGGGCACGAGCGGAAATGACTCGTCTGTCGGCGCCGCCGGCGACGACAGCCTGAACGGCGGCGTCGGGAACGATATCCTCGACGGCGGCGACAACAACGACACTCTGGACGGCGGTGACGGCAATGACACCGTCTCCGGCGGCCTTGGCGACGATGTGTTGATCCAGGTCGGGGGAACCGGCGCGGCCACCTACGATGGTGGCGGCGGGACCGACACCCTGCGGGCCGTTGGCGTCAATTCCTTCGCCGGGGTCGCCGGGACCACGGTGCTTTCCATCGAGCGCATTGAGTTCGCGACCACCGCCGGCCAGGCCCTGGTCTTTCAGATTGATACCACCCAGATCGGCCCGGGCAAGGTTGACCCCGGCGCCGTCCTGGTGGGCGGCGACTGAACAGACATCCTGAGGGTGGGGACTCCGGGGGGCGCCCAGGGCGGCCCGTTCGGCCTGTCCAACTTCACCCTCAGCAACTGGACCACCACGGCGGACTTCACCACCAGCGACCGGGTTACGCTGTTTGTCCCGGACTCCAACAGCGCCCACAGCTACACCCTCTTCGCCGCCCAGACTCATGACGGCATCCAGGTTCTCAACGCCAACAATGGCAATGACTCGCTGGTCGGCGGGGACGGCATGGAGGTCCTGTTCGGCAACGGCGGCAATGACACGCTGGACGCGGCCTGGGGCGACGATACGCTGACCGGAGACAATTCCCTGGGTGGCGCCAGCGGCGCCGACGTGTTCAAGCTCGGCGGCGGCCACGATGTCATCACCGACTTCGCCCATGGCGTCGACAAGCTCGACCTCTCCGAATACGGCTTCGACAGCTTCTCAAGCCTGCAGCCCTATCTGTCCGCCAGCGGCGGCGACACGGTACTCAGCATCACCTACAACGGGGTGGTCAACACCACCACCTTCAAGGGCGTTGCCTTCGGGACCCTGGACGCCGGCGATTTCATCGTCGCCGGGAACACGCCGATCAACCACACAGGCGCAGACGCCGGCACTCCGAACGCCGACTTTGGTCCTGGCGGCGGCGGAAACGACAGCATCGACGGCGCCGGCGGCAATGACACCCTGGCTGGCTTCGGCGGTAACGACAGCCTCGCAGGCGCCGCTGGCAATGACAGCCTCGATGGCGGCGCGGGCGCCGACACCCTCAACGGCGGCCTCGACAACGACTATCTGTTTGGTGGCGACAACGACGATATCCTGAACGGCGGCCCGGGCGGGTCAGACACTCTCGACGGCGGCCTTGGCGCCGACACCTTGGTCGGAGGCGGCGGTCCCGACCTGATGAACGGTGGCGACAACAACGACGTCCTCATCGTCACAGGCGACTTCAACGGCGGCAGCACGCTGAACGGCGGCGAAGGCGACGATGTCGTGATCGTCCAGAACCTGATCGCCGGTCCGGCCGGGACCTTCGAGTTCGTGCAGTTCAATGGCGGCAATGGGACCGACACCCTGGCCATCGGCGGCTATGTGAACTTCCGGGGCGCCGGTGGAGGTTTCGAGAACATCACCCTATTGGCCGCCAACGCCAACCGGGCCGCAGCGGTACTGGAGGTCAGCAGCGACTCCGGCATGAATTTCAATGCGCCGGTGATCGGCGGGACGGGCCTGATCCGCTACAACATCGCCGCCGTCGACCCCGAGTTCGACGCATCGGACGTGACCTTCGCCGCAGGCGCCAGCGTGACGTTCGAGGTGAATGGATCGGCTGGTGACGACACCATCGTCGGCTCGACCATCGGTGACGACCTGCGCGGTGGCGGCGGCGTCGACCAGATCAACGGCGGCGGCGGCGCGGACACCGTCAGCTCTGGGACGGGCGCCGACGTGCTGACCCTCAGTTCGATCCTGGGATCCACGCTGACGGTCACTGACTTCACCACCGGCGCGGCGGGCGACGCCTTGTCGATCAACGCTTTTCTGGCGGCGCGGACCACCTGGACATCGGGAAATCCGTTCGCCAGCGGCCATCTGCGTCTGGTGCAGAGTGGCGCGCACGCGGTGATCGAAGTGGACGCCGATGGCGGGGCCAACAGCTTCACGCCGCTGGTCACCTTGCAGAACACCAATGTCCTGGACCTGACGGCGTTCAACCTTGGCGGATATGCGCCTACGGTAAGCGGCAGCTCCGGCGGCGACGCCCTGGTCTACACGCCGCCCGCCCACGCCCCCACCGGCGCGGCGGCGCCAACCCTGGACGGCGGGGCGGGAACCGACACCCTGACCATCTCCACAGCAGCCCTGACTCCGGCGCAGATCGTCGGCCCGGCGACCATCACCCCCAGCGCGGACGGCACGAAACTGCTGTTCGACCTCAACGGCGACGGGATCACCGACCTCGCCGTCACCAACGTCGAGGACATTGTGCTCAACGGTCAGAGCGTGGTGATCAGCGGCAATCTGGTGAACACCGGCCTGGCGCCCAATACGATCCACTATACCGGCGGCGCCACCAACGACCTCTTCGACGCCAGCGGACTCGTCTCGCTGGAATCGATCCGGGCCGACGGCGGCGGCGGCAACGACACCCTGATCAGCGGCAATGACGACGACACCCTGATCGGCGGCGATGGGTCCGACAAACTCAACGGGCGTGGGGGGCCGGACAGCCTGAACGGCGGCGCCGGTGACGACACCCTGATCGGGGGCGCCGGGGCCGACACCCTGTCGGGCGGCTCCGACATTGATACCCTCGACTACAGCGCCGCGCCCAAGTTCACCTCGGTCTCGGGCGCGTTCGCCCTTCCCAGCAGCCCTGGCCGCGAGCTTTCCGGCAATTGGGCGAAATCTGAAGGCGTCTACGTCAATCTGGCGACCGGCATCGGCCATTGGGGCGATGCTGAGGGCGACTCGATCTCGGGCGCGGAAAACGTCATCGGCAGCGCCTTCAACGATGCGTTGATCGGCGACGGCGCGGCCAACTCGCTCTCCGGCGGCGCAGGCGACGACGTCCTCGAAGGCGGGGCCGGCGCGGACAGCCTGGCCGGCGGCATCGGCGCCGACTGGTTCGTGTTCGGCTCCGGGTCCGACGCCAATGGCGACGTCATCTATGACTTCGTCACCAAGCTGGACCGGTTCGATCTCTCCGCCATCGACGCGAACACCACCAAAAGCGGCAACCAGGACTTCGACTTCCTAAAATACAAGGCGTTCACCCGTGAAGCGGGCCAGCTTCACCTGGTCGACACGGCGCAGGGCACGGTGGTCGAGGGCGACGTTAACGGTGACGGGGTGGCGGATTTCCGCTTCACCGTGGTGGGCGTGCACAGCTTCGCGAGCGACGACTTCCTGCTGTAGGTCCCCTACCCATTGCGCGCCAGGATCATCGCCCGGATCTCGGCGCGCTTGGGTTTGCCGGTGTCGGTTCGGGGCACGTCCTCAAAGGCCATCGGCAAGATGATCTGCGGGACCTTGTAGGACGACAGCTCCGCGCGGACCTTTGCCTTGAGCGCTTCGGGGTCGATCGCCGCGCCGTCCTGGGCCACCACCACCGCGGCCACCGCCTCGCCGCGCGCCGGGTCAGGAACGCCCAGCACCGTGGCCTCGCGCACGCCGGGCGCGGTCATCAGCACCGCCTCGACCTCCGCCGGAGCCACATTGGCGCCGGAGGTTTTGATCATGTCGTTGACCCGGCCGTAGAAGAACAGGAAGTCGTCGGCGTCGATCATGGCCCGGTCGCCGGTGTCGAACCAGCCGTCGGCGTCGAAGGCCTCATGGCGTTCGCGCTTGTAGTAGCCGCGCATCATGTTGCGCCCGCGCAGATGCAAGCGGCCCGTCTCGCCCGGCGCCAGGGGCTCGCCGGTCTCCAGGGAAACGATGCGGCGCTCCACGTCCGGCAGCGGCCGACCCCAGTTGGAATGCTTGCCCGCCGGCGCCGGCAGGTCGATGGCGTCGGAGGAATGGGTGCCGAAGGTCTCGGTCATGCCAAGCGAACCGCCGACGCGGCGATCGGGCGGAATGATCTCGCCGGTGCGCCGGTCACGGGTGGGCTCCAGACCGTGAATCACAAACGACAGGTCCGCACCGCGCCGCTCGGCCGCCGCCAGCAGGCCGTGGCGCTGGGCGCCGCCGAAATAGGTGTTGGTCACCCGGTGGCGGATGAAAGCGTCCAGCAGGTCATCGCCGCCCAGCGACTTGGCGTGCACCACCGCCGCGCCCCTGAACAGGGCCGGGAAAACGCCGCGCAGGAATCCGCCCACCCAGAAATAGGCCAGGCCGTTGTAGAACCGGTCGCCGGGCGCCAGGAACGTCCAGGGTAGATAGTCCCAGACGTTTCGCAGGCCAGACCCGTGGGTATGAACCGCTGCCTTGGGTTCGGCCGTGGTGCCCGAGGTGCAGATGGTCACCATCTCGCACGCCGGCGTCACCGCATCCTCCATGGCCCTCAGGATGGCGCCAGTGACCTGCGGCGCGGCGTCGGCCTGATCCATCAGCCAGTCCGGCCCCTTGAGCGCCCAGGGCCGCAGGTCCTCGCCCCACACCAGGATCCGCCGCAGATAGGGCGCGCTCTCCAGATAGAACGGTTCCCCCGCCCGACAGGCAGCGAGCCCTGGAACCGCATCCTCCAGCCGCGCCTGATAATCGGCGTTGCCGTAGGTATGGCTGACCAGCAAGGTGTCGATGTCGTTGTGGCGAAGCGCCCAGGCGATCTCCCGGCGCTGATAGAGGGAGGAGAAGGCCACCGCGTGTCCGCCCATCCGCGTCACCGCCAGGAACGCCAGCACGAAGTCGGTGCAGTTCGGCATCATGATGGCGATCTTGGAATTCTTGCCGGCCCCCATGGCGATCAGTCCCCGCGCCATTTGCGCGGTGATGGCGTCAGCCTCGGCGAAGGTCAGGGTCCGATCGTGATCAACCAGGAAATCCAGATCACCCCAGTTGGCCACGGCGCGACGCAGAGTTTCCGGGATGGTGGGCGTGAACGGGATCGGACCCTGGTCTTCGAACGGCAGCGGGATGTCGAGCAGAGGGTCGCGGGGCATAGGGGTCATCCCAGCGCCCTTTCCAGCAGGCTGAGCGCAGCGGCGGCGAAGACGCGCATATTAGCCTCGCGGTCCGCCGAGCCGGTCTCGATGGTCGTGGTCACCTGGAGGGGTCCGGCCAGACCCAGGCAGGTGTGGCCGGCCGCGTCGCCATAGCTGTTGCCGGTGGGTCCCGCGGCGCCGGTCTCCGAAAGGCCCCAGGTGGTCCCGAACCGTTCCCGAGAGGTCTGGGCCAGGATGTTGGCGTAAGGCTCTGAGGACGACCGCATCCCCGCCACCGCCTCCCGCGGCAGGTCCATCAGCAGCACGCGGGCCTTGGCGGTGTAGACCACCGCACCGCCCAGGAAATAGGCCGAGGCGCCCGGCACGGCCAGCAATGCCGCGCTGATCAGACCGCCGGCGGAGGATTCGGCCACCGCAATGGTCTCTCCACGGTCCTTCAGGCGCTGGCCAACCCGTTCGGCGATGGCGGCGAGTTCATCCATGCGGCATTTCCCTTTGGCTTGCGGTGTGTCGAGGGGCCATATGACTGGCAAAAGCCATCGTCGCCAATCTGGAGGATGAAAGTTGGACGCTCAATCGCAGTGGACCGGTCTGGACGCTGGCCGCCTGGAGAACATCGCCGATCATCTTGAGCGCAACTACCTGGGTCCGCAGAAAATCGCCGGGTGCCAGGTGGCGATAACCCGACGGGGTCATCCGGCCTGGTTCCGATCGTTCGGGCTCGCCGACATCGCGCGCGACCAACCGATGGCCGACGATGCGATCTTCCGCATTTTCTCCATGACCAAGCCGATCACCTCGGTGGCGCTGATGACCCTCTATGAGCGGGGATATTTCCAGCTCAATGACCCGGTCAGCCGCTTCGTCCCCTCCTGGAAAAGCCACCGGGTCTGGGTTTCCGGCCGGGGCGCGGACATGGTCACCGAGCCCGCCCGCCGGCCCGCCACCATGCGCGACGTGCTGGCCCACACTTCGGGCCTGACCTATGGCGGCGCCCTGGCCGCCCTGGGCGCGCCGGATGACAAGGATCCGGTTGACGAGATCTACGCCGGTCTGGGCGTCACCCGATCGGGCGAAGACAGCCTCACCGAGTTCGTCACCAAGCTCGGCCATGTGCCGTTGCGCTACCATCCGGGCGAGCGGTGGATGTATTCCTACGCCACCGATGTCTGTGGGGCGCTGATCGAAATCATCACCGGAAAGCCCCTCGACCAGTTCATCGCCGAGACCGTGACCGGCCCCTTGGGGATGACCGACACCGCATTCCACGTCCCACCGGACAAGGCCCACCGCCTGGCCGCCAGCTACCGGCGCGGACCCGACAAGAAGCCGGAACTGATCGACGACCCGGCCACCAGCACCTATCTCAGTCCGCCGAAGTTCCTGTCTGGCGGCGGCGGCATGGCCGGCACGGCGGCCGACTACATGCGCTTTTGCGAGATGCTGCGCCGGGGTGGTGAGCTGGACGGCACGCGCATCTTGAGCCCACGCACCGTCGAGCTGATGCGCATCAACCACCTTAAGGACGGCCTCGACCTGGAATCCCTGGCCATCGAGAGCTTTTCGGAGAGCCCCCGGATCGGCGCGGGCTTCGGCCTTGGGTTCGCCTCGACCCTGGACCGGCGGGTGGCCGGCTCGATCACCGAGAACGACTACTACTGGGGCGGCGCGGCCTCGACCCTGTTCTGGGTGGACCCGAAGGAGGAACTCTCTGTGGTGTTCATGACCCAGCTCACCCCCACCGGAACCTTCGATTTCCGCGGCCAGCTGAAAAACCTGGTCTACGCCGCGATCGTCGATTGAGAGCGGCTGCGAAAATCAGGCGGCGTCAGCTGAAGTGATTGAGGAGCAGCAGAACGGCTGACACCCCCATCACCAGGAAGGTGACCGCCGCGCCGGCGAGGCGCTGCCATTTCATCATATTGTTCACGTCCAGCCCCATCGGATGAATGATCCGCGCCACCAGCAAGGCGCCGCCCAGGCTGTGCACCACATTTGACGCGCCGCCATTCATCTCCACCAGGCCGATCAGGATCAGGGCCAGCGGCACGTTCTCGACAAAATTCATGTGGCGGCGATTGGCGACGATCAGCCCCGGATCGCCACCGTCGCCCAGGGAGATCTTGGTCTTGGCGCGCTTGGCGCCCACTGAACCCGCGAGAAAAAGCGCTATGAGCCCAAGCAAGGCTGCGTAAAGGCTGGTGATCTGCACCGACATGCTTCCTCCTCCGTCTGGTAGGCCTTGGGATTTTTCCCCGGCCCCGCCTGATTATTCAGACCGGGGCGAAGTTACCCGTCATCCGCCCAGGTTCAAGCCCGCGATCTCCGGCTCACCGCGAACCTAGCTATCGCCGTCGCGCACCCAATGGGCCTGCATGATCATGTCCTTGGGGTCGCCGCCGGAGAGCCAGGCTTCGCTCTTGATCACCGAATTGCGGACCGGATCCTTGGCGGTCGCGACACATTCCGTCGGGTTGCCCTTGCGCATGATGAGGCCTGGCAGCGGCGGCGCCGGCTTGACGTTCAGGTCGCCCTTCAGAGCCTCGGGTTTTGAGCAAAGGGCCAGCCAGACCTTCAGGCCGGTGACCCGCTTCTGGTCGTCGCTGGCTGTTACCCGGACCCCGGCGTAGACGAAGGGCGGGCCTTTGGTCTCACCGGACGGCCGCTGCAATTGCAGGACCGGCGGCTGGCCGCCCGCCAGGACGAAACGCATGGTCTGGTTCGCCTTGGTCGCGCCTTCAGATTTACCAGTCTCAGCGGGCGCAGCCGCCGCTTCACCCTCCCCGCCGCTGTCCTGCTTTTCAACCGCCGTGGAGGCGATCTGGATGAAGGTGTCACCGGCCACCACCGTTGCGTTGGCGCACTTGGGCCAGGTCGCCGCCGCAGCCTTGGCGTCAAACACACATTCGGCCTTGTCCGGCATCGCCCAGACCCCTGGCCGCAGCACCGGAGCGTCCTTGGTATCCGCCTGTTGGAACAGCGGCTGGTCCGAAGTCACCATGGAACAGCCGCTCAACCCAAGCGCGACCATCAGCGCCGATAACAATTTCCGCATTCGCCTCCTCCCGCTATGACCTCGTTAAGCATTCACGAGCATCAATTCCGACTCAATGGAGCGATCGAAATGCCGATGCCCATAGCCGAACTGGAGGCCTCGCTGCGCGAAGCCTTCCCGGACGCCGAGATCCACGTCGACGACCTCGCGGGCGACGGGGACCATTATCGCGCGCGCATCCGCTCGACAGCGTTCCGCGGCCTGAACCGCATCAAGCAACATCAGTTGGTCTACGGCGCCCTCAAGGGCAAGGTCGGCGGCGAACTGCATGCGCTGGCCCTGGAAACCTCGGCTCCGGACTGACCTGACCCCATGCGCTACAGGCCCTTCGGCACATCCGGAAAATCGGTCTCCGCAATCAGCCTCGCGCTGCATCAGACCCATGCCCACAACAGCGCCGAAGGTTGGCGTGGCGTGGCGTGGCGTGATCTTTGACGGCATGGAGCACGGGATCAACTGTTTCGACCTTGCCGACCGCTGCCCGCCGCTTGCCGGCGGCATGGGGCTGGCCCTCAGGGCGGTGGAACGACGGCTGCTGTTCATAATGTGGACCCTGCGCGGGGATTCGCGACACGAGATGACCGCCCAGTCGATCGCGGAATCCATGCGCGACGGGCTGAAATACTCCGGCGCCAAATACTTCGACGCCGTGATGCTGGACGAGACGGCGCTGGAGAGTCTGACGCCCCAGGCCCACGCCTACCTGCAACAGCTCAAGGCCCGCAACTACGCGCTGGCCCTGGGAATCCGCGGTGACGGCGATTCCCTGGACACCGCCATCGCCAAGGCGGAATTCGACGTGCTGGCCGCGCCGTACAATCTGACCTCCGAATGGAAGTCACGCCGCCTGCTGCGTGAGGCGGCCGCCAAGAACATGGTGACGGTTGGCTACGATTTCGCCCCCGCCGAGTTGATGACTCCGGCGAAACCGGCGGCGAAAGTCGGATCTCCCCTGTGGCGCGTGCGGCCGGAACCGCTGGCCGAGGCCGGCACATACGCCTTCCTGCACAACACGTCCGGCTGGACTCCCGAGGAGCTCTGCCTGGCCTATGGCCTCACCGAGCCCTCCTTGGCGACGGTCCAGGTAGACACCACCGATCACCATCGGATCGAGTCCCTGTCCGCCGTCCCCGAACGCGACCCGCCCTCCTGCCTTGGCGCCCAGATCGAAATGGCCCGCTTCGGTCAGGAAGCCATGCGGCAACGGGCTTAGGCCAGCCAACTACGGCAGCGGCGCGCCCCCGGTTCCGCTCTTTCCCGCGGCGAGCCAGGAACCCGGCTTCCTGGATAGTCCCGGTCAGAGCGCCCCGAAAATCAGCCAATCCCCTGCGCCGCTCTTTCCCGCGAAGGCGGGAACCCAGGTTTTTTTGTCAATTCAGCCAATTATGAATTGGAACGGATAACCTGACTCCCCATTCTATCCGCATTCATCGGCGCGAGCATTCAGCTGGACCAGCCGAGCTGGCGGGCTTGATTTGCCGAGTCGCGCGCGCCCCAACGCCGGTGAATGAGGCCATCCTTCATTTCGTACCACTCGAGGGCGACGAGTTCGTAACTTTTGCCGGTCGCCGGCAATCCCCGAAAAGGTGCGCGAGATCTCCCGGTTTCCTTTAGCCGCGCCGCGACAATATCGACTTCAGCGATCAGCCCCTCAATCTCGAGTTTGATGTCGAGACAAGTCACAAGGTCGCGCCAGATTGGCATCGCCTCATCAACATTGCCCCAGCCCAGCACGCCACGAACCACAGCGTCATGTGTGTGCAGTTCCCGCACGCGCTCCAGATTCCCGACGCTAAATGCGGCCGCGTAGTCGCGGATCGTCTTCTTGTTGGTCTCGCTCATCGCCTGTTTCGAACACCCATCTTTTCGTCAAGCATCCTAGCCGACAACATCACGCAGATTACGTCGACTGCAGATTACGTCGACATGATACCTGTAAACTCAGTTCCAGTTGCACGATGGCGTTGGCCGCCAATCCCCGCTCACGCCCTCACGTCAATTCCGGACGCATCCAAGGTGCATGGCATTGATCCTCGGAAAATCGAAGCCCAGGACGTTCTTCACCCCAAACCCCGCTTTCAGCCCCGAGACGGCCACCTGCGTCAAATCCGGCCGCGCAACGGCGTATGATGGGGTGGATGGCCCCCGTATCCGGCATCGCGATGTGCCAAGGTTGGGTGTCGACAGACGTTTCAACCTGAGAAGGGAGCCATCCGGATGCAAGTTACCACCATCGGCCTGGACCTGGCCAAGTCCGTTTTTCAGCTTCACGGGGTGGACGCCGCTGGCGCGGTGGTTCTGACGCGCAAG
>CANJLH010000014.1 GCA_947475415.1 Caulobacteraceae bacterium
ATGCCATTGTTTGCGATGTGGCTGAGGGCCTGATCGAGCGGCAGGACGCATCCGCCCATGTCGTCAATGTCGTCCCATTTTTGCCGATGTGACCAGTAGGCGATCCTTGACCTGACCCCCAACCTTCATCCAGTAGCGATTAGAGCCTCGGCATCGTTTTTGCCCACATGGGCAAGGTCAGCCGTATTCGCGCCTGCCTCCGCTTCCAGCAGCACCCCAATAATCTGCTCTTCTGTAAATCGTGATCGCTTCATCGTCCGTCCTTCTCTCAGGGCCGGACTCTAATCATTCTTGGATGGAAATCAGGGGATCACGTCACCCCAAATGCACTGGGTGAATGGTGCCAACAGAATGCTCGGTACCCTTTTATTCGAATGAATGGTTTGACAACAAATTAACTTTGCAACCGGCGGCGAAGTTACGGCACTCAATGACCAACTCGTCGCCAAGGTGACCGAGGTGAGTGCTCCGGGCCCATGTATTTCTGGGCCTGCGATCATATCCGGGTGTCAGGCTATAGGCATCCGCTTGAAGCTGTCCGGCTCTACGCGGAGCGGGCGATCGGGTCCGGGGTTGGGCGATAGATTCCACGGGCTCCGGGCATATTCTCGAACGCTCGCGTCACACCCAGGACCGTTTCGGCAGACCCCAGGATCAGCGCGCCGTCCGGTGCGAGAGCCGACCCGATTCCCTCAAGGATGCGGCGTTTGTTCTCGACGTCAAAGTAGATCAGCACGTTGCGGCAGAAGATGACGTCAAAGGTACCAAGCCCTGCTGAACCCCGCAAAAGGTTATGCGTCCTGAACTGCACCATCTCCTGCAGAACAGGGGAAACCTTCCAGACCGGGCCTTCCGCCTTGAACCATCGGTTCAGGCGCGCCTCCGACAGGCCGCGCTTGACCTCGAAATCGCTATAGAGGCCGGCGCGCGCCTTGCTCAAGATCGGTTGGGACATGTCGGTTCCCAAGACCTCCACTTTCCAGCCGGAAAGTCTGTGGCCAAGCTCCTGCAGGATCATGGCGACGGAATAGACCTCCTGTCCGCTCGAGCAGGCCGCACACCAGACCCTCAGGGTCCGGGTCGATTGCCGCGCCTGCAAAAGGGCAGGCAGCACTGTGCTTGCGAATTGTTCGAAAGGGGCGCCGTCGCGGAAAAAATATGACTCATGCGTGGCCAGCGCATCCACGCATTGCTGAATCAATGCCTCGGGAGCGCCCTTGCGCAGTTGCGACAGCAAGGCCGCCACGTCTGCCAGCTTCTCGCTGCGAGCCAGGGGTTCAAGCCGGCTCGATACGAGATAGGCCTTGTCCGGCGTGAGCACGAGCCCCGACCGCTCGCGGATCATCCGGCAGAAGTGATCGAAATCCAGTTCGTTCATTGTTTGGTCCCCGCCTCGCGGCAAAGCCACGGGCCAATTTCGTTCAAAGGCATGATCGCATCTGCCAATCCTGTAGCTGCCGCAGCCCCGGGCATTCCCCAGACGACACTTGAGGCTTCGTCCTGGGCGATGAATCGCCCGCCGGCCTGGGCGACGGCCTGGCAACCCTGGGCGCCATCATGGCCCATACCGGTCAGGATCACGGCCAGGACACCGCCACCATAGATCTTCGCAGCGCTGCGAAGCATCGGATCGACAGCAGGACGACAATAGTTTTCGGGCGGCTCCTGGTTAAGGCGCAGGACCGGGGTCGCGCCATCGCGATCGACAACCATGTGCCAGCCTCCGGGCGCGACATAGCAGTGTCCCGGAAGAATGGGCTCGCCGTCGCGCGCCTCTGCACACGGTCGCTCGCCGGTCCGCGACAGTTGTTCGGCCAGCAGCGCCGTAAAGGTCTGGGGCATATGCTGGGTCAGAAGGATCGGTTGGCTGACGCGGCCTTTCAGGGCCGCAAACAGGGTCTGAAGCGCCGGTGGCCCGCCGGTGGAAGAGCCGATCGCCAGGACCGTGGGCTTCTTGGCCGACGGCCAGTGCACGGATCGGTTGGTCACGACGGCTGACGGCTTCGAAACCGCCGCCAGCACACTCGGGGCGACAGCCTGAGGCCTGGGCCTCGGCTTCAAGCCAAGCGCCCGCACCTTGGCGATCAGTTCGCGCTGGAACGCCTCAGCCGATCCAAGGCCACTTTCAGGCTTCGAAACATAGTCAGCAGCGCCGAGACTGAGCGCCTTGAGGCCGAGCTCGGCATTCCGCAAAGTCAGGGTGGACGCAATGATGACCCGAACATGAGGGTGGTCTCTCACGATGTGCCCCAGCGCAGTCATGCCATCCATCACCGGCATCTCGATGTCCAGCACCACGATGTCGATCTCGCGCCGCGCCAGCTCGGCCAGCGCCAGCTCACCGTTCGCGGCTGACCCGGCCACTTCGATCCCCGCCGCAGCAGCCAGGTTTCGGCTGATCAGCCCACGCACCACTGCGGAGTCGTCGACAACGAGCACCCTGATGGGTTGGGCGACCGTTGAAATTTGCGGACTGAGCATGGGCGCGCGATCATCCATTCCGGGGAAGACGGTAAATATTCTCCAAGAAATACTTTAGTGGGAATCTCGGTACGAACCCTTAAGATCGGACAGTCTGGATCAGTCTGGATCAGTCTGAAGCACGGTGGGGCAGCGGGCCCAGATTAACGAACGCCACGAAGCCGTTCACAGGAGACCTTAGGTCATGCCAACCCTTTTCGACCGCATAGGCGGAGCCAACGCGGTCAAGGCTGCGGTGGACATTTTCTACGCCAAGGTCCTGGCCGACACCCGGATCGCCCATTTTTTCCAGGGCGTCGACATGGTGGGCCAGGCCTCAAAGCAGCGAGCCTTTCTGATCATGGCGTTCGGTGGCCCCAACACTTACACAGGCGCCGACATGCATCGAGGCCATGCCAAACTGGTCGAGCGCGGGCTTGATGACAGCCACTTTGACGCGGTGGTCGAGAACCTGGCCGCGACCCTCGGTGAACTGGGCGTTGGCGCCGGTGAGATCAGCGAGGTGGCCGCCATTGCTGAATCGGTGCGCGCCGACGTACTTGGCCGAACCTCGTCGCCAGCCTGAATCCCGAGGGCCAAAACAGCTGGCTACGGGGCGGGTTTTTCTGGTCTCTCGTCAGCCGGCGCCCCAAACTTCAGGGTATCGTCAACGAAGCGGTTTGTTTGAAACGCAACCGCATGCAGCAGGTCGTCGGGGAAAATCGGCTTGCGGATCACACCGCCAGGCTAACGGTCGAGCTGCGATCTTGACCTGATCAGCAGGCGTGCAATCCTCAGGGCGAACTGCTTGCCGCTGAATGGCTTTGCCAGATAGTCGCGCGCGCCCAGCGCAATCGATCGCCGCACATCATCCCTGTCGTTCCGGGCCGTCAGCATCAGCGTGCGGACGTCTTGTCCCAGGCTCAATTCGCGCATCCGGGCCAGAACGCCAAAGCCGTCGAGAAATGGCATGTTCACATCCAGCACCATCACCTCCGGCTGGAACGCCTTGAGCTGGTCGATCGCCTCAAGACCATCCGCCGCCTCGCAGGTCACGCAGCCTATCTGCTCGAGGTTTCGGACCAGAATCTCCCGGATGTCCGGGTCGTCGTCTACGACCAGAACCCTGTGTCCCGATTGCGTCTCTTCACCCAAGGCCTGCTACTCCATCGACGGACTGTGGTGCGCCAGAGAAGGCTGCGTATATCGCCTTAACAAGTGAGGTAGTCTGAAATGGCTTTCTAACGACACCGTCAAAATCCGCAAGCGAACGCCGGTCCCCTCCGCCTTCTCCCGCTGTGAACGCGATTACCGGAGTGTCTGCATTTGCCCCCTGCCCTCCGCGAATTCCCCGCAGCGCACCAAGGCCGTCAAGAACCGGCATATGTATGTCCATCAGGACAACATCGAAGAAGTTGGCCTGACACATATCAACCGCCGCCTGGCCGTTCTCCGCCATCGAGACGTCCGCACCCAGGGCCGCGAGCATCAAACCGAACATCTGTCGATTGCCTTCGTTGTCGTCTACGACAAGGACCCGCACGGCCTCGAGCGGGCGACCCTCATGATCGCTGGAAGCCTCGATAGCGCTTTCCGCGGCACGTGCAGGAAAGATGACATGGAAGCAGGAACCAACGCCTGGGTCACTGTGCAACTCAATTCGACCGCCAATCTGCTCAGCCAAATCCCGGCAGATCGCCAAACCCAGACCAACGCCGTTATGCCGGCGCGTCGCGGAGCTATCAATCTGAGTAAAGGGCTCGAAAATTCGGGAATGTTGGCTGACGCTTATTCCGGGCCCCTGATCTTCGATCTCGAAGAACAGGCTGCCATCTGATCCCACCTCCACACCAGCACGCAGTGTGATGGTCCCGGATTCCGAGAATTTTACAGCGTTGGATGCCAGATGTCGCAGAATCTGCGCCAGCGTATGGCGATCAATGAGAAATCCTCGATGTAATAATTCGGAATCCTCAATATGGAATATCAAACCCCTATTTTCTGCGACATCAAAAACTTCGGCAACGCTTTCTTTAAATATGTCTACTATTTCTACAACATCAATATTTGCGTATTCTTTTTTTACGGGTGAAACCGTTATGCCCAGATAAATATGCAACATTTTCGGCAATATATAGTAACTCTGATCCTGCCCTCTGAATTCTACTCAAATAGTCACTCTCACTCCCGAACTCGGGAACCCGCTTCATCAGAAGCTCAGAAATTCCCAGAATAGTCGTAATTGGCGTTCGAAGCTCGTGATTCATGTTTGAAAGAAATTCAGTTTTTACGCTTGATAGTCGCTCGGACTCTGACAAAGCGCCATTAAGCGCGATCTCCTGCGCCACCTGAGCGTCAATGTTGCGCACAACATCCAGAATGCCGTCCCGTTGGCCCGTCACGGGATTCAGTATCGGAACGAGCGACGACTCCACCCACACCCAGGCGCCCGTTTGAGCGTGGCGTGCCCGCCATCGAAATTGCGCTCCGGCGCCTGTCGAAGCAAGGTTATCGAGAGCTTTCTTGCCTGCGACCCTGTCGTCGGGATGGATATGTCTGACAAAGCTTTTGCCGAACAATTCGGCCGGCTCGAAACCAAGGTCTCGTATCGAAGGACTCACATAGGTAATCCTGCCGCCCATATCACTGTAGACGATGATGTCTCGTGTATTCTCGGCGACTAGGCGAAATTGAGCATCTCTGGCAGCAATGTCTGCCTGCAACCGCCTTAACTCAGTAACGTCAACTATCTGGGCAACCAGGCGCCAGGGCCTGCCGCCCGCACCTCTGACGATGGAGACTATCGCATCTCCAATCGCATGCGCTCCATCCCCTTTCAGAAACCGAAAATCGCGGCGCACGGCATCCAGCGCCCCCGCACGCAGCAATCTGGTCTCGCCTGGATCCCAATTGGCGTAGTCGCGATCGATGAAATCCAGCGCAGGCTTGCCGACCAGTTCCTGGGCACTCAAGTTTATAAAGCTAAGGAACGCCGGGTTGCCTGTCACAATGTCGCCCTTGAGCGTCATGATCAGTTTTGCAGTCGGCGAACTCTCAAAGACCTTTTCCAGGAGCGCCGTCTGACGGAGCGCGTTGGCTTCAGCTTTTCGACGTTCGGTTATGTCGCGGAATACGTTGACAAAGCCGGTAATTCGACCGTCTGCATCGCGTTGAACAACCGGATTGCCTTCGACCCAGGCATAGCCGCCGCCGCGCCTCAGGAGGCGATGCTCTCGCTTGGCGGCGTGACTCACCACGCCGGCAAGCACATCCACCGAATTCTTCGCTGCGTTCGCGCGGTCCTTCGGATGCAACAGCTGCAGACCTGACGTTCCGACAACTTCCAGCGGATCATAGCCGTAACGTCGAGCTGCCGGCGAAGCATAGATGATTTCGCTTCGGATATTTGTCTGAACCACAAGATCAGCGGATTGATCGAAGAGGGCCGCCAATATTGAATTTTTTTGCTCTATGTCAGGCGACATTGTACTCACATCTCAATCTGGACTCGTAATCCGGCCCAACTGACACAGGCGGCGGATCGTTAGTCTGTGATGCCGACGGCGGCTCGAAGTTCACTCAATCGGGCGACGACACGGGCCATTTCCTTCTCGCCGGGCGCATGAGGGCAACTGAACAGCACGAGCGCGTTCAGGTGGGCTTCAAGGGCTTCTGTGTGCCAGACGCCGTCAGCTATCAGGGCGTCAATCATCGCACACACGCCCCTTGCGGCCTCGCCAAGGGGATGCATCTGGCCGGCGCCGGCCGTCTCCGCGATATTCATGGCCAATGAACTGACCCTGCGACTTTCGGAGAACATCGCGATTTCGCCTTGCCGGTGGATCTCCATGATCTCGGCGACTTGCGCGGCTGCGAATTTGCGAATGGCGCCGGCGAGCACCGCGACCCGGGACTCCGCATCGCTCGACATATCGGCGATGGTCCGCCCGCCGATCCCTTCCAGGATTTTGGCTAACCGATTTCGCGGTGTTGAGATGCGGACGTCGTCCATGAACAGGGCCATCAATCAAAAAGTGAATCAATGTCGTTCTGCGACAGGGCGCGCTCCGGAGCCGAAAGCAGCCTGAGCGTGTCTCCGCGACGCTCGCTTACCCCCTCAGGCAGGGGGCGGTTCTGATACCGCCGATCAGGACCCGAATAGCTGGGACATTCGACAAAATCCCTGGTCGTGCGCGCCATCCATTGGATGCGTTCCAGCAGGACCTTCGGAACAATGGGTTTTGTGACAACGAAGTTCGCACCTACGTCGCGGGCCCGCAGGACCTTCTTTTTGGGCGTATAGCCACTGAAGATCAGGATCGGCGCTGTAAAGTTCGGACCATTGGGGTCCGAACGAATATACTGGGCCAGATCAAAGCCATCTTCATCCGGCATTTCACCATCGAGAAGAATGAGGTCGAAAACCTCAATTTTCAATATCTCCTTGGCTTCCGCAGCGCTCCCGCATTGAGATTTCAGGCGAATGCCAAACCCGACCAACACCTGGCTGATGATGGACGACGACGCTTTGTTGTCATCCGTCAACAGAACTTTGGCCTGCCTGAGGTCCAACCGGGTCGGCTCGACGGGCTTTGTCGCAGGTGTGCCGAGTGCCATCGTCAGGTCCTGCCGTCGCTGGACTCGAACATCCTGTCGGCACTCTCCTGGCTAAGGCCAGCGCCTGAAGATGCCGGTCCCTGAAGCAGGGCATCTTCAGAGAAAGCGACCCGCAGCGATTGCGCCTTCAGTCGAGAGAGCCGTTGGCCGGTGAGATCCTGAAAGGCGCAGGCTTCCAGGATTGCGCAGAAGGTGGCCTCCAGCTCGTCGAGCGCGGACCGGTCTCCGACGCGGGCCTTGCCGACGAGCGCGAGGCCGTGAGTGGCGGCTGACAACATCGCGTCGGCCGCATTCTCCACTTCGGCACGGATGACTTCGATCTCGGCATTTGCGTCGGAGTTGGCGTCCATTTCAGATCTCCCCGCCAAATACGGATGAGAGTTTTTGTCGGAGAACGGCAAGCGTGAACGGCTTTATGATGTAGTTGTTCACACCGGCCGCTCGGGCCATGACGACGTTCTCTGTCTTCGCCTCAGCGGTGACCATGACAAACGGCGTGTTCTTCGTTTCCGGAATAGCTCTGACGTGTGTGAGGAGCTCTATTCCTGTCATCGGCTGCATGTTCCAGTCAGATAGTATCAATCCGTAGTTGTGTGACTTGATAAGCGCCAACGCAGTCACGCCGTCAGGCGCGTCGTCGATGTTGTTGAAGCCAAGTTGCTGCAGAAGCCCGCGAACAATTCTGATCATTGTCTTGTAGTCGTCGACTACGAGGACACGCATATTCTTGTCGACGGCCATTCCGATCTCCCTGGACGCGCGGCGCTGTTTCCGGGGCTGCAGGCTGCGGATCTCTTCAGCAACCCCCCGAATCTCCGGAGCATTTGTACAAAACTATTTGTGTGAAACTAATTAATTACAACCAGATCTGAGCCCCCCGATTGCACCTCCACGTGCTGAAGCTTTGATGTTGGAGGAGGTCCAACAGAACGGGGCGCGGCTGAAGAAGACCATGCTCGCGAGCCGGTTTCATCTGCACACTGAGGGTGTCATGGGCGTGAGGGAGGCCTTGCGTCGGCTGCGTACCGACCAGCCTGGAATTGTCGGCGGCGCATGGAGACCGGTTACCGGCCTCCATGCTCGTGTTGCGCCGTTGTCTTAGGTGAGGAGCCTGTCCATTTCGCCACTCAGCGCTTCGGACTGAAGCGCCAACTCACCTGCCGCGGTCAGCAATTGCGCAGACGCGGCGCTGGTCTGGGAGACACCCTCGTTGAGGCCCGAGATGTTGTCCGAGACTTCCTGCGTGCTGCCCGCTGCTTCCGTGACATTGGAGGCAATTTCGCTGGTTGCTGCGGACTGTTCTTCGACCGCGCTGGCGATCGCCGTGGCAATCTGTGAGACCTTTGCGATGGTTTCGGCGATACCCTGAATGGCCGAGACTGAGGTTGACGTCGCCGCCTGCATGGCAGAGACCTCCGAAGAGATCTCATGGGTTGCCTTTGCGGTCTGATCGCTGAGGCTTTTCACCTCGGACGCCACAACGGCAAACCCCTTGCCTGCATCCCCGGCTCTGGCCGCCTCAATGGTGGCGTTCAAGGCGAGGAGCTTGGTCTGACCCGCGATATTATTGATGAGGGTCACGACATTGCCGATCTTGTTCGCGGCCTCGGCCAGCGTCTGGATGGCCATTTTTGTGTTGTCGGTCTCAACCACCGCCTGCTGTGTGATATTCGTCGACTCCGCGACCTGCCGCGCAATCTCCGAGATCGAAGCGGACAACTGCTCACCCGCGGCCGAGACCGTCTGAACATTGCTTGAGGCGACCCGCGCCGCGCTATCCACAGCAGCGGCCTGCTTGGTGGCTTCCTCCGCCGTGCTGGAGAGCTGTTCCGCCGTGGCGCGCATTTCCGAGGACGCCGCGGAGACGATGTTGGCGATTTCCTTGGCGCGTTCAGCCACTTTTCGCTGGGTGGTGACGTCTGTCGCGTACTTCACCACCTTATAGGGCTTGCCGTTCATATCATGGATCGGGTTGTAACTCGCCTGGATCCAGATCTCACGACCACCCTTGCCGATTCGCTTGTACTGGGCGGCGTCATATTCCCCGCGACCGAGTTTTTCCCAGAAGGCGCGGTAGGCCGCAGAGCCATGCTCCGCCGGGTCAACGAAAAGCCGATGGTGTTGCCCCCTGATCTCATCCAGCGAATAGCCGAGAGCGGCGCAGAAGTTCGCATTGGCGGTGATGATCGTACCGTCGAGATTGAACTCTATGACAGCTTGCGATTTGCTGATCGCCGCCAGTTGCCCCTCGTAGTCCGCCGACTGCAGCTTTGCCGCAGTTATGTCCGTCGCAAATTTGACAACACGGAACGGCTTTCCGCTGCCGTCCAGGATCGGATTGTAGCTCGCCTGGATCCAGACCTCGCGACCGCCCTTTGCGATGCGCTTGTATTGGCCGGCGTCGAATTCGCCGCGTCCGAGCTTTGCCCAGAATTCCTTGTAGGCAGGTAGCGCCACCTCGGCTGGGTCGACAAACATGCTTTGGTGTTTGCCTTTGATCTCGTCGAGTGAGTAGCCGAGCGTGGTGCAAAAGTTTTCGTTGGCGTCGAGGATCATGCCATCTAGACCAAACTCGATCATCGCCTGGGCCCTGCTGATGGACGACAGCATGCCGCTGGACCGGCGCATTTCGGTGACATTGGCCCATTCCAGTACGTTACCGACGTAGTCTCCGGTCTTGTCGATTACCGAGCTGATTCTGAGCGCAAACCGCAGGTCGCCGATGGTGATTTCGGCTGTGTGGGGCGTGCGAAGCGGGGAAGCCAGCAATTGACGTTGGTGAGACGGGTTCTTGTGAAAACCGTCGATGCAGGCGCCGATCAGATTGCTGAGGTCAATGTTGGGCCACGCCTTGCGAAACAGTTCGGCATTTGACGACAGCAAGTCAATCGTTGCCTGATTCACATATGTGATGAGAAAATCACGGTCGACCATCATGACCGCTGCGGTAGCGTTTTCAGTCGCGACCCGGATTGCGGCAGCCTCGTCGAAGACGGGCTCCTCGGCCGGGATCGCACGGGCTGTCGCTGAACGAGACATAGGCGGTTCCTTCTAAGGAGTTTGCGAGCGGCAGTTGCCGCGCGCGGATTGAGAGGCAAACGGGAGATATGATTTGCGGGAGGCGCCCGGTTCAGGCAGCGGCATGGCTGACGGTTCCCAGGTTGAGTATCTGCTCGACGTTGATGACCAGCAGCAGATCGTCTTCGAGGCGGTAGAGACCTGAACACACGGCTCGCCACTGAGGTGACATGGTCACGGGGCTGGGTTCGTGGTCAGCGGGAGAAAGCCAGAGGACGTCGCCGACATCGTCCACGAGAAGGGCATAGAGCTCACCGCTTCGCTCGACGATGACACTCATGAACGTCTCGTCAGGACCACGCGGCTCCATCCCCAGGCGGCAGCGAAGGTCGATGGCCGTTACGATGCGGCCTCTGAGATTAAGCGACCCGGCCACTTCCGGCGGCCCAAGCGGCACCCGGTTGATCGGTGTCTGGGCGATGACATCCTGCACCTTCAACACCGGCACGCCGAAGTTTTGCTTGCCAACGCGTATCGAGACCAGGCCGGCAGTCGAGTCGATTGCCGCAACGGCGGGTTCGACAATGCTCATGCTGCGCTCCGCATTTCGCCCAGCGCTTCAGAGACCGCATCGAGGAGAGTTGAAGGCGACGCGGAACCTGCGGCCATACCACCCTTGTGCTGGGCGATACTCAGCAGTGGCGTGGCGTGCCAGTTGGAGGCTTGACCCATTGTCTGCGCAAACCGGCTCGCGGCATCGCGATTGGATGTGTCGACCATGATCAAGTGGAAGCTCTCTCCACTTTCATAAAGCGACATCGCATCTTCGGGACCGTTCGCGACAATCACGTCATAACCGGCCTGAGCCAGTAGCGGTCTCAGCAATAGTTGCGTGAACGGGCTTTCATCGATGACCAGCAGTCGGCGAGGACGCTGTGCCTGAGGCGCATCGATAGCCTGGTGACGCCCACTGTGTTGGTCTGTCTGCTTCATCGCCTCGCGCCAATAGTGGGTGACATCAATCAGTTCGGTGGCTGCACCTGCGATAATCAGGCTGCCGACGACGCCCGCCCCGGAAGCGCCGAGATCGGTGACAACGGTACTTTCGACAACGTCGACGATCTCATTCACCAGAAGGCCGACGGCCTGATCGTCACGGGCGAACACCAGCAAGGGTCGTCTCTCGCCTGGCAGCCAGCTGCTGACAGATCGCTCCTCTGCACCGAGGATGGGCATCAGCTTCCCCCGATATTGGATGACCATTCGTTGGTCGACCCGCTCGATCTGGCTCGCTTCGACCTCCTCGATACGCGCCACGCTTGCCAGGGGCGCAGCCTTCAGGCTGTCATCAACGGCACGGAAGACGAGGATGGCCGAATGATCATCGCCCTTGGCTTTGAGTTCAGCCTCGACCTCATCGTAGACGCCGGTCGCCGTCTGACCGGCGCCCGTCTCGGTCGAGATACTTTTCAGATCCAGGATCAGAATGACTGAACCGTCGCCCATTATGGTCGCGCCAGAATAGAGTTTGACGTGACGCAGAACAGTTGCGACCGGCTTGACGACAATTTCTTCAGTATCGAAAACGCGATCAACCATGACGCCAAACGTAAAGGCGCCGATTTTTACGACCACGATGCAGGTTTCGCCTGCATTCTCTCCAGTAGGTTCCAGCTTAAGCAAGCTTTGCAGTGAAACCAGCGGAAGAAGGCGATCACGCAGGCGCAGCACGGCCGCACCGTTGATGTACTCAATCTTTCGCCCCGCGCCGCCACTGGCGCTTACAAGTTCTACGATGGAGGACTGCGGCATGGCGAAGCGGTCGCCACAGCACTCGACGATCAACGCCGAGACGATTGTCAGTGTCAGGGGAATGCGGATTGTGAAACGCGTGCCGCCACCCTCGACTGAGGTGAGTTCGATCGCGCCACCAATTTTCTCGATGTTCGTTCGAACAACGTCCATCCCGACGCCGCGCCCCGAAACAGAGGTGACCTCTGTGGCGGTAGACAGGCCCGGCAGGAAGATCAGTTGGCGGGCCTCGGCGTCTGACATGGCCTCGGCCTGAGCCTGGGTAATGATGCCCGACGACAGCGCCTTGGCGCGGATTTTCTCGGCGGGCAGTCCGCGTCCATCGTCAGCAACCTCAATGACGATGGCGCCGCCCTCGTGACGCGCCTGAAGCGTGATCCGCCCACACTTGGGCTTACCGGCAGCCACTCTCTCGGCAGTCGTCTCAAGGCCGTGATCCGCCGCGTTGCGGATCATGTGGGTCAAGGGATCCTTGATCAGCTCGAGAACCTGTCGATCAAGCTCGGTCTCCTGACCCAGCATCACCAGTTCGATCTGCTTCGACAGGTCCTGCGCCAGGTCCCGGACCAACCTGGGCAACTTCGCCCAGGCGCCGCCGATGGGCTGCATTCGGGTGGTCATCACCCCTTCCTGCAGCTCGCTTGTAACCTGGTTGAGCCGATTGAGCGGGGCAGCAAAGGCGCTTTCGGGATCAAGCCGCAGGGTCTGTATGAGCTGGTTGCGGATCAACACCAGTTCGCTGACGACCGTCATCAGATGCTCGAGAGCATCAACACTGACCCGGATCGTTTGCGCAGGGCCGGTGGCCTCGACGTCGGCGCTCGGGACGCCTGTCGATTGGCTCACACCAGGAGCTTTCGCCAAGGTCGGGGCGGGAACTTGTTGGTCAGGATGCGGTTCAAGCCGCGGCGACTCGGGGGGGGGGACCTCCGAAACGGCAGGGGACAGGTCGGGCAGCGTCCCGGATTTGACCGGACCTGGCACGGCAACCTGTTCACGCAACGCGTCGATGGCTTCCTGAGGTATGCCCAGGTCAACCAGTGCGGCGGCGACAGACTCAAACACCAGATGAACGGCTGCGGGAGCAGGCGCCTCGACCGCGACGGCCGATAGACTGTCCACAAGTGAAACAGCAGCGACGCTGCCACGAGCCAAGTTGCTCAGACTGTCGCGAATGGCGGCCTGCAGTCTGTCGATGTCAGATTCAACGAATACGCCCCCGAAGCGCTCATCCGTTTGCAGCATGCCCAGCACTGTCTCGGCTGCAGCGTCGAGAGTCGCATCCCCGCCCAGCCGTTCGATAAGTTTGCGGGTATCCGTGAAGCGTCCATCGCTGGCTGGATCTCCGGCGACAGGTTGCTCTGATGCCGAAGCTGGTTCACCCGCCAACACAGCTTCAAGGCGACCAATAAGGATGCTGTCGTCGCCCTCAGGCTCGGCGCCCGTTGTTGCCAAGGCGTCTGTGATGACCCGAATGAGGTCCACCGTATCAAGTACCGCCGAAACGGCCACGCTACTGACAGGCAGAATTCCGTCACGGAATGCGCCAAGAACATTCTCGGCCGAATGCGCAACAGTCTGAAGTCGCGTCAATCCCAGGAACCCGCAGGTTCCCTTGATCGTGTGGATCAGCCGAAAGATACCGCCAAGCGTCTCCGGGTCATCGGGCTTTTGCTCGAAACGCACAAGTTCGCTGTCCAGGGCCTCCAGGCCCTCTCTGGTCTCGGCGATGAAGTCGCTTACCAAATCGTCCAACGACAAATCTCCGAAAACGGACCGCGAAATTCTCTGGACGACCCACAACAGAACTTATTTGGTTAAAAATAACTTATTTGGAGACCTGAATTCGGACGTTTTTCCGAGGAGGTTGTCTGGAAGACCCGACATGGTGGCAGAAGCCCCCTCCCCGCCTCGAATTTGAGAACGGCAGTCGCTGCCACCCAGGTCCTATGGGACTCAGCTCGGAACTGGCGCAGGTTGGGTCGACGGGTTAAGTGGGGTTTGAGATGACAAGTTGCTGTTTGGGGCGCGGGAGCCCGCCCGCCGTAGCCGCCTGACCAGTTCCGCCCCTGCGGGAGAGCACGGCAACTACGCCGCCGCAGTGCAGGTCATCACGTATCAGCGATGCGACCTCCACCTTTAGGTCAAACAGTCAAATGCCCGGGCTTGGCTCGGCCGCTAGGACTTCTCGATCTTTCGCAGCAGTTCCTTGGACTCAGCGATCATCTCTCGAAAGCGCGCCCGTTCGGCCGTCATCTCCTTCGTGAACATGCCGCTCTTGAGGGCGTTCGTGTTCCCCTTGGGTGCGCCAGACCCCGTTGCCCCTCCGTGCATCCGGCAGCGCTTCTTCCCGGACACCGCAGGCGCCTGACACGGCGAACCCTTGCGCGTCTTGGCCCCGCACCGCCGGCTGGCACGCATGCCGCCGGTGTTGCGCTGATGACTACCGGCCACGGGGAATCGGAATGGGCTTCTTGAGCCGCGCTTCCCGCACGAAACTCGCCCCATCGATGAACTGAACCGGAGGCGAAAACTCATCCGACACGGCAAGCATCGGGATCACAGGCTCTTGGACCGGCGCCGGCGCACCGGCACCAATATTCCCCACGATCGCTTGCCCACCGGCGTTGACCGTAACGTGCTCCACTGTGATCTTTTGCTGGCCGCGCCCGCGGTGCTTGTCGAGCGCCTCCATCTGACGCGAGTAGAGCGCCATAAGCTTCGACGCCTGTTTGAAGCTCACCTCCCGCCCCTCAAAAGTCTGGTTCGGCAACTGCGCGCGCCTCAGGCATTCCATGGCGGCGTTGTGCGTAGCGACCATCTGGGACGCGAGCATTCCTTCGAGGGTGTCGGTGGGGGCCAGGCCACTGAGGGCGGCCATTGCCGCGCTGACAGCATCCTGCCGCTCAAGTTCCGACATCGCGCCCGGAACCCACATGGCGTCGGCGGTCTGGCGGACGATCTGCACGCCGAGCTTTCTATCGTCAGTCCCTGTGGCGGCCTTCAAATTGGACGGATCGATCGTGACCAAGTGGCCCTCTCGCTGCTGATCATAGGCACTGCGACCGGCCACGGCGGGCTCCCGACAGACTGACGTTCTATCGGAAGTTTACCATCGGCAATTGGCTTGGGCTAAGGCTCAGTCGGTACTTTGCATAGGCTTGTTTTTCGTTTTTGGGCTTTAGCCCTCCCCTACCCCCCTCCTCAGGGCTCGGGGCATGCCTCCCGCCGGGCCTGATTCGGTCTTCTGGTGACAAGGCGTATGGGCCAGTGACAATTGCTATGAGCCGTCCCAGCAGGAAAATCAGACCCTCGGCCCTGCGGTCGGCATGCCGGTTCCGCGTTTCCACCCATAGAGCAAGCCAACCGCGCCAATCAGCAGCAGGGCTGCAATCACCAGCAGACCCAAGGCGTTGGCCATGGCGTACCGCAGCGCGGTCTCCCCGCCGTAGAGGTCGGACAGAAAGCCGACCAGCAGCGGCCCCACACCGAACCCGAAGACATTTGTGGTGAGCTGCATGATGGACATGGTTGCGCCGCGCAGTCGCACGGGCGTCTTGTCCATAAGCACTGCGTAGCAGGGGGGCGAATAGCCCATGCGGCAGGTGTCGGCGAGCACCAGCAGCACGACCGCCAACATCACGCTGGGGGCGAACAGCATTCCCAGCCCACAGGCCAGCGCGACCAGCGCGGCTGCAGCCACCGCAAGCAGCGTCAGGCGTGGGTCGCGCTGGCCCAGCCTGTCACCCAACCAGCCGAATAGCAGCGGGCTCACCGCCGCCGCGCCACCGCCGCCGAACCCGAGGATCAGACCAACCTGCGGGAGGTTCAGGTGGTGGATGCGAATGAAGAAGGAACCGGCCCACGCGCCCATGGTGATCGAGATCATGCCAAGGATGCCGCAACCCAGGATCAGGCATATCAAGCCAGGATTGCGGAACAGGAACAGGAAGGTTTCGCTCAGCTTCGGCGGTGGGCCGGCGGATTCGCCCGCGACCGCGTCGACTTCGGCGGCCCCGCGCCGGGGCTCGATCACCGTCGTGAATAATAGGACGGCCAGCAGGATGCCCGGGAGACCGGCCAGGAAGAACGCCATACGCCAGCCATGGGTCGCCGCCACATAGGCTCCGACCGTGCTGGCCACTAGCACTCCTACGGCATTGCTGAGGTAGAAGACGCCCAAGGCCGAGCCGCGGGTCCTGGCCGGAAAGATGTCGGCGATCATCGGCATGGCCACTGGCGCCGCGCCCGATTCAGCCGCGCCGACGCCAACCCTCGCCAGCACCAGCTGCACGAAGTTTTGCGCAAATCCGCCCAGCGCCGTACAGGCGCTCCAGGCAAGCACGATGATCCCAAGGAAGTTGCGCCGATTGGCGCGGTCGCTGAGGTAACCCATCGGGAGAATAGAAAGAGAAAAGGACAGGGCGTAGGCCAGGCCCGAGAACAGGCCAAGCTGGCTGTCCTTCAGTCCGAACTCATGCCGGATCGGCTCCAGCAGGATATTGGGCATACCCCGGTCGATGGCGTGACAGGTGTAGATGACGGTGAGTAGCGCGAGAACATACCAGCGATAACCGGTCCGGCCGTAAGGACCGCGAATCGCGTCCGCTGGAGCCGGTTGCCCCTCAATTTCGGAGGGCGCGCTCATAGGAAGATCTCCAGGGGCATTGCGGCGAGCCGATTGCGGCTCTGGTGTGCGACGGATGTGACCAAGGCGACTTCACTCCCAGGACTGCCTTCAAAGGGCCGTCAGTTCAAACTCACGCGAAAGACTCACGCGCCTCAGTCTGGCCGGAACGCCAGAGCGCCACCGTCGATGGAGACCACCTGGCCAGTGATGTACCGGCTTTCCGAGCTCATCAGAAAGGCGACCAGATCGGCGATGTCGCTGGGTTCGCCCAGATAAGGGGTCATAATGGTTTCCAGCGATCGGGCTCTCTGCGCTTCCGAGACGTTCTTGCGGACGCTTTCGGTCAGGGTCGTGCCCGGCGCGATCGCATTGCAGCGCAGGCCCTGCTTGCCGTAGGTGGCCGCCATGTGCCGCGACATCTGGATCATCGCCGCCTTGCTGGTGGCATAGCCGATACGTACGCCAGCCCGTGGCCGTAGGCCTTCCATGGAGGACATGTTGACGATCGAGCCCCCGCCCGCCGCCAGCATGTGTGGAATCACGTACTTGCTGACGATGAGCGTGCCACGCACATTGACGCTGAAGATCTGGTCCCAGACGCCAAGATCGATATCGGCGGCGTGCGTATCCCCCTCGATGACTTGCGGGGTGAGGATGCGGACGTTGTTGAACAGACCGTCAATGCGGCCGTAGCGCTCGAGCACGGCGCTAACCATGGCCTGCACCTGTTCAGGATCGCTGATATCGGCGCATAGGCCCAGCGCGCCGCCTCCGATCTCCTGCGCGGCGAGCGCAGCGGCGCCTGCGTCAATGTCGACGACCGCAACCTGGGCGCCGCACCGCATCAGGCGCTCGGACGTGGTGCGGCCAATGTTACGGGCCCCGCCGGTGACGACGATGACCCTGCCCGTCAGATCTGGCACGCCGCGCGACGCCTAGGCGGCGTTGACGGCGGCCGCGGCGGGGGCGAACTCACCCTCGTAGCGGAGCACCGGTGGGCGGTCGTCATGGTCGTAGGCGCGCAGAACATGCGCCAGACGCCCGCCGCCCAGCGCGCTGGACACCTGGATGCCCAGCTCGATGATCTCGGCTTTGCTGAACAGCTTGCCCATCTCGGCGATCATCGCATCGTCGATGGCGAAGTGATCCGTGGCGAACAATTCGGCGAACCGCAGCGCCATCTGCTCACGCGGCGTGAACCGGGCGTCGTCGGAAGCCAGGCAGGCCACGTCCTCTTCGCTAACCTCGGGCGACTTGCGCGCCACCTTGCAGGCGACACAGTCGTTGAACATGGCGATACGCAGCCGGACCAGCTCGCACAGCCGCGGCTCCAGGAACCCCTTGTTGAACGACAGCTTGTAGCGGCGGATCATCTCCTTCGACTGTTCAGGCCGGTAGGCCCAGATCTGGTTAGGAATGCTGGTGCTCAGCATGCCGCTGGCGCGGCCCTCGGCGATCAGGCCGCGCAGTTCATCATCAAGGTGCTCCAGGGGAACCGGTTCGATCACAGGCATGGGGTTTCCTCTCGTTTTTGATCTTGCGCAGGGATGAGACCAGACTGGGCGCAAGGCGCCAAGCGCATTCGACCGGACTGGCGGCCGGCGCTGACTTCGCATACAGGTTGGGTCGCACCCAGCCGCCGGAGCCCGAATGCCCGCACCCGCGCCCACCCCCAAGGCCGCCGAGCTGGTGCTGCGCGAACTGCGCCGCCAGATCGCCAGCGGCGAGATCGCCGAGGACGGTAACCTGCCCACCGAGGGCGAACTGGTCGCCCGCTTCGGCGTCTCGCGCACCCCCGTGCGCGAGGCGATCCGGGTCCTGGAGATGGAGGGACTGGTGCGCTCCAACCAAGGCGCCCGTCGCGGCGCCCGGGTGCAGCCGCCCAGCGCCCGCATCGCCGCGCGCCACACGGGCCTGTTGCTGCGCCGCCGCCAAGCCACCTTGGCCGATGTCTACCAGGCAAGGCTGGCCATCGAGCCCTACGCGGCCCGCCTGTTGGCCGAACGCCCGACGCCCGAGGCCATCGCCCGGCTGAAGCGCCTCCTCAGCGCCGAGCGCGCCCTGGTCGCCGACGCCCGCGCCTGGGGCCGCGCCGCGGCCGATTTCCATACCGCCGTCCTGGATCTTTGCGGCAATCAGACCCTGGCCGTGCTCACCTTGCAGCTTGACGACATCATCGCCGGCCAGGGCGCTGTGGAGATGGCTGAGCCCGGCTCGTCCAAAGAATCCGAACGCCGCCTCGCCGACGACGCCCACGCCCGCCTCGTCGCCCTGGTGGAACGCCGCGAACCCGGCAAGGCCGAGGCCTTCTGGCGCGCCCACCTGGAAGCCGCCTGGCCCGCCTATCGCGTCACTGAGTCCCTCAGCGTCGAGGAGCTGTTGGGGTGAGCTGAGTGCTTCAGGCCGACGTGGTCGCGTAGATCGTCAACTCCGCCACCGCGCCATTCCCATCCAGGGTGAACACGTCGGCGAAGGGCAGGGTCTTGCCGTTCGGCTGGGTGGCGCGGATTTCGGCGACGCAGCGCTCGCCCTGCGAAATCACCGCCACCACCTGCGGGTTCGGCGTCCCCCTGGCGAAGATGCCCCGGTACATGGCTTCGATGGCCGCCCGCCCGGCAAGCTGTGCGCCGTTGGGCAGGTTCAGAACCCCGTCCGGTGCGAAACAGCCCGCCACAGCGGCGGCGTCCTTGGCGCGGACATTGTCGAAATAGCGTCGGGCGAGGGTTTCGGCGGGGCTCATTGCGGAAACAGGCTCCCCCGCGCTGCGTCCAGCGCCGCATAGCTCCAAAGCCCGTCAGCCGCCGCCTCGCCCTTGATCGGCCATTCGTCGTAGCTACGCAGGCGCTGCCCCCCGAAGCTCACCACCTCGCCGGTGAGCGGAGCTGACCGCGGCGCGGCCAGCCAGCAGGCCACCGTCGCCACCTGCTCCGGCGACAGCTCCTCGCGTTTTTCCTCCGGGAAGATGGCGCTGCCCCAGATCGGCGTGGTCATGCCGCTGAACGCCAACGGCGCGATGGCGTTCACCCGCACGCCGAAGGGTGCGAGCTCCTTGGCCAGGGTGGTGGCCATGGCGGCGACGCCCGACTTTGCCGCCACGTAGTTGATGTAGCCCGGCTGGCCGTGCAGCCCGTTGGTGGAGGTGGTCAAAATCACCGCGCCCCCCACCGGCGCGCCCAGCCGCTTGGTCTCGGCCTGCCAATGCAGGGCGGCGAATTTCGTGCCGACGAACGAGCCCTTCAGGTGGATGCCGATGACGCTGTCCCAGTCCTCCTCGGTCATGTTGACGATATAGCGCGGCCGCGAGTTGCCGGCGTTGTTGATCAGCACGTCCAGGCGGCCGAACTCGGCCAGGGCGCGTTCGATCATCGCCTTGCCCGTGTCCCACAGGCTGATGTCGCCAACGGACGCCACCGCCCGGCCTCCGGCGTCGCGGATCATCGCCGCGGTTTCCTCGGCGGCCTCGCCGCGGAAGTCATTCACCACCACCGCCGCACCGTCCCTGGCCAGTTGCAGCGCCTCAGCGCGCCCTACCCCGCCGCCGCCGCCGGTGACCACAGCCACCTTGCCATCTTGGTCGGACATCTTTCCCTCCCTTGGTTACATGGTGCAGTATGGCCGAAATCAAGGAGGATCAAATGCCCGCTTACGTCGTCGCCATCCGTGACAAGACCAAGGACCCCGCCGAGCTCAAGGCCTACAGCGCCACGGCGGGAAAAGCGCGTGCGGAGGGCATGAAACTGCTGGCCGCCTATGGGGCCAACGAGGCCCTGGAAGGCCCGCCCACCGAGGGCGTTGTGCTGATCGAGTTCCCCGATATGGCGTCGGCCAAGGCCTGGTATGACAGCCCTGCCTACACGGAAGCCCGCAAGCATAGGTTCCTGGGCGCGGACTACCGGTTCATCCTGTTCGAGGGTCTGAAGAGCGCCTAATCCTCCAGCAGCGCATTCATGTGCTCGACGGCCTCCAGGAACTCGGTTTTGAATTCCTGCACCACCTGGGTCGTCGAGCGCACCGAATCCAGCAGGCCCACACCCTGACCGCAGAGACTTGTGACGAGGTCGCGGGCCTTCACATTGCCCGCTGAGGCGGCCCGTTCGGCCGAGCGCAGCGGAATCTCACTGACCAGAGTCTGCAGCGGCATCGGCAGTGCGCCAGGGCTGTCGGGATTGCGCTCCCACGCCTCGCTCCAGGCCGAACGTAGCTGGCGGCAGGGTTTGCCGGTTCGGCTGCGGGTGCGCACCGCGTCGCGGCTGGAGGCCTCCACCAGCCGCTCCATGGTCACTTCCGACAGGCCGCTCTCCGGGGTGGTCAGCCATACCGTGCCGGTCCAGGCGCCCGCCGCGCCCATGGCCATCACCGCGGCCATCTGGCGGCCGCCCATGATGCCGCCAGCGGCCAGCACCGGCACATTCTTGATCGGCTTGATGGCCTTCAGCACCTCGGGCACCAGCACCATGGTTGAGACCTCGCCGCAGTGGCCGCCGGCCTCCGTGCCCTGCACCACCAGCACGTCCACCCCCGCCGCGATCTGGCGCAGCGCATGTTCCTTGGCGCCCACCAGCGCCGCCACCGGCACCCCGTGCTCATGCGCCATGCGAATCATTGCCGGCGGCGGCACGCCCAGCGCATTGGCGATCAGCTTGATCGGGTGGCGGAAGGCGACGTTCAGCACCTCCATGGCCTGTTCCGGGTCGAAGGGCTGGGGATTGTCCTCGCTGCGCTCTTGGGCCAGCGGTGTCACCCCGGCGTCGGCCAGAAGCCGGGCCGCGAAATCATGGTGCGCCTGGGACACCCTGGGCGCCAGGTCGGCATAGGTGACGTGTTCCTCCCCGGCGGTGGCCAGGTTGTCGGCGAACACCACGTCCAGGCCATAAGGCTTGCCGTCCACATGGTCGTCGATCCACTTCAGCTCCATCTCGATGGATTCCGCTGAGTGGTTCACCGCCCCCAGCACCCCAAAGCCGCCGGCCCGGCTGACCGCCGCCACCACGTCGCGGCAATGGCTGAAGGCGAACAAGGGAAACTCGATGCCGAGCATCTCGCAGATGGGGGATTTCATGGGGCGATCTCCTGTTCGCGCAGCGGGTGAGCAGTCAAAGACCGGCTGAGGCGGCGCGTCAACGTTTCGGCGGCGCGATATGACAGATGCGCGCTGAGTGGGCGGCGATGTCCTGGGGGCTGTAGCTCAAGTGATGGCGCTTGGTCCCCGCCGGCCGCTCCGCCAGCGACAGGCCTGGCCTCCACGCCGTCGCGGGCCGGATCGGCCGCGGCGCAAACCCGCCCCCGCAGTTGGGACAGACGTTGTGCAGCTTCGTCTCCACGCAGGCGGCGCAGAAGGTGCATTCATAGCTGCAGATCCGCGCATCCTCGGCGTCCGCCGGCAGGTCCTTGTCGCAGAATTCGCAGTTGGGGCGAAGTTCGAGGGCCATTTTGGGGTTTCCCGGCTTGCGAGTGGCGATTCATCACGTTTTCGACCCGTCGCTCAAGTCGGAGCTGCGCCAACTGGTGTCTTTCGCCTCATTCTGATCCATAAGGCCGCCACGTCAGCCAAATCGCCTCAGGATCCACATGCCCGCCCACGTCGACCCCCAAGGCAAGCTCGCCGGCAAGACCGCCCTCGTCACCGGCGCCAGCCGCGGCATCGGCGAGGCCATCGCCGTGCGGCTGGCCATGGCCGGAGCCCGTGTGATCGTCACCGCCCGCACCGCGGCCGCGGGCGAGAGCAGCTATCCGGGAACCCTTGCGGACGTGGTGGCGCGGATCACCGGTGCGGGCGGCAAGGCCAGTCTGCTGCAGGCCGACCTGGGCGATCCCGCATCGCGCGCGCAACTGGCGGACGAAGCTCTGGCGCAGGCCGGCCGGATCGACATCCTGGTCAATAACGCCGCGGCCCTGATGGGCGGGCCGTTCGAGCGGTTGAGTGAAAAGCGCCTCAGAACCATCTTCGAGATCAATGTCTTCGCCGCCTTCGATCTGGCCCAGCGCCTGGCGCCGGCCATGCGGGCCAACCGCAGCGGCGCCATCGTCAACATCTCGTCGGGGGCCAGCACCCACAACGTGGCGCCCTTTGACCCACCGACCATGAGCGGCCTGCTGTATCCGATGACCAAGGCGGCCCTGGAGCGGTTCACCACCGCCCTGGCCGAGGAGCTCTATGCAGACGGCGTCTCGGTCAATTCGCTGAGCCCCGGATTCATCGATACGCCGGGCAACCGCCGCGCCATCTCGGGCGACGACGTGGCGCTGGAGGGAACCCAACCGGTGGAAATTCCGGCCGAAGCGGCCTATCAGCTGGTGACGGCGGACCCGAAATTGTTCACCGCCCGGCTGGCGGACGCAGCACCGCTGCTGGCGGAACTGGGGGTCTCCCCCTCGCCGCTGATCTGAGGAGGGCGACAGCCATGGCCGGCCTGAAGGACAAGCGCGGATTCATCGACACCGACCGGCTGGACCTCAGCGAACGCAAGGCGGTGGAATACTGGATGAAGCGCTGGGGCGTCACCCGCGACCAGCTCACCGCCGCCCATCGCAAGGTCGGCCGCCTGACCAAGGACATCGCCGCCGAGCTGGGCAAGAAGCGGTAGACTCGCCTCAGGCCGGCGGCAGGGCGTCCGGCGGCAGGGGATCGTCCAGATTGATCCGCCTGGGTCGCGCCCGCCTCAGCCATGCCAGGAGCAGCGGCAGGGAAATCAGGATGAAGGCCGCGTTCCACAGCACCGGCCCTAATACGACCGCCGCGCCCGCAGTGAGCATCAGCACCAGGAGCAAAGCCGCGGCGGCCACGGTCACCAGGGCGATCTGACCCATATAAGCGGATGTTGTTTCGCCGATCTCCAGCCGGGCGGCGGGGCTGGCCGCGCGCAGCTGTTCCAGCAGCGCCAGCACGAAGGCTCGATAGGCAGCGGACTGGTCGGTGAAGTCGGCGACCCCTGCGAAATGGCCGTTGTCGAACTCGGTCCGGCGGCCATCCTTCAGCTTCACCACGCAGCGATAGCGCCAGGGCTTGTACTCGGTCGGCGCGAAGCTCAACCGAATAGCCGTGACCTGGTTGAGCGGCAGCCGTTGGGTCAAGGTCGGCAGCGCCGCGACCAGCATGTCTGGCTCTAGACGCCATTCGCGGCTGACCTGCTCGAGAATGCTTTCGCGTTTGGCGTAGGTCAGGGGTGACGGCGACATCCCCTATCCCTGCGCGGCCCGCCGCCGCTCCCGTACCGCGTCCTCCAAGGCAAAGGCGTCCTTCACTGATGCGCCGTCGCCTTCGCGGAACAGCGCCGGCTGGCCTAGCACGGAGCTCTCGTTGGAGGCGATCATCAGCCCGGCGATCTCCAGGCAGCGGCCACGCAAGGCGTCGGGCGCCACGATCTCATTGATTAGACCCCATTCCAGCGCACGCTCCGCCCCGATCATCTCGCCGGGCAGAGACATCTGCCGCGCCCGCCGCATCCCCACCGCCCCCGGCAGCATCGCCGTCATGCTCAGCGTCCCTTCCACTGCGGCGTGCGCTTCTCGGCGAAGGCCCTGGGGCCTTCCTTGCTGTCGTCCGAGCCGCGCATGGCCAACATCGCCGGGTAGTCCGACTGCGCCGCCAGGGAGACTTCAACGGAAAGCTCCGCCAGGCTTCGCATCACCGTCTGTTTGGAGGCGCGGATCGACATGGGGCTGCAGGCCAGGATCTCGTCCGCCCAGCGGCGGGCGGCGGTCATCAGGTCTTCCGGCGCCGTCACCTCATTGACAAATCCCAGCGCCAGACCTTCCTGGGCCGACACCTGCCGACCGGTCAGGATCATCCCCATGGCTTGTTTGAGCGGGATCTGGCGCGGCAGGTTCAACAGCCCGCCACCCACCGCCGCCAGGCCCACCTTGGGTTCCGGCAGGCCGAACTTCGCCTTGTCGCTGGCCACGATCAGGTCGCAGCAGAGCGCGATTTCGAAGCCGCCCCCCACCGCCACCCCGTTCACCGCCGCGATCAAGGGCTTGTCCAGGTCGAAGCGGCCGATCAGCCCGGCGTAGCCCGACGGCGGCAGCGTCACCTTGCCTCCGGCAGCGATGTTCTTCAGGTCCGATCCCGCACAGAACGCCCGTTCCCCCATGCCAGTGACGATTCCCACCCACTGGTCGGCGTCGGTGGCGAAGTCATCAAAGGCCCGCTGTAACTCCCAGTGCATATCCGGCGAAATAGCGTTCATCACCTGCGGCCGATTGAGCGTGATCGTGGTGATGTGGCCATCGCGCGTGACGCTGATGTTCTCGTACATAGCCGGGTGCTTCCTCAATCTGGAGTGTTCCGCGCAGGTTTACCCATTCGCAGGCGCGCGAACACCCCGTCACAGCCTCAGACCGAACCGGGGCCCGATGGTCGCCACGGCGAAATAGAGGCCTATCGTCACCGCGCACCCAACGCCCAACGCCGGCCAGAACCCGACGCTGCGCCTCAACAGGGCCGGGATCAGTAGGAACATCGGCAGCGACGGCAGAACGAACCAGAACGTGCCCGTAGCATGCGCCGCCATCCCCTCGGCGTCTTGGGTGTCCCGCCATAGCCAGATCATACCCAACACGCTCACCAGCGGCAGCGAAGCCAACAGCCCGCCCCATCCGGGGTAACGCTTGGCGACTTCGGACACCGCGGCGACGATCGCGCCGGACAGCAGGGCCTTCATGACGGTGTAGAGCATTCGCCACCCTACCCTTTAGCCCAACGCACGCGCCAGCCGTTCTCGGGTCAGCGGCAGATCGGCGGTCCGCACGCCGGTCAGGGCGGCCAGGGCATTGCAGACCGCCGCGGCGGTCGGCCCGCAGGCGGCCTCGCCGACGCCGAGCGGCGGCTGGTCCAGGTGCTGCAGGATCTCCACAACTATCTGCGGCGTCTCATCGAGGCGCAGGATCGGATAGTCGGACCAGCCGGCGCCCGACGGCGCGCCATCCGCAAAATTGACCGCCTCCTTCAGGGTCCAGGACAGCGCCTGGATGATCCCGCCCTCGATCTGGTTCTCCACCCCATCCGGGTCCACAGCGCAGCCGGCATCCACGACCGCCCAGGCCCGGGTCACCCGCAGCGTCTCCGCCAGTTCCGTCTCCACGATTACAGCGCAATAGGCGGCGACATTCTTGTAGCGCGCATAGCCGATCCCCCGGCCCGAGCCGGGCGCACAGCCCCCCGCCATTGCCGCCACCCGTTCAATCACCGCCCGGGCTCTGGGATCGGATAGGTGCCGCAGACGATAGACTACCGGGTCTTCCCCGGTTAGCGCCGCGCTGGCGTCCATGGCCCCCTCCAGCGCCGTGACGTTCACATGCGCGCCCAGGGACCGCAGGGCCGAGGTACGCGCCAGCGGGTGCTGCACGATGGTGCGCCAAATGGACGTCTCGGCGATGTCATAGCCCGGCGTGGCGTTCCGCTCCGCATCGCCGCCGCTCGCCGCCGGCATCGGTCCGGTGATCACCGGATCGACCGCTCCGCCGGCGCGCAGCCAGCCCGCCAGCAGATTCACGCCCCCTACCCCCGGCCTGCGCACATGGGTGAAGCTGACCACGCCCGTGTGCATCGTCGCGATGCGCCCATCGGCGCCAAGGCTCGCCGAAACCGTTGTGCGCATGGCCGCCCCCATCGGGCTCGATGTCAGCTCCTGGGCGCGGGTCCATTGCACCCGCACCGGCCGGCCGGGCGTCGCCATGGCCAGCATGGCGGCGTCGGCGGCGGCGTCGTCGGCGCCGTTGTGGCCGTAGCACCCCGCGCCAGGCGCATGGATCACCCGTACGGCGTCGGCGTCCAGGCTCAGCATCGCGGCCAGGCTTCGCGCCAAAGGGAAAACCCCCTGTGTGTGGGTCCAGACCGTCAGGCGGCCTTGGTCCCACATAGCGACGGCGCAGGACGGCGCGATCGAGGCATGCGCGATGAACCCGCGTGACGCAGTGACCGATATGGGCGCATCGTCCAGCGGCGCCGGTTCATTGGATCTGTCGATGATATCCAAGGGGTCGCCCGCACCAGGCGCCTTCGACCACAAGGTCGTAAGGGCCAAGCGCTCGCCCGCCGCCACGGCGTCGGCTTCCCGCTCGCAAACCACCCCGATGAAGGACCCGTCGCGGATCACGCGCGCGCCGGCCGACGCCTCGCCCATTCGCTTGACCTCGGCTCCCAGCCAAGGGGGACGCACCATGCGCGCATGCAGCAAGCCTGGCATTTCGAGGTCGTGGATGAACGCCGCCCCCTTGACCTGCGCGTTCAGCGCGCGTCCGCCGCCGCCGGTCCCGGTCAGGACATAGGCGGCCGGCGACTTCGGTCGGGCGAAGTCCGCCACCGGACGATCGAGATCCATGCTATCCGACAACGCCCAATAATCCGGCCGTCCTTCACCCCTTCCCGCCGCCTCGAACAGCGCCCGCGCCGCCGAAGTCGCCTGGCGCACGGCCACCCCCCCGCCGGAAATCGACATGCTGCCTGCGGTGTAACCTTCGTCGGGCGTGCGCGCGGTGTCACCGCTGATCAGATCGATCTGGGCCGGGTCGATATCCAGCTCCTCGGCGGCTATGCGGGTCAGCGCCTCGCGCACCCCCTGTCCGATTTCCACCTTGCCGGTGCGCACCTCAACCCGGCCCGGCGTCGGAAAGGCGATCCAGTCGCCGATATGCTCGCCAAGCTTATGGGTCATGGCGTCGCCAGCAGATCATCCACCGCCCGCAGGATGCGCGCGTGAGCGCCGCAGCGACAGAGGTTAGCGGCGAGACCTTCAATGATCTTCGCCCGATCCCGCTCGCCGCGCCGCAGCATGGCTTCCAGACGCATGACGATCCCGGATAGGCAGTAGCCGCACTGCCCGGCGCGCCGCTCGATCAACGCTTGCTGAACTCGCCCAGGCGCGCCGTCTGGTCCCACCAGCCCTTCGACGGTTGTCACCGACTTGCCCTCAGCTTCAGCCAGCGTCATCTGGCAGGCTTGCCGATCCTCAGCGTCAATCAGCACGGCGCAGGCGCCGCAATCGCCGTCGCCGCAGCCGAAGCGAACGCCCTTCAGGTCCAGTTCGTTGCGCAGGGCGTAGACCAGCGGCTGGCCCGGATCGGCGTCCACCAAACAGGCGACGCCGTTGACCGTCAGCCCTATGCTCATCGGCCCGCCCCGACCTTCAGCCCAAACAGGCCGATCGCGGTTTCGCCCAGGATCGCCGCCCGCTCCGCTTCGGTTAGCCCAGGTGTGTCCAAGACATGATCCACGCCCTTATCGGTCCAGGGAAATGGCCAGTCGGACCCCAGCATGATCCGGTCAGCCCCCACCTCCGCCACCAGGTGGCGGAGCGCTTCGGGAGTGAACACCAGGCTGTCGTAGTAGAGGTCGCGCAGATAGGCGCTGGGCGCCTTTTTCAGCTTTACCCCCGCGGCCACCGCCGGAAACGTGGTCAGCACGGCGTCGAAGCGCCCGGCATAGGCCGGCAGGAAGCCCCCGCCATGGCCGGCGCAGAGCTTTAGGTCCGGAAAACGGTCAAGCGTTCCCTCATAGATGAGGTGCGCCAGCGCCACGGTGGTCTCCAGGGGATAGCCGACCACCACCGGCAGGAAGCCGCGGCCATTCAGTCGGCCCTGCGGATCTGGCCAGCCCTGCGGGTGCAGAAAGATCGCCGCACCCAGCTCCTCCGCCTTGGCCCAGAACGGATGGAAACGTGGATCGCTTAATTCGGCCCCTTCGACCGATCCGCCCACCAGGGCGCCGCTCAGGCCCAGGGCCTTTACGGCATGTTCCAGCTGTCGCGCCGCCTCCTCGGGGTGCTGCAGCGCCACCGTGGCCAGGGCCGCCAGGCGATCGGGATGGCGAGCGACCGTCTCCGCCAAGGTCTCATTCTGCAGGTCTATGATCTGGCGCGAGAGGTCGACATCCGCGCCATACCAGAAGGCATTGATGCTCAGGACCTGCATGTCGACGCCCTGGGAGTCCATGGCCGCAATCCGCAGGTCGACATCATCCTCCGCGACCCCGATCCCAGGCGGAGGGCCGCCCCCGATGGTGGGTCCAGGAACAAGCGCCCGCGCCTTCGGCACAAGACAGTGGGCGTGGATGTCGACGATTCGCCGCGGCCTTGGTCCGCGCCCCGCCGGGTGGGCGTGGATACGATGCGCGCAGGCCGGAGCCCCGCCGCAGTCAACGAAGCCAATGCCGCTCATCGCCTGAACCTCATGGTCTGTCGCCCGCTTGCGTCGGCGCATTTTTCGAGCGCGCCGGAAGCGCGTCCAGTTTGGATTTATGAGACCCCCGGGCGATGGCCGCAACAGTCCCACGACTTCGGCGCCGATGCAGGTAAGCTCGCGGCCGGTAAGGGAGGCGACCATGGTCACGACGGCAGGTGATGAAATCCTGGTGGAGCGGCGCGGGTCCGCCCTGGTGCTGCGGCTCAACCGCCCTAACCGTCGCAACGCCATCAACCGCGCCCTTGCCGACCACCTCTCCGACGCCGCGACCCTGGTTGAGACCGACCCCACAATCCGCGCCGGCGTGCTGATCTCTTCGACGCCGGGCATGTTTTGCGCCGGCGGCGACCTGATCGCCATGGCCGAGGGGGAGCGGTTCAGTCCGGACGGCGCCTTGGGCGGCTTGACCAACCCCGGGCGCACCAAACCCTGGATCGCCGCGGTGGATGGGCCGGTGCTGGGGGGTGGCCTGGAAATGGCGCTCGCCTGCGAGATGATTGTCGCCGCCGACACCGCCAGCCTGGGCCTGCCGGAACCCCGCCGCGGCATATTGGCGGCCGGCGGTGGGGTGTTCCGCCTGCCGCGCGCGATTCCGCGGGCGCCGGCCATGGAGATGGTGCTGACCGGTCGCCCGATCCCGGCGGCGCGGGCCTATGCGCTGGGTCTCGTCAACGCCGTGACAACCTGGGAGCACCTGCTGGACGCCGCCCTCGACCTGGCCTTGGGTGTCGCCGATTGCGCGCCGGCGTCGGTCGCTGAGAGCCTCGCCATCGCCCGCATCGCCGCTGAAACACCCGAAACGGACCTCGACGCCATGGCGCGCGACGCCCTGGAGCGACTAAGATTGACGCACGATCACGCCGAGGCCCTGGCCGCCTTCGCGGAAAAACGGTCGCCGGCGTGGCGGGCGCGATAAAAGGAGCACCAGCATGCAGGATCTGGACGGAAAGACCGCCTTCATCACCGGCGGCGCCAGCGGCATCGGCCGGGCCATGGCCGAGGCGTTCGGACGCCAGGGCATGCAGGTGATGATCGCCGATATCGAGGCCGACGCACTGGCCAAGGCGGTTGAGCAACTGCGCGCGTTGGGGATCACTGCCGAGGGCGTCGTCACCGACGTCACCAGCCGCGCCTCAGTGCGCTCGGCGTCCGAAGCGGCGCTGGCTGCGTTCGGCAAGGTGCATCTTGTATGCAACAACGCCGGCGTCGGCACCGGCGGGCGGATGACTGAAATTCCCGAACGCGACTGGAACTGGGTGTTCGACGTCAATGTCATGGGCGTGGTGCATGGGGTCGAAACCTTCACACCGGTGATCCGCGCCCACGGCGAGGGTGGTCATATCGTCAACACCGCCTCTATCGCCGGCCTGCTGGCCTCGCCGGGCCTGACCCCCTACTCTGGCTCCAAGTCCGCGGTGGTTTCGCTCAGCGAGGCTTGGGCGCCGCAACTGGCGTCCCGCAAGATCGGCCTGTCGATCCTCTGCCCCGGCATCGTCGACACCAATTTCCGCCACAGCCGGCGTAACCGCCAGGACGCCTATGGCGGTGACAAGGAACTGTCAGGTCTCGAAAAGCCGGAGATGTCGGCCGGCTTCGACGGGGGGGTCTCGCCGGCGGTGGTGGCCGCCAGGGTGGTGGAGGCAGTGAAGGCCGATGAGCTCTACGTCTTCACCCACCCTGAATACCGGCCGATCCTGCGCGAACGCTTCGACCGGATCCTGGCCGCCTTCGACGCAGCCGAAGCTAGTGCGGCCTTGGCCGGCGTGGGCGACCGCAAGCCGCCGGCGTGGCGATAGGACCCTTCCCAATCACGATGGAACTTGGTGGGTGTCGCAGACGCCCAGGGCGTTCATGGCCGTCTGGGCCGCGACGAGGTTCGCCGGATCGAGGTGGTTCTGGCTATCGACGGAGTCCGGAGATCCGGGCCGGTATCGCCGGCCCGCTGAAATCACCTTCAGCGGCGTAGTCCATCGTCATCGCCGTCTCTCTCGCACCCGGGGCATTGTCATCCGGTTCCCGGCGCCGAAAACTCTCGTATGGTGGCGTCCGAACTCAGCGCGCCGATTTTGCCTAGGCCAAACCGGCGCTCATATAAAACGGCGCGGCGGCCCGACCGGGCCGGCAGCGCAAGTCATGGGGAGGACGCCGCCGTGCGTTGGATCTTGCCGCTCGCAATCGCCATGGCCCTGTCCGCTGCATCGGCTGTGGCGCAACCGCTAACAGGCGCCGATGCCGCCAGGGGCGCCGAGCTGTTCGCCCAGACCGGGTGCGCCGGCTGTCATGGCCCCGGCGCCGCCGGCGGCATGGCCCCGCCGCTGCTGGGCCTCAAGTGGAAATACGGCGGCGACGACGCCAGCGTCGCCAAAAGCATTCGCGAGGGTCATCTGCCGCTGATGCCGCCGGCGGGCGACCGCCTGACGGGCGCGCAGATCGACGATGTGATCTCATATCTTCGCGCCCGCGCCGCAAACCTCACCGCGGAGGATCGGGCGCGGATGGCGAGCTTCATGCCATCGCCGCCGCCAAAGGGGGTCGTCCACAGCGATGCGGAAGACTTCCGCGTTCAGGCGGTGGCCAAGGTCGGACCGCCCTACGCCTTCGCCTTCCTGCCGGACGGGCGCATCCTGATCACCGAAACCGCGGGGCGCCTTCGGGTGGTCGACCATGGCAAGCTGTTGGCAGACTCGGTGATCGGTGCGCCAACCGGCGACACCAAAGGCATGACCCAGGCGCTGCGCCGCGCGATGCTGAGCGTAGCTGTGCATCCCGACTACCGGCGTAATGGGTGGATCTATCTGCTGACCGCCCGCACCCTTTCGCCGGAAAGGGCAGCTGAGGAGGCCCGACGTTTCCCGGGCTCGCTGTCCACCAGACTTCTGGCGACGATCACCCGCGGCCGCCTGCAAGGTATGCGCTGGACCGACAGCACAACGATCGCCGAATTCCCGATTCAGAAGACCAACTCGCTGCGGATGAAGTTCGACGCCGCGGCCAATCTCTATGTCGGGACACCCTATTCCGATCCGGATTATCCTGGGGAAGGACCGGGCAAGGGCGCGCAGGACCTGTCGGTCCCCGACGGCAAGGTGCTGAGGTTCAGGGACGACGGTTCGGTTCCGTCCGACAACCCCTTTGTCGCCAAATCCGGAGCCTATCCCTACATTTGGAGCTACGGCCATCGCGAGCCGTCGGGCCTCACCCTCGATTCTGCGGGTGCGCTCTGGGAGGTCGAGGACGGCCCACGCGGCGGCGACGAATTGAACCACGTGCGCAAGGGGCTCAACTACGGTTGGCCGATCGTCAGTTGGGGGCACCGCTATGATGGCCAACCCGTCGCCTCCAACCCCGAGCAGGACGGCGTGGAACAGCCGGTGATGAACTGGGAGCCGTCGCCCGCCGTTTCGGATATCGAGTACTATGCTGGCGCGGCATTCCCCCGTTGGCGCGGAAATTTCTTCGTCGGCACCATGAAGCAGCGCGATCTGCTGCGGGTGGTGGTGGACGGCGACCGCGTGGTGCTGGTGGAGACCCTGTTGCACCAGATCGATCGCTTTCGCGACCTGGCCACGGGGCCGGACGGCTTCGTCTATGCGCTGACCGATAGCGGCGATCTCCTTCGGCTGGTCCCTGTGGCGCCCCGCCGACCTACGCCAGCAGCGCCGCCCTGACCCGCGCCAGCGCCGCCGGCTCCACGCCGGCCTTGTCGGTCAGGAACCGCTCGGCGCCGCCCTCGGCCGCCAGGATGTCGAGGAAGGTCTCGATATAGTCGCGCTCGACGCCGAAGATCGGGACCAGGGCCTCTTCGCTCCAATGGCCGATCTCGGCGGTTGATACGATCTGGCTCACCCTGTTCTTCAGGCTGTTGGCGGCGTCGTAATAAAGCCCGGTCAGCATGAAGTCCTCGGCGATATCCTCCCTCGCGACCCCCAGCAGGTCGAGAATCAGCGCCGCTACCGCGCCGGTGCGGTCCTTGCCGCCGGCGCAGTGGAACAGGGCCGGAAAGGCGTCCAGCTCGCCAAGCCGCTGGAAGATCATGCCGTAGGCCGCGATTGGCGCCGGCAGGCTCAGCATGTTCTCGTACATGCGCCGCATGATCTTGCGGGTGATGTTGGCGTCGTGGCGGGCGGTCTCGTCCGCTGCTATGCGCTGAAAGGTGTTCGGACCGGCGGAGTCCGGCATCATCATGGCGCGGATCAGTTCCGGCGCCGGTTCGCCCCGCCAGATGGTCGGCGCCTCGGCGACCTCGGAGTCGCGGCGCAGGTCATAGACGAATCGGATCCGGTGGGGGGCCAGCGCGACATAGTCCTCAGCGGTCAGGTCGCACAGGCGGTCGGACCGGTAGAGCAACCGCCACTTCACCTGACGCCCATCGGCGGTCGGATAGCCGCCAAAGTCGCGGAAGTTGCTGGCGCCGGCGAGGGGTATGTGTCGGGAGGGCTGCATGGCGCCATCTGCGCGATCGCCGCGGGCGCGGTCAATCGCGCGGTGCTTAGTTCAATAGGTCAGCCAGGGCCGCTGGGCGCGATAGTCCTGCTCGAAGGCGTCGATGCGCTCGAGGCGCGTGAGGGTCGCATTGATCTCGTCCAGACCACCCAGCAGGGCCTGGCGATAATATTCCACCACTTCGAAGGGCCTGACCCGGCCGTCGGGGCCGGTGACGGTCTTCGCCAGCAGATCGACAGTGAAGGTAGGTCCCGACCGATCCTCGGCCAGCGCCCGCAGCGCCGAGGTTTCCTCGGCGGCCAGCCGAACCGGCAGCACGCCGTTCTTGAAGCAGTTGTTGAAGAAGATGTCCCCGAACGACGGGGCGATGATGCAGCGGATCCCAATCCCGGCCAACGCCCAGACCGCCATCTCCCGCGACGACCCGCATCCGAAGTTCTCGCCGGCGATCAGGATTTCGGCGTGGTCGTAAGGCGGCTGGTTGAGGATGAAGTCAGGATTGGGTTCGGCCTCATCGTCGTAGCGCCAAGCGGCGAAGCAATTCAGCCCCATATCGGCGCGATCGCGCATAGAGGCTTTCTTCAGGCGCACTACGGGGCTGGCCAGCGGGCCTGGATAGATGTCGTCGGTGTTGATGTTCGGCTGCGGGAACGGGACCGCCACGGCGCTCAGTTTGGTGAAGGGCTGCATCAGGCGAACTCCCGCACGTCGGCGAAGCGGCCGGCCACCGCCGTCGCCGCCGCCGTGGCCGGGCTGACCAGGTGCGTGCGCGCGCCGGGCCCCTGCCGGTTCTCGAAGTTGCGGTTAGAGGTCGAGGCGCATCGCTCGCCGGGACCGACGCTGTCAAACTTGCTGCCGAAGCACATGGAGCAGCCGGGGTCGCGCCACTCGAAGCCGGCCTCGGTGAAGATGCGATCCAGACCCTCAGCCTCGGCGGCGCGCTTGATCAGGCCAGATCCAGGGACCGCCATGGCGCGAACCCCGGCGGCGACCTTGCGGCCCTTGAGCACCTGGGCCGCCGCGCGCAGGTCGGCGAGGCGCGAATTGGTGCAGGAGCCGATGAACACCCGATCGACGCTCACATCCTGCATCCTCTGGCCGGGCGTCAGGCCGACATAGTCCAGCGAGCGCCGCCAGGCCGTCGCGGCCGCCGCATTGGGCGCCGCGTCCGGGCCCGGCACCACGGCGTCAATGCCGACCACCTCGTCCGGAGAAGTCCCCCAGGTGACCTGCGGCGCGAGGTCGCCGGCATCCACATCGACCCTGCGCGACCACACCGCATCCTCGTCGGAGGCCAGCGTGCGCCAGTAGGCCAACGCCTGATCCCATAGCGCCCCTGACGGCGCCATCGGCCGACCCTTCAGCCAGGCGAAAGTGATCTCATCCGGCGCCACCAGGCCCGAACGCGCGCCCGCCTCCACCGCCATGTTGCACAGCGTCAGCCGTCCCTCCATGGACAGCCGCCGCACCGCCTCGCCGGTGAACTCGATGGCGTGACCGACGCCTCCTGCTGCGCCGACCGCTCCCATCACCGCAAGCGCCAGGTCCTTGCCGCTGACCGCCGGGTGCGGCGTTCCGGAAATCTCCACTCGCATGGGCTTCGCGGCGCGCTGGATGAGGGTTTGGGTGGCCAGGATATGGGCCAGTTCCGACGAGCCCACCCCAAAGGCCAACGCCCCCAGCGCACCGTGGGTGGATGTGTGAGAATCGGCGCAGGCGATAATCAGTCCGGGTTGGGTGAACCCCTGCTCGGGCCCCACCACATGCACGATACCCTGGCGTTCGTCATCCAGGCCAAGGAAGCTGATCCCATGGTCAACGGCGTTGCGCCGCAACTGTTCCACCATCGCCGCCGCCCCGCCGCTGATCGCCGCGCGGTCCTTGGTCGGCACCGAATGGTCGGGCATGGCCAGGGTCGAGGAAGGCCGGCGCACCGCATGGCCCCCGGCGCGCAACATGTCGAAGGCCGGAAAGCTGGTGCCGTCGTAAATCAGCTGGCGGTCAGTGGCGATCAGGCAGACCCCGTCGCCCAGGTCCTCCACCACATGACTGTTCCAGATCTTCTCATATAGCGTCAGAGACTTTGCGGCCACGCTAGGCGCCTTTACAGGTAAGTTGACCTGAGGACCTACCTATAGCGCGGCGCCCGGCGGCGCCACGCGAAAGGGCGCGGGAGCGAGGCGATGACTTACGACTTTGACCTGGTGATTCGTGGCGGGACCGTGCTCGACGGAACGGGCGAGGCGGCATTCGAGGCCGATGTGGCCGTGGTCGGCGGCCGCATCGCCGCGGTTGGGCCAGGCTTGGCGCGCGGCGCAGATGAAATCGACGCCAAGGGCCTGCTGGTCACGCCCGGCTTCGTAGACATCCACACCCACTATGACGGCCAAGTCACCTGGGAGCGGCGGTTGTCGCCGTCATCGGAGCACGGCGTCACCACCGTCGTCACAGGCAACTGCGGGGTCGGCTTCGCGCCCTGCCACCCCGAGGACCGAGAAGAACTGATCGCCCTGATGGCCGGGGTCGAGGACATTCCCGAGGTGGTGATGGCCGACGGCCTGCCCTGGAACTGGGAAAGCTTCGGCGACTACCTGGACAGCGTCGACTCCCAGCCCCACGACGCCGACATCGGCGCGATGCTGCCTCATTCGGCCCTGAGGGTTTATGTGATGCGCCAGCGCGCCGTTGACCGCGAGCAAGCCACCGAAGCTGATCGCGCGCACATGGCCCAGCTGACCCGCGAGGCGATCGAAGCCGGCGCCCTGGGCTTTGGCACCTCCCGCGCCGTGCAACAGAAGTCGGTGCGCGGTCAGCCGATCCCCACCGTCGGGGCGGCGGAAGATGAGCTGCGCGCCATCCTGGGCGCGATGACCCAGACCGGCCGCGGGGTCTTTCAGGCGTTGTCGGACTTCGATCAGTTCAGGAGCGTCGACGCCGAGTTCGCCATGTTCCGCCGCCTCGTCGCCGAGACCGGTCGGCCGATGTCCTTCACCCTGAATCAGAAGCACGGCGACCCGAACGGCTGGCGTCGGCTCCTAGACCTCACCCATGAGGCTCAGGCTCAGGGCCTGAATATCCGCGGCCAGGTGCTCGGCCGCCCCACCGGCCTGCTGCTCGGCCATGAGCTTTCACAGAATCCCTTCGTCCATTGCCCAAGCTATGCGCCGCTGGCGAAGATGCCGCTGGCGCGCCGAGCGGCCGAGCTGAACCGGCCCGAAACCCGAATGACGCTGCTCGGCGAACTGGCCGGGACCGACCACATGAAGCGCACCAAGTCGGTGCGCGACTGGACTCGGATGTTCGATCTGTCCGATCCGCCCAACTACGAACCGGAACCCTCCGACAGCGTCGCTGCCCGCGCCCAGGCCATGGGGATCTCTCCGGCCGAGCTCGCCTACGACCTCCTGTTACGAGAGGGCTGCCGCGCGGTAATGCTGCTCACCGCCCAGAACTACGCCGGATACTCGCTGGACGACGCTCTGGACATGATGAAGGGGCCACACACCATCCTGGGCCTCGGCGACGGCGGCGCCCACCTGGGCCTGGTCTGCGACGCCAGTTGGACTACCACCATGCTGGCCTACTGGACCCGCGACCGCAGGCGCGGCGAGCGCATGGCTCTGACTGAAGTGGTCCGCAAGATGACCAGCGAGAACGCCCAGGCGGTGGGTCTGAACGATCGCGGCCGCATCGCCGCCGGCTACCGCGCCGACCTCAACGTCATCGACTACGACCGACTGCAACTAGGATCGCCCCAGGCGGTCTATGACCTGCCTACCGGCGGACGTCGCATCGTCCAGCGGGCCTCTGGCTATGTCGCCACCGCGGTTTCCGGCCAGGTCACCTATCGCGAGGGCGAAGCCACCGGCGCCCTGCCCGGCCGGGTGGTGCGCGGACCTCAGGCCGCGCCCCATTCATAGATGATAACCGCCGCCGAGGTCGCCCGTCGCCTGAGGATGCGCCTGCCGGCGTTCGGGGCGCCGATGTTCCTGGTTTCCGGGCCAGATTTGGTTATCGCCCAGTGCAAGGCGGGCATCGTCGGCGCCTTCCCGGCGCTCAACGCCCGGCCGGCTTCCCAGCTGGACGAATGGCTGCATCGGATCACCGAGGAACTCGCCGCCCACGACCGCGACCACCCCGACGCGCCCGCCGCCGCCTTTGGCGTCAACCAGATCGTGGCGGCCTCCAACGACCGGCTGGAGCATGACCTGGAGCTATGCGTGAAATGGAAGGTCCCGGTGGTGATCACTTCGCTGGGCGGCCTTGAGGAGGTCAACGCCGCGGTGCACGGCTATGGCGGCCTCACCTTTCACGACGTGATCAGCGACCGCTTCGCCCGCAAGGCGGTGGCGCGTGGCGCCGACGGCCTGATCGCGGTCTCCGCCGGCGCGGGCGGCGCCACCGGCATGCTATCGCCCTTCGCCCTGGTGAGCGAGATCCGCGCCTGGTACGAGGGGCCGCTGGCGCTCTCTGGGGCGATCGCCACCGGCCGCGGCATCCTGGCGGCCCAGGCGATGGGCGCTGACTTCGGGTATGTAGGCTCGGCCTTCATCGCCACCGACGAGGCCAACGCCCCGGACGACTACAAGGCCATGGTCCTGGCTGCGAAGGCCGACGATATCCTCAATAGCAAGCTGTTCACCGGGATTCCGGGCAACTTCCTCAAAGGCGCCGTCGCCCGCGCCGGCCTAGACCCGGACAATCTGCCGGATGTCGAGCCCCAGCGCATCGACTTCGGGGCCGATGGAGCACGTGACGCGCGGCCCTGGCGCGACATCTGGGGCTGTGGTCAGGGGGTCGGCGCGGTAGCGTCGGCGATGCCGGCAGGCGCCTTCACTGACCGGCTGGCTGCCGAGTACGAGGCCGCGCGGCGCGAACTGGCGGACCTGCTCGCGCCGCGCTGAACGCGTTCGCTCCTATTCGCCCTCCTCGGCCACAGGCCGTTTCGTGGCGGCGAATATGGCGGCCAAAATGCAACCCGCTGCGATGCCCTTGGTGAGGTCGCTGAAGATGGTCACGCCAAAGGTCGCCAGCAGCACTGTGGCGGAACGCCAGTCGCGCATCAGGCGCACGAACTCTTCCTTTTCGGCCATGTTCCAGGCCACCACCGTCAGCAGGCCGGCCAGGGCCGACAGCGGCACAAAGGCCGCCAACTGGGCCGCCGCCACCACGAAGATCAGCACGAAGACCGCGTGCAGCATGCCCGAAACCGGGCTCACGGCCCCGGCGCGCACATTGGTGGCTGTGCGCGCGATAGTCCCAGTGACGCAAATGCCCCCGAAGAACGAGGTCGCCACATTGGCGATTCCCTGGGCCACCAGCTCCATGTTCGACCGGTGTTTTCGGCTGCTCATTCCGTCAGCGATCTTGGCCGAAAGCAGGCTTTCCACTGCGCCCAGCAGGGTGAAGGAGAAGGCGGTCGGCAAGATCTTGACCACATAATCCCATTGCAGGTTCGGCAACACCGGGTGCGGCATTCCCCGCGGAATGTCGCCGAAGCGGGCGCCAATGGTCTCAACCGGCAAGTGGAGCAGAACGCTTGCGCCTGATGCAAGCGCGACCGCGATCAGCATCCCCGGCCAAAGGGGTTTATACTTCCGCACGATCATGACGATCACCGCCACCGAAATCCCCAGGCCCACGGCCACGGGGTTCAAGGTGTGAAGGTGACTGCCTAGCGCCATCAGCTTCGGGAATAGCGGGCCAGGTTCGGGACTCTCCAGGCGTATTCCGCCGAAGTCCTTCAACTGGCTGGAGAATATGATCATCGCGATCGCACAGGTGAATCCCACGGTGACCGCGTGCGGGATGTGGCGGATCAGCGACCCCAGTCGGGACAGTCCCAGCAACGTCAGCATGACGCCTGACAGCAACATGGCGGTGACCACGCCCTCAATGCCGAACTTTGTCACCGCCGCGGCGACCAGCAGGATGAAGGCGCCGGCAGGACCGCCGATCTGAAACCGGCTGCCCCCCAGTGCGGAGACCAGGAAGCCGCCCACGATCGAGGCATAGAGCCCGCGTTCCGGTGACACGCCAGACGCCACGGCGATGGCCATGGAAAGCGGCAGGGCCACGACCGCGACCGTCAGGCCGGCGACAAAATCGCGCTGGAACTTCGGAAAATCATACCCTTCGCTGAGCGTTGTCAGCAGCTTGGGGCGGAGCAGGTGAGCGGTGGCTGTGCCGTCTGGCATGAATCTATCCTCGTATTGAGAGGGATTCGCAGCCTTGCCACAGTCAAGCCGCCGCCGAAAGCTGACGCTGCGTCGCGCTCAATGGCGCCGTTCGCCCCGGTGCGGCGAAAGGCGAACGCCCGCGTCACACACGCGTCCGCCCAATTCAGCCGTGATTCCAGCCGCTTAGAACGGTATTTCGTCGTCCAGGTCGGCTGTGAACGCCTCCTGCGGGCCGGACTTTGGGGCGCGTTGGCCGCTCGAGAACCCGCCGGAATAGCCGCCGCCGTAGTCGCCGTCCCGCTCGCCAGCGCCGGCGCCGGCGCCGCCGCCCTCGCCCCTTCCGTCCAGCATGGTCAGTTCCCCGCGGAACTTCGGCAGCACCACCTCGGTCGAGAACTTCTCCTGCCCGGACTGGTCGGTCCATTTGCGGGTCTGGATCGTGCCCTCCAGATAGACCTTTGAGCCCTTGCGCAGGTACTGCTCGGCCACCTTCACCAGGTTGTCGTTGAAGATCACCACCCGGTGCCACTCGGTGCGCTCTTTGCGCTCGCCCGACGCCCGGTCGCGCCAACTCTCCGAGGTCGCCACCCGCAGGTTCGCCACCCGGTCGCCGGAGTTCAGGGAACGAATCTCCGGATCGGCCCCGAGATTGCCGATCAAGATCACCTTGTTGACGCTGCCCGCCATGATGCTGTCCTTCAGTTTCCGTAGATGCGGGCGCGCGGCCCGCCGGCAAGCTAGCGCGCCCGGCGGAAGGGAGCAATAGTTTGTTCGATGTTTGTTCCAATTCCACCCACAGGAACCGCGAGCGCCTTTCACCCAATGTCTGGTTGAACCTCCGCCGCGCAGGATGCTTCGAGCGCAGCCGCCTTCTAGCCGCCGGCATCCGTTTCTTCCGGCGCGCCGCTCGGAAGATTTTCGGTCGCGCGCAACTTGAAAGCAAAATCCCGCAACAGGAACAGGCTGATGTCGTCGGTCATGCCATCGCCCTTGCGGAATGGCCGGTCGAGATGTCGCACCAGTAACAGTGCAAACAGCAGAATAAAGCTGATGATGCCGGTCATCAGCACGCCTTCCAGCGGCTCCAGAGTCTTGAACGCCAGCATCAAGAGCAAGCAACTAGCCGCCAACGTCTGAACCATCAGGTACACCGAGGGCAGAACCTGCGTCTGCTGGACATAGGCGATCAGGCAAATGGCGCGTCTGAGGCTGTCCTGTTGCAAACGCAATCGCACGATATATCGCTCGGACAGATGCGTATCCTGCAGTCGATCGAAGTACGCCGTCAATTGGTCGACCTTGGCCAGGACCGCCTTCAGATCGCCGCTGGGATTGTTGACGTGAAGGCCCACCTCAAGCTCATCCACAATACTCAATAGCAACGCGCGGAGTGCGCCAAGACCGGCTTCGGGGCGATCTCGCGCGAACGACGCAACGTCTGCATGTATGGCCTCAAGCGCAACGCGCAGCTCCACGACCGTCGATTCCGCTTCGCCATAGTCTGAAAGCACCTGCGAAAGCAGGAAGCCCAACAGAAATATCGCGCCGGCGACGATGCTTGGAATGAGCGCGCCATTGCCGAGAAACTCCAGTCCCAGTTCATGAACTGCGAATTTCAGCGCCATCATGAACAGAACAACTGGCAAAATCGAGGCGACCAGTCTGAATCGGCTCAGGATTTTCACGCGTTATCACCCCGGCGTCAGGATTTGTGTTCAACGAGAAATTCGATAGCCCCACCAAAGGGACTGCCTGTTCCCGATAGCGAATCCACCTCGGGCACGCACCCCGGATTTTTAGACGGTGTCGCGGCTTAGGCCTATGAACTGCCGCCGCGATGGGCGAGCGCATGGCTGTCCGCCATCGACTGATCAGCGGCCGGGCGCCATCGATGGCGGTTTAGTCCGGTCGCGTCCTGTAGCTAGGACAGCGGTCGCGTCACAAACATTTCCAGAGCGGTGCCGGCCAGATCGACCAGTTCGGTATTTTGGATCGCGCGCTCCGTACCATCGGCCTGCTTGAGCCAGACGCCATGCGACTCTGCGGCCAGGTTCGCCAATTTCAACACCGTCGCTCCGGTTATGAACGTCCCACCCCACTGATATTCCGCCCCGTTTATCGTAAACCGGAAGATGCGGTCGCTCTTGAACGCCAGGAACTTTTCGACGCCGTTGCGCAGGTCAATGGTCTCATCGACCCGTACCTCTTCCAGCAGGCCGCTGGCGAGCACCGCGAAGCAGACAAATTGCTCAGGCGGCTGGAATTCGGCCAGTTCGCGAAGGGTGCGGCCGGTGGGAATCGGATCGGCGACGATAATCTCCTGATACCGAAATAGCGGATCGCCAACGCGGACGCGGTAGGGACCTGTATCCCTTGGCCGGCGGCCTTCGCGCGCGCACGCTTCGATGTCTTCGATTTCGCTATTTTGAAGTTCGTTCATTCGTTGTTCCGCCATCGCCCCAGCTATACCATTGGGGGACATTATGAACTCCTTGTGACAGTTTATTGTAGGCAGTGGGAAATCGGTCCTGGATGTCTCGATGCCATTGCCGATCAGGGAACCACGGCCAACCCATCGGTCAGCCCGGTTTCAGCGTAATCTGAACCCGCTCGAACAGCTGGCCCCAGGAGGTGGCCTGTGATCGGCCGCTCACCCCAGCCGGCACAGCGCCGTTCGGCGCGCCGCAAGCCTACGGTGAGGCGCAGCGTCCACGCGGCCCCGCCATATCGAGCGAACGCCGCGGGAACGTCCGCCAACTCACCCCACAGCCTCTGCTGCAACCCAACGGCGGCCGAAGTCGCCACCACGGCGAGGGGGCGTGACAAGTCCAATGGGAGGTGGCGTACCGGCGGCGGCGCAAAAAAACGCGCAACACACGCATAGTACTAGTGGACGGCCCCTCACAACCGTTCATAGTGGTCCCACGACGGGGGTATAAATCATGAAATTCAGCAATATCGCGGCCGTGATGGCCGCATGTTCGATTGTGACCGCGCAGGCGCTGGCCGAGTCGCCGGTGATCACGATCCCTGCAGCTTCAAGGCCGCCGGCGCCACCGGCCGCCGCCGCGCCCATCGTCGTCGTCAGTCATCCGGTGGACCCGGCCACCTTCGTCATTCCCGAGGGAACCGAGTTCCCGGTCCGCCTCGAAGAGATGTTGAGCAGCAAGACAGCCCATGAGGGTGATCGTTTCACCGTCAGCCTGACCGAAGATGTGGCAATGGCAGGCGGCGAGATCATTCGCGCCGGCTACCGCGGCGTTGGCGAAATTGTCGATGCGCAGAAGAATGGGATGCTCGGCAAAGCCGGAAAGCTCAACATCCGCCTCACCTACCTCAAGGTCGGCGACCAGCGTATCCGCCTACGCGCCTCCAAGGCCGCCCAAGGCGACCACCGCACCGGAGCCCAAGTGGTCACTGTCGTGCTGGTTGGCGTTTTCGCGGGCTTCATCAAGGGCAAGAACACCGAGATCCCGAGAGGCGCGCAGATCACCGCCTTCGCCGATCAGGACACCACGCTGCGAACGCCCCTCGCACCCCCGCCGCCTGAGACCTGAACTGCGCTCACGACACTACCCGCAATTTTTCGGCGTAGCGTGCGCCGCCTAAACCCCCCTACCGCCCTGCCCCCTGTGGCATCGCCCCTGGGATCGCCAGCCTGCCGTCGCCGGTGCGCACCAGGGCCAGATAGGGGTGCGCCTCCAGATCCGGGGCGGTGAACACGCCCTCTCGCTGGATGAAGATGAAGTTGCCCTGATAGGCGCCCATGATGTCCAGGTTCGACCCGCCCATGCGCAGGAATTTCACGCGCATGGCCTCCAGATTGGCCGCGCAGGTTTCCAGGTTAGGCAGGTTTTCCACCACCTTGTTGAACCGCAGCGTCCCACCCTTCTGCGTCACCACGTGATAGCAGACGCCGATATCCCCCGGCGGCAGGGTGCGCTTGGCGCAGGCGCCGAGCGCCGCTGAGGCGGCGAGCGCGACGATCAGGGCCATCCGGCGCGGCATGCGAAGTCTCCGACGAATAGGGCTGCTCAACCGACCTGCGGAATGGCGCAGCCCGCGCCCTGTTCCACCAGGGTCCGGAAACTGTGATTATCCCCGGACACTTCCACCTTACCAGGGACGAGGCGCACCGTCTGCTGCATCCAGCGCCCATAGGTCGCGCCGCCTGGCGTCTCGCAGCGCCCGGCGAACAACGCCTGGACGCAGGCGTTGAGGGTCAGGTCGCCAGGCAGCCGGCGCCAGTCGCCGTCCTGGTAGCGCCAGCAGACCCCGGCGGGAATGGCCGGATTGGCGGCGGTCGCCGGTTTCGGCGTCGGCGGCGGTAGCGGGGTCAGCACTGTGCCCGCCCGCCCCGCAGCCGCCAGCTGACCGGAGGTATCGACGCCCACATCCAGGGAATCAGTGGCCACACCATTTCGTTTGGCGCACTCGGCCAGGGTGAGTTCGGCCACGAACACGCCGTTCACGAAACAGCGCAGCGCCTTGCCCTCCTCCAGCCGGCTCTCATCCGCGCCGGCCTCGATCACCAGCCCGGTCTGTGAGGCCGGCGGCGGTCCCGTGACTTCATTGTGATGTGGCGCGGTCAGCAGCAGCGCCCCGCCCAGCCCGGCCACAAGGGCGATCCCCCCGCCGACCAGCATCGGCAGATAACGGCGATCGCTCAGCAGACTCATGCCCACTGGCTAGACCGCGCCGCCGAGGGATTCAAGCGTTCCGCTAACCGCCCCCTGTCAGTCGGTCGAGAGCGGCCTGGTAGTTTGCGATCTGATTGGTCAGATAGGCCGGAACCGGCCCGTTGGCCGCCTTCTGCGCCGCCAGCACGGACTTGGGCGTCGCCGCAGTCTGCAGGTCGCGATAGGCGGCGCGGATCACCCCCATGGCGGTGGCGACCTCGGCCGCCGCATGGCGCATCTGGACCGGGTCGTCCAGGTTGATGTTCAGGTCCAATCCCAGGCCGTAGATTTGCGGCTTGCCGTCCGCGGGCAAGGTCTTTCCGTCCTGGGTCTGGGTGGCGCGCACCACGCCCGGGTCCAGACCCAATACCCCCAGCGCGTCGTGCTCCGGATCACCCGCGCCCAGCTCGACGGTGAAACGGTCGTTGGCGGGTTTGATCTGGAGTTTGCGAACGTTTCCGGCGACGACCACGTCCACCTTGACGCTGAACCCAGCAGCCCGGCGGATCTTGGTGGTCAGGGTGTCCAGGGTGTCATTGGCCGCGATGGTGATCTTCGCCGGCCGGCCGCCGTTGGCCGCGATGGTGAAGAAGTCCCCGGGCCGCAACGAACTGGCCGCCATCAGGGTCTGGGAATCCTTCATCACCAGCTTGCCATTCGGCAGACCAATGCGGTCGAGCACCGTGGCGCCGCCCGGATCATAGGCGATGGCGCTGGGCGCAGCCTGGCCGTCCTTGCCGGTGAACCGCCGCGACCAGTCCACCGCCCCGGTGCTGAGATCGAGGCCAGCCAGGAATCCGTCCTTCGCGCCCACCGCCGGCTGGCCCGGAAGGTCCGTTCCGGCCGAACCGGCGATCCATACCTTGCCCCCCGCCGCAGAAAGGGCCGTGGCCTTGTCGTCTCCGGCCCCGCCGTAATAGGCCAGCGCGTCTCCCACCCCCGGCGTCAGGTCTGCGGACAATCTGGCGGCGAAGGCGTCGGTTCCCCCGGCGTGCGCCCGACTGATGCTTCCCGCATTCAGGGCGCCGTTGCGCGTCGTGCCGGCCAGCACCAGTTGTCCGCCGTCCAGCGCCAGGCCCGCAAGACTTCCGCCCTGCAAATCACCCAGGTCGCGGGTCGAGGTCAGGGTCGGCGCGGGGCCGGACACATCGAACCGCCGCAACACCGCGTGGCCGTTCTCCACCGCGGCCACCACGATGGAGGTTCCGTCCACCACCAACCCCGCCGCGGAATCCGCGCCCAAGGTCCCAAAGCTCTGGGTGAACAACGCCTGCGGCTTGCCCGCCGCGTCGGTCTTGAACGCTTCCACATAGCCGTCCGCGCCGCCGATCGCCGGCGCCCCCGGCAAGCCCGATCGCGCCTGCCCCGCCACATAGATCGTTCCGTCCGCGCCAAACGCCAACTGGCTCGCCTGGTCGTCCAGCTTCGCCCCACGCCGTGCAGTCCACATTTCCTGCCCCTGGTCGTCGTACAGGGTCACGAAACTGTCTGTGCTGGTGCTGTCTGGACCAGAGTTGAGCGCGCCGTCCGCGGCGCCTGACAGGCCCCCCTTCACCGCGCCAGCGATCGCCACCTTGCCATCGGCCGAGACCGCCAGCGACAGTCCGCTCGCATCGTCGGCGGCGCCCAGCGTACGCGAATAGATGAGCGCGCCAGCGGAATCGTACTTCATGAGCGCCACGTCCCGCGCGCCCTTGATGTCTTGACCCGCCGTCTTGGCGGAGACGTCAGCCAGCATATAGACCGAACCGTCTGGCCCGACCTTGGTGGCCCTCACCGCATCCACCTCTGGACCCAGCGGACGCGAGAATAGCCGGCCGTCGACCCAGTTCTGTCCTCCCGGCGGCTGCGCCGGCGCTGAGAGGTTGGCCGTATCAGTCTGAAATTTCAGAAGTTCGCGCCGGTCGACGCCATCGTCGGTGGCCACCTTACCATCCGGATTCGGATTTCCCGCCGATTGCGCCAGGTACACGGCGCCGGCGCTCGCCGGCGCGCTGAATGACACTGTTTCGGTGGGGTCGGTCTTGACTCTGAGCGCCCATTGATCCGGCCCGGTCGGCAGAGTGATGGTCTTGCCCCCAGCCAGCACGGTGTTCGGCGGCGCCGGTATGCGCTGCGTCGCCAGCCTTGAGGCGATGCCCGCCGCTGACAGAACGCCGTTCACATGATTGATGACGTTGGCAAGTGTTCGCGGCAACGGCCCCAGGTTGGCCAGATCGATGTCCACCGACTTCGAGCCATTGACCGTCTGGGCGGTGATCGTGAAGCGCACATCCCCCTGGAACGCAGCAACGTCGTTCGCCAGCGATCCGCTCACCAGGGGCGGCGTCACATATTCCGTCTTCGACCGCGCCACGCCGACCTTCGCCGTAGCGCTGGTTGACAGCACGCCGTCGGTCAGTCGCAACCCGTCGAATTTGGCCGAGTCCACATAGGTGGAAACTTCCTTCACGCCTTTGCCGAACACCGTTTGCAGGCGCTGCAGTTCGCTGGCGGGCACACCCTTGGTTTGGGCCCGTTCAATCAGGCCTGAAAGGGTGCTCATGCCCTGATAGAGGGCGAACAGCCTCTTGTAGTCGTTGCTGGCGCCGCTGAGGTCCAGTTTCGCCGCGTTCTCGTCGATCAACTGGCCACCGGCCAAAGCGCTGCGCAAGGCCGCCGGGGTCGGAGCCGTCTGGGTCTGCCACGGCGGCGTCGGCGCATACTTCGTCGGCGCAACGCCGCCCCCCGCAACCGTTTGACCGGTGCGGCTCTGATAGTACGCCAGCAGGACGTTTGAATCGAAGCTGATCGTCATTGGGCCGGTCCACGGGCACATGCCCGCATCGGCACCCTAGCGTGGCATGCCTGCCACCCCGTTAAGACGCCGGAATTTTCCGTCGCTCAGACCTACCCGCCGCGGAACAGTTGCAGGATCACCTGCGGCGCCTGATTGGCGATCGATAGGGCCTGAGCGCCAAGTTGTTGCTGGACCTGCAGGGCCTGCAGGTGCGCGCTTTCCTTGGCCAGGTCGGCATCCACCAGATTGCCCACACCGGTCGTCAGCACGTCCGTCAACTTGGCGACAAATGTCGCGTGGTTCTGCAGTTGCTTGGACTGCGAGCCGATATCGCCCAGCGCCTGGTTCACATTCACCAGCGAGGCATTGACCTGGGCCATGACCCCTGTGGCCAGGGTCACGGTGCCGATCGAAGACGCCGCCGCCATGGTGATCACCGCGCCGCCCAGGGTCAGATTCTTGGACGAAAGCGTAATGAAGGCGTTGGCGTCGGCGTTGGCCAGGAACTTGATGCCAGCCGGAATGCTGTTGTCTAGGATGTTGGCGCCGTCGAAGGCGGAGTTCTGCACCACCTGGGTGATCTGACGCAGGATCGATTTATAATCGGAGTTCATGGCGGTGCGGGATGCCGCGTCCAGCGACGGATCCATCGCCGCCACCACCTTTTCCTTCAATTGCACCAGTAGATCGGAAACCGATTCCCCTGCGCTCATGGCCACGTCGGCGATCGACTTCGCGCGATCCAGGCTCATCTTAACTGCGCCGAGTGCGCCGATATCAGCCCGCTGCCCCTGGGCGATCGACCAGACCGCAGCATTGTCCTTTGCGTTCGCGATCCTCAGGCCAGTGTTGATCCGGCTCTGCACCATCGCTAGATCATCATTGGTTTTATTGAGATTTTGCAGCGCCGTGAGCGCCGAGCCATTGGTGATGACACTGATCGACATGTCCGGACCTCCAAGGGCGTCACCAGCGAAGACTCACTAGCGCGCGCCGCTCCGGCGGTCAGAGGTAAGGAATCATGGTGTCCAGATGGTTAACGACGCAAATGGCGAATGCCGCCGCCGGCGCGCCGGAGCGGTTAGAATGCCCTGCCCTGAACCCTGGAGGAGCGGCTCAGGCCTTGGCGCTGATCACGGCGCCGACCTCGTAGTCCGCTTTGTCGCGCAATTGCAGCAACGTCTCCCGCGGATACTCGGCCACGACGTCGCCGGTCACCCGGTTGATCGTCTTGTAGACATAGGAACCGGCGGCTTGGCCCTCTTCAATCACAAGCCGAAGATCAGCCTGGTCCTGCGCCGGACTGACCGGTTGGCGCGAAGTCGCCGGATCGGACGCCGGCGTACGCGCTGCAGGTCCGAGAGCGGCCTCTGAAATGGCAGATATCGTCGCCACGGGTTGCTCCACTTCTCAATCTAGTCCGCGATCAACCGGCGCTGATGGAGGCGCCGCGCCGCGGGCCGGACCCGCGCCGAGTGGCGCGGATCCGGTTACTGCGCTTAGCGGAAGAGGCTGAGCAGGCTCGAAGACGACTGGTTGGCGATCGACAGCGCCTGGATGCCCAGTTGCTGCTTGGTCTGCAGCGCCTGGAGGCGAGCGCTTTCCTTCGCCAGGTCGGCGTCGACGAGATTGCCGATACCAGTTTCGATGGTGTCCTGAAGCTTGCCGATAAACGTCAAGTGCGACGCCAACGACTTGCCACCAACGCCGAGTTTCGACAGGGCGGCAGACACGTTGGAGATCGCCGTATTCAGGTTGGTCACCATGGTGGCCGACGCACCCGCGGTGGCGCCAACTGACGCCGTCGCACTGATGGCGGCGGTCAGAACGGCGCCGCCGAGCGACAGATCCTGCGCGGCCACCGTAATCTTGGAGGTCGCGTCGGCGTTGGCCAGGGAGGCGATGGTGGTGCCGCCCGACTTGATCATGTTCGCGCCGTTGAAGTCGGCGTTCGTGACGGCCTTGGCGATCTGGTCGCGAAGGGACTTGAACTCGTCATTGTAAGCGGTGCGGCTCGCGGTATCGAGCGTCGTATCGGAGGCCGCAAGCGCCTTTTCCTTCATCTGGCCGAGCAGATCGGAAATGGTCGCGCCCGCCGAAAGAGCGACGTCGACCGTGGATTGACCGCGTTGCAGGGAGTCCTTGACCGCATTCAGAGCGCTCACGGTGCTGCGCTGGTTTTGCGCGATAGCCCAGATTGCGCCATTGTCCTTCGCGGAGGCGACACGCAGACCGGTGTTGATCCGGCTTTGGGTCGTCATCAGGTCGGACGAGGTCTTGTTCAGGTTCTGCAGCGCGACAAGGGCGCCGACGTTCGTGTTCACGCTATTCATCGTGATGTCCTTTTCTCAGGGTGCCAGCCGCCATTTTGGCCGCCGGGGGCGTTTTGCCCGTAGACCTACTGAGCAAGCGCCGGGCCACGAGCAGCGCATTGAGATGGACGCACAAGTATATGAAATTATGACGTTATAGGACTGTTATCCAAGTCTCGACTCGGCAGGTTTTGCCTAGTTCGTTACCGATCGGCAATAAGTGCCGGGTAATATTCTGCGCCCCGGCCCATCCTTACGGCGCGGTGGGCCACGGCGCACGCCAAAGCGCGCCGATGGGGCGCTGGTTTGGATCTGAAGATTTGATGCCGCAGGCGCGGCGGCGTCAGGCGGCCTCGCCGCCGAGGCCCTGCATGACGAGCCGATTGACGTCGATGAGGGCGTCAATTTCCTCCTCACGACGGATGACGGCGCTGGTGTGCTTGCCCACCCAGATGCTCAGAGAGATGATCGACGCGCGCAATGCGTCGGGCAGCTTATTGCCTTCCGAGGCGCAATCGGCGCCCAGCGCCGACCACATTCGGCGATTCCAGTCGAGCGCGTCGATACGGCCACGAATAGCCGTCGGCTCCAGTTCTGCAGCCGCCATCAGCGCCCGGGTGACCTGGCCAAATAGCCGATACTCCGCATCGCGCGGAGATTCAGCCTGCGCCGTCGCTTTTTGATAGGCCTGCAGGGACATTGCCCAACCTTTCGTCTTCATACTCAATCAGCTTCCGACAAAGCATCAGGGCCTTGTAGTACTCACGGTCCATGCAGTGCTTTGAGGCCGCCACGCAGTCAGCCAGAATTTCGGGATTGCTGATCACCCCCATGAATTCGGAAAGCCGCCGCACGAACTCGTCGTAGTAGCGGCCCGCTCCGGGCTCATCGAGGTACATCATCATCACCGGGAAATAGATGCGGCGGGCTGGGGTGTTCACCTCGTCGGCCTGCATGATGTCTTTCTCACGCAGCACCGAGGCCTTGTTTTGCAAGACCAATACGCCCCGGCGGTCGCCATTCTGGACGACCGCGCCGTTGAGCACGAACTTCTCGCCCGGCTTCAGCGACAGTTTGAGCGGCAATTCCAGCTCCCCACATCCATGTCGTCCAACCGAGTTTGCACCTCAACTTGAAGGCAACCCAGCCGAATGACGCCACCTGACATAATCGCGCCGAGTTAACGCCCGATTTCCGCCGCCGCGACCGGCGCTCGCACACTTAAGGAGGGGTTAATCGTCGGTAGAGCAAGCATGGCCTAATCGGGCGGGAATTGGGAGTCTGACCATGTCGGTGCGGACGAAGCTAAGCGACACTTCCGTGATCGCACTGGATACAGCCGCCGTCGCGGCGCGGGCTCGGTTCGACTCGGGGATCGCTGGCGAAGCCGGTTCAAAGGACGCCCTGGCCCAGCTTGAGTCGGCCGTCGGCGAACTCCGAGCCATCCGAGCTAAGCCGCACCTGCAGCGCGCCCTCGGCGCCTTCAACCGCGACGACTTCGCCGGCGGCGAGAAGTGGGTGCTCAAGGCGCTAGAACTCGACGAACGCAATGGCCTGGCATGGTATCTGCTCGCCTTCGCTCGCGAACGCGCTGGAGATTTCGCCTCCTCGCTGCATTGCTACGAGTCGGCCCTATCGCTGTTGCCCGACCACGCCGAGGTGGCCAACGACCTCGGCCGATTGGCGTTTCGGCTGGGAATGAAGGAGCAGGCGGAGAAGCTTTTCCGCCATTTTCTCGCTCGGTATCCCGACAGCCTCGAAGCCGCCAACAACCTCGCCTGCACCATACGCGACCTCGCACGCCAGGATGAGGCGATCGAGATCCTCCGTCAGGCGATCGCCACCTACCCGGGGTCTGCGATCCTGTGGAACACCCTCGGCAGCATCGTCAGCGAGCAGGGCGATTTCGCCACCGCTCGGATATTCCTTGAAGAAGCACTGCGCCTCGAGCCCGCCTTTCCGAAGGCCCGGCATAATCTCGCAAACGCCTGTCTGTCGCAGGGCGATCTGGAAAGCGCCCTAACCCACAACGACGCCGCCCTGGCATGCCCCATCACCGGCGATGAGCGGCAGATGATGCGGATGCTGCGTTCCACGATCCTCATATCCCTAGGCCGCATTGCAGAGGGCTGGGAAGAGTACGAGGCCCGCGTGCACCCGGACTTCGAGGATGTGACCCTATACCAGATCGACGCGCCACGCTGGGAACCCGGCGACGACGTGCGAGGAAAGCGGATGCTGGTCGTCGCCGAACAAGGCCTTGGAGACGAAGTTCTTTTCGCAAACGTGCTGGAGGACCTGGTGGCCGACCTAGGGTCTGAGGAGCTGTTGACCTTAGCGGTGGAACCACGCTTGACCCCACTGTTCCAAAGATCATTCCCAAAAGCGGAGGTGGGCGCGCATGCGACCTACAAGATTCCGCCGCGCTCTGTTCGTGTGATGCCGTTCCTTGAGGACAAGCCGCCCCCGGACGTCTGGTCGCCAATGGCGTCACTGTTGCGCCAGTACAGAACTTCAATCGACGCCTTTCCCGACCGCGAACGGTTCCTGACCGCCGACCCGATCCGCATCACTCACTGGCGCAAGGTGCTCGAGGGTGCGCCAAAGGGCCGCAAGGTCGGACTGCTTTGGAAGAGCGCGATCATCTCCAGCGGACGCCACCGATTCTTTTCGCCGTTCGAGGCCTGGGCGCCGGTCCTGGCGACCCCCGGGGTTTGCTTCGTGAATCTGCAATATGGCGACTGCTCAGTTGAACTCGAAGCGGCCCGCCGGGACCTGGGCGTTGAGATCTGGACCCCGCCCGGAATCGACCTGAAGCAGGACCTCGACGACGTGGCCGCGCTCTGCTGCGCCCTGGACCTGGTGCTCGGATTCTCCAATGCAAGCCTGAACCTCGGGGCGGCCTGCGGCGCGCCCACATGGCTGATAAGCGTGCCTGGCGCCTGGACGCGGCTGGGGACGGCCGATCGCTATCCCTGGTATCCCCAGGCGCGCCTGTTCGCGCCAGCGAACTTCGGAGCCTGGGATGACGTGATGGCGGAAATCGCGACGGCGCTTCGGACATTCTTGAGCCCGTCGAAGGCCGACTGAGGCCAACGCCGCATCGCGCAACCCACAATTCACCCGTCTCAACGGCCTGATCGCGGCGTTTTGGCGCGGCGAGGTCATTGAAGCCGCTTGAATGTCGCGCCGCTGTCTTTAGGTTGGGCGGTTGAAACACTTGTTCGAAATTCGCGGGCCGTCGCCCGCCTTGGGGATTAATATGAGCGGACGCTTTGAAGGTACTGACAATTACGTCGCAACGGACGACCTGAAGGTCGCGGTGAACGCCGCAATCGCTTTGGAGCGGCCGCTGCTGATCAAGGGCGAACCGGGCACGGGCAAGACGGTGCTGGCCTATGAAATCGCCAACGCGCTCAAGGCGCCGCTGATCACCTGGCATATCAAGTCGACCACCAAGGCGGCGCAGGGACTTTACGAATACGACGCCGTCACCCGCCTGCGTGACAGTCAGCTCGGCGATGAGCGGGTCAAGGACGTCAAGAACTACATCAAGAAGGGCAAACTTTGGGAGGCGTTCGAGAATGCGGAACGTCCGGTGCTGCTGATCGACGAAATCGACAAGGCCGACATCGAATTCCCCAACGACCTCCTGCAGGAGCTCGATCGGATGGAATTCTACGTCTATGAAACCAACGAGACCATCAAGGCCGCGATCCGCCCGATCGTGTTGATCACCTCCAACAACGAAAAGGAGCTGCCCGACGCCTTCCTGCGCCGCTGCTTCTTCCACTACATCCGCTTCCCGGAAGTCGAGACGATGAACGAGATCGTCGAAGTCCACTATCCGGGCATCAAGCAGAAGCTGGTCGCCGAGGCGCTGCGCATTTTCTACGACATGCGCAAGGTGCCGGGCCTGAAGAAGAAACCCTCCACCTCCGAGCTGCTCGACTGGTTGAAGCTGCTGATGGTCGAGGACATCGGCGATGAAGCCCTGCGCGAAAAGGACCCGACCAAGCTGATTCCGCCGCTGCACGGCGCGCTGCTCAAGAACGAACAGGACGTGCACCTGTTCGAGCGGCTGGCCTTCCTGGCCCGCCGTGAAGGCGCCGGCAACCGGCCCGGGGCAGCGCCGACCGCACCGAAGTAGCAGACAGACCCTTTAATCGTCTCGATCAGGGCCTCCGGTTCAGCCGCCCGCGAACCGGAGGCCTTTTTCATGAGGACGGCGCCACATGACACCTGCCCCACATCTTCAACTGGATTTGGTCGATCGCTTCGGAAGCCGCGTAGGGCTGCGTCTGCAACCCGGCATGAACGTTGCGATTATCGGCGTCGATGGCGCGGGAAAATCGACGCTGGTGGCGAGTCTCGCGAAATCGCTCGATGAAGCCGGGATTCCGAACGAGACATTTCACTCATTTCGCAAATTCGAGAACGCCTTCATTGTTCCCTTCAGATGCGCCCGAAACAGCTTTCAAAGAAAAGCTGTGCATATTTACGACAGAAGCATATTTGACAACATCTCGAAGTGGATTCAGGCCTCTCGGAGACGAAAGACCCCAATCATAGATGCGTTTCTGCAATTACTATTAAAAATCGTAAATCTATTCTATTATCATTTCTCTTATATCATACATTTGACAGCGCCAATCCCGGCCATTCTGGATCGAAGGCCCGAAATAACCCCGACGGAAGCGGGGATAGCGCAAGAAGTGTATGCGCAACTTGATTGCATACTGAAGATTGCTCCGCTCGACACCGTGACCGTGGAGGTCATTGATCGGTAGTCCGACGGGATCATGCCCCGTCAAGCCGGTTGCACCTCGACCACCTTGTAGGTCAGCGGTCGGCCATCTTCATCGGTGACCGTGACATATTCCCCGACCGCGAAACGGTGCTGGCCCAGACGATGAACCGGCTCGTCGTCGGTGGTGTCGGCGTTGTCGTAGTCGAAAAACCACCGCTGTCCCTTTCGCGCCAACCGGCCGTCCACGGCATCTTCGTCCGGCGCGAACCGGCGCACTGTGCAGGCGGCTTTTGACTTCTGATAAGCCGCCTCGTCGAGCAGGCCTTCGGGCGTCAACGGCGCGGTCAGTGCGTACCCGCGGTGGTCATCACCGCCCGCGAATTCCGTGCCAGGATTGCGGGCAAGCCGCATGACGATGCGCGACAAGGGCATTGGTGCGCCTTTCTAATGAGACAGAAACAGGGAGGGCTGCTCGGCATTGAGCAGTGTACTAGTAGTGCCGCCGAAAATGAATTCCTGGAGTCTGGGATGGCCGAAGGCGCCGGCGACGAGGAGGTCCGCCTGAGCGGCCTTGGCCGCGGCTATGAGCAACGGCGCGGCGTCGCCGGACCCGCTCAGTATTTCCAGCTCCGACTTCAGGCCGCGCGCGGCATAATAGGCCTGCAAGCGAACTGGATCGAAACCGCGCGACGTCGCCTTCGGCGCACCCAGGATCACGACCTTCGACGCCTTGTCCAGCAGGGGCATGGCCAGGCGCGCGGCGCGGGAGGCTTCCTTGCCGCCGTCCCAGGCGACAGCGACGACACCGCCGATCTTCAGGCCGGCGCGGGCGATCACAACTGGACGCTGCTCATCAGCCACCATCTGCTGGAAAGCCTCGGCGAGCGGGCCGCGTCCCCTGGCCGCATCATTGGTGAACACCACCACATCAGACAGCCGGCTTTCCGCTGACAGGCCCGCCCACACCGGTGATTGCAGGGCGATAAACCGATGCTTGGCGTAACCACAGGCCTCGACCACGTCGCGGGCCTTGGCCTCGCCGGCCGAAGCCGCCTCCTTCAGCGAAGCCAGGGCTGCGGTCTGCGCGCCGCCCAGGAAGCCCTCGCCCATCCAGGGCATCACGTCGGCCACATCGGCGGGCGTATAAACGCCCGCAAGCTCCGCGCCAAACGGTTCGGCAAGCAGAACCGCGGCCGCCACGGCCGGCCTGTCGCTCGCACCGCCCGAAAGCGGCGCCATTATTCGCGCCCAACTCATCTGGATTTCCTTCCGCGGTCGTGATGATGGGTCATGACGATGCACTCATGCCTTGATCTGACTCAACCCCCAGCAAGGACCTTCACTGTGAGAGAAACAAAGCAATGAGGAAAGCACTCTCTCGAGATCCGCCTCAGACGCGCGCCTGGCAGCGCATGCTGTCAGGGCGTCGCCTCGACCTGATCGATCCCTCCCCCGTCGATATCGAGATCGAAGACATCGCCCATGGTCTGGCCCGGGTGGCGCGCTGGAATGGCCAGACGACTGGCGAGCACGCCTTTTCGGTCGCGCAACATTCCTTGGTGGTCGAGGAAATTGCGGCTCATATCCGGCCGGAGCTCGAGCCGCGCTGGCGGCTGGCGGCGCTGCTTCACGACGCCTCAGAGTATGTGATTGGAGACATGATCTCGCCGTTCAAGGCGGCGCTGGGCATGGACTACCGCAGCTTCGAGGAACGACTTGAGGCCTCGATCCACATTCGGTTCGGCCTGCCGGCAAAGGCGCCCGCAGCGATCAAGGGGCTGATCAAGTCCGCCGACCGCGCCTGCGCGTTCTTCGAGGCGACACAGCTGGCCGGCTTCTCACAGAGTGAGGCTCTGGCGCTGTTCGGCGCGCCGCCGACAGGTTACCTGTTGCATGTCGAACCCCTCGCTCCCGCCGCTGCGCAGGCGCGCTACCTTCAGCGCTTCGCGGTCCTCTCGGAGGCGGCGGGTTTCCGCGGCGGCGTGGCCGCCTTTGGTTCGGAGTGAGCGGTCCATGACCTTGATCATCTGCGGCCTCGCCGATGTGCCACGCCTGATCGCCGCGCGGCGTCCGTCGCACCTGGTCACCCTGCTCGATCCGGCCACGATGATCGATACGCCGGCCGGGGTTTCTCCGGCGCGGCATCTGCGGCTTGGGGTCAACGACATCGCGGAGGAGGCCGACGGTCTGAAAGCTCCCGATCATAGTCTGGTCACGGAGTTGCTGGCGTTTGGGCGCGATTGGGACGAGAGCGCGCCGATGCTGATCCACTGCTGGGCCGGGATAAGCCGATCAACGGCCAGCGCCTTCGTGCTGGCCTGCGAACGCAGTCCGGAATCCGATGAGCGCAATATCGCCGCAGCGATGCGCCAGGCCGCCCCGCACGCCTGGCCCAACAAGCGCATTGTGGCGCTGGCTGACGACCTGCTGGGCCGCGGCGGCCGGATGGTGGATGCGGTGAAGGCCATGGGCCACTCGACATTCGAGATGGGCCAGGTGTTCGACTTCTCGGCCCGACACGGATGAACCGGACGCCGACCGCCCCCGAACCCGCCGTGGTGATCGGCCTGTCCGCCGTGGTGGTGGCGATCCGCGACGGCGAGGCCGCCGTGCTCACCGTGCGGCAACATGATCCCGCCACGGGCGAAGCCTCGCAATTGCGCGGGCTGCCGTTCGGCCCCTTCGATCCGCAGGGGCATCGCACATTTGAACTGGCGCTGCGGGCCTTCGTGACCGAGCAAACGCGCTTTGACCTTGGCTATGTGGAACAGCTCTACACCTTCGGCGACAAGGGGCGGGACGCGCCAATCGCTGACATGGGGGCCGGCTCGCGGGCTCGAGTTATCTCGGTGGGCTATTTGGCGCTCACGCCCACCGCGATCGACACAACCGCGCCGGACACCGAATGGACCGCGCTGTCCCGGTTCTTCCCCTGGGAAGACTGGCGTGACGGCCGCCCCGCCGCGCTTGAGCCGATCGCGGCGGCGTTGCGGCGCTGGAGCATGGCGGCTGGTGGCGCGGAAGGCGCGCGGCGGCAGGCGGGCATGCGGTTGTTGTTCGCCCAGGATGGCGCTGTCTGGAACGAAGAGCGCGTTCTGGAACGCTATGAACTGCTTTATGAAGCCGGGCTGGCGCCGGAGGCCATCCGGGATCGGGGCGAATCCCCGCCCCTCGACGCCCAGGCGTTCGCGGCTTTGGGCGAGCCGATGTTATCCGACCACCGCCGGATCCTGGCCACTGGCCTCAGCCGCCTGCGCGGCAAGCTCAAGTACCGCCCGGTGGTGTTCGAACTGATGCCGGAAGCTTTCACCTTGTCGGCCCTGCAGCGGACTGTTGAGGCCATCGCCGGCGTTCCGCTGCACAAGCAGAACTTTCGCCGAGCCCTGGAACGCGCTGAACTGGTGGAGGGCCTCGGCCGTCTCGACGCCGAGACCGGCGGACGCCCGGCGGAACTCTTCAGATTCCGCCGCGAGATCCTCGGCGCGCGCCCGGTGTCCGGGCTTTCGCTGCCGCTGCTCAGGGATTAGGGGCCGGCGCCGGCGCGGCCTTCCGATGCGCCGCCTTCCAGTCCATGGCCATGCGCACGCGCCGGCCAACGGCGGGGTGGCTGTAGAAAATTGTCTCCTCCAACCGCGACGGCGTGGCGGCGCGATATTCGATGGTCTTCACCAGGGCGCGGGCGAGGCCGTCAGGTTCGCCTACCCGTTCGAGCGAGAACCTATCGGCCTCGGCCTCATGGATACGGGTTAGCGTGTTTGTTAGCGGCGCAGCCAGCAGGCCCAGCACGGCGATGATGATCCCGATCACCGGAAAGCCCGCCGGGTCGGCGATGCCCTCGACCCCTTTCGCCTGGGTCAGCGCCAGCACTGGCTGAAACAGACGGTTCGTCAGCCAGAACAGCGCCAGCGCCAGTCCGACGTAGGCCGCCGCGCTCTTCAGCACGTGACCCAGCACATAGTGGCCCATCTCGTGACCGACCACGGCGCGCACTTCGGCCAGATCGGCGCCCTGCTTGAACATTGTGTCGCTCATGGCGACGCGGGCCGTGCCGAACAGGCCCGAGACATTGGCCGTATAGCGGTTCGATTGGCGCGAACCATTGTAGATGACGATCTTGTCCGATGGCACGCCATTGGCCTTGGCCATGGCCGCAACGGCATCACGCACAGGGCCGGGCGGCGCAGGCTTGAAGGTATTGAAAATCGGCTGAATGAACACCGGCGAGATGATGAACAGCAGGACGATGAACAGGCCCGCGAAACCGGCGCTCCACAGCCACCAGGTCTTGGGCGCCCGGCGGATCAGGGCGTAGATCCCCGACATCAGCAACACGGTCGCCACCAGGGTGATCAGACCCATGATCAGGGTTTCGCCGAGCCAGCCTGTGAAGGCCTGGCTGGTCAGTCCGTAGGCCGTCTCCCGCCACCAGTCCTCGTAGGCGTTCCACGGCAGGCTGAGCAGGGTCTCGATGGCGATGTCGGCCGCTATGACAATGGCCACGACAAACCAGGCCCGCGCGCCCCTGCCCGCTAGCGCCCCGCGCAGACGCACCAGGACGCCAGATCGCAGCACAAGCCAGGCGATCACCATGGTGATCAGCGTGCCCCACAGCAAAATCCAGTGACCGCCCTGGGTGTAGGCCTCGGCCTTTGCGTGCGCCTGTGGCGGCAATTGGGCCAGATAGGCCGCCGTGGCGGCGGCGGGGTCGAAGGCGCTGGTCTGCGGCATGTTCTCACTCCCCTGCCCGATGTCGCAGGAGGCCTGAGTCCTGGACGATTGTCAGGTGAAATCAGTGCCGGAACATTTCGTGAACATTTTGCTTGCGCCGCTCGTCCATGCCGTTAGGACACGGTTCAGGAGGCGACGAATGGTTCGGGTGCGATATGGCGGCGTGCGCGATCCACATCAGCTGTTCGATGAATTGCGCCCGTTCCGCCAGAAACTGAGAACGCAGCAGGACCTGTGCCGGCCGTTCGGCCCCGAATACATGATCCTGGGCGGAGTCGTGGCTGCGCTGGACGCCGCGGCGCACTACTTCACCGGCCAGCCGTCGTTCTATTCCATCGGCGTCGCGAAAGCCGACCCCGAGCCGTGAGCTGCTCTAACGGCGCCGGTTCGGCGCATTGAGCACCGTCAGATTGTTTACGACCAGGTCCTGGATTTCCACTCGGTTGAATCGTGTGCGGCGAATGGTGAGTTTGCCGATCACCAGGCTGCCAATCGCAAATGCCCCAAGCGCCAGGGCCCCGATCGCCAGGGCGCCAGCGAGACCAGATCCGAGAACGCCGGCCGTGCGACCCTGGCTCGGCGGCGGCGCAGGCATCGGAAGCGGAGCCATTTCAGCGGTCCTTCTCGCGATCACCCACCGCGGCCTGGGCGGCCGCCAAACGGGCGATGGGCACACGGTAGGCCGAGCAGCTCACGTAATCCAGGCCGACGGACTCGCAGAAGCGGATCGAGGCCGGATCGCCGCCGTGCTCGCCGCAGATCCCGAGCTTCACATCAGCCCGCACGGCGCGACCACGTTCAGCAGCCAGCCGGATGAGGTCGCCGACTCCCTCCTGGTCCAGGGTCACGAAGGGATCGCGGTCGAAAATGCCCTTTTCGATGTAGGCGTTCAGGAACTTTCCGCAGTCGTCGCGGCTGATCCCGAACGTGGTCTGGGTCAGGTCGTTGGTGCCGAACGAGAAGAACTCCGCATGCTCGGCCAGGTCGCCGGCGCGCAGCGCCGCGCGCGGCAGTTCAACCATGGTGCCGACCCGGTAGGTGATGGTCTGGCCTTTCGCGGCCATGGCCTCGGCGGCGGTGCGGTCGGTGAGCTCGCGCAGGAACTTCATCTCCTCGCGCTTGGCGACCAACGGATGCATGATCTCCGGCACCGGCGCCGCCTTGCCCGTCGCGACGATTTCGCACGCCGCTTCGATGATGGCGCGCACCTGCATCTCGTAGATTTCCGGGAATGAGATCCCCAGCCGGCAACCGCGGTGGCCAAGCATGGGATTGACCTCATGCAGTTCCTTGGCCCGTCTCAGAAGCTTGGCCGCGTCAAAGCCGGTGGCGGCGGCGACGGCGGCCACATCCTCCTCAGTGTGGGGCAAGAATTCATGCAGCGGCGGGTCCAGAAGGCGGATGGTGACCGGCAGGCCCTCCATGATCTCGAACAATTCGACGAAGTCCGCCCGCTGCATTGGCAATATCTTGGCCAGTGCGGCTCTGCGGCCGGCCTCGTCGTCAGCCAGGATCATCTCACGCACGGCGGCGATGCGCGTGGGGTCGAAAAACATGTGCTCAGTGCGGCACAGACCAATGCCCTCCGCGCCGAACTGGCGGGCGGTCCTGGCGTCGGCTGCGGTTTCAGCGTTGGCCCGGACCTTCAGCCGCCGCAGGCCGTCGGCCCATTCCATAAGCTCCGCAAAGTCGCCGGACAGCTCCGGTTCGATCATGTCGACCTCGCCGGCCAGAATCTCGCCAGTGGAACCGTCGATGGTGACGACATCACCGGCCCGGAAGGTTTGGCCGCGGGCCCGCAGTTCGCCGTTCCTGGCGTCGATCTGCAATTCTCCGGCGCCTGACACGCAGGGACGGCCCATTCCGCGGGCCACCACGGCGGCGTGGCTGGTCATGCCGCCGCGGGCGGTGACGATACCGCGGGCGGCATCCATCCCGCGAATGTCCTCGGGGCTGGTTTCCTCCCGCACCAGGATGACCGACCCGTGCGTCCCGCCCAGGCGCTCCGCCTCGCCGGCGGTAAACACGATCTGGCCCGTCGCCGCCCCCGGCGATGCCGGCAGGCCGGTGGCGATCACCAGCCTGGGGCTATTCGGGTCGATGGTCGGGTGCAGCAACTGGTCGAGCGATCCCGGCTCGACCCGCATAACCGCCTCCTCACGGCTGATCAGGCCTTCGCCGGCGAGATCGACCGCGATCTTCAACGCGGCCTTCGCGGTGCGTTTGCCGTTGCGCGTCTGCAGCATGAAGAGCCGCCCGCGCTCCACCGTGAACTCGATGTCCTGCATGTCGCGATAGTGCCGTTCAAGCTTGCCCACGACCTCGCGAAACTCTCGGAACACCTCCGGCAGCGCCTCCTCCATGGAGGGGTTTTTCTCGCCCATCTCTTCGCGGGCCGCCCGGGTCAGGGTCTGCGGCGTGCGGATGCCGGCGACCACGTCCTCACCCTGGGCGTTCAGCAGGAACTCGCCATAAAGGCGGTTCTCGCCGGTGGAAGGGTTTCGGGTGAAGGCGACCCCGGTGGCCGAGGTGTCGCCCATGTTGCCGAACACCATGGATTGGACATTGACCGCCGTGCCCCAGCTTTCCGGGATGTCGTGCATGCGCCGGTAGAACTTGGCGCGGTCATTCATCCAGCTTGCGAACACCGCCCCCACCGCGCCCCAGAGCTGGGACTTGGGTTCCTGGGGAAAGGGCGCGCCGAGCTCACGGGCGACGAGGTCCTTGTAGTCTGCGACCACGGCCTCCCAGTCTTCGGCGTTCAGGTCGGTGTCGACATAGGCGTCCAGCCGGTCCTTGTGATCATCCAGGATCTCCTCGAACATGTGGTGGTCCAGCCCCAGCACCACGTTCGAATACATCTGAATGAACCGACGGTAGGAATCGAAGGCGAACCGGCGGTCCCCCGACAGGCTGGCCAGCCCCTCCACAGTGGCGTCGGTGAGTCCGAGATTCAACACCGTGTCCATCATGCCCGGCATCGAGGCCTGGGCCCCGGAGCGAACCGACACCAGCAGCGGATTGGCCGCGTCGCCGAAAGCCTTGCCGGTCGCCCGCTCCACCTCCGCCAGAGCCTCGGCCACCTGACTTTCCAACTCGGCCGGATAGCTGTTTGCATTCGCGTAATAGTGCGTGCAGGCCTCGGTGGTGATGGTGAAACCCGGCGGCACCGGCAGACCGAGCGACGACATCTCAGCCAGGTTGGCGCCCTTGCCGCCAAGCAGGGCCTTCATCGAAGCGTCGCCGTCAGCCCGCCCGCCGCCGAAGCTGTAGACCCAACGTACTTGCGTCGTTGATGCGCCGCTCATGTACGTCTAGCCCGTTACTAAGGAAAAGTCGGCCACCTGGCCCATGGCGTCGCGGATCTGCCCCAGCAGGCGCAAACGGTTCGCACGTTCGGAAGGCTTTTCCGAATTGACCAGCACCTTCACGAAGAAGGCGTCCAGCGGCGCGCGCAATCCAGCCAGAATCCGCATGGCGCCCGCGAAGTCCTCGGTGGCCAGGGCCGCGTCCAGCGGTCCGTCGGCGGCCTTGACAGCGTCGATCAGAGCGATCTCCTCGGCGGGCGCGCCGGCCGACTTCACCGCCTCGCCGGTAGGCAGCGGCCCCTTCTTCGCTTCGGCTCTCAGAATATTGGCGGCGCGGTTGTGTCCGGCCAGCAGGTTCGCCCCGTCATCCGTCGCCAGGAAGCGGCCCAGTGCGGCGACCCGGGCGGCGATGCGCACAAGATCGTCGTCCCCAAGCGCGAACACCGCATCCACCAGGTCATGGCGTTGGCCTTGCTCGCGAAGCTGCACCTTCAACCGATCGGCCAGAAACGCCAGGACCTCATCGGCCACCTTGGGATAGGGCGCGAAGCTGTAGAGGATCTCTCCGTCAGGCTTGCCCCCAGCCACACGGCGGGTGCGGTCAAACTCCACATCCACTTCGCGTTCCATCGCCACCACCATCGGCGGGGCGTCCGCTATGAGGGCTTCGTCAAACTCTCTCAGATAGGTCTCGAACACCTTCGAGCGGTCGCGGCCCCGGGCGCCCAGATAGGCGGTTGTGCGGTCAGTTGATATAAACAGAGCCCGCCCCGGATCCACATAGCAGCGCAGCGCGCCGTACCAGTGGTCCACCAGCTTGCGGATCGGCGCCCTCACCTCGCTATTGAGAAGAATGCGTATCAGGCCAAGTGCGGCGCGCCGCAGCGCGTAGGGATCGCGCGACCCGGTGGGCTTTTCTCCGATTGCGAAGAAGGCGGTCAGGGAGTCGATTTTGTCTGCGATGGCGAGCGCCATGGTCACCGGTTTGTCGGGAACCTCGTCGCTGGGGCCAACCGGGCGGTAATGATCCGTGATCGCCTCGGCGACGATGGCGCTGAGCCCTTCTTCGCGGGCGTAGTAGCCGCCCATTGCGCCCTGCAGTTCCGGAAACTCGTCCACCATGCCGGTGGCGAGATCAGCCTTGCACAGGCGCGCCGCCTGCGCGGCCTTGGCCGCATCGGCGCCCACCATCGGCGCGATCTCGGCCACGAGCATTTCCAGCCGCTCCACCCGTTCGCGCACAGTGCCGAGGCGGGCGTGGAAGGTTACGCCTTCGAGCTTCTTCAACCGTTGTTCCAGCGGGACTTTGCAATCCTCCGTCCAGAAGAAACGCGCGTCGGACAGGCGCGCAGCCAGCACCCGCGCATTCCCGGCGGCGATCGCCTTGCCGCCATCTGGAGCCACGATATTGGCCACGGTCACGAAGTGGGGCGCCAGCTTGTCGGTTTTCCCATCCCGAACGGCGAAGTACTTCTGGTGCGTGCGCATGGAGGTGCGGATCACCTCCGGCGGCAGATTAAGGAACGCTGGGTCCATGTCGCCGAGCACCGGCGTCGGCCATTCCGCAAGACCTGCCACCTCGTCCAGCAACCCCTCGTCCTCGACCAACTCCAGGCCGCGGGCGAAACACAGCGCGCGCGCACTGGCCAGGATCCGATCCTTGCGGGCCTCGGCATCCAACACCACGAACCGTTCGGTCAGCCCTTTTTCATAGCTGGCGAAGTCCTTGGCCTTGAATGCCCGCCCAGTGCCCATGAACCGATGCCCCTCGGTCTGAGCGCCGCTTTCAATGCCGTCGATGGAGAAAGGGACGACCTCGCCATCGAAGATACAAAGGATCCGCTTGATGGGCCGAACCCAACGCAGCGTACCGGCGCCCCAGGTCATGGACTTGGGCCAGGGGAAATCTCGGATGATCTCATCGGCCATCTCGGCGATGAGCCCGGCCGTGGGGCGGCCCTTACGCTCAATCCTGGCGAAATAGACGCCGTCGCGCTCGATAAGCTCTCCGCGTCCGATCCCCGCGTTGCGCAGGAACCCTTCTATGGCCGCCTCGGGGGACCCGACCCTGGGCCCCTTGCGCTCTTCCGCGCGATCGCCCTGGGCGGCGTCCAGCCCTTCGACCACCAGGGCCAGGCGACGAGGCCCCGCGAATGACTTCATCGAGGTGGGCGAAAACCCATGTGCGGCCAGCCGCTCGCCGGCCATGCGCTCAAGGTCCCGCGCCGCCTGCGCCTGCATGCGGGCGGGGATTTCTTCCGAGAAGATTTCGAACAGGAGTTGGGGCATGGCGTCAGTTCCCCGTCTCGTTGGCCACCCAGGCCTCCGCGCACATCTTGGTCAGGTCGCGGATACGGCCGATATAGCTCTGTCGCTCGGCCACGGCGATGGCGCCGCGGGCGTTCATCAGATTGAACAAGTGACTGGCTTTCAGCACCAGATCATAGGCCGGCAGGACCAGCGCCTGGCCCTGCGGCCCCTTTTGGGTCAGCAGGCGCGGCGCCTGGGTCTCCATGTCCTCGAATTGCCGCTTAAGCGTTTCGACGTCATAGGCCTCGAAATTTGCGGCGGAGTGCTGGCGCTCATTCTCCAGGAACACTTCGCCATAGGTCTTGGGCGCGGGTCCATCGGGATCATTGAAGGCGAGGTCGGCGAAGTGATCAACGCCTTGCAGATACATGGCCAGACGCTCCAGCCCGTAGGTCAGCTCTCCCGCCACCGGGAACACGTCCAGGCCGCCCACCTGCTGGAAGTAGGTGTATTGGGTCACCTCCATCCCGTCGCACCAGACCTCCCATCCCAGGCCCCAGGCGCCCACGGTGGGGTTTTCCCAATCATCCTCGACGAAGCGGATGTCGTGCAGTTTGAGGTCCAGGCCAATCGCTTCCAGGGAACCGAGATATAGGTCCTGCAGGTCGTCAGGGTTCGGCTTCAGGATCACCTGATACTGATAATAGTGCTGCAGGCGGTTTGGGTTTTCCCCATAGCGCCCGTCACCTGGCCGCCGCGACGGCTGCACATAGGCTGCGCGCCAGGGTTTAGGGCCCAGCGCGCGCAGCACCGTCGCCGGATGCAGCGTGCCCGCGCCGACCTCAACGTCGTGCGGCTCCAGGATCACGCAGCCTTGGCGGCTCCAATAGTCATGGAGTTTCAGGATCAGGCCCTGAAAGGAAAGAGGCTTATCTGAGGGCATTTCGGCCTGTTCGCGGGCGCAAAAAAAGGTCGGCGGACCATAGGGCGCGCCGACCTAAGCTTCAAGGCGTGGGCTGAGCCAACGCGCTCACCCGCCCGGGGCCGACGGGGTCACCGCAGCGCTGGGCGCCGGGACCGCGGGGTTCAGGACCTTGTCCAGCACATCCACGACGCCGTTGCTCACAATCAGGTCCGGCTGGATGATGGCCGCATTGTTCACCATCAGAACCGCCCCGGTTCCGTCGATTTCAACATTTGCGCCGGCGACCGTCGGCAATGATCCGTGGCCGCCCTTGTACTTGGCGGTGTCAATGCGCGCATTGACGATGTGGTAGGTGAGCAGTTTCTGAAGGCGGCCCTTGTCAGCCATCAGCCGATCAAGCTCGCCGGCCGGCAGCGCGGCGAAGGCCGCATCGTTCGGAGCGAAGACCGTCAGATTGGGCTGCGCCTTTAACAGGCCGGACAGGTTGGTGGCGTCTAGCGCGCGCGTAAAGGTGTTGAACTGGCCTGACAGCTTCAGGGTCTGAACGATGTCGCCATTGGCGGCCACCTTCGGCGCGGCGGGCGCCGCTACGGCCGCCGCCGGGGCGACCGGCACGGCGGGAGTCTGGGCGACACCCATCCCGGCGATCAGGCTCAACAGAACGCCAGCCGTTGAAATACGCGTCAGTTTCATACGGGTCCTCATCCGAAGCAAATGCGCCGACCGCGCGGAAGCGGGCGTCCATAGCCCGCCACCTGGACGCCGCGTGCGAACCAATTGTGGCGCACCCCCTTTCCTCACTGCTTCGTGATCGCGGGTTGGCCGCTTGGCATGCGCGTCCAAAGCCCTATGCGCCGCAGAACGGCGCATTCAGCCTAAATCTCAGGCGCCAACTCGAACGCGCGAGCAAATTTTAGGCGCCTGTTCTTTTTCTGGGCGCCGGGCGCCCACGGCGGCGCCATTCCCGGCGCGCTCCGCACATAGCTCGACAGGTCGGGGGCGGATCACCCGCTCGCCGGAATTCGGAACCACATGAGGCGCACGCCGTCGGCTGCGCGGGAGCGAGCGGATGAAACTAATCATGGCGGTCGTCAAACCCTTCAAGTTGGACGACGTGCGCGAAGCGCTCGTAGCGGCCGGCGTTGAAGGCCTGACGGTGTCGGAGGTCAAGGGTTATGGCCGGCAGAAAGGCCAGACCGAGATCTACCGGGGCGCAGAATACCAGGTGAATTTCGTGCCTAAAGTGAAGCTGGAGGCGGTGGTTGAGGATTCAGCCGCCGCCAAGGCGATCGACGCGATCAAGTCCGCGGCGGCCACCGGCAAGATCGGCGACGGCAAGATATTCGTACTGAATGTCGAGGACGCCGTCCGAATCCGGACCGGCGAATCCGGCAACGCTGCCCTGTAAGCGCGCCAACCCACCTGACAAAGGGATAGAAATTCCAATGAAAATAAACCTTTTCAATCGGCTGGCAGGGCTCATGCTCGCGGCAGCCGTCGCCGGAGCGGCATTCACGCCGGCGGCCTTCGCACAGGAGGCGGCCACCGCCGCACCCCCCGCCGCTGAGGCGCCTGCGGCCGCGCCGCCGGCCCCCGAGGCGGCAGCCCCCGAAGCGGCGGCAGCCCCAGAAGCGGCTCCCGCAGAAGCCCCGGCGGCGTCCGCCACCTTCATGCCGCACCAGGTCAAGCTGGAACTCGACAGCGGCGGAACGGCCTGGATCCTGACCTCAACGGCGCTGGTCCTGCTGATGACAATCCCCGGCCTGGCGCTGTTCTACGGCGGCATGGTCCGGCGCAAGAACATCATCGCCACTGTCGCTCAGTCATTCGCCATCACCTGCCTGGTCACCATCATCTGGATGGTCTGCACCTACAGCTTGGCGTTCGGGTTCAATGATGACCCTGGACTACAGGGCTACATCGGCAGCTTCAGGTCATTCTTCCTGAACGGCGTGACGGTCGACACCGCTTATGTCGCGGCCAAGGGCCTGCCGGAAATGCTGTGGATCGTCTATCAGATGACCTTCGCGATCATCACTCCGGCCCTGATCGCAGGCGCCTTCGCCGAGCGGATGAAGTTCTCCGCGATGCTGCTGTTCATGGCTCTGTGGTCGATCTTCGTCTATGCGCCGGTGGCCCACTGGGTGTGGGGCGGTGGCTTCCTCTCCAAGGCCGGTGTCCTCGATTTCGCCGGCGGCACGGTGGTGCACATAAATGCCGGCGTCGCGGGTCTGGTGTGCGCCCTGTTCATGGGCAAGCGCCGCGGCCATGGGCAGGAGAACATGGCGCCGTCGAACCTGGTCTACACCATGATCGGCGCCAGCCTCCTGTGGGTCGGCTGGTTCGGGTTCAACGCAGGTTCGGAATGGGCCGCCGACGGCATCGCCTCCGCCGCCATGCTGAACACTCAGGTCGCCACCGCCGCGGCTGCGATGGCCTGGATGGTCGTAGAGTGGGTTGAACGTCGCAAGCCCGGCATGCTCGGGCTGGCCTCGGGCGCCGTCGCCGGACTGGTGGCGATCACGCCGGCAGCCGGCTTCGTCAACCCGCAGGGCGCCCTGATCATCGGTCTGGTCGCAGGCGTTGTCTGCTACGGCGCCGCGGTCTGGTTGAAGCGCGTGTTCAAGTATGACGACAGCCTCGATGCCTTCGGTGTGCACGGCATCGGCGGCATCGCCGGCGCCCTGCTCACCGGTGTTCTCGCCGACCCGGCGATCAACGCCCTGGGCAAGGATCACAGCCTTCTGACTCAAGCCAAGGGCGTCTTGGTGACGATCGGATGGACGGCGGTCGCCACCTTCGTGATCCTCCTGATCTGCAAATACACCATCGGTCTTCGGGTAACTGATGAAGAGGAAGTCGAAGGCCTTGACATCTCGCTGCACGGTGAGGCCCTGCACGAATAGCGTGAGTTGGTATGAGAGCGTTGGCGGGGGCCCTTCGGGGCCCCCGTTTCGTTTCTGGTTCAGCAGGCGGCCTCGTCGCCCCAGGGACCGCCCAGGCGGCAGGGCTTCACCCACCAGCCGGGCCGCAGCATCTCGATCTGCCGGGCCAAATGAGCCGCCTCAGGCTCCCCGGCGCAAAGGGCGAAACAGGTTGCGCCGGATCCGGACATCCTGGCGAACAGCACTTCCGGCGCGTCGCCGAGCAGGCCCAGCACCTCACCGATTTCGGGCGCCAGGGCCAGAGCCGGCGCCTGCAGGTCATTGCGGGTCTCCACGAGCCAGGCCGCAACGTCCTCGACACGCTTTAAGGCGCCCGGCGCCCGCGTCGGTTCGACATCGGCGAAGACTCCGGACGCATCCAGGCCCCGATATGCCGCGGCGGTGGAGACTTCTACGTTCGGATTGACCAGCACCGCGTCCAGGACTGGAAGGCCCGGGGCCGGGGTCAGGCGTTCCCCCCTGCCCTCGGCGAAGACTGGACGGCCCCAGAGACAAGCCGCGCCATCCGAGCCAAGCGACGCGGCGATGGCTTCCAGTTCGGCATCGGGCAGTTCGGGCGCCCACACCCCACGCAACAGGCGAAGCGCCGCGCCAGCGTCAGCGGAACCTCCTCCCAATCCGGAAGATATCGGCAGGCGTTTGTCCAGCGACAGGCGCACAGGGGGGCGAGGCCCCTGTAGCCGCGCCTGCAGAGCCCGGGCCGCCCGCAGGACCAGATTGTCATCTCCGTCGGCGAGACCCCCGCCAAACGGGCCCCCCATTTCCAGCGCCAGCCTCTCAGCCTCGCTCACGGTCAGACTGTCGCCGAAACTGGCGAACACCATCAGACTGTAAAGCGGGTGAAAGCCGTCGGTCCGCGGCGGACCGACATGGAGAAACAGGTTGACCTTGGCCGGCGCGAAAGTGGCGCGGATCACCGAGGCGACTGCTCGGCGATCTTGGGGGAACTGGCCGGCCCATCTGGTCCCAGCCCCGACTTTAGCTTCGCCTCGGCTGCGGCGCGGATTTTCTCAGGCGGATCAAGGGTTAGCACACGCCGCCACTGGAACACCGCCTCGTCGCGCCGCCCAACCCGCCAGTAGGCATCGCCCAGGTGGTCATTGATCTCCGGCTCACCCGCCTCAAGCTCCACGGCGGTTTCCAGGAATTCCACGGCCTTCTTGAAGTCCCCCAGCCGGTAATAGGCCCAGCCGAGGGAATCGGTCATGGCGCCCGATTTGGGGTTGGCCGCCACGGCCCGCTCCACCATGGACATCGCCTCCTTCAGCCTCAGGCCGCGATCAATCCAGGAATAGCCAAGGTAGTTCAACAGTTCCGGCTCGTCGGCCTCCAGCTTCAGGGCCGCCTCGAGGTCGCGCTCGGCTTCCGGCCAACGATTGAGCCGCTCGTAGACAACCCCGCGGGCATACAGGAGCCGCCAGTCGGGCTTCTTTGTCTCAGAAATGAGTTGGCTGAGAATCTGGCCGGACTCCTCGTACTTCTCATTTGCGCGCAGCAGATCCGACAGCGTCAGGCGCGCATCTGTTCCGCCACCAGCGGCGGATTCCCGCGCCAGTCGCAGAGCTGTCTCAGAATCCTTGTCGTTCTGGTAACTCCAGGCCAGCTTCGCGCGGGCCGACTGGTACTCCGGCGAGTTCGGCCGGGTGTGGGCATAGGCGGTCCGGGCCGCCTCCATATCGCCATCGCTGGTCTGGACATCACCCAACATCAGCCAGGCGTCGTCGGAGTCGGGATTCAAGCGCAGGGCCAACCGAAGATAGGCCAGCGCGAGCTGGTTCTGTTTGGCCGATATCATGGTTGCGGACGGCGCAAGCAGCACCTTGGCCGCACCATTTCGGAGGCTCGGCATCGGTGGGGGCGATTTCTTCTCGTCGGCGCGGCTTCGCGCCACGCGCACGGCCACACTGTCCGGGATCTTTTCGAGCGCGTCGTCATAGAGGGCGATTGCATCGGCGCGGCGGCCACGGCGTTCCAGGAACGCGCCATAGTCGAGCACGATCATCTCGGCCGGCGCATCGCCCGACATGAGGGCCTTGAAGTCCGTCTCCGCCTCGTCATATCGCTTGGCGCGCTCATAAAGCAGCGCCTGGCCGTACTGCCCGAAGAAGTCGACCATCCGGTCACCGCGGACGTTGGGCCGCACCAGGGCGGAGTCCAGGTCGCCCGCCGTCGCCGCGGCCCACGGCGCCAACAGGACCGCCGCGGCGCGATGGGGAAATGCGATCGTATCCCCGGCAAGCTGTTCGCGGGCGAGCTTTCCCTTGCCGTTGGCGATCGCGTCCACGGCGATGACCAGGCGGCCCAGTTGTGCGGTGCTATCGGCAATCTCCTCGCCTTGCGGGGCGAGAGCGGCGGCCTTGCTCACCTCCCCGGACAACAGTGCAGCGGTGAAAGCGCGTTCGCGCAATAGAGGACCGTCATCGGCATCGACAGCGGCGCGGTCGAAGTAAGCGCCGGCGTCCCGGTTGCGTCCGTCATTGAGCGCGCCCTCTCCGGCCAGGAACAATCCATAGGCCGTGACGCCGGCCCCATCGCCAAAGTCGCCGTCCGTGGAGCTGACAGCGGATGGAACGGTTGCGCAGGCCGCGAGCAGGGCGGCCGGCAGGACGAGGATCAGGAACGCGTGACGCATGGCTTGGACCCTGGTTGGTTTCGGGCGCCGCGGCAAGCGCAGCCGATCGTCACATATTGGGGTAGTTCGGGCCGTCGCCACCCTGCGGCGTCGTCCAGACAATGTTTTGCGTCGGGTCCTTGATGTCGCAGGTCTTGCAGTGGACGCAGTTCTGGAAGTTGATCTGGAACCGCGGGTTCGAACCATCCTCCTCGCGCAACACCTCATAGACGCCGGCCGGGCAATAGCGCTGCGCCGGCTCGTCGTATTTGGGAAGGTTGACCGAGATCGGCACGCTCGCGTCCTTCAGCCTCAGGTGCGCGGGCTGGTTCTCGTCGTGGTTGGTGGCCGATATGAACACCGACGACAGCTTGTCGAAGCTGATCACTCCATCCGGTTTGGGATAGGCGATCGGCTTGTAGTCCTTGGCCAGTCCTGTCGAGGCGGCGTCGGTCTTGGTGTGGTGCAGGGTGCCGAAAATCGAGAGACCGCCCAGTAGGTTCGCGACCACCATGTCGAAGCCGCCGATGAACAGGCCCGGGAAGGTGCCGAACTTCGAGAGCAGCGGCTTGACGTTGCGGACGACCTTCAGTTCCTTCTTCACCCAGGAGCGGTCATAGGCCGCCTGGTATTCCACCAGATCATCGCCTTCGCGGCCGGCCTGGATGGCCGCATAGGCGGCTTCAGCCGCCATCATGCCGCTCTTCATGGCGTTGTGACTGCCCTTGATCCGCGGCAGGTTCACAAACCCAGCCGAACAGCCGATCAGCGCGCCACCAGGGAAATATAGCTGCGGCACCGATTGCAGGCCGCCTTCGGTGATGGCCCGAGCGCCATAGGCGATGCGCTTGCCGCCTTCCAGGTGCTTGCGCACCGCGGGGTGCTGCTTCCAGCGCTGGAACTCGTCGAACGGCGACAGGTGCGGATTGGCATAGTTCAGGTGCACCACGAAGCCCAGGGCCACATAGTTGTCCCCGAAGTGGTACATGAAGCTGCCGCCGCCGGTCTTGTTGTCCAGGGGCCAGCCGAAGGTGTGCTGCACGAATCCGGACTGGAACTTTTCATCCGGAACCTGCCAGATCTCCTTCAGGCCGATGCCGAACTTCTGGGGGTCGGAGTTCGCGTCAAGGTTGAAATGGGCGAGCAGTTGCTTGGAGAGCGATCCGCGCGCGCCTTCCCCGATCAGCACATATTTGCCGTTGAGTTCGACGCCCGGTTGGTAGTCGGCGCTCTGCGCGCCGGTCTTGTCGATACCGAACACCCCCGCCACGACGCCCTTCACTGAGCCATCCTCGCGATGGACCAGTTCTGAGGCAGCCATGCCGGGATAAATCTCCACGCCCAGCGACTCGGCCTGCGTCGCCAGCCACCGGCAGACATTGGCCAGGGAGGCGATGTAGTTGCCATGGTTCAGGATGAAATTCGGGAACGGCACGAAGCCCAGGTCGAGCTCGCCCTGCGGGCCAAGGTAGAGGAACTTGTCCTGCTTGACCGGTGTCTCCAGCGGCGCGCCCATCGCCTTCCAGTCTGGGAACAACTCGCTGATGGCGATCGGGTCGATCACCGCGCCGGATAGGATGTGGGCGCCGACTTCCGAGCCCTTCTCCAGCAGCGCCACGCTGATCTCGGTCCCAGCGGCCGCAGCCAGCTGCTTCAGCCGGATCGCAGCTGACAGGCCCGCGGGGCCCCCGCCGACGATGACGACGTCATAGTCCATGCCTTCGCGTTCGACGGCTTCGCTCATGATGCAGATGCTCCTTGCCGGGCAGGCGGCCCCCTCGCCCCCGACGCCCGTTGATCCTTGCGGCGACTTATCAGAAGGTCTTTCGTGCGCGGTCAAGCCCGAAGGCCGCCACGAACCGGGATATCCGCTGAATCATGTCCGCCGTCCAGACGCCTGCAAACGATCGCCTGGCGGAGAGCCTGCTGGCTTTCTGGGCCGAGGCCGGCGTGAACGCCATGCTGCTGGACACCCCAGTCGATCGGATCGAAGCCGGTCGCATCGCCCCGCCCCGCGCGCCCGATCGAACCAGCTCGGCCGCCGCCCCGCGGCCCGCCGCGCCCGTCGGACCAGATATCTCCGAACAAGTGGCCGCCGCGCGCAAGGCCGCGTCGGAGGCCGGCGATCTGGAGGCTTTGGCTGCGGCGATCGCCGCATTTGATGGGTGTCCGCTGAAATTCGAGGGCGCGGCGCAGCAGGCTGTGTTCAGCCGGGGAAACCCCAAGGCTCCGCTAATTGTGATCGGCGAAGGCCCGGGCGCCGAGGAGGACGCAAGGGGTCTGCCGTTCGTGGGCCGGGCGGGCCAACTACTGGACCGAATGCTCGCCGCGGCGGGACTCATGGACCGGGTTTTCATCACCAACACGGTCTTCTGGCGCCCCCCCGGCAACCGCACCCCGACTTTGGCCGAGCAAGCCGTCTGCGCACCCTTCGTAGAGCGGGCCATCGAATTGATTTCACCGAAGTATCTTCTCCTGGTTGGCGGCGCCTCGGCCAAGTCGATGCTGAAGGTGGATGAGGGAATCCTGTCCCTGCGCGGACGCTGGTTCGATTGGCGCTCAAGCGACGGGCGGCTGGCGGTTCCCGCCCTGCCAACCCTGCATCCGGCGTTCCTGCTGCGCCAGCCGGCGGCCAAGAAGCGGGCATGGGGCGACCTTTTGACCATGACCGAAAGACTTGATCGGACGGAGAGTCCCGCCTAGGAACTTGATTAGTTTGGCATAGGGACTGCATGGCGGCGCTGAGACCCGCAATCATGTGGTGGACGGCATGACGCTTTTTGCGCCCATGCGGATCTTGGCCCTGGCCATGATCTGCTCCGTATTTTCGATTTCCGCGGCGAATGCTGCTGCGCCTCAGGCGCTGTCCGCACAGGACGCAGCCAGCTATTCCGAGGCCTTCGACGCCACCGAACGCGGAGACTTCGCGGGTGCTCAGGCCAAACAGGCGCAGATCAAGGACAAGTCCCTGTTCGGCGTCCTGTCCTTCCAGCGTCTGATGCACCCCAGCGCTCACAAGGCGACATTCCAGGAGCTCGCCGACTGGCTGGTCAACTATGGCGACCATCCTTCCGCGGACCGGGTGTTCAGTCTGGCGTCGAAGCGCAAACCGGCTGACGCGCCGGCGCCGAGGACGCCGCTTCTGCTTGACATCGACTGGGGTCAAATCGGCGAGGCCGCCAACGATTTCGTCAACACCCTGCCCGGCAGCCGCGGCTATGCGGCCCGCGCGGCGTTCTACGGCGGCGATGTCCGACGCGCGCTGGCGATGGCGCCGGCCGCGGGCGACTTCTGGATCGCCGGCATGGCCGCCTACCGCCTGAGGAATCCAGCCTTGGCCGAGACCTATTTCGCCAAGGTCGCGCACAATGGCCGCGAAGATCCATGGCTTCGGGCCGCCGGCGGTTTCTGGGCGGCGCGCGCGGCTGAGGAGTCCGGCGACCCCGATGCCGCCGCCAGCTACCTGCGCGAGGCCGCCGCGTTTCCAGACACCTTCTACGGCATGATCGCCGAGCGGCGCGCCAGGATGGTCAAGACCGCCGCCGCCGCCAGCGCCCGCCAGGGCGACATCGTGCTGACCTCGTTCACTGGCCCCACGGTGGAGCTCGGCAAGTTCATCCGCGTCGAGCCCCGCGCCCACCGCGCCGCGGCCCTGGCCCAGATCGGCCATGCCGCCGAGTCGGGCCAGGAACTGCGGGCCGGCCTCGCCCTGGCGAAAACGCCGGAGGAAAAGGCCCAGTGGACCTCGCTGGCCCTGGCCATAAATCCCCAGCCTGTTCGACGCGCCCCGACCGCCCCGGTGAGGACCGCCGCGCCGGCGGACTATCCCACTCCGCCGCTGGAACCCAAGTGGGGCTTCACCCTGGACAAGGCCCTGGTCTACGCCATCGTCCGCCAGGAGAGCCGCTTTAACCCCCTGGCGGTCTCCAGGGCCGGCGCTGTGGGGCTGATGCAGCTTATGCCGGAGGCCGCCGCCCGCGCCGCTGGCGACGACAAGCTCAAGTCCGACATGCGTCCTCTGTATGATCCCGCCTTCAACCTGCGGGTTGGCCAGGACTATCTCACCTGGTTGATGGAGCGGGGCGTCGGCTATGACCTCCTGCGCACGGTGGCGGCCTACAACGGCGGTCCGGGCATGCTGCAGAAAACCGCTCAGATGGTGGGCGGCGAAGCGGATAGCCTTTTGATCATCGAGTGCCTGCCCAGGCTCGAGACCCGCAACTATGTGGAAAAGGTGATGGCCGGCTACTGGACCTACCGGCGCAAGTTCGGTCAAGACTCCAAGACCCTGGACGCGCTGGCCGGCGGCGCTCGGTTCATCGACGCCCGGCTGGATAAATAGGGCCTCAGACGATCCGCGGCCCGCGAATGCGGCGCTGCAGGCCGACGAAATCCCCCGCGGCGATCACTGTGTCGCGATGCGCCAGGATGGCGAAAGACCGTGGTCCCACGAGGCCGACGAGCCCCCCTGCCCGCGCGCCATAGACCCGCCCCTCGCGGACGCCGCCGACCACCGCCGAGGACAGCCGATCCCGCCATCCCTCCGGAAGGCGCAGATGCGGCGGGCAGACAAGCAACAGCTCCCATTTGGCCGTCCCCGCCGCGGCGGCGAGCCCCTCACGAAACAGGTCCGCGCCCGAGTCACTGGAAAGCAAAAGTGTCTCCGCGTCCGGCGCCGCATCGACCACGATAAGCTGGCGCACCAGCCCGTCCACTGCGGCCGGCACCATATCGCGCATCATCAGGGCGAGTTGCGCTGCATTGTTGGCCGTCGGAATAAGGACACTCAGCATCCCCCCAAATGCGCCGCCGCCTTGGGTTCGGTCAACGCCTAGGGGAAGATGCTACGTGGCCCAGGCGGGCGATATACGGCGATTGACAGCACGCCTCGACGTCACCCCTCACCAAGGCGATCATCAACCGATGGACCAGCCTCCCTGCGCGAGTACGCCTGACGAACGCCGTGTCGGCCGCCCCTTCGACATAGGGGCAAGCCATACGCCTTCCACACATTGTTCTTGTTTTGTTTGTTTTGGCGCATATCCTTGACCCATGTCCCGATCCCCCTCCGTCACCGGCGCCGCGCGAGGCCGTGGGGCCAGGTCGAACCAGTCCGGACGCTTCGAATCGCTTCAGCGGGAAGATTTCGACGACGGCTGGACCGAGCGCGACGGCCAGCCGGCCAAACTCGACACCACCCTGACGCCCGAGGCGGCGCGCAAGATCATCACCCGAAACGACAGCCCCGATATCGGGTTTGGCGCCTCGATCAATCCCTACCGGGGCTGCGCCCATGGCTGCATCTACTGCTACGCCCGCCCGGCCCACGCCTACATGGGCCTGTCCCCCGGTCTGGACTTCGAGAGCAGGCTATTCTTCAAACCGGACGCCGGGCGGTTGCTGGCGGCGGAGTTGTCACGACCCCGGTATGCGCCGCAGGTCATCCATGTAGGGGGCAATACCGACCCCTATCAGCCGGCCGAGCGCAAGCTCGGCGTCACCCGCGCCATCCTGGAAACCCTGCAGCGGTTCTCCCACCCCTTCACAATCATCACCAAGTCGGCGCTGATCCTGCGTGACCTGGACCTCTTCGCGCCCATGGCTGCGGACGGTCTGACCCAGGTCGCCATCTCGGTCACCACGCTCAACCGCACCCTCGCCCGCAGCATGGAGCCCCGCGCGGCGACCCCCGAACGCCGGCTAGGCGCCATCCGCGCGCTGTCGGCCTTGGGCGTTCCGGTCAAGGTGATGTTCGCGCCGGTGATCCCCGGCCTCAACGACCATGAGCTTGAGGCGGTGCTGGCGGCGGCCGCTGAGGCTGGCGCTGTCGGGGCCGGCTATGTGGCGCTGCGCCTGCCCCGCGAAATCGCAGGCCTGTTCCGGGAATGGTTGGCCGCCGAGCAGCCCGGCCGGGCCGAAAAGGTGATGTCCCTGGTGCGCCAGATGCGCGGCGGGCGAGATAACGATTCCAGTTTCGGACAGCGCATGATGGGCCAGGGTCCCATCGCCGACCTTCTGGCTCAGCGCTTCGCCGCGGCGAAACGGCGATATGGACTGGACGGGCCGAAGCCGACGCTTGACCTGTCCAAGTTCAAAGTCCCGCCTCAGACTGGCGACCAGATCGACCTTTTCGCGGCCAACTGATCCACGCGAGATGACAGTTTCATCGCGTGAACGCCGCCGCCAGTTCGATGTGCGGAGACCACAGGAACTGGTCCACCGGCAGCAGGCGCTCCAGGCGAAAGCCCGCATCGATCAACGTCGCCGCGTCGCGGGCGAAGGTGGCGGGATTGCAGGAAATCGCCACCACCCGCGCCGCCTTAGACTTTGCGATCTCGGCGGCCTGTCCGGCGGCGCCGGCCCTTGGCGGGTCGAACACCACCGTGTCGATGCGCTTCAACTCCTGCGCCAGCACCGGCCGGCGGGCGAGGTCGCGAGCTTCGCCCACAACGCCCTTCAGTCCCGGAGCCGACCCTGCGGCGGCGCTCAGGGCCGCGATCGCCGATGCGTCGCTGTCAACCGCCAGCACCGGCGCCATTTCCGCCAGGCGGAATGAGAACGCCCCCAGTCCGCAGTAGAGGTCGGCGATCCGCCCGGCGCCGGCGGCCGCCTCCATCGCAAACGCCGCCATCGCAGCCTCCGCCGCCGCAACGGCCTGAAGAAAGGCGCCCGGCGGCATGGCCACCGTCGCGGCCCCGAATTGGACGGTGGGCTGTCGCGCGAGGTAGATGGTCTCGCCATCGAGGGTGACCCGGGCGAAATCGGCCTCGGCCGCCACCGCGGCGATCCTCATGCGGGCGTCGGCCGTGAGACCGCCGGACTTGCGCTCCACCCCACTGATATCGACATCAAGGCCGGAACCCGAAAGTGTCAGGTGCAGACTGGGCGCGGACTTGGGATGTTCGAACAGGGGCGCCGCCATCCGCCGAAGGGCGGGGAAAGCCGCCTGCAGGCGTGGTTCGGCGATGGGGCACGCCGCCACCTCGACCACCGTCCAGGTCTTGCGCATCTTGTAGCCGAGCCGCGCCTCGTCCCGACGTCCGGCGCGGGCGTGCAAGGTCAGCCGACGCCGCGACCCGGGGGGCGCCGCGAACGGCCTCAGGATCTCCGTATCGATCCGCTCCCGCGCCAGGGTGGCGGTCAGGCGCTCCACCTTCCAGGCCAGGTAGGCGCCCTGCTCCCAGTGCTGCAGGGCGCAACCGCCACAGACACCGAAATGCGGACAGGGTGGCGCGACACGCTCTGGGCTCGCCTCAATGACGCGCACCAGGTCGCGTCTCTGACCGGCGCCGCGCACCAGCACTCGCTCGCCCGGCAGGGTGAAGGGCGCGAATACCGGTCCGGCCGCCACGCCATCGCCCTCGCCGCCGACCGACTCGATAACCAGTTCCGCTTCGGCGGACGGGGGGACGGAACTCGAACTTCGCATGAATTGCCAATCTAGGAGTCGCGGTCCGGACGCCTACGGGTCTATCGCTAGTGATGAACAAAGATGAACGACCCGATCAAGGCGCGTTCAGCTTCGTTCTGACATGTTCGACGTCGAGAGGGGGCGAAAGGCGCCCCGGACGCCGGAAGGAGAGGTCATGAAGCACAGTCTAGCGCTTATCGCAGCCGTCTCGATCGCGGCGCCCGCGTTTGTCACTCCTCAGTTCGCCGTCGCGCAGTCGGCGCGCAGCTACGGGACTTCAGATCCCTGTTACGCCGAGAAGCATCGCGCCGCCAAGCGCGGTACGGTCATTGGCGGCGTTAGCGGCGCCGCCGTAGGCAGCGTGATCGCAGGCCGCGGCGACCGGCTGGAAGGCGCTCTGATTGGCGGCGCGCTCGGCGCGGTCGCCGGCCACGAGATCGGCAAGCACAAGGTGAGTTGCGCGGCCTACCCCAAGCGCATTCGCCAAACGGAATATTCCCGGACCCGCTGCCACTGGGTTCAGGAATCGAATGACACTTTTGAAGTCTGTCGCGGACGCGATGGCGTCTGGCGGCCGAGTGGGCGCACCTGAGCCCGAACAACCCATCCTCAAAGGGGGAAGAGTAACATGTTTGATCGCAGCAAGTTCGCCAGGAGCGCTCTGGCCGCATTCGCAGGTGTCGCCGCCTTGACCTCGGTCGCCGCGGCGCCCGGTGTTGCGTCGGCTCAACCCTATGGCGGTTATTCCTATGACCCCTGCCGTCGGGACTCCACCAACCGTTCGACCTCTGGCGGGCTGATCGGCGCGGCGATCGGCGCGGTGATCGGCTCCAACGCAGCCGCTCGCGGGGTGCGCACCGAAGGCGCCCTGCTGGGCGGCGCGGTTGGGGGCGTGGCCGGCGCTGTGATCGGCAACCGCAGCGCGGCCTGCCGCGAAGGGACCTACACCGACCCCCGCAGCAGCTACAATGACCGCGTCTACGACCGGTCCGGCGGCGGTTATTACGACAACCGCACCTATCATGACCGCTACGGCGATCGGCATGGCGACCAGCGCCGCTACGACCGGCCCTACTATGAAGGGTCGCGCTACGACGCCCCGCGCTATGATGACTATGACGCCACCGCCGTCCGGGTAGAAGACCGCCAACCCTCCGCTGACAGCTGCACCCTGGCCGAGAGCCCGATCTACCTTCCCGACGGGCGGGTCCAGAAGCGGTTCGTTCGCGTGTGCCGCGACAGCGCGGGCAAGTATCAGGTCGTCGAGTAACGCCCCTCGACGCGCCTCAGGAAGGGCCGCCCGACTCCCCTCGGGCGGCCCTTTTTGATGCCCAGATCACGTGCTCAACGGCGCCTTCGCCCCCACGGACGTCGCTCTCCGCCTGGCCCCTGAGCTCCCAACCCTGAACTTGCAGGAAGGCGACCACGCCGGCGACCGCGGCCTCCCGGTCCGCAGCCACCCGCACCAAACCGCCCTTCCCGATCTTGTCCGGTCCGACTTCGAACTGTGGCTTCACCAGGGCCACCAGATCCGCGCCGTCCCGCGCCAAGGCCAGGGCCGCCGGCAGAGCCTTGGCGAGACCGATGAAGCTCACGTCGCAAACGATCAGGCCAATGGGATCTGCAATCACCGTCGCATCCAAAACCCGCGCATCCGTCGCCTCAAGGCTAATCACGCGCGGGTCAGCCAGAAGCCGGGCGTGCAACTGGCCGCGCCCCACATCCACGGCATAGACCCGTTGAGCGCCCCGCGTCAGGCAGACCTCGGTGAACCCGCCCGTTGAGGCGCCCACGTCAAGCACTGTGCGTCCCGCGACCTCAACCGGCCAAAGGTTCAGGGCGTGATCCAACTTCAGTCCGCCGCGACCGACCCAGGCGAACGCCGGCTCGGCCTCAATATGGGCGGTCTCGCTCAACACGTCCGACGCCTTGGCGACCAGCCGTCCGTCCGCCCGCACAAGACCGGCTTCAATGGCGGCGCGGGCCTTGGCCCGGCTTTCGAACAGCCCGCGGGCCACCAGCGCGAGATCGGCGCGCTGACGGCTCACGCGTTAGGGGTGAAGAGTTTGCGCAGCTCGGCCTTCAGGATCTTTCCGTTGGCGTTCCGCGGCAGGGTTTCCGGCCAGAACTTCACCGCCACCGGAACCTTGAAGGCGGCCAGCCGCCCGGCCACATGAGCGCGCAAATCTTCCTCAGTGGCGACGGCGCCCGGCTTCAGGGTCACCACAGCCGCGGGCTCCTCGCCCAAGGTCCGATGCGGCACGCCCACCAGGGCCGCGTCCATCACCGCCGGGTGGTCATAAAGGGCGCTCTCCACCTCCACGCAGTAGATGTTCTCGCCGCCGCGGATCAGCATGTCCTTGGCCCGATCGACGATGAAGCAGAACCCCTCCTCATCCAACCGCGCCAGATCACCGGTGCGCACCCAGCCGTCCATGAAGGTCGCGGCCGTGGCCTCCGGCTTGTTCCAGTAACCCACCGAAACCATCGGCCCCTTGGCCCACAGCTCCCCCACCTGGCCCGGCGGCAGGACCGTCACGCCGTCGGCGGGGTCGACGATCTTCAGGTCGGCCACCGGCGACGGAGGCCCGCAGGAGTCCGGTCGGTTGAGGTAATCCTCCGCCGCATGCACGGTCACCGTGCCGGTGGTCTCGGTCATGCCCCAGCCGTTGCCGGGATAGGCCTTGGGAAACATCTCCCGGATCTTGCGCACCAGCTCGGGCGCGGAGGGCGCGCCGCCATAACTGATCGTCTCCAGGGACGACAGGTCGTATTTGTCCCGCTCCGGGTGCTCGATCAGCTGCCAGGCGATCGTGGGCACGCCGCCCGCGCCATTGACCTTCTCGCGCTCGATCAGCTGGAACGCGCGCACCGCGTCCCATCGGTGCATCATCACCATCTTGGCGCCGGAAAAGACGTGCGGATTGAGCACCGCGATCGAACCGGTGACATGGAAGAAGGGCACCGAGACCAGGGTGGTGCGCTGCAGATTGGGGTCCGGCGCCGGTGGGCTTTCCCCCCGCCGCAGGAAACTGCGCGCGGTCAGGCTCGCGGCGGTGAAGACATTCGTCATGCCGCCCCGATGCGTCCCCAGCGCGCCCTTGGGATTGCCGGTCGTGCCAGAAGTGTAAAGCAGGGTCGCCACGTCATCGGGCGCCACGTCGGCGGCCGGTATCGTCTGGTCGGGCAGGTCTCGCCAGGTCGGCGGCGGACCAATCACGGATTCCAGCGTCGCCACGCCGGGACCGGTGATCGCCGTCTCGGCGCGGGTGACATAGATGCGTTTCAGGTCCGGCAAGTTGGCCAGGTGATCGGCCAGTCGCGCAAAGCGTTCGGCGTCCACCAGCGCCAGCTTCGCGCCGGAATCCTTCAGCCCGTACTCAAGCTCGGGCCCTGTCCACCAGGCGTTCAGCGGCGCAACGATCGCGCCGATCGCGGTGATAGCGTAGAAGCAGGCGACCCATTCCGGCAGGTTGCGCATGATCACCGCCACCCGGTCGCCCTTGCTCACACCCTGGGCCTTGAGCTCTCGAGCGAGGGCGGCGGCCGCGCGGTAGAAGGCCTCATAGGTGACCCGCTCGTCCTCATAGACCAGGAATTCCCGCTCGCCGAAACCGCGGGCATGCTCGGCCATCGCCCCATAGGTGGGGGGCAGGTTCTTGAAGGTGCGGAACCGCACGCCGCCGATGACTGTCTCCTCGGTCTCCAGCGGCATGCCTGGGGCGGTCAGCGCGGCGTGAGCCTCCGCGATGGACATGGCGGGCCAACCGGGCGCTGTCATGGTTCGTCTCCTCCCGCCGCGGATCTCAGCCCGCGTGCTTCAATCGTTCGAGCGCGGCTTCCAGCTTGGCCTTGGCGTCCTGGACCTCGGCCAGGCGCTCGCGGTTTTCGTCCACGACCTCCTCAGGCGCGCGGGCGACGAAGTCCGGGTTGCCGAGCTTCTTGCCGATGCGATCCTGCTCGCCGGCGAGATTGGCGACCTCCTTGGCCAGGCGGGCCTTTTCCGCGGCGAGATCGATGAATTCCGCCACCGGCAGAGCCAGGTTCACACCGGCGACCACAAAGGGAATGGCGCCGGTGGGCACATCCGTCGCCGCCTCAACGCCGCGGACGCGAAGCATCTGCATCAGCGCCGGGGCATTGGATTCCAGAACCCGTCGCTGGTCGGCGGTGGCTTCCAGCACCAGCAACGGCGGGCGCGCAGAAAGCGGAACATTAAGTTCCGAGCGCAGCGAGCGGCCCTCACCGATCGCGGCCACCAGCAGGCCGATCTCCGCGTCGGCGGCCGGATCGATAAGACCCAGCGGCAGCTCCGGCCAGCGCGCGCTGATCAGCATCGGTTCGCTCCGCGCCGCGCCCAGGTCGGCCGTCACCCGCCACAGTTCCTCGGTAATGAACGGCATCACCGGGTGCAGCAGCTTCAGGATCACGTCCAGCGCCCAGGCGGCGGTCGCCTGAGTCTCCGCCTTGGCGGCCTCGTCGGCGCCGGTGAGCACCGGCTTCGAAAGCTCCACATACCAGTCGCAGTAGGTGTTCCAGATGAAACGGTAGAGGCCGTTGGCCGCGTCATCGAAGCCGCAGTCCGCCAGGGCCGCCGTCACCGCCGCCGCCGTCCGGGCCGTCTCGCCGACAATCCAGCGGTTCAGCGGCAAGGCTGCCTTGGCCGGGTCGAACCCCTCCGCGCGCCGCGCGCCGTTCATTTCGCAAAAGCGGGTGGCGTTCCAAAGCTTGGTGCCGAAGTTGCGGTAGCCCTCGATGCGCTGCCGCGACAGCTTGATATCCCGGGCCGCCCCAGACATCGCGGTGAGCGTAAACCGCAGCGCATCGGCGCCGTAGTCGTCCACCAGTTCCAGCGGATCGAGGACATTGCCTTTGGACTTGGACATCTTCTTGCCCTCGGCGTCGCGGACCAGGGCGTTGATGAAGATGCGCTTGAACGGGACCTCGTCCATGAAGTGCAGGCCCTGCATCATCATCCGGGCGACCCAGAAGAAGATGATGTCAAAGCCGGTGACCAGGGTGTGGGTCGGATAGAACCGGCGCACGTCATCGGTCTTATCCGGCCAGCCCAGGGTGGAGAACGGCCACAGGGCCGACGAGAACCAGGTGTCGAGGACGTCCTCGTCCTGGGACAGTGGGCGTTCATCCCCGTAGTGCGCCACGGCCGCGGTTTTCGCCGCCGCCTCGCTCTCGGCCACGAACACTTCGCCGTCGGGCCCGTACCAGGCCGGGATGCGGTGACCCCACCAGAGCTGGCGCGAAATGCACCAGGGCTGGATGTTGCGCATCCATTCGAAATAGGTCTTTTCCCATTTGCGGGGCTCGAAGACGGTGCGCCCCTCCTCCACCGCCCGGATCGCCGGCTGGGCCAGAACCTCGGCGTTCACGTACCACTGGTCGGTCAGATAGGGTTCGACCACGACGCCGGAGCGGTCGCCGTGCGGCACCACGTGGCGGGTGGTCTCCACATTGCGCGTGAGGCCGAGCGCCTCCATTTCCGCCACGATCCGTTTGCGGGCTTCGAAGCGGTCAAGCCCGCGATAGGCCGCCGGCGCATTGTCGTTCAGCCGCGCGAAGTCATCGAAGATATTCACCTGCGCCAGATTGTGGCGCTTGCCCACCGCGAAGTCGTTGAAGTCGTGCGCCGGAGTGATCTTCACCGCGCCGGAGCCCTTTTCCGGATCGGCGTGTTCGTCGGCGACGATGGGGATCAGCCGCCCGACGATGGGCAGGCGCAGCGTTTTGCCCACAAGATGCCGGTAGCGCTCATCATCAGGATGCACGGCCACGGCGGTGTCGCCCAGCATGGTCTCCGGCCGGGTGGTGGCCACCACGATCTCGCCGGAGCCGTCCGCCAGCGGATAGGCGAAGGACCAGAAACTCCCGTCGACCTCGCGCTGCTCCACCTCCAGGTCGGAAATGGCGGTCTGAAAGTGTGGGTCCCAGTTCACCAGCCGCTTGTCGCGATAGATCAGCCCCTCGCGGTGCAGCTGCACGAACACCTTGCGCACCGCCGCCGACAGGCCCTCGTCGAGGGTGAAGCGCTCGCGGCTCCAGTCGCAGGAGGCGCCCAGGCGGCGCAGCTGGTTGACGATGGTCCCGCCGGACTGGGCCTTCCATTCCCAGATCTTGTCCACGAAGGCCTCGCGGCCCATCTCCCGCCGGCCGATATTGCCCGCCGCCGCCAGCTGCCGCTCAACGACCATCTGGGTGGCGATGCCTGCGTGGTCCGTGCCCGGCAGCCAGAGCGCCGCCTTGCCGCGCATGCGCTCAAAGCGGATCAGCACGTCCTGCAGCGTGTTGTTCAGCGCGTGGCCGATATGCAGCGAGCCGGTGACATTGGGCGGCGGAATGACGATGGCGAACGTCTCGGCCGCCGGGTCGTCGATCGGCGAAAAGGCGCCCGACGCCTCCCAGGCGGCGTAGAGACGCGGTTCGACGGTCTTTGGATCGAAGGTTTTTTCCAACATGTGGTGCGGTGAATAGCCTCCCCGCTCGCCCGGGGCTAGGCCTCCCCCTCCCGAGTTGTGACGGTCGCGCGATGCGGCGGTGAAGCGCACGCTGGCGAAATGGCGCCCGCGATTGCGACGTCGTGCGGCGGAAAGGCTGGGGCGGCTCAAGTGGTGGCGCACCGCTGGGCGTAATCGGGTATCGCAACTCGTAACCCAGTTTAGTGTTGCGTTACGGAAATTTCAGGCGAACAATCAGCAGAAGCGAACCTTAAAAACTTGGGGGAATTCCAGAATGAATCGCAGACATCTGTGGACATCGACCGCTGTGGCCTTGGCCTGGATGGGGGTCGCGCAGACCGCCGCCGCGCAACAGGACGCGCCGCAGAAAACCGGTGAAATCGAAGAGGTGGTGGTCACCGCCCGCCGCGTCGAGGAAAACATCCAGAACGTGCCGGTGGCGGTCACCGCAATCAGCAATCAGAAGCTGCAGGACCTGGTGGTCAATTCCGTCCAGGACTTGAACAAGCTGGCGCCTGGTCTGCAAACCGCCGGGTGTTCGGGAACGCGGGAGAGCTGCGTTCCGGTGCTCCGCGCCCAGGGGTCCGCTTTCGCCACTCGCCGGCCGGCGGTCGTCAGCTATTTCGCGGAAGCGCCGCTCAACTATCCGCCGTCGTATGTTGATCTGTCCAGCATCCAGGTGGTGGCCGGCCCGCAGGGCACCCTATTCGGTGAGACGGCGACGGGCGGCGTGATCCTGTACACGCCGAAAAAGCCCGGCAATGACTTCAACGGGTACATCTCCGGTTCGCTCGGCAACTACAAGTTCAACCAGGTGGAGATGGCCGTCGGCGGGGCTCTGATCCCCGATAAGCTGATGGTGCGCGCGGCGGGCCGGGTCCGCATGCGCGATGGCTTCACCGAGTCGATCCCCAGCTACGGCGGGCCGTCCATTGATATGGACAATGAAAACCACCGGGAATTCCGGCTCTCGTTGGTGTTCAAACCCTGGGAGAACTTCGAGAACTATACAGTCTACCAGCATTCCAGCGACAAGATTCACGGCAACTCGTCGCCGGTGCTGTTGTCGGACCCTCGCTACATGAACCCCGGGGTGGTCAATCTCGTCCCGGCGAACATTCCCAGCTTCGTCAACCAGTGGCTGCTGGGCGCCGGCACGACGCCCGCGCCGGGCCGGACCTTCGGTCAGTTGATCACCGACGCCCTGGCCCGCCAGGTGGCGGTGGGGCCGCGGGTGACCTTCCACAACTATGACCGGCACCACTGGGATAAGAACGACCTGGTCGTCAACACCACCCGGTGGGACATCAGTGACAACCTGACCATCAAGAACATCTTCGCAGTCGGCTGGGCGAGCGCCAAGGGGCCGACCATCGACGTGGACGGCACCGACCAGCTGATCGTCGACACCCGCGCCATATGGGTGCCGGGCGTGACGTCCAACGCCACGGGCGAATACGCCTGGACCGGCGGCTGGCCGGATCGGCAATGGACCGAGGAAATCCAGGCGCTCGGCAAGCTGTTTGACGACAAGCTGGAATGGCAGGCGGGCTATTACTACCGCTATGACGCCAGCCGGCAGTGGACCGGTGGCCAAGGGGTCATCGCGGTGTTCTCCGGACCATCGGGGGACCCGGCCTCGGCGGCGTACTGTGCTTCAGTCAATGCCGCCTCGCCCTGTTCACAGCTCAGCCGCCGCAAGGACATCAGCTACGCCGGCTTCGCCCAGGGCACCTTCGCTGTTACCGATGCGCTTCGGTTGACCGCGGGCTACCGGCGCACCTGGGATGAGCGCAGCAACATCACCACGGCAGGACCCACCAATCGCGTGAACGTCAACGGCACCCTCATCGCCGTGCCGATTTCGGGCCGTGCGCCCTTGCCGGGGGCCGGCACCAGCACCACCCTGGTGCCGCTGGCCCATGCGGACACCTACACCCTGACGGCCGACTATCGGATCAATGACGACATCCTGGTCTATGGCTCGCGCCGCACGGGCTATAAGGGCGGCGGCATCAACGCCAACGCCCTGCCGGGGGATCCGAACCGCACCTTCGGGCCAGAAAAGGTCAAGGAATGGGAGTTCGGCGCCAAGACCGACTTCACCCTTGGCGACATGCGCGGTCGTTTGAACATCGCCTTCTACCGCGATGATTATTCCGACATTCAGCGCAGCGCGATCATCCCGGGCACGGCCACCACCGCTACCTCGAACCTGGCCAACGCGCGGATGCAAGGGTTCGAGTTCAACGCCAGCATCAGTCCGACCTCGTGGCTGCGGCTGGACGGCAACATGGCCTACCTCGATGCGAAATATAAGGATTTCGTCGAGACCAAGCTCTGCGCATCGCAGTTCTGGCGGCCGCAGTGCGTGGGCCTTTCGCCCTTGGCGCCGGTGCTTGTCGATCACTCCAAGGGCACGGTGACGATCAACGGTCAGACCATTCAAACCAAGCCCGATCCGCTGGACAACGCCGCCAAGTGGCGCTGGATGTTCCAACCCACCCTGTTGCTCGAAGACTGGGTCGGTGAGGATATCTCCATTGGCGCCAACATCTATCACCAGGGCAGTTGGACGGGAAACAACACCACCTACACCCAGATCGCCGGCGTACCGATCGTCACGCGGGAAACACTCCTCGGACCCATGAGCGATCCTTACATTCGCCCAGGCAATACACTTGTAGACCTGCGGGTGAACTGGAAGAACATCAAGGGCGGCCCCGTCAGTCTTGCGGCTTCGGTGACCAATCTCACCGATAAGCTCGTCAACGTTTCCGCCGCGGGCGGATTTGAGATCGGTGGCACCGCGCCGGCGATCTTTAACGAGCCGCGGATGTGGTTCGTGGAGGCGAAGTACGAGTTCGCAGCGCACGCGCCGCCGCCCCCACCCCCGCCTCCGCCGCCCCCGCCTCCGCCTCCGCCGCCCCCTCCTCCGCCGCCCCCTCCGCCGCCTCCGCCGGCGTTTGAGGCCAAGCAGTTCATCGTCTACTTCCCGTTCGATCAGTCGATCCTGACGCCGGAAGCCCAGACGGTGGTCCAGGAGGCCGCGACCTACGCCAGCGCCGGCCACGCCACCCAGGTGGTGGTGGTGGGTCAC
>CANJLH010000015.1 GCA_947475415.1 Caulobacteraceae bacterium
CCGACACCGGCAACGACGACGGCACCTTCGAGGACGCCGTGGTCCTGGTCGGCCGCACCATCGACAACATCTCCGACACCAACGTCATCTGACGAACAGGTCTCGGACCTAAGCTTCAGGGCCGCCCTTCGGGGCGGCCCTTTTGTTTTGGGTGAATGAACGGCTATGCAGAAGGTGTGAACGCCAACGCAGCCATCTACCTCGATCCGGAGGCCTATCGGACCTCAGGCGCTCTGCTGATGGGGCGCCATTCGGCGGGGGAGAGTTTCCTGCGCGGCTTCCTGCGTCACGGCGCAGTGGCGCGTTTCAGGCTCTGGAACGTTGCTGGCCGGCCGACCGAAGAACTCGAGGCCCTGGTCACCGAACTGCACCGCCCTGACCGGCCCGTCGACTATATCAGCCAGCGGATGCGCCAGAACCTTGCCGATCCCGGCGTGGTGCAACTCACCGGCCCATTCGTTGGCCGCGAGGCCTGGCAACGGCGGCCGTTTGGCGAAGCCCGTTACTCGATTTGCGGCTTGACCCACACCACCTCCAGCGCGGAGATTCAGCGCGACATCGCCGAACTGGTTCTGGGGCCCACCCAACCGCACGATGCCTTGATCTGCACCTCCGCGGCGGTCCGCTCTGCCGTTGAGACCCAGATGGCGGCGGTGGGGGATTATCTGGCGTTTCAGTTCGGCCCCAGGCGCAAACCTACGCCACAGCTCGCCACCATTCCGCTAGGAATCAACACCAGTGACTTCAGTCGAACCGACGCGCAGCGCAAGTCTTGGCGTGCGCGCCTAAATATCGCCGACGATGACTTCGTGGCGCTCTATGTTGGCCGCTTCAGCCTAATGGGCAAGATGAATCCTGCGGTGATGGCGTTGGCGTTGGAGCGCGCCGCCCAGATCACGGAACGTAAAATTGTCTGGGTGCTATCAGGTTGGGCGGAGGACCCAGAAGCTGAGGTCGGGTACCACGACGGCGCGCGCGCACTTTGCCCCTCTGTGCGCTATGTGGTCGTCGATGGGCGACCCGCGGACACACGTTTTTCCATCTGGTCCGCAGCCGACGCCTTCATCAGCTTGTCGGACAATGTCCAGGAGACTTTCGGACTCACCCCCCTGGAAGCCATGGCGGCGGGCCTGCCCTCGGTGGTCACCGACTGGGACGGCTACCGCGAAACCGTACGTGACAATATTGACGGCTTCCGCATCCCCACCTGGGCGCCCAGGTCGGGTTTCGGCGCTGAACTTGCTCACCGCTACGCCAATGGATGGCTCCCCTATCCCTACTTCGTCGGGGCCGCGAGCCAGTTCACAGCGGTCGAAATCGGACGGGCCGCAGAGGCCATCGCAGCTCTCGTCCGCCACCCAAATATTGGCCGACAGATGGGTGAGGCCGCCCAGATCCGCGCGCGGTCAGAGTTCGACTGGTCGGTGATCATTCCGCGTTACCAGGACCTTTGGGCCGATTTGGGCGCCCGGCGGCGAGTCGCCACACCACGCGAATGGCCGGCCGACTTGCCGGATAATCCCTGGATGATGGACCCGTTCCGCCTGTTCGCGAGTTATCCCACGCATCACCTTCAGCCAGCCAGCCGGCTGTCGCCACAGCCTGGCATGAACGCTGCAAGCGCCCTCGCACGCCTGCGTACACCGCATGCAGCCTACTATCTGACCGGCTTTCCCACCCCCGACGAGGTGGCCGCCGTGGTCGAATTGCTGACTCGTCGCGGCGCCATGACTGTGGCCGAACTCCTCGCCGAAATGCCCGAAGCGCGGCGGTTCCACTTGGAGCGCGGCTTGTTGTGGTTGGCGAAGTTCGGGGTGATCGCCGTCAGCCCGGCGCTCCCCGGCGAAACAGGCTGAGCACATTCACCGCCACGAATATCAGGCCCGCCACGATGATGGCTGCGATCACCGGTGCGGCGATGGCGATGACGGCCAACAGGCCAGCCGCCAGGTCCTCAAGCATCGACAGCACTGGATTGCCAAGACCCGCCGTGGTCGCCGTCGAAATGAAACGCGCGCTGGATTGCGCCGACTGAAATGTGAGCGCCGTGGGCACGCCGATAATTAGCCCAGCCATGGCCGCCATGCCTGGATCGGCGTGGGTGAACACCGAGCCTGCCGCCAGCGCCGCCGCCAGCGGCCGGGTAACCGTTCCCATGGCCGAAAGGGCGTGATCCACCACCGGAATCTTGTCCGCCGCAAGCTCCGCCGCCGTGGCGACACCCAACCCAACCAGCATCGGTGTGGAGGTCATCCAGGCCACATGGGAATTCAACTCCACTCCGAACAGGCCCATGCGCGCACTGCCGGCCAGCAACAACAGCGGCAGGAAAGTCCTGAGACCAGTCGCCGCTGCGAGGCCCAGACCGAGCAAGGCGGGAAGGATCCATGTCTCCATCGCCAATCAGCCTAACGTGACCGGCGCGGATTGTGAAATTGGCGGTGGAGAGGCGAAGCTGATTCCGGTCAGCGCCTGCAGCCTCGCGTCATCGCGTGCATAAATGCTCCGAAGCCACGCCCGGTCCGCCTCCGACAAGGGAGCGCCGTAATCCATGTCCCGGCCGACATGGGACTCACGTGGCTGGGCTGCCGGTCCCACTTCCAGCCCCAGAAATGACCGCACCGATGCGATCGTCGCGGCTGGCTTCCGGCGCAAGGCGTCCGCGGTCAACATCAGCACTTGTTCACGCGGGAACAACTGGAACAACCGCTCGACCTGTTCGCCATAGAATCCGCGCTCCACATAGCTGAACTCCCGATGATGACCCCAGGGCTCGGCGACGAACAGACGCTGGCGGCCCTGACGGACGCACCAGGAGAAGGGCTGCGTTTCAGCGCCACGCGAAAACTCCATCTTCCAGTGCGACCAGGCGCGCTCCACCGGATCGCGCAGGATCAGGATCAGCCGGACCTGCGGATTGTAGGCGCCGATGCGTTCAAGCGCGTTCGGCCAATAGCTGTAGATCGGCGTCGCTTCCCCGCGCAGGTTGCCATCAGCCGGCGGAAACTGGGAATGATAGCGGCTGTAGTCGGGATTTTCCCAGTCGATGGCGTCATCATCAAAGAAGTGAACTTCCTTGACCGCCGAAAGGGCGACCCCCTGTTCCTCCCCAAGATGTTCGAACAGCGCCGTCGTGCCGGCCTTCTGGGCGCCTATGATCATGAAATCGATCCGGTCGCTCATGCCGCCGTCCCGCGGCGAACCGGCTTCATCGACGCACGAGGTCGCGCTATGAGGGTCCGAACTTCGAGCGTGCGGTCTGGCGCGGCCTCGATTAGCGGAACGGACGCATGAAGACGGTCATTCTGGCGGGCGGCCTCGGCACCCGCATCTCCGAGGAAAGTCATCTGCGCCCCAAACCGATGATCGAGATCGGCGGCCGGCCAATCCTCTGGCACATCATGAAGCTGTTCTCGCAGCAGGGTTTTGACGAGTTCATCGTCTGCTTGGGCTACAAGGGCTACGTCATCAAGGAGTACTTCTCCAACTATGTGATGCACAATGCCGACCTTACCGTCGATCTGGCCAAGGGGTCGGTTGAGTATCACGCCACCAATCACGAACCCTGGCGGGTCACCCTGGTGGACACCGGCGCCGAGACCATGACCGGCGGCAGGCTGAAGCGCGTGGCGCAGTACCTGACGCCCGGTCAGCCGTTTTTCTTCACCTATGGCGATGGGCTCTCCGACGTCGACCTGAAGGCGCTGGCCGCCTTCCACAAAAGTCACGGCAAGGACGCCACCGTAACCGCCGTCTCGCCACCTGGCAGGTATGGCGCGCTGGAAATCGATGACGGCCGCGTCGAGCGATTCATGGAAAAGCCGCCCGGCGACAATGCGCTGATCAACGGCGGCTTCTTTGTGCTCAATCCGGATGTGATCAGCCGCGTTGAGGGCGACGCCATGCCGTTCGAGGCTGAACCCCTTGAGGGTCTGGCGCGTGATGGCCAGTTGATGGCCTTCCATCATGATGGGTTCTGGGCCGCGATGGACACCCTGCGTGACAAGAACCAGCTGGAATCCCTCTGGGCGTCCGGTGAGGCGCCCTGGCGCCTGTGGCCGTGAGGCGTCCGGATCGCGGCTTTTGGACGGGCAAGCGCGTCCTGCTCACCGGGCATACCGGGTTCAAGGGGAGCTGGGCGGCGATCTGGCTTGAGGGCCTGGGCGCGGAGGTGACCGGCCTCGCCCTGCCGCCGGATCCTCCCGGCGGCGTGTTCGAACTGGCCCGCGTGGCTGATCTGTGTGAGTCCAATTTTGTCGACTTGCGAGACCGCGCCGCCGTGGAGCGCATGGTCGGCGCGCAGGCCTTTGACATCGTGCTGCACCTTGCGGCTCAACCGATCGTCCGCACGGCGATCGCTGAGCCGGTGGAAACCTTCGCCAGCAATGTGATGGGAACCGCGAATCTTCTGCAGGCGCTCAGGTCCCAGACGACGCTCAGAGCGGTGCTCGCGATCACTTCGGACAAAGTCTACGCGAACACGGAGGCGGGGGAGGCCTTCGCCGAGACCGCGCCCCTCGGCGGCAAGGACCCCTATTCCGCCTCCAAAGCCGCCGCCGAGATCGTCGTGTCGAGCTTCGCCCGCAGCTATTTCGACCGGGCGGGCGCGCCGGTGGCCACCGCCCGGGGCGGCAACGTCATCGGCGGTGGCGACAATTCCCGCGACAGGCTGGTGTCCGACATCGTGCGCGCCGCAGCCGCTGGGGAAGCGGTAGCGCTCAGGCATCCGGAGGCCACCCGGCCCTGGCAACATGTGCTCGATTGCCTGGCGGGCTACTTGGTCTATGCCGAGGCCCTGGCCACCGATCCGGCGACGCCCCGCGCACTTAACTTCGGCCCCGCGCATGGCGGCCCGCAGGTGAGCGTGGGCGAGCTGGCCTCACTGGCTGTGCAGGCCCTGGGGGCGAAGCCCTGGCGCCATGAGCCGGATCCTCAGTCCATCGAGGCCAGGGCCCTGGCGATCGACGCCAGCCTCGCGCGCAAGACCTTGGGTTTCGAAAGCCGCCTGGACGCGCAGGCGGCAGTGGCTCTGACCATGGACTGGCATCGCCGACTCAAGGCCGGCGAGGACGCCCTAAGCCTTTGCCGCGCGCAGATCGCGCACTACGAAGGCCGCGCATGACCGTAATCCCTCAATGCCGATTCTGCCGGACCCCGCTCACCCACACCTTTCTGGACTTGGGCGAACAACCCCTATCCAACGCCTATCTGACGCTGGCCGAGTTGCAGGCGGGGGGCGAGCGCGCCTATCCGCTGCATGCGCGCGTGTGCGATATGTGCTTCCTGGTCCAGGTCGATGACCCTGTCGCCGCCGACGCGATTTTTGACGCCGACTACGCGTACTTTTCCTCCTATTCTGCGAGCTGGGTCGCCCACGCCAAGCGGTACGCCGAGGCGATGACGCGTCGCCTGAGCCTCACACCGACGTCGCTGGTGATGGAGATCGCCAGCAACGACGGCTACCTGCTGCAGCATTTCGTGGGGGCGGGGATTCCGGTGCTGGGGATCGAGCCCACCGCCAATACGGCCCGCGCGGCGTTGGAAAAAGGCGTCCCCACCGAGGTGATGTTCTTCAACGCGGCCACCGCCGCCGGCCTCGCCGCCCGCGGCGTCGCCGCCGACCTGATCGCCGCCAATAACGTGCTGGCCCATGTGCCGACGATCGGCGACTTCGTGGCAGGGTTTCGTGAGGTCTTAAAGCCGCAGGGCGTGTTGACCTTCGAGTTTCCCCACCTGCTCAAGCTGATCGAACTGGTGCAGTTCGACACCATCTATCATGAGCATTATTCCTATCTCTCGGCCCTGGCGGTGGAACGCGTGCTTGCCGCCAATGGCCTGCGGGCCTTCGATGTGGAGCGGCTTACGACGCACGGTGGGTCGCTGCGTCTGTTCTGCTGTCATGCGGACGCCGGCCACCTGGAGACGAAATCATTGCTCGCGCTGCGCGAAGAGGAGTCCGCCGCGCGCCTTGACCGGATCGAAGGCTATGAGGGCTTCGCGCCCCGCGTCGCCACGGTGCGTGACGGCTTTCTCGCCTATCTCGCCGCCGCCAAGGCCGCCGGACGAAAGGTCGCCGCCTATGGCGCCGCGGCAAAGGGCAACACCTTCCTGAACTACGCCGGGGTCAGTGACGCCGATATCGTCTGCGTGTTTGACGCCAATCCGGCCAAGCAAGGCCGCTTCCTGCCTGGCAGCCATGTGCCGATCCTGGCGCCGGACAAGATCGCCGAGGTGCGGCCGGACGATCTGCTGATCCTGCCGTGGAATCTCCGTGACGAGATCATTGGCCAAATGGGGTTGATCCGCGACTGGGGCGGTCGGTTTGTCACCGCGTCTCCTGAAATTTCGATCCTTCCCTGATGCGGTTTTCATCCACCGAGGTCGCGGGCGTCGTGGTCGTGGACATAGAGCCAATGGCGGACGATCGCGGCTTTTTCGCCCGCACCCATTGCCCGCAGGAGTTTGCGGCCGCTGGTCACAACTTCAACCCGGTTCAGACCAGCCTTTCCCGCAACCATAGGGCCGGCGTCCTGCGCGGAATGCATTACCAGGCCCCGCCCTGGGCGGAGGTGAAACTGGTGCGAGCCGTGCGCGGCCGCGCCTTCGACGTGGCCGTGGACCTGCGTCCGAACAGCCCGACCCATCGTCAATGGTTCGCCGTGGAGCTCTCGGCGGAGACTGGACGCGCTGTGCTCATCCCTGCCGGGGTCGCCCATGGATTCCTCACATTGGAGGACGACACCGACATCCTGTATCAGATCGATCGCGCCTTCGAGCCCGGTCACGACCGCGGCGTGCGTTGGGACGATCCGGCGTTCGCGATCGCCTGGCCCATGCGCCCACGCATGCTTTCCGACCGTGACGCCGCCTATCCCGATTACGAAAGCTGAGATCGCGGCTGCGATCTGTTAGACCCACCACGCGCCACGCCGGCGCAAGAGACGAGACCCCTCGATGGCCGAAGACAAAGCCCTCAGCGCCCTGCGCCGCATCGCCGACAACCCCAAATGGCGCGACGCCTTCGTGCAAAGGATTCTGGACCTGGAGCCGGAACTGGCGATTCGGGACCTCGATGTGCGCGAAGAAATCACCGGGCCACTTGTGGACGCCCTGTATGATGACGACCAGGTGGTTAGGAAAACCCTGTCCAACGGCGTGACCTTTGAGTTTCTCTACCGTTCCAAGATCGCCCGCGATTTCGTCATGTCCCAGCCGACGGTTCCTGACCACGCCTGGGAACCCCAGACCAGCCGTATCCTGGTCGACTTGGCGCGGCGGGCGAAGCAGGTTGTGGTCGGTGGCGCCTACTTCGGCGACCATGCCGTGTTGATCGCCCGGGAAGTCGCCCGGCGCGGCGGTATTGTGCACGCCTTCGAACCCAACGATGAGCAGCGTGCGATGCTGACACGCAATGCTTCCCTCAACAGCCTGACCAACATCGTCCCGCGACCAGAGGGGCTGTGGGACAACTCCAGCTCCAACCTGAAGCTGGTGGGCTATGACTCCTTCGCCAGCGCTGAGGCCGCCGAGGCTGGCGAAGGGTTTCAGACCGTCACCATCGCTGATTATCTGAAGGCTGCGGGCATCGATGATCTGGATCTGATCGTGATCGATATCGAAGGCGCCGAGCTTGCGGCGCTGCGCGGCGCTGAGCCCTTTCTTTCCCGCCCGAAAGGACAGGCGCCGGACATCCTGTTCGAGGTGCACCGCTCCTATGTCGACTGGTCCAACGGGCTTGCAAAGACGCCGATCGCCCAATTCCTGACCGATCACGGCTACACCTTGTTCGCGTTGCGCGACTTCAATTCCAACTACGACCTGTCGGGGAGGCCCGTAGAGCTCATTCCTATGGACGCGGTCTATCTGGAGGGGCCCCCACACGGCTTCAACATGGTGGCGGTCAAGGACGCCTCCGTGTTCAACGGCCCAGGCTACAGCATCGTGCGTGATGTCAGCCCCAAGTACCTGCGCCACAAGGATCCGGCGCTTCACCACCCGATCGGCGGTCTCTGAACGACGTGAGCCGGCGCGCGACCATCACCGGCGCAGCGGGATTCGTCGGCGCCCGGTTGGCCAGGCGACTGGCCGCGGATGGATGGCAGGTGTTCAGGCCCGGCAAGGGCGACCCCGAACTCCTAAGCCGCGACCTGGGTGTGGTGTTCTACTGCGCGGGCCTCACCGCGGATTACGACCGGCGCCCCTTCGACACCGTCGAGGCGCATGCGAGCCTAGTCGCCGAAATTCTGCGGGCGGGGCGCTTCGAACGTTTCGTCTATTGCTCCTCCACGCGGCTCTACGACGGACTCGCCAAGCCCGAGATGGATGAGGCCGAACCGCTTGTCTTCGATCCTTCCGATCCCCGCCGCGTCTATGATTTATCCAAAGCGCTGGGTGAAAACCTGACCGTGACCCGCACCGCTGGACGCGGTTCGGTGGCGCGATTGTCCAATGTCTATGATTGGGCGGCCGGGTCGCCGGGCTTCCTTTCAGAATGGCTTGTCCAGGCGCGCGGCGGTCGCGATATCACCCTTCAATCCAGCCCGCACATCGCCCGGGACTACATCCACCTCGACGATGTCGTTGAAGCCCTGATCGCGATCGCCGCCGGCGGGGAGGCTATCGTCAATGTGGCGGCTGGCCGGTTGACCTCCAATGCCGAGATCGCACAGGTTTTCGTTGACGAGGGGTGGACTGTCTCATTCACCGGCGACGCCAATCCACCGCCGCCGCCAAATGCGCGAGTCGCGCGCCTCGGGCGTCTTGGCGTCCGCGCCCGACCCGTCGCCGACATGGTGCGCGGCTATCTGAGGGGGCTTAAGCCGTGAAGCTTGTTGATCACACCCGCGACAGTCTGGCGGCCTACATCACTGCTCAGTGTGCAGCCATCGTGCCCGATGGCAAGGCGAACGAATTCCGCAAGGCGGTGGACGCCCACTTAGGCGAATCGCTTGAGCGCCTGCACCGCTGTATCAACGCGTGTGCGCCGTGGCGGAAGGATGAGTTCAACGCGCTGCAGTCTTCGCAGCACTGCATCTTCCTCTACTATCTCGCCAATACCATGTACCGCCGCTCCGGCGAGACCGCCGCGGCGACCCGCCTGTTCCTGATGAACAAGGCCTTGAACGGAATCGACCTGTTCTATGAAATCGCCATGCCGGAGGTGTTCTACATCGGCCATTCTAGCGGCATCGTGTTGGCCAAGGCCACCTACGGAAATTATCTGGTGCTCTACCAGAACATCAACGTTGGCCGGCACATTAAGGACATTCCGGTGATTGGCGACCGTGTGATCCTCTACCCAAAATCGTCCGTTGTCGGCGCGTCCGTGGTAGGAAACGGCTCAGTCCTGTCGCAGGGCGTGAGCGTACTGGGTCAGACAGTGCCGCCTGGCGTCATTGCGTTCACCGGCGAACGCGGAGGCTTGTCGTACAAGCCGGCGCCCCAGGATCTCTGGGCGGAATATTTCCGAGAATAGATCAGCCAGCGGCGGCGCGCGCCAGAAGATCAAAGAAGTCGCGGGTGAACGTCTCCGTGTCGCCCAAGGGGCCGGTGCGGAGGTCGGCGCGCAGCGTGCGCCGCAATGCTGTTCGTCGAGCGACATCGTCGGCGAGCCCTATGGCGGTCTCCACGAAATCCTGGGTGGTCTCGACGGACAGGTCGCCTAGCCCCGCATTGGTCAGGATCGAATGGCTCAGCCGCTGGAACACGGCCTCGCCGCGCTGACTCACCACCGGAACTCCCATCCAGAGGCTTTCGCAGGTTGTGGTCCCGCCGGTCAGCGGGAAGGTGTCGAGGGAAATGTCGATGCGGTTGTAATGAGCCATGTGGCCGGCGAGCGTCGGTTCATACTCCAGCCGGTCAGGCGAGACGCCTGCCGCGGAGAAAAGCCGGGATACGTTTGCCTGGAATGCCGGCGCGGCGGCCTCCGGACGCAGGAACAGAAACCTCGAATTCGGGACTGCAGCCATTACCTGCGCCCAGGCGGCCAGGACCGGGCGGCCGTATTTTGAAGGGTTGTTGGCGCTCCCGAAGGTGACATAGCCATTGCGCGCGCTGGGCGGCTGGTCCGCCACAGCTGGATCATCGCCGAAGGCGCCGCGGCTTAGCGCGATCCAGGTCTTCGGCATTAGCAGAGGAGACTCAATCAGCAGGTCCAGCGCAGTTGGCGAAAGGTGTGGATCCAGTATCAAGTGGTCGATCGCGCCTAAACCGACGGAATGCGGGTAGCCTAGCCAGCTCGCCTGCAAGGGCGCGGGGCGATAGGCGAGGACCTGGGCGAAATTCCACCGTGTGGTTGCGCCCAAATCCAGCAGGATGTCCAGATGGTCGTCGGCGATACGTTGAGCGGCCTCATGCTCGGCGATATCGGGCCAGCACCGGAAGCTGGCGGCCTGTGAAGCAATCTGCGTCTGCACGTCATCCGCCGCCCTTGGATAGAACGAATAGGCGAAGAGTTCGAAACGATTGCGATCATAGTGGTCGAACAGCGCCCGGGCGAAATGGCCTACGGCGTGCCTGCGAAGGTCCGATGAGAGGAACCCGACGCGGAGCTTATCACGTCGGGTCGGCCGGGGTGGTCGCGTGACCGGACGCTGGTCGGCGCGAAGCTGAATGGCGCGTCCCCAGAGCCGATGTTGGTCCAGGAGTTCGCGCCGGCGCTCAGACGTGTCGGCAAGCGGCAACTGTGAGAACAGCGCGGCGTGTTGGCCGTTCATCGCCCAGTAGCGGCCCAGACCGGCGAAGTCGGCGACACCTTCAAGTTGATCGGCCGCTGCGGTGTGCGCCAGTGCCGATCTCACGACGAAGGCGTGCTCGATCGGCGGCGCGCGCCCTGCGGTCACGGCCTGGACGATTTCGACCGCGGTTTGCAACAGGTCGGGCCGGCCGGCTCCGGAAGCCCGGTAACAGGTGTTGGCGCGGGTCAGCGCAAACGCCCCGTTTTTGGGCGCAAGGGCGGTGGCGCGCTCCGCGTAGGCCAACGCTGCGGCCAGATCGCTGTCCGTGAGCAGGCGGGCCAGCTGATTGCAGGCCCAGGCGGCGTCGGGCTGAACTTTCAGAACCTGCTCCAGATCAGCGCGGGCGTCAGCGAGGCGCCCGGCGCGGACCAGGAGTTCGGCGCGCCGCTCTACGAGTCGATGATCACCTGAGAACCGGGCGATGGATTCGTCTATGATCCGCAAAGCATCGTCGTGGCGCTGGCGCTCGCTGGCGAGGGTCGCGCGCTCACGCCAGGCTTCCAGATAGGCTGGGTCCAGTTCCAGGGCCTCGGCGAGGGCCTCATCAGCGCCATCGAAATCGCCCTGACTGCGGCGCGCCCGACCCAGCATGTATCGAAGTTCAGCGTTGGCGGGCTCCATCGGCAACAGGATATCCAGCGCTGCCTGCGCCGCGGCGCTGTCTCCGCGGTCATTGTGGACATTGGCCAGATTGAATAGGGCGGCGTAGTCGTTCGGATTCAGTCGCCGCGCCGTTTCCAGGGCCTCGAGCGCGTCATCGAGGCGTCGCTGTCGGCGCAGCGCGATCCCCAGGAACTGATGAAGGTCCGCCGACTGCGGATGCTGCGCGAGCCCGCGCCGCGCGCCGTCTTCAGCCACCGCGGGTCCGCGCCCCCGCAGCATCTCCATCACCAGCCGCATCCACAGGGTTTCGGGCGTGCGCTCCCCGGCTCTTGCGGCATCGTCCAGCAGCGTCGACGCCCGCTCGATCGCGCCGCTCGCCAGCGCGGCTTCCGCGTGATCTATGCGCGATCCGGCCACGGGTCAGTCAGGCGCCTTGGGGGACTCACTTGCGGTGACGGTGCGTTCTACGAGGTCGTAGAAATCGCGCGCGAACTGTTCATTCTGGCCGAGTGGGCTGGCCTTGAGGCGGTCTCGCAGGGTATGGCGCAGGTCTCGGCGTTGGGCGTGGTCGTCGGCCAGGGCGACGGCGGCGGCCACATAGGCGTCGAGGTCGGTGGTGATGTGGGTGGCCAGGCCGACATTGGTCAGGATCGATCCGCTCAGGCGTTCGAACAGGGCCGCGCCGCGCAGATTGATCACCGGGACCCCCATCCACAGCGCCTCGCATGTGGTGGTGCCGCCGGTGAGCGGGAACGGGTCCAGTGTGATGTCGATCTCATTGTAGTGCGGCATGTGGGCGCCGCGGACCGCCCGGAATACGATCCGGTCGGGCGTGACGCCCTCCAGGCCGAAGTAGCGCTCTACATTAGCCCGAAAGCTCGCCGTCCCGCCTTCGGGCCGCACGAAGATGAACCGCGAGCCCGGGGTTTCGCGCACCACCCGCGCCCAGGTCCGCAGCACGCTTTCGGAATATTTGTGCGGATTGTTCGCTGTGCCGTAGCTGATGCAGCCGGCGCGGTCTTGAGGCAGTCCCTCGGCGATCCGATGCGCATCGGTGAAGGCGCGCCGCCCGAGCGAAAGCCAAGTCTTCGGCATCAGCATCGGTTTTTCCAGCAATAGCGCCGGGTCCTCGGGAACCAGATTCGGGTCCAGCACGATGTGGTCGATGCGGCTCAGGCCCGCGGAATGCGGATAACCCAACCAGCTTGCCTGCAGCCGCGCCGGACGCCAGGCCATTACCTCCAGCTTGTTCATATGTGTTGAGCCACCCAGCTCGATCAGCATGTCCAGGTCGTCGTCGGCGATCTTCTGGGCCGCGTCGTGGGCGGAGATGTCGGGCCACCAACGGTAGGCGGTCGCCTGGGTGGCGAAGTACTTCTGAACCGCGTCCTCCTGACCGGTGTAGTAGGAGTAGACGAACACTTCGAATCGATCCCGATCGATCGCCTCGAACAGCGGGAACGCAAAATAACCCACCGGATGGGCGCGCAGGTCTGAAGACATCAGGCCAATGCGGATCTTGCCGCCGGCTGACCGCGAGCCCTTCGGCCGGCGCACCGGACTGCGGTCAACCCCTTCCTGGCACAGATCCCCCCACAACTTGTGTTGCGCCATCAGCTCATACCGGTCCTGCGGCGTTTCGACGCGAGCGAGGTGTTTCAACAAGGCGGTGTGACGCCCGGTTTCCGCCCAACTGCGCCCGAGGTCGTGGAATGTTCCCACCTCGTTCAGCCGATCAAAGGCGCAGACCCGGATGCAAACCTCGTTCAGGACCTTGGTGTGTTTGGCGGTATACTTTCCAAGCTTGAGGTCGAGGGTTTCTTCAAGCAACTTGAAAGCGGCCTCGATGTTTGCGCCCTCATCTCCATGGCGCGAACGCTCCAGGCTCTCGATAAGGTTGACGCGGTAGTCGAGGTTGTTGGGCTCCAGTTCGACGGCCCTCTGGAGGTGTTCGTTTGCGCGCCGGCGATCCCGGTCGGCGACGGTGGTTCCGATCGCGTTCTGAAGCCAGGCCTGATGTCCATGCTGGGGCAACAGCGACACCAGGAATTCGTCGGCTGCGGCATGATTTCCAGTGCGGGCGAGGATCAAGGATTTGGCTTCGAGTAGGCGCGGGTCGCCAGGGACAGCCGCGACCGATTTCTCAGCCACTTCCAGGGCCGCCGCCACATCGAGACGGTTCAGTTCACTGGACGACCAGTCCAGCCAGGCGTCCACATAGTCCTTCTTGAGGTTGACCGCCTGGCGGCAGCGCGTGATCGCCTGGTCCCATTTTTTCTGGCTGATCAAGGCGCGGGCTAATCCACGCTGATACTCGGCGTTGCGCGGGTCCATGCGCACCAGTCGGGTCCAGATGGCTTCGGCGGCCGGGCCGTTGGATTGGTCGTTGTAGATGTTGCCCTTGTTGATGGCCGGCGCGATGGATTTGGGGTCGAGCCGCTGCGCCTGGTCGAGCGCCTTGATCGCTTCGTCGTATCTGGTGAGCCGACGCAGCGCGACGCCGCGGATATTCCAGATCGAGAAATCCTTGGGGAATCGGGCCACGGCCTTTTCCGACCAGTCCGCCGTTTCCTGATACCGATGTTGGGAATGCAATTGGAGCAGCATCACCCGATAGACGTTCGCCGGTTGATCGGGCGCCTCGGTCAACACTGTGATCAACAGGTTCGCGGCTTCGCGCGCCTTGCCGCTCTTCAGCAGCGCGTCAGCTTGCGTCAATCTTGGATCCATTGGCGAACTCATGGCGGGCCTGCGGGCGACGGATGCGCCCATCTAAACGCGCACCTTGCCTCTCTCATACCCGTTCGCCACGCCGCAAGCCCCACGCTTGTTAACAGCGCAGTGGGCCGCCACATTCCGGTTGGACTGGCATCACAGTTTGCGACTGGAGTGTCATGGTAGTGACATTCTTCAGCGCAACAATTGAATCTCGGAAGAGGTGATTCGCGTGGCGTTTTGGCGATCTGAATCCGATCCCGACTCTCTCCGCCAGCCATGGCGTTTCCTGAAGCCGGCGTCGCGAACATCCGATAGGAAAACCGAAGCTCTCACGGTCGCCCTAAGTCAGGGCTCGGCCGCTGGCGTGAAAGATTTTTCCGCGGTCATGAACGCCTTGCCGGACCCTGTGCTGGCGGTTTCGGGCCGAGAAGCTGATGACCTCACGGACCGCAGGATCCGATTTGCAAATGACGCGGCCCGCGAACTGTTGCGCATCCAGGGCGAACGCGGGCTGTTGGTGACCGCCATCCGAGACCCTGCTGTGCTTGAGGCTGCCGACGAGGCGCTATTTGGCGGGATTGACGCGGAAGCGACAATGGAGGTCGGCGGCGCTCTCCCGCGGTCGTTCCGAGTTTTTGCACGCCCTTTGGCCGACGATAGCGAGCGCCTCGCGCTGCTGGTGTTCCGCGAGGAGACGGAGCTTCGCCGTGTGGAACGCACCCGCGCGGACTTCCTCGCAAACGCCAGTCATGAATTGCGCACGCCGCTGGCTTCCCTCACGGGATTCATCGAGACCCTGCGCGGCCATGCCCGCGAGGATGCCGGCGCCCGCGACCGGTTCCTCTCCATCATGCAGGCGCAGGCGCAAAGGATGTCGCGACTGATTGATGATCTCATGTCGCTGAGCCGGATCGAACTGGCCGAACGTCAGGCGCCTTGCGATCCCCTGGATCCGGCGGGCGCCGTTCTCGACGTGATCGACGCGCTTGCGCCAGGGGCGCAGGAGCGCCAGGTGACGCTGCAGACACAGGGCCTTGTTCGCGGCGCGGCGACGATTTTGGGAGACCGGGATCAGGTCATTCAGGTGGCCCAGAACCTGATAGACAACGCCATAAAATACTCACCCAAGGGCGGGATCGTCAGGATTGCCTTCCAGGCCCAGGCGCCTGTGGATTTTGTTATGGCTGCAGGAGGGGGATCTCGGTTGGCGCTCTTGACGCCTGACCATGGGACAGACACCTATTGCGAACTCGCCATCTCTGATTGCGGTCCCGGCATCGCCCGAGAACATCTGCCGCGGCTCACCGAGCGCTTCTACCGGGTTGAGGGTCAGAAGAGCGGCGAAAGGTCGGGCACGGGTCTGGGGTTGGCCATCGTAAAGCACATCATGAACCGTCACCGGGGCGGACTTTCAGTGGAAAGCACGCCAGGCGCAGGTGCGACCTTTCGGGTATGTTTCCCCACGGTCACGGTGGCGAATGTGACGATGGCCTAGCGCGCGCAACAAAATTGTCATGAAATTGTTGCGCGGGCGCGTCATTGATCAGTCAGGTTCCTAGGACCGACCTGGCGAGCATGGTGTTCGTTGCGGTGGCGTTTCTGAACTGGCCTCACTGGTGAGACCTACATGCTGATCTGGGCCGCGTTGGCGGCGCTCTTCCTCTTTTCGTTCGCCGCATATCGGTTGGGGCGTCAGCGGATCGCCGCCATGGGTCAGTCGGCGCGACCCCATTCGCGGCCAGGATATCATGGCGCATATGTCGCGCTGTGGACCGCGGCGCCTGCGGCGGTGGTCCTGTTTGCGTTGATCGCATTCGGCGGTCGGATCGAAGCGGGTCTGCTTCGTCAGGACGCGCCAGCGGCGGTGCAGGCGCTCTCGGAGTCCGAGGCTCAGGTCTTCTACGATGACGTCCGGGTTGTCGCCCATGGAGGTACGCCCAGCCAGAGAGATTACAGCGGAGACCTTAAGCCGGCGCTGGCAGCCAAAGCTGCGGCGGCGAGGCATATTGAATCGCAGCTGCTTGTCGGAGGATTGGCGCTCGCCACACTCCTGGCCGGCGGCGGCTTCCTGCTCGCCTTTCGCAGACTCAATGTTGATTTTCGGGCCCGTAACCGCGTGGAAGGTTGGTCCGGTGGTCTGTTGGTTGCTTGTTCGGTGATCGCCGTTCTGACCACCGTGGGAATCCTGGCGTCTCTTGTGGTCGAAAGCTGGCGGTTCTTTGCGCAAGTTCCGCCGCTGGAGTTCCTGTTCGGGACGGATTGGGAACCTCAGATTGCGATGCGTTCTGACCAGGTGGCCGCGAAGGGCGCATTCGGGGCGGTCCCGCTGTTCGTCGGAACCTTCCTGATCATGCTGATCGCCATGTTGGTTGCGGCGCCGATCGGTCTGTTCTCGGCCATCTACCTGTCGGAGTACGCGGGACCGCGCACCCGCGCCTGGGTGAAGCCGCTACTTGAGGTGCTGGCCGGCGTGCCAACCGTCGTCTACGGCTTTTTCGCCGCCTTAACCGTTGGGCCGGCGTTTCGAGCGGGATTTAACGCCCTGGGCGGCATGCTGGTCGGCGGGCCGTTAGATGGTCTTGGGCAATATCTGGCGCAGGTTCAGAACCAGATGGCCTTGGTCGCGGGCGCCGTCATGGGGGTGATGTTGATCCCCTTCGTCTCGTCACTGTCGGATGACATCATCAATTCCGTACCCCAGTCCCTGCGGGATGGAAGTCTGGCCATGGGCGCCACGCGGTCTGAGACGATCAAGAACGTCGTCCTTCCGGCCGCTCTGCCGGGAATCGCCGCGGCCTTGCTGCTGGCGGTCTCGCGGGCGATTGGCGAAACCATGATCGTGACCATGGCGGCGGGTCTGCAGGCGAAGACCACCATCAACCCGTTGGACACAGTCACCACCGTCACCGTGCAGATCGTCACCTTGCTCACCGGTGATCAGGAGTTCGACAGCGTCAAGACCCTTTCCGCCTTCGGCCTCGGCCTGACGCTCTTCGTCGCGACCTTGGCGCTCAACATCATCGCTCTGCGCATCGTTCAGAAATATCGGGAACAATATGACTGACGCAGCCACCGCAGTTCCCGCTGTACGCCACAATACGGTTGAGGCTGGCCTGAAAGCCCGTCACGCTAAAGAGCGCCGGTTTGTGCTCTACGGTCGTCTGGCGATCATTGTCGCTCTTAGTTTCCTCGCTGTTCTGCTGGGCCGAATTGTCTTGCAGGGCTACTCGACCTTTATTGACTACCGGGTGAGTGTGCCGGTCTTTATCGATCCGGCGCGAGTGGACCCTGCCGATGTTTCGGGCGCCAACTTCGATGTGCTGGTCGCCCAGTCTGTCATGAAGCAGCTGGCCGTCCCCGATGACGACCTCGGTCAGAACCTCGACAAGGTCATGGCGTTGATGTCCAACGACCTTGGCTTCCAACTGCTGCAGCAAGTAAAGGCCGATCCGCATCTGATCGGTCGCACAATCACCGTCAAAGGGCCGCTGAAGGCGGACGCCGCCCTTTATTTTAAGGGCCAGATCCGGCGGGACAGCGACCAGGACACTCGCAAGCTTGATGACATTCAATTGTCCTGGCTGGACAAGCTGAAAGCGACAGGCGCAGTCACCAGTGGATTTAATACCGCCTTTTTCACCCACTCCGACTCCACCGAGCCAGAACAGGCCGGTGTGCTGGGGGCGGTCGTAGGTTCGCTGCTGACCCTGATGCTGACCGCGGCGTTCGCGGTTCCCGTCGGCGTCATGGCGGCGGTCTATCTGGAGGAGTTTGCGCCGAAGAACCGCTGGACCGATGTCATCGAGGTCAACATTAACAACCTCGCCGCGGTGCCTTCCATAATCTACGGTCTTCTTGGCCTAGCGGTGTTCATCAACTGGCTTGGCGTGCCACGGTCTTCGCCGTTGCTCGGGGCATTGGTGTTGGCGCTGATGGCGCTGCCGACCGTTATCATCGCCACCCGCTCGGCGCTGAAGGCGGTGCCGCCGTCAATCCGAGAGGCGGCGCTCGCTATCGGCGCTTCACGTACACAGACGGTGCTTCACCACGTCCTTCCCCTCGCCATGCCCGGGGTGATGACCGGCTCGATCCTTTCGCTGGCCCACGCCCTGGGTGAAACTGCTCCGCTACTGATGATCGGCATGATCGCTTTCGTGCCAGGGGTGCCGGCTTCGATCACGGAGGCCGCCACCGTGCTGCCGGTGCAGGTGTTTATCTGGGAAAATGCTTCCGAACGGGCGTTCCACGAGCGAACCGCCGCGGCCATCATCGTCTTGCTGGTCTTCATGATCCTGATGAATCTGGCGGCCATCCTGGTGCGTCGCCGGTTCGAACGCCGGTGGTGAGCCAATGAACCTTCGCAATACCTACAATTCGGGGAATTCCATGCCGAGCGATCAATTGGAGGCCGCGATCCAACCGGCGGCCGCAAGCGAAGCGCTGGGCGGCGCGCCGGTGAAGATCGCCGCCCGTGACGTCAATGTCTTTTACGGCGAGAAGCAGGCGCTGTTCGATGTCGCCCTGGATGTGGGGGCGCAGGCTGTGACCGCCCTGATCGGCCCCTCGGGATGTGGCAAGTCCACCTTTTTGCGCTGCATCAACCGCATGAACGACACCATCCCGGGTTGCCGGGTTCTGGGCCGCATTGAAATCGATGGCGCGGACGTCAATGACCGTGGCCTCGACCCGGTCCTGCTGCGTGCGCGGGTAGGCATGGTGTTTCAGAAGCCCAACCCGTTTCCGAAATCGATCTTCGAGAACGTTGCCTACGGACTTCGCATTCACGGACTGGCGAACAAGTCGGAGGTCGGCGACATCGTAGAGGCGTCTCTAAAGCGCGCCGGCCTTTGGGCCGAAGTTTCCGACCGACTGCACGCGTCGGGCTCCAGTCTTAGCGGAGGTCAGCAACAACGGCTGGTCATCGCCCGCGCCATCGCCGTCAACCCGGAAGTGATTCTGATGGACGAGCCTTGTTCGGCGCTCGATCCTATAGCGACGGCGCGGATCGAGGAACTGATCGACGAATTGCGCACGCAATATTGCATCGTGATCGTCACCCACTCCATGGCCCAGGCGGCGCGGGTCTCTCAGCGGACCGCCTTCTTCCACATGGGCAAACTGGTGGAGGCGGGGCGCACGGATGAGATGTTCACCAACCCCCGTGACTCGCGCACCCAGGACTACATCACCGGCCGGTTCGGATAGGGACACTGACGTCATGAGCGAGCACATCGTCAAATCCTACGAGGACGAACTCAACACCCTGATGGCCGAATGCGCCCGCATGGGGGGGCTGGCCGAGGCGCAAGTGGCGGACGCCCTGGAAGCCGTGGTTAAGCGCGATGCGACTCTCGCCGAGACGGTGATCGGCCGCGACGGTCGCCTGGACGCGCTCGAGGCCGAAATCGAACGCAAGGCGATCAAACTGATCGCCTTGCGTCAGCCCATGGCCAACGACCTGCGCCGGACGGTCGGGGCCATGAAGATCGCCGGAAATCTTGAGCGGATCGGCGACCTGGCCAAGAACATAGCCAAGCGCACCGTGGTGATCATTGAGGCAGAGCCGATGACGCCGCTTACCCGCGCGATCGAGCGGCTAGGCCGGCTGGTGCTAACCCGCCTGAAAGACGTTCTGGACTCCTACACGGCCAATGAGGTGGAGCGCGCGGTCTCGGTCTGGTCGCGCGACCACGAGGTGGATGAACACTACAATAGCCTGTTCCGCGAACTGCTCACCTACATGATGGGCGACCCTCGCACGATCACGGCCTGCGCCCACCTCCTGTTCGTAGCGAAGAATTTCGAGCGGATCGGCGATCACGCCACCAACATCGCCGAGATCGTGCACTACGAGATCACCGGCGAGGAGATGATCGCTGAGCGTCCCAAGACCGACGCTTTCGCAGCAAGTGAGTGAGGTGGCGGTGAACCCCAACATCCTTGTGGTCGAGGACGAGGACGCGCTGGCCACCCTGCTGCAGTACAATCTGGAGAAGGAAGGTTTTCAGGTCTCCCTGGCCGGCGATGGCGAGGAGGCGTTGATCCAGGTGGACGAGCGACTTCCGGACCTGGTGCTGCTGGACTGGATGTTGCCCAAGGTCTCCGGCGTCGAGGTTTGCCGGCGCCTTCGCCAGCGCAGCGAGACGCGAAATCTTCCGATCATCATGCTCACCGCGCGCGGCGAAGAGAGCGATCGCATCCGCGGCCTCGACACCGGGGCCGACGATTACGTGGTCAAGCCGTTCTCGATGACCGAACTTGCCGCGCGAATCCGCGCAGTCCTGCGCCGGCTGCGGCCGGGCTTGGCTGAGGATGTGGTCCGCTGCGGCGACATTGTCGTCGACAGGGTCGCCCACCGGGTGAAGAGGTCTGGCCAGGAGATACATTTGGGGCCCACCGAATTCAGGTTGCTGGACTACCTGATCCAGAATCCGGGCCGCGTGTTCTCCCGCGAACAACTCTTGGACGCTGTCTGGGGTTCGGATGTCTATGTCGAGGCCCGCACCGTCGACGTGCATGTGGGCCGACTGCGCAAGGCTTTGAACGTCGGCGCGACCGCTGATCCGATCCGCACAGTGCGATCCGCGGGCTATTCCCTGGATGAAGGCCGCTGAGCGGACCTTGACCCCGGCGTCGACCCGCGCAAAACGCCGCCCATGAACATACTTCTCGTCGGGTCCGGGGGGCGCGAGCATGCGCTGGCCTGGAAGATCGCCCAGTCGCCTCTGGTCGCACGTCTCGTCGCCGCGCCGGGAAGCGTAGGCATGAGCGCCCACGCCGAGGTTCGCAGCGTTCTGGCGACCGACGTCCCGAGGCTGGTTGAACTTGCTCGGGAGATCGCCGCTGATCTGGTGGTGATCGGACCGGAGGTTGCCGTAGAGGCCGGCCTGGCCGATGCGTTGGCCGCCGCCGAAATCCCCTGCTTTGGGCCCACCGCGGCGGCGGGGCGGCTGGAGACGTCCAAGGCCTTCACCAAGGCCTTCGCCGACCGCCACGGTCTGCCAACCGCCGCCTACCGGGTTTTCGACGCGGCCGAACCCGCCAAGGCGGCCTTGGACGCGTTCAGGCCGCCCTATGTGGTCAAGGCCGACGGCCTGGCGGCCGGCAAGGGTGTGGTGATCGCGCCGGATCTCGCCACCGCCGAGGCCGCAATCGAAGACATTTTCGCGGGCCGTTTTGGCTCCGCCGGGGCTCGGGTGGTACTGGAGGAGTTTCTCGAGGGAGAAATCGGTTCCCTTTTCGCCCTGTGCGACGGGACGAGCTCGATGCTGTTCGGGTGGGCCCAGGACCACAAGCGCGCCTTCGACGGCGATCAGGGCCCCAATACCGGTGGTATGGGCGCCTATTCGCCGGCGCCGGTCTTCACCCCTGAGCTCGTGGAGCAGGTGCGCACGCGCCTGGCCGAACCCGCCTTCGCGGGTATCGCCAAGGACGGCGCGCCCTACCGTGGCGTTCTGTTCGTAGAGCTGATGGCGACTGCTGATGGTCCGAAGTTGGTGGAATTCAACGTTCGCTTCGGCGATCCGGAATGCCAGGTGCTGATGCTGCGTTTGGAGAGTGACATCGTCCCCTACCTCGCTGCTTGCGCGAAGGGTGAGCTGGCGGCCATGCCAGCGCCGATCTGGCGCGATGAAGCCGCGATCTGCGTCGTCCTGGCCGCCCAAGGCTATCCGGACAAGCCCGAGACGGGCAGCGTCATTCGCGGCGCGGAGCAGGATTTCGGGCCGGATGTGGTGGTCTTCCACGCTGGCGCCGCCCGCGGCGAGGATGGCGCATTGCGCGCCACCGGCGGCCGCGTGCTGAACGTTTGCGCCCGTGCGCCGACCCTTGAGGCTGCGCGAGAGCGAGCCTATGCGGCGATTGCGAACATCGATTGGCCGGAAGGATTCCATCGCACCGACATCGCCTGGCGTGCGTTCAGCCGCTAGCCGTCTGTCGCCGGCCCCGATAAGGTTTCCGCAAGCAGATCGACAGGGGAAACGCCATGGCCGACACCGCCGAACCCAGCGAAGCCGAACGCGAGGCGCTCAACACAGGCACCACCGAGGTCGCCGAAGCCCACCGGTTCGACGAAGCCGCGCTGGCCCGATGGATGGCGGCCAATGTCGATGGCTATGCGGGACCTGTGGAGGTGCGCCAATTCAAGGGCGGCCAGTCCAATCCGACCTACCAGCTGGTGACACCCACCCGCAAATATGTCCTGCGCCGCAAGCCGCCTGGAAAACTCCTGCCTTCCGCCCATGCAGTGGACCGGGAGTATCGGGTGATCACGGCGCTGCACACGACCGGTTATCCGGTGGCCCGCACCTACGGTCTGTGTACGGATGAATCAATTATCGGCACCATGTTCTACATCATGGACATGGTTGAGGGCCGCATTCTCTGGGATCAGAGCCTGCCGCAATGTCAGCCCGCTGAGCGCCACGCTATCTTCATGGCCAAGCTCAAAAGCCTCGCGGACCTGCACAACACCGATTACGCCGCCATCGGGCTTGAGGATTTCGGCCGGCCTGGCAACTACATGGGCCGCCAGGTCGATCGCTGGACCAAGCAGTACCGCGCTTCCGAGGACGCCCGCATCGAGGAGATGGAGCAGCTCATCGACTGGTTGCCCCGCACGGCGCCGGAACAGGAGCGCACGTCTATCGTCCACGGGGACTACCGCCTCGACAATATGGTGATCCACCAGACTGAGCCCGCCGTAAAGGCGGTGCTCGACTGGGAGCTCGCCACCCTGGGTGAACCCATGGCTGACTTCACATATCTGCTCATGCAGTGGGTCAACGGTTCGATCTCGGAAATCCCAGATCTGAAGGCGCATGGCCTGCCAACCCTTGAGGAATACGCGGCCGAATACCAGCGGCTCACCAATCGCGCCACGATGCCGGATCTCAACTGGTACTTCGCCTACAACGGCTTCAGGCTGGCCGCCATCGTTCAGGGAATTCTTGGACGGGTCCGGGACGGCACCGCCAAGAATGCTCACGCGGAAAGTCAGAGGGTCCGGGTCGGCCGGTTGTCGAAGTCAGCCTGGGAATACGCCCGAAAGGCCGGCGCGTAGGCACACCCGGATTTCACCGCCGAACGCCTCTGGCCAGCAGCTGATCTAGAGCCGCCGGATCGTCGAATACGCACTGGACCGGCCAGGCCGCGACACGCGGCCTCCAGGCCACCGGCAGACGCACCCAATCCTTTTCGGTGGTCACCAGACCCGCGCTGAGCCGCCGTGCGCGGTTGGCCAGCTGCGCCAAAGTCGGCTCATCATATGCGAAGTGATCCGGAAACGCCGCGAAGTCCGCAAGGTCGCATCCCGCGCTGCGCAGCGCGCGTTCGACTTTCCAGGGCTTGGCCACGCCAGCGAACCCCATTTGCCGACCGGCCGGAGGCGCCGTCGCGGGGGCGAGGCGGGCGTTCAGCACCGGATGCGACCCGAGGGTCGCCAGCAACCTCGGGTCCGCCGCCGGCGCGCCATCCGGCAACAGGAGAATCACCGCATCGGCGCGGGCGAGGCCAGCAACCAGGGGCTCGCGCATTGGGCCGGCAGGAAACACGCGCCCGTCACCGAATGGCCACTCGCCGTCGCGCGTCTCGCCGTCGACCACCACCAGTGAAAGCGCCTTCTTCACCCTGGAGTTCTGGTGACCGTCGTCCATGACGATCACGCGGGCGCCGTCGGTTGTCGCGGCCATTGCCCCGGCGACCCGATCGCGGGCGACCCATACTGTCGCCTCGGCGGCCAACATCAGCGGTTCGTCACCCACGTCGCCGGCGTTATGCTGCTCGGCATCAACCCGAACGGGACCCTTCAGCCTGCCGCCGTAGCCGCGGGACAACACATGCGCATCGACCCCAGATGCCGCCAGCCGGGCCAGGATCGCCCGGACCACCGGGGTCTTGCCGCTGCCGCCAATGGTCAGGTTGCCAACACAGATCACCGGCGCACCGGAATCGATTGGCGTAACGCGGGCGATGCGCCGGGCGGTGACGTAGGCCCAAACCCATCCAAACGGCGTCAGCAGGGCCCGGGAGATGGGGGCGATCCCACGATCGCGTTGATACCACCAGCGCGGCGTGGCGAGTTTCATGCCGGAACCAGCGGCAGCAGCAGTTTCAGCGCCGCGTCCAGCCCGTCGCCCTGACGCGTAGCATAATCGCGGGCCGCCGCGCCGACGCGCCGGGCGATCTGGGGATTGTCCAGCAGCCCCCGAAGATGCCGCGCCAGATCGGACTCGCCGCTGGCCTCAATCGCGGCGGCCTCGGCGAACAGTTCGTCGAAAATCCCCCGCGCGTTGAAGACATGCGGCCCGGTCAGGATCGGCAGGCCATGCCGCGCGGGTTCCAGCGGATTGTGCCCTCCCACGCCCCCAACGAAGCCACCGCCCATCACAGCGATATCCGCCGCCTCCAAATAGAGTCCGAGTTCGCCCAGGGTGTCGACAACATAGGCGTCAATCTCCGAAGTGATCGCCTCGTCTGCGCTGCGCTGCGCGACGCGCAGGTTGAGGGCGGTCAGCTCTCGGACCACGTCGGCGCCACGCTCTGGGTGGCGCGGTGCAACCACCAGCAGGGCGCGGCCTGGTTCGGTCGCGCGCTGGAAAGCCCTGGCGATCACGCTATCTTCGCCGGTGTGGGTGCTGATGGCCAGGACAGTCCCTCGGCCCTTCGCGGCGGTTTTGAACGCCATGACCGCCTCGGGATCGAAGGGCAGGCGCCGGGCTATGCGCTTCAGGTTCAGGCGCGGCCCGCAGCGTGCGCCAAGGCTTGCAAGCCTCGCTTCGGACTCGCCATCCTGCGCCAGGACGACATCGAAAGCGCCTAGCAGCCTCTGTGCGCTGGCTGGAACTCGACTCCAGCCGCGAGCTGATCGCGCGGTGATGCGGGCTGAGAGCAGAGCCAGCCGCACGCCCCGCGTCTGCGCCGTCGCGACCAGGTTCGGCCAAAGCTCGCTCTCCACGAAGACGCCAAGATCGGGACGCCAATAGTCCAGAAACCGCCTTACGGCGCCGGGGGTGTCGATCGGCGCATATTGATGAACCGCCCCGGACGGAAGCCGCTCCGTGATCAAGGACGCTGAGGTCACAGTGCCGGTGGTGACGAGCAGATTGAGGTCCGGTCTCGCCTGCGAAAGCGCCTCGGCCAACGGCAGTAGCGACAAGCTTTCGCCAACGCTGACCGCATGCAACCAAACCAGTCGACCTCCAGGCCGCAGCGCCGAGGCGCGCCCTAGGCGTTCTGAAATGCGTGCCGCGTCTTCCTTTCCCGCCGCCGCCCTCCGGCGCAGAATGGTGGGCGCGAACGCCGCCGCCGCGGTGCTCGCGACGCGATAAAGCCACAAGGGCAGGGTGGTCACACAACCTCGGCGGGGGCGAGACGGCAGGCGTCGGCGCCGCCGGTTTCGACCTGCAGTGTGGCGTGACCGATGCCGAACCGGTGCGCCAGGCCCTCACAGGCGGCGTGCAGGAAACCGTCGCCGTCTTCGTTTACCGGCCGTGTGACGTGCGCGGTCAAGGCGGTCTCGGTCGTGCTCATCGACCAGATGTGCAAGTCATGCACCGCGTCCACGCCGGGCAGGTCGGCGAGCCAGGCGTTCACGGCCGCCACATCGATTCCGCGCGGCGCGGCGTCCAGAGCCATGTCCACGGACTCCCGCAGCAGGCCGATGGTGCCAGTGACGATCACCGCGGCGATGCCCAGGCTCAGGGCCGGGTCGATCCAGAGTCGACCGCTCCAGGCCATCAATCCCGCCCCCGCCACAACCGCCGCCGAGACCGCCGCATCCGCCGCCATATGCTGGAAAGCGCCGCGCACATTCAGGTCCGCCTGTCCGCGCAGGAACAGCAGCGCGGTCGCGGTGTTCACCACCACGCCAATCGCAGCCGTGATCATCACCGCCTGGGTCGCAACCGGCGTTGGGGCCAGCAACCGGCGAACGGACTCAGAGACGATTGCGCCCACAGTCAGAAGCAGAAGCACCGCATTGGCGAGGGACGCCAGCACCGTCGCCTTTCTCAAGCCATAGGTGCGCTGCTGCGTCGGCGCGCGACGGGCCAGCACCGTAGCGCTCCAGGCCAACAACAGCGCGAGCACGTCAGAGAGGTTGTGGCCGGCGTCCGCCAGCAGCGCCAAGGACCCGGAATGGAAGCCCACTCCGGCCTCGGTGAGGACAAAAGCTGTGTTCAGCCCAACTGCAAGCGCGAAGGCGCGCCCGAAATCCTTCGGCGAATGGACGTGATTGTGATCGTGGTCGTGAGCCATGGCCTTATGTCTCACCGCCCGCGGGCCGGATCAATCCGCATGGCCCTGTGTCAGCGCCTCGGCCCGCCGGGTTGCGGCGCTGAGCCTCGCCGACCAGGACCGGGCGAGCTCCTTCACCGACGCATCGTCAGCGTCGGCGGGACAGTGGCAGGGTCCGTCCCAGACCATGGCGCCGCGTCCGAATGGAAGCGCGAGCATCATTCGGTCCCAGCCCTTCAACCGGATCGCCGGCGACGCCGCCAGTCCCATCAGATAGACCGGCGCGCCTGTTCGCCGGGCTATCTGGACGGCGCCGGGCGTAATTTCTTCATTGGGTCCACGAGGACCATCCGGCGTTATGACCAGCAGGCCGCCGTCGGCGATCCAGTCAACAGCCTCGCGAAAGGCCGCCGCGGCGGCACGGGCCTTGGCCGAATCGCCGGGTTTCGCCGTCGAAGCGCGGATCGACGGGTACCCCAGACGTTCAAGCGCCAGCGCCAGGAATGCTCCGTCGGACGAAGGTGAGATCATGCAGCGTCGCTTGGTCCGCAAGCCCCAGGCGTCGTCGACGGCCAGGCACAGGGAGATTCGACTGTGCCAGAACAGAGCCACCGCCCCATGTTGCGCGCCAAGGGCTGGTTCAACCACCCCACGGTTCTCGTAACGCCAGCGGAGGGTCCGCCCCACCGCCACCAGGTAGCCGACCAGCAGCCATGCCAGAACGGCCTGCACCCCAGGACGCCTCAGGAACTGCTTCAAGCCGCGCTCTCCGCCTCCAGGTCTTGGCCCTTGGCCAGCCGGGTGTAGAGGCCTCCGGCGCGGATAAGGCTCGCGTGGGTTCCGGTCTCCACGATTCGGCCCTTGTCGATCACATAGATGCGGCCGGCGCCGCGCACCGTCGTCAACCTGTGGGCGATCAGCAATGTTGTGCGTCCAGCCATCAGCCGCGCCAGGGCCGCCTGGACCTGGGCTTCGCTCTCAGCGTCCAGCGCACTGGTGGCCTCGTCGAGCAACAGGATTGGCGCGTCCTTCAGGAACGCCCGCGCGATGGCGATGCGCTGCCGCTGCCCGCCGGAAAGCCTTGCGCCCGCCTCACCGACACTGGTCGCATAGCCATCGGGCAGCGCTGCGATGAACTCGTGGGCGGCGGCCGCTCGAGCGGCGGCTTCTATCTCTGAGTCGCTGGCCTCGGGGTTCGCATAGGCGATATTGGCGCGCACCGTGTCGTCGAAAAGGAACGGCTCCTGGGTCACCAGCGCGATGTGCCTGCGCAGAGACGCCAATGACGCCTCGCGAATATCGACACCGTCCAAGGTCACCCGTCCTGCGGTTGGGTCATAGAACCGCGGAATCAGGTTCAGGATCGTCGTCTTGCCGCCGCCGGAAGGTCCGACCAGGGCCACGGTTTCGCCGCGCCGCGCCTCAAGTGTCACATCTTCCAGCACGGGCGGGCCATCGCCATAGGCGAAGCTGACATTCTCCAGGCGAATGACCCCATTGGGCGCGACCAGTGACCTGGCCCCGGCGATTTCGCGCACTCGAGGTTCGACATCCAGCGCCGCGAACAGCCGCCGGGCCGCCGACAGGCCCTCGGCCATCACCGTCTGGAGATTGGCGAGCTGGCGCAGCGACTGCGACGCCATGCCCAGCGCGGTGACGAAGGCCACGAAGGCGCCGACGTTGGTGGCTCCCGATAGGGACCGCCATCCTGCGTAGGCCAGCACGCCGGCGATAACCAGGGTCATCATCAGCTCTGTCGCCGGCGCAGCCATGGCTCGGGCGTTGGCGCCCTTCTCCAGATGGCTCTGACGGCGGGCCACCACGGCGGCGACGCGGGCTTCCTCATGGGCCTCGCGATTGTCGATCTTGACCACGCGCACGCCGTCCAGGCTCTCCATCACCGCCGTGGACAGGGCCGATGTCTCAGTCATCGCGCCTTTGGCCGCCTTGGTGGTCCGTCTGGAAAAGCGCCGCATGATCGCCGTCGCCGCCGGCACGGCCACCAGCAGCACCAGGGCGAAGGCCTTGTCGTTGGAGATCATCACAGTCACTGCACCCAGGACGATCAACAGGTGCTGGGTATAATTCACTATGCCTGCGGTCGCCGCCTCGCGGATCAGGCCGGCGTCATAGAGCACCGACGAGACATAGGCGCCGGTGTGCTGGGTGCGCAGCCGCGCCAGATCGGCGCGGATCAGGTTCGCGAACAGTTGCACCTGAACGTCGCCCACCACCGCATTGCCGATCCGATTGATCAACCGAGCCTGCACCATCTGGGCGATCGCGCGCCCCAATGAGTAGCCGACGATCGTCAGTGGGATAACGATGATTGCGCCGGGCTTATGGTTGACCAGAAGGTCGTTGACCGCAGGCTCCAGAATCTGGGCCAGCTTTACGGAAAAGAAGCCGACGGCCGCCGCCGCCACAAGCGCGACGGCGAGCCTGGCCCAGCGGGGCGCCAGATAGGCCCGCCATATGCGGCCGATCAGGACCCGGGCCGGAAGTTCGGCCGCGGCGGAGACGCTTTCGCTCATGGCTCAGGCGTCCCGCGATGCGGCGACGAAGTCAAGCCGGTGCGGCGCGGCTCAGACCGCGTCCTCAAACAGCGCCTTGATCTCAATGATCTTCGGTTTCATCGACGGCGTTCGCGGCATGTCGTCAATGAACCGGTAGAGGGTTGGCGCCTGGTAGGGCAGCATGTTCGCCCGCGCCCAGGCGCGCAATTCGTCCTCCGTCAGCTTGGCGCCTTCGCGTAAAACCACCGCGGCGGCGGGGACGGCGCCCAGGCGCTTGTCGGCGACGCCGACCACACAGCACTCGCGCACGTCGGGATGGCGCTCGATGATCTGGCCGATCTCTTCACCGTGCACCTTGAATCCGCCCCGGTTGATGGCGTTGTCGGTGCGTCCGGTGATCCACAGGTAGCGGTCCGCATCAAGGCGGGCGAGGTCGGTGGTGCGCACCCACTTGCCCTCCCAGACGAAATCGCCGCGCAGCTCCAGCACGCCCTCAGTCCCAAACGCCAGGACTTCGCCGGTGTCGGGATTGACCACCCGGGCGTCGTATTCCTTGGCCACGCGGCCCACCGAGCCGCGGTGGCTTTCCCAGTTGGAACGCCAGTCGTCGATTTCCCAGCCGGACACACCGGTGAACTCGGTGGAGCCATAATTGGTCAGCAGCGGCTTTTTGAATTTTTCCCAGCAACGGTCGATGGTCTCGTTGCTGGTGGGCGCCGTGCCGCAGCGGAAGGCGATGACGCTCTCGAACTCCTCGGCGGTGGCGTCGGATTCCAACAGCATCAGCATGGCGCTGGGTGGAATGCTGGCGACCCTGGGTTTGTGCTCGCGTACGGCCTGGCGCCATTCGGCCAGGTTGAACTTGTCCAGCATGCAGATCTTGAAGCCGCCCATAACCGCATGGATCAGCCCCCACAGGCCGGCGATATGCACCAGAGCGCCTTGGTGAATGGTCACCGCCTTGCGCAGGGTGGGTTCCCCGTCGAGGGTGCGGTTGCGCTCAAATCGCAGCGCCACCTCCATGGTTTTCAGAACCCTGTGGCGGGTCAGCGGCACGCGCTTGGGCGTGCCGGTTGTCCCCGAGGTCAGCATATAGATGACCACGTCGTGGTCGGGGACGAACATCTCCGCCCCGGTGATCTTCTCCAGGCCGGCCACAAGGCGCACCGGCGCGGCGGAATCACCGGTGAGCTCCACCCCGGCGGCGCCGATCTCCCTGGCCACGTCCTTCAGCGCCGGACGGCTCCAGTCCTCGGACGACGCTGCGATCACCGGCGGACGCAGCTTGCGTATGTCGGCCGCCAGGGTCTCATCGGGATAGAAGGGGTTGAGGGTGATCAGGCACCGGTCCGACGCCACCACGGACAGGATCAGTCCCGCATGCTCTGGCGTGTTGCGCAGGATGCAACCGACCGCGCCGGTGGGTGGCGAGCCAGCCTGGACGAGGGCCGCGTCGACGCCGTCGACGATCGCGCCGATCTCGCCCCAGCTACGCCATTTGCCTTCAAACTGGATCGCGTCGGCGGCCGGATCGATCTTCAGCGTCTTGCGGATGCGGTCGTGAAAATTGGTCATGCGAGCCTCGTGGGAAACGGCCGGCACATTCCATCGCCTGGGCCCGCCCGTCCAGTGACCGAAATGAATTCAATCATGGCCGAACTCACACTAGTTAGGCCTGAGATGACGCGGGAGCGCCGATTGGCCGAATTCGATCTCTCAACCCGCGGCGGGCGCCTGCGGACCTACTTGGACTATCTGTGGAACGACCACGCCTATCTGCGGCTGGGGTTTCGCAACGCGCACTGGATCAGTGATGAGCTGGCGCGGGCGAATCAGCCCTGGCCGCATCAACTGGCCGGCTGGAAGCGCCAGGGGGTTCGCACGGTGATCAACCTGCGCGGGGGCTTCGACGCCAGTTTCCATGCCCTCGAGAAGGCCGCGTGCGAACACCTGGGCCTGAACCTGGTCGACTTCACGATCACCTCTCGAGAGGTTCCAAGCTTGGCGAGGGTGCTCGGGGCCAAGGCCTTGTTCGAGACCGTGGAATATCCGGCGATGATGCACTGCAAGTCCGGCGCGGACCGGGCCGGAATCATGAGTGTGTTCTACATGCATTTCCGAAGGGGCCTGCCAATCCGGGAGGCGTTGGACCAGCTTTCCTTGCGCTATCTCCACGTCAGGGCTGGCAAGACCGGAGTGCTGGACTACACCTTCGAACGCTACCTCGCGGAGGGCGAGCCGGTCGGTCAGAGCTTCCTCGACTGGGTGCGGAGCCCTGCCTACGATCCCGCCGCCATCAAGTCCGACTTCCGCGCCCAATGGTGGGGCAGGGCGCTGACTGAGGGGCTGCTCAGGCGGGAATAGCCGTTCTCAATGGTCGTGGTCGCCGCCATGGTCGTCATCGTCGAGAGGATCCAGCAGCTTGTGGGCGTGGATGATGAAATAGCGCATCAGAGCGTTGTCCACCGTGGCCTGGGCGCGGGCCCGCCAGGCCTTCATGGCCTCTCCGTAGTTGGGGAAAGCGCCTACGAACTCGACCTTCTTCAGGTCCTTAAAGGCGATTTGGTCCAGGTCGGCGAGTTCACCGCCAATCACAAGGTGCAGGAGTTGTCTGTCGGGCATGGCTACTTCGATGCGGCGTTAGGGGGCGTCTGACGCGGCGCAATATGCGCAAGGCGCTCCAGGATCAATGGGGCGATCAGCGGGTTGGCGCAGACTAGGTTGGACTGCTGCGGAATTGAGCGATTGTAGCTGAAAACTCCTCCCTGATGGTCCCCGCACTGTGCGCCGGCCTCTCTGGCGATCAGGTCGGCCGCCGCCAGGTCCCAGTCGTGCTTGGGCGCCAGCGTCAGGGTGGCGTCAAAATCGCCGGAAGCCACCAGGCACATGCGATAGGCGGTGGAGTTCCGCGGCTCCACCCGCATTGCGGGCCACGGCGTCGGCCAGTCAATATGGGTGAACAGACGCGGCTCGCCGACGATGCCGGCATCCTCCAGGGCTGAGGTTTCGCTGACGCGGATCGGCCGTCCATTAAGCGTTGCGCCGTCACCGACAGCCGCCGCGTACACTTCACCGGTCTGCGGGGCGAAAACTACACCTGCGATGGGCCTGTCGTCCTCTACAACGGCGGCTGATACAGCCCACCAAGGGCGGTCGTTGAGAAATGCCCGGGTGCCGTCAATCGGATCAACCACGAACAGGCGGCGGCGGCTCATACGGTCGGAATCGTCGGCCGTTTCTTCCGAGAGCCAGCCATAGTCAGGCCGCGCGCTGCGTAGGCGTTCGGTCAGCAGCGCATCACAGGCGAAGTCGGCGTTGGTGACCGGCGAGTTTCCCGCCTTGTAGTCGATTTCAAGCCCGGCCGCGCGCAGCCGCAGGGCAAGCTCACCCGCGGCTCGGGCGACGTCGAGGAGCAACGCAAGGTCCAGTCGCGGGTTGGCGTTCATAGTCCCGCGATGGCGAGCCCATCCACCAATAAGGAGGGCGCGTTTGAAGCGCCTCGAATCTCCAGATCAGAGCCTGGGACGAGCCGCGCGTAGATGTCGATCAGATTGCCCGCAACGGTGATCTCTGTGACTGGGTAGGCCGGCTCACCATTTTCGAACCATACGCCCGAGCACCCGACAGACCAGTCGCCGGTGTTTCCATTCAGCGAAGGACCGAACATCGAGGTGACCAGGAGGCCCGCGCCGGCGTCGCGCATCAGGCCGGCCTGATCTGTCGTCCCGGGCGTGAACGTCAGGTTAGCAGGCGAAACCCCGGATGGGCCGGCCAATCTGCGCGATGCGTGGCCGGTGGTGACCAGGCCGAGCTGGCGCGCCGATGATGAATTCAAAAGCCAAGTGGTGAGTATGCCCTTGTCGATCAGCCTGCGGAACTGATTGGCGACACCCTCGTCGTCGAAGGGCGCTGATCCCAGGCCGCGCCGCCGGTGCGGATCGTCGGTGATTTCGACATCAGCGGCGAACACCCGTTCGCCCAGCTTGTCTTTAAGGAAGGATGCGCCCCTGGCGATGGACGGCCCTGAAATCGCGCCCACCAGCGGGCCGATCAACGCTGCGGCGATGCGATTCTCAAAAATCACAGGTGCTGTGGTCGAGGCGATCTTGCGCGCGCCCAGCCGGGCGGCCGCTCGGCGGCCGGCCTCGGCCCCGATCGCGCCCGACCCTGGCAGATCCTCTTGCCAGCGCACAGTACGCCAGTCGCTGCCCGTTTCCATGGCCTGCCCGTCTCCGGCGATCGCCGTGGCGGCGACGGAGAAGCTCGAGGCCCTGTGCAGGCTGGAAAAGCCGCCGCTGGTGGCCATGCGCCATTCCGACGCCCCCCAGGAAGCCGTGGCGCCGTCGGAATTCACAATCCGAGGGACGGCGCGAGCTGAGTCCTCGGCCTCCTTAGCCCGCGCCTCCAGCGTCTCTGGGGTCGGCTCGGCTGGATCGAACAAATCTAGATCCGGCAATGGACCACGCGCCAGCCGGTCGGAATCTGCGAGGCCAGCATAGGGGTCCTCGGGCGCCAGCCGCGCCATGGCGACGACGCGTTCCACGAGCCTGGCCCGGGCGTCGGCCGAGATGTCCGAGGATGACACCGTCGCCTGTCTATGACCCACGAACACCCGCAGGCCGAGGTCGCGAGACTCCTCGCGTTCCACCTCCTCGAGCTTGCCGAGACGTACGGAGATGGAGAGCGCGCGGCGATTGGCGGCGACCGCCTCGGCGGCGTCGGCGCCGGCCTTGAGGGCGGCGGCGACGAGGTCGTTCAGCATGGCTTCGTCCATCCGTCGCATATGGCCGACCCAAGGGCCTGCGGCAAGCGTGGCCGGACGCTTCAGGCGACGGCGTAGAACAGAAGCGCCACGCCTGCGAAGACATAGGCGAGCCAGGTTATCGATACCCCAATCGCCCGCGCCAGGGTGGCCTCCCCCGATCGCGACAGGCCGATGGCGTGAATCACGCGACCTACGAACATCAACAGGCCCAGGATGTGGACGACCACAGGGGCGACATCCAGCGCGGCGAACAGGGCCAGCGTCGCCATGCCGGCGGGGACATACTCTGTCGCATTGCCGAAGGCGCGGATCGCTTGGGCGAGGTCGGGAATGTCGCCGTCACCCAGCGCCACCCTGTGCTGCTGACGCTTGCGCACCACCAGAATTGATAGGATCAAAAGTAGAATGATGTGCAGGCCGGCCCAAAATGCCGCCGCGTGTCCGGATGTCGCCGCTGTCATCGCCCCCGGTCCGTCCTACTGACGCCGCGGCAGGATTGGCCGCGAAAGGCGCCAAGAGCAAGGCCGTCCGCACTGACTGCGGGAGTTTAATCGACGGGCGCGCCCTCGCCAGGGAGTCCGAGCTCCGCCCACCTGCGGGTAACCGCAGCCACCACTTCGGCGTCCATCCCAAGCTTGGTTCCCCATTCGCGCTTGGTTTCGGGAGGCCATTTGTCGGTGGCGTCCAGGCCGATCTTCGAGCCCAGGCCGGATTCCGGCGAGGCGAAGTCGAGATAATCGATCGGCGTGTTCTCGATGATGGTGATGTCGCGCGCCGGGTCCATCCGGGTGGAGATGGCCCACATGACGTCTTTCCAGTCGCGGGCGTTGATGTCGTCGTCCACGACGATCACCCACTTTGTGTACATGAACTGCCGCAGGTAGCTCCACACGCCCATCATCACCCGCTTGGCATGGCCGGCGTAGGCCTTCTTCATGGAGACCACGGCGATCCGGTAGCTGCAGCCCTCCGGCGGAAGCCAGAAATCGACTATTTCCGGAAACTGTTGGCGCAGCAACGGAATGAACACCTCGTTGAGCGCCTCGCCCAGGATGCTGGGCTCGTCGGGCGGCCGGCCGGTAAAGGTTGTCAGATAGATCGGATCGCGCCGCATGGTGATTGCGGTGACCTGGAATATCGGGAAGCGCTCGACGGAATTGTAGTAGCCGGTGTGGTCTCCGTAGGGACCCTCGTCGGCGTATTCATCGAGCAACACGTGCCCCTCGATGACGATCTCGGCCTCGGCGGGGACCAGCAGCGGCACGGTCTTGGCCTTGACCAGCTCCACCTTCGAACCACGCAGCAGACCCGCGAACTGGTATTCCGACAAGGTGTCCGGAACTGGCGTGACGGCGGCCAGGATTGTGCCGGGGTCGGCGCCGATTACAGCGCAGGCGGGCAGGGGCTCGCGTTTGCCCTCGGCTTTCCAGCGCCGATGATGCTGGGCGCCGCCCCGGTGGGCTAGCCAGCGCATGATGGTGCGGTCCTTGCCGATCACCTGCATGCGGTAGATGCCCAAGTTGAAATCGTCCTCACGGGATTGCGACGGACCCTTGGTCACCACCAGCGGCCAGGTTATCAGCGGCGCGGGTTCGCCCGGCCAGCAAGTCTGGATCGGTAACCTGCCAAGGTCGATATCGTCGCCTGTGAACACCACCTCCTGGACCGGTGCTTTCTTCACCACTTTCGGGCGCATGGACATTACGGTCCTGGCCAGCGGCAACAGGCCCATGGCGTCCTTGAAACCCCTCGGTGGTTCCGGCGCGCGCAGGAAAGCCAGCAGTTCTCCTACCTCGCGCAGATCCGCCGCGGTTTCGCGTTCCTGTTCGCCCAGGGTGACACCCATCGCCACCCGCTTGACGGTACCGAACAGATTGGCGAGCGCCGGGATGGGAGAGATCTCACCGTCTGCCCGGATCGGTTGCTCGAATAACACCGCCGGTCCGCCTGTCGCCAGCAGGCGGCGTTGAATCTCGGTTATTTCCAGGACGGTGGACACGGGCGCCTTGACCCGCACCAACTCGCCGGCCGCCTCCAGCCGGGCCAGGAAATCCCTGAGCGAATTATAGGCCATGCGGTCTCCGGGGCGGTAGGGCGGCGGGAAACCTAGGGCGTGGCGGCGGCGCTGTCACGCCGGACCGCCGCGAAGCCGCAGCGCGGCCCGGGTGAGATCGTCAGGCGAATTGATGTTCAGGAACGCCTCGTCATCTGGGAAATCAACGATGGCCGCGCCCGCGTCACTCAACATCTGGTGGACCGGAGGGTGCAGTCCGTTCGCCAGCGCCGCCCGCAGCGGCCGAATCATTGCGCCGCGCCATACCGCGCAAAGGGGCTGCAGACCGCCCGGTGTGCGGGCCATAGCGGCCGGCGCGCCCGCCGAAGCTCCAATCAGCCGTTCGGCCAGGCCCGCGGGCAACAGCGGCGCGTCGCAGGGCAAAGTCACCAGGGTGTCATCCTTGCCCTGAGCCCAGATGAGCCCGGCCATTACACCAGCCAGCGGCCCGCGTGGGCTTGCAGGCGGATCCTCCAGGCAGGCCAGGCCTAGCCTCTCCGCCAGGCGGGCTGCTGCGCAGCCAGGCGGGCAACTTACCGCCACGACGTCGCAGGTCGACAAGCGGTCGACGGCGCGTTCCAGGAGACTGACGCCGTCAATCTCCGACGCAGCTTTCTCGGCGCCAAAGCGCAGCGATCTTCCGCCCGCCAGAATCAATCCCAATGCCATTGCTCCACCCTAGGCTGGAGCGGTTGCGAATACGTCATCAAGCCGTCGCTTGAGGCGATCATTCGCCCGTAATAGCCTCGCCCTCAAATCCGGAGGCTGCAGATGGGCTATCGCCTTATCATCAATGGCAAGAGCTACGACGCGGATGTGGACGGCGAAATGCCGCTTCTCTGGGCGATGCGAGACGCCCTGGGGATCGTAGGCCCCAAGTACGGTTGTGGAATTGGATACTGCGGCGCCTGCACCGTTCACATGGATGGTGTGTCCGTACGATCCTGTCAGGTTCCGGTCTCGGCGATCGGTCCGGCCAGGATCACCACCATCGAGGGGGTCGGAGCGGGCGATGTCGGCCGTCGGGTTCAGGCGGCCTGGAGCGCGCTCGACGTCGCTCAGTGCGGATACTGCCAGGCTGGCCAGATCATGTCGGCCACCGCCCTGATCGCGGCCAATCCCAAACCGTCCGACGCCGACATCGACGCCGCCATGGCCGGAAACCTCTGCCGTTGCGCCACCTATGTGCGCATCCGTGCGGCCATCAAACTGGCCTCAGGCCAACCGCAGGAGGCTTGAGCATGAGCCGGACCCGTCTCGAAAACCCATCCCGGCGCGGCGTCATCAAGGCCGGCGCGGCCGCCGGCGGCCTGGCGCTCAGCTTTTCCACACTGGCGTCGGCACACGCTAAGGGCGGACGTGATCAGGCGCTTTCGGCCTATGTGCGCATCGCGCCAGACGGCATCGTCACGATCGTCGCCAAGAATCCCGAAATCGGCCAGGGGGTGATGACCTCCCTACCGATGATGATCGCCGAGGAACTCGACGTCGATTGGTCGCAGGTTCGCGTTGAACAGGCCGACAATAACCCCGCGGTCTTCGGACGTCAGGTCGCCGGCGGCAGCACGTCGACGCCACTCAATTGGGAAGATTTGCGTAGGGTCGGCGCGACGGCGCGGGCCATGCTGCTGGATGCGGCCAGCCAGACCTGGGGGACGCCCGTTGGAGAGTGCGCCACCGCGTCTGGCGCGGTCAGCCACGCGGCGTCCGGCCGCAAGGCGACCTACGGCCAACTGTGCGCAAAAGCGGCGACCTGCGTTATTCCAGATCCCAAGTCCTTGAGGCTCAAGGATCCCGCGGACTATCGAATCATCGGACAGCCTATCGCCCAGGCGGACACGCCCAAGATCGTCACCGGCAAGCCCCTCTTCGGCATCGATGTGCGTCTGCCGGGGATGCTCTACGCCACCTATGAAAAGGCGCCTGTGTTCGCCGCCAAGGTCGCCGCCGCAGACCTCGCCGCGGCCCGGTCTGTTAAGGGCGTGCGCAAAGCCTTCATCGTCGAGCCGCCGCCACCTATGGCCGGCGGTCTGGGCGGCCCGCTGTCCGGTCTGCTGCCCGGCGTTGCCGTGGTGGCTGACAGTTGGTGGTCAGCCAAAAAGGGCCGGGAGCAGCTCAACATCCGTTGGGCGGAGCATCCGACCGCGACCCAGACCAGCGCGGATTTCGACGTTCGCGCCGCGGCGCTCGCCGCCAGTCCGCCGGAGCGCAACCTTCGCAAGGATGGCGATTTCACCGCCGCCCTGAAAACGGCGAGCGCCAAGGTGGAGGCGTCCTACGCCTATCCCTTCATCAGCCACGCAACCCTGGAGCCGCAGAACTGCACCGCCCGCTTCACCGGCGGAAAACTAGAGATTTGGGCCCCGACTCAGATGCCGGAGATGGGCCGGCAACTGGTGGCTTCGACCCTGGGACTGAAGCCGGACGACATAACGATCCACATGACCCGCTGCGGCGGCGGATTCGGCCGGCGGCTGATGAATGACTATATGGTCGAGGCCGCCTGGATCGCCCGGGCATCCGGCGCGCCGGTGAAGTTGTTATGGTCGCGCGAAGATGACCTGCGCCACGACTTCTATCGCCCCGCCGGCTACCATTTCCTGCAGGGCGGCGTGGACCCGTCCGGCCGACTGATCGCCTGGCGAGATCACTTCGTCACCTTCGGGCAGGGTGAACAGTTCGCCAGCAGCGCGCAGATGAACCCGCTGGAGTTTCCCGCCCGATTTGTCCCCAACTATGCTCTGGACGTCTCGCTGATCCCGCTTGGAGTCCCGACCGGACCGCTGCGCGCGCCAGGATCCAACGCCATCGCCTTCGTGGTGCAGTCGTTTATCGACGAACTGGCCCTGGCCGCCAGCGCCGACCCGATCGAGTTCCGCCTGAAACTCCTGGGCGACCATGGCCTCGTGGGGGAGGCGCCGGGCGCCTATCATGCCGGCCGCATGCGTGGCGTGCTCAAGGCGGCCGCGGAAATGTCGGGCTGGGGCAAGACGGCGTTGGCCCATGGCATGGGAATGGGCGTGGCCTTCCACTTCAGCCATCAGGGCTATTTCGCCGAAGTGGTGCTGGCAAGCGTATCCGACCAGGGCGAGGTCAAGGTCCACAAGGTGTGGGTCGCGGCGGACGTGGGCCGCCAGATCGTCAATCCCTCCGGCGCCCTGAATCAGGTGCAGGGCTCGGTGATAGACGGGATCAGCGAGGCGCTGGGCCAGAAGATCACCATAGAGGCCGGCCGTGTCGTAGAGAGCAATTTCAACGACTATCCGCTGCTGCGGATGCCCGACGCCCCGAAGGTGGAAGTGAAGTTCCTCAAGACGGATTTCCCACCCACCGGCCTTGGCGAGCCGGCGCTGCCGCCTGTGGTTCCCGCACTGGCCAATGCAATCTTCGCGGCCTGCGGCGTACGGGTTCGCAGCCTGCCGATCGATCCGGCGGCGTTGAAACCTACCGCAAAAGCCGCATAAGGGTTCAGCGCTTTCGTCTGGTGAGGGATGTGGCGTCGAGACCGCCGCCCCGCCTTTGCGCGATCCTTTTCACGGACGGATAATTCATGCCGAGACTATTGCCAGAGCCGACGCCGGAAACCCGGCACTATTGGGACGGTTGCCAGGCGGGCGAGCTTCGCCTGCAGCGCTGCGTTGATTGCGCTCACACCTATTTCCCTCCCCGGCCGTTCTGCCCGAAGTGCGCCAGCCGCAAGGTTGAGGTCTATAAGGCCAGCGGCAAGGCGACCCTTTATTCCTATGTTATCAACCACCGCCCCCGCCCGGATGTGAGCGACAAGCCCCACGCCATCGCCGTCGTCGAGCTCGCTGAGGGGCCTCGGATGATGACCAACATCGTCGAATGCCCGCAAACACCTGAAGCGCTTGTCCTCGACATGCCTCTGCAGGTGACCTTCGAAAAGCAGAGTGACGAGATCACCCTGCCGTTTTTCAAGCCGGCAGGGGTCTAAGACGATGAAGCCAGGTTCCATCGCCGTCGTCGGCGCCGCCGAAACCACCCACATGGGCAAGATACTCGATCTGTCCGTCATAGGCCTGCACGCCGACGCGGCCCTTAACGCCATGACAGACGCCGGCCTGAAGCCGTCAGACATCGATGGCGTCGCGACCGCCGGTGAAAGTCCCACCAACATCGCCCACTACATGGGAATTACGCCTCGGTGGGTGGATGGCACCAGCGTCGGCGGCTGTTCGTTCATCATCCACGTTCGCCACGCAGCAGCGGCCATCGCCGAGGGCCTCTGCGAAACCGTGCTGATCACCCACGGGGAATCCGGCCGCTCACGCATCGGCGCCTTCCGGCCGGGACGTGCGCCCTCAAGCCTCCTGGGCCAGTTTGAGATGCCCTATGGCATCGCAGCGCCGGCCAACCAGTTCACCATACCGGCTCTGCGCTACATGAAGACATATGGCGCCACGGTGGAAGATCTCGCCCGCGTGGCGGTGATTCAGCGGGAGTGGGCGGCGAAGAATCCACGCGCCAGCTACCGCGATCCGCTCTCTCTCGATGATGTCCTGAACGCCGAGATGATCGCCTGGCCCTTCACCAAGCTGATGTGCTGTCTGGTGACTGACGGTGGCGGTGCCCTGATACTGACACGCGCCGAACGGGCAAAGGACTTCCCCACCAAGCCAGTCTACATCATCGGTTCCGGCGAGAGCGTCGAGTCCCCGATGATCAGCCAGATGGAAGATTTCACGTCATCCAAGGCGTTTCGGGTATCCGGCAGGAAGGCTTTCGAAGAGGCCGGCGTCAAGCACGCCGATGTCGACCACCTGATGATCTATGACGCCTTCGCCCACCTGCCGCTCTACGGGCTTGAGGATCTGGGGTTCGTCGGCAAGGGCGAGGCCAAGGACTTCATCGCCGCGGGACACACCCGGATTGGCGGTAGTTTGCCGCTCAACACCAATGGCGGCGGGCTCTCCTACATGCATTCCGGAATGTACGGCATGTATGCCCTGCAGGAGAGCGTGCGTCAGATGCGCGGCGTGGCGCCGGCACAGGTGGAGGGCGCAAAAATTTCCGTTTGCCACGGCGTCGGCGGCATGTTCGCCGCATCGGGTACGATCATCTTCTCAAACGAGCGGTGATCCGGTCCGCCGGCTATCAGGCGGTTTTCAGTCCCAGCACTGTGTCCGGCGCGGGGGTGCTCTCCATATAGAGCACCGCCGGGCGGCCCTTGCGTCGGCGCGCCTTCTGCGTCGTGAAGGTTCCGTCCGCCTCGAGTTTTTCCAACTGGTCCACCCGCTCGCCGGTGGCGAAATTGATCGACACCTTGGTGGTGTCGTGCGCGCCGGTCCGACTGAAGTGAGCCACGTCCAGACCCGCCAGGCGAACCCGCCCGCTCTGCGCCTCATATCGGAACCGGTAGGTTGTGCGAATGGCGGACTCCTCGCCCACCTCGTCGTCAACTGTCAGTACGCCCTTGTCATTGATGCTGATCTCGGCGGGCCGTGCGGGGTTCAGCGGCAGCGAGGCTTCGCCGATCTTGCGGAAACCCTGCGGCGTGCCCCGGCCGGTGGCCAGCATCCGGTGCCCGCCGTCGGCGGAAACCAGGATCAGGGCCAGGTCCGGACGGCCGTCACGGTCCAGGTCGCCGGTCGCCTCGCACTCCCTGCTCCATCCTGCAGGCGTTAGACTGGCGGCGGAACGGCCGGTCGTGGGCAGCAATGGGGTGATAGGGGCGATGGGCTTCTCGATGGCGTCGAGCATGGGTGCGTCGGCTCCTTGGCCGGCGGGCGCGGCATACCCGCAGTGGGTCAAATTCCAATTCCCTGACCCTTTACACAATTCTGTCGCCTTTGGGCGCCCCTTGCCTGGTGAATTTGCACCATGCCCGAGAGAATTCCTCTCCTACTTAGGGAAAACCAGCATCATCCGATAGATCATGGGCAGCATCAGCACGCCCAAGAGGCATGGGAAGATGAACAGGATTAGCGGCACGGTCAGCTTCGCCGGCAGCGCAAGGGCCTTCTCCTCGGCGCGCAACATCCGTTTGGCCCGCATGTCCCTGGAGAACACGGTGAGGGTCTCGCCCAGGCTGGTACCCATATCCTCGGCCTGGCGCAGCATGGTGGCGAAGGACCGGGCGTCGTCGATCCCCAGTCGGTCGGCGAAACCGGACCAGGCTTCTTTGCGACCACGTCCGGCGCGCAATTCCAGCACCAGGAACTTCAGGTGGATGACCAGTTGGGGATAGCGCCGTGAGAGTTCGTCGGTGCAGCGGCTAACCGCGGCATCCAGGCTTAGTCCGGCCTGCACCGACGCCACCAACAGGTCGAGCAGATCCGGAAAGCCATCTGCGTATTCCCGCTCCCGGGTCCTTCGGCGGGCGCTAAGCACCTGCTCGGGCCCCAGCAGGGCCAGCAGGACAGCTATGGCGGCGAGCAGTAGAGCCGCTTGCGGGCCCAGGCGGGACATCAGCGGCAGGGTCATCAGGGTCGCGATTGTGGCCGCGCCCAGCGCCGCGGCCCGGGCGCCCAGGTAGATTAAGGGCGCCTCGCGATTGAAGTAGCCAGCCTGGATCAGCTTGTTGCGCAGCACGGAAATTTTCGCAGGATCCCGCACGGCGGTTTGCTGGCCCATGCGCTTGAACGCGTTCTTGACGGGCTCAAAGAGACTCGCCGACTCCGCCACGTTCGCGATGTGCATCGGCGCTTCGGCGAAACGGCTGCGGCGCAGGAGGCGCAGACGCACCTCGCCGGCCAGTCCGAATAGGACGCCAATCACCGCCACACCCACCAGGGTGGCGCCGGCGATCGTCACATAGGCCTGCAGGTCGGCGGGATTCATGGCCTCAGATCCGCATGTCAATCATCTGGCGCATGACCATATTGCCGATGCCCATCCACACACCGAGGCCGGCAAGCCCGATCTGGACGAACGGAACGTGGATCACGTCGCCGTAGAAGTGCGGCGAGCTCAGTTGCATGAACAAGGCGCAGGCGAAGGGTGCGGCCGACAGGATCAAGGCCGAGGCGCGACCTTCCGAAGACGCGGCCTTGATCTTCAGGCGCATCTTGTGGCGCTCGCGCACCGTCTCCGCGTTCAGCTTCAGCAGCCCCGTCAGATTACCGCCGGAGCGCTCCTGAAGCCGGATGGTGGCTGCGAACAGGTCCACGTCTGGGTGCTGGCACCGATCGGCCATCCGCTCGACGGCCACTGACAGGGTTGCGCCATAGGCGATCTCATCAGCGGACATGCCGAACTCGGATCCGATCGGATCGGCCATCTCGCGGCCGACCAGGGCGATGGCCGTCGGCACCGGGTGGCCAGCCTCCAGGCTTCGAACGATGATGTCGAGGGCCTGCGGGAGCTGGACGCCCAGAGCCTTCTCGCGCCGACCGGCGCAGAATTTCAGGAACATCAACGGTGCTGCGGTGGCGCCCAGGAACGCGCAAACGGCCGCACCGAGCGCGGAATGAGTGACGAATACCCCCAGAATCGCTGCGACCAGGCCGGACGCGGCCAAGTACAACGTCCAGCGGCGAGGTTCGAACACCAGGCCGGAACGGACAATCAGGTCCGTGAGCCAACGCCATCCCCTCCGCTCGCCGGTGGCGCTGAGGCCGCGCTGCTTGCGCAGTTCAATGACCAGATTCGACAATCCGCCCACGACCCGATCGGCGACTTTCAGCCTCTGGTTCACCTGTCGCTTCTGGATAGCGACTGTCGCCAGTCCAAACACGCCCTGTCCGGCTGCGAACACCGCCCCGAAGATCAGGATCAGAAAGATCATGTCGCGGTTCATAGCCATGCGTGATCAGCTCAGGGCGCGGGATGGATCAAACACCGCCGTATCGTAGTTGATGCCCCGGCGGGTCAGTTCATCGAGGCACCGCGGACGCAGGCCAGTGGCGCGGAATTCACCCTGCACCACACCATCTGCGGTGGTATGGGTGCGGTGAAAGGCGAAGATTTCCTGCATCTGGACCACCTGGCCCTCCATGCCGGTGATTTCGGTGACGCTCATCACCTTCCGCTTGCCGTCCGACAGGCGCATCACCTGTACGATCAACCCCACCGCCGAGGCGATCTGGCCGCGGATCGCCTCCGGCGCCAGCGGCATGCCGGACATGGCCACCATTTGCTCCATGCGCGTGATGGCGTCGCGGGGGTTGTTGGCGTGGATCGTGGCCATTGATCCTTCATGGCCGGTGTTCATGGCCTGCAGCATGTCGAAGGCTTCCTCGCCGCGGACTTCGCCCAGGATCACCCGGTCGGGGCGCATACGCAGCGCGTTCTTGACCAGCTCGCGTTGCCGGATCTCGCCCTTGCCCTCGATGTTCGGCGGCCGGGTCTCCATGCGTACGACATGCGGCTGCTGCATCTGCAGCTCGCAGGCGTCCTCGATGGTTATCATCCGCTCTCCATGGCTGATGGCCGAGGAAAGCGCATTCAGCATGGTGGTCTTGCCGGAGCCGGTGCCGCCGGAGATCACCGTGGAAATCCGCGACCTCACCGCCCCGTGCAGGAATTCCGCAACGCAGGCCGGCATGGCGCCGACCTCTACCAACTTGTCGAGGGTGTAGGGCTTTTTCGAAAATTTGCGGATCGAAACGGCGGCGCCGTCGACTGTAATCGGATTGATCGCGGCGTTCACCCGGCTGCCGTCCGGCAAGCGGGCGTCGACCATGGGCGAACTCTCGTCGATACGGCGACCCACGCCGGCGACGATCCGGTTGATGATCCGCAACAGGTGGTCGTTGTCGCGGAATCGGACCGCGGTTTGCACCAGCTCGCCGTGTCGCTCGATGTAGACCTGGAAGGGTCCGTTGATAAGGATGTCTGCGATGGAGTCGTCCTTGAGCAGGGGTTCGATCGGCCCCAGCCCCACCATCTCGTCATAGACCGACGACCCGAGTTCCTCGAGTTCCGCCGTATTGTAGACCAGACGTTCGGCGCGAGCGAAATCGGCGACAAGGATCAGGACTTGGCGCCGCAACTCGCCTTCGCCGAGTTTATCGAGCTTCGACAGGTCAAGCTCGTCGATAAGCCGCGTGTGCAGCTTGAGCTTGACCTCCAGGAGCTGGCTCTCCGGCGATGAACTGGCGGGGTCCGAGCGGGCGTGCGGCGCGGCAGCCGGTTCGGGCGAGGCCGTGACTTCCGTGTCCGGGGATGACTGCGCCCTGTTGAAGCTGAAGCGACCCATCAGGCGGCCCGCATGCCGGCGGCGCGCAGGGCGGCTTCGTCCGCCAGCAGCTGGTCGACCAGGGCCGCCACATCGCGCACGATCTTCGACTTCGGCCGGTGGTGGCTGATCGGGCCGCCCAGGTTCGCGGACGCCGCCGCGGCTTCCCAGTCGGACGAGATGCCCGCGTCGGCCTTGCGCTGCAGAGCCCGCTCGGCCTCGGCCATGGACGGCGCCGGGCCAAACATGCGGGTCGACAAGCGATTGAGCACGATACGCGGCTTCATGCCGACCGGCAGGTCAGCCTCGATCTCGTCTGACAAGGAACGCGCGGCCAGGAGCGCAGGCACCGTCAGCTCCGAGACCACCAGAACCTCGTCTGAGCCCGAGAGCGCGTCCACCGTCCAGTCGCGGCGATGGCGGGGCATATCGACGACCACCGATTCATAGGCGTCGCTCACCAGGTCCAGCACCCGCAGCACCGACTCGCGAGAGGTCCGGTTGAAGGCCAGCGGATCACGTGGACAGGCCAGCAGGTCGAGCCCCTTGGCCACCTGGGTTGTGAAGGCCGCGATCATTCCCGCGTCGATGCGTTCGGCGGATACGCCCAGCTCGCCGATCGGCAGTGAGGCCTTGGCGCCCAGATAGGCCGCCGCGGCGCCATCAGCGAGGTTCAGGTCCACCAGGCAGACGCCACGGGGCTGTCCGGCCCGCATGGCCAGCATGGTGGCCAGTTCCACCGCCATGGTGGTCGCGCCGGAACCGCCGACGGCGCCGGTCACCGCCCAGCAACGGGACGGTAAGCGCGCCGTCGCTTTCGGCGAGGCCGCAGCCATCGCAGGGGCAAAGATCAGCGCTTCCGCCGCCGCCGCCAAATCATCTGACGAGAACGGCGCCTCCAGCACGTCGGACCGCTCCAGGCGCAATAGGGTGCGCACCAAGGCCGCCGGCAGACGCGCGCCTGTGAGCAGGGTCGCTGGCGGCGAGGGCATCGCCGCCAGCGCCGCCAGCGCCTGAGCCAGACCTTCTGAATCTGCGCCGTCCGCATCAATCAGCACCAGGTCTGCGTCCCCCGGCGCAAGGGTTCTCAGGCGCTCCATGTTCCCGGCCTCGAGGACCACCCCGAACAGCGTGCCTTGCGCCAGCGGGGCGAGGTTGGCGCCGATCGCCAGGACGCGACGCCCGATCAGCGGGTTCATGACTTGGGCTCCTCACGCCAGTTTTCACGCACCGACGCGCGCATTGGCACGTCCTGTCCCTTGCCGAGGAAGAACAGCTCAGCTTCGCCGGGCTCCACGCCCGTACTGAGCGGCGTCGCCGGCCGCGCCGCGAAATCGGCGGCCTCGGCCATCCGCGGCGTGACGATGATCACCAGTTCCGTTTCCTGCCGCCGCCAGCGGGCGGAGCGGAACAGGGCGCCCAGCACAGGCACCTCGCCGATGCCGGGCACCTGTCGTATGCTGTTCAGGTAGTCTTCCTGCAACAACCCGGCGATGGCGAAGCTGTCGCCGCTGCGCAATTCCACAGTGGTCGAGGCGCGCCGGACCGTCAGGCTGGGAATGTCGAAACCCGCCAGCCGGATATTGTTGCGCGGGTCGAGCTGGGAGACCTCCGGCGCCACCTGCAACCGGATCAGTCCGTTGTCCTGAACCGTAGGCTGGAAGCTCAGGTTCACGCCGAACTGGCGGAACTCGATGGTCACCGTGTCATTGCCGCCGGGCACGGGGAACGGAAATTCGCCGCCTGCGAGAAAACTGGACTTCTCGCCCGATAGCGCAGTGAGGTTCGGCCGCGCCAACGTCCGGATAACGCCTTTTTCCTCCAGCGCCTGCAGGGTCGCATCGAGGGTCGCCGATCCTGAGAAGCCACGGATGTGCAGAAGACCCTGAGGCTCAGAGGCGCTGATCAGGCCGCCGCCGCCGGCAAAGTCCAGTCGCGGCCCGCTGGCGGCGATATTGATCCCGATATCCTTCATCGCCGAACGGCTGGCCTCGATGATCCGCACTTCCAGGATCACCTGTTCTGATGAGCGCACAGTCAGAGCCGAAGTTACGGCGCCCGGTGCGAACTTTTCCGCCAGCGCCTTTGCGCGGTTCGCGACGCCGGTGCTGGCCACATCACCGGTCAGCAGCAGGCCCTCGCCGAGGTTGCGAACATCGATGTGCTCCTCTGGAATGGCGGCCGCCAGGTCGCTCTGCAGGGCGGCGGCGTCATAACCAACCCGCACGTCGATGACCTGCTGCAGGCGCCCGCCGGCCCCATAGACCAGCAGGTTGGTCGACCCCAGCGCCTTGCCGCGCACATAGAAGCTGCGGTCTGTGGTGGCGACGATCTGTGCGGTTTCTGGCTGAGCCACCACGATGCGGCTTGCCGGCGCGCCCAACTGGTAGGACAGGGATTTGTTCTTGGGAACGTTGATCACGCGGCTGGCGGCGGCCTCGCTCGGGAAGGAATCCGCTGCGGCGGGCGCTGCGGCGAGCAGGGTCGCCGCCAGGGCGACGGACGTGAAACGCAGTCTCATTCAAATACTCCTAGGCGCCGGCGCCGGCGCCGCGGCGCGGTTCGTCGCCTTCGACGACGATGATCAGGGGACGAACCGGCGTGGCCTTTGCGCCTTGCCGCGGAGACATTGGCGCGGCCGCAATACGACCGCCCAGGCCCACATCGGCGCCGCGAATCCGCGCCACCGGCTCCATGCCCGCCGCACCGTTGCGCCGTAGGGCCAGGGACAGATCACCGAGGCTCGCGGCGACCGCGAGCTTTTGGGCGTCCTTGACCTTGACTTCCAGCGTGGCGGTGCTGGGGGGCTGCGGCTTGTTGGAGGTGGGGTCGGCGTTCAGATCCATGCCCAGCACGCGAACGTCCTGCAACACCACGTCTGCGACAAGGTTGCGCGGGGCGTCGCCGGTCGCGTCGGCCGCAAGGTTGCGCATCAGCATCACGTCCACCCGGTCGCCCGGCAGCGCGTGGCCCCCGACGCCAGAAACGTCGGTGACCTTGATGGTATAGGCCCGCATCCCCTCTCCAATCTCGGCGGCCACGGACGGGCGCGCCCCGGGCCCGCTGAGCTTCGTGGGCAGTATCGGCTCGCGTGCTGCGATCGGGGTCAGGGCCACCGGGGCGCCGCCGTCGTCCTGGGCGAGCGCCGCCTCGATCGTCGTGAAGGCCCCCTCCGGCGCGGCGCCCGGCGGAAGCTCGACCAGTCGCAAATGGCTGGCGTCGAGCCGATCACCGAATTTGATATCCTGCGCGGCCACCACCACGGGCTTTGAACCCATCGGTAGGGTCTGCTGCGCCGTGGCCGCAGCGGAATGCGCCCCGGCGACGGCCGGCAGGGCGGTCTTGGCGACGACCAGGGCGGCGACCCCCAGTACGGCTGAAGCGCCAAGGCTGATCATGGTGATTAGACGCATCGTGCCCCCTGCAATTAAACCCTTGCGGTCTCGCAGGTTACGGGCCGGGGAATTTCGATATCACCAACAAAATTAGTAAATTGGTAAGCAAGGTTAACGCCGCTTGCATGCCATAGGGACAAGGGGGCTGGTCAGATCGGAATCTGCCCCTACTCTTTGAAGGCGGATGTAGAGGAGCGCGCGATGAAGGTTAGACGGTTGGGTGGCAGCGGCCTGAAGATTTCAGAGGTTGGCCTGGGCTGCAACAATTTCGGCATGCGCATCGGCCAGGAAGAATCGACCGCCGTCGTCGACGCCGCGATCGAAGCGGGGATCAACTTCTTCGACACCGCTGACATCTATGGCGGCGCCCAGTCAGAGGTGATGCTGGGTAAGGCGCTGGGCGACCGGCGCCAGGGCGTGGTTGTCGCCACTAAGTTCGGCATGGCCATGACCGGCGCGCCTTATCAACGCGGCGGTTCGCGACGCTGGATCATGCAGGCCGTCGATGACAGCCTGCGCCGGCTGGGAACCGACTACATCGATCTCTACCAGATGCATCAGCCGGACTTGGACGCGCCCCTCGAGGAAACCCTTCGCGCTCTCGATGACGTCGTGCGCGCCGGCAAAGTCCGCTACATCGGCAATTCGAATTACGCCGGCTGGCAGATCGCCGACGCCGACTGGACCGCGAAAGCCGGCGGGTTCTCCCGTTTTGTGTCGGCCCAAAACCTCTACAGCCTCCTGGAGCGCGGGATCGAGAACGAGGTCTTGCCCGCCTGCGATCGATTCGGGCTGGGCCAACTACCCTACTTCCCGCTGGCGTCCGGCCTGCTCACCGGCAAGTATCAGCGCGGCGCGCCGGCGCCGGAAGGCACACGCCTGGCCGCCTGGGGATCGCACGGCGCCAAGTCGCTTTCGGATCGCAACTTCGACAAGATCGAAGCGCTTTCCGCCTACGCCGAGGCGCATGGTCACACGATCCTGGACCTTGCGTTCGCCTGGCTGCTGGCCAACCCGGTGGTGAGCTCCGTCATCGCCGGCGCCACCAGGCCCGAACAGGTCAAGGCGAACGCCGCGGCAGGGGCATGGAGTTTAACCCCGCAAGAGGCGGCCGAAGTCTCCGCCCTCGTCGCCTGACCGGTGAGCGCGTTATTCGGATTTCAACACCGATGAGGCGCAGCTAGGTTCGCGTGAATTGCAGGGGACGCTAGCCGTGGCTGCTGAAGAGGTCGTGACTGTGACGTCGCAGGCGGGCGACGCCGGCCTGGCGGCTGCACATCGGGCCATGCTGCGGACCAGGGACCTGCAGTTTGACTTCACGGCGATCAAGGCGCCGGAACCTCCAACCTGGCTGGAGCCGCTGGCCAGGTTTTTCCAGGCGATCGCTCCCTTTCTGAAATTGCTGTTCTGGGCTGGCCTGGCCGTCGGGGCGGGGCTGGTGCTCTATTTCATTGCTCGCGAGTTGATGCGTGTCCGCTTCAAGCCCCGTGAACGCCCGGCTGCGGAGTCGGTCGCCGATTGGCGGCCCGAACCACGCCGCGCCCGGGCGCTGCTTGCTGACGCCGACCGTCTGGCGGCGGAGGGGCGCTATGATGAAGCCGTGCGCTTGATCCTGCACCGCGGCATCGACGAATTCGATGAGCGCCGTCCGGGGAGCGTGCGCCCGGCCTTGACCAGCCGCGAGATCGCCGTCCTTACGGCCATGCCACAATCGGGCCGCGCCGCCTTCGAGGCGATGGCCAGGGCGGTAGAGGCCAGCTTCTTCGCCGCCCGACCCGCGGGCGCGCCCGATTTCGCCGCCTGTCGCCAGGCCTATGAGCGCTTCGCCTTTCCCCAGGTCTGGGCATGAGCGCCGTCGCCGTCAGCCACGTCGCGCCGCCCCTATTCCGGCCACGGACGATCTTAGTCTTGGTGTTCGTGGCACTGTTTGTTTTTTCCGCATTCGCGGTGCTTGCGACCTATGCGCCGGAACTGCGCTCGGGCAAGGATGGCGGCGCACACGCCCTGTCCAACTCCGCCGTGGGCTATGCCGGGGCCGTGGCGCTCCTGAAGGCGCGCGGGACCCCGGTGGTTGTGAGCCGCGGCGGCGAACCGGGGCCGTCCCACGCTTCCTTGGTGATCCTGACCCCGCCGCCATTCGCTGATCCCGACACAGTTGAGCACCTTGCCGGCCGCGGCGTGACTCTGATCGTGCTGCCCAAGTGGGCCGCCGCGCCCGATCCGCTGCATCCGGGCTGGGTTCGAAATGCGGGCCTGCTGGGCGCGGGCAAGGTCGTCGAGCGGATGCTATCGAACCTGGCTAAGACCTCGATTTTGTCCAACCGCACCGGGGTCGCCAGCCCGACCTTCAGTATCGCCCCTGGCGTGCGTGTCATTCACCCAGACGGTCGGTCCATGGACCTGAGCCAGTTGCGGCCTGGACCCATAGATCGTTTGCAGACGATCTCCGGCCAAGGGTGGGCGCCGATCCTCACCGACGAGACCGGAGCGATGGTGCTCGCGGTGTCGCGCATATTTCCTCAGGTCTACGTCCTCGCGGACCCGGACCTCCTGAACACCCAGGGTCTGGCGAAACTACCGACGGCCCAGGTCGGCATGACGATCATCGACGCTCTGCGCGCCAACCCGGCTGGGGTGATGATTGACGTCAGCCTCAATGGCTTCGGGCGTTCGCGAAACGTCGGCAAGCTGATGTTCGAGCCGCCGATCCTGGGCGCTACGATATGCGCTGTGGCCGCGGCTCTGTTGATGGGTTTACACGGTCTGGCGCGGTTCGGACCGGCGGTCCGGACCGAACGCGGTCTGGCCCTGGGCGCATTAGGGCTGGTGGACAATTCCGCGGGCCTGATCCGCCTGGGCCGCAAGGAGGCCGATCTGGCCCGGCCCTACGCGACGCTGGCCCAGGCCATGACATTGCAGGCGACCGGCAATAGCCGTGGGGACCCCGGCGACCGGCTGGACCGCCTTGAGCGGCTGGCGCGCCCGTCGATGAGCCGCGGGGACCTGCTGGCCGCGACGCAACTTGTAAGATCGCCCGCCGACCTTCTGGCCGTGGCGCGGCGTTGGCGAACCTGGAGATTGGAGATGACGCGTGACCGTCACTGAGGTGAAGACCCTGGCCCAACAGATCCGCGCCGAGGTGGCCAAGGCGATCGTCGGTCAGGCCGATACGGTGGACCTGATGCTGACCGCCCTGTTCGCTCGCGGCCATGTGCTGCTCGAGGGGCCGCCTGGCGCGGCGAAGACGTTTCTGGCGCAATGTTTTGCGCGCACCCTGGGTCTCGGCTTCGGCCGCATCCAGTTTACCCCGGACCTGATGCCCGCCGACATCATCGGGGCCAACCTGTTTAACTTCCAGACCTCGGCCTTCACCCTCAACAAGGGTCCGCTGTTCTGCGAACTACTGCTGGCCGACGAGATCAACCGAACCCCGCCCAAGACCCAGGCCGCGCTGTTGGAGGCGATGCAGGAGCGGCGGGTGACCATCGACGGCAAGTCCCACCACTTGAGCGACCGGTTCATGGTGGTGGCGACCCAGAACCCGCTGGAGCAGCAGGGCACCTATCCCCTGCCGGAGGCCCAACTGGACCGGTTCCTGTTCAAGCAAACCCTTTCCTATCCCACCGAGGCCGAGGAGCGGCGGATCGTGGCGGCCTACGGTGTCCGCGCCGGCCAGCCGGACCCCGAAGCTCTGGGTGTATCGCCCGTGGCCAGCGCTGAGGCCCTGGCCGCCGCGGAGGCGGCGGTCGCCGCGATCAAGTTGAACGACGAGGTGGTGGGCTATGTGGTCGCCTTGATCCGCGCCACCCGCGAGACCGCCGATCTTCAGAGCGGCGCCAGTCCCCGCAGCGCCGCCATGCTGGCCCTGGCCGCCCGCGCCCGTGCCGCCCTGGACGGACGTGACTATGTGCTGCCGGACGACGTCAAGACCTTGGCGCTTCCCGCCCTGCGCCACCGGGTGATCCTGTCGCCAGCCGCCGAGATTGAGGGACGCCGCGCCGACCAGATCCTGCAGGGGTTGATCGAACAGGTCGAGGCGCCCCGGTGATCCGAGGGATCCGGCCGTGATCTATCCCACCCGCCGGGCCGTGGCGGTGATGGCCCTCGGCGCGCCTGTGGCCCTGGCCGCCGGGCTGACGCAGAGCGGTCTGTGGGTGAGCGGCCTGGCCTGGGTGCTGGCGGCCGCGGGCCTGATCCTGGCCGACGCGTGGCTGGCGGCCTCGCCCGGAAAGCTCAGCCTCGCCCTTGACGCACCCCGCTCGCTCGGCGTCGGCGCGGAGGCGGAGGGATGGATTCGCGTGGCGTTCGATGGATCCGCTCCGCGCCTTGTGGAGACCGCCGCCAGCGCAGGCGAACGGCTGGGCGTCGAGCCCGTGCGCCAGGTCGTCAGCCTGTCTGGCGGCCGAGGCCGCGCTCGCCTGCGGCTGATCCCCCTTCGGCGCGGCGAAGCGCATATCGAAACCCTCTGGGCGCGCTGGCGAGGCCCGCTTGGTTTGGCCTGGATCCAGCGGCAGGACAAGATCGATCGCCCGTCGCCGATCACCCCCGATATTCAGGGCGTCAAGGACGAGGCGCTACGCCTGTTCACCCGCGACGCGGTCTTCGGCCAGAAGGCGCAAATCGAGACCGGCGAGGGCTCGGATTTCCACGCCCTCAAGGAATTCATCACCGGGATGGATATCCGCACCATCGACTGGAAGCAGAGCGCCCGCCACGCCCGGCTGATCGCCAAGGAGCACCGCACAGAACGCAATCACCAGGTGGTGCTGGCCATCGACTCCGGCCGGTTGATGTGCGCGCCCCTGAACGGCGCGCCGCGGGTGGACTGGGCGATCAACGCCGCTCTGCTGCTGGCCTTTATCTCGTTGAAGCTCGGCGATCGCGTGCGGCTGTTCGCTTTCGACGCCAAACCCCGCATCGCCAGCGGCGCCACGGCCGGAGCCGGCGCCTTCCCCCTGTTGCAGCGGCTCGCGGCGTCAATCGACTACACCGCCGAAGAGACCAACTTCACGCTTGGTTTGACCACCCTGTCCGGCGGTCTGGACCGCCGCGCCCTGGTGGTGATCTTCACTGATTTCGCCGATCCCACCAGCGCCGAGCTGATGATCGAAAATGTCGGACGGCTTATGCGCACCCACCTGGTGCTGTTCGTGGTCTTTCGCGACGAGGCGCTGGAGACAGTGGCCGCCGCCGATCCGCAGACTCCGGATGACGTTTCACGCGCGGTGATCGCCGGGATGCTGCTGAAGCAGCGCGAGGTCGTCACCGGCCGGCTGACCCGGCTCGGCGCGCGCATTGTCGACGCCCCGCTCAAGGGCATGGCCTCGGCGCTGGTGAACGGCTACCTCGACGCCAAGCGGCGGGAGCTTTTGTAGCGACATGGCCGAGCTGCATCTGAAGAGCCACCGCTTCCGCGCCGAACGCGAGGCTGACTGGCGCCGGCTGGAGACTCTGCTTGACCGTATCGAGCGGCGAAGCGCCACGGCCGCCTCAGCCGACGAACTGCTGGAGATACCGGTCCTTTACCGCCAGGCCCTGTCGTCCCTGTCGGTCGCTCGGGCGATCTCGCTGGACCAGGGTTTGATCACCTATCTGGAAGGCCTGTGCACGCGCGCATACTTCTTTGTCTACGGCGCCAGGACCGGCTTCTGGGAGCGGGTGACTCAGTTTTTCGCCGAGGACTGGCCGCGTGAGGTTCGGGGCCTATGGCGCGAAACTCTGGCGGCGGGGGTGATCATGTTCGGTGCGGCGCTGCTGGCCTACTATCTGGTCAGCGTTGACGCCGACTGGTTTCAGGCCTTCGTGCCCGGGGAGCTTGCGTCGGGCCGCGATCCGGCCGCGACGGCCGCGTCCCTGCGCGCGACCCTCTACGATGCGCCCAAGGACGGTCGCACGGGATTGTCGTTCCTCGCCAGTTTCCTGTTCACTCACAACGCCCAGATCGCCATCTTGTCCTTCGCCCTTGGGTTTGCGCTCTGCCTGCCGACGGCGGGCCTGATGGCCAGCAACGGCCTGATGCTGGGCGCCTTCATCGCCCTGTTCGCCAGCCGCGGCCTGGGCTTCGAGGCGACCGGTTGGTTGATGATCCATGGGGTCACCGAGCTCTTCGCCATCACCTTGGCGGGGGCGGCGGGTTTCGCCATCGGCTGGCGTGTGGCCTTCCCGGGTGAGTTGTCGCGCATCGACGCTCTGGCTGTCGCGGGCAAGCGCGCGGCCACGGTGATGATCGGGGTGGTGATCATGCTGTTCGTCGCCGGCCTGCTGGAAGGCTTCGCCCGCCAGCTGATCCGCGTGGACCTGGCCCGCTACGCCGTGGCCGTGACCAGCCTCCTGGTGTGGCTGGGGTATTTCTACCTGCCGCAACCGGAGCGCGGGCGATGAGCGTCCAGGGTGAGCCTGTGGCCGGCGAGGACGGCGCCCGAGCCTTCGTCACCCCGGAGGGCGTTGATCTGCGGCTGAAGGTCGGAGATGCGTCGGCCCGGGCCTGGGCCTTCATGATCGACGTGGCGATTATCTTGGGTCTGCTGTTGGCGATAAGCTTGCTTGTGGCGGGCGCGGCCTGGGCATCGAAACTACAGGGCGTGGAGATGGTTGGCGTAGTCTGGGTCTTGGCCGCCTTCTTCCTGCGCAACTTCTATTTTGTCGGCTTCGAGCTTTCGCCCCGGGCCGCCACCCCAGGCAAGCAGGCCATGGGCCTGCGGGTGATCGCCCGCAATGGGGCGCGACTTACCGCCGATGCTGTGTTCGCCCGCAGCGCCATGCGCGAGTTGGAGGTGTTCCTGCCGGCCTCCTTCCTGTTCGCCCGCGGCTCGGGCGTGGACGGCTGGCTGGTGCTGCTGGGTGTCATGTGGACGATCGGCTTCCTGATCTTCCCGCTGCTCAACCGCGACCGGCTTCGTTTGGGTGATCTGGTCGCCGGCACCATGGTGATCCAGGCGCCCAAGCGCCGCCTGCTGCCCGATCTGTCGGCGGCTCCGGCCGCCGGCTTTGTGTTCAGCCGCGAACAACTCGAGGCTTATGGGGTCAAGGAGCTGCACGTGCTGGAGGACGTCCTGCGTCTCAAAGATCGCCGCACCCAGACCGCGGTCAGCGAACGCATTCGCCGGAAGATCGGCTGGAGCGAACCGCTGCCGACCTCGGACGAGGCCTTCCTGTCCGCCTATTACGCCGCCCTGCGCGGGCGCCTGGAAAGCCGCCTGCTGTTCGGCCATCGCCGCCGCGACAAGTTCGACCGCGCCTGAGGTCTCAGTCGAACACCGACGCCAGCGCCTCCGGCCCCACGCCCTCCTTCACCCGGCGCAGTTCGTAATAGATGTTGGCGATCCCGGCGCTGCCCACCATTGAGCTTACGATCGACATCAGCCCGACGATCACCCAGTAGGCCCGGGTGAATGCGGACAACGCGGCCATTGGCGAGGCGCCCGGAGCCACCGTGGGGCCTGTCCATCCAGCCCCGACCAGGTTCGACAGCACGCCTTGCACCACCGAAGAAACGATCGTCCATAGGATCAAGAGCCCAAAGATCCGCCAGCGGTTGTGCTTGGTCAGCTTTCCGCTGCGCGTGAAGGCGCCTAGCACCCCAGTGTGTTCGACCACCTGGGCGGGAAAGATGAGACTCCAGGCCAAACCGACCATGATCCAGGCGACGTAGAGCGCGATCAATCCAATGACGAACAGGAAAATCATCGGACCCGGCCCGCTTTTTCCCAGGAGCGCCAGCGGTATAAGCAGCACGGCGAAAGACCCCACCACCGCCAGGATCGCCAGGGTGATGATTCCCATCATCGGCAGGAAGTTCTTCAGGCCGGTGGAAATGCAGTCCCCGGCGTTTGCCTTGCGTCCATTGAGGTCGGCGACGGTGGCGTGGATCAGTCCAGCCTGCAGGACGCAGGACGCCACCATGATTGCCAGCACGCCCACCGCCAACAGGACGCCGCCGGACACGTAGTGCTTGGCGACCATCTCCATCACCCCGATGATCACCGGGACAAGCGGCAGAACGAACAGGCCGACGATAAGCGTTAGAAAGGTGACGAAGTTGCGCCGGATGACGCCGAACGTCCCCTTGATCACATTGCCGAAGCCGAGCTTCGGGGTCGGAATTGTTGCAAGATCGGTCATTGTGTTTCCCCCATCCTGCATTTGATCTTGACCGATTTCGGCGGACCTCGCCAGAACCGTCGGATCAGGCGCTCAGCGATACGGCGTCACCGCTCTCGTCGGACGCCAGGCGGTTGATTTCCGCCAGCAGCTGGGCCGGTGAGAATGGTTTGCTGACCACCCCGCTCAGGCCCGCCGCGCGATAGGCCTCCTGGTGGTGGCTCATCACATCGGCGGTGAGCGCGATGACAGGCACGTTCGCGGCGGCCGACCCCAGGGCGCGGATGTGGCGGGTCGCCTCCAGTCCATCCATCCGCGGCATGTTGATGTCCATCAGGATCAGGTCGAAGGCGCCGTTGGCGGCCGCTTCGATCGCCGCTTCGCCGCTGTCCACCGCGCTCGCTTGCGCACCCAGCGCCTCCAGCGATTTCACCGCCACCAGCCGGTTGGTGGCGTTGTCATCGACCACCAATATGTCCAGGCCTTCCAGCGGCGCGCCGGCGAAGACGCTGGATTCAGTGGTGACCTCAGTCTCAGCAGGCGGCGCCGCCACCTCAAACCAGAAGGTGGAGCCATGACCCTCCACGCTGGTGAAGTCCATGTCGCCGCCCATCATCCGGGCCAGGCTGCGGGAAATGGCGAGACCCAGCCCGGTACCGCCGAATTTGCGGTTGGCGCCGGCCTCGGCCTGCTGGAAGCGTTCGAACAATCGTCCGCGCGCCGCCTCGGGAACACCCACGCCGGTGTCCTGCACCTCGCAACGCAGCCTTCGACCCGCGCCCTCGCCCAGATAGGACAGCCGCACGCCGACACCGCCCGCCTCGGTGAATTTCACCGCGTTGCCGATGATGTTGAACAGGCATTGGCGCAGCCGCATGGGGTCCAGGCTGGCGCCTCCCATTGCGGAAACGGCCTCCACACGCAGCGAAAGGCCCTTCGCCAGGGCCTGCGAGCCCAGAATACTGCAGACGCTTTGGGCGATTTGCACCGGATCGCAGGGTTCCGGTGTCAGGTCGAGCCGCCCGGCCTCGATCTTGGAGAAATCGAGAACGTCGTCGATCAACTGGCCCAGCATGCCGCTACAAGCGATCGCCTCCTTGAGCAGGTGCAGCCCGTCCGGCGACAGCGCTTCGCGCTTCAAGAGGTTCAACACCGCGACGATCCCGTTCATCGGCGTGCGGATCTCGTGGCTGACCGAGGCCAGGAAATTGGACTTGGCGTCCGTCGCCGCCTCGGCCGCATCCAGCGCCACCTGCAGGCGCTGCGCCGCCGCATTGGCCTCATCGCGCGCCATCGCCACCGGCGTCACATTCTGGTTCAGGCCATAGACTTCGTAGAGACCACATGCGGTTCGCCGGCCCGAACGGTAATGCACTTGCAGGTGGCTCCAGCCGCCGCCCGGCTCTTTGCGCCGAACTTCGGCCTGGGCCGAACCACCAACCGACGCGATGCGGTCGAGCACCTCGAAATTTCCCACGACGTCGTCGGGGTGCAGCGTTTGAGCCAGCGCATCGCGTCCAAACGCGCCGGTGTCGTCATCTGTCTCGGTGGTGGTTTCGATGCGGAAAAGCGCCAGTTCGGGATCGTAACGCCAGACGCCAACTTCGGCGTCCAGCAGCAGGCCGTCGCGGGTCTGGTGGGCGAACCGGAAATCATCAAGCGCGTTGCGCTCCGACGTCACATCCACAAGCGCCGCCAGGATCCCGCCCTGGAACCGCTGCAGGTCCAGGCGGATCCAGCAGTCGATGATATCGTCGCCAAGGTTGTAGATCTGGCCCCCGGCCATCCTGTCGACGCCGGTCGCCGCCTTGGTCAGCATCTCGAAGACGTCACGGCCTTGTACGTCCGCCCCGCCCCCGACCAGCTCCTCGAAGCGCGGATTCGACGCCACCACGCACAAATCACTGTCGAGCGCGGCCATCGCGATCGGCAGTTCTTCGAGGCGGAATGGCGGCGACCAGGTCGACGCGGCTTCGGACATGGGGTTCCCCTTGACGATACGCCTTATGCCAGGGCGACGTTAAAGGAGGTTTCACGCGGAGTTGGTGTTAGATCAGCTCCGCCGGTGTCAGGCCGAATTCGGCGATAAAGTCCGCGGCCTTGTCGATGCGTCCCGACATTTCGCGATAATCGCAGCAGGACAGCTTCAGCACCGACTCGGCGATCCAGGTTATCGGTTGCAGCCGCGCGCGGGCCGCTTCGCTCAGGAATCCGTTGGCGCTCACCCCCGGCGTCTCCACCAGCCCCGGCGAGATCACATTGACCGCGATCCCGTCGTCATACACCTCGCAGGCCAGGCCGGTGGTGAACCGCTCCAGCGCCGCCTTGACCATCCCATAGACCGTATTGCCGGCCGAGGGCTTGTAGGTGGGTTTCGGATGTCGGGTGGCGCCCGACGAGATGTTGATGATCCATCCCTGCTTCTTCGCACGCATGGCCGGCAGGACCAGTTGCGACAGGTGGAAAGGGGCGTCCACTCCCACCCCCATCATCAGCCGGTAGCGCTTGTCGGTGTAGTCGGCGACCCGCATGACGATGTTGAGGGCGGCGTTGTTCACCAGGATGTCGATCGGCCCATAGGCCGCCACGGCGTCCTTCACCAGACGCTCGCGGTCGCCGGCCTCGGCCAGATCGGCGCGGAAGAAGGCCGCCTCGCCGCCGGCCCCGCGGATGCGGTCCACCGTCTCGTGCAGGCTGCCGGGCAGCTTGGAATCGCCGGCCTCGGCGGTGCGCGCGGTAATCACGACCTTCGCCCCTTCCATGGCCAGTCGCATGGCGATGGCCTCGCCGATGCCGCGGCTGGCGCCGGTAACCAGGGCGGTCCTGCCGGCCAGGAGTCCGTTGGGGTTGATCTGCGGCATGGCGTCCTCCTCAGGGTTCGACCCCGCCTCTTAGCGCGCCGGCGCGAACCGGCCTATATCTGCGCACATGCCGAGCGACATCCAAACGCCGCTGCAGGGCGCGGCCCTGATCAAGGACCAGGTGCGCCGCCTGCCCGATGCGCCCGGCGTCTATCGGATGATCGGCGCTGAGGGCGAGGCGCTCTATGTGGGCAAGGCTCGCTCCCTGAAAAAGCGCGTTACCCAGTACGCTCAGGGCCGCTTCCACACCCAGCGTATCGCCCTGATGGTCGATCTCACCCGGTCCATGGAGTTCGTCACCACCCGCACCGAGACCGACGCCCTGCTGCTTGAGATCAACTTGATCAAGCAACTCAAGCCCCGCTTCAACGTGCTGCTGCGGGACGACAAATCCTTTCCGGAGATTGTCATCCGCCGCGAGCACCCCGCCGCGCAGCTTCGCAAGCACCGCGGCGCCCACACCATCAAGGGCGACTACTTCGGCCCCTTCGCCAGCGCCCACGCCGTCACCCGCACCCTCAACACCCTGCAGAAGGCCTTCCTGCTGCGCTCCTGCTCCGACAGCGTCTACGAGGGCCGCACCCGTCCTTGCATGCTGCACCAGATCAAGCGTTGCGCCGCCCCCTGCACCGGCCTGGTCAGCCTTGAGGATTACGCCGGCCTGGTGGAGCAAGCCGAGGACTTCCTGCGCGGCAAATCTCGCGCCGTCATGTCCCGCATGTCGGCCGAGATGCAGGCCGCCTCCGACGAGATGGAATTCGAGACCGCCGCGCGCCTGCGCGACCGCATCCGCGCCCTCGCCTCCGTCGCCCAGGAACAGCAGATCAATCCGGAGACCGTCGATGAGGCCGACGTCTTCGCGCTGCACGCCGAAGGCGGGCAGGCCTGCGTGCAGGTGTTCTTCTTTCGCGCCGGCCAGAACTGGGGCAACCGCGCGTATTTCCCCCGGGTCGATCGCAGCGACGAGCCGGCCGAGGTGATGGCCGCCTTCCTAGGTCAGTTCTATGACGACAAGCCGATCCCCAGGCTGATCCTGGTCAGCGCCCTGCCCAACGACCGCGACCTGTTGTGCGAGGCCTTCGCCCTGAAGGCCGGGCGTAAGGTGGAGATCGCCGTCCCCCAGCGCGGCGAAAAGGCCCAGTTGGTGGCGCATGCGGCCACCAATGCCCGAGAGGCGCTGGGCCGGCGGATGGCCGAGGGTTCCGCCCAGGCGAAACTGTTGGCCGGCGTCGCTGAGGTCTTCGGCCTGGAAGCGCCGCCGGAGCGGATCGAGGTCTATGACAACTCCCACATTTCCGGGACCAACGCCGTCGGCGGCATGATCGTCGCCGGTCCCGAGGGCTTCCAGAAGAGCCAGTACCGCAAGTTCAACATCCGCGATTCCGAGCTCACGCCCGGTGACGACTACGCAATGATGCGCGAAGTCCTGCGCCGTCGCTTCGCCCGCCTGGTCAAGGAGGAGGAGGCCGGTGAACCCGCCCTGCGCCCCGACCTTGTGCTGATCGATGGCGGCGCGGGCCAATTGGCTGTGGCGACAGAGGTGATGACCGAACTTGGCTGCGACGATATCGCCGTGGTTGGCGTCGCCAAGGGCCCCGACCGGGACGCAGGCCTGGAGCGCTTCTTCCTCGAAACCAAGCCGCCCTTCATGCTCGAGCCGAAATCGCCGGTGCTCTACTATCTGCAGCGACTGCGCGACGAAGCCCACCGTTTCGCCATTGGCGCCCACCGCACCCGGCGCGCGGCGGACATGACCAGGAACCCCCTGGACGAAATCGAAGGCGTCGGGCCAGGCCGCAAGCGCGCGTTGCTGCACGCCTTCGGCTCGGCCCGGGGTGTGAGCCGCGCTTCCGTGGACGATCTGGCCAAGGTGGACGGGGTCAGCGAAGCCCTGGCGCAGCGGGTGTTTGATCACTTTCGGAAGGGGTGAGGGGCTGCTCCCCAGAGCCCAACTCCGTCTGGCTGTTACCAAACTGTCGCGGAACCGTCGTATCCGCGTCGACCATGACAAAGTCCTGCGGCTCCTGCGGCATGTGTTGCAAATTGCTTGGCGTCGAGGCGATTGAAAAGGCGTCCGGCGATTGGTGCGCCCACTATCAGAGGGGCAAAGGCTGCGCGATCTACGCCGAGCGCCCGGCCGCCTGCGCCAGTTTCACCTGCCTTTGGCTCGATTCCGAAAAGCTCGGCGACGCCTGGCGCCCCGACCGCGCCAAATTCGTTCTCTACACGGCCCGGGATGGGGCGAGGCTGAATGTCGTCGTGGATCCGGCCGCGCCAGCCGCCTGGCGGCGGGAGCCCTATTACAGTCGGCTGAAGACCATGTCGCAGCGGGCGTTCGACGGCTACGAACTGCTGGTGAGCATAGGCGATCGGCGGATCGTCGTGTTCCCCGATCAGGATGTGGACTTGGGCGTCATAAATCCGGACCACAAGATCATCTCGGGCTATGCGGAAAAGGACGGCGCGCAAATTCCCTACGCTATGGTGCTGAGCGACCTGCCGGATACGCCTGCGAAACCGGAATAGGCTCGACTGTCATACCATTGTGACGCCGCCGCGCGAAAAAGCCGACCCACATCGGAATCGCAAGGCATGGACGCCAACGGCCAACAACCGCCGCTCTCCAATCTGGAGCGCATCAAACAGGAAATCGCCGACAGCTTTGACGAGGAGCTGGAGCTGGAGATCGATGAAAGCCGGCTCGAAAATCTGTTCGAGGACTTTTCCGATCAACAGGACGGCGAACAGCTTCAACGGCGCATCTATTTCCGCGAGCTGTTTCGGCTGCAACACGAGCTCGTGCGCCTGCAGGACTGGGTGCAGCACAAGGGCCTGAAGGTCGTGGTGATCTTCGAGGGCCGCGATGCTGCGGGAAAGGGCGGGGTCATCAAGCGGATCACCCAGCGGCTAAATCCCCGCATCTGCCGCGTCGCGGCCTTGCCCGCGCCCAATGAGCGCGAGCGAACACAGTGGTATTTCCAGCGCTATATCGCCCACTTGCCGGCGGCCGGCGAGATCGTTCTGTTTGACCGCAGCTGGTACAACCGCGCCGGCGTCGAACGGGTCATGGGCTTCTGCACTGACGCGGAATACGAGGCGTTTTTCGAAGACGTCCCCCTGTTCGAACGGATGCTCGTCCGCTCCGGAGTGATCCTCCTGAAGTACTGGTTCTCGATCACCGACGACGTGCAGCAATTCCGCTTCAACATGCGGATCCACGATCCGCTGAAGCAATGGAAGCTGAGCCCGATGGATGTGGAATCCCGTCGGCGCTGGGAAGATTACACCCGCGCCAAGGAAACCATGCTGGAGCGCACGCACATACCCGAAGCGCCCTGGCGGGTGGTGGAGGCGGTTGACAAGAAACGGGCGCGGCTGAACTGCATCGCGCATTTCCTCGAGCAGGTGGACTACCAAGACGTGCCTCACGCGCCCGTCGTCCTGCCGGAGCGTGTGCGCAACGCCGATTACCTTCGTGCGCCCATCCCGAGGCAACTGTATGTCCCGGCGAAATACTAAGCGATGGACGCCGAACGATTGCTTGAGTTCGGAGTGTGGAACAGCAGACACTGCCTGCGTTTGACAGGCGATGGCCTGTTGGATTTCGAAATGCCGCGTCACAAGACCACTAACGAACGACCAAAGTCCCCCGGCGTCCAACCGGTCAAGTTCACAGGTGAATCCGTATGTCGACCTCCCGTCGTGAAATCCTGACTTCATCCGCGGCCATGGCTTTCGCCGGCTTGGCCCGCTTCGCCCACGCCGAGGATCAGGCCGGCCTCACCGCAAAGGGCCTGCAGGCCGATCCCTACCGCAGCGAGGTCGTGGGTTATGGCCGGCTGAAGCGCGACCCGGCCGGCCTGTTCGACCTTCCGGCGGGCTTCTCATATGTGGTGGTTTCCCGCGCCGGCGACCCGATGAGCGACGGTCTGTTGACGCCGCACAGCATGGACGGGATGGGGTGCTTCGCCGGTAAGGGCGACCAGGTCATCCTGGTTCGAAATCATGAGCTGAAATTCGACGACCGCGAACTCAGCGCCTTTGGTCCTGGACGGACGCTTGCCGGCAAAGTCGCCGCGGAGAAGATCTACGACCGCACCGACGACGGTCTTCCCCTGATGGGCGGAACAACCACCATCGTCTACGACCTGAAGACACGCCGCACAGAATCAAGCTGGCTCAGCCTTGCGGGAACCACCCACAATTGCGCCGGCGGCCGCACGCCCTGGGGCTCGTGGTTGTCCTGCGAGGAAGTCCTGCAGGCCAAAGGTGTCGAGGTCGGCAAGGACCACGGTTACGTGTTCGAGGTGCCCTCGGCTTCCAAGGGCCTGGTTGATCCCGTCCCGCTGACGGCCATGGGCCGCTTCCGCCACGAAGCTGTCGCGATCGACCCGCGCACCGGGATCGCCTATCTCACCGAGGACATGGGCGACGGGTTCGGACTGTTCTATCGGTTCCTGCCCAACGACCGCACAAAGCTTGCCGCGGGAGGTCGTCTGCAGGCGCTCGCCCTGGTCGAAGGCCCTGATGGCGACGTTCGCAATTGGGGAGACGCCGCCTATTGGAAACAGGGAGATTGGCGTGACGTGAAATGGGTCGACCTGGACGGCGTCGACAATCCTTATGAGGACTTGCGCTACCGCGGTCGGGCCAAGGGCGCCACCTGGTTCGCCCGCGGCGAGGGCGTGTTTTTCGGCAAGGACGAACTCTATTTCGCCTGCACCAGCGGCGGCCCCAACGCCGGCGGCCAGATCATGCGCTATCGTCCCAGCGCGTCGGAAGGACAACCTGGCGAAGGCGACTCTCCTGGCCGCCTTCAGCTTTTTTGCCAGCCGACCAGCCCGCAACTGATGGAAATGGCCGACAACATCGCTCTGTCGCCCTGGGGACACCTGATCGTATGTGAGGACCGCATCGGCGGAGTGAACTACCTGCGCGCCGTGACTCCCCAAGGCAAGATCTACACCCTCGGCCGTGTGGCCAAACCGGGCGGCGGCGACGTGGCGGACACATCCGAAATCGCCGGATGCTGCTTCTCGCCGGACGGGTCCACCCTGTTCGTGAATATCTACACCCCAGGGACCACGCTGGCGATCACTGGCCCCTGGGGCCGCTTCAAGGCGTGACCTTTCAATTCAATTTCGTTGAAAGGGGTTCTGTGGCTGGCCGCGATTCTACGAATGCATTTTGGCGGACCGCCTACGCTTGATCGTTTGCACCGCCCGCCGGATGGCCGACTCCCCGATCCCTGCCTATTGTTCCGCCGGGTCCAACCCAAGTGCAGGGACGATCACCATGGCCGACACCGCGCCCGCGGAAGGGCGGGAAGTCCTCCTCTATGAGGTTCGCGCAGGCGCGGCCTGGCTGACCTTCAACCGGCCCCATGCGCTCAACGCCTTCGACACCGCCCTACGCCAGGCGGTCGTAGAGGCCATCGCCGCGGCCTCGGCGGACGACCAAGTGTTCAGCCTGGTATTCTGCGGCGCGGGCGGGCGGGCGTTTTCCACCGGCGCGGATTTGAAGGAAATGGCCGCCCAGGACGCCGCCGGTGCGCCCGCGGCCGAACCGCCCGACCTGTTCGGGGCGGTGGCCGGCTGCCGCAAGCCCACCATCGCCGCCATCGACGGCCATTGCGTCGCCGCCGGCATGGAGGTGGCCACGCTGTGCGACATCCGGGTGGCCAGCGAGGCGTCGTCCTTCGGCCTGCCGGAGGTGTTGCGCTCCCTGATGCCGGACCCAGGCCTGATCGAACTACCCCGGGTGATCCCCCTGGGCGAGGCCGCGCGGTTGCTGCTCACCGGAACGCCGATGACGGCGCGGCGGGCCTATGAGATCGGCTTCATACAGTCCCTGGCTCACGACCGGGCCGCCATGCTGGATGAGGCCGCCAGGATGGCGGCCGAGATCGCCCTGGCCGCGCCCCTGGCCGCCGAGGCCTACAAACAGATCATTCGCAATGGCCGCAGCATGTCGCCGGAACAGGCGGCCCAGTACCGGGCCGCCCACTGGACGATCCTCCAGGCCACCGAGGACCGCATCGAAGGCCCCCGGGCGTTTGTGGAGAAGCGCCCGCCGGTCTGGAAGCGGAAATAACCGCCCCGGACCCGCCGCCTCACGCCTCGAACCGGAACACCTCGCCGTCTCTCACCACCCGTCCCGCTGTCGGGGCGTAGAAGTGCGAGCCGATCAGCAACACGCCGCGGTCGGCGGCATCGGCGAACACCCTTGTCCGCGTGGCCTCTGACAGGGCCGCGTCGTGGTCGGACTTCACATGCCATGCCGGGAAGGCCATCTGCACCGGATGGTGGGCCATGTCGCCGGTGATCAGCGCTTCGGCGCCCTCGGAGATAATCCGTACACTGACATGCCCCAAGGTGTGACCCGGCGTTGGAGTCAGCGAGACCTCATCGCAGACCTGATGCTCGGCGCCAACCAGGTCGACGAGCCCCGCATCGAACACCGGCCGCACCGAATCGTCGAACACGTCGCCGTGGTCCTCCGCAGTATCGTTGCGGGCATGCTCGAACTCCTCGCGGCCCATCAGATAGCGGGCCCTGGGAAAGGTCGGGACCCAGCGGCCGTCCACCCGTTGCGTGTTCCAGCCCACGTGGTCGTAGTGCAGGTGGGTGCAGAGAACGGTGTCGATGCTGTCACGGGCGAACCCCGCCGCCTCGAACCGCTCCAGGAAGTCGGTGGCCAGCATGGCGCCGTGCCCGTGCCGGGGCTTGTGGTTGCCCATGCAGGTGTCCACCAGGATCCGCCGCCTGGGCGTCTCCACCACGAAGGCCTGGACGCTGAAGTTGAGCCGCCCGGCCTCGTCGACGAAGGGCGCCTTCAGCCAGCCCAGGCCATCCATCTTCGCCTGGTCGCCGCCCTTGAGGAACCGGTGCACCCGCAGGATCTCATCCTTCTCGACAATGCAGCTGATCTTCACCGCCCCGACCCGCCAGCTCAGCATGCGCCCGTTCTCCCGTTGATCTGCGGGCGATCCGAGCCCGCCGCCGCCGCCCTTGTCAACGTGGCGGGGCGATGCCGGGCAATGCCTGGGCGGTGGGCGAAACGAAGGTCACCGTCGTCGTGCGCCGTTGGATCAGCCAGACTCCGTCGATCCGCACGATCTGGTCGTCATACTCCGCCAGATAGGCCGGCGCCCGCATCACCGCCTGACCGCCCGAAATGCGTTCGGCGTCGAACACACAGGTGATCGAGCGCGCCCGCGCCTCGCCATGACCAACCCGGTCAACCGTCACCCCGCCGTTCACATGCCGCACCGCCCGTTCCGGCACGAACATCTGGGCGATAAAGGCGCGGATCTGCGCGCGGCTCTCCATGGTCATCCCCGGCCGAGACCACACCCCGTCTGGCGCGAACAATCCCACGAAGGTTTCCACGTCGTGCTCATTCACCGCCTGCGCGTAGCGGTTGACCAGGTCGGCGCAGGCCACCTGCATATCCAGGGCTTCCAGGCGCTCATCATCCATGGTCGCAAGGCTCATTTTGGGGCGGGCTGAAGCGTCCGCGCATTGTGAACTGTGAATGCGCTCTACCCAAGCACCGGAATGGGGCGTTGGATGGCCCGGTCTTCAGCGATTCGCGGCGAACCCATGCAAGCCCTCCCCAATCTCCTCACCTCCGCGCGACTGGTGCTGGCCCTGTTCATGTTCGCGGCCCTGGCGGCTTCGGTCGGCGGGGTTCCGTTCCTGGGCGGCGAACTTTCCTCCGACGCCCAGTTCAGCCTGCAGCGGTGGGCGGTGATCGCCTTCGTGGTCGCCGCCATCACTGACTTCTTCGATGGCTGGCTGGCCCGCAAGCTGAACGCCACCAGCGTCTGGGGCGCGATCCTGGATCCCATAGGCGACAAGGTCCTGGTCTGCGGCGCGATCCTGGGCCTGATGGCGTTGGGACCTCAGCCGATGGTGTTGCTGCCGGCGGGCCTGATCTTGTTCCGGGAGTTCACGGTCAGCGCCCTGCGCGAGGTTGGGGCGTCAAAGGGCATAAGCTTGCCGGTGACCACCCTGGCCAAGTGGAAGACGACCCTGCAGCTCACCGCATTGGCCTGCGAACTGCTGATCGCCGCCTGGGGCGCCTTTGATCTGCCCTTTGAATCACAGGCGCCATTCGCCATCGCCGCCCACACCTTGTTCTGGATCGCCGCCGCCGTCACCCTGGTCACCGGCGCACAGTATTGGGAGCAGACCCGCAAGGCGCTGAAGGGTTAGGGAACGCCGTCAACCCGCCAGGCGCGCCGTCATCCGTTCGTACCAGGCCGCGATCGCCTCGTTGCGCGGGTTGAGCGCCTGGCCCGCGCCGATCCCGAACCGCAGGAACACGAACAGATAGATGTCGGCCAGGGTGAAGCGTTCACCCACGATCCAACTCCGACCGGCGATCAGCCCGTCCAGCCAGGTCAGCCGCTCCTGAGCGAGCGTCTTCAGGTCGTCCGCCGCCTGGGGAATGCAGCGCATCCGGTCGCGGTACAGCTTGAACCCCTCGGCGAAGCGAATGCCATTGGCCATCGGCTCGACGATGTTGAGGTCGATGCGCCGGGTCCACATGCGGGTGATGGCCCGTTCCTCCGCTGTGGCGCCGATCAGCGGCGGATCGGGGAACACCTCGTCCAGATACTCACAGATGGTCAGGGCCTCGGCCAGCACCAGCCCGTCCGCCAGCTCCAGGCAGGGCAGCTGGCCGCCGGGGTTTTTGGCCAGATAGGCGGGCCGGCGGTTCTCGCCTCCGATCAGGTCCACCGGCACGGTGTCGATTGCGGCGCCCTTGGCGGCCAGGAAGGTCATGACGATGGTCGGATAGGGGCCGCCGCAGATGTAGAGTTTCATATCGTCCTCGCGCCTGAATCCGTGCAGGCTCATGCGCCGGGGCGGCGTCACGACTATCTTGCTGTGTAGATATAGCGACTCGCCCGGCGGGCCCGAAAGGAAAGACGCCGCCATGCGCCACGCCGAAGTGACCCTCGAGGACAAGTACCTCGCCACCGAGGGTCGGGTGTTCATAACCGGGGTCCAGGCCTTGATCCGTGTGCTGCTGGACCGCCATCGGCTGGATACGGCCACCGGCCTCAGGACTGCCGGCTTCGTCTCCGGGTACCGCGGCTCGCCCCTGGGCGGCCTCGACGTCCAGGCCCACCGCGCCCAGGCCCACCTGGATGCAGCACACGTCGTATTCAAAGAAGGGCTGAACGAGGATCTGGGCGCCACCGCCGTCTGGGGCAGCCAGCAGGCCAATCTGTTCGCCCAGGCGAAATACGACGGCGTGTTCGGCATGTGGTACGGAAAGGCGCCCGGCGTCGACCGCACCGGCGACGCCTTCAAGCACGCCAACTTCGCCGGCGTCTGGCCCAAGGGCGGCGTGGTGGCGGTGGCCGGCGACGACCACTCCTGCAAGTCCTCCACCTTGCCGTCCCAGTCGGAGTTCGCCTTTCAGGATTTCGAGATGCCGGTGCTGGCTCCCGCCGATGTGCAGGAGGTGCTGGACTATGGCCTGGCCGGCTATGAGCTGTCGCGGTTCTCCGGACTGTGGGTTGGGCTGATCGCGCTGGCCGACACCATGGATTCCGGCCAGACCATCGATGTCGCCCTTGACCGTCACCGGTTCGCGCAGCCCGGCTTCCCGCTTCCCGCCGGCGGCCTCGGCATACGCCTGAAGGACCAGCCGCTGGACAAGGAGCGGCGGCTCCGCACCTTGAAGATTCCCGCGGCGCTGGCCTGGGCGCGGGCCAACCGCATCGATCGGGTGATGTTGGCCGCGCCCCGGCCGCGCCTGGGCATTGTCTGCCACGGCCAGGCCTACAAGGACGTGGTGGAGGCCCTGGCGGCCATGGACATCACCCCCGACGAAGCCGCGGCCATGGGGCTGGCGATCTACAAGGTGGGCATGCCCTGGCCCCTGGAGCCCACCGGCGTCCGCGCCTTCGCCGCCGGCCTGGAGACGCTGATGGTGGTGGAGCACAAGCGCCCGCTGGTGGAAACCCAGGTCCGCGCCGCCCTCTACGACCTGCCCGCACACGCCCGGCCCCGGGTGATCGGCAAGACCGACGAACGCGGCCATCCGCTGCTTTCCGAGCTGGGCTCCCTCTCCGTGGCCGAAGTGGCCCTGGCCATCGCCGACCGCCTGCCCCCCGGCCCGCACATGCCAGAGGTCAATGACTATGTGGCCCGGGTCTCGGCCTCGTCCATGGCTGCGGTCACCCTGGCTGCGACCCAGCAGCGAAAGCCGTTCTTCTGTTCCGGCTGCCCGCACAACACCTCCACCCGCCTGCCGGCGGGCTCCCGCGCCCTGGCGGGCATCGGCTGTCACTACATGGCCACCTTCGCCGATCCCAACACCGACATGGTCAGCCACATGGGCGCCGAGGGCGCGGCCTGGATCGGGGCCGCCCCGTTCACCGATGAGCCCCATGTGTTCGTCAACCTGGGCGACGGCACCTACAATCACTCCGGCTCCCTGGCGATCCGCGCGGCGGTCGCGGCCCGGGCCAACGTCACCTACAAGCTGCTCTTCAACGACGCCGTGGCCATGACCGGAGGTCAGCCCACCGAGAGTGGTTTCACCCCGGCCCAGATCAGCCGCCAGCTGGCGGCCGAAGGGGTGGTCCGCACCGTCATCGTCGCCGAGGATGCGAACAGATATGAAAGCGTCCGGGATCTGGCGCCAGGCGTCGAGGTCAAGCCGCGCAGCGAGCTGATGGCCGTGCAGCGGGCCTTGCGCGAAACCCCCGGCGTCACCGTGTTGATCTATGATCAGGTCTGCGCCAACGAAAAGCGCCGCCGCCGCCGTCGCGGGCGCCTGGCGCCTGCGCCTCGGCGCGTGATGATCAACCCCCTGGTCTGTGAAGGCTGCGGCGACTGTTCGCGGGCCTCCAACTGCGTGTCGGTGGAGCCGCTCAACACCGAGTTCGGCCGCAAGCGCCGGATCAATCAGTCTACCTGCAATCAGGATTATTCCTGTCTTGAGGGCTTCTGCCCCTCCTTCATCACCCTTGAGGGCGCCGAGAACGCCGCCAGCGCCGACATGCCGGCGCTCACTGCGGACTCCACGCCCTTGCCGCAGTTCGCGCCGCTAAAGGGCGTACGCAACATCGTCTTCACAGGGGTCGGCGGCACGGGCGTGACCACCGCAGCCTCCATCCTGGCCATGGCCGCCCACGTGGACGGCCTGGCGGCCTCGGCGGTGGACATGACCGGCCTGGCCCAGAAGGGCGGCGCGGTGACCAGTCACGTGCGCATCGGCGAGCGGGAGGATACCGTGGTCGGAGGCCGCATCCCGGCGGCTTCGGCCCATGTGCTGATCGCCTGCGACGTGCTGGTGGCGGCGGGCGCCGAAGCCCTTGCCCTCTACGCCAAGGACCGCACCGTCGCCTTCGCCAACGGCGACTTCGCCCCCACCGCCGATTTCGTCACCGACCGGGACGCTCGCTTCGACACTGCAGAGATGGCCCGACGCATCAAGGCCGCCGCCAGGACCTATGACGAATGCCCCGCCCACCACCTGGCCGAGACCCGGCTGGGCGACGCGATCTTCTCCAACATGATCATGCTCGGGTTCGCCTGGCAGCAGGGGATGGTGCCCGTCTCCAGCCGCGCCCTATATCGGGCCATCCGCCTGAACGGCTTCGATGTGGAACCCAATCTGCAGGCCTTCGAACTGGGCCGCATGGCCGCCCATGATCCGGCCAGCCGCGGCGAGCCGGAGAACACCGGTCCGACGCCGCAGAGCGAACCCCTGGGCGATCTAATCGCCCGCAGGGCCGCCGACCTCACCGCCTATCAGGACGCCGCCTACGCCGAACGATTTTCCCGCCGGGTGGCGGAGATCGCCCGCCTTGGCGACGAGACCCTGATCCGCGCCGCCACCGTCAGCCTGCACAAGCTGATGGCCATCAAGGACGAATACGAAGTCGCTCGTCTGTATACGGATGGACGGTTCAAGACCTATCGCGACGAGTCCTTCCAGGGTGGCCGGCCCAAGGTCTGGCTCGCCCCGCCGATCCTGGCCCCGAAGGATTCCGAAGGCCGCCCCCGCAAGATCGCCTTCGGTGGCTGGATGCTGGACTGGGGCTTCCCCATGCTGGCGAAGCTGAAGCGCCTGCGCGGTGGCGCCTTCGACCCGTTCGGCCACAGCGAGGAGCGCCGCGCCGAACGCCGCCTGCTGGCCGACTACGAGGCGGACCTGCAACGCCTCACCGCCGAACTGACGCCAGCGCGCGCCGCCCTGGCGGCCGAGATCGCCGCCCTGCCGCAATCCATCCGCGGCTTCGGCCACATCAAGGCCGCGGCGATGGTAAGGGCCGAGGCGGAGCGGGCGCGGCTGTGGGGAGTGTGGGCGGGGACCGGCTGATGGAGACCTACCAGGGGTCCTGCCACTGTGGGCGCATCCGGTTCGAGGTGGACGCCGAACTCGACCATGTGCGGGTCTGCGACTGTTCGATCTGCCGCAAGCGCGGCGCCTTGATCCATCACGTCCCGCCGGAACGGTTTCGCCCCTTGAGCCCGCTTGAGGACGCGGCGCTCTATCAATGGCACACCCACACGGCCAGGGACTATTTCTGTCCGACCTGCGGCATACTCCCGTTCCGGCGCCCGAGGACTGCGGAGGACGTCTGGGGCGTCAACGTGCGCTGTCTCGACGGCGTCGATCTTGAAGCGATACCGATCAAGCGGGTGTTCGGAAGCAGGTTGCCGTGAGAAGGACGTCTGGGTCTGTAGGCCATCAGTAACATTGCGAGATCGTGACGGTCTTCGAGAAATCCCCGGCCCGGGCATGTTGCGCGCGGACGAACACATAGAGCCGGCCGCCGTCGCCCCACTGCATCTTCAACGCCGGGTCGGTATCGATCTGCAACAGCAGCCGCCAGGATTTCGACGCCCGCGCGATGGCCGGCGGAATCTCGGCCTCGTAATCGTACTTGAGTCCCCGCGCGAGGTGCTCGCATTCCAGCGGCATGCAGACGCCCTGGATCTCGCACGGATAGCCGCCGATCCGGTGCTGCAACTCATCGCCGAAGGGCTCGTGCGGCATCTCGGCCAATTGATCCAGCTCGTCCTCGGAAACGTCGAGGTCGCCGTAATCTACGCCCAGCCAATCGAGGCTGGGGATCGAGGTCATCGACAGGAAGGCCGCGCGCCGCTCGCCGAACCGTTGTTTCACCGCAAGGCCGGGCGGCGGCGACCTCGGCTCCCCTGCCGCGTCCAGGCTGTGCACCACCCGCACCTCGTCGGCGAAGCCGGCTCGCCAATCGTCCCAGAAGAAGTAGAGACGCCCCTCGGCCGGCAACCAATCAAGGGCGCCGCGGGCCTGCGCCTCGGCAAGGTCGATCTGCGCCAGGAATGCGCGCGGCGACTTGGCGCCATCAGGCCAGTCGATCGCGAGGGGCAGGTCTGGATCGCCGCCCAATTTGGAGAATCCGCGCGCCTGGGTCGGAGTCAGCAGCCACGTCGGACGGGCGAGCCGATTCAAGCGTGACCGAACCACCCTGAATTCGCCGGCATTCTGGCCGGCCCTGCGCCGCCGCGGGAAGCGCTTGGCGACGGCATCGCCGACAATCACGCAAAGACTGATCCCTCCGATTACCACGATTGGAAGACCGACAAGAATGAGAACGATCAACCCCAGCGATTTCAGGTCGGTTAGCAGGGAATCCACGACGTTCTGCAGTCCTCTTGGTCGGCGTCTCTCGACGTGATCCCAGTCGGGGCGCGTGCGCTACGAAGACAACATAGTTCAGCATTGAGAAATACAAAACAAGAACGCTTCGCGCCCACTCCCACCCCCGTTCCCAACCCCGCCGGCTTCCGCTACCTCTGACCCATGAGCAGCTTCGATTTCGATGCGGTGATCGTGGGGGCGGGCGCCGTGGGCCTGGCCTGCGGCTATGCCCTGGCGCAGCGCGGGCAATCGGTGGCGGTGCTGGAAAAGGAACTCGGCATCGGCCAGGGTATTTCCTCGCGCAATTCCGAGGTGATCCACGCGGGGCTGCAATACCCCACCGGAACCTTAAGGGCACGGCTGTGCGTCGAGGGCCGCCGCGCGCTCTATCCCTTCCTCGCCAGACATCAGGTGTCGTATGAGCGGTGCGGCAAGTTGGTGGTGGCGACTACGTCCGCTGACATCGCCAAGGTCGAGGCGGTGTTCGCCCAGGCGCAGATCAACGGCGTGGAGGGTATCGCGCGCCTCACCCGCGCCCAGGCCCTGGCGCTGGAGCCGGAGTTGGCCTGCGAGATGGCGCTAATCTCGCCCGAGAGCGGGATCATGGACAGCCACGGCTACATGGCGGCCCTGGAGGGGGAGATCACCGCCGCCGGCGGGGCGGTGGTGGTGGCCACGCCCTTCGAGGCCGCCACGCCCCTGGACGGCGGCGGCTTCACCATCCGCGCTGGCGGCGCCGAGCCTGCAACGCTCACCGCCCGGCGGCTGGTCACCGCGGCCGGCCTATCAGCCCAGGATGCGGTGGCCAGCATTGAGGGCTTTCCCGCCGCCCTGATCCCCAGGGCCTATTACGGCAAGGGGGTCTATTTCCGGCTCACCGGCAAGGCGCCTTTCTCGCGCCTGATCTATCCGCCGCCGGTGCATGGCTCGGTGGGCGCTCACTATCGCCGCGACCTGGGCGGCCAGGCGGTGTTCGGCCCGGACCTGAACTGGGTGGACGCCCCGGACTACAGCGTGGACGCCGCTGCGGCCGGGGGCTTCTATCGCCATATCCGCACCTTCTGGCCGGGCCTGCCCGACGGCTCCCTCTACCCCGACTACGCCGGCGTGCGGCCCAAGCTGCACGGGCCGAATGATCCCCAGCCAGACTACCGCATTGACGGCCCCGAGGCCCACGGCCTGGATGGCCTGGTTGCCCTGTTCGGCATCGAAAGTCCCGGCCTCACCGCCTCCCTCGCCATCGGCGAGGCGGTGGCGGCGAAACTGGTGGTTTGAAGGCCTGATCCGTCCCGATTCTCAGGTGCATGGGATTGATCCTCGAAAAATTGAAGCCTGGACATTTTTTCGACCCCCAATACGCTTTGGGGCCTCAGGCTCCGGCGACCGCGGCCAGCGCATCGTCCGGGTCCGCACCCTCCAGGTGGATCAGCGCCCACACCGCGAAGAACAACAGCGGCCAGCGCCGGCCGGGCGTCGCGAACGCCGCGCGCACCGCCTCGGGCGAGCGCAGCCGCGCCACCGCCGCCACCCGCGCGACCCGCACGGCGATATCCTGAGACCGTGGCGCGATCCAGGCGTCCACGGGCACAGTGAACCCCTGTTTGCGCGCCCAGGGCGCCGCCTGCGGGCAGGTCCGCGCAAGCCAGGCCCGCAGCAGCCACTTGCCCTGGCGCCCACGCAACTTGAACCGGTCCGGCAGGCCGAAGGCGAAGGCCGCCACCTCAGGGTCAAGGAACGGCGTGCGTCCCTCCAGGCCGAACGTCATCAGGCAGCGGTCGAGCTTTGTCAGCAGGTCCCCCGGCAGCCAGGTGGCGATGTCCCCATACTGCGCCGCCTGCAAACGGCTCAGTCCCGCCGGCGCCTTGGCCGCCAGCCGCCAGCGGGCCAGTACCTCAGGCTCATCCGGCCTGGGCTCGGCGGGGCGTCCCCCCAGCCAGGCGGGCCGCAGTGCGCGCCGATAACGTCCGTAGCCGCCGAACAATTCATCGCCGCCCTCGCCGGTCAGCACCACAGTGAGGGTCCCCTGGGCCGCCTCCGCAAGCTTAAGGGTGGGCAGTACCGCATAGTCCGCCGTCGGATCATCCAACGCCCAGGCGGCCTTGGGAATCAGCCGCCAGAAGTCGGTTTCATCAAACGCAGTCTCGCGCCAGTCCAGGTTCAGCGCCCGGGCCACCCCCTCGGCCTGCCGCCTTTCGTCCGCAGCGCCCGGCGCCGCAAAGCCGCAGGTGAAGGCCGTCACCGGCCGTGCGGCCAGCCGGGCCATCACCGTGGCGATCGCCGCCGAATCGGCGCCGCCGGACAGGAACAGACCATAGGGAACGTCGGATCGCTGATGGACGCGGATGCTGTCCTCAAGCACGGCGTCCAGTTCCCCGATCAGTCCGTCGTCCGTAGCCGCCCCCCATCCCCCACACCTGGGGGAGGGCGACCACGAACCGGTGGAGGGGGCCAGCGCTTCCCGACGCCCATGCGCCACGAGCTCACCGTCCCGCACCTCGACGATGGCTCCCGGCGCGATCCGGCGCACGCCCGCGAACCCTGTCGCCTCGCCCAGCACATAGTTGAGGCCAAGCAACTCACGGGCGCCTTCTTCCGCCAGGGCGGGTTGCAGCAGCCCCGCGGCGAAGAAGGCCCTCGGCTCCGAGGCGAAGGCCCAACCGGCGCCGCAACGGGCCACATAAAGCGGCTTGATGCCGAACGGATCGCGGACCAGCCACACCCGTCCGTCGGCGCCGGCCAGGCAGAAGGCGTACATGCCACGCAGGCGATCAAACGCCGCCGGACCTTCCTGGGCGTAGAGGTGCAGCAACGGTTCGAAATCCGACCCCGTCGCCATCCGATCGCCCAATCCGAATTCCGCGGCGAGCTCGACATAGTTGTAGATCTCGCCGTTGCCGACCACCGTGGAGCCTGCGGCGTGCAGCGGTTGCCAGCCCCCCGCCAGGTCGATGATCGACAGACGTGCGTGAGCCAGGGTCCGATTTGGTCCGTGTTCCACTCGCGCCCCGTCTGGGCCGCGATGGGCCAGCGCCGCGATCATCGCCCCAACGTCAGCCTCCGCCCCGATCACGCCCGCAACGCCGCACATCAGTGCGCCCCAAGCTCTTCAAATAGCTTCTGCCACTGGGCGACCACGGCGGACGCGGAAAACTCCGCCGTCACCCGCGCAAGCCCCCTGGCGACGGCGGCCCGGCGCAGCGTCCCATCCCCCAACATGCGGCGGATTCCCGTCGCCAAGGCGTCGGGGTCGTCGATGGGTACCAACAGCCCGTCCTCGCCGTCTCTTATCAGCGCCGCCGGTCCCTGGCTTGCGGCCGCGATGATCGGCAGGCCGTGCGCCCAGGCCTGGATCACCACATTGCCCAGCGGCTCATGGCGGGAGGGAAAGACGCAAAGATCCGCCGTCCGATAAAGCGCCGAGGGATCGGTGCGCCAGCCCAGGAAGCGCACCCGCGCCGCGACGCCGTACGCCAGTGCGAGCGCCTTCAGCCTCGCGGCCTGCGGCCCCGCGCCGGCGATCCACAGATAGGCGTCCGGCAACAGGACCATCGCCCGCAGGGTCACGTCGTGCGCTTTGGCTTCATGCAAACGCCCCATGGACAACAGCAACGGCGCCGCGGCCGGCGTGTCCAGGCTCACCCGGTTGACGGGCTCTGCGTCTGTCGGGGCCTCAGCGAAGTTGGGGATGCAGCGGATGTTCCCTGCTGGCCATCCCTGATCTGCGATCCAACCGGCGATGTCTTCGGTGTTGGCAACCAGAACATCGAAGCCGCGGTAGTATTTCAGATTGTAGTACCCGCCCAGGCGGCCCACCCGCGCCCAGGGTCCGGCCGGCGTGTGGCGTGCGGCTCGGTTCATCCAGGCCAGCGCTACTTTCGCCCCCTGCGCCCGCGCGAATCGGGCGATGCGGGGGCGGCTCAAAAGGTCGATCGGCCCCCCGAACCCGAACGACTGAGTGGCCACGCCTGCCCCACGCAACGCGGCCTCGCGAACGGCGTGCGGGCGAATGGCGCAGGCCTGGTCCAGACCTTTGCGGGCGAGCGCCGTCACCAGGCTCACGAAATAGGTCTCCGCCCCGCCTTCGCCGGCCGTTCCCAACAGATGCAGCACGCTCATGAAGGCGAGACCCTAGCCGAGGCGCCCACCCATCCCAAGCGGCTTGAAGGCGCTGGCCACTGGCCCTATAACCCGCCGCTCGCCGAAAGGCCCGCGGCTGGGTAGCTCAGATGGTTAGAGCGGTGGATTCATAACCCACAGGTCGGCGGTTCGATCCCGCCCCCAGCTACCACTTCGCCCAGCAGGCTGCGGGCCGGGCGCCCAAGACGGCGATTGCCGGGGCTGATCTGGCGCAGCTAGTCTATCACCGGTTCACCTCAGCCCGCGCGGAAGAGCCGAGATCGATGACGCCTCCGACACCGCCACCCTCCAACGACGCCTTCAATTTCATCACGGTTTTCGTGTCGATCATACTGGGTCTGGCGGTGACCGAGATCCTGCAGGGGTTCAAGCGCCTGCTGATCACCCGAAACCGCGTGCAGCTCTATGCGCCGGCCCTGTGCTGGGCGTTTCTCACCTTGATCAGCCTCGCCCAGACCTGGTGGGCGATGTTCGATCTGCGGCGCCATGACCAGTGGACCTTCGCCATGTACGCGGCGGTGCTGCTGCAGACCCTGTTCCTTTATACCACCGCCGCGCTGGCACTGCCGGACCAGCCGGCCGGGGAAGAAGCGGCCATGCGCGCCACCTATTACGAGCACGCGCGGCCGTTCTTCGTGCTTAGCGCCGCGGCGGCGATGGCCAGCATTCTCAAGGAACTGGTGCTCTATGGCCGCCTGCCGGAGCCGGCCAACATGGGCTTCCACCTGGCCTTCATCATCGCCACCAGCGTCGCCGCCGCCACCCGCAGGCCTTGGTACCATCAGGTCCTTGGGCCGGTGGCGGTAGGCCTTTATGTGATCTATTCGGTGATGCTGTTCGCCGTGTTGTAGGTCTCAGTCCCGGTTGAACTGTGGAGCGCGGCGAGGTTTGGCCGCCCAGGCCGCGGCGCCTTCCTTGGCGTCAGGGTGGTGGTCGGAAATGCCGGTGCGCAGGGCGATGTCAGCGCAAGCCTGTTCGAAGGTCATGGCCGGCGCCGCGTCGATGGCGTGTTTCAATAGGCGCATGGCCACCTGCGGTCCGGCCGCCAGCTCCGCGGCGAAGGCGAGCGCCCGGTCCATCAGTTCGTCCGGCTCCGCCAGCTCGTTGACCAGCCCCAGCCGCAGGGCCTCAGCCCCATCGACGATTCGCTTGCGGAACACGAAGTCCTTGGCTCCCGGGACCCCCAGGTGCTGCACCAGGAGGAAGTGACCGCCCTCGTCGGGCATGTAACCCATGCGCAGGGTGGCGCTGCCCAGCCTGGCGCGCGGCGTGGCGATGCGCAAATCACAGGCCAGGGCCAGGGACAGGCCTGACTGGATGGCATAGCCGTCGATGGCGGCGATGGTCAGGACGTCGAGGTTCCGCCAGGCCCGCGTGGCGCTCTGGCTGATCGCGCGCATGGAGGCGTATGTGGAGAAGCTGTCGTGATGGGTGGGCTCCACCTTCTGCGAGACTGCGCCCGCCCAGTCGTCCATGGCGCCGGGACTCAGGTCGTCGCCGGCGCAGAAATTGGGGCCCCCGGTCAACACCACCGCCTTCACGTCCCGGCGATAGGCCATCTGCGTGGCCAGTTCGATCAGATCGCGCTTCACAGCCCGGCGCATGCCGTTCATCCGTTCAGGCCGGTTGAGGGCGACGATGCAAACGCCGTCGTCCTGCAGCGTCACCCGAAAGCCCGCATAGTCGCCTTCGATCATGGCCGCGTGTCCTTTAAGGGTCGATCCGATTTGGGTTGGCGCCAGGGCGGATGAAGATCACCAGCTTCTGGATCAAGCCGTCTGCGCCGACGGTGAAGTGGTCGATGGCCACCAGCCGGTAGTGGTCGGGCTTGGACGGGTCGTCGGCGGGCCGCATGCCGGCCAGCTCCATGATGCATTCGCAACCGCGGTCGATGAAGCTCAAGGGGATGGCGCCGCCCTGGTGAACGGCGTTGTAGAACTCGGCGATCTCGGCCCGGCCCCGATAGACCCGCTCACCGGGTCCGATGAACACACCGTCCTCGGCGAACAGGTTCGGCGCCTCGGAGGCCCGGTCAGCAGCAATCAGCTTCACATATTTGTCGGCCGCCTCGCAGGCCGAGCAGGCGACCGGCTCGGCGCGCGGCGGCGGCGCGTGCTCCCATTTGATATCGAACGGCCAGTGGCTACCGATCGCCGGGTCTGCAGGTTCGTGCGGCGCGTCGCCCATCCGCCAACCTCAAGTCTGGTTGGTGAGCATCAGCGCGCCGCCGAAGCCGCCGCCGCCGACCCCGGCCACCGACACCTTGAGGTCCTTGACCTGCCTGGCGCCGGCGTCGCCGCGCAACTGGACAACCGCCTCATGCAGATGGCCGAAGGCGTGCAGCCGGCCCTCCGATAGCTGGCCGCCGTTGGTGTTGACTGGCAGTTCGCCGTCAATGGAGATGCGCTGGCCGCCCTCGATAAACGCGCCCACTTCACCTTCCTTGCAGAAGCCCAGCGCCTCGAGCCACAGCATGGTGAGGTAGGTGAAGCCATCATAGAGGTGCGCGCTGCCTACGTCCTTGGGCTTCAGGTCGGTGCGCTTCCACATGCCGGCGGCGGCGTCATGCATGATCATGTGCGGGAAGTCGTTGCGGGCCCACCAGGTGTCCATCCGGTCATAGGCCGCCGAGCCCACCGCCTCGAAGCGGACCGGTTTGTGGGGCATGTCTTTGGCGGCGTCGAGGCGGGAGATGATCACCGCTGTTGCGCCGTTGCAGGGCACGTCGCAGTCGTAGAGGCAATGGGGCCAGGAGATCATCCGCGCCTCCATGTACTGGTCGAAGCTCAAGGGGTCCTTGTAGATGGCCGCGGGGTTCAGGCCTGCGTTCCGACGCAAGGTGATGGGAATCGCCGACATCTGCTCGCGGGTGATCCCGTAGCGGTTCATATGCACGCTGGCGTGGAGCGAAACCCAGGTGACCGCCGAGGGGGCCCAATAGGGCGCCGACCAGCTGCGCCAGCCGATCAGACGTTCAGGCTCGGCGGGGCCCCCGGTCGGATCAGGGTAGCGTTGACCCAGGGCGCGCCAGCAGAGCACATGGTTGGCGTAACCCGCCGCCACCGCGGCGATGGCGTTGTTGATGCCGCCGAACTGGCCGGCGCCCTCGCCGGAGCTGTACCAGTTGAGCTTCAGGCCCAGGGTGGCGTGGATGTCGCTTATGGCGGCCGCATGGAAGCCCTCGCCGACCCCGTCGAGGCTGGCCGGCCAGCAGGTGGCGCCATCGATGTCCTCGGGTTTCAGTCCGGCATCGGCGATGGCCTTGCGGCAGGCGTCGACCGCCAGCAGGAAGGGATAGACTGAGGTGTTGCGGTTGATTTCCGACATTCCCACGCCGGTGACCGCCACGGTCTTCTCAAGATAGCGGCTCATGCGGCGCTCCTGGGCTGGAATTGCGGGACGTAGACGTCGCCGTGGTCCTCGAAACAGACCTCCACGGCCATGCCGATATGCACCGCGTCAATCGGGCAACCCGGCAGGTTGGTCAGCAGCCGGATGTTGGACTGCTCCTCCAGCTCGACCAGGGCCACCACATAGGGCACCGGTACGTCCGGCTGCCAGGGGTGCTGATTGACCGTGTAGCCCACCACGGTTCCGCGCCCGCTCACCGCCTCCGGCGCGAGCTTGCCGGATCGGCACTTGGGACACAGGCCTGCGTAGGGGTGAATCCAGGTTCCGCAATCGCCGCAGCGCAGCACCTGAAGCCTGCCGGTGGCGCCGGAGATCCAGAAGTAGCGGTTCATTTCATTGAGCAGCGGCAATTGCCGGCCCGGCTGTGGGGCGAGCGACATTCAGTTCCTCCCTAAGACTTCGGCAACCTTCACGACCCCGCCGCCGCGGTCAACCTTGCCACGCGGTGCGCTGACGGATTTGATCGCGGCGAGGATTGGAAACGCAAAAAGGAGTACGGCGCATGCAGATCGCAACGGAGATCAGGTGGCAGGATCGCCGCTTCCAGGTTCCCATCGAGCGGATTCTGAAGTCTGAGGAATGGGGTTACGACGCCGTCTTCACCGCCGAAGGGCGCGGCTCGGACGCATTGACCCCGCTGGGCTATGTGGCGGCGCGGACTTCGAAGCTGAAGCTGGGCACGCGGATCATCCAGGTGACCGGCCGCCCCCCCGCCGTCGCCGCCCGCGCCCTGATGACCCTTGAGCACATGGCGGGCCCAGGGCGGGTGATCGCCGGCCTGGGCAGCGCCTCGCGCGACACCACCGAGCAGCAGGGCGGACCCTTATGGGGCAATCCTGTCGCCCGCATGCGCGATTATGTGGAGATCCTTAGGCGGGTGTTCGCCGGCCAGCCGCTGGACTATCAGGGAGCGGAGTATTCCGTCCCCACGCCGGGCAGCAAACTGGGGCCGCGCATCCTGGACCTGGAGCCGACGCCGGACATCCCGATCATCGTCGCGGCGTCAGGCCCGCAGATCATCAAGCTCTCCGCCGAAGTGGGCGACGGCTTTATGCCGTCGTTCTTCGCGCCGGGCATGATGGGTCTGATCGGCGGCATGCTGGACGAGGGGTTCGCCCGGTCGAAACGACCAGAGCCGAAGAAGGATTTCCAGATCTGGGGCCATGTGGACATGCTGGTGAACGACGACGTCCGCGCCGCCATGCGGCCTTTCAAGGAATATGCGGCGACCTGGGCCTATATGCAGAAGGAATTCATGACCGCCCGCGGCTTCCCCGGCCTGGCCGACCGCGTCGTCGAGCTGATGGCCGCCAAACGTTTCGAGGAGGCGGTCAATGCGGTGCCGGACGAATATGTCGATGGCGGCTGGCTGGTGGGGCCGGTGGACCGGATCCGCGAGCGGGTGCGACCCTGGCTGGACAGCGAGCTTACCGGCCTGATCGTTCGCTATGGCGAACAGGTGGGCGCCGACCGCTCAGGGGCAGGGGAGAACCTGGAGGCGTTTCGCGCCGTGGCCGAAGCGGCCGGGCGGGTGCGCAGGGCATAAAGCGCCTGCGCGGGGTCGTTCCATTGGCGCTGGGCGGGTAAAAAAGAGCCCGGCCTTTCGGCCGGGCTCCCATGACTTACGCCGGTCGTTGATCGAAATCAGAAGTTGATGTCGATCGTGGAGCGGCGGTTGAGGGGTTCCTTGACGCCGTCGCCGGTGGCGACCGCAGGGGCGCTTTCACCCTTCCAGTCCA
>CANJLH010000016.1 GCA_947475415.1 Caulobacteraceae bacterium
CACCTGCCTCCGCTTCCCGCAGCACCCCGATAATCTGCTCTTCTGTAAATCGTGATCGCTTCATCGTCCGTCCTTCTCTCAGGGCCGGACTCTAATCATTCTTGGATGGAAATCAGGGGGTCACGTCAGACTCGATCGACCAACCCCTTCCGGTATTTTGACAGCTCGCTCGAAGTCATCCGTCTCGTGGTCATGATGTACGTCCGCTACCCGTTGTCACTGCGCAACGTCGAGGACCTGCTGTTCGAGCGTGGCATCGACATCTGCTACGAGACGGTGCGGCTTTGGTGGAACAGGTTCGGGCAGATGTTCGCCGGTGAGATCCGCCGCAAGCGGGTCCAGCACATGCGCGCCCACACCCATTGGAAATGGCATCTCGACGAGGTCTACGTGAAGATCAACGGCGAGATGCACTACCTCTGGCGGGCCGTCGATCATGAGGGCGAGGTGCTGGAATCCTACGTCACCAAGACGCGGGACAAGGCTGCGGCGCTGAAGTTCATCAAGAAAGCCATGAGGCGCCACGGCCAGCCAAAGAAGGTCGTCACCGATGGCCTCCGCTCATACCGCGCCGCCATGAAGGAAATCGGCAACGCCGATCGCCAGGAAACGGGCCGCTGGTTAAACAACCGGGCCGAAAACAGCCACCTACCCTTCCGACGACGAGAACGGGCGATGATCCGGTTCCGCAGGATGAAAACCCTGCAGAAATTCGCCGCCGTCCACGCCCAGGTCCACAACCATTTCGCACAGGAGCGCCACCTCATCAGCCGCGACCTCTACCGCCAACGACGCTCCGCCGCCCTGGCAGAGTGGCGCGCCATCATGGCCTGAGGCCACGACGTCCCTGCCCTCACCGCGCCTGGCGGAGACCAGTTCTCATGAGACTGACAGCACCGCCAGCCGCCATGAGCCTGCCAATAGGCGTTTCAACACTGGGGGTGCGGCGAACGCTTAGGCCGGGACAGCTTCCAGGCCCTCGAGATCGTCCTTGGCGCGCCAGGCCTCGGTCATCTGGATGAAGCGCGAAGGGCTGCCGGGATAGAAGGCGTTGACCGCCACGCCCCGGGCCGGCCGGCCTTCGTTATTGTAGTAGCTCGGCGTGCATTCGGCGTCGAACTTGGTGCGGTAGTCGGCCCTGGCGATGATGCGCTCAACCCAGTCATGTTCGGCCGCCTCGGTGGGCTCGAAGCTGCGCAGGCCGCGATCAAGACTGGTCCTGACCAGATAGGCGAAGTGGCGGGCGCCGTTGGTCAGGGCGTGGGTGATGTTGGAGGTGATCGCGCCCTGGGCGTTGGTCTGGACCACCAGGTTGGGAAAGCCGCGACTGGTAAAACCATGCAGGGTCGCCACCCCTGGCCGCCATTTGTCGGTCAGACTGCGCCCGGCCCGGCCATAGATCTCGAACCCGTTCCTTAAGGCCATGTCGACGCTGTAGAAGTCGAAGCCGGTGGCATAGATCAGGCAATCGACTTCGTAGGCCTTACCGCCAACAAACAGGGCGTTGCCCTCGATCCGCTCCACGCCTTTGCCGTCGGTGTCGACCAGCGTGACGGTGGGCCGATTGAAGGTCGACAGGTATTCGTCGTGGAAGCAGGGCCGCTTGCAGCCTGCGAAGTACCAGGGCTTCAGCGCCTCCGCCGTGGTCTTGTCCGTGACAATCTCGTCGATCCGGCGGCGGACGGCCTCCATATAGGCGGTGTCGGCGATGCGCTGCTGTTCGGCGCCGGCGCCCATGTTGTCGAGCTCTATGCCCACCTTGGTGGTCAGTTCGACAAATCCGTCGTCACCGAAATCCTCGTCGGCCGGCAGGCCGGCGAGTATGCGGGTGAAGTTCTCCATCCGGCGACGTTGCCAGCCTGGCTCGAGGGACGCAGCCCAGGCCGGGTCAGTGGGCCGGTTGGCGCGCACCGGCACCAGGGCCGGCGTCCGCTGGAAGACATAGAGATGTCCTGCGTCGCGTCCCAGGTGGGGCACGCACTGCACCCCGGTGGCGCCGGTGCCGATCACCGCCACCCGCTTGTCACGCAGGCCTTCGAGGCCGCCGCTGGAATCGCCGCCGGTGTAGGCGTAGTCCCAGCGGCTGGCGTGGAAGCTGTGGCCGGTGAAACCCTCGATGCCCGGGATGCCCGGTAGGCGCGGCCGTGTCAGAGGCCCGGTGTTCAGGTTGACGAAGCGGGCACGGATCACATCGCCGCGGTTGGTGGTGATCACCCAGCGGGCGGCGTCCTCATCCCACGTCAAGGCTTCGATCACAGTGCTCAGGAGGGCGCGACGGTAGAGGTCAAAGCGCGTGGCGATGGCCCGCGCGTATTGGAAGATCTCTGGGCCGCGCGCGAACCGCTCCGTCGGCATGTAGCCCATCTCCTCCAACAACGGCATGTAGATGTAGGATTCGATGTCGCAGGCGGCCCCCGGATAACGGTTCCAGTACCAAACACCGCCGACGTCGCCGGCGCGGTCGAGGATCAGGAAGTCATCCACGCCGGCCTTGCTGAGCTCGACCGCCGCGAGCAGTCCACCCAGTCCAGCGCCGATCTGCACCGCGTCCACGTCGCGGATCACCGGCGGGCGGGCGGGCGCGTCCACGAAGGGATCGTCGAGATAATGGGCGAAGCGCCCGGTGGGGGCGATGTACTGGCCGGCGCCATCGGGCCGCAGCCGCTTGTCGCGTTCCGCCAAATAACGGGCCTTCAACGCCGCAGCATCGATTTGCGGCGAGTTGGTTTCGGTTGTCTCGGCCCCGGACATGCCTCGCCCCCCATATTCATGTCCCGCGATCCTAGAGCAACCTACGCTCAGGCGGAATCGTCTGATCGTTGAATCGTGCTCTAAATTCAAAAGCGTAGACACGTGCTCGCGTGTGGCCATGTCCGCCCTCGGCGTCGTCGGCGTCGTGAGCTTATGCCGACCGTCGTTGAAAACGGCGGCTGTTCCTGACCCCAGCTATCGCCGTTCGTCTATTACGCCGTCGACTGGCGCGCGCACCAGCGACGCCACATCTCACGATAGGCGTCCTCAAGGCGCCGGGCCTGGCCGGCCACGTCGCACAGGGCGCTGGCCCGCATCCTCGGCCGCAGGGCGCCGCGAAGCTCTGTCATGCGCACCGGCTCACCGGCGAGCTTCACGGCTGCGGCCACATAGGCCGCGGGATCGGCGGCGACGAACTCATCGAGGCCCAGCTCCCGCAGGATCGCGCTGCTGAAACGCGCATAGAGCGCTTCGCCCTCGAGGGTGATCACCGGAACCCCCATCCAAAGCGCATACCGGGTGGTGGACCCTCCGGTGCAGGGGAAGGGATCAAGCGCGATGTCCATGCGCGCGAAGCTCTCGCGGAATGCCGTCAGCGGTGAGCCGCCTTCGAACATCAGCCGCTCAGGCGCGATGCCGAACCGCGTAATGCGCGCCGCGAAGTGCGACTGCAGCCGGACGTCATCCAGGCCGCGCGCCTTCATAAGCAATCGGCCGGTCGGAACGGTCCGCAGGATCTCGGCCCAGACCCCCAGCACCGCGTCGTCGATCTTGTCCAGCGCGTTGACGCTGCCGAACGTCACATAGCCATTGGCGACGCTCGGAGGCGGCGCGGGCGCGGGCGCGTCAGGAGGCGTGAAGGCGACGGACGCGCCGGGCACGATGAACGGCTCCTCGACGAAAAGGCGCGCCGTTCCGGGGGCGAGCTGATGCGCATCGCAGATTCGGTAATCAATTGCCCGGACGCCGGTGGTGAACGGGTATCCCAGCCAGGAGACCTGAACGGGCGCAGGCTTGCGTGCGAAGGCCGGCAGGCGATTGCCAAAGGTGTGACCTGACAGATCGACCAGTATGTCGATCCCATCCGACCTCACCCGATCAGCGAGTGCCGCGTCGTCGAGGCCTGCCGTTTCGAACCAGTGATCAACGCAATTGCGCGCAAGGGTCCGGGGCTCTGAACTCAGGGCGTTGTCGTAGATGAAAAGCTCGAACCGGCTTCGGTCGTGCGCCAGCAGGACCGGCTCCAGCATCAGCGCCAGGATGTGACGGCCGACATCGGCGGTGACATATCCCAGCTTCAAGCGGCGCTCGGGGTATGGCGCGTTATCGTGCGGCGCCGCCGGTTCGAGTCTGGCGGCGAGGCCCTCTCCGAAGCGCAAATGCTCCTGGAACACGGCTTCGGGGGTGAGCTGGCTCGAACGGGTCAACTTGAAGAGATAGTTGCTGAAGATGTCGGGGGCGTCGTGGTTCCACGCCAATATCTTACGCAAGTGCGCGAGGCCGGAGTCTCGCTTGCCCGTCTGGGTAAGGATGCTAGCGAGATTGAGATGCGCTGATCGGATCGCCGGATTCAGGCGCAATACGTTCCGATAGGCCGCCTCGGCGTCAAAGAGGCGCGCGCGCCTGAATTCAACGGCGGCGAGATTACCGTGCGCCAGAACGCTGTCTGGATCCAACTCGGTCGCGCGGCGAAAATGCTCCGCCGCCCCGCCCAGGTCGCCGTTCCGGGCGCACGCTTCTCCCGCAGCGTGGGCCGCTCGGATTTCGTCGTCGTCACGAGAACTCATGGACTGGCCGCCAGCCCAAGACTGGCGCGCTCGTCGGCGTCCGTGGCCGCCGCCCGTCCGGAGGACTCGGCGTCGCGGACATGGAGATGGATCATCGAGGCGCCCGTTTGAACAGCGGCGCACCCGTCTGTTACGATCTCGTCTCGGGTCAGCGGAACCGCGCAATTCCGGGCCTGTGTCGGCCTTGCGCCCGTGGGGGCGAGATTTATGATAAGCGGCGACATGGACGAAGAACGCGGCCTCGGGCCAAAGGCCGCGGACCCGACGCCCGCGATCGATCGCCGGCTAGACTATTTTTCGCAGGCAGAAGCAAGCACCTCATTTGTGGTGGTGGAAGCGCGCCTCTCATGCCCTTACCTTACAGAATGAATTACAAGATTCGCCTCTACACGCCCGATCTTCCCGGCGTCGATGCGCTGGCGCCGTTCATGCGCCGGATTGAAGCCGCGCAGTGGTACACGAACTTCGGTCCGCTCGAGCGGGCGCTCGCCGCTGAAGTCGCCGCGCTTCTCGATGCCGACCATCCGCCCGCGGTGGCGACCGCCAGTTCGGGGACCGCGGCCCTCACGCTTGCGCTGTCGGCCCTCCAGCTTCGGGCGGGATCGGCTGTGCTCACGCCCGCCCTTACATTCCCGGCGACAGCTGCGGCCATCCGGGCGGCAGGTCTCGAGCCGCTGCTGGCCGACGTCGATCCTGATGAATGGAGGCTTACGCCCGAGATCGCAGCGCCGTGGCGCGGGCGCGTGTCGGCGGTGGTCCCGGTCGCGGCCTTCGGCGTTGGGCTGCCCGTTACGCCCTGGGACGCCTTCGCCGACGAAAGCGGACTTCCGGTGCTCTTTGACGCCGCCGGCGCGCTTGGAAACCAGGCGATGCCGAAACGTTGCGTCGCCGCCTTCAGCCTGCATGCGACCAAGACGCTCGGCGTCGGCGAAGGCGGAATCCTGGCCGCCTACGACGCCGGCCTCGTGGAGCGGGCGCGGCGCCTGAGCAATTTCGGTTTCGAGGATGGCGTGACGGTTGCGCCCACCGGCAACGCCAAGTTCAGCGAGTGGCACGCCGCTGTGGGCCTCGCGCAGATTTCGCGCAGTCATGCGCTCTGGGAAGCAAAGAAAAGCCTCTCGGCGGCTTACCGCCTGGCCCTGCCGCAATTGCCAATGCAAAAGGGCGCGCCCGGCAACCTTGTTGTTCGCTTGCCGGTCAGCGCGGATCGGACCGCCGATCGACTCGCTGACGAAGGGATCGAAACACGCCGCTTCTACCAGCCGGATCTGACGCGTCATCCAGCCTACGAATGCTCGCCGCGGGCGGGCGAACTTTCGACCACCGCCGCGTTGCACGATCGCCTGCTCGGATTGCCGTTCCACGGGAGGTTGACGCCGGAAGACGTCGTCACCGTAACCCGAGCGCTGACGGCGGCCGTAGCGCATATCGAGCAGGAGGAGAGCCGGAGGTGGGCGCCCGCATTTCCGTGATGCAGCCCTATTTCGCGCCCTACGCCGGCTATTTCCGCCTCATGTGCGATGTGGACGCCTTCGTTGTGCTGGATCAGGTTCAGTTTCCCCGCAGCGGCTGGGTCCACCGTAACCGGTTGCGCCGGCTGGACGGGACACTGGACTGGCTCACGCTGCCGCTTGCCCATGCCCCCCTGAACACGGCGATCATCGACATGGCGTTCGCTCACCAGGTCGGCGGGTGGGCCTTGAAGGCTTCACGCCGCTTTGCGGCGTTGCGCGAGCCGGGACCGCAGGTTCGCAACTTCCTGCCCTTGATCGAGGCTTCGGAAGCCCCTTGCGATAGCCTGCTACGACAGCTTGCCCGGTTCGCGCAGGTGCTCGGCATGGCCCCCCGTTTCATTCGCCAATCTGAACTTTCGCTTCCACCCGGATTGAAGGGGGCTGCGACAATTTATGAGATCTGCCGGCGGCTCGGCGTCGACCGCTATGTGAACAGCCCCGGCGGCCAGGACCTATACGATATCGACGCATTCCGCCGCCGCGGCATCGCGCTCGAGTTTCTGCCGGATTACCGCGGGCCGATGGACAGCATTTTGCAGCGCCTCAATGACGCGCCCGCCCTTGAGATCGCCGCCGAGATTCGAGCCAACCTATGACGTCAAACACGCCCAAGCCCGTGGTCATCTTCGGCCGAAGCGAATTCGCCAGTCTCGTGTGGCACGTCCTGACGCACGACACGCCGCTTGTTGTCGCGGGCTTCACCGTCGACGCCGCCTACCTGAACGACCGACGCCATCATGATCTGCCGGTGGTTGCGTTCGAGAATGTACAGGAGAGCTTCCCGCCCGCAGCGTTTCAGATGCTCGTCCCGCTGGGCGGGCGCGGCGCGAACGGGCTTCGGCGAGATCGTTATCTCCAGGCGAAAGCCAAGGGGTACGACTTCGTCACCTATATTTCGTCCCGCGCCCTGGTCGCGCCGGGCGCTCAGGTCGGTGAAAACTGCATGATCTTTGAAGGCGCCGCCGTGCAGTCGATGGCCTCCATCGGAGCGAACTGCATTGTGCGCACCTTGGCCAATGTCTCGCACCACGTGAGGGTCGGCGATCACGGATTCATCGCGGCGAGCGCCGTAGTCGGCGGTGGCGCGACAATCGGAGACCGCTGCTTCCTGGGCCTCGGATCCGTGATCCGGGACGGTGTGAAGGTGGCCGACCGCTGCCTCATTGGCGCGGGCGCGGTCGTTACCCGCGACACCGAACCAGACGGCGTCTACATGGGAGTGCCAGCGAAACGAGGCGCCCGTCTCTCCGGGGATCTGGAAAACGTCTGACTGGATGTTCAGTCCTGGCGTTGAGGCGCTGGGCGACTGAATTTCGGGGCCTGGAATATTCGCGAACCTGCCCACATTGAAGCAGAGAACCCCCGGTCGCTGCGGGCTCAAACACCACGGCCTCGGAGTATGCGCCAGACCAACAAGGACAGGCGCCCTTGAGTATTATGGTAAAGGACAGGCGCAGAACAAATGCCCCCGCAAAGCGAATCTTGTTTACGTCGCAACGGGTTGCATTCAAATGGTCCAATGGGATTAGAAAATCACGCTGAGTGTTGGGAATGGACTCCGGCGATATGAACGCCCAAGACAAGCAGCGCTACACGTTACTCGACGGACTTCGGGGCCTCGCGGCACTTGGGGTCATCCTGGATCACGTGCCTTCAGGACCGTTGGTGCACATCTTTCCTGGTCGGTACCTTGGAGTTCAGTTCTTTTTTGTCTTGTCCGGATTCGTGATGTGTCACGCTTACCGCGAGCGACTTGCGTCCGGTATGTCCGCGATTGAGCTGCTGCGGGTGAGGTTCATACGCCTCTATCCACTTTATCTCCTGGCCTTCGCGATCGCCGCAGTCCTGGCGCTTGCCTACGCCGTCGCCGGTTGGAGACATTATCACCCCCACGAACTCGCGACGATGATCTGGTTCGGGGCGCTCATGCTCCCGACGCCGTTTTCCAGAGGCGGCGCGCTTTATCCGCTCAACGGACCATCGTGGTCACTGTTCTTCGAGCTCGTCGTCAACTTTATCTACAGCTTAGTTGCGCGCTGGCTCACGCCGGCGGTTTTCGTTGTCATGCTCACCGTCTCCGGGTCGACCTACGTGTGGTCCTGCTTTGCGCACACGGCGGCGACTGGCGCCTGGCAATGGAGCCACTTCGATATGGGCCTTTCCGGAGTGATCTATGATTTCTTCATGGGCGTCCTGATCTATGAGATCTCGACCAGGCGCAGGCTGCCACAACCGCCTGCATGGCTCGCCTTCATCGTCTATCTCGCTATCCTCATGGTTTCGCTCCACGGCGTGCAGCTGCAAGCATGGATCGCCTTTGTCTCCATAATTCTGATGCCGCTGCTGGTGGCATTGTTCGCCAACAGTGAAGTCAAAGGCGCCTTTTCAAAGGTATGCGCGCTCTCCGGCGCGCTCTCATACGGCGTGTATATTCTGCATGTGCCGATCGCGGGGGCCATAACTGCGATCACCGACAAGCTGAAGCTCCCGCCTGGTCAGGGCATGGGCATGTACTTCCTGGTGGCATCGACCGCCCTGCTCGCGGCGGCCATTGCGGACGTCTGTTACGACAGGCCAGCTCGAAAGTTGCTGAACCGGTTGTTTGCGTGATCCCGACCGCAAGAAAATGACCTTCGCCCCCGGCCCCTTTCGCCGCTGCATTGGGCCATGAGGCGGCTCGACGACTCTCCCGTCGCCGCCTAAAGCCGCGGCGCATGACAAACCGATTCAGCGAGCTCCTGCCGCTCAGACCTCTCGGCGACGACCGGTTCGTGGTGACGCCGCCCGGAACAGGCTTTCTGTTCGGCGGGCTCTCCATGGCCGCCATCCTGAAATGCGCCGCGGCGACGGTCGATCCCGCGATGACTCCCATGTCGCTTCACGCGACCTTTCTCAGCAACGGCGACTGGGGCGGTCCCCATGACCTCGAGGTCGTGCGCGTGAACGACAGCCGCAACTTCGCCGTGCGCAGTATCCACATGGTCACCAGCGGGCGCTTGGCGATCGTGGCCGAGGCTGTATTCCAGCAGCGGGAGGCCGGGGTTGATTGGCAGGCAGTCCAACGACCGGATTATCCAGCGCCCGAGACCCTGAGGGCCTTCCAGCCGGAGCGGCTGCCCTTCCGCGTGATCGACATCCGCCCGGTATTCCCACAGCCGGAGGGAACGGAGCGGGTCCACCCCTACTGGTGCCGCACCCTGGAGCGGCTGGACGACCCTGGTCTGCTTGCCTGCGCGCTCGCCTTCATCTCCGACTACTGGGTCTATGCCACCCCGTTCCCGTCGGGCTCCGGCGCCAGCGAGGGTCTGATGTCCCGGACTTTCAGTCACACCCTGGTGTTCCACCGCCCATTGCCCGCCGATAGCTGGTGGCTGTTCGATTGCGACCCGCTCAGCGTCTGCGGCGGCCGGTTCCTGAGCCGCGGTGTTGTCCAGGCGCCCGACGGCCTGCTGCTGGCCTCGTTCGTCCAGGAAGGCGTGATCCGGGAGGATAAGCGGCTGAACCTGTGATCGCGCCGATCTCTGGCTGACCCGGTTCAGTCTCCGACCTCGATCGCCGCGTCCAGCGCCACGATACCGCCAGCCCCGGGTCGCACCACCAGCGGGTTGATCTCCAGGGATTTCAGGCGATCGGCGTTAGCGGCCGCGAAAGCCGAAACCGCGCTGATCGCCTTGGCCAGGGCGTCCAGGTCGTAGGCGGGGCCGCCGCGATAGCCGCTCAGCAATGGGGCGGTGCGGATCTTCGCCGCCAGGGAAAGCGCCTCTTGCGGGCTGATCGGCGCCAGCGCGCAGGCGGTGTCCTTCAGCAACTCAACCAGCACGCCCCCCAGACCGAAGGTGAGCGCCGGCCCGAACACCGGATCGCGGTGGACGCCGACGATGGTCTCCACCCCGTCGGCGATCATCTCGGAAACGAGGAAGCCGTCCAGCCGGGCGCCCGGAGCGCGGGCGGCGACCGCGGTCAGCATCACGTCGGCGGCATCCTCCACGGCTTGCGGCGTGGCCAACCCCAGGCGAACGCCTCCCACCTCGGTCTTGTGAGCGATGTCGGGCGAGACGATCTTCAGAGCTACGGGACAGCCGATCTCGGCGGCCCGTTGGGCGGCCTCGGCCGACGTGCGCGCCAGCGCCTCCCGAGGGCCGCGGATGCCCAGTTCGGCCAAGAGGGCCTTCGCCTGCGCCTCGTTGAACGTCTGGAGCTCCGGAAGGCGGACAGGGGACGCGGGCGGCTGCGATGACGGCGCAATGTCCAGCCGCCGGAAATGATCGAGCGCCGCCAGGGTCGCCACCGCCCGCGAAGGATCCTCGCACGTGAGCAAGCCCTGCGCGGCGTAACCCCTCACCATGTCCGGCTCGGCCGTGACGGCCACGCATACCAGCTGGTCGGGGCGGCGCGAGGTCGCCCGGGCGATGGCCTGCTGAAGCGGCCCGGCCATGGAAGGCGCGGCGCCGGCTATGCCTAAGAAGATGATCGTGGCGTCAAAAGCCTCCGACGCCAGGGTGACGTCCAGGGTCTTTTCCATGATGTCGTGGTTGGTGGTGACCAGCCCGGTCATGTCGATGGGATTGTTGGGCGAGCAGGCCGGGACCAACGCCTTCAGCGCCGCCTGGTCCGCCGCCGGCAGGGTTCCCATCGCCAGCCCCGCGTCGCTGACATAGTCGGCGATCTGCACGCCGACACCGCCGGAGATGCTGATCACCCCCACTCTTGAACCCTTGAGCGGGCGCTTCAGGCTCAACGCTGCGCAGACGTCGAGCATCTCCTCGGTGGTGCGCGGCCGGAACACGCCGTACTTCTCGAACACCGCGTCATAGACTTGGTCCTCTCCGGTGAGAGAGGCGGTGTGGGAGGCGGCCGCCCGGCGGCCCTCTTCGGTCCGGCCCACCTTCATCATCACCACAGGCTTGCTGGCGGCCCGCGCCGTTTCCAGGGCGGCGATCAGGTTCTCCCCGGAGCGCACCCCCTCTATGTAGCCGAGCAGGACGTCAGTGTCCGGCTGGGCGGCCATCCATCCCAGCGCCTCTCCCACGTCGATGTCGGCCTCGTTGCCGGTGGTGATCCACTGGCTGAGACCCAACCCGCGCATGAAGAGGTGTTTCAGCAGATAGCCCCCGTAGCCGCCGCTCTGGCTGGCCACCGCGATGCGCCCCGCTGGCGGAACGCCCACCTCCAGCGCGGACGCGAAGGTGGCGTAAAATCCCGCGGTGGCGTTGAACAGGCCCATGCAGTTGGGCCCCAAAAGGCGTATGTTCGCCTCCCGCGCCAGGCCAAGCACCCGCGCCTGCAGCGCCGCGCCTTCTGCGCCCACCTCCGAAAATCCGGCCCCGAACACCACAGCCGCGCCGGCGCCCTTGGCGGCGCAGGCTTCCAGGGCGCCGAAGGTGGCCTCCGCCGAGACTGCCAGGATGGCGCAGTCGATGTGGCCTGGAATCGCGGCCACCTCGGGATAGGCTTTCAGGCCCTGAATCTCATCGCGGGCGGGGTTGATCGGATAGATCGGTCCCTTGAAGCCCGCCTCGATCAGGTACTGGATCGGCCGGCCGCCGAAGCGACGCTGATCGCTGGAGGCGCCGATCACGGCGACGGACTTGGGAGCGAAGAGAGCGTCAAGGCTGGACATGGCGGAGTTCTCGCACCTGGAGACGGAGCTTCCAACCCGACCGGCCATCCAGCACATTCGTGCTATGGCGCAGCGCGCGCTTTCAACGCCTTCACCGCGAGGCTAGATGATTTCGCTAGGCTGCCGCAGGACGTATTCCATGCCCGATTGCGTAACCACCGAGATAGCGGACGCTGTTTGCGTACTGACGCTGAATACGCCGGGGTCGCGCAATGCGCTGTCGCTTGAGGTGCGCACCCGGCTCCGAGAACTGCTGGGCGTCGCCCTGGCCGACAGATCGGTTCGGACCGTGATCCTGACAGGCGCCGGCGGACATTTCAGTTCAGGCGGCCAGATGGCGCCGGTCAACGCCGATTCGCCGAAACCTGACGGCGAACGCACCCGCGTCAACATGGCGATCACGCAGGACGTCGTCCGCATGATCGTGAACAGCGACAAGCCGGTTATCGGCGCGGTGGAAGGCGCGGCCTTCGGGGCCGGCCTGTCCCTGGCCGCGGCCTGCGATCTGCTGGTGGCGGCAGGAAACGCGCGATTTTGCGCCTCCTTCGCCCGGGTGGGACTCGCCAGCGACGCGGGTCTCATGTGGACCCTCAGCCAGCGTGTCGGCGCAGGTCGGGCGCGTGATTTGCTGCTCACCGCGCGCACAGTGAACGCCACGGAGTCCCTGGAAATTGGCCTGATCGATCGCCTGGCCCCCGTTGGCGAGGCGCTGAAGACAGCCCGCGAGCTGGCGACCCAGATCGCCGCCCTGGCGCCGCTCCCGCTTGCGGCGATGAAGCGTCAGATAGCCGGCGGCTTCCACAGCCTCGAGGACGTGCTCGCCGCCGAGGCCGAGATCCAGCCGCGCCTGACCTACAGCTCCGACTATCTCGAAGGGCGCGCCGCCTTCCGTGAAAAGCGCCCCCCCCGTTTCACCGGAACCTGATCGCCATGGACCTTTCCATCGGGCCCGAGGCCGAGCGTCTGCGCGACGAGTTCCGCGCCTTTTTCGACAAGCATCTGCCCAAGGATCTCGCCGCCAAGTGGCGCGCGGGCGCGCCGGTCTCCAAGGCTGAGCATCAGGACTGGCAGCGGACCCTCAACCGGCGGGGATGGCTGGGGACAAGCTGGAAGAAAGAGTGGGGCGGCACGGGCTGGGGCCCGCTGGAGCGCTTCATCTATGACGAGGAGTCTTCGGCCGCATGGGCGCCGCGGCTCAACGTTCCGTCGATCGACCTCCTGGGCCCGGTGCTCATCGAGTTCGGCACGGAGGCGCAGAAGAGGAGGTATCTGCCGCCGATCCTCAACAGCGACGACTGGTGGTGCCAGGGCTTCTCCGAGCCCCAGGCCGGCTCTGACCTGGCGGCGCTGCAGATGCGCGCGGTGCGCGACGGCGACCATTATGTCGTCTCCGGAACCAAGCTGTGGACCAGCTGGGCGCAGTACGCGAACCGGATGTTCGCCCTGGTCCGCACCTCCGCGGACGGACCCAAGCAGGCGGGAATCTCCTTCCTGCTGATCGACATGGATCAGCCGGGCGTGACGGTGAGCCCGATCCTGACCATGGGCGGGCTGCATGCGGTCAATGAGGTGCGCGTCGACGACGTGCGTGTTCCAGTGGACAATTTGGTCGGCAAGGAAGGCGACGCCTGGACAATTTCCAAGTTCCTGCTGAGCCATGAGCGGTTGGTGGGCGCATGGATCGGACCCAGTCTTGCGCTGATGGGCCTGTTGCGCGAGCGGCTGCGCAAGCCCGGTTTCGACGGCCGGCCGATCGGGGCTGACCCCATTCTGCGGGCCAAGGCGGCCGAGGTGGAAAGCGATCTCATCACACTGCGCCACACCGCCTACCGCGTACTTGCCGACGAGCTTTCGGGACGCGAACCCGGCCCAATCGTCTCGGTTTTGAAGGTGCGGGGCAGCGAGATTCAGCAGGTGCTCACCGACCTATTGGTGCAGACCGGCGGCGCGCAGGCCATGGTCCATCCCCAGACCCTGACGTCCGCGCCGGGGATCGCCCCCGCCGAGGCGCACCTCGCCCAGCAGTTTCTCGACCGGCGCAAACTGACCATCTATGGCGGCTCGGCTGAAATTCAGCGCAACATCATCGCGCGTCAGATCGTGGGGGTCTGAGCCGATGGACTTCACCTACTCCGAACAGCAGGCCATGCTGCGCGACAGCGTCGATCGCTTCTTGGCCCAACGCTACGACCTCGCCCGTCGCAAGGCGCTCATGGATGACGCCCCCGCCGCCGAGGCGCTCTGGCGGGACATGGCGGAGCTGGGCTGGATCGGCGCGGCGTTTTCCGAGGCCGAGGGCGGGTTCGCCAGCTCGGCGATCGACGCCTTCGCGGTGATGGAGGGATTTGGTCAGCGTCTGGTCGCCCTGCCCTATCTGACCAGCGTCATCCTTTGTGGCGGCCTGCTGCGTCATGCGTCCGGATCTGCTGACCTGATTTCGCTGATGATCGACGGCCGGCTGCATGTGGCCCTCGCCGCCTGCGGCGAGACCCTGCTCCATAGCCCACAGCATGGGGCGGTGACGGCGACCAAGGCTGGGTCGGGGTATGTCCTGACGGGTCGCCTCTCCGTTGTCCTGGGCGCGGACCGGGCGCACAAGCTGCTGATGGCCGCGCGCACCGCCGGCGCGGAGGGTGAACGCCATGGCGTCACGCTGTTCCTGGTGGACACCGCTGACGTCAGTCGGCGCAACTACCGAATGATCGACGGCCATGGCGCCGCCGAGGTGACGGTGGAGAACCTGACCGTGGGCGCCGACAACATGGTAGGCGCGCTCGATGGGGCGGCGCCGCTGATCGAGGCCGCCATCGACCGGGCCACGGTGATGGCCTGCGGTGAGGCGGTGGGGGCCATGGGTTATCTGATACCGACCACCGCCGCCTATATCCGCAACCGCGAACAGTATGGCGCGCCGCTGGCCAAGTTCCAGGTTCTGCAGCACCGCATGGCCGACGCCTTCATCGCCAGCGAGACCGCGCGCTCCATGGCCCTGGTGGCCGCAATCGGACTGGATGGCGTCCCGGATCCGGCGGCGGTCTCCTCGGCCAAGTTCCAGGTCGGGCGCTCGGCGCGTCAGGTGGCCTACCAGGCCGTCCAGCTGCACGGCGGCATGGGCGTCTCTGAGGCGATGGACATCAGCCACCACTACATCCGCCTGACCATGATCGACCGGTTGTTCGGCGACCAGGCCTTCCACCTGCGCCGGTACGCCGACCTCACCCAACTGGGAGTTTCCGCATGACCATCGACTACGCCCGCTATGATCAGATCCGCGTGGAGCTGGACGGCCGCATCCTGCGCGTCACCCTGAACAAGCCGGAGAAGCGCAACGTCATCGACGACGACACCAACCGTCAGCTGGGTGATGTGTTTCAGGACGCCACCTTCGACCCGCGGGTGAAGGTGGTTTTGATGACCGGCGATGGTCCGGCCTTCTCCGCCGGCGGCGACATCGTCAAGATGCAGCGCAAGATCGACGATCCGGGGCTCTATTACCGCGGCATCGCCAATTCCCGCCGCCTGGTTTTCAACGCCCTGGATTGCCAGAAGCCCACCATCTCCAAGATCAATGGCGATGCGGTGGGCCTGGGCGCCACACTCTCCTTGATGTGCGACATCGTGCTGGCCAAGAACGAGGCCAAGATCCTCGATCCGCACGTGAACGTGGGCCTGGTGGCCGGCGACGGCGGCGCCCTCATCTGGCCGCAGCTCATCGGCTACGCCCGGGCCAAGCGCTACCTGCTGCTGGGGGAGTTTATCACCGGCAAGGAGGCCGCCGAGATCGGCCTGATCGCCTATGCCGGGACGACCGAGGAGATTGACGCCCAGGCCGAGAAATGGGCTCACAAGCTGGCCTCCAGCGCCACCCAATCGGTCAGCGGCACCAAGATGACCATGAACGTGCCCCTGCGCCAGCTGGCCCAGTCGCTGCTGGACGTGGGCATGGCCTATGAGGGCCTGGCCAACATCACCAAGGACCACCAGGAGGCGGTCACCGCCTTCCAGGAAAAGCGTAAGCCGGTGTTCACCGGCGATTGATCGGAGGGCGGGCGGGATGGCCGTGATCACCTTCGGCGGACCAGCTCGCTATGTGCAGGGGCCCGGCGTCCTTGGCCGTCTGGGCGAGCTCACCATCGACATCGGCCGGCGGTTGCTGATCGTCGCCGACGCCGATGTACTTGCGATTCTGGGGCCCCGCCTGGAAGCCGCCGTTCCGGACCAGGCGGCCCGAATCCTGCCTTTGGCCGGCGAGGTGACCGCCGCCGCCATCGCCGACCTTGCCGAAGCGGGGCGGGACTTCGCCGCCGACCTTGTGGTGGGCATCGGCGGCGGTAAGGCGCTGGACGCCGCCAAGGGGGCGGCCAAGGCCCTGAAGCTGGGGTTCGTGGCCGCGCCCAGCATTGCCTCCAATGACAGCCCCACGGCCCGGTCCATGGCGATCTACGACGAGAGCCACACGCTGGTCGCCATCGACACCCTGTCCGAAAGCCCGCGCCTGGTTCTGGCCGACACCGAGGTGATCGCCGCCGCCCCGCCGCGCTTTCTCATCGCCGGGATCGGCGACGCGATCGCCAAGAAGTTCGAGGCCGAGCGCGCGGCGGCCGACGGGTCCGGCAACTTCTTCGACGGCCATGCCAGCCTTACCGGCCTGGCCATCGCCGACGCCTGCTACCGCACCCTGCGCGCCTATGGCGCCGCGGCGGTGGCGTCCGCACGCGCGCACCGGACCAGCACCGCGTTCGAAGCGGTGGTGGAGGCCAATATCCTGATGTCGGGTCTGGCCTATGAGACATGCGGCCTCTCCTACGCTCACGCCGTGGTGCGCGGTCTGTCCAAGGCCCGCGGCGCCGCCGACACGATCCACGGCGTGCAGGTGGCCTACGCCACCCTGGTGCAACTGGCGCTGGAAGACCGCGATGACGACTTGATCATCGATCTGATGACCTTCCTGCGACAGGTGCAGTTGCCGGTGCGTTTGGCCGATCTGGGCATGAACGACCCCAGCGAGGCCGAAATCGCCGAAATCGGCCGCCTCACCGGCCTCGGACCCGCCGGCGGCAAGATTCAGGTGCTCAAATCGGCCGCCGAGATCGCGCACGCGATCCGGCGGATTGAAGCGCTGGCTGGTTGATCCACATCAACAACCGGCCGTCGGCCCCGTTCCTAATGGAGATCATTTTTCATAGACGAAGCGGACGCGCAGCCATGTCCAGGATTGAGGCCACCCCTCCCGTCGACCAATCCTCCTGCGTGCCGGCGTCCGACATCGCCGCCATCGCCGAACTCGGCGAGGCGCAGAAGGCCGATAACCCCTACTTCGGCAAGATCCTCGACACCGACGGCCACATGTACATCGAGCCGGAGCCTTTAGGCGAACTGCTGCGCGGCCTGCCGGACCCGGGCGGCTTCATTATGAAGTTCCTGAAATCCTATTCCGGCAGCGATGCCGACCGCGAGGCCCGCGCCCACAATCGCGAGAAATTGTGGGACACCAAGGGCATTAGCGCCCTGGGCGCCACCGACGCCGCAGACCGCGTGGAGGCGCTGAAGCGAATGGGGGTGCGCTCGCAGTTCATCTTCGCCAACTCCTTCAGCGCCGAACTGCGCATGAACACCCCGGCCGCCTTCGAGGCTTGCCGCCGCTATAATGACTACGCATTCGACTGGGCGCGCCTGGGCGGCGACCCCGACCGCCTGCGCATGGTCGCCCAGATCAACACCGGCAGCTTCGAATTCGCTTACGCGGAACTGCAGCGGGTGGCGAAGATGGGGGCCAAGGCGATTTCCCTGCCCTGCGCCAAGCCGCCCGGCGGCGTCTCGCCGTCCCACAATATGTGGGACCCCTTCTGGGCGCTCTGCCAGGAGGCGGACATTGTCGCCACCCTGCATCTGGGCGCCGGCGGCCTCACCGCTTCAACCGTGGCGGAAGACCCTATGCTGCCCGACCGCGGCTGGTCGGATTCGCCGTCGCTGAAAGTTCCCCCCGCCAACCGCACTGGCGGCGAGGAGGCGGTTAGCCCCTATTTCCTGCTGGTGGCCCACATTCCGGCCGAGACATTCCTGATTTCAGCGGTGATGGGCGGCCTGTTCGAACGCTTCCCCAACCTGCGCTTCGGCATGTTCGAGTTCGGCACCGACTGGATCGGCCCGACGGTCAAGCGGATGGACGCCTGGGCCTCGTTCCTGACCAAGGTCGCAGGCGTGCGCTATTCGCTGAAGCCCAGCGAGTTCGTGCGGCGCAATGTGCGCACCTCGCCCTTCTTCCACGAGGATTTCGCCGCCACCGCCGAACAGTACGGCCTGCACGAGATCTTCTGCGTGATGACCGACTATCCGCACCTGGAGGGCGGCCGCAATCCGTTCGGCTCCTACATGAAGACCGCCTCGCGCCTGGGCTCGAAGTTCACCAACGACTTCTTCCAGGAAAACGCCAAGTGGTTGTTCCCAGATCTGGCCGCAGTTTGAGGCGGAAGCGCCGGGCGAGGATTGAGCAGGCGGGCGACTGGACAACAATCTGGCTTCGCCCCGAAGTCCATCATTGCCCCCCGATCGCCGCTCATGCGCCTGCGTCAAATCCGGTCGCATTCAAGTTGCATGGCATTGATCCTCGGTTTCTGCGATCCCAGGGCCGCACCCACCCGTCGCCCGCCCCTCACGCCGCCAGATAGCCACCATCCACCGGCACGATCGCCCCGGTGATGAAACTGGCCCGCTCCGAGGCCAGGAACACCGCGGCGTCGGCGATGTGGTCGGGTTGGCCCCAGCGGCCCATCGGGGTGCGGGCTTCCACCCGGGCGCGGTAGGCCGGGTCGATCTGGGCGTCGGTGAGGGGGGTGATGATGAATCCCGGCGCGATGGCGTTGACCCGCACCCCGTCCCTGGCCCAGGCGATGGCCAGGCTCTTGGTGAGCAGGGCTACGCCGCCCTTGCTGGCCGCGTAGCCGGGCGCAGTGCCGCTGCCCAGGAAGCTCATCACCGAGGCGATGTTGATGATGTTCCCGCCCCGGGCCGCCAGTCCGGCGCGGAACGCCCGGCAGCAGCGCATGGTTCCGGAGAGGTTCACATCCAGGATGAAGTTGAACGCCGCCTCCTCAAACGCCGCATCGCCCCGCGAGGTGGTTCCCGCGCAATTGACCAGGATATCGATATCCCCGACGTCGGCCGCGAGGCCCTGGACCGCCGCATCATCGGCCACGTTTAGGGACGCCAGCGCAATACCAACCAGCCGCGGGTCTTCGCTGGCCCGGGCCAGCTCCGCGGCATCCAGGCCAGTGGCGATCACCTTGGCGCCCGAATCGGCCAGAGCGCGGGCCACCGCGCCGCCGATGCCTCCCGCCCCGCCGGTCACCAGGGCGGTCCTGCCGGTGAAATTGATCAGCATGGTGATCCCCTCTTTGGTTGGCGCGGACAATGCGCGGCTCTATCGTTGCGCATCACTGAACCTGGAACAGCGCCGTGAACAAGATCGTCAAGGACTTCCGGCCTGAAGGCCTGGCCGCCCAGTTCCTGCCCAGGGACCTGCAGGTCAAGGTTCCCGACGACCTGTCGCAGTGGGTGCGCCGCCCAGCCGGGCACTACTATTGCCCGCTGATGTTCGACGTTTCGGCGGGGATCACCGTCAATATCCTGCACTATCCGAAACCCGGCGTGATCGGCCGGCATGTGCATGATGGGCCGGTGTTCTCCTACACCCTTGAGGGCAGCTGGTATTATCCCGAGCACGACTGGGTGGCCGAGAAGGGCAGCTTCATCTGGGAGCCGCCGGGCGAACACCACACCCTGACGGTGAAGGAGTCCATGACCGCGTTCTATGTGATGCACGGCGGGCTCACGAGCCTGGACGAGAACGACAAGCCGATCGCCGTGGACAACTGCCTCACCCTGCTGGGCTATTGCGCCGAGTGGTATCGCGACAACGGCTTCGGCGAGGACCACGTCAAGCAATTCGTTCGCTGACGGCGGCGCGGATCGGGCGTTGGACTGACCCCGCGTTCCGCTAGGATGAGATCAGAACCGCCGCCGCGGGCGGCCGAATATCGGGAGAGAGCGTCATGGTGCGTGGACTGGAAGCCGGCCGGAAAGCGGCGCTGATCATCAATGAATGCCAGATCGGGCTTCTCAACCCGAAGCACGCGAGCTTCCCGGCCCTGGCCGCGCAGGCGGTGGCGCGAGACATCGTCCCGAAAATCGAGCGGCTGGCGAAGGCGTTCCGCGCTCGCGGACTGCCGGTGGTCTACACCCCGGTGGTGCATCGGCCGGACTTCGCCGACATGATGCCCAATTCGTTGATCAGTTCTCTGGGCCTCAAAGGCCGCCACATGGCGGCGGGATCGCTGGAGGCCGGACACATGCCGGGGCTGGAGCCGCAGCCCCAGGATTTCGTCATCGATCGGACCAGTGGCTTGATCGCATTCAACGGAACCAACCTGGACGCCCTGCTTCGCCGATTGAGCGTACAGACCGTGGTGCTCTGTGGGGTCTCATCCAACGTCGCCATGCCAGGCAACACCATGACCGCCGTCGATCTGGGCTATCAGGTCGTGCTGCCGGAAGACTGCATCGCCGGATCTGATCCCGAGACCCACGCGATCATCTTCCGCGAACAGCTGCGGATGCTGGCGACGATCACCACCGGCGATGAAGTGGTCGCGGCCCTGGCCGAAAGCGCGGCGGCATGACGACCATCGCCGTAATCGGCGCGGCCGGCGATGTCGGTCGGGGCATCGTCGCCGCCGCGGTCGAAAAGGGTTGGCGAGTGGCCGCTGCCGGGCGCCGGGTCGATGCGCTGGCCGAGGTGGCGCGGGAATTCAGCGGCGGGGTCGTCCCTGTCACCGGCGACCTCGGCGACGAGGCCGCCGCGGCTCGGCTGCGCGATGATATCAAGGCGGCGATGGGCGAATTGGACGCCGTCGTGGTGTCGGTGAACGCACCCACGACCTTGGGCCCGATGATGGGCTGGAGCGCCGCAAACATCAGCCAGCTCGTCGAGAGCAACCTCGTCACCCACTTCGCCGCAGCCCGGGCCTTCCTGCCCAGCCTGCGGGCGGGGGCGGTCTATCTGGGGATCGGCGGGGGAACCGCGGACCTGTTGCTGCCCCAGATGGGACACATGTCGGTGGTGCAGGCGGGCCTGCGGATGATGTACCGGGCTCTGGCTAAGGAGGCGCCGGCCGACGGACCGGCGATCCGCGAGCTGATCGTGGCCTCGATGGTCAATGGCCTCAGTAAGCGCGACAGGGCGCGGCCGGAATGGCTGACCGACGTGGAGATCGGCCGCCATGTCTGCGCGATCCTGGAAGACGCCGCGGCGTTCCCGGGACCGGTGCTCAAGCTCAGCGCCCGCGAACAGGTGGGACAGCCGGAGCCCGCCCGGTGAGCGGCGCAGCGGCGCTGCGCCTGGAAACCGCCGAACTGCCGCCCCAGGCAGAGGCGCTGCGTCGGGAATTGCGCGCCTTTGTCGCGGAGGAGCGCGCCGCGGGACGCCTGACCGATCCCACCGGCTTCGGCATGGGCTTTTCACCGGAAATGAGCCGGCGCATCGCCGAGCGGGGCTGGATCGCCATGACCTGGCCGAAGCAGTGGGGCGGCCATGAACGAAGCGCGCTCGAACGCTATGTGATGATGGAGGAACTGCTTGCCGCAGCCGTGCCGGTGGGCGCCCACTGGGTGGCCGACCGGCAGAGCGGGCCGGTGATCCTGCGTTTCGGAAATGACCGCCAACGGGCGGAGCACCTGCCGGCTATCGCCCGCGGAGAGCGCTATTTCTGCATCGGTATGAGCGAACCCAGCTCCGGCTCGGATCTGGCTTCGATCCGCAGCCGGGGCGACAAGGTCCCTGGCGGTTGGCGGCTGAACGGCCACAAGTTGTGGACCACAAACGCCCACCGTGCTCACTTCATGATCAGCCTGTTCCGCACCACGCGAGGACTCGACTCCAAGCACGCCGGCCTGAGCCAGTTCATCATTCCGCTCAATAGCGCCGGCGTGACGGTGAAGCCGGTGATCAGCATGGCCGGCGAACATGACTTCAACGAGGTGTTCTTCGATGATGTGTTCGTCGAGGACGACGCCATGGTGGGGGCGGAAGGTAACGGCTGGAACCAAGTGAGCGCAGAGCTGGCCTATGAGCGCAGCGGGCCAGAACGGTGGCTGAGCGCGTTTCGGCTGCTGGCCGTGGTCGTGGAGGCCCTGGGCTCCGACGCGGACCGCGAGGCGCGCCAGGAAGTAGCCAGGCTCGCGTCGCACATGCTCACCCTGCGCCGGCTCTCGATCTCGGTCGCGGCGATGCTACATGCCGGGCTGTCGCCCAGTGTGCCGGCGGCGATGGTCAAGGACCTGGGCACGCGCCTGGAGCAGGAGACGGTCAACCGGATGCGAGACCTGGCGCTTAAGAACGGTCTCACCGCCCCGGTGCTCGCAGAGCTGTTGCAAAGCGGTCTGTTGTGGTCGCCGGCCTTCACCATCCGCGGCGGAACCGGCGAGATACTGCGCGGCGTGATCGCCAAGGGGATGGGCCTGCGATGAGCGAAGCCAGCGCATTGTTCCAGGATGTCGCCGAGCGCCTGTTCGCGGACGCCTGCCCGCTGGAAGTGACCGCCGCAGCGGAGGCTGGCGAATTCCCGCAAGACCTGTGGGGCGCGCTGGAGGACGCCGGCTTCCTGTCCATGCTGCTCCCAGAATCCGATGGCGGGGCGGAGGCATCCCTCGCCGACGCGGGCGCTATTCTCCGCGCCGCCGGCCGGCATGCGGCGCCAGGCCCGATTCTGGAAACGATACTCGGACGCCGCCTGCTGGCGGATGCCGGTCTGGCCGCGCCGGCCGGCCCACTCCCGATCGCCTTCCTGGGCGATGGCGCGCCGGGGCCCGCCCGCGCCCGCTGGGGCCGGGCGGCCGACCTATGCTTGATCGTCGAACAAACCTCAGCCGGCGCCGCGCTTCGGTTCGCCGAGGTCGCATGCGAAGGCTCCGACGCCAGCTTTGAACCTATGGACGTAATCACGACCGCCGGAGCTACCGTGGCGGTGGCGGCCGGGCCAGCCTATGAACAGGCGCTGGCCTCAGCGGCGCTCTTGAAAAGCGCGCAGATGCTCGGGGCCATGGACTGGTGTGTAGAGCGTTGCCTCGCTTTCGCAGGTGAGCGCGAGCAGTTCGGGAAAGCTATTGGAGGTTTTCAGGCCATCCAGCATCACTTGGTGGTGTTGGCCGAGGAGTCGGTGGCGGCGGCGGCTATTGTCGGCGCAGCCCTTTCAGCTGCAGACGATGAACGGCTATCCCTGACGGCGGTGGCCCGTTCTCGCCTCGGCGATGCGGTCGACACCGCACGCTGGTTCGCCCATCAAACCCACGGCGCAATCGGCTTCACCCGTGAGTATCCGCTGAATTATCGCACCCGTCGCCTGATCGCCTGGCGCGACGACTTCGGTTCGACTGTTTTCTGGCGTGACCGGCTGGCCGCGCAGCTCATCGGCGCCCCGGCCCAGGATCTGTGGGCGCGGATGGTTCAGGCCTGATTTGCGCTCGCTGGCGGCGCTGTGTCCCGCACCGCGGTTGGCCGCTCGTCCAGACCGCCAAAATGGCGCGCGATCGCACCGAACAATATTTCCACCAATTGCGCCTTTCGGTCCCGCATCGCCGAGGAGCAACCGCCGATGCCAACGACCATGATCTGCCCCCCGACCCGAATGGGAAGGGTGGCGGCCAGGATGCCACCGCCTGCAGTTACGGTGTCGGTGGTGAAGGAATAGCCGGTTGCCCGGATTTCCCGGATCGACGCCATGAGGTCGGCGGAACTGACCACCGGCGCGCCCGGCTTAGCTTCGGCATTGATGCGCAGCACTAGCCGCTGGATATCACGATCCGGCATAACGCTCATGAGCGCGCGGCCGGCGCCGGAAGTGGCCAGCCCCCGGACCGTGCCCAAGGTCAGGTGGGCCCGGGCCGGATTGAGCGCCTGAAGCACATGCACGTATTGGCATTGCAGGCCGTTACGGGCGGCCAGGATCACATTGTCGCCGGTGAGTCGGTTAAGTTCCTGCATCATCTCGATGACAGGCCCGACACGGACGAACTCCGCGTTCACCCAGTTACCCAGCAATGCCGTGCGAATTGACGAGACATAGGTCCGAGAGAATGGATCGTGATCAAGGTAGCCCAGCCTCGCAAGGCTGCGTAGTAGCGCCGAGGTGCTGGACTGAGGATAATCGAGCGCGCCGGACACCTCCATGACCGTTGCGGGACGCTGCACGTCGTCAAAGAATTCCAAAATCTCCAGGACTCGGCGCGCAGACTTGACGACGCCCTCAGACTCCTGGCGTTCGACAATCACTAGCGGTCCCGGCACATTCGCTTTCGCCCTGTTCATGCCTTCTCCCCAATACAGCGACGACACAGTTCCCCTGCATCATTAGCGCGCATAATACAGATTCCAGCGACGGAGTCTCAAACACCGCGTGACCACAATGCCTGAACCATGTTACGAAAGACTGGGAGCCATGGAGGTGGCAGAGCCGCGGTAGACGAATTGAAACCGGAAGTTTGGCAGACTCGAGGCGCTATCGCAGCAGCAGCCCCGGATTCGCAGATGGTGGTCGGCGCGGGCTTCAGCGCGCGTGGTGATGGCGGTTGCGTAACATTTGACGGACGCGACATCACCATCGACCGAACAGGCGGCGTGAGCTTCATCATGCATGGCATGGCGGGAATCCGCGAGATTCCGCTGCATGAAGTCAGCGCGGTGAAGTTGCAACGCGCCCGCGCCGGCGCGCGAGGCTATCTCCAGCTCCGACTTATCCATGGGGACAACGACCTTCGTGGCGGGAGTTGGGACGAAAACAGCATCCTGTTCGACCAGTCTCAGCAATCCGCCTTTGAAGCGCTCGCCAGGCGTATTCGTATCGCCCTTCGCGAAAGCCGCACCGCCGTCCTGGTGACCAGCGCACAGGACGCAGAGGAGCCCCTGAGGCTTCAGGCGCTTCGCCGGATGGAGATCATAACGGTCAGCGAAATTGAGGTGATGAGCGCCGGTCACCGCGACATAGCGCAATCCAATGATCGTCCGCGTTCGCCGCGCACGTCATGGAGCGACCATCACATCGAAGCTCTTTCACCACCCGATGCACAGTCCACCGCCCAAGCCAGAGCTGCGTTCCTGTCCCGCTGGGCGCCGGATTGATGCGGCCTAACGCGCCTTACGCAGATGCGATCGCTTCCATCTCGGCTCTGGACGCCCGTCAGTCGCAGGCGATGGTGCGCTAGAGCTCGCGACACCGACATTGTTCGGGCCTACCTGCCGCGATTTGGGCGTCGCGGCTGGCTTTTCCACAACCTTGTCCTCCGGGATTTTGACACGGAGCAAGCCGCGGGAGGGCTCGTCGACACCTAGCCGATCATTGTCATAGGCCCACCAGGCGACCAACACAAAGGCGGCGACGGCGGAAAGGAACAGCAGGCTGGCCATCCGGTCTCCTAATAAGAGCGTTCGAACTTATGTAACATTCAAGAACTATGCCTGAACAGGATGCAATTTCTGTTTCAGACCGAGCCGCGACGCATGGCATGGAAGCTGCGTGGCTGTCGCGAGCCTGCCAGGACGGAATGGAGCGAACCAACTTGCGTGACCTAACACTTCTCGCCGCCCTGCTTGGCGCCACGCCATTGATCTGGCGCTCGCCGATCGTCGGTATCGTCGCCTGGATATGGATCGCGCTGATGAATCCTCAGCGTGAAGTGTATGGTTTCCTCGCCGGGTTTGGCGCCAACTTCTACATTGCGATCCTGACAATATTCGCTTGGGTTAGCTCCAGGGATCGAAAATTTTTGCCCCTTGACCTTACAACTGTGGCACTGATCTTGTTTTCGATTTGGATCTGTGTCACGACTTATTTCGCGCTAGATCCAAAGAATTCCCAAGAAATTCTGAATCGGACACTCAAGACTATGGTGCTGGCCTTCATGGTGCTGACCATCGTCAACTCCCGATACCGCATGCAATCTTTGCTCTGGGCCTATGCGATTTCATTGGGATATTTTGCAGTCAAGGGCGGGGGATTCTTTATCCTGACTGGCGGCAAGCACAATGTCTATGGCCCTGAGAATTCAATGATCCAGGACAATAACAACCTGGGCATCGCTCTAATCTTGTTGTTGCCGCTGCTGCAATTCCTGGGGTCCACCAGCGCGCTGCGCATAGTCAAGCTAGGGTGTCTCGCCGTCATTCTCCTGACCTGCGTTGCAATTATCGGCACCTATTCCCGAGGCGCGCTTCTCGCTCTTGGCGCGGTCATTGTCGCTTTCGCGCTACGGTCGCGGACCGGTGTCGTGGCGCTGGTCGCTGCAGGCGCGCTTACACCGCTGATACTGAAGTACATGCCGGCCCGCTGGCTTGAGCGAATGGCGACGATCGGGGCCTACCATCAGGATGAATCCTTCGAAGGCCGGGTTGCGGCCTGGCGGACCAGCTTCAACATCGCCAACGAACGAATTTTTGGAGGCGGCTTCAAGGCTGTAGAACTTGATTGGGTTGCGACCATGTTCCATTCGCCCGGCAGTCTGACGGCGGGCAGGGCCGCACACAGCATCTTCTTCGAGGTGCTGGGGGAACACGGCTATATTGGCCTCGGCATCTACATCCTCATACTGGTCGGCGCTCTTTACAACGCGTTTGCCGTCGAATTCGCGACTCGGCGCAATCCGAACCTCGCCTGGGAGAACCAGCTGGCGCGAATGTTCCAGGTTAGCCTCATTGGCTTCCTGGTCGGTGGAGCAGCCCTGTCGATGGCCTATTATGACGGGTTCATCGTGCTGCTGGTCATGACAAGCGCCCTGGCCAACATCGTCAATTCATCGGTCAAGATAGACCAGGGCCTTGGCAACCGTCGCCAGTGGACGAACTTCGCGTCGCGCAGCGTGCCAGCCCTGGCCAAATCTCAATCACCCGGCGGCGAGTAGGAGCGAAGATGGCAGTCCTAATCACCGGCGGCGCCGGCTACATCGGCAGTCACATGGCGCTGGCCTTGCTCGACCAGGGCGAAGAGGTCATCGTGATCGACAACCTTTCCACCGGCGTTCGCGCGCAGGTTCCCGCTGGCGCGCATTTTGTCGAAGGCAATATCAACGACAGCGCGCGCGTGAGCCGGATTCTTGCCGAGCATCAGGTCGATTCTGTTTTGCACTTCGCGGCATCCACCGTGGTGCCGGAGTCCGTTGCCGAGCCGCTCAGCTACTACGCAAACAATACCGCCGCCTCGCGAGATCTCATTCAGGCGGCCGTGCAGGCGGGCGTGAAGCAATTCATCTTCTCATCGACCGCAGCCGTGTACGCCCCCTCGGACAAGCCGCTGCTCAATGAGGACGAGGCCAAGGAGCCCGCAAGTCCATACGGCCGATCCAAGCTCATGACAGAGTGGATCTTGCGGGATGCCTGCGAGGCGAGCGGCATGCGTCATGTCATCCTTCGCTACTTCAACGTCGCAGGCGCCGACCCAGCCGGCCGCACCGGCCAGTCCACGCCGCGAGCGACGCACCTTGTGAAACGCGCCTGCCAGGTCGCGCTCGGTTTGGAACCGCATTTGGGTGTGTTCGGCATTGACTATCCGACTCCCGACGGCACGGGAATTCGGGACTTTATTCACGTCACAGACCTCGTCGCGGCGCACGCCTTGGCGCTGGCGCATCTTCGTCGAGGTGGGGCGTCGAGCACCTACAATTGCGGTTACGGGCGCGGGTTTTCCGTTCGTGAAGTGATCGCCGCCACTGAGCGGCAGTCGGGCAAACGCCTACCGGTCCGGGAATTACCTCGGCGGCCTGGCGATTTGCATAAGGTGGTCGCCGACGCCACCCGGCTCCGGTCCGAACTCGGCTGGACGCCAAAGTTGGACGACCTGGACCGTATCGTTGAATCGGCCCTGGCCTGGGAGCGAAAGATGAATTCGGTCGGGGGACCGGCCATTCCCGCCGCATAGCGCGGCCAGGGAGCTATTGCGGATGATCGTCGCCTTGGCTATCGGCCTCCGGCGCTGTTGCTAGCCAACTCGAAACTCGGCGCGCGCTTCTTCGGCACAAGCGATAATGCGCCGGGCGACGCCCCGCCAAGAAAACCGCTCCGGCGTCCGCTCAAATCCGGCTGCAGCCATCCGCGCGAGGCGCTCCTGGTCAGACAGCGCGTCGATCACCGTCGCGGCGATCGTCGCAGGCTTCAAGTCAGCGAGCAGGAAGCCGGTAACACCGTGTTCAACGTACTCCTTGAGAGCCCAATCGTTCGTGACGATGGCCGGCGCGCCATAGGTCATGGCCTCCAGCGGCGCGATACCCGCCGGTTCATAGCGTGACGGCAACACGCTCAGCGCCGCCCGCTCAAGAATTTCGTAGAACGTCCGGGCCTCCGCAGGATTTTCGCGGGCGAGAAATCCATGAAATACAACTCCTGGAGAATCCTGCAGAGAATCGGGCCGCGTCGGCGGGCCGATAACGTGCAAAATTGCTCCCGGGATTTTCGCCTTTATCTCAGGAAATGCGGCTGCAATAAGATCACCGCCCTTTCTATGAAATTCCTTGCCAATAAACAAAATCTCTGGCCGGGAATATTCTTTTGTAGGTCGATTTTTAGGTAAACTAGTATTGCAACCGATACCTATATTGACAACCTTATTTGGTTCAAGTTCATAGTTGTCAATGAATGACTGCCTCATATGATCGCTGCTGATCAGAATGCGAGCTGCGCCATGGGCGACGCCCATTTCAAATGAGAGATTTTCCCTGCGCAATTTGGCGTCGCGCCTTAGCGTTTCCGGCACAAATGGGCTTGACCAATATTCGGCGCCGAGGCTGTCCTGATAGGTGATCACAGGCGCAATACCGGCATAGGCCGCCGGCCCATCGGCGTAGGTCCCCAGCTCGAGGATGACCGTGTCGCGATCCGCCTCGATGATCTTGCGCCGCAAATCACGTGTGAGCGCCTGCCGATAGGCCAAGCTTCCATAGACACGACGGCGCCAAGTTTCCTTGTCGGGGTGCCATCGTGGCGCGGCGCGCAACATGAACTCAGGCGTCGAAATTTCGAGTCCGAAGGCGCGCGCCAGCACGCCTTCATCCTTCAGCGCGCTGAACAGCGCCAATGAACTGCCGGAAAAGGATGACGGGTCCCAGGGATCCGAACCGATCAGACCGCCTGAGATAAATCCGGTAATATTCACCGCCGAGTCCATTCCGCGCCCTTCCAAATCGATTAATCGGGCGATGAGTTAAGCAATATTGATTACGGCCGATTCACTAAGAACCCGTGTTTTCCCTCCGGTGCTGACAGAATGTCGGTGGCCAATTGTGTTTCCGCCTGCCGAGGCGCTCGCCATCGTTGCGGAATTTGCGCCCTAAAGCCTCGCACGCCACGACGCCCCCCCGGAGGGCCTACCCCCCTTTGGCGTGGATACCGGGCTTGACACCTATTAGGGCGCCCTCACTCACTGACGAGCCAGTTTGACCGCAGCCTGAGCCCAACGGACTCGAGGAGTCGTTGGCGGCTGATGCGATTTGCCAAACCGCCGACGCGACCGTGAATCCCATATTGGCGCCCCAACCGTCGCCGAACGTGTCCGTGTTGCAGACGGTGAAGGCGATATCTTGCTCGACAGACTCAAATTCCTCGAGGCCGCGGGCCAGACCGATGCGCACCGTGTATTCACCAGGCGCAAGAGGCAGGGACGCGATGGTGCAAGTCACTTCGCTGCGTCCGGAGAGCCTTTCGATTGCGTGCTCATTCCGAGGCGAGCGGACAGTCAAAACTCTTTGCCCGCTGCTGTTTTCGAATTTGACGACGATGTTCGGGGATTCAACAAGGTCATCAGCTTGGATATCGATGCGCAGTCGCAGCTCACCGCCGATGGGGACAGTGCGGCTGGATTTGCCATGTCCGTCAATCAGATCAAACGCGCGGAAGTGGTGATACGAGTCCCCAAGGTCAACCCTGCCGCCGACTTCGTTCGCCCCACCGGTCCGGCTGAGGCGGTGATAGATGGAAAGCGCCTCCTTGATCGGGACCTGCTGCTGCACCAATTGGCCCGCGCTGAACACGAGCCCCGTATGGCAAAGCGCCTCGAGCGCCGTGACGTCGTGGCTCACGAAGACGACCGTGCGGCCGCTGTTGGCCACAGCTTCCATCTTTCCCAGGGACTTTTTCTGAAACTGGGCATCGCCCACCGCGAGGACCTCGTCGATTAGCAAGACATCAGCTTCGAGGTGCGCAGCGACTGCGAACGCCAGCCGCACGTACATGCCGCTGCTGTAGAACTTCACCGGCGTGTCGAGGAATTTCTCCACTCCAGAAAAATCGACAATCTCATCAAATCGTCGGGCGATTTCCTTGCGCCGCATGCCCAGGATCGCGCCATTCAGGAAGATGTTTTCCCGGCCGGTCAACTCGGGCTGAAACCCGGTCCCGACCTCAATGAGACTCGCGACGCGGCCGGTGATGCGAATCTCCCCGGTCGTCGGCTCCGCGACACGGCTAAGAATCTTCAGCAGCGTGCTCTTGCCTGCGCCGTTACGTCCGACCAAGCCGACAATGTCGCCGCGCTTGACGTCAAAACTGATGTCACGCAGGGCCCAGAATTCCTCGGAATCCGTGCGCTCCACGGAATTGCGGAACCGATGCAGCAGCGCTTCGATGGCCGTGGAATGCGGGCTCTTTTGAGCAATCCGATATGACTTGCCCAAGCCGCGGACGGAAATTGCGATATCGTCAGATGACATCGGCGAACTCACGCTCAACGCTGCGGAAGACAATTGTACCAATCAAGAGAGCCACTCCGGAAATTACGAAGGAATAGGCCAGATACCCGTAGTGTGGCTGACCTGTGCCAATCAGCGACCAACGGAACGCCTCTAAAGGCGCCGCAAGCGGATTTAGCAGAAAATACAAGTCACGATATTGCTCAGGTATGGCCTCGACTGAGTATCCAACTGGGCTCGCATAGAGCAGCAACTGTATGAAGAACGGTACAATGTGCTGCACATCACGATACTTCACGGACAGACTTGCCGCGACCAGACCGATTCCCAGTGAAAGACTCAAGAGGGTCAACAGGCAAACCGGCGCGACCATCAGACCCCAGCCGGGCGCGACCCTGTAGATCGCCATCAACACGACCATCAGCACCAGGCCGACGAGAAAATCCAGCAGGACCGAGGGCAGCACTCCCAGTGGGGCTAGCAGCCGTGGGAAAAAGATCTTACGGATCAGCGACGCGTGCGCAATCAGCGAGGGACTGACCCGCGTCACGACACCCATGAACAGGGTCCAGCCCAGGAACCCTGAGTAGGTGATCAGGAAATAGGGCACGCCCTGATCGGGCATATTGGCGATCAGGCCGAACACAATTGAGAATATGCCTGCCCCGAGCAGCGGTTGCAGGATCACCCAGATCACCCCGAGGACAGTCTGGCGGTAGCGGAGTCGGATGTCGCGGTCAGCGAAGGCGAACAGCAGATCCCGAAACTGCCAGAGCAGTTTCAGGTCGAGAGGAGCCAAGCCTCGGATCGGCTTGATAACCACGGTATCGCGCGACGGAATTGCAGAAGTCGTCATGGGATCAAGAAGCTCAACAGGTTGAGGGCGCCATCGCGAGAGACGCGACTGTATCAGATCATCGGTTAACGTAGTTGGCAGCGCGCGTGTTGCGCACGGACTATCGGGCGCCGCTGGGAAACAGCACCACACGCACGGTCTGGACGATGATCGCCAAATCGAGGATCAGGTCGACATTCTTCATGTAGAACAGATCGTACTCAAGCTTGCGCCGGGCATCATCGATGGAAGCGCCGTAAGGATAGTTGATCTGCGCCCAACCGGTGATGCCGGGCTTGACCTTATGGCGCAGATCGTAGTGCGGGATTTCCTTGCGAAGCTGCTCTACGAAGAAGGGGCGTTCGGGGCGCGGGCCGACGAAACTCATGTCACCGACTAGCACATTGATGATTTGCGGGATCTCGTCGATCCGAAGAAGACGGATCAGCCTGCCCACCCGCGTGACGCGATCGTCACCTGTGGCCGCCCAGCGCGGGACGCCATCCTTTTCGGCGTCCTCACGCATGCTGCGGAACTTCCAAACCTTGAAGATCGCCCCGTCCAGACCAACGCGCTCCTGGCGATAGAACACCGGCCCACGGCTTTCGAGCTTGATGGCCGCGGCGGCGAAAAGCGTGATCGGCAGCGTCGCAATCAGAAAGCTCAGGCTCACGATAAAGTCCATCGAACGCTTGAGGATGCGGCTCCGCTGGTCGAGATGGAAGCCGCTGGCGAAAGCCAGCCAGCCGGCGCCCGTGCGGCCGATATCAAGTGTTCCGGCTTCGCGCTCCCAGAAGGTCAGGGCGTCGATCACATCGACACCTTGCATCCGGCACTCCAGGAGTTCAGCGATGGGCAGTCCACGCCGATCCGGCACGGCGACGACAATCATGTCCGCGCGCAGTGTCCGAGCCAGCACCGGCAGCGCAACCGGATGGTCCTCATAGATCTTAAGCGCCAGGTTGCCGGTCGCCGCGGGGCCGCCCCGCATTGCGTGTTCGCTTTCACCGATCAGCACATTGCGCAGATGGCTACGGCCAGGTCCATTGACGAAGGCGATGACCGATTGGGCGAGATGGCCTTCACCGAGGATCATGACCCGCTTCTTCATGAAGGACAGATCGAAGCACCAGCCGATCAGGAACCGCACTATGAACAGGGCGGCCAGGAATGCCGAAATCGCCAGGGATAGAATGCCGACATACCAGCCGAACGGCAGGCCTGCTGCGGCCTTGGTGATCCCCACGAAGGCGACCGCAGGAATGAAGATCGCCTGGGAGACGAGCAGAAACCGCTTAAGGAAGACCCGGAAGTCCTGAATGGCGTCGCGGTTGTAAAGCCCGACCGCCATCGTAACGGTGAGGAATGCGATGGTGAGAAGCGCCTCCTCATACCACTGCAAGTGAACCGAATAGCAGTTGTGGCAAGACTGGTGGAGCCCGAGCAGTCGGAGCAACCCGACGAAAAGTGCGGCATCCAGCGCGGCCAGAAGGACCGCAGGCCGAGCAACATAGTGTCCGAACAATCTCATCCGTAGCGCCCCAACGTGTAGCCGCTGAATCTTGCGGCGTCCGGCCCGGGACCCGTGAATGTCCCCTTACCGGTCAACCCGCCACACCCGCTGCACTAACGGCGCCATCGGCAGATATTACGAGGGAGTCAGAGCAATTTCAAACCTAACGGCAAAATTAATTGGCGTCCCAATAAGCGATGCAAGCCAATGGGGTCATTTACATCTTGTAGTTTAATAGAATAATTGAAATTTAGTCGTGCAACGCCGGCAATATAAGTGGAAAATTCCATAACTTTTAAGGGCACTTTTGATCGCATATTGGCGATTTTGGCCCACGAAAGTTGGATGTAGGTCAGAACACTCGATGTATATTGTAATTTTTATTCTGAAAAAATGCGCCCCCGCCCTGATGTTGCAGTGCGAAAATTCGCTTTGACCTGAGCGCGGTCGCTGGCGCGCCAGTGGGGTGCATCGGCAGTCGAATCTCCAGTGCTTCCGGCCGAATTCGCAACAATCCGCCGGCGCACGCTGCGGATGAATTTCGTTAATGTTCCAAGTTGAGACTGTCGTCGTCCGGACAACGGTCATACGCCAAGCTCGGCGCGCGCCACGCAGGAGATCCGACTTGACCCGCGTCCTTGTGTTTTCAACGTTGTTCCCGAATGCAGCCCAACCGAACCACGGCGTATTTGTGGAGAATCGGCTGCGGCACACCCTCGACCTGGGGGACCTTGAGGCGCAGGTGGTGGCGCCTGTCCCGTTCTTTCCATTCCGCCATTCAATGTTCGGTCGCTACGCCACCTTCGCCAAGGTTCCTTCGCGTGAGAGTCGCCACGGGACAGACATCTGGCATCCCCGTTTCGCCGTCATTCCGAAGGTCGGCGCCACCTTTGCGCCTGGCCTGCTCTACGCCGCCGCCCTGGCGCAGGTTCGACGACTGATGCAGCAGGGTATGGCCTTCGACGTCATCGACGCCCACTACTTCTATCCCGATGGGGTCGCCGCGGCGCGGCTGGGCAGAACGCTCGGTCTGCCGGTCGTCATTACCGGCCGAGGAACAGACTTGACGTTGATTCCGGAGTCTCCCGGGCCGAGGGCGCAGATTCAATGGGCCGCGGCGCAGGCGAGCGCGATGATCACGGTATGCGAAGACCTTCGCCTGCGGCTGGTTGAACTTGGCGCAGAAGAGGCGCGGACGATCGTCCTGCGGAATGGAGTGGACCTGAGCCTGTTCAAGACCGGCGATCGAGAGGCCATGCGCGCAAAATTGGGCGTCAAGGGCTTCACGCTGGTGTCGGTTGGCGGCCTGATCCCGCGTAAGGGCCACGAACTGGTGATCGAATCCCTGGTCCACAGTCCCGACTGCTCCCTGCTGATCGCTGGCGGTGGACCGATGCGCAGTGAACTGGAGGCAACCGCGGCGCGTTGCGGCGTCACAGATCGTGTGCGGTTCCTTGGCGAACTACCCCACGCGGAACTGCCCGATCTCTATGGCGCCGCGGACGTCATGGTCCTGGCCTCCTCGCGCGAGGGCTGGGCGAACGTGCTGCTGGAAGCCATGGCCTGCGGTACGCCGGTGCTGGCATCGAACGTCAATGGGACCTCGGAAGTCGTCCAGGCCCCAGAGGCGGGCCTGCTTCTCGCGGACCGGAGCGCCGCCTCTATCGCTGACGCCCTGGCGCAGCTTCGTCGAAATTTGCCGGACCGCGCCGCGACCCGCCGCTACGCAGAGCGCTTCGACTGGCTGCCGATCGCCAGGGCGAACAAGGCGCTTCTGCAGGCCGTCGCCATTGCAGGCTACGCCGGTCGGCGCTCAAATGACATTTTGAAGCACGCAAACCGCCATCTTTTGGCCGTTTCCTGACTCCACGCTCAAATTCGCAAGTGAGTAGTGGAAACTGAATGTCAACGATTTGGGGCGCTCGCTGACGATTGTTAAGTCGCGGGCGGCCCCCCGGGGGAAGAGATTGATGGTCATTACCGTTCAGGACAATACCGCACTACGCCCGCCGCGTGATGTAAACTCAGAGTCTGCGGTGTCTAATGAACCGTCAGTCTGGTCTGAATCCGATTCGGTCGGTCGGCTGCCGTTGGGTTTATGCATGGTCCTGTGGTTGTTGATGGCCGCCGCGGGATGGGGATCGATCGGTCTGGCGGCGCACTTTATCGCTGGGTAAAAGGCCGGCTCGATCCGCGGCGGGCGCCTATTGGGCCCGATGTTCCAAAAACGCTTCAAACACCCAAACCAGCCAAAGCGGCTTAGAAAAATCCCGGTGTCCAGCGGCATGGGCGAGCGCCATGCTGCGGATGGTGTTCATGTTGAAAAACCCGCAATCCCGCAGGCGCGGGCTGTCTGCGAGTTCCAGAGTCCGCTCACGCATGGGTCCCCTCAGCCAGTGCGTGATTGGCGCGGCGAAGCCTTGTTTCGGACGGTACAGGATTTCCTGCGATAGATAGGGTTCCATCGCTTGTTTGAAAATCGCCTTGCCGCCGGCGGACCGGGTGAACTTGGCGTTTGGGGGCAGCGCGACGGCCCAGGCGTAGAAATCCGGGTCCAGCAGGGGCGAGCGCAATTCCAGGGAATTGGCCATGCTGGTGCGATCGATCTTTGTCAGGATGTCACCCGGCAGATAGGTCGCAAGATCCGTATATTGCGCCCTCTGCAGCGGATCCAAGGGCGCGTCGACTTGAAATGGCGTCCGTACGACGTCTGCGGCGTCATAGCCGCCTAACGCATTCACGAAGTCTCCGGACATCAAAGGCGCGCGAACGTCCTGCGGCAGATAGGCGACAATGCGTGCGTAGGCGCTCGCTGGATCCAGGGCGAGCTCGCGCAGCGTCGTGCGGGCGCGCAAGGGCTTCGGCAGCCAGGAACCATGTGGATAGATCGCGCCCAGACCGCCGAAAACCGCGTGGCGAAGCGGTCCTGGTATAAATGCCCTGATCCGCTCCTCAGCCGCGTGGAAGGCGTATCGCCGATAACCGGCCAAGGCCTCATCGCCGCCGTCGCCGGTCAGAGCGACAGTCACAGATTCGCGGGCATGGGCGCAGACCGCGAAGGTCGGGATCGCCGAGTCATCGCCGAAGGGCTCGTCAAAAATCTGCGGCAGGCGCGGCATTAGGCTGAGATCGGCAGGATCGACCCGGCGCACCCGGTGGTCCGTGGCATAGCGGTCGGCGACGGCCTGGGCGTGGCGGGATTCATCATAGGCCCGCTCACCGAAGGCGATTGAAAAGGTCTTCACCTGGTCTTGGCTCATACCGGCCATCAGGGCGACGACCGCACTGGAATCAACACCTCCAGACAGCAGCGCGCCTAATGGCACGTCGGAGATCAACCGGCGTCGCACGGCAGCGCTCAAGCCCTCGATCAGATCGGCGGTGCGAGGCTCGGTCGCGCGGGTGAAGTCATCCACCGGGTTCCAGTACCGGCGCGGCTGCAGATCCTGGCCGCGGCGCACAACCATGAAGTGGGCAGGCGGCAGCTTGTGGATGCTGCGGTAGATGGTCTTCGGATCCGGCACGTATCCATAGGCGAAGAAATCTTCCACAGCCTCCGGGCGCAAATCTCGCGCGATGCCGGGATAACAGAGCAGCGCCTTGATTTCGGAACCGAAGGCCAGAACCCCGTCGTCGGCGATGGCGTAGTGCAGCGGCTTCTTGCCGAACCGGTCTCGGGCCAGGACCAGAGCCTGGTTCGGCCCATCCCAGAGGGCGAATGCGAACATGCCATTGAGCTTGGCGAACAGCGCTTCGCCCCAGTGCCGCCAGCCGTGTAGCAGCACCTCGGTGTCGCTGCGGTTGACGAACCGCGCCCCCAGAGCTTCAAGTTCGCTGCGCAACTCCAGGAAATTATATATCTCGCCATTAAAGACGATGGTGAGCGCGCCATCCAAGGTGCTCATTGGCTGAGCGCCGCCGGCCAGATCGATGATCGCCAGGCGACGGAATCCAAGAGCGAGGCCAGGTTCCAGATAGGCTCCGGCGTCGTCGGGACCGCGATGGGCGATGGCGTCGGTCATCCGCTCGATGACCTCGCGTTGAAACGTACGGTTCCCACGGGTGTCGAACAATCCGGCTAGGCCGCACATGCTGGGCTCCTGTTATCCGCCGATAAGGCCCCGGCAAGGAAATCAGGCATACTGCTGCTGTCTGCGCAGGGCGATTCCGCTCGGCGGGATAGGGAAACTGGCCTGGCATGGCGAAGATACTGTTCCTCGCGCATCGCGCCCCGTTTCCCCCCAACAAAGGTGACAAGATCCGGGCCTTCCACGTGCTGCAGCACCTGGCCGCAAACCACGATGTCTGGCTTGGGGCCGGCGTCGATGAGACCGCTGACCTTCAGCATCTGCCGTTGGCGAAGCAATTGTGTCGGGACGCTTATTTTGGATGGTTGGGTCCGATCCGCCGCACGGCCAACATGGCGCTGGGCGCGCTCACCGGGTCGCCGATAAGCGTGTCGCGATTTCACCACGGCGGCCTTGCGCGCTGGGTCCGCCGGATCCTGACCGAGGTGAAGCCTGACTTCGCCTATGTCTTTTCCTCGGCGCCCGCCCAGTTTCTGTTTGATGTGGGCGTCAATCGCCCGCGAGTGATCATAGATTTTGTCGACGCGGACGCCGAGAAGTGGCGAGCCTATGCCCAGTCCACGCCTCGCCCACAGCGTTGGATCTTCGGCGAGGAATTCAAGCGCCTGGTCGGGTTCGATCGTCAGGCCCTCGCCATGGCTGAGGCCGGGCTGCTGATCTCCCACACCGAACGCAGCTTGTTCGCGGAATTCGCTCCGGAAGGCGCCGGGAAGCTGCATGTAATGGCCAATGGCGTCGACACGGAGTTCTTCAGGCCCATGGATGGGGCCTCCTCCGGGCGAAATATCGTCATGTGCGGACGGATGGACTACCGCCCCAACGTGGAAGGCGCCGTCTGGTTCGCCCGCGAGATCCTGCCGCTTGTCCGTGCGCAAGCCCCCGACGCTGTGTTGCGGATCGTTGGGGCCATGCCCGCCCCACAGGTGGGCGCCCTGGCCGAGCCGGGACGCATCGAAGTCACTGGGGCGGTATCGGATGTGCGTCCCTATCTGGCCGACGCCGCCGTCGTGATCGCTCCCTTGCTCATAGCAAGGGGAATTCAGAACAAGGTTCTGGAGGGCATGGCCGCAGGGCGTCCCATGGTGGCCACGCCCGATGCGCTTGACGGGATTTCGGCCCAGCCGGGACGCGACATCCTGGTCGGAGCCGATGCGGCGCAGTTCGCCGAAAAGGTATCTGATGTCCTGCTCAACCGCGCGCCCCCCAACCTGGGCGCAAACGGTCGCCGCCATGTGCTGGACCATTATCAATGGGCGCACCAGCTCAAGGTCCTGGACAAGATAATGCTGGAAACCCCGCACAGATCGTCAGGCCAGGCTGCGGCTTAGCATGGGCGAGATCGCAGTGGCGATGGGCGTAGGTAGTCGCTGCCACGCCTTGATCAGCAATGCGTAGTGTGGATTGGTCGGATTTACGTTTGGCAGCGCCGAACCCTTGACCAACAAGTACTGATGGCTGATCGGCCGTGGCTCAAATCCCCAATTGCGCTTGAAGCTGTGCGGTCCTGTGCCGATCTTGCTGCGCCCAAAATCAAACACGCTGTAACCCAGCTCTGCCGCCCGGCGCATGACCGCCCAATACATCAGGTCGTTCGATCCGCGCTGACGGGCCTCGGAGCGGCTGCCAGTATAGTAAGGCATGACACGGTCACGGAAATAGAAGCTGAGCACGCTGCTGGTCGCCTGTCCGCCATGGTGGATCGTCAGGATCTCGCAGCTGTCTCCGAATACACTCAATAGGGTTTCGAAGTATCGCCGCGGGAGCGCCGGCGTGCCGTGCTTGCGCATGGTGTCCGCGTAGAGTGGATAAAAGTGCTCTGCGGTTCGATCAATGCTGGTGGTCGACTCCACGGCCAAGGCCTTGCGAATGACGGCGCGTTGTTTGCGTGGGATCTGCAACAGGTTTTCTTCTTCGGCCGCCGCGATCGGACCCTCAAACCCCGAGTAGAGGTCACATCTCGCTTCCCATCCGGGGCCTGCGCGGGGGGTGTCACGCAGTTCGACGTAGTCGACGCCAAGGCGCCGTCCCAGCGCCTCCGCTTCATTGATCACCGCCGAAAGGGAAACATCGTCGGCCGCCAGGGGACCGCCGCCAACGCAGAAGGCGTTCGAGATCAAGGCGTGTCCGAATAACCGACTGCGAATTTCCACCAGCGGCAATACGGCGCCGATCGCGCCATCCGCCCGGCGTGCATTGAGGAAGTGAGCCCTGTGTCCGAAGACTCCAGGCGCCACCCGCCGCCAAGCGGCCCGATGAAAAAAAGTCGCATCGGGGTGCGCATCCACAAACGCGTCCCATTCGAGGTCAGGTATCTCAGTCATTGGCGGACGCAGGAACGCGGGCGATAGCGCCTGCGCCGACGCAAAAGGCCCGGTCCATCCGGTCCCACCTTAGATCCCGAGACAGCCGCTTCAATCGCCCGCTTGTCCGTGACAGGTTCAGGTAATGGCGAACCCGGGACTTCAATGGCACGCCCCGCGGCCGAGGCTGACCTGGGTCAACTTCCCAGGGGTGGATGTAGAAGACCGCTGGCGCGCCATCCACGCGATTGCCCCGCTCGATCGCGGCGCGGGAAAGATGGTACGGCAGCGCGCGGAAGTAACCCCCGCCGCCACTTGGCCAGTTGCGCCCGAATAGCTTCACCGTTGAGATCGGAATTTCAACCAGGTGTTGGGCGCCCGGAGGCCGGTACGGCTCTCTCGGCGCATCGGGGCTGCCATAGAAGTCGCGTCTAACGGGATAGATGCTCGAACTGTAGTCGTAGCCTTCCTCTTCCAGAATCCGCCATGCCCATGGCGTCGCCGGGCCAACGCTGAAGGTCGCGGCGCGATAGCCCGCCACGCGCTCACCGGATGTGTCCTGAAGGATCGCCCGCGCCCGGCGCACGTCGTCGCGGAACGCCTCTGGCGATTGGCTGTCGACACGCGCGTGACGATATCCATGGCTGGCGACCTCGTGACCGCCATCGGCGATGCGGCGGATCAACGATGGATAGCGCTCGGCGATCCAGCCCAGGGTGAAGAAGGTCGCCTTGACGCCGGCATCGGCGAATATCTCCAGGATGTGATCGGTATTTCGTTCGACACGGGATTCACAAGCGTCCCAGGCCGACGCGTCATACACGCCTGAGAGCGCCTGGACCTGGAAGTAGTCTTCCACATCGACAGACATGGCGTTTACGATCACGTGCGGATCACGTGCGGTAGCCATTTGCTTGGCGGCGCTACTTGAATCGTTTTTCAATTGAGAGGAATCCTGTATTTTCCGATGTCCTCCCGCGGCCAACAATTTGGCTTTGCCCGGTGAAATGTCCGCCCCCAAAACCTAAAGTGACGGTCGGATTCAATTTATATGATACTATCGCCAAAATATTATATCTTTCACCATCGACAAACCTCGTACTTGAATAGGTCTTGCCGTAATCTGCAACAACATCAAATAGTAAATCTGGTCGGATTGTCCTGGAATAGGCCAGACTAGCATCAATAGTTTTATCGCGACCCGGCGCATCTAAAAAGGTTTGATTGGATTGAGATATGGAAATTTCTAATCTTTGTGTTGGCCATATATAGACAATATCGGCGCTCGCAGATTTCAAAAAGAACGTATTGGAGTTTAAATTTCCTGCACCTTGGTAGTTTGAAGTCTGAAAAATTGCAGGTAATGCGCCATTTCGACCGACGAACTGCTGAAATGACTCATCCAATAGTCCCTCGCTAGTCGTCAAACCTTCATTGTACCGCGCACTCACCAGCAAGTGATTGAGAACTTCAATCTGGAGGTCGGAATTCCAAACATTCCGACCGTAACGCTTGCCGCGCTCAACGCTCACCGTAGATTTTCCACCGAATCTAAGCTCAGCCCCAGCGCTCCAAACCGCCTCTCTAATGTCCAGGACACCAGGCTGGACGATATCTTCATACCCTCCTCGCGCAATAAGGCGCAGGTTGGGGAAGACCTTTACATAGGCTGACGCGATTCCGCTTCCGGACTCAAAATGTTGTTCCTGCGACCGAGTATATGCCGCGTAGGCCGTCAGCCGCAGCTTTGTGCGGCGCAGGCCGGTGTCCGCCCCGATTGCCGTGTTGAACACGGCCCCGTCATTTGGCAATGGCAACTGGCTGGCGCTGGAATCTACGGCCCAATAGGAGACATAGCCCACTCGCGCGCTAGCGTTCAGGTCGGCCGCATCACCTAAAGTCGTGGTCAGGCGCGGCCCTATCGAAACGGTTGCAACTTGGACCAGATCCGTAACGCCTGCGCGGTCCTGGACCGAACCTACGGTTGTCGACCTCCCAGTGGCGAACACGGTCCCGTTCGCATCAAGGGTAAGGGCCTGGTTGATGATGCCGTAGCTACTCGAACCAAGCGCCTGCCAAGAAGCACCTTTCGGAGTGCCCCCGTGGCTATAGGCGTCATAATGCACGATTCCGTCGAGATCCGCCTTCAGCCTCTGGGTGTTGACAGTGATTTCACCGCCAAGGCCACCGCGCACGAACGGGGATGACTTCTTAATGGCCGAATCTACCGCGACATTGTCGGTGTAGCCGGCCATGGCGCTAACTCGGGGTACGATGATGACTGAGCGTGGATCGGTTCGGAGCGGCGCCAGCTGTTTGCCTCGGAGCGGCGCCGGTTGCCTGCGTACGTCCTGCGCATGGGCGGCCCCGCCCGTAATCAAACAGGCGCTCGCTGTGGCCAACAGCCACTCACGCCCTTTGGCCGCGGACTTTCCGCGCCTATTCCGCCCCCAGTTCATCATCGACGCCCCTCTGCTCAATCGATCGCGGTATTGCTACTAAGTCTTGGAATAGCGAACCGGCGAATGGGTCGTATCGGTCTTGTTGAACACCAGGGCCACGCGACTCTCATCGATTGGGCCCGCCTGGCGATTGAGAATTTCCAGGCAGTCATCAACGTCGGCGCGCTTGGTTTCGCCCTTGGATGCGACAAACAGGATCTGGCCTGCGTGTGTGGCCAGCGAAACCGTCTCGCTGCTCGCCAGAACGGAGCCTGAGTCCATGATCACGATCCGCTGTTCCACTTCACCTTGAAGAGTGTTGAGGAGCGTCGCCATTCGTTCGCCGGCGATCAATTCCGATGCGGTGATCCGCGGACGGCCAGCCGGCACGGCGAACACGCCGGGGACGCTGGTCGGATAAACGATGTCGGCCACCTCCAGCGCGTCATTCTCCAGGTAGTCCAAAAGGCCCAGTTCATCGGCGAGTTTCATGCACCGCGATAGTTCAGGGCTGCGCATGTCGGCATCGATCAAGACCACGCTGGCGTCGCGCTCGAACATGAAGCTCATGGCCAAGCCGAGCGTGACGGTGGTTTTGCCCTCCCTTCGACCTGCGCTGGTTATCAGTATGGTGCGAGGATCCAGGTTGTTCGCCCCGGGCCCTGCGGCGATGCGAGACATCATGTGGCGTTTGATGGCGCGGAATTCCTCACGGGTCCGGGATTCGTCGAAGTGCGGCGTAGTCACCGCGCCGACGCGGCGGGCGTCGTCGTTACCCGCGGCTTTTCTGATCGGCGTCGAATCCTCGGCGCTGGCCTGCAATTTCACAACCGGGACCGCCGTGGCTCGAATTGACTGGTTCACAGGAAAGGCCTTTCCACGGACATGCTATCGGTTTGGGCCGGCAAGGCGAGTGACATCCTTGCCGAAGAATGGGAGCGCAGGCTGCTGTTTCGAGGCGCCACCGGTGTGCCAGGCCGGCTCCCAGGAGACTGTGCCCACCACCGGCAGGTGAAATGCGACCTCCAGTTCACGCGGCGCGACGAATATCCCGGAGATCGCCGCGCGAAGGTAGGCCGCGGCCAGGCCGCCACCGATTGCGGCCACCATCGAAGCGGCGAGAAACAGGCCTCTGTTCGGCCCGGTGGGAACCAACGGAACTGTCGGTGCGCGGGTGATCTGGAACTTACCGGGAGCATCCGAACCGTACACCGCCAGCGACATCTTCGTCGCTTCGCGCCGCTGAATGAGCTTCTGGTAATTGTCAGCGATCAGGTCTGACTCGCGCCGCAGGCCCGCCCACTGCGAAGTCAGATCGGGAGCGGCAACCTCAGCGGGCGCCGCGGCATAGACGCTGCGGGCGCGAACGGTCGGACGCGCGACCTGCCGGCGCACGATCTGCGGTCCGGTCGCGGCGCCGGTGGACGCAGCGACGACCGGCGCGGCGCTGCGCAGGGCGGCCCGTTGCGCCTTCAGGGCTGCGATCTGGCTACGCGCCGCCACCACATCCGGATATTTTTCCGTGTATTGCGTGAGCAGAGATGCCACCCGCCGCTCTTCATCGGCGATCGCGCCATCGATAGCGCTGGTATCGACCGGGACAGGGGCGGCGACCGTATCCGACCTCACAGCCACCGTCGAAACTGACCCTCCGCCGCCGGCGCCGACCGACTGGGTCGCGATCGCAACGACACGCGGATATTGCCGACGGAAGGTCGCCACCTTCGACTGCGAATCAAGCATCAGCTGACGATAGACGACGATCTGCTTGTCCAGGAACGCGCCAGCCTGGACCAGGTCGCTGCGGCTGAGCTTCAAATTGTCAGAGATGTATTGGTCGATCAGAATCTTCGCGGTCCGCTGCGCCCGAACAGGGTCACCGTCCTTGACGTGAAATTCGATGAACCCGTCTTCATCCCTGGCTTTGATGGAAATCCGGCCGCGAAGGGCGCCGATCGCCCCCTCCACCTTGCGCGGATCATCCGTGTTGAAGTTGCGATTCAAGCTTTTCAGGACCCGAAGCAGGTTCTGATCATTGAGAACGGTCTTCTCAATGAGCATGGGATTGCCGTACTTGTCTTCCGACAGCGAGACATCCTCGGTGATGACCGACAGGGGTGAAACCCTGCTGACGTAGACCTGCCCCCATGAGGGGTAGGAATTCGGAATCCCGAACGTCATGATCGACATAGCCACGAAGATCGCCGACGCAACCGCAAGCGCCAACCACCGAAAATACCAGACTTTCCTGGCCTCGATGTAGGCGAAGTCAAAAAGTTGCCGGATCATACTTGTCTCGCTCGCTCTCGTAGCTTGCCGAACGCCCTAATCCAATTTCACTAAGGAAACCTGAGGCATCGGTCCACGCGCCTCAAATTCCATCTGGTTCTATCAGAACGCGCGTTGCGGAATTCGAATAATATCGCCCGGCTTCAACTCGACGTTCGCCTTCAGCTTGCCCGAGTTCATCAAGTCGGAGAGACGCAGCGGAATCGCCGTGGTCTTGCCATCTACATTTCGGATAATCTGAGCGCGGTTGCCGCTGGCGTAGGGCGTCAGGCCCCCCACCTCCACCAGGACGTCCAAAGCGGTGATTCCGGTGCGGTATGGCACCGCCTTGGGCGCCGTCGCCGCGCCGATCACGCGGATGGCCGCTGTGCTGCGCGCAGACGCAAATTCCCGCACCACGACGTTGACGATCGGTTCCTTAATGTACTGCGCCAATGCCGTACGCAGGTTCGCCGCCAACTCGGACGGCGTCCTTCCCTGCGCCTGCATATCCTGCACAAGCGGGGTGGTGATCTTTCCGTCCGGGCGCACCGGCACGGTGGCCGACAAATCCGGGTTGCGCCACACGAACACCTGAAGTTGGTCGCCCGTACCGATCACATAGTCGTTCGCGCTGGCCATCATGGGCGGCGCCTCAGTCACTGGCGTCTGCGAGCCGGCCACGAGCGGCGCTTCGGTCGAGGGCGCCTCGGTCGCAGGCGCCTGCGCATTCGCCACGAACGGCGCCAAGGCCAGTCCGCCGGCGAAGAATAGATTTCGGGCAGAGATCATGAAAATATTCCCAGCTGCTGTTCGCATTTACGCACACCGCCGAACGCTTGAAAGGCGGCATGCATATCTCGTTCCAATCTCCCGGCCTGTGCGTGCTCCACATCCGGATGCAGGCTTGCGAATTCCTCGCCGTGCATAGTCCAGGACAGGCGCAGAGCCAAAATGAACACACAATGAAAGGCGTGATTCCGGACACACCAATGACGCGATTTGAGCGATCCGTGGTCAACTTTCCGTGGGGCGATCTCAAAAATAAATTTCCGTGGCGTGCGAACGAATTCCGAGCCTGGTTCGACGCCATCGCATGTCCTTCCTGCGGCGCTGTTCCGAAATGGAACCGAAACCAATTGGGGGGTAGATGGCGACCATGCGCCCAGGATGCAGTGAAGATGGGGAGTCCCCGCCAGCCACGACGATGGTTGTCTGTGACATCTCCATCATCCTGCCTTGCCTGAATGAGACGCAGAGCCTTCCCCATTGCGTTGAAAACGCCCGGGCGGCGCTGGCCGCGATCAACACGCAATACGGCCTCGTAGGCGAAGTCGTGGTGGCGGATAACGGCTCCACCGACGGCAGCCAGGCGCTGGCGGAATCGCTTGGCGCGCGCGTCGTGGCGGTATCCGAGCGCGGTTATGGAGCAGCGTTGCGCGGCGGTCTGGCCGGCGGCCGCGGACGGTTCCTGATAATGGGCGACTGCGACGGTTCCTACGACTTCGGCGACGCCGTGCCGATGGTTGGCAAGCTTATTCAGGGCGCCGATATCTGCATGGGCTCGAGGCTCAAGGGCGCGATCCTCCCCGGCGCCATGCCATGGAAGAACCGATACATCGGCAATCCGATCCTGACGGGCATCCTCAACCTCCTGTTCCGGTCCGGGATCAGCGACGCCCACTGTGGCCTGCGTGCGCTCACGCGGGCCTCGTTCGACCGCTTGGCCCTCACTGGGCTGGGCATGGAATTCGCCAGCGAAATGGTGATCAAGGCGGCGCTTAAGCGGGAGCGAATCGAGGAGGTGCCGATCACCTTGCACCCCGACCTGCGCGACAGGCCGCCGCACTTACGCCCCTGGCGCGACGGTTGGCGCCATCTGCGCTACCTTTTCATGCTGAGTCCGGCCTGGGTGTATGGAATTCCAGGAGCGGTGCTCGTGTCCCTGGGCGCGGCGATCCTTTGCACGGCTGGCTGGCATAGCCTTTGGGGTGATCACAGCCCATTCTTCTTCGGCGATTACTGGACCATCCTGGCCGCCGCGGCTGTTGGCATTGGTCACCTGGCCGGACTGCTCGGCCTTGCGACGCACCTCTATGGCGTGCGCGAAGGCTATCGCCGGCCCAAGTCCTGGATCCCATTGGCCGCGCGCTGGCTGACGTTGGAGACCATGTTGGCCAGCGGGCTCGCAGCTATCGCCATTGGGTTCGCCATATTGCTCGCCGTGACCCTCGCCTGGTTCGACCGCGACCTCGCACGGGCTGCTTCGGTCCTGCCGGCGGTGCTTGGCGTTCTCATGTTGACGCTCGGCGCGCAGAACATCCTGGGCGGCTTCCTTCTGGCGATACTGGGCGGCAATGAAGCCCGCTTCCTGTCGACTAAATCGCCGCGGACAGACGCGGCGAAGGCGTGTGGCCAGCCCACCCCGCTGAACTAACAGCATGACTGGTGGCGAGGCCATTGCCGGGCACGCCTTCGTGGTTCCGGCCTATGGCGAGTCCCCATTCCTTGAAGCGTGCCTGGCGTCGCTCCGCGAACAGACCACCAGCGCCTCTATCCTCATCACCACCTCGACCCCCTCGGCGTTTCTGGACCGAATGGCGACGAGGTTTGGCGCCCAGCTGCGGACAAATCCGCGCCGCGAAAATATCGCCGCCGATTGGAACTTCGCCCTGCGGGCCTCTGCCACACGCTACATCACGCTCGCCCATCAGGACGACGTCTATTACCCGGCCTTCGCTGAGGAATCCCTTCGCTTGCTGGCGACATCGAACGCCGCAGTAAGTTTCACCGGCTACGAACAGGTCGACGATACCGGAGCGCGGACCGCCTCGAAAATCAGCCGGGTAAAGCACCTGATCGAGGCAATCACGCTTGGCGCAACCCGTTCCCCGAGCCGACTGCGCATGCGGTGCTTCCTGTCGTTCGGGAACCCTCTGCCGTGCTCGTCGGTCACATTCGACCTGTCCCAGCTGGGCGGTTTCGGGTTTTCTGGCGCATTCGCCAGCAACCTGGACTGGGAAGCCTGGCTGCGCCTGCTGGATGAGGGCCACGCCTTCGTGCGCACCCCGCGACGGCTGGTAGGCCGCCGCCACAACCCCCTGACCGAAACCTCCAGGCTGATCCGCGACGGCCGCCGCGCGCAGGAGGACTTGATGATGTTCCGCCGCCTCTGGCCAAGTCCGATCGCCGACGCCCTCGCCGCCCTCTATCGCACCGGCTACTGAGGCGGCGGCAACGGCGCCTGGGGTCGTGATGTGCGGCGGAAGGTCACTAGGCTGTGGAAGCCGAAGCTAAACGCCGTCGTGAAAATCAGATTGATGAAGAATGCCGGGGTGGGGGCCATGTCCAGCCGTCCGAGCAAAATCTCATAGCCGACCATAGCCACGCAATACTGCAGGCCCGCGCCGAATAGGAACACCGCGAAGTCGCGCTGTCGCCCGTCTGCGCCGCGCACGCCAAAGGTAAAGCGCCGGTTCAGCAAGAACCCACAGGCCACTGAAGCCACCCAGCTGATCGTGGCCGCAGGCACGAAGTGCATCACGCGAAGCAGCGCCACAAACACGAGGTACGCAACAAGCGTGGTCACAAGGCCGGTTAGGCCGAACTTGATTACGCGTTGCAACAATGTCGCCATGGTCAGAATTCTAGCTGAAAAGTCCTAACGATCGGGGCGGTTTGAAGAACCTGAAGCCTCCGGATGCACGGCTATCCAAGCTTCGCGACCACGACAAACTCGTTGTATTTGAATACATTACCCGCCCATCGGGGAAGGGGAAAGGAGTACGATTTCTCGACTGCGAGTCCGAGAGTCGAGCAGAGCGCTTCCAGACGATCGAAGTCCAGGAACCGAACATGCGTTGCGTCCGATGCGTAGCCCAATTCCTGCGGCGTCATGAGAATGACCTGGCCGCCGCGCCGAAGCCGCGGAAGGTAGGCGGTAACCAGGGCGGCTGGGTCTTCCACATGTTCCAGGACATGTGCAAACAGTAGGGAGTCAAAGCCACCTTCGGTCAGGTCTTCAGGTGCGGTGGCGGAATGACCACCGGCCCTAGCAGCCGCCACACATGCAGGATTCGGATCGACCCCGATGCTGCCTACACCGAGCGCGGCCAAGTTGCGGCCGATTCCACAACCTACGTCCAGAGTCCGGCCGGGGTTTAGCCGCCGCAAGTTCCAACGATATGGCCGCTGTACGTCGAGAATGCGTTTCCACATCGGTGTTTGAAGCGCTGAAAGTCGCTCGGCGTATCCTGGATCGAGGCTGCTCATTGCTCAAGCCTAAACAAGGTCTGGGAACAAAGTTCAACTCGCCCTGCGCAACATTGAACGCGCGACATTTGCACTAAAGCCGAATTTTGTTCACAAGTGTATTTGGGCGCGCAAGGCGGGTCGCCGATCGGCCGGGAGATGACTAAGTCTGTCAGCCGGCTGGAATATTTCGCACAAACACCTTGGGTAGGCCCAGGGCGCGCACAACGAACGTTTCACCTGATGGTTTGACAGCGCTTTCAACCACCATCGTGACCGCGAAGCGGGGTGCGAATTCGAAGGCAGGCGCTTCTTGAACTTTATCAGGCGATGCGGGGAGGCGCACCGCTATTGCAGAGATGATACGCGCCTGCGTCGCCCGCACTCCCAAGGCCTGGCCTTCTTCTACACCGCGCCAAGGCGCCTGGCCCGAAAGGGTCACCCGCCAAAGGCGCCCCTCGATCGCATCAACGGAACATTGCTTGGATATGATTAGGGATTCGTCAATTGGATCACCGTTCACCGTGAGTGGGATGGCGAATGGATAGATTGGAACACCAATCCCGTCATCCTGCAACACGCGAGGAATCGTTTCACCGAACAAAGTAGTATGAGCATATCGGTTGAATACTTGATCAAATTTGGTTTTTGGCATCTCCGGGAAATATCTCCGGAAGTACGACAATGCAGGCCTCAACATAACATGGTTGACTGATGGAACGCCAAGACCATTTAAAGTGGCACCATACCAGCCCGGCAGCACCACTAGGTGTTGGGGATTGACCTCAGCATATTTACGCAGGGAATTTACAAATTGTCCCTGCTGCGGCTGAAAAATCTGCTGCGCGGGCTGAAGCGGATTGAAAGTTGCGAATGTCAGAGCAGCCGTCGCGACGGCAGCGCCCAAGACAAGTTGGTAGGACGACATCAATCGCGGCGCGAGCCGGCGAACACACAGAAGGCCAATTAGCACCGCCGCGGGCGCAAGATCGAACCAATGGACGGCAACACGGTGTGTGATTGCTGACTTTAGGCCCCATGTTGCGACAATAACTCCAAGAAATGCGATGATGCGAAACCTCGTAATTCTCCAAGTCAGCCGGTCGGCGATCAAAACGAGGGCGAGTAAGAAGATAAGCCCAAAGGCCCACACCATTCTGTAGCCGGGCACAAGGTCCAGGCCAGGCAGCGGAAAAAGACACCAGGCTGCGAGAAGGTCGAGTGCTCCGATTAGAATCAGCAGGGAGCCCCCACTGGATCGAAACCACGCGCGAAGTGAGGCGCGATTTGCGAAACAAGCCACCGCTAAGGGAAGGATCGAACCCACCACTCCTACTTCGCATTCATTGCTGGGCCAAAGACCTAGCGGCTGAAACCCTGTCGTCGCGAGACTTGGAAGGCCGTGCGCCAGCATTTGAAATAAGGTAAGGCCGCCGCCATTTCCGCTGCGCGTGCCCGGGTAAATGGTCGCTGACATGATCGGGATGAGATCGGCGAAGTGCGCCCATGCAATGGCCGCCCCAAGCCCGGCTCCAACGAAGCCGACGACCAGTCGGCCGGGGCTAAGCGCCTTGGGCTGAAACGCAGCGATCAGCGTCACGAACGCAATTGCAGCGGCGACAATGAACGGCGGGTACAACTCCCCAATAAGCCAAACCGCCACAGCGTAGGCGATCACTGGAAGGCGTACCCACCAGGACGCGCGCCACAAAAACAGGACGGGGGCCCAGGGCGCCCAAGCCAGAACAGCGGCGTCGCTCGTCCACCAGACCTGAGTAAATTGACACAGATTGATGAGCAGCGCGCCTGCGAATGCTGAAACCGGGCTAGCGCCCAGTTGGCGGAGGAATATCCAGAATCCTCCAATCATTGCTGCGGTGAGCAAGGCGTAGTGAAGGGAAAACGCCCGCGCCGGATCGAGTAGCAAGAAGCCCCAAAGGTCGGGTTTGAACACCATGCTCCAGTCGCGAGACGGCAAGGCGAAGAACGCTTTCAGCGGCTCATGGAACGGAGAATGGAGGTTTATAGGGCCGAAATCGTTCGCAGCAGCGATCTGAAAATAGGGTGTTGAAACGCCCCATTCGTCGGATCTGATCGACCTCGCAACGCCCAGGAGCGGGTGCACATCAGGAAGCCCGAGGAGCTTTCCTGCGTAAGCGTAGTGCGATGGAGACCATCCATTGGCGACATAAATGACCATGCAGATCGCAGCAAAGATCAGCAGGCCGTGGAGGAACGGCGAAAATCTGACCTCTGCCTTCACCGATAGTCTCCCGCCGAATTGCGGTTTCCTGCACGCTTGCCACAAGCCAGTTGGTCGACAACCATCCTCGCCCTTGACGTCGCGCGCCCGACCGTAGGGATTCGTCGCACCCCGACATGCTCCGCATCCCTCACGTCAAACAGCACGACCCCACCGCGCCCACACACCTCCCGCACCTGCGGTTCGCTAAGGCCGCCGAGCCACAGCACCACCGGCCGATTGCGCACGAATGGATCATTTCTCACCAAATCCTGCCCGTACCAGATCCCCCGGTCATCCACGAGCACCACGTCAGCGTCGGTCTTCGCAATGGCGGCGCTGGCGCGGGCGTAGGGCGAGAGGAAGGCGCTCGCCTGCCAGGCATGGACCGGCGCCAGCACCAGGACCGAGACCACCGCCGCCATCGCGAAAGCTGTCTTAGCGCGGGGCTGTTCTCCCTCCGCCAGAGCGTCGGTCAAGCGTGTCCAGGTCCACGCCGCCAACAGACAGATCGATCCGATCAGCCCGTGCAGGTAGCGATATCCCCAGCCGTGACCCTGGAACGGCAGAACCACGATCACCACCGCCAGGGTCAGGCCGACGCCGAACAATAGGGCGCGTAGGTGGCCCTTGGCGTTCAACGCGCCAACCGCAGAGAGTACGAACAGCGGCGTGGTCAGGGGATTTTGCCAGGCGATGAAGCGGATCAAATTCTTCGCCATCGTGAAGGCGTCGTCGATCTGCCGCTGGACGACAATCGCCTGCACGCGGGCCAGGAATCCCCCTGCTCCCACGGCGTCCTGCGGCGCGCCGAATCCTGCAACCGCAAAGGCGATATTCCAGTAGGAAATCCAGAACAGGCCGATCCCTGCGTAGGCCGCCGTGTACAGGAGCGCCAACCGCCAGCGTCGGTCCAGCCAGAGTTGCAACACGAAGGGGGCGACGAACAGCGGATGGAACGCCACCTGGTGCAGGCCGGCGGCGACGAAACCTATCCCCAGGGCCGCCGCGTGGCCCAACCGCCCGCCGCGCAGGAAACACAGCAGCCAGACCATGTTCAGGGCCAGGTGCGCGGGCATGGCGTAGGCGGTCATGGCGTTGACCGCCACCTGCGACGAAGTCGCCACCAGCAGGGCCGCGCAGAGGGCGGTCTGCGGCCGCTCCGGCCAAATTCGGCGCCCCACCCCCCAGGTCGCCAACACCGCGACCGCCGCCCAGGCCGGACCCACCAGCGCATCCAGCCCCACGCGGCTCGCCACGGCGCGGATGACGGCGTTCATCGGTAGATACGACGAACTCCAGTGATTGGCCGAGGGCGTGTCCAATCGAAATATTGGCTGCAAGGCGTCGCGGTAGGGCGCCCACGCCGCCGGCAGTTCGCCGAACAGACGCCCGCGCGCGAAGATGAGCGCATCGAATTTGGCAAGGAACTCGTCCAATGACAGCGCATAGCCGCGGTAGACCACGAATTCGCCCACCAAGGCGACCGCGGCGCAGGCCAGGGCCGCCCACACGACCAAGGCGCGCGGGCTAGCCGGCGCCGGAAGATTTTGGCGGAACGGTCCAGCGCTGAACCGCGCCAGCAGGACGAGGAAGACCGCGATCGCCAGCGCCACCATCGCGTCCTGGCGCAGAAAAAACACGTCCGAAATATCCAGGGGCGGCCGCAGCAGCGCCGCGCACGCAACCGCGCTCAGCCCGACCACTGTCCAGATGAGCGTGGAGGCGAGCCGATCAAGTAACTGGCGGGTGTTCGCGGGCGCCATAGCCATCGTCATGCACGCGCCCCGAATTGACCGGCTCCCCCACAGGCTCGCTCAAGCTGCCCGCCGCGTTGCTTTTGCGCAGGGAAAGCTAGCGATTATCTAAACACTGCGCTCCGGGGCGGGACGGGGCGCGAGCGACGGCGCGGCCGCAACAGCGCTAACCTTGAAATCCAGCCACAACGTTATCGGTTCAGATAACGATGTTCAATAACTCCAGGGTTGATTGGCCAAGGCTCGCTTCGGTGACACCCGTCCCTCCGGGGAACCTGACCCGACTCGACGAAACCTGTTCCGCGGCTTTATGGAAAGGGTCGTCCTTCGGCCCGATTGAAAGGAAAGCCCCGTGAAACTCGATAGTTCCATCTCCGCCATTGTCACCGGAGGCGCCTCCGGCCTCGGCGCCGCCTCCGCCACCGCCCTTCGTAACCTTGGCGTCAAGGTCGCCATCTTCGACTTCAATCCCGAGACCGGCCAGAAGAAGGCCGCCGAGATCGGCGCCACCTTCTGTCAGGTGAACGTCATGGATGAAGCCGCCGTGGAGGCCGCCTTCGCCCAGGCCCGCGCCGCCAACGGCCAGGAACGCATCCTTATCAACTGCGCAGGTGGCGGCGCCCCCGGCGGCGGAACCGGCAAGACCGTTTCCCGCAACAAGGAAACCGGCGAGATCGTGCGCCATAACGTGGCGGCCTTCGAGGCGACGCTCGGCCTCAACACGGTCGGCACTTTCCGCTGCATCACCTTCGCCGCGGCGGGAATGATGGCCCAGGATCCGCTGGATGAGGACGGCTGCCGCGGCGCCATCGTAAACACCGGCTCGGTGGCCGCCCAGGACGGGCAGATCGGACAAGCGGCCTATTCGGCGGCCAAGGCGGCCATCGCGGGCATGACGCTAACCATCGCCCGCGACCTGTCGAGCGAAGGCATCCGCGTCAACACCATTCTGCCCGGCATCATGGCGACGCCGCCGATGCTTGGCGTCCGCGAGCGCGCCCCACAGGTCTGGGCCGGCCTCAACGCCTCGGTGCCGTTCCCCCGCCGCCTGGGCAAGCCGGAGGAGTTCGCGGATCTGGCGCTGACCATGTGCCGCAACGATTATTTCAACGGCCAGGTGGTCCGACTGGACGGAGCCATCCGCATGCCGCCGCGGTAGCCACCCATACTCAGGTCGCCGCCTCGATGGCGTTCATCATCGAGGCGGGGACGGGGATCTCCATATCCAACAACTGCTGCGCCTTGCCCTTGGCCAGCGGGTCGATGCGAAGGGACGCCATCTGACCGCCCCCTAGCGATTGCAGCAGGTGGAAATTTAGCGCGTCGAGACCGGGAACCTCATAGCGGCGCACCTGCGGCCGGGCCGCACCCTCAAATTCGTGGGCGAAGAAGGCCTGCACCGCCGCTTCGCTCAGCGCGGCGCGGATATAGGGCATGAACTCAGGACGCCGCGCGATGACGCCGACGTTGAAGGCGTCGCCCTTGTCGCCTGACCTCGCCCAGGCCAGCGATATCAGCGGCGCCAGCACCGCCTCGGTCGCGGCCGGCGCGGCGGCAAGTCCGACGGGGATCGGCGCCGGGTCGGGGACCGGTGTCGCCGTCTGAGGCGCGCACACGAAGTTGCGCCCGCCGAGGTCCACCGTGACCGGAATACGCGCGCGATCCACCAAAAAGGAGTGGATCTTCACCACCGGCGCCGCAGCGGGCCTTGAACCAAACCAGCCGGTCGTGCCCACCGACATCGAGGTTGAAGGGCTTTCCACCTCCCGCATGAACACATCGAGCGCGGCGCGGTCCTCATGTTCTACGCCGATCTTGCAGACCACCTCGCGGACGTCGCGGGCGCGGGACTGGGCGCCATAGGTGTATTCAGCCCCCAGCGGTTCGATCCGGGTGGCGCGGAACGGCGGCATGTTACGGTTGCGCAGCAATTCCTCCACCCGCTCGATCACCGCCCCGGCCTGCCGCTCGGCCTTACGCGCCGCGTCGCGACCCATCACGGGCATCACCGCCAGGATCCGCCATCCATCCTGATAGGTCTGGCAGATCTTGTAGGCGCCCGACGGCGCGCGGCCGCGCGCGCCTGAGACCCGCACCCTGTCCGGCCCCAGGGCTTCGACCTTCACATGACTAAAGTCACAGGCGACGTCCGGAAGGTGGTAGCTCTGGGGATCACCCACTTCATAAAGGATCTGTTCGGCCACCGTGGCCGGAACGCATAGGCCTCCGGTCCCTGGGACCTTGGTCACCACAAAGGTTCCATCCGCGGCGCATTCCGCGATCGGATAGCCGATGTGCGCCCAGTCGGGGACCTTCTCCCAGTCGGTGAACAGGCCGCCCGTCGCCTGCGCGCCGCATTCCAGCACGTGCCCGCAAAGCGAACCGGCCGACAGGCGGTCGTAGTCGTCCCAGGCCCAGCCAAATTCATGAACCAGCGGACCCAACACAACCGCCGAATCCACCACCCGCCCGGTGATCACCACCTCGGCTCCCGCCGCCAGGGCTTCGGCGATCGGTTTTGCACCTAGATAGGCATTCATGCTGAGGGTCCGAGCCGGGTCGGGCGCAGCTGTCCCGGTGAACATTTCGGCGGATCCAGAAAGCTCCTCCGCCCGGGGCCGCAGGTCGTCGCCTTCGACGATGGCGATGCGGAAACTTAATCCCACCTCCGCAGCCAGTTCCTCCATACGCGCGCGGCAGGCTCGCGGGTTAAGCCCGCCGGCGTTGGTGACCAGCTTGACCCCGCCAGCCTTCAGCGCGGCCATATTGTCCTTCCAAACCCAGTCGGTGAAATCACGGGCGTAGCCGCCGCTGGGCGTCTTGGCCTGGGACCTAGCGAGCAGGGACATGGTGAGCTCGGCCAGATAGTCCAGCACCATGTAGTCGAGATCACCTCCGGCCAGCAGTTGCGGCGCGGCGGTTTGTGAGTCGCCCAGGAATCCGCCGGCTCCGCCGATCCTGATGACCTTGCCCATATTGCCGCCTCACCGTTGCCTGACCGTGGCTCTATACCGCGCCTTCCGGCGCGCGAAGTGGCCATTTCCATGTTGCGTCCACGAGAAAGGGGGCGCCGACTGCGCGCCGGCACCCCCTGAATTCACCTCGCGTTCGCGCCCTATCAGGGCGACGTTCAGGGCGTCCTAAGAGACGTTCAGGGCGCCCTAAGAGAGGTGCTTGCTGAAATACTTGTTCATCTCGAACATGTTGACGCTGGCCTTGCCGTCGAACAGCTTCTTCAGCTTGTCGTCGGCCTGGATCTCACGCTTATTCGCGGGATTCTGCAGATTGTTCTTCTTGATATAGTCCCAGATTTTCGAGACCACTTCACCCCGCGTCACTGGACCAGCGCCGACAACGGCGGCGAGTTCCGGAGACGGCTGCATCGGCTTTTGCAGGGCGTTGTTCTTCTTTGCGGTAGCCATGGATTCCTGCCTGATCTGAATTCGTAGCGGTCGTCCCCGCAAGGACGATTCGCCTGGGTCCACCCTACGCATGGACCGCGCGCCATGTCCACGCGCCGAACAAGGCGAAGGTTAACGAATTTCGCCGGCTCTACGCCTTCTGGGTCATCGCCTGGACCAGACTGCCGGTGTAGGCGGCATGGCCCACATGGGTCAGTCTGGCCTCCATATCCGCCCAGATGTCGCCGCCCAGATCGCGCCAGCGGCGGCAAAATGCATAGTCCTCTGAAAGGTACTGGCCGGTCTCCGGTTCAATCATGGTGTCGAAGATCATCGTCGCCACGGGCGCCGCCGCGTCGGCCATATCGCCCATTCGCGCGCGTAGTTCGGGGTGGGCGTCCACCACCGCCTGCATGGCTGCGCGCTTGATCATCAGGAAGCCGGTGCCGCCGTAGGCGACTTTGGCGAACCCTCCCTCGACTTCCACGGAACTGTCCGGCGTTGGGATGAACCGAACCACGTATCCGATCGAGGCGGCCTGCAGATCGGCTACCCCGGCCTCAGCCGCCCGGCGGGCCTTCTCCCAGTCAATGGACTTGAGCGGACAAACCGCCGCGACCACGTCGCGGTTGGCTTCCAACAAGCGGAAAACATTTTCGGGTTTGAAGCCGATATCAGCGTCGATAAACAGCAGCTGCGTGGCGTCGGAAGCCAGGAATTGGGCGGCCAACCGGCTACGTGCTCGGGTGATCAGGGCGTCGCCGCCCATCATATCGACCTGCAGAGGCAGCCCCTTCGCCCGGCAGGCGTCCTGCAGCGCCAGCAGAGACTGGACGAAGTAGATGTTCAGGGTTCCGCCGTAGCAGGGCGAAGCCAAATAGAGCTTTACGCGGGGCTTCGCGGACTTGGCGGGCTTGTATCGACTCATGTGGCCTCCTGCGTCCCCTCACGATAGAGGGACCGCGAGCGCCGCGGCAAGCCAGCCAAAATTAGGGGCGGGCCGGGACCTTGCCGGGCCAGGTGAGATAGCCATTGCGATCGAAACCGGCCGCACGGGTGACGACCATGCAGCCGCAGCCAGGGGCCCAGACCCGCCGCTCACCCTGCGCCATGCTGCCGCTGGACCGACTGTCGCGATGCGCCCAGCCGCCGCCTTGGCCGCCGGCTTGGTCAGAGCCGAAGCGATCGTCCTTCCGGGAGGGTGTCGCGGGCGGCGGTGGGGCGGCCCGGTAGCCGTCCCCGTAACCGTAGCTATAGCCCCGCTCGTCAGAACCTGCGCCGGCGCCATCCTGGTAGCCTTCACGATATCCATGGCGATAGGCGTGACGAACCATGGAGCCGCTCGCCGATTCGTCCGGCGCCGACGCCATGTCGCCGTGGTGCGGATTTGCGTGACCGTCGGCCGGCGGGTGGGCCGCGCCCGGCGCTGGCGGGCGGCCATTCCGCGCATAGGGATAGCCCGGCGCGAACGGCCCGCGGCCCGTGCCCTGGCGTGGCGCAGCGCGGTCATCGGGCGCGCGCCGATCAATATAGGCCGATCCATCGGTCGGTCGCTCGAGGCGCGGATCGCTGGAATGTTCGTCGCCATAGCGGCGGTTGTCATCGTAGCCGCGACCTCGATAGCCGCCGCCCATCCGGGGTGTTCCATAGTGCGGGCCGCTGTAGTGCGGATCATCATAAGCCATGTCACGATCATCAGCGCGAGGCTGAGCGGAATCGCGCCCGCCAGCCAGAGGCGGCGCGCCGTAGCGGCCGCCGCCTTCGCCGTGACGGCGATGATGAAATCCAGACTCCATTCCGCCGCCGTGATGGCCGCTGCCGCCCAGGCCGGCGTAACTGCGAGGGCCACCGACTGCGTGGCTACGGAAGCCACGATGCGCCGTCTTCGCGCCGCGACCGCCGCCGGCGCCCGGGTGGCGGCCAAACCAGTCGCCGCCGTTCGCGTGGCCGCCGCCCTGTCCGGCCTTTTCCGGAACGCACACGGGTGTCGGCGGGCAGCTGGCCGGTGGCATTGTCGCCGACGCGGACGAAATCGTCGTGCGCGCCGATTGCGCGCCCTTTTCTCCGGGTTGCCCAAGGCATCCTGCCAAGATAAGCGTGGCTGCGGGAAGAACGGAACGAAGGCGCATAACGGTCACCGGAGACGACTTTTCAGACAAAGGAACTGCGAACATGCGGATCAGTTTCCGTTAACGCTGTAGTTTTCTCCCTCTGCGCGAAGAAACACCTCGATTAGGCGATCATAAAGCGCAAGTTGCTTGTAGTTACGGAAAGTGGGCGTAGCAGAACGCCAGGCCTTGGCAAACGCTGACAAGCGGTCACGATCCTCCGCAAGATCCGCCAGCGGCGTGATCCAAACCCTGATGGTGAACAACGCCGAATCTGTGCGCGGCAACCGACGCAGGGTCTGGCGCTCAACACGCAAATGCAGGACGCGCCCAGACTCGGCCGGGTCGATTTCGGGGATCTGCGCGCGCATCGCCGCGGCGGAGGGCATGAACCGCTCAGCCGCGTTGACCAGCGTCCAGTTGCGCCGCTCCAGAACAAGGTCCTGCCGCAACCCGTCGAACACCCGCCGGGTGCGCGTCAGGAACCGCTCCGCGAACCCCTCCACCGGGGCATGCAGGTCCGCAAGTGATCGGCCAATCACCTGCGCCGCCGTAAAGAATGTCGGAGCGCAGAGGCATAGGGCGGTCAGCCGCCAATCTCCATCACGCCGCTGCATCAAACAAAGATCGTCAGCCGTCGCACGCGCGGCGGCCAGAAGCGGCGCCTGCCCCTCCGCAGCAATGTGTCTGCCAAGGGCGACTTCGACCAGCGCCAGCGCCTCTGCCTGAGCCTCGCGGGACCCCTCCGTTTCCGCCCAGGTTTCTGCAGGATGCGCGGCGATAAGCGGATCCTTGCGCACCGCGGGGTCGGCCTCTCCGCCCTCCAGCCAGGCGTCTGGTGAGATCGCCCTCAGGCCGATTGCGAAATCGGCGTTCTCCTCCCACGGCGCATGACGCAGCCTCACGTCCGACGCGCCACCCGCCGCCAGACACCATAGGACAGGGCCACGAACAATACGCCCAGTCCGTTGGCGGCGGCATCCTGCCAATCCGCCTGGCGACCAAGATTCATGGCGCCCTGCGCGAACTCCATCGCCACGCCGAACGCGATTGCCGAAGCCACAGCCAATCTTGGATGTTTCGGGAAGAGCGCGAAGCTCAACGCCGTCAGCACGGCATAGGTAATGGCATGCTCGGACTTGTCCGACAGGTTCGGGGCGGGCAAGTCCTCCGACGGCGCCAGCGAGAGCGCGGCGATCACCGCCAGGCACGCCGCGTAGGCGGCGATGCGCAGCAGACGTGGCAGGCGACTGGCGGAGATCATGGCGTCTGATAGCAGATCAATGACCGCGGCGCGCCTTGCGCATGCAGCGCCCTCTTACTAGCGTCATGGGGGGATCAAGAGGCGGGAGACGGCGTTGGCGACAGAGGCGGTGATATGGGATTTCGGCGGTGTCTTCACGACGTCTCCCTTCGAGGCCTTCAACCGCTTCGAGGCTGAGGTCGGCGCTCCGCATGACCTGATCCGCAAGGTCAATTCCACAAATCCGGACACCAACGCCTGGGCGCTGTTCGAGAGTTCTCAGATCGACGCCGCCCGCTTCGACCAACTTTTCATGGACGAGTCCCTCTCGCTGGGATTCCCGATCCGCGGGCGCGATGTCCTGCCCTTGCTGCGCGGCCTGATACGTCCGCGAATGGTCGAGGCGTTAAAGGCCTGCAAGGCCCGCTTCAAGGTGGGCTGCATTACCAACAACATGCTCACCGAGCACAGCCCAGGTCACGCCGAGGCGGCTCAGCGCGCAGGTGGGGTCGGCGAGGTCATGCCCCTGTTCGACGTCGTGATCGAAAGCGCCAAGGCCGGCGTGCGAAAGCCCGACCCCAAAATCTATCTGATGGCGTGCGAAGCCCTGTCTGTGTCGCCGGCGGACTGCGTCTACCTCGATGACCTTGGCATCAACTGCAAACCCGCCGCCCAGCTCGGCATGCGGGCGATCAAGGTGGTCAGCGAAGCCCAGGCCCTGACCGATCTGGCGGAGGCTACAGGCCTGGTGTTCGAAGGGGCCGCAACGTGACCAGGCCATACCGGATCGGCGCGCCGGCGGCCCTGGCGCTGTTGCCGAAGTGGCGGGCGGTCGATGACGGCCGCGACGCCATCCAGCGCACGTTTCGCTTTTCGGAATTCTCGGCCGCCTTCGGATTCATGACCCGCTGCGCCCTGATGGCCGAGAAACTCGACCACCACCCGGAGTGGTTCAACGTTTACAATCGGGTGGATGTGACTCTGACCACCCATGACGCGAAGGGAGTCACCGAGCTTGACGTCACCCTTGCGGGTTTCATGGACATGGCCGCGACGTCGGCCGGAATGAAGGAAGATTAGCGATGTCTGGACGGGTCGCGGGCAAGAAGGCGTTCATCTCCGGCGGGGCCCAGGGGCTGGGCGCGGCCATGGCCAAGGCCCTGGCCGCCGAGGGCGCTAAGGTGAGCCTGGGCGACATAAATCACCTTGGCGCCGAAACTGTCGCCGCCGAGATCAATGCCGCCCATGGCGAGGGAACGGCCTTCGCATTCCCCTTGGACGTCACCAAGGAGGATCAGTGGATCTTCGCCTTGGAGGAAGCCGACGCGGCCATGGGTGGGATCTCGGTGCTGATCAACAATGCCGGCGTCGCAGACGGCGGCGCGATCGAAGACCTGGAATTCGACACCTGGAAACGGGTGATGAGCATCAATGTGGATTCGGTGTTCCTGGGAACCAAGCACGCGCTCAAATACATGCGCCAGAATCAGCCCGGCTCGATCATCAACATCTCTTCGATCGCCGGCCTGATCGCCAGTCACAGCTCGCCAGCCTATAACGCCTCTAAGGCCGGCGTCTGGCTCTTGTCCAAGTCCATCGCCCTGCATTGCGCCAAACAGAAGTTGGAGATCCGCTCCAACTCCATCCACCCCGTGTTCATCAACACTCCAATCCTCGACCGCTGGCGCCAGCAGTTCGGCAAGGAAGAGGCCGAAGCAAAGCTTGGCCGCCAGATCCCCATCGGACGCATCGGCCAGCCCGAGGATATCGCCGCCGCCGCCGTCTACCTCGCCTCCGATGAGAGCAAGCTGATGACTGGCGCGGAGATCAAGCTGGATGGCGGCATCTCGGCGATGTGAGGCGCCAAACAGGTGCGTCAGCTGCAGCCGAGCTTAATTTCGCCGAATTTTTCGGGCAGGTTGGAATAACATCGCAATTGCTGCGTTATCCATGGTGGCTAGGGGGCCAACCGAGTTGCAGATCGCGGCGTGATCGGGATCGCAACACCTGGAGTGACTAGACATGCCCGAACCAGAACTCAACGACGACCGCGGCAATCACACCGAGGCCGGAGATGACCGGCGCGGCGGCGACGGCGGCGACGACATGGGCGGCCACAGTGGCGACGACACCTTGCAGGGCGGCGCGGGCGACGACACCATTCACGGCGGCGACGGGACGAATTACCTGCGTGGCGAGGACGGCGACGATCATGTTTCCGGCGGCGCCGGATTCGATGATATCAACGGCAATACCGGTCGTGACACCCTGACAGGCGGCGGCGGCGACGACTGGGTTGTGGGCGGCAAGGACGATGACGACCTGGACGGCGAAGACGGTCGCGACATTGTCTACGGAAACCTGGGCAATGACACGCTAAGGGGCGGATTGGGCCTCGACCTCGTGCGTGGCGGCCAGGGAGACGACTCGATTGCCGGCGGCGCGGGCGATGACTGGCTATCGGGCGACCGGGGCGCGGACACGCTGAGCGGCGGCGCGGGCGCCGATGTGTTCCACATCGCAAGAGGCGCCGGCCTGGAACGCGTGATCGATTTCTCCAGGGCCGAGGGCGACCGGATCCAGATCGAGGATCACATGACCTATACGGTCACCCAGACCGGCGCTGACACCCTGATTGACTTTGGGGGCGGTGATCAGGTTCTGCTGGTCGGCGTCCAGACGACCAGCCTCACAGGCGCCTGGATCTTCGATAGCTGACGGCGGAGCGCACCGGTGGACCCCACGCCGCCGGTGCGCGAATCCGTTCAGTTGATCATGATCGAGCCCAGCAGCAGCCGCGCGCCCTTCTTGCCCAGCACGCGGTCGGTTTCCCGCTGGAGAATGGAGCCGATAAAATCAGCGTTTGGCACGGCGCCGGGCGAAAGGCCTGCAGCGTAGATTTGTATCACCTGTACGAACGCCGCCCTCAGGCGCGGTGTCACCTGTTCGCACTTGTTCCGCAGGGCGGCCTCCGGAACATCGATGCCGGTTTCGACGGTCAGTACGCCCCGACTACCGCCAGAGACATTGGTAGTGGCGATGATCGCCCCGATCTGGATGTAGGACTCGCCGCCACCCTTCTTCTTTTCGGGCTTTTCGTTGGCCCTGACGAGGTCCGGCGCCAGGGCGGCGAGGACGGCGGCGGCAGATATCAGACTGCGGCGATACATGTCAGCCAAGCTGACGCATCATAGTTAGCGCTCTCTTTACGGGAGCGGGTGGAGAGTGTCGCCGACCCTGAATCGGAGCCCGCCTTGGCCGCCTTCGCCCCCGACATGAAAGACCTAGACGGCAAGGCCATACTGGTGACCGGTGGCACCGGTTCCTTTGGCCGCCGCTTTATCGAAACGGTTCTTGCCCACGCCCAACCGCGCAAGTTGATCGTCTACTCGCGCGACGAACTGAAGCAGCATGACATGCAAATCGATCTGCGGGAGCGGTTCGACGATGCGGACATGGCGCGTATGCGCTTCTTCCTCGGGGACGTGCGTGACCGCGAACGCCTAGCCCTGGCCCTGCGCGGCGTCGACATCGTCATCCACGCCGCGGCCCTCAAGCAGGTCCCCGCCGCCGAGTACAATCCGTCCGAGTGCATCCACACAAATGTGCTGGGCGCGGAGAACGTTGTCTGGGCTTGCCTGACCAATCGGGTGCGCAAGGTGGTGGCGCTCTCCACCGACAAGGCCTGCAACCCGATCAACCTCTACGGCGCCACCAAACTCGCCTCGGACAAGACCTTCGTGGCCGCAAACAACCTTTCCGGCGATATTGGCACCCGCTTCTCCGTGGTCCGCTACGGCAATGTGGTGGGATCACGCGGCTCAGTCGGACCTTTGTTTCAGCGCCTGATCGCCAAGGGCGCGACAGAACTGCCGATCACTGATCCGCGGATGACGCGCTTCTGGATCACCCTGAACCAAGGGGTAGAGTTCGTGCTGTCATCTCTGTCGCTGATGCGTGGCGGCGAGATTTTCGTCCCCAAGATTCCGTCCATGCGTATGACGGAACTTGCCGCGGCCATGGCGCCAGACGCCGCCGTGAAGGTGATCGGTATTCGCCCTGGCGAGAAGCTGCACGAGATGATGATCTCCGCCGATGACGCCCGCGCCACGGTCGATCTGGGCGACCGCTACGCCATTGAGCCCGCCTTCGTGGAATATCGGCGTACGCCCTTCACCGACACCCACCGACGCGTGGATGAGGACTTCAGCTACGCCAGCGACACCAACACGGACTGGCTGACCGGGCCAGATCTGGTGGCGATGCTCAACGATGCCTGAAGCCCTGCTGCCCTACGGCCGGCAGACCATCGAGGACGACGACATCGCCGCTGTGGCCGAAGCCCTGCGTAGCGACTTCTTGACCACGGGTCCTCGGGTCGAGGCCTTTGAAAGCGCCTTCGCCGCAAGAGTCGGCGCCCGCCATGCGGTGGCCTGCGCCAACGGCACCGCCGCCCTGCATCTGGCCATGCTGGCGCTCAAGATCGGACCTGGCGACGTCTGCATCGCGCCCTCGATCACCTTCCTGGCCACGGCCAATTGCGCCCGTTACGTTGGCGCCGAGGTGGTGTTCGCCGATGTGGACCCCCATTCTGGTCTTATGACGCCAGCGTCGCTGAAAGCGGCCCTAGACCGGCTGGAGGGGCGAAGGCTGGGCGCCGTGCTGCCGGTCCATCTGCGTGGCGACGTGGCCGAGCTGCCGGCCTTGCAGGCCCTGGCGGAGGCCGCCGGCGGCACGCTGGTCGAAGACGCCCCCCATGCGCTGGGCTCTACAATGCGGTTCGCGGGCGTCGCCGAGACCGTGGGAGATGTGCGCCACTCGGCCATGGCGACCTTTTCCTTCCACCCGGTCAAGACCATCGCCACCGGCGAGGGCGGAATGGTGGTCACCAATGACGCAGCCCTGGCGGAACGCCTTCGAATCCTGCGAAGCCACGGAATGGTGCGCCCCGCCGGCGCAGAGCCCTGGTGGTACGAAATGGCGGAGCCAGGCTATAACTATCGCCTGCCCGACGTCCTCTGCGCGCTGGGTCTGTCGCAACTCGCCAAGCTCGACCGGTTCGCTGACCGCCGCCGCGCTTTGAGCGCCCGCTACCGGGCCGGGTTAAGCGCCTTGGCGCCAACTGTCGAGATCGCCACGTCGCCGCCATGGAGTGAACCAGTACTTCATCTGATGACCGTCCTGATCGACTTCCGGGGCCTCGGCCGCGAACGCCTGACAGTGGTCGAGGCGTTGCGGGCGCGAGGGGTGGGAACTCAGGTGCATTACATCCCGGTTCACCGCCAACCCTACTACCGGGACCGGTACGGCGATCACGATCTGCCCGGAGCCGACGCTTGGTATGACCGCTGCCTGTCGCTACCGCTCTATCCGTCGATGGCCGAGGCTGATGTCGATCGGGTCGTTGAGGCGCTCGGCGCAATCCTCAGCCTCTGAACACCGATGCCTTGAGATCGAACCGAACTGACGGCTGAATCAGGTCCTATGCGGCCTTGGCCACGGTCGCCAGCAGTTCGCGCACGCGGTCCATCTGCTCCGGCGATTTGGCCAGCTCCGCACGGGTCTCGTCCAGGCGCACCAGCTTCATGGCCTCCACCTTGGCCCGATCCGCCGCCGGCCCGAGCGGCGCGGCCTCGCCTGCGGCGAGCTTGAGCAGCAGCATAAGGCGATGAACGACCGGTCCTGCCGCCTTGGCGACTGCGGCAGCCAGTTTGGAGTCAGCCTCGACCTGCCCGCCAAGCTCACCGAATTTCTGCTGGATGGGCTCATAATCTTCAGCCACCAGACCACATCGCGCCACGGCGCGCTGAAGCTTGGCGAGGGCCGCCAGCCGCGCGGCGGGGCTATCGGGCCCGTAACGCATTTCCTTTTCGAACCGCAGCGCGGTGACAACCCCAAACAGATAGCGGCCAGCTTGGCGCTTGTTGGCGCCGCCGATCACGTTCTCCACCAGCCAGATCAACGCCTCGGCCTCCTGCCGCGCTGATCGATCCTCTCCCAGGTACTCCTGGACGAAATCACCCACGATCAGGGATTTTGAACGGGCCGCGAAGGCGGCCTGGACATCGTCGAGGGGCAGCAGTCGACCCGACGCTGCGGCCAAGGCCCGGGCAAGGCCCCGCAACACGTCAATCTCGCTCTCTGCGTCGCTGGGCCGCAGGCGGCGCGGCCCATTCAGTTCGCGCAAGACCCGCCGTCCTATGGATTCCCGCACACTTACGAAATCTTCGCCGCCCAGCCATTTGGCCAGCCGCTCAGCCGGCGCCGACAGGCGCGGCATGATCTTGGCCACAGACTTGTCGATTTCCAGCAGCGGGTTAACCGCCGCGGCTGCGGCCAGCCGGGTCATGCCCGCCAGGGCCGCACCCAGATCCAGATCCTTGCCCAGCAGGTCATCCAATCCGACCTTGGAGCCCAGGATTTCCGAAAGCGGCTGTTCGATCACCGCCAGCGCGAGCGCCCGCCCGCCGCCCTCGGCGGGCGCGCTGTCGGCGAGGTCCAGCAGGACCGACACCTTGTCGGGCCAGGTCTTGGCCGCCGCCATCGCGCCGGCGACCCCTGCGCCCAGCAGGTAGAGCCGCTCCGGATCTCGCGCGAGGCGCTCACAGGCGGCCGGGAACTTCTCCTTGTCCAGATTGACCAGCACGCCCTTGCGCTTGTCTTTCAGGAGGCGCTCGATGCCGCGCTCCGCCAGCGCCTGGAAGGTGCGCATCAGTTCGTGCACCGAAATGCCGCGATCCTGCGCTTCCGGCACGGCGATCTTCTGAAGGGCGTGCTGCAGGTCAGTGCCGGCGCCTTCCAGCAACTCCACCAGATCAGGCCGGTGCAGAAGTTCAAACGCCGTTGCGCGATTGCGCTCCAGCCAGCCATCGAGCAGCCGGGCGATCCGTGACCGCGCATGCATCGTGTAGAGATCCTGCGGGGCGACGCACAGGGGTTCCAAATCTTCGCGGACTTTCTTGGCCGCCTTCACGTTGGCGTCGCCCAGACTGAGGATTTCCGCCGTACGAAAGCCGCGGGTCTCGGGATCAAGGGTCTCCTTGGTCACCCGCACAGCCAGCGCCCGATGCTCGGCGATGATCGTCTCAGCCGAAGCGAGGGCCACCGCCCGATCCTCGGTCGCCAATTCAAGCGCCCACGCCGCGCCGGCGCGCTTCAGTACGAAAACCTCGAAATGAACCTGACCAGCGCTCATATTCATACCCCTCGACGGAACTCAGAATGGCTGAACAAGTTTAATGCCCAGTGACCTGACGCGCTCCGCCCCATTGAGGCCACGCTGCTGGGAGAGTAATCCTCAAAGGTGCGCAAGGAGACGCGACAGTCACATGGCCAAAATCACACTGGTTGACGACGACGAGAACATCACCACTTCCGTCAGCCTCGCCCTGGAGAGCCATGGCCACACCGTGAAGGCCTACTATGACGGAGCCTCCGGGCTGGCGGCCCTGGAGGCTGATCCCCCGGACCTTGCGATCTTGGATGTGAAGATGCCGCGCATGGACGGGATGGAGGTGCTTCGCCGCCTGCGCCGGACCTTGGACGTGCCGGTGATCATCCTCACGTCGAAGGACGAGGAGATCGACGAAATATTGGGGTTCAACCTCGGCGCCGACGACTACATCCATAAACCGTTCAGCCAACGCCTGCTGATCGAGCGGGTAAGGGCGATTCTCCGCCGCGCCGGAATCGACGGCGAAGAAACCCAGGCGGCCGCGGCGGAGGCCTCCAAGGCTATCAAGCGCGGCAAGCTGACCCTCGATCCGGCGCGCCATGACTGCCTCTGGGAAGGCAGGCCGGTGAAATTGACGGTCACCGAGTTTCTTTTGCTGCAATCACTGGCCCAACGACCCGGTTTCGTGAAAAGCCGCGACAATCTTATGGACGCGGCCTACGAGGATCAGGTCTACGTGGACGATCGCACGATCGACAGCCACATCAAGCGGATGCGCAAGAAGTTCCGTGACGTCGACAACACCTTCGACGCGATCGAAACGCTTTATGGCGTCGGTTACCGCTACCGCGAATCGTGAGCGGCGCCATCGGGTGAGTCTGTCAGCATGGCTGCCGGGCTCGCGCCTTGGCCGGCTGATCATCCTGCTGAACCTGCTGGGCCTCGTGATCCTGGTGGCCGGCGCCCTGGTGCTGAACGAATATCGCCGCGGCCTGATCATCGCACGCCAGGACAGCCTCACCACTCAGGGTGAGTTGATCGCCAACATCATCGACCGGGCCGCGACAGTGGGCGAACCGGAACCGGCGATGGATCCGCAGTACGCCAGCGAGATCCTGCAGATGCTTTCCAATCCGCGGACGCAGCGGGCGCGGCTGTTCGATTCGCAGGGCCAGTTGATTGCGGACTCCTACACCGTCGCCGACCGCGTCGAATGGAAAGTGCTGCCGCCGGCGCGCCCGGCGTCCGACCCGAACGCCTTCAAGCTCGATCTTCCCCAATCAAAGCCGACCGAGCCGGTTTCCGTTGCGCGCAAGTCCCTGCAGGCGGAGGTCGCCCGCGCGCAGCAGGGCGAACATCAAGCCGGATTGCGGGTGGGAGAGGACGGCGAACGTGTCGTATCCGTGTCGATCCCGATCCAGCACGTCCAGGCGGTGCTTGGCGTCCTCACCCTGGAAGCCAGCGACGTCGATCAGATCATCGCACGCGAACGGCGCAACCTCGTTCCCTTCATCCTGATCGCGGCCGCGGTTTTCCTATTGTCGTCGGTCATGCTCAATCGGCTGATCGCCCAGCCTGTTCGCCGACTGTCCCGCGCCGCCGACAGCGTGCGGCTGTCCCGGGCGCGAGCGATCTCCCTGCCCGACATCGCCAAGCGCGACGATGAGCTGGGCGACCTGACCCGCTCGTTGGAGGCCATGACCCAGTCTCTGTCCGAGCGCATGGACGCCATCGAGGCCTTCGCCGCTGACGTGGCCCATGAGATCCGAAATCCCCTCACCTCCTTGCGCTCGGCGGTGGAAACGCTGGAATTGGTCAAGGACCCAAGTGCGCGCGACCGTCTGCTTGGCATCCTGCAACAGGACGTCCAGCGGCTCGATCGTCTGGTCACGGACATCTCTAACGCCTCGCGCCTGGATGCCGAACTGTCGCGGGATTCGCCAAAGGTGATGGATCTGGCCCGCCTTCTGTCGGAAGTCGCGAGCCTCTATCACGCCACAGCTATGCCCGGTGCGGTCGACGTTCGTTTTGTTGCGATTGAGGCGATGGAGCCGGTGCTGGTCTCCGGACGGGAGGGGCCCCTGGGCCAGGTGTTCCGCAACCTTATCGACAACGCCCGCTCATTCAGTCCGCATGGCGGTGAAGTGCGGGTCGCTGTATCCCAGGCGCGTGGGCAAGCCATCGCCACGGTTGAAGACGATGGCCCCGGCATCCCAGCGGAAAACCTGGAGACCGTTTTCGACCGGTTTTACACCTCACGGCCCAAAGGCGCGGCTTTCGGAGGGAATTCAGGTCTGGGCCTTTCAATCGCACGCCAGATCACCGCGGCGCATGGCGGGACGATTCGAGCGGAAAATCGCCTGCGCCCAGATGGCTCGGTCGCAGGCGCGCGCTTCACCGTGGTGCTTCCGGCGGTGCGCGGGTGATCGCCCATTGCGGCATGGTGGCGCAGCGTCTGGGTGGATTCTGGCGCGGCGCCCTGATTGAGGGGCGCTCAGGGGCGGGAAAAACGGACCTCGCCCTGCGCTGCCTGTCGGAGGGAATGCGGCTTGTCGCTGATGACCGCACGGAGCTCTGGGTTTCTGATGGCCGCCTGTTTGGCCGTGCGCCGGACACCCTGCGCGGCCGGATCGAAATTCGCGGATTCGACGTGGTGGAGGAGCCGCCCTTGGGGTTTTGTGAAGTGGTGCTTATCGTCCTGTGCGCGCCACCTGAACGTATTCCGGAGCCTGAATATTCTGATCGGTTGGCGGTGCGGCTCCCGGTCCTGCGGCTCTCGCCGCTTGAAGCTTCGGCGCCTGCGAAACTCCGTCGCGCGCTCGGACATATTGGACGTACGCTGTAATGGGCGTATCTAGCGCCCCCTTGCGGCCTGGAACTTGCCGCTGCCGGGGGATGAATCCCGTTGAGAGAGTTTGAATGATCGGCCTCGTGATCGTGACACACGGGCGATTGGCGCAAGAGTTTATCTTCGCCATGGAGCACGTCGTGGGGCCCCAGACTGCTGTCGAGGCCATCTGCATCGGACCGGACGACGACATGGAGCGCCGCCGGAGGGACATCCTGGCGGCCTGCGCGCGGGTGGACTCCGGCGCCGGTGTCATCCTTCTGACCGACATGTTCGGCGGCACGCCGTCCAATCTATCGATTTCGGTGATGGAGCAGACCAAGGCCGAGGTTATCGCCGGCCTGAATCTGCCGATGTTGATCAAACTGGCCAGCGTACGGGGCAAGAGCAGCCTTCAGGAATGCGTCGCCTGCGCGCAGGAGGCCGGCCGAAAGTATATTTCCGTCGCTTCCTACGTGCTGGCCGGCGACAAGTGACCGAGCCGATCGTCCGAACCGTCGAGATCGTCAACGAGCGCGGTCTCCATGCAAGGGCCTCTGCTAAATTCGTGACTCTCGCGGGAACCTATGACGCTGAAGTGCTTGTCTCAAAGGACGGCCATACGGTCGATGCCCGCTCGATCATGGGCCTGATGATGCTGGCCGCCGGCATCGGCAGCAATATCGAGATCACCGCCGAAGGGCCTCAGGCCGACGAGGCCGTTGAAGCCCTCTGCGCCTTGGTCGCAAGCCGGTTCGACGAAGAGCGCTAACCGCGAATCCGGTTTTCGGCCGCGGCCCGCGCGGCCGGATCACCCACATGCATCCAGTAGGCGTCCATCACCGCCCCAAACAACCGGCCTTCGCCCTGAAGCCGCCGCCAGACCGGATGGATAGGAAACGCACCTTCGCCAGCGCCATCGATGACCTGGGGTTTCATGATCCCGAATCCAACATTTGCGAAGGGCGTCACCACATCAGGCGCGGCGGAGTGGGTCAGCCGACCCGCCGGATCCATGAAGAAGCCCGGCGGCCCCTCGAATCCAATGCCATGGCCGCGTCGGACCAACAGAAGTAACAGATCCATCTGATCCGGATCCCAGGCGCGCCTCAGGGTTTCCAGCGGCGGCTCACCATCGTCCATCCACAGGGAATCGATATTCGCCAGATAGATGGGGTTGTCGCCCAGCAGCGGCCGCGCCTTCAGAATGCCCCCGCCGGAATCCAGGATCAGGCCACGCTCGTCCGAGATCAGAATTTCCAGGTCCGTGCGTCGAGCCAGGTGAGCCTCCACCAGGTCCGCGAAGTGGTGGACATTGACCACCGCGCGACGAACGCCGGCCGCGACCAGCCGGTCCAGGACCCGGTCAAGGAGGGCGCGCCCGTCCACCTCCACCAGGGCCTTAGGCCGGTCGTTGGTCAGCGGCCGCATCCGGGTGCCGAGTCCTGCGGCCAGCACCATGGCCGTGGTGGGGCCGGGGGTCATTGGCGTAGGTCCGCCGGCGCGTAAGCTTCCAGCCAGCTCGCCAGCGGCGCAAGCTGTGCGTCGGCCAGACAGCGGTCGAGATAACCCCACAGCCTGGGCATGAAGCCGGCGTAGCGGGGTTTGCCGTCCCGGGTCACCAAGCGGGAGAAGATGCCGAGAATGCGCACGATATTCAGCGCGCCCAAGGCGTGGAAATCAGCAGTGAACGCCGCGCGATCAACCTGGGGGCGGAGCTCGAAATAGCGCTCCAGACAGGCGGCCTCCCGTTCGGCGCTGACATCGCGGCGGGCGTCATGAAGCAGCATCGACATGTCCCAGGCCGGATGGGCGCGCACCGCGTCCTGAAAGTCCAGCAGTCCCACTCGCGCCGCCCCGGTCCGCTCCGGCATCCAGATCATGTTCTCCGCATGATAGTCGCGATGGCAGAATACGCTGGCGCCTTGGGCCGCTCGGGCCTGCACGGGCGCCCACAGCGCATCCCATTTGGTGATCGCGTCGGGGCCGAAGGTGAGGTTGGGTCTGAGTTTTGGCAGCCATTCCACGAACAGGTCCGAGGCCACCTTCAACGCCACTTCGTCGTATTCGAGCAGCGGCCAGCTAGCTCCCGGCGCGGTGAGAACCGGCGGCGGCGCGGCGGCATGCATCTGAGCCAGCGCCGCTATCGCCGCATCATAGAGCTCCGCCTCGTCCGCGCCGTCTTCGATCAGCCGAGCATAGACGCCATCGCCCAGATCTTCGATCACCGCCAGGCCCGCCGACGCGTCATGAGCCAGGATCCGCGGCGCTGAAAGCCCTTGCTCCCGCAACCATCCGGCCACCGCCACGAAGGCGTCGACCCGACCCGCCGCCAGCCGCGCCATAGCGTTGTAACCGGCGGCCCGCCGTTCGTCGGGGCTGGCCCGCGGGGGACAGGGCGCGCCCTCACCCGGCGGCTGATCCATGAAGATCGCCTGCGCGCCCCCCGGCGAATACAGCCGCTCATAGCACCGGGTGGAAGCGTCGCCGGCCAGCAGTTCACGCCGCGCATCGCCGAAACCGGCGCCTCGCAGGAATTCACGCTTCAGAACTTCACGATCAGAACTCAAGCGCTCGCCCCTCCCACGCGCCGTGAGGCGACAGCCGCGCCCGCCGCGCCTCGCCTTCGAAGGCGATCTCTATATCGAGTCGGTCGGCTGGCAGCCGACCTTCCAGCCGTTCGGGCCATTCGATCACCGCCGCGCCATGCTCCAGGGCCTCGTCGAGGCCAATCTCATAGGCCTCGTCCGGTGATGTCAGCCGGTAGAGGTCGAAGTGGGCGATGTCGAGGCGCGGACCAGAATAGAATTGCACCAGGGTGAATGTGGGACTCGGAACCTCTTCGTCCGGCTGGGTGAGCGTGCGCACCAGAGCCCTCGCCAGCACCGACTTCCCCGCGCCTAGGGGTCCTGAGAGGCACACCGATTCGCGGCGCCGGAGCGCCCGGGCCACCGCCGCACCCAACCGGCGCGTCGCGGCTTCATCGTCCAGGGCCATGTCGCGAATCATTCGAAGACCCTGTCGGGATCAGCGGCGAGCCCATGTTCCACATGGCGCTTCAGGCGTTCTGTCGCCGCCGCAGCGTCCGCGCCCAACGTCTCTGGCGAAATCAGCGGGCCGATCGTCAGGCAGAACCGGCGCCGTCGCTTGTTCAGCATCTCATGGAACAGGGTGATATCGCGCAGCTCCTCGCTGAAGCGATTGAACAGATGGAACAGGGTCGAGGACGGTCCCTCCAGATGGATCGGCGCCACCGGGGCGGCGTACCGGCGCGCCAGCGAGGCCGCGCTCGACGCCCAGGGCGGATCGGCAAGCTGGCCGTCGGCGTCCTGTCTCGCCAGCCGGCCCGCCGGGAAGATCACCAGGACCCGCTCCGCCTCCAGCGCCTGGCGGGTCAGGGTCAGGGTCAGGCGCGTGCGTTCGCGGGTCCGCTTGGCTTCCACCCACTCAACGGGAATCAGCGCTTCGGCGAATCGCGGCGACACCCTGTGCGCGTCGGCGTTGGCGTAGAACATCAGGTCCGGGCGCACTCCTTTCAGGGCGTCATAGACCGCCACCCCGTCGGCCATGCCGGTCGGGTGATTGGCGACGACGATCAGGCGGCCCGTGCGAGGAACCCGCTCCAGTCCGCGCACGCTCAGGCGCACCGCCAAGAGGTTCGACACATGCTCAAGCGCCTCGCGGCCGCCCATCGGCGCGATCGCGTCCGCCAGCCGCCGCGCCTTGGCGTAGTCCAGCAACCCGTAGAGCAGCGGCCGCAGCAGCGGCCACGTCGGACTGGCGGCCAGCCTGGGCGCGCGCTCGGCGATCAGCACATCGACGATGTGGTCGCGCGTCATCTGCGTAGACAGGGCTTTGGTTGCGCCAAGGGCGGTCATCAGGTGAACATGCCCCGCGCGCCGAAGCCGCGGCAAGCGCCACGATAGGGACGGCTGTAGGGAGAGGCGCGATGTTACTGGATAAAAAAGTTGCGATTGTCACCGGCGCCGGCTCGGGGATCGGCAAGGCGAGCGCCTTGCGATTCGCCGCCGAAGGCGCCGCCGTGGTGGTCGCCGATGTGCGCGCCGCCAAGGCCGAGGAGACCGCCGGCGAAATCTCCGACCGTGGCGGCCGTGCGTTGGCCTGCGCCGTGGATGTGAGCGATGCCGGACAGGTCGAGGCGATGGTGGGCGCCGCCGCCGGCGCCTTCGGCCGCCTGGACGTGCTGTTCAACAACGCCGCCACCACCCGGCTGGGCGACGCCGTTGCGTTGTCGCTGGCCGACTGGGACCTGATCTGGCGCACCAATGTCTCGGCGATCTTCGTCGCCGCCAAGCACGCGGTCCCGCTGATGGGCGCCCATGGCGGCGGCGCGATCATCTCCACCGCCTCGGTGTCCGGCCTGCTGGCCGACCGCGGCCAGGTGGCCTACGCCGCCACCAAAGCCGCCGTGATCGGCCTGACCCGCGCCCTGGCGGTCGATCACGCCGCCGCGGGCGTGCGGGTCAACTGCATCTGTCCCGGCATGACCGCCACCCCGCCGATGGTGCGTGCGGCCGGCGACGAGACGCTGCGGGCGCGAATGAACGCGACCTCGCCCATGGGCCGCTGGGCCGAACCGGAGGAGATCGCCGCCGCGGCGGTATGGCTGGCCAGCGAACAGTCCTCCTATGTCACCGGCCAGTCGATCGTGGTGGACGGCGGGATGACCGCACAGTCGCACTTCTCCACCGTGAGTCATGTGATCGGCGGGGACTAGGGGTCGCCGCGACCCGGCCCGTGCAAGAACGCGCGGTTCAAGCCCATGCGCCGTTGCGTCAAATCACAATCTGCGAGGTGCGACCGGAGTTGACGCAGGCGCTGCGGTGGTCGCAATTCGATGGCAGCGCGCCGCCGGCGCCCTTCACGCCTGAGGCCCCGTCATGCCGCACCCGATGCTGTTCTGCGCCACTGCCCTGATGATGGCCGCCGTTCCCCTGGCGGGCGCCTTCGCCGCGCCCAAGGCCCTGGACCCGGCGCCGGTGGTGGAGACCACCCTGGGCAAGTTGGAAGGGCGGCCATCGAAGGGCGTCTACGCCTTCCTCGGCATCCACTACGGGGCCGACACCGGCGGCAAGAACCGCTTCCTGCCTCCGGTGAAGCCCGCGGCCTGGAGCGGGGTCAAGGTCGCCGACCGGATGGGCGACCGCTGCGCCCAGCCGAGCATCAACATGCCGCCGGAGATGGCCTCGGTGCTGTCGTTCTCCGACCTGCCCACCAGCGAGGACTGCCTGGTGCTGAATGTCTGGACCCCGCAGGTGAAGACCGGGACCAAGCGGCCGGTGATGGTCTGGCTGCACGGGGGCGGCTTCTTCCTGGGCAGCGGTGGCGACAAATATTACGAAGGCAGCAATCTGGCCCGCGGCCAGGATGTGGTGGTGGTGACCCTCAACCATCGGCTCAACGTGTTCGGCTACCTCTATCTGGGCCCCGAGGCGGGACCGGCCTACGCCGACTCCAACCTGGCCGGCATGCTGGACCTGATCGCGGCGCTTGAGTGGGTGCGGGACAACATCGACCGGTTCGGCGGCGACCCCGGCAACGTCACCATCTTCGGCCAGTCAGGCGGCGGCTCCAAGGTCAGCACCCTCCTGGCCATGCCCGCCGCCAAGGGCCTGTTCCACAAGGCGATCATCGAGAGCGGAGCCGCCGTGAAGGTGGGCGCCATCGCCGACGCCCAGGCCACCCGCGATCGGCTGTTGAAGGACCTGGGCGTTACGCCCGGCGACGTGGCCGCCCTGCAGGCGATTCCCACCGACACCCTGATGCGGGCGGGCGCCAAGGCGGGCCTGCTGGCCTATATGCCGGCGGTGAATGGCAAGAGCCTGCCCACCCACCCCTTCGACCCAACGGCCTCGCCCCTGGCGGCCGGGATCCCGATCGTCGTCGGCTACACAAAGGACGAGGCCACCAACATGGTGCTCAGCGACCCCACCTGGCCGGCCATGACCGACGCCGACCTGGAAAAGCGGGTGAGCGGGATCGTCGGACCCAAGGAGGCCGCCAACACCATCGGCCTCTATCGGGCCAAGGCGCCGAACGACAAGCCGATGCACCTGTGGACCAGCATCATGACCGACTCGATGTTCGCCGCCAGCTCCATCACCCTGGCCGAGCGCAAATACGCCCAGGGGGCCGGGCCGGTCTATATGTACAGGATAGACTGGGAATCCCCGGTGCTGGGCGGCAAGCTGCGCGCGCCCCACGCGGTTGAGCTGCCCTTCGTGTTCGACAATGTGGACGTCTCCGCCGGACTGGTGGGCGCAGGCGCCAACCAGGACAAGATGGCCCAGCTGATGAGCGCCACCTTCGCCGCCTTCGCGCGGACCGGCGATCCCAGCATCAAGGGCCAGCCGAAATGGCCCGCCTATGACCCCAGCAAGCGCCAGACCTTCATCTATGACACCCCGGCGCGGGTGGTCGCGGATCCCGACGCCAAGCTGCGCGCCTTCTGGCAGGCCCGCAACGCCCAGCCCGTTGGCGAATCCCCGATCAAGGAGGTGATGGGGGGGAAGAGTTTCAACTAGCGGGGGAATCGGGCGCTTGTTCACTGGGTGCGGCCAACCTTCCGCGGTCTGAGCAGGCCGCGCGGCCTTGCCCATCAGCAGTCGTCGCGAATGACGCAGGAGGGTGGACAGTGGACCCTCCAATAGAGCTTTGATCTTAGGGGTCTCGTCTCAAGCGAGCGCGGAGATGCCAGTATTTTGAAACATGGAAGGACCGAATGCCTGCCATTCAATTGAATGCGAGCGATTGGGCGGCGGGTTTCGTTGCGCCAGGCTTTCCGATTCCCCCGATAGGAAAACTCCTCGGTGGCCGGTTTGAAAGCCACGATCCGATCGCTGGCATCCTGCGTGTCTCGTTCCAGACCAAGCCAGAACACGCCAACCCCGCCGGTGCCGTCATGGGTGGCATTGTTGCCGCGTTCCTGGACGATTGCATGGGGCCGTTGATAGTCGGCGCAACTGGCGGTGAGAAATTCCCCGTTACGCTCGATCTGCACACGACCTACTTCAAACCTGTCCCCATCGGTCCGCGCGCGCTTGTCGAAGCCCGTATTGACCGCATGGGCGCGTCCGCCGTCTTCACGAGCGCATACATCACCAGCGATAGCGGCGAGGTCCTAGCGCGCGCCGTCCAAACCGCGATATTGCGCCCGTCCGCTTAGGGTCGAACTCGGTCGGCCGTTCGTTGTCAGAAACCAGACGCTCAGGTCGACCGGGCGACGCCAGGGCCGGGCCGCTTGACCCCGCCCCCCTACCGCTCCGCCTTCGGGATCTCCACCGCCAGGGGCTTGAACTGCTTGTCCAGGTCCTTGGTGTCGAAATACTCCCGCCAGGCTTTGATCTTGCCGTCCTCCACCTCGAACACCGCCATCAGGTGGTGCTCGATCTTGCGGCCCTTGGTGATGAAGCTGTCCAGGCGCTCGGTGAACACCACCGGGCCGTTGGCGGCGATGTGGATCGGGCCGCAGCGCATATAGGTGGCGAAGGTCAGCTGGCGGGCGATGTCGCGCCGGATCGCCTCGCGGCCGCGGATGGTCGGGCCGCCGGGAATCCACAGCTGCCAGACCGCGTCCTCGGCGAACATGGAGATGATCTTGTCGATGTCGGGGGATTCCTGGGTCCCGTCCCCCCAGGCGGCCATGAATTCGCGGACGGTGTCTTCTTCGGATGTGCGCATGGCGTTGGCTCTTGTGGTCCCTGACGCGCCGACAATCCCACAGGATGCCGGGCGTGGCCACCACCGGCGGGCGGTGAGGCTTGCGCCGGCGTCACCCGGAGGTTTAGACGGCGGCGATGTCCAAATTTCCGGTGCTTCTCAGCGTCGATGAGTTGAACGACTTCCTGGTCCGCAATTCATCGACCGGCGACGGCGAGCGGCCGGTGAGCGCTGTGGCGCCGGGGCGGCTGAGCCTGATTCGCCCGATGACGACGACCATGCTGCGGCCGGGGAACATCATCTCCGGCCCCACCCTGATGACCACCTGCGACATGGCCGGCTTCCTGCTGGTGATCGCACACGCCGGCGACCAGATGGCCACGGTGACCAGTTCGCTGTCGATCCAGTTCCTACGCGCCGCGCGGCCGGGCGACATTCACGCCGAGGCCGAGTTGCTGAGCTTCGGGCGCCGCCGGGCGGTCTGCGACATTCGGGTCTGGACGGAGGACCAGGACCGGCCGGCGGTGCAGGCCACCGCGACCTTCGCGCGGCCCCTGGCGGACGACGCCTGACACGGCCCGGCGGGCCAGCCGCGTTGACACCCCTCGCCGCAGGCTTAAAAGCGGGACCGTCCAGGGACAATGATCGGCGGGAATATGACTTCAGCCTCTCCGCGTGCGCGGCCGCTTTCGCCGCATCTCCAGGTGTGGCGCTTCCACGTCACCATGCTGGGCTCGATCCTGCATCGCATCGCCGGCGTCGGGCTCTATCTGGGCGCGCTGATTCTGGCCGGCTGGGCCTTGTCGCTGGCGTCGGGGCCGGAGGCTTACGGCGCCTTCATGACCTGCATGGTTTCGATCCCGGGCAAGTTGGTGATGTTCCTGATCACCCTCGGTTTCTTCTACCACCTGGCCAAGGGCGTGCAGCATCTGGTCTGGGACACTGGTCGCGGCTTCAACCTGGCGACCGCCAACGCCGCGTCCCTGTTCTGCATCGCCTTTACGGTCGTTGCGTCGCTGGCCACCTGGTGGGTCGCCTATGCGATGGGAGGCGCCTGATGGAAAGCTATCGCACTCCCCTGTCACGGGCGCGCGGCCTGGGCGCGGCCAAGCACGGCGTCACCCACTGGATCGCAGAACGGGTGAGTGCGCTGGCCCTCGTGCCGTTGTGCGCCTGGCTGATCTGGGCGGGCCTCGTGCTGGCCGGCGCCGACTATGACACTGCGGTCGCCTTCGTGGCCCAGCCGTTGAACGCTGTCCTGCTGACCCTGCTGATCGCCGTGGGTTTCTGGCACATGCATGCCGGCATGCGCGTCATCGTCGAGGACTACATAGGCGGCGCGCAACGCGCCGCGCTGCTGATCCTCAACCTTTTCATCAGCGTCCTGGCCGGGGCGCTGGCGATCTTCTGCATCCTCAAGGTCGCGCTGGGAGGCGCTTGAGACCCGACATGGCGACTTACGAGTTCATCGACCACAAGTTCGACGTCGTCGTGGTGGGGGCCGGGGGCTCCGGCCTGCGCGCGGCGCTGGGCTGCGCACAGGCCGGCCTCAAGACGGCCTGCATCACCAAGGTGTTTCCCACACGCTCACACACCGTGGCGGCCCAGGGCGGCATCTCGGCCTCTCTCGGCAACATGAGCGAGGATGACTGGCGTTGGCACATGTACGACACCGTCAAAGGGTCGGACTGGCTGGGCGACCAGGACGCAATCGAATACCTGTGCCGCAACGCCCCGGCCGCAGTCTATGAGCTGGAGCACTGGGGCGTGCCCTTCTCGCGGACCGACGACGGCAAGATCTACCAGCGCGCCTTCGGCGGCATGACTCGCAATTATGGCGAAGCGCCCATCCAGCGCACCTGCGCGGCGGCGGACCGCACCGGCCACGCCATGCTGCACACCATGTACGGCCAGTCCCTGGCCCACGACACCGAGTTCTTCATCGAGTATTTCGCCCTCGACCTGATCATGGACGACGGCGTCTGCCGCGGCGTCACCGCCTGGAAGCTGGACGACGGCACCCTGCACCGGTTCCAGGCCCAGCAGACCATCCTTGCTACGGGCGGCTATGGCCGAGCCTATTTCTCCGCGACCAGCGCCCACACCTGCACCGGCGATGGCGGCGGCATGGTGCTGCGCGCCGGCCTGCCCCTGCAGGACATGGAGTTCGTGCAGTTCCACCCCACCGGCATCTATGG
>CANJLH010000017.1 GCA_947475415.1 Caulobacteraceae bacterium
CGCCAACGCCGGCGGTGAGAACAACCTGTTCGAGAGCCTGGCCGTCGTCCTCACCGACACCGACGGCGACGCGGCTAACGCCAGCCTCGATGTACGCATCGTCGACGACGTGCCCACCGCCGTCAACGATACCGCCTCCGTCAACAATGGCGCGCCGGTCACCTTCAACGCCTTCGTCAACGACGTTTTCGGCGCCGATGGCGTCGACACCGACAACAATCCCGCCGTCCGCGTCACCAACACCGCCGCCGGCAAGGGGACCGTGGTCTATAACGCCGCCGCAGGGACATTCACCTACACCCCCAATCCAGGGGCGACGGGAACGGACAGCTTCACCTACACCATCACCGATGGGGATGGTGACGCTTCAACTGCGACTGTCACCGTAAATCTCGACACCACGCCCTTGATCACCAACCTGACGCCGGCCGCCCAGGGCGGCGATGTCAGTGTCGACGAGGATGACCTGTCTGATGGCAGTTCGCCCAACGCCGCGGCGCTAACCCAGACCGGGACCTTCAACATCTCCGCCCCTGACGGCGTGAAGGATCTGACCATCGCCGGTCATGCGGTGATTACGGGCGGCGTCTTCGCGGCCACCAGCTTCACTACAGCGCTCGGCAACACCCTGGCGGTCACCGGCTATAACGCCGGAACCGGTGTGATCACCTACACCTACACCCTCACCGACAACGAGGCCCACGCCAACGCCGGCGGTGAGAACAACCTGTTCGAGAGCCTGGCCGTCGTCCTCACCGACACCGACGGCGACGCGGCCAACGCCAGCCTTGATGTGCGCATCATCGATGACGTGCCCACTGCATCGGCCAACGTCGTTTCCGGTGCGGTCGATGAGGACGGCGTGGCCGGCGGCAACCCAGGCGGCGGTGCGAGCGACCTGCCGGGTGAAGCGGTGGTGGCCACGGGTTCGGTGGCGGCCATGTTCACCGCCGGCGCCGATAATCCGCTGGCCTATGCCCTGGCTGGCGACGCCCTTTCTAAGTTCGGCGCCCTGAACCTGACTTCCGGCGGTGTGGCTTTGGCCTATTCCCTCGCCGGCTCCACGGTCACCGCCAAGGCCGGCGCCGCCGGCCCGACGGTGTTCACATTCCAGCTTTCGGCCGCCGGGACATACACGTTCACGCTCGTCAAGGCCCTCGACCATGTGGCCGGCAATGCTGAAAATGACCTGACCCTGAACCTCGGCGCCGTTGTCACCGCGACGGACACAGATGGTGACCCCACGACCGGTTCCGCCAGCGGGCTGGTCATCACGGTGGATGATGACACATCCAACCTGGGGGCGTTCACCAACGCCACCCTGGTCAACGCCGCCAACGCCGTCGCCAACGGAACCTTCGCGTTCAGCGCAGGCGCGGATGGTTGGCAGAGTTTCGCGATCAGCCCGCTCACCAACATTCCGGGTCTGAGCTACGCCACCACCGCGCTGGCCAACGGCGCCAAGCTGACGGCAACGGCCACCTCGGGCGGGGCGACCATCTATGAACTGACCGTCCTCAATGACGGGACCTACGCCTTCAAATTGGTCACACCCCAGGCCGGCTCGACCGAGACCTTTTCGCTGCTCAATCTCACCGCTGGCGGCCCACAACCCTGGACAGAGACCCCGGACGGGCGGGTGGAATTCACCGGAAATGGCAACGGCGTGAACTCCTCGACCCAAGGCTTCGGCGTCGACAACCAATTCGTCGCGGTCGGCGAAAGCTTTACGATGGAGTTCCACAACCCAGGTGCGGTGGGTGACCAGCTTCCCTCGGTCAATCCCTACTTCGTGGATTCCGTCACCCTTTCGAATAACAACATCAACGGCGCCCTGACTATCAAATGGACCGCCACCAACACCCAGACCGGCCAGACCCAGACCGGGACAACCGCTGTGACGGGATCGTCAACGCTCATCGACCCCACCATCAGTTTCAATCTGTTGCAGGTCGACGGATTGAGCGGCAGCGGCCAGGGCGTACGGTTCTCCGCTGTGACGCTCAGCAAGACGATCCTGCCCCAGAGCCTGGACCTGGCCTTCAGCGTCACCGCCACCGACAAGGACGGCGACGTGACGTCAGCGCAAAACCTCGCGGTCCATGTGGACGCGGGCGTACCGCCGGTCGCAATTGACCTTGACGGCGATGGGATTGAGTTCATCAGCCAGGCTGCAGGCGTCGCGTTCGCTCATGACGGCGACACCCACAAGAATCCGACGGCCTGGGTTGGCCCGGACGACGGACTCCTGGTGTTCGACGAGGATGGCGACCGCGCCATCACCCATGAGCGGGAGTACGCCTTCGCCAGCCGAATTGGCGGAATTCTCACCGATCTTGAAGCCGTGCGCGCCGAGTTCGACACCAACCAGGACGGCAAGCTCACCGCCGCCGATGAACGCTTCGCCAGCTTCGGTGTCTGGCAGGATGCCAATAGCGACGGGATCAGCCAGCCCGGTGAGTTCAAGACCCTCGCCGAACTAGGAATTGTGTCCATCGACCTGGTCAGCGACGGCAAGGCGCACCCCGCCGCCGGCGGTCAGGTAAACGTGTTCGGTGAGGCGACCTTTACCCGCCAGGACGGTTCCACCGGCATCGTCGCCGATGTGGCGTTCGGCCTCGCTGACGACCAGTTGCTGGCGGACAACCTGCGCAACGCACAGCTCACGCCGGCTCTCGTGGGCGGACTCGCCGCAGCTGGGGTCGTCGCGGCTATCGCGGCGGCGACGCCGCCAGCCGCCGGAGCGGCCCACGACATCACCGGAGACGGTGTCGACTCGCCCACAGTGAAGTCCGCCGATAGCCTGCAACACGCGCCGGCGGCGCCGCAGTCTGTGGAACTGCTTCGCGAAGCGCCGCTGGACAATCACGCAACGGCTGACGCCTCGCCGACCCACCTTGCAGAGACCGCGACGCCATCGCCGGCAACGGGGCTGGAATCGAGCCACGAGGTCATTGATCCCGGACCACCCGTAATGGAGCTCTCGGGTGGAGGGTTCGCCGCCGTATTGGATCTTTCGGCGCTGGCCGCGCCGGACAGCTCCTCAGTGGCGCCGACCGATTTCACCACTGAGACAGGTGAGGTCCTGGCTGAGGTGCTCTCAGGCGCTGACGGCGCCATCGACAACCTGCTCGATGGCATGCTGGGGGCCGCTGCGCCTCCCACGGAGGCGACTCTAACGCCCGGCGACTTGTTTACGGCGGCGACGGATCTGGGGGATGCAACAGGCTTCACCGGCTTGCATGACCTGATGGATGATCTACAGGCTCAAGCAGCGGCCAGTGCGAACGCTACAGTTTAAATACAATTTTAATTTAAAAAATTCGTGAAAATCATATTATGTTTTGGGGCCGTTTTTTCCGACGGATGTGATGGGCGTTCATTTGCGTAGATTTTCATTGTTTGGCGGGTTACTTGCGCTCGTCGGCGCTGCGGGTTCCCAGGTCCAGGCGATGGAGCGTTCGCCGCTCCTGTCATTGGATTCCGTCAGCGCCATCCGCTCTGAAGTCGAGCAACGCTACCAGGCGGCTCTCACGGCGACCCGCGCGGCGGATATCGTCAACAGTAACGATACGCGGTTTACCTGGGCTTCAGAGGCCAAGGTCGCGTGCGGCATAGCCATTGGCTACCTGAAGACCCGCGCGATCGATGAAGATAGCATCAACAAGTGCGACGACTATTCGCGGCGCATGACCGCGATGCCCACTCCCCCGCCCCCAGAGGCGCCTAGGCCGCCGCCGCCGGTCGCCGCGGCCTGCAGTGTGCAACTTCCCATCAAGTTCTATTTCAATTGGGACCGGTCCGACCCGCCGGCGGAGGCTGGCGCCGTCATCGCCGCTACGGTCGATGGCTTGCGCAACTGCGGCTGGACGAAGCTACAGGTCGCGGGTCATGCGGACTCCTCCGGTGCGACCCCCTATAATCAGAACCTCTCTGAACAGCGCGCGCGGCATATCGCCGACATGCTGGCGGCAGCTGGCGTACCTGCGAACATGATCCTGCTAGCCGCGTTCGGCGAGACCCAGTTGGCCGTGCCGACCCCCGACGGGGTCCGCGAACCACTGAACCGCCGCGTCGAAGTCAATGCGCAATAGGCTGCGGACAACACAATGAGACAGTCCATGCGCAAGTTTTTCACCACCAGCGGCGTCATCGCCCTGTTCATCGGCGCGACTCCGGTTGGGGCCATTGAACTCAAGGAAGCGGTCCAGATCGCGATCGACTCCAACCCGCAGGTCAACCAGGCTGTCCAGAACAAGGAAGCCATCGAGTTTGAGCGGCGCCAGGCGAAGGGCCTCTATCTTCCCCGCGTCGACGTGGAAGGTTCCGCAGGCGTGCGGGAACTGAACAACCCATCGCGTCGGGCGCTGGGGATTGAACATGACACGTTGAAGCCCCTCGATGTCGGCGTGGTCCTGGACCAGACGATTTTCGATTCCGGCTGGCGGCGCTCGGAGGTGGAGCGGCAGGCGGCGCGCACCGACGGGGCGGCGACACGGGTGGGCGAACGCGCAGAGTTCATCGCGCTGGAAACTTCGCGCGAGTACCTCAACTACCTCCTGCAGCAGCGGATCATGGGCGCAGCCCAGGATAATGTCGCCTTCCACGAGCAAATGGTCGCCGACCTGGCCGAAGGAGTCAGCAAGGGTTCGATCAGCATCGCCGATCGTCAGCAGGCGGAAGAACGTTTGCAGGCGGCGAAAGCCCGCGTGATCGGGGCGCGCGAGGATCTAGTCAACGCAATGATCGCGTTCACCACGCGCACTGGTCTGACCCTGGATCAGGTCTCCCTGCCGCCGAACCTCACCACGCCTGCGACGCTGGATGAGGCGGTCGGCTACGCGCGGGAGAACAACCCGCGGGTCAAGATCGCCATGGCCGATATTGACGCGGCCCACGCCCTGGTCGGACAGGCGAAGGCCGACCTTGGGCCGCGCCTGTCTCTGGAGGCCCGCGCCAACCATGGCGATGACGTCGATGGCGTCCGGGGCCGCACCGACGACCTCCAAGCCCGCGTGGTTGTGCGCTGGAACGTGTTCGATGGCAGCATCAACCGCAACAAGGTTCAGGAACACGTCCGCCGCGCGAGCGAGGAACGCTATCGCCTGCACCAGGTTACCCGCGAGATCGAGGAGGATGTCCGGTCCTCTTGGAACCGGCGCGAACAACAGGCCTACGCCCTGCGCGAACTCGAACAGCAAGTGCGAGTCTCAGACGACCTGTTGGGGTCCTACTCAGAACAGTTCAAAGTTGGGCGCCGCTCCCTGCTAGACGTGCTCGACGCCCAGAACACCCGCTACAACTCTCAGGTCCTGGCCGAGACCGCGCGCTTTGCTGAGATCTTCGCCGGATACAAGCTGCTTGCCTCCACCGGGCAATTGCTCGATTCTCTCGGCGTCCAACGGCCTCGGGCCGCCGCTGCCGGCGCGCGGGAGCGATATGGAGTCGACCCCACGCCGCCGGCCGAATTGATGAGCCGGCTCATGTTGTCTGAAGTCGAGTTGGCGCCCGCCCGGAAGTAGCGATCGGAGTGCCGGGGTTTGAATTCGCAAGAAGCGCGCCCGGGCGCTCCCTCCGGCGACGGTGATTCCGTCCTGCATGCGCTGCAACAAGTGGCGCGTAGTTTTGATCGGCCCTATTCCGCCGTAGTCCTCACGGCGGGCCTGGCCCTGACTGCAGAAGGCCGCCTGCCGTTCCAGCAGTTGGAATCGGCCGCCGAACAGGCTGGACTTCGCGCGCGTCTGACGAGGCGCCGGGCCAGGCGGCTGGGCTCGGATGCAGTGCCCGCGATCCTTGAAACCAACGACGGCGGCGCCCTGGTGCTATGCGGCGTCAAGGATCGAGAATACCGAATCTACGATCCGCAGACCCGATCCGAGACGTGGCGCAGCGCAAGTTCCCTGGCCCGCGTCTACGCAGGTCGGGCGGTTCTGATCGAACCCGACCCCACGCGCGATCGCGCGCTGGAGGGATCTGCGGTCGAAGCGGCGCATGACCACTGGTTTTGGAGTGAACTTCGCAAATCAAAGGACAGTTTTGTCTACGTGGCCCTGGCCGCGGTGGTGATCAACCTTCTGGCATTCGCCATGCCGCTGTTCACCATGAACGTCTACGACCGCATCCTGCCTAACCGGGCGGCGGCCAGTCTTTGGGTCTTGGCGGCGGGTGTGGTGCTCGCGCTGACTTTCGAATTCCTGCTGCGTCTGGCGCGCGCGCGGGTGATCGATGAGGCGGGTCGGGAAATCGATCACAAACTGGCCCAGCGCCTGTTTGAGAAGGTGATGAACATCCCGCTGGAAGCGCGCTCGGGCGCTACCGGCAGCCTTGCGCGACGGCTCAGCGAATATGAGACGGTTCGGGACTTCTTCACGTCCACCACCCTTGTCCTGATCATCGACTCTCTGTTCGTCGTTCTCTTCCTCGCCCTGATCGCAGCTCTCGGGGGCTGGCTGGTGCTCGTGCCACTGACCGGCCTGGCGGTGATGGTCGCGGTGGGAATGAGTTTGCAGCGGCTGATGACCTCGGCCCTGAAGGACGCCCAGGCGGATTCGGGTCTCCAACATTCCACCCTGGTGGAGGCCATCGCCGGCGCTGAAACCCTGAAGGCCGTGGGCGCTGAGGGCCGGATGCTCAGCCGCTGGCGTCGCTACGTGGACATGAGCGCCGGGACTCAGGCGCGCCTGCGGCGGTTTTCCGCCATCGCCGTCAACACCGCATCCCTTTGCCAGCAGTCCATCAGCGTCTGCCTGGTGGTGGGTGGCTTTTACCTATTCAGCGCCAACAAGCTGTCGATGGGCGCCTTAATCGCGATCGTCATGATCGCCGGCCGTTCGCTGGCGCCCGTGGGCCAATTCGCCCTGATGGCCACACGCGCCCGCCAGGCGATGCTCACCCTCGAGGCGCTGCAGAAGATCATGGATGCGCCCGATGAGCGCGAGCAGGGGCGCCGCAGCGTAACGCCGGTGATCGCGGAGGGCGCGATCGAACTCAGCCATGTCGGCTTCAGCTATCCGCGCGCGGAAACCCCATCCCTCAAGGAGGTCTCGCTCAGGATCAAAGCAGGAGAACGGATCGGTTTGGTGGGCCGGGTCGCCTCGGGCAAGTCAACCCTAGGCCGGGTGATCAGCGGACTCTACGCCCCGACGGAGGGCGTCTACACCATCGACGGATTCGACAGCCGCCAGCACCATCCCCACCAGATCCGCCAGGCCTTCCGATATGTGGGCCAGGAGGCCGAGTTGTTCAGCGGCACGGTGCGGGAAAATCTGATGCTGGGCGCCGCCGAGGTGGACGATGAGCGGTTGTTGGCGGCAGTCGCCGCGTCCGGCGCGGATCTCTTCCTCGGGCGCGGCGCTGCGGGCTTCGACGCCCAGGTCGGCGAGCGCGGCGCGCGTCTATCCGGCGGCCAGCGCAGCTTCCTGGCCCTGGCGCGCGCACTGGTCGAGCCGGGCCGCCTGTTGTTTCTCGACGAACCCACCGGGGCGATGGATAATCAGAGCGAGCAGTACTTCATCGAGAAACTGTCCCGGGCCCTAAGCCCGCAGCAGACGCTGATCGTCTCCACTCACCGCACTGCGCTGTTGTCCCTGGTGGATCGACTTATCGTCCTTGACCAAGGGCGGATCATCGCCGATGGCCCGAAGGCTCAAGTGCTGACCTCGATGAAGCCCCCCGGCAACGCCGCAGCCAACGGTTGATCGGAGCGCGCGGGACCTGCTTACGGAACAGCTGGCCGCGTCGGCAGTCTGTAGGCGATCACATAATCTCCGGGCCGCGACCCAATGGTGGCGTGACCGCCGGCGACGATCACCACGAACTGGCGGCCCGACTTGGGCGAAACATAGGTCATCGGCGTGGCCTGGCCACCGGCGGGCAGCCGGGCCTTCCACAGCGCCCGGCCGGTGCGCGGTTCATAGGCCCGTAGGTAATCATCGGAAGCGGCGGCGATGAAGGCGACGCCGCCGCCGGTCAGCACCGGCCCGCCCAGACTGGGCATTCCGAGGGGCGCAGCAATCCCGAACATGGCGCGATCCTGTGTGGTGCCAAAAGGCTCGCGCCAGGCGGCCTTCATGGTTTTCAGGTCGATCCCGATCAGCTCGCCCCAGGGCGGCGCCTGGCAGGGGATGCCCAGGGGCGACAGGAATGGCCCGCCGAACCCCACATAGGGCGAGCCCAGCATCAGCCGCACGCCTTTCCTGGCCTCGTTCTGCGGCGTACGCGCCTCCAATTTCATAAAGAACGCCGTGTAGCTGGCATTGATCACCGCCAGGCCCTGACGTTCGTCCACGGCCGCTCCACCCCAATTGAAGACGCCGTAGCTGCCCGGAAACGCAATCGCCGGCGTGAGGCCCTGAGGCGTGAAGGGCCCCTGATAGCGGGCGCGCTTGAACTGGATGCGGCACCAAAGCTGATCTAGCGGTGAAATCCCCCACATGTCCGCCTCGCGCAGCACCTTGGGCCTGAAGGACAATTCAGAGAAGGGTTGCGTGGGCGAGAGCCAGTCACCCGGCGCGGCGCCCTGGGGCACCGGCGCCTCCGGCGCGGCCACGACCGGAACGCCGGTTCGCCGGTCCAGGACGAAAATGTCACCGCGTTTGGTCGGTGCGAACAGCACTGGCGTGATCCCACCCACCGTCTGCAAATCAACCAGGGTCGGCTGAGCTGGGACATCGAGGTCCCAGAGATCATGGTGCACCGTCTGGTAGACCCAGCGCAACTTTCCGGTCTTGAATTCCAGCGCCACGATCGACGCCGAGAAGCGATCTCCCACGGGGTTACGCTTGCCGCCCCAGTGATCCAGCGCGCTATTGCCCATGGGCAGGAATATCAGACCCAGCGCCTCGTCCACCGTCGCCGGGGCCCATGAGTTGGGCGCGCCCCGGCTGTAGCGCGTATCCTGCGTCACGGGGTTCATGTCGTCGGGCCGCCCGGGGTCCCAGGCCCACAGAACTTTGCCCGTACGAACATCGAAGCCCCGGACCACTCCGGAGGGCATGTCGGCGGAATAGCTATCAGTGATCCAGCCGCCGATGACAGCGACGTCGCCGGCCACGGTCGGCGGCGAAGTTGCGTAATACTGGTTGGGCTTGATCTCCCCAAGGCCAGGCCGAAGGCTCACCACGCCGCCGGTTCCAAAATCCGCGCAGGGCTCGCCGGTGGCCGCGTCAAGGGCGATGAGCCGAGCGTCCAGGGTCGGCGCCAGGATCCGCCGTGGACAGATCGGTGTTTTCGCCGGATCCGCCGCGGCCCAATAGGCCACGCCGCGGCAGGTCTTGAAGGCGCCTGCGGCCGGATCAACCTTGGGATCATGGATCCACCGCGGTCGGCCCGTCTCGGCGTCCAGGGCCACCACCTTGTTGCGCGGCGTGCAGAAATAGAGCGTGTCGCCGATCTGCAGCGGCGTGGCCTCGAACCGATGCCGTTTGGGATTAGTCGGATCCGGCTTGTCGCCCGTGCGATAAGTCCAGACCGGTTCCAGCCTCGCGACATTCTTGGGCGTGATCTGATTGGCGTCGGAATAGCGATCGCCCCGCAGGCTGGCGCCATAGGCGGTCCAGTCCTTGGCGGCCGATGTCTTCGCGGCTTCCTGTGGGCCGGACGCCTCTGCCTGGGTTGAGCGACCCCACCAAAGTCCGCCCGCGGCGATGCCGGCCATCAGTACGAGGCCTGCGGCAGCGACCGCACGGGTCCCTGAACTGCGTCCCCATCCGGGTGCGAACACCCCCGCCGCCAGGACAAGGACGAATACGACCGCGGGCCCAGCCATTCTGGGCAACAGGAGCCAGGGCGCGGGGCCAACCTCCCACAGCGCCCAGATCGCGGTCAGCGCCATGAAGCCCGCATAGAGCGCCAGGCCAAGGCCGTAACGGCGGCCCAGGGTCACGCCGGACGCCACCATCAACAGGCCCGCGGCGAAATAATAGCCCGAGCCTCCCAGGGTCAGCAGCCAGGCCCCACCGCCGGCCATCACGACGCCCAGCAACGCCACGACGATGCCCATGGCCTGCGCCGCCCGATTGCGTCGCAGCGCCGTCTCGTCCTGTCCGGCCATGACCATCACCCCGCCTGCTTACCTGCTGTCACGGCAAGTCTCAGGTCGTGCGCCAGGGTTGGCAAGCGCAATGGGGGCCTACACGGCCTCCAGAGGTACGCCATAACAGTTGAGGTAATCCTTGAAGGCGGTGCGGATCATGTCGACGGTCAGGCCATACTCTTCCAGCGTATAGGCGTGGCTGGGCCGCTCGCGCACTTCCACCCGCCGGGTCAGATGACGCCGGTAGTCCTCCGTGAACGGTATGCCTAATTTACCGTAAGCCGCCTCAATTGCGCCGACCGTGTCGCGGGCAAGGTCCTTCTGGAACATGTGAACCACGCGGCCCGCCGGCAGGCCTTGCTCGACGGCCATGCACAGCTGTGTCCCACGGGTCTGGAACGCGATCTGCGCAGGCCCGACGGTCTTGCGGTCGAGCGGGTCGCCGAAGTTCACCCTGATCATGCTGGTCAGGCTGGAGACCGATGGAATGGATTTCACCGGATCGCGGTGCACCCACAACAGCCGCGCATCGGGAAACACCTTCAACAATGCGTCGAGGCCGAAGATATCCGGCGGATTTTTCAGATTCCAGTGCGACGCCGGGGTCTTCCACTGCAGGATCTGCAGCACCTTCTTGAGGTAGGCGTAGGATGGGACCAGGTCGCTCTCGATGCACCAGTTGGTCCAGCTTGGCACGTGGAACAGACTGGGGACTTGCAGGTTCTGGAAGGTGAGCCCCAGGATCGGGCCATGCTCGGAGGGATCTCCCGCATCCACCGGCAGCATGCCGCGCCGCTCGGGCTGCTGGCGATATATCTCGGCATACTCCGCCGCCATGGATGCGAAGCGCGGGTCGGCGTCGCCGATGGCCGCATCCGGCGGGGGCGTCGCATTGTTGCACTCCCAGCGGCGGATGGAGCGCGCATTGGGGTCTTCCGACAGGAACTGGGACGTGGCTGTGGAACCTGTCCTCGGCATCGAGATCACGAACAGGGGCCGCGCCACCTCCTCGTTCAGGATCTGCGGATGCTCAGCCAGGCAAGCCTCGACCTTCAGCCGCTCCCTCAGGCAGCCCAGAACCTGGCCCCTTGCCGCCTGCTCGTGCTTACCCTCAACCTTGGCTTCGTTGTTCAGCGACCAGACTAGGCGCTCCAGGCCCTCGTCCATCGGCGCATCGCCAAAATTCGAAAGCCCCGTCGAGGCCTTCGCCTCGTCCTTCAGCGTTTTCACATCCAGCGCCATGCTGATCCTCCCTAATCGACATCCCTGCCATTATGACATCCAAGGCCAATACGCATCCACCGATAGCTTGGCCATCGCGCTGCGGCGGCCTATGCAAACAGGCCTTGGGCGGGGATGAAGGGCGGGATTTGCCTTGGATACCGTAGATTGCGTGGTGGTGGGCGCTGGCGTCATCGGCCTGGCGGTCGCGCGAGCGCTCAGCCTGCGGGGCCTCGAAACCGTAATCCTTGAATCAGAACGACAGATCGGAACCGCCACTAGTTCGCGTAACTCCGAAATCATCCATGCGGGCATCTACTATCCGCAAGGGTCCCTGAAGGCGCGCGCCTGTGTCGAGGGCCGCCAGGCGCTCTACGCCTACTGCGACGCGCGCGGCATCGCCCACCGCCGGTGCGGCAAGATGATCGTCGCGACTCACGAGGGCGAGATCGCCGAATTGGAGTCTTTGATGGCCGCCGCGATCGCCAATGGCGTCAACGACCTTATCTGGCTGGACTCACCCCAGGCCCTCAAGCTTGAGCCGGCTCTGAATTGCGTCGCGGCTCTGCTTTCGCCCTCCACCGGCATCCTCGACACCCACGCCTACATGTTATCCTTGCAGGGAGAGGCTGAGGCGCACGGCGCCGTTCTCGCCCTGGGCGCGCGGTTCTGCGGCGCCCGACGCGGTCCTGAAGGCTGGGCGGTGTCGATCGAAGGCGAGGAGTCACCGGTCCTGGCCGCTCGCCACATCGTCAACGCCGCCGGACTCGGCGCCCAAGCGGCGGCGGCGGCGATCGAGGGCATGCCCGCCCCCCACGTCCCGCGCCGCCACCTCGCCAAGGGGGTCTATTTCGCCTACGCCGGCCCCACCCCATTCCAGAGGCTGATCTACCCGGCCCCCGAGCCCGGCGGCCTGGGAACCCACCTGACCCTGGATATGGGCGGACAGGCGCGTTTCGGCCCCGACGTGGAATGGGTGGAGGCCATAGATTACGACGTCGATCCGTCCCGAGTCGCCAAGTTCGCCCAGGCCGCCAGCCGCTTCTGGCCAGGATTGGATCCGGCCCGGCTTGCGCCCGCCTACGCCGGCGTCCGGCCAAAAATCTCAGGCCCGGGAGAACCGAATGCTGACTTCCTGATCTCGGGCCCAGCCGAACACGGACTGGAGGGCGTCGTGAACCTGTTCGGCATCGAGTCGCCGGGGATCACCGCCTCCATGACCCTGGCGAGCATTGTCGCCGACAAACTGCTGACTGCGGAGCATCGATGAGCCAGCTTGGCGACTTCGACTATATCGTTGTGGGCGCGGGCTCCGCGGGATGCGTGCTCGCCGCGCGGCTGAGCGAAGACGTGCGCAACCGCGTCCTGCTGCTGGAAGCCGGCGGTGAGGATCACAACCCCTGGGTTCACATCCCGCTGGGCTATGGACGTCTCTTCCGGCCGGGACCGCACAACTGGGGCTATCGGACTGAACCCGAGCCGGAGCTGGACGGCCGCGAAATCTACCAGCCGCGTGGCCGGCTGATGGGCGGCTCAAGCTCGATCAACGGCCTGATCTACATGCGCGGTCAGGCGCAGGACTTTGACCGCTGGCGCCAGATGGGAAACCTTGGCTGGGGCTATGACGACGTGCTGCCCTATTTCCGTCGAGCTGAGGATCAGGCCCGCGGCGCCGACTCTTGGCACGGCGCCGGCGGGCCCCTGTCCGTCTCTGACCAGAGCGAACCGCACCCGCTTTGCGACGCCTTCATCGCGGCGGCCCAGGAGGCGGGATATCCCTACAATCCCGACTTCAACGGCGCGACCCAGGAAGGCGCCGGCTACTACCAGACCACCTCGCGCAGGGGCCTGCGCCGAAGCACGGCGCGCGCCTATCTGCGCCCGGCGCGTCACCGCGCCAATCTCGCGGTGATCAGCGGCGCCCACGCCACGCAGATCCTGTTCGAGGGCCGACGCGCTGTGGGCGTGGCCTGGGACCAATCCGGCGGCGCCCGGAACGCGCGCGCACGGGCGGAGGTCATCCTTTGCACCGGCGCCATCAACACGCCGCAGCTTCTGCAACTGTCCGGCGTCGGCCCTGGAACGCTGGTGCGCGGACTTGGCTTACCGGTTGTGCATGAGGCGCCGGGCGTCGGCGAGGACCTGCAGGACCACCTACAGACCCGTCTCGTCTATCGCTGCACGCGGCCGATCACGGTCAACGACGACCTGGCGAACCCGTTGCGGACCGCGGCGATCGGCCTGCGCTGGGCGCTGTTGCGCAAAGGACCCCTGACCGTCAGCGCAGGCTATGCAGGCGGCTTCTTCCGCACCGATCCACGCTTGGAAACACCTGACATCCAGATCCATTTCATCAATTTCTCGACGGGAAAGATGGGCGACCGGCTCGATGCGTTTTCCGGATTCACAGCCTCAGCATGCCCGTTGCGCCCCGAAAGCCGCGGCTGGGTCCGCGCCGCCTCCCCTGATCCGCACGCGCACCCGAAAATTCAGGCCAATTATCTGTCGACCGCCGCAGACCGCGCCGCCATCGTGGCTGGCATGAGATTGGTCCGCGGCATCATGACTCAGCCGGCCATGTCGCCCTTCGTGGCCGCCGAGGTGACCCCCGGCGCACCGGTGGTCTCCGACGAGGACCTTTTGGCCTACGCTCGCGCCAGCGCCTCGACCCTCTATCATCCGGTTTCAACAGCCCGGATGGGGATCGATCCGCGCGCGGTGGTCGATCCGCAACTTCGGGTGCGCGGTCTTGAGGGCTTGCGCATCGCCGACGGCTCGGTGTTGCCAGACATGGTCTCGGGCAACACCAACGCGGCCATCATCATGATCGCCGAGAAAGCCGCCGATCTGATCGTCGCCGCGGCGCGCGGCTGAGGTCAGTAAAGTTCGAACGCCTGCCGCTCGGCGAGCCAGGCCTGTTCCTCCGGTGTGGTCAGCGCATCCAGGTCCGCCGGTGTCGCGGCAGGATTATCGACCCATTCCCGCAGGCGCGGTCCACCATTTATCACGTCGATGGCCAACCGGCCGATCTCATACTCGTAAGGGAAATCGCGCCACAGGTCGTAGTCGGGATAAAGCCCGCGGATCGCCTTGAACCCCAGCGCCTGAATTCGCCAGGGCTTGAACACCGGATGGCCGTAGGCCGGACCCTCCGTATGAATCTGCACCCCGCTGCAAAGCTTGCCCGCATGTTTGTGAAAGGTGGGCTCGAACCAGATTTCCCGCAGCAGACAACCCCGAAGCCACTGCGGCGCCAGCGAGCGCATTTCGCCGATCACCCGCCGCGCGTCGATGTCCGGCGCGCCGAACAGCTCCAGCGGTCGGGTGGTGCCACGCCCCTCGGAGAGAGTCGCCCCTTCCACCATCACCGTGCCGGCATAGGCCCGCGCCATCCACAGGTTGGGCGCATTGGGACTGGGATTGACCCAGGTGCGCGCGCCGATCGGCCAGCCATAGCCGGGCGCGGCGTCCGGCGACCAACCCTCCATCTCGATCACCCGATAGTCCACGTTCAACTTTAGCGTCTTGATGAACCAGCCGCCGAGCTCACCCAAAGTCAGTCCATGTCGCATGGGCATGGGTCCCGCGCCCACGAAGCTCTCCCAGCCCGCCTCCAGGGTCATGCCCTCTACTGGACGACCAGCGGGATTGGGGCGGTCGAGGACCCAAACCGCTTTGCCATGTTCTGCGGCGGCCTCCAGCACATAACGCAGTGTGGTGATGAAGGTGTAGATGCGACAGCCCAGGTCCTGCAGGTCCACCAACAGGATATCAAAAGTCGACATGGACTGGCCGCTGGGACGGCGCACTTCGCCATAGAGGCTGAAAACCGGAATTCCGTGCAGCGGGTCGGTGAAGTCCGGCGACTCCACCATATTGTCCTGCTTGTCGCCGCGAAGCCCGTGCTGCGGCCCGAAGGCCGCGGTGACGTTTAGCTCCGGACACCCGGCGAGAGCGTCCAGTGAATGCTGCAGGGTCTCGGTCACCGAAGCCGGGTGGGCCAGCAGCGCCACGCGTTTGCCCGCCAGCGGCTTGCGCAGTTCAGGGTCGGCCAGCAGCCGGTCGATGCCAAATTTCATTTGGGCTCCGTTGGAGCAAGTTCCAGCGCAAGGCAATCGGGATGGTGAAAGTCCGCCCGTCCGGGCGGATGGGCCAACGACCAATATGCGATCGTCCCATCCGCGTCTTCGGTCACCGCGGTAAGTCCAAGGCGGCAAGGCCGCGCGAGGCTCGCAAGGTCCAGCGTCGCACTGAGAGTCAGGTGATCTGGCCCTGCGTCCACCGCAATGGAAGGCGGCGCCCCAAGCTGAAGTGTCCGCATGCCCGCGCGGTAGCCGTCGAACCCATAGGCCGCCCACCGGGTCGACGGCGAAAGATTGACCTCGCAGTAGCCATCGCCGCCCGCCTCCTGCAAAAACGCCTCGAAACAGGTGGTCCGCCACAACTCATCGGCCCGTTCCGGGTCCTGGCGTCGCGGAACGACGAGACCGACCACGTCGCCCGTCAGCTCAAATCGCAGGCTTAGCCCTGTCGCGCTCAGCCGCACCACCCGGGCCTCTAGCCGGGTGACCGCCGCCGAGCGGGAATCAGGGTGCAGCTTCAGCGCCTGACGCATGTTGCGATGTTAGCGCCCTACGCCCTCGCTGACGACGGCCCTATGCGGCTTTCAGCTTCTTCAGCAGTTCCTTCTGCCGGTCCGGATCCAGATCCGTGAACGGGAAGCCTGTCCGGTCCACCTTGCCGGCGTACAGCTTGATCAGCTTGTCGGCCACCTGCTCGGCCGTTCCCACCACGGCGAAGGCGTCGACTACCTCGTCGGTGAGCAGGTCGGACATTTCCTTCCACTTGCCCTGCTTGGACAACAGGTTGAGTTGCGGCTGCAGATCGTACCAGCCGTGGACCTCGAACACACCCTTGTAGGCCGGCGTCGAACCGTAGAACGAAATCTGGCCACGGATGGCTTCCATGCCCTTGGCCCGCTCTTCGTCGGTGTCGCCGACCACGGTGAACAGTTGGGCGACGATGTCAAACTTCGACCGGTCCCGACCGGCGGCGGCCAGGGTCTGTTCGATCTTCGGGATCGTCACCTCATGCATGTATTTCGGCGTGGTGAAGCCATGGCAGAGCACGCCATCGGCCACTTCGGCGGCAACCCGGGTCATCACCGGCCCCACCGCCGCCAGCATGATCCGCGGCCGGCCGTACGCCAGGTCCTCCGGCACGAAATAGGGGGTCATCAAGGTGTGGGTGTAGAAATCACCGCGGAAATCCAGCGGCTTTTCGTCGTACCAGCAATCCCAAACCGCGTGCATGGCCTGGATCATCTCACGCATCCGCGGCGCCGGGCTCGACCAGGGCATTGAAAATCGCTTGGTGATATGCGGCGCGATCTGGGTGCCCAGCCCCATGATGAACCGGCCCTTCGACGCGGCGTTGAGGTCGTGACCCACCTGGGCCAGGGTCATCGGGTTGCGCGAAAAGGCCACGATGATCGAGGTCAGCAGTTCCAGAGTGGTTGTGGTCTGAGAAGCCACCGCCAGCGGCAGGAAGGGATCGTGCTTGGTCTCGTTGCTGGCGCCGCAGGTGTAGCCGGCTTCCTCCAGCGCCCGGGCAGCTGGCCCGGCCTGGTCCAGTTGGGACGGGATGCGACCGTCGATCTTCATGTCTTTGTGTCCTTGCGCAATCGCCTGCCTGAATATGGCCGGGGTTAAAGCACGGCCCGCGCGCGTCAGTCCACGTTCCAGCCGCCAGAGTATGAGAACACCTGAGCGGTCTGAAAGCGGTTGGTTCCGTCCAGCAGCACCGCGCAGAAAGCCGAAAGCTCCTCCATGGTCCCCAGGCGGCCCAGTGGTGTTTCGGCCACCAGCGGTGCGGACCAGGCGCCCAGCGACGCGGTGGAATCCGTCACCGCGCCAGGCGGGCAGTTGGGAAAGCCCTCGAAAACCGCGTTTTTCGACGCCAGCACATTCATCGAAATCCCGTCGCGGGCGTGCTCCAACGCCACCGCCTGGACCAGGAAGCTCTGGCCCGCGCGGCCCGCCCCATAGAGGGTCCAGTCCGCTTCCGGCCGCGAACCCGCATCACTGGTGAACACCAGCACCTGGCCGCCACCCCGCGTGCGCATCGCCCCGACCACCGCGCGAAGGATGTGAAAGGTCCCCTCCAGATAGGCCGCCATCGCCCGCACGTTCTCGGCGGATTCAGACAGGAACGGCCCGCGGGTGACGCCCACTGGGTGCCCGTTGGCCGGCTGCAAGGCCGCCGCATCCAACCGTCCAAACCTTTTCAACGCCCGGTCGACCAGCGCCTGCGCGCCCTCGGCCGTCGCGTCGGATCCGGGACCCAGGCGCGGAACCTCCGCTTCGCTGATGATCTCCACCTGGGCGCCCAGGGCCCCCAGTTCCTCGGCAAGGCCCGGCCGCGCCAGGTGGATCACCAGATCATGTCCCGACGCCGCCAACCGCCGCGCGAGGCAAGGCCCAACATAGGCCTCAGCGTGCTGGATCAACACCACCCTGCGATCAGCCATCCCGAATCCTTCCCACTTGAGCCCGAGCAGAAACTATAGGCGCGGACCTCGCCGCTCGTCGATCTCGAAGGCTGCGGGAACATTCTCGCGTGTGACGGGCGCCGGTGCGGCGACGGACGGGGAGCGCCGCTTGCTGCCCGCGATCCAGAGGCGTCGATCGAACTCGCCCATGGTGATCGGCTTGGACATGAAGGTGTCCGCGCCGGCCAGCATCGCCTCCACGACCTTTGGGTGCTTGATCGCCGCCTGGCCGGCGCCGTCTATTCTCGCACGCGCATCAAGTCCCAGGTTGGCATTGATGGCCACGCCGACAAGGCCGCCGTCGACCATCTGTTCAGCCGCCTGCGCCACAAGCTTGCCGCCTGCGGCGCACCTGGGCTCCTGCGCACCGTGCGCGGCGCAGGGTTCGCCTGGTCGTCGGAGTCGGAGGACTGAACGGCATCCGGCAAGCGGCGCCCTATTCTCCCGCGTGGGCGATGCGCATAGTGTCCGAACTCAAGGCGCGGCATCGTCGGCTTTCGCCAACCGGGAGGACGACCATGGAGCTCTGGGAACTCATCGCGCGCGAGCAGGTCCGCGAAACCTTCACTCGCTATTCCACCGCCGGCGACGGCGGTCGGCTGGACGATCTCGTCGCCCAGTTCACAGAGGACGCCACCATGGAGGTCCCACCGCGCGGTCCGGTCGCCGGCCGCCAGGCGATCCTTCAGTCCCTGCGTGAAGGTGCGATGCGCTCGCGCCCGCCGGTGGCGTTTGAGGGCCAAAAGCCGATCATCCGCCACTTCACCACCAACATCCATTTCCGCGAGATCACCCCGGAGCGGATCGAGACCACCGCTTATTTCTGCGCCATGTCCGCCCGTGGCCCCGACCATTGGGGCCGTTACTTCGACGTGTTGGTCCCAGTGGGTGACCGCTGGCTGTTCGCCCATCGCATCGCCCGCTCCGAAGGCTGGGCGCTGGATGGCTGGTACGTCGACAACAACCCGACGGCTAATCTGGCTGGCTCATGATCACACAGCGCGCCTCCATCTGCCGGTTCTGCTCGGCGGGCTGTCCGATCGTCGTGGACATGCAGAACGGCCGCCCGGTCCGGGTCACAGGCAACAAGGCCAGCCCGATGTTCGACGGCTTCTGCTGCACCCGCGGCCAGGCGCTGCCCGAACAGATCAACGATCCGCAACGGTTGCTCTTGCCCCAGAAGCGCGGGCTGGACGGAGCATATCGTCCGGTCGGGTCCGCCCAGGCGCTGGACGAAATCGCCGCCAGCATAGACCGCATCGTCGCTGACCACGGCCCCCGCAGCGTCGCCCTCTATCTAGGCACCTACACCGGACCCTATCCCGCCGCCGGCCCGTTCGCCGTTGGGTTCGCCCGCGGCCTGGGCACGCCGATGATCTTCACCTCCATGACCATCGACCAGCCCGGCAAGGATATCGCCGCAGCACTGCTGGGGGGGTGGGAGGCCGGCCCCCAGGTGTTTGCGAACGCCGATGTCTGGATGGTGGTTGGGGGCAATCCCCTGGTCTCCATCGGTCTGACCATGCCCGCACAGAACCCCGGCAAGCGGCTGACCGACGCGCTAGCCCGCGGAATGCAACTGATCGTCATCGATCCGCGCCGCACCGAGACCGCGCGCCGGGCCCACATCCATCTGCAGCCACGCCCGGGCGAGGACCCCGCGATCCTGGCCGGCATGATCCGGGTGATCCTCAAAGAAGACCTGCACGACCACGCCTTCGCCGCTGAGAACGTCGCTGGCCTGGAAGCTCTATGGCGCGCTGTGGAGCCTTTCGATCCGGCCAATGTCGCCGCACGCGCCGATATCCCGGAAGCTGATCTCATCGCTGCGGCGCGCCTGTTCGCCACCCGCGCCCGCGGCCTGGCCGCCGGCGCGACCGGCGCCAACATGTCCGGCCGCTCCAGCCTGACCGAGTATCTGATCGCCGTCCTCAACACCATCTGCGGCCGCTATCTGCGGGCCGGCGAGGCTGTCGCCAATCCCGGCGTCCTGCTGAGCCGGGCGACACCGCGGGCCCAGGCCAGGCCGCCCCGCCCCGCCCGCGGCCTTGGCGAGACGATGGTTGTGCGCGGTCTAGGGATGGCGGCCAGCGGCATGCCCACCGCCGCCCTTGCTGACGAGATCCTGGCCGGCGAGGTCAAGGCCCTGTTCTCTGTGGGCGGCAACCCCGCCACCGCATGGCCCGACCAGCCCCGCACTATCGCCGCCCTGGAGCAACTGGATCTCTTCGTCCAGCTGGACATCCGAATGTCCGCCTCGGCGAAGCTGGCCCACTATGTGATCCCGCCGAAAATCTCTTTCGAGGTACCGACCGCCTCGTTCGCGAAGGAGAACATCGAGATCTACGCCCCCGTGTTCGCCGTGCCGGAGCCGTTTGGCATGTATGCACCGGCCTTCATGGACCCGCCGGAAGGCTCCGACCTCATGGAGGAGTGGGAGGTCTTCTACGGCCTCGCACAGCGCCTGGGCCTGGAACTGAAGATCCATCACGCCAATTCCGTCGCCGGCCTCGCCCGCGCGCCCCGGCCGCCGGCGCAGGTCGATATGAAGACCAAGCCCACCACCGACGAAATCCTGGAATTGCTCACCGCCGGTTCGCGGATCACCCTGGACGAGGTCAAGCGGCATCCCGACGGCGCCCTGTTCGCCGAGACCATCATCGTCGCGCCCCGAGATTCCGCCTGCGAGGCGCGGCTGAATGTCGGCGACGAGGCGATGATGTCCGAGCTGGGCGAGGTTCTCGTGGAGCCTCCGGCGGCCCAGCGCGCCGCCGGCGCCTATCCCTTCCAGCTGATCAGCCGCCGCGCCGCCCACGTGCTCAATTCCGCCGGACGCGACCTGCCGATGCTGGTCCGCAAGGGCGGCGCCTACAATCCGGCCTTCATGCACCCCGATGACCTCGAAGCCCTCGGTCTACGCGCTGGCAACCGGGTGCAGATCCGGTCCCCACACGGGGTGATCACCGGGATTGTGCAGCCGGACGAGACGCTGCGTCGGGGCCTGGTCTCCATGACCCATTCCTACGGCGACCTGCCGAAACTCGGACTTGATGTCGCCCAGCACGGGTCAAACACCAGTGCGCTGACCAGTGTCGAGGACGACTACGATCGCTTTTCCGGCATCCCGCGGATGAGCGCCGTGCCGGTGGACGTGCGGCCGCAGGCCTGACCTCCGTCCCGATCGCGTGGATCAGGACGGGGGGCGTGGTCAGGCGTCCGCCAGGCCCACGATGGCCACCGAGCTGACATTCTGGGTCGGCATGCCGCCCAGATTGTGGGTCAGGCCGAAGATCGGCTGTTGCTTGCGCTGGCGATCGCCAGCCCGGCCCAGCAGTTGCAGGTAGTTCTCATAGAGCATCCGCAGGCCCGACGCCCCGATCGGATGGCCGAAGCACTTTAAGCCCCCGTCGATCTGGCAGGGAATGGCGCCATCGGCATCGAACACCCCGTCCAGCACGTCCTTCACAGCACCGCCTTCCGCCGAGACGCCAAGGTCCTCCATGGTCACCAGTTCGGTGATCGAGAAGCAGTCGTGCACCTCCATCAGCGAGATCTGCTTGCGCGGGTCGGTGATGCCGGCTTCCTGATAGGCGCGCGCCGCTGCGATGCGGGTGGTGTGGAAATAGCTGCCGTCCCAGCCGGCGCCCTGCATCTCCCAGCCGTTTGACACCGAAAGCTGCAGCGCCTTCACCGTCACCAGATCGGTTTTGCCCAGCGCGCGGGCGATCTCCGGCGTGGTGACGATGGCGCAGGCCGCCCCGTCGGAAACCCCGCAGCAGTCGAACAGGCCCAGCGGTTCGGCGATCATCGGGGCGTTCAGGCACTGCTCCTCGGTGATCGGCTTGCGCAGGTGGGCCTTGGGGTTCTTGGCGCCGTTGGCGTGGCTCTTCACCGACACATGGGCGATGGCCCGCTTCAACAGTTCCGGCGTCACATTGTGCTTGGCCCGATAGGCCGAGGCGATCTGGGCGAAGTTGCCCGGCGCCGAGCCGCTCACGCCGATCATGTCGGAGACGATCCCGCGGCTGCGCACCGGCAGGCCGCCGTAGCCGGTGTCCTTCAGCTTCTCAACGCCCATGGCCAGCGCGATGTCGCAGGCGCCGGAGGCCACGGCGTAGACCGCGCCGCGGAACGATTCGGTGCCTGAGGCGCAATAATTCTCCACCTTGGTCACCGCGATGTTCGGCAGCCGCAGCGCCATGGACAGCGGGATGCCGGAAGGCCCGACGCTGACGCCGTCGAAGCCCACACCCAGCCAGGCGGCGCCGATCTCGGAAACGTCGATGCCTGCGTCGGCGATGGCCTCGTTGAAGGCTTCCACCATCAGGCCGTCCGCATCGGCGTCCCAACGCTCTCCGAAGCGGGCGCAGCCCATGCCGAGAATGGCGACCTTGTCTCTGATGCCGCTAGCCATGTCCTTCAGGGTCCTTATCTATTCAGCCGCCAGGGCCGCTTGCGCCTTCGCCCGGTAGTCCGGCACGGCTTTCCAGAAATATTTCACGAATCCCCGCATCTCGTCGACGGCCTTGATCCGGAACATCATCCGCATCTGCGCGCCCACGAATACGTCGTCGGCCTCCACATCACCGAAATCCATGGTGATGCGCCCGCCCTCGTCGAACTCCACCGCGCCGTAGTAGCCGGGGGGATCGGGATTATAGCTGAGGTTGTCGGCGGTATAGGTCAGGATCTTGGCCGTGCGGTCGGCCAGGGGATAGTCTTCCTGGGTGCCCTGCGCCCGGTCGTTCTGATTGACGCTGATCTCGCTCTTGGGGAACTGCACCGTGCCGGTCTTCGAGCACTTGCCGCCCACCAGGGCCAGCACCGCCTTGCGGTTCCGATACAGCGAGGTGAGCGAGGTCTTCTGGTCCGCCTCCGCCCGCATGCCGCGGTCCAGCGCCAGCAGATTGTTGAAGAACAGGTATTTGATGTAGTTCGTCTCGGGCTTGCCCCGGGCCAACCAGCCGGAGACGCCCATACCGCGCACCGCGCCACCCACCTTGGCGGTGGTCTTGAACACCAGCACGTCGCAACCCTGGCCGAAGCCCACCACCACCACGATCTGCCCGGCGGGCGCGTTTTCCAACACTTTGGCCAACATAATCAGCGGCTGGGCCGCGCCCGCATCGCCCATCACTGCGGCCAGCGGCTCCACCACGGCCTCCGGTTTGACGCCGACAGCCTTGGCGACCGCATCATTCACGCCCTTCATCGGCGCACCCATGATGAAGTAGTCGACATTGGCCACCGTCACCCCGGCCTTGACGAGGCCCGCCTTCACCGCTGCTGGCGCGATACGGGCATAGCCCTCGTCGCGCACGAACCTGGCTTCCCAGTTGTAGTCGAACTCGCTGTCGTCGGCGCGGAAGTGGTCCACGAAGTCGATGGAGACCGAATGGCCGCCCAGGAAGTCGGCCGCCACTTCGCCCGCGCCGACCAACACCGCCGCGGCCGCGTCGCAGCCGGTCATCTCCTGTTCCGACGCCGGGGCCGGATGGCGCCGCTCCGACGCGATGCACAGGATCTCGCCCGCCCCGCCCTTGGCCGCATAGAGCGCGTCCAGCAGCGCCGAGGTCGCGGCCCGCTGGCTGCCGGCCACATCCATGGTGCCCACGGAGTCGTCCAGGTTCAGCGCCTCCTTCACCACGCCGGCGTTCTGGCGGTCGGCGAACACCTGGCTGGTGGAGGCCAGGATCACCTTGGCCAGCCGGCCGCGGTCATAGCCCTCCAGCCCGTCGCGCCCGGCCTCCACGGCCATGGTGATGGCGTCCTCGTCCCAGTTGGCCATGGCCCGCTCGCCCTTGCCCAGGCCCTTTAGCGCCGAGTTGAACCAGCCATTGGCGGCGGCCACCGCCTGCCGCTGCAGCCGAAGCCGCGGCACATAGGCCCCGACCGCGATAATCCCGACCATGATCGTCTCCAACAAAAGTCCCCCGTCGTTTGAACGAGGACGCTGCGAAGATCAACGGGGAGGCGCGGATGGATGGTCCTGGGAATTCGAATCCTCGGAGTAGGGCGCACGCTCGACCCATCCTCGAATTCCGGGCTCCCGTTCAAGAGTGGGCGTACCGGCCTCGCGCCTAATAGACGTGCCGCAACCGCCCCCCGACCACCGACATGCACTGACCAGAGATGGCGCGCGCCTGTTCCGAGCAAAGGAAGGCGATGGCGTGGCCCATGTCCTCCGGTTTGCCCGGCCGCCTCAGCGGCAGCCGCGCATAGGTGGTGGAGATCATTTCATCGAAGCTGACCCCGCGCTCCCTGGCCAGCCATGTGTAGTAGTCGATGTTCCGTTGCGTCGCGACCGGCCCGGTGAGCATGTTGTTCACGGTGATGCCGAACGGGGACAGCTCCTCGGCCAGACCGCGGTGCAGGGCGGCCACCGCCGGACGGACGGTGTTTGGCAGGATGTGCGGAATCTCCCACTGCGGTTCGCGCGCCGAACCCGAGGCGATGTTCAGTATCCGGCCCCACCGGCGAGCCTTCATGTCCGGGATCACCTCACGGGCCAGCCACCAGGAAGAGAGCAGCAGCTGCTTGAACTCCTTGGCGTATTCCCGGGTCGGCGTGTCGCCGAAATAGCCTGCATGGACACCCGCCTCATCAGGGTCGATGGTGTGGCCGATGACGTTGCTGACTGCGATGTCCACAGGGCCGAACTGACGGCGGGCGGCCGCCACCACCCGCGCCACCTCGCCCGCGTCGGTCATGTCCGCGGCGACCGCGGCCACCCGGCCCGGCGCGGCGGCGGCGAGCTGGGCGCGGGCCTCCTCGAGGGTCTCGGGCGTGCGGGCCGCGATGAGCACCTTGCACCCCTCCCCCAACAGCACCTGGGCGGTGGCGAGCCCCTGCCCCTTGCTGCCTCCGGAAACCACAGCCACGCGCCCTGTAATGCCAAGGTCCATATCAGAACACGCCTCCCTGCCGGCCCTCGTCGACGGCGATGACCAGCCCGGTGAGAAACTCCGAGAGCGGGCTGGCGAAATAGGCCGCGCCGGCGCCCAGGCCGTCCAGGATGCGCACGCGACCCTCGCCGATTGGCAGGCTGTCCCAGAGCAGGGAGTTGCAAGTCACCGCATGCGGTCCAACCTCACCTGAGAGAGCCTTCATCATCCCGAGTACGCCAATGCCCACGGCCCGCTCGACGTCAGCGTCCCGGCCGGTCATCGCCTTGGCCTCCACCGGTCCCACGAAAATCAGCCGGCCCTCGCCGCGTTTCGTCATCGCCGGCAGCGCGGCCTGAAAGAGCTCGGCGGAGGCGGTCACATGGGTCCACCCGCTCCGCAAGGCCGCGTCGCCGTCCGCCAGGCCGCTAAGGCGCCCGGCAGGCAGCGGCGGGAGCACCGAGATCGCCACATGCACCGGCCCTCCCGCCTGGGCGGCGGCCACGGCCTCTCGGGCGCCCATGCCGAAATAGAGCTCCGGCGCCGCGCAGCCGGCGGCGGCCGCTGCTTCCCTTGCTGGCGCAAGGCTGGCTGCAGAGCCGCCATGCAGGCACAGCCGCGCCCCTTCCCGGGCGATGGCCTGGACCACAGCCACGCCGGCTTCGCAATCGGCGTTGCCGATAAGCACGCCGCGCCCTGTCATTTTGAGGTCCACGGGGCGCGCCTATTCCGACAGGGGCGTGGTGAGCCCGCCGTCGATGGAGATCGTCTGGCCGGTCACGTAGCTCGAGGCGTCGCTCGCAAGGAAAGCCACCAGGTTGGCGATGTCTATGGGCTTGCCCAGATCAGGCGTCAGCGCCAGCTCGCGGGTGCGGGCCTGTACCTTGGGCGGCACCGATGCGATCCAGTGGTCGGTGAGGATGGAGCCGGGGGCCACGGTGTTGCTGCGGATGCCCTGCTTGCCGAAGGAAGCCGCAATGTGCCGTGACAGCATCATGATAGCCGCCTTGGAGACGCTGTAGGCCACCCGGGCCCCGCGGGCCGGCGCCACGCCCTGGCGGGAGGACATGTTGATGACCGAGCCGCCGCCGCCCGCAATCATCAGCGGAATGGCGAAACGCGACACCAGCATGGTCCCACGCAGGTTGACGCTCATAGCCCGGTCCCAGACCGCCAAGTCTGTAGAGACCACGTCACGATCATTGCCGACAATGTCCATGGAGGTGGCCGCTGCGCAGTTGAACAGGACGTCCAGCCGGCCATGCAGGGACTTCACATTTTCAACCATAGCTGCAACCTGGGCCTCGTCCGAGATGTCGACGGCCACCCAGTCGGCGGCGAAGCCACGGGCGCGCAGCGCACCGGCCTCGTCCTTGGCGCGGGCGCCGTTGATGTCCGCCAGGACGACCATTGCCCCCAACTCGGCCATCAGGGCCGCGCTGTGCAGGCCGAGCCCCGATGCCCCGCCCGTGATCAGCGCAACCTTGCCGTCCAGCCGTATCATCTTCACCCCTCCAGATTGGGCTCGGCTTCGCGGGAAGCAGGGACCTGACAAGTCGCCTCGATTTGGTCGCCCACGCGGCTAACTTGTCAATTCCCCGGCGTTGACTCACCGGCATTGCGCCTGAACAGTTCGCGCCGGGGGCCAGGAAACCGGGAGATACGCCAATGATCAGACGTTCACTGCTCGTGGGAGCATCGGCGTGGGGGATTGCGACGGCGACCTCTGGCGCGGGAACGGCGGCGGCTGACGGTCCGGTGGTGGAAACCGCCGCCGGCAAGGTCCGCGGCCGACACGGGCCGGGGGTGTCGGCCTTCCTCGGAATTCCCTACGGCGCACCCACCGTGCGGTTCATGCCGCCCGCCCCGCCGGCCGCGTGGGCGGGGGTGCGGGAGGCGACCGCGTTTGGGAACAGGGCGCCCCAGGCCGTTCCGCAGATGCCCAACAGCCCCGAGGGGCGGCTGTGGCGTTTCGCCACCGAGCCCATGAGCGAGGACTGCCTGGTCCTGAACGTCTGGACCCCGGCGGCGGACGGGCGGCGCCGGCCGGTGATGTTCTGGTGTCATGGCGGCGGGTTCGCCTCCGGCTCCAGCCAGGAGCCGGACTACGACGGGGCCAATCTGGCGCGGAAGAACGACGTGGTGGTGGTCTCCGTGAACCATCGCCTGAACGCTTTCGGTTACTGCTACCTGGGCCACCTGGATCCGGCCTTCGCAGATTCCGGCAACGCCGGGATGCTGGATGTGGTCCAGGCGCTGCAGTGGACCCGGGACAATGTCGCCCAATTCGGCGGCGATCCCGGCAATGTCACCATCTTCGGACAGTCGGGGGGCGGCGCGAAAGTTAGCGTGCTGCTGGCCATGCCCGCCGCGGCCAAGCTGTTTCACAAGGCGATCATCATGAGCGGCCCCGGCGTGCGCATGACCGAACGCGCTGACGCTGAGAAGACAGCCGATGTGCTGCTGGCCCGGCTCGGCCTGGGCAAGGACGCGCGGGCGCTGCAAGCCCTGCCGGCCGAGCAGATCATCGCCGTGGCCAGCGGTCTGGGGCCGATGACTGGGGCGCCGGCGGGCTTTTCGCCGGTGGTGGACGGCCGCGCCCTGCCGGCCCACCCCTTCGACCCTACAGCCCCCGCGGCGACCGCCAAAACGCCGCTGATGATCGGCTATACCAAGGACGAGGCGACCACCTTTTCGATGCGCGAGCCCTGGTTCGGAAAGCTGACGGAGGCGGAACTTCTCCAGCGCGTCACCGCCATGACCTCCGCGGCGCGCGCGCCCGGAGTCATCGCCACCTACCGTCAGGCGCGACCGCAGGATCCCCCCACCTACCTGCTGACCAGCATCATGACCGACATGCGGACCGGGGCGGGTTCAGCCCGCATTGCTGAACGGCGCCTGGCACGGGGCGGCGCGCCAGTGTTCATGTACTACGTCACCTGGGAAACTCCGATCCTCGGCGGCAAGATGCGTTCGCCACACGGCGTCGACATGGCGCTGGTGTTCGACAATGTGGAGGTGGCCCGCGAAGGCCTCTACGGCCCGGGCCCCGAACCGCAGAGGATGGCCGACGCCATGAGCCGCGCCTTCGCCGCCTTCGCTCGCACCGGCCGTCCCGGTCATCGCGGCCTGCCGGCCTGGACCGCCTATAACCTGGCCACTCGCGACACCATGGTGTTCGACCTGCCGCCGCGCCTCGCCCAGGACCCACAGAAGGCGCAGCGTCTGGTCTGGGCGAACAGCTAAACAAGTACCGAGAGGCCCACATGATCATCTGTGTCACGCCTGAAGACCTCGCCCGCGACCGCCAATGGCAGCACGGCGGCAAGATGATCGAGATGTTCGGGGACCGGTCCAGTCCCTGGGAGGGCCCTTGTGGCCACCTGGTGCGCCAGCCTGAGGGCCACATCGTCCATCCCCATTTCCACGAGGCCGACCAGTATCAGGTGTTCGTCGCAGGCTCCGGCCACATCGGCGGCCATGCGGTGCGCACCGGCGCGGTCCACTATTCCGACGCCTTCAGCGGCTATGGGCCGATCATTCCCGACGCTGAAGGCTGTTCCTACATGACGCTGCGGCCCACCTTCGACACCAGCCACCACCCCCTGCCGCAGGAGGCGAAACGGGCGAAGGGCCGCTCGGGCCGCCAGCAGACCGTCCACATGGACCTGTCCGAGGGCGAGCGGGCCCAGATCGAGACCCTGTTCAGTCGCCCGGACGGGGCGGCGGCGCACCAGTTGAACCTGAAGCCGCATGAGACGGCGCCTAAGCTAGAGACGCCCGGCGGCGCCTACTGGCTGGTCATGCGGGGCCCGGTCGAGATTGACGGGCGGGCCTGCCCGGCGCAGTCCTGCCTGTGGGTGGGCGAGGGCGAGACGCGCCCGGCCATGGTCGCCGGCGACGCGGGCGCAACGGTGGTCGCCCTGAATTTCCCGGACAGCCGCAGCCGCGCGGCGCGGTTGGGCGGTTGAAACGAGAACACCTCATGCGCTTCGAAAACCAGACCCACATCGTCACCGGCGCCAGCGAGGGCATCGGCCTGGCCATCTGCCAGGGACTCGCCGCAGAGGGCGCCCATGTGGTGATGATGGCCAGGCGCGCCGAGCCGCTGGAGGCCGCGGCCATGACGATTCGCGCGGCAGGCGGGCGTGCCGATGCCGTAGCGCTGAACGTCGGCGACACCACCGCCTTCGCCGAGGCGATCCGGGCGGCGCACGCGCGCACCAGGCGCCTCGACGGCCTGGTCAACAACGCCGCCTACACCTTCCAGGCCTCGCTGCTCGAGACGCCTGTGGAGAAGTGGCGGCGTGCTTTCCAGGTCAATGTGGAGGCGCCCTTCGTGGGCATGCAGGCGGCGGTGGCGTTGATGCGCGAAGTGGGCCGCGGCGCTATCGTCAACATCTCCTCGGTATCCGGCGTGCGGGCGCGCAAGGGCGGCCTCGCCTATTCCTCAACCAAGGCGGCGCTAAACCACATGGGGGCGGTGGCCGCCCTGGAGGCGGGGGAGTTCGGCATTCGCATCAACACCGTGATCCCGGGGCCGACCACCACCGAAAGCTTCATAGCCGCGATGACCAAGGGCCAGAGCGGGGCCGCCACCCTTCCGCCGGCGACCACCGTGCCACTGGGCCGGTTCGGAACTCCGCAGGACGTCGCCAAGGGGGTGCTGTTCCTGCTCTCCGACGACGCCAGCTTCATCACAGGCGAAACCCTGCGGGTGGAGGGCGGCGGCTACTGGACCCGGTGAGCGGCGGCTCTCATCGCCGCAGCACCTCCCAGGCGGTGGAGCGCTCGATGTGTCCGTAGACGCTTTCGCCGTCCCAGGTGTAGCGGGCCGCGCCCTGGTTCATGGCGTAACTATTCGGGTCGCCCCACACCCCAAACCCGCGCAGGTAGCGACCCTGGCTGGCGTCGGTGGGGATGGTGCGCCAGACGGTGGCGGCGATTTCGCAGTCGATCACCGCCTCGCCAAGCTCCGAGCGCAAGCGCACCTGTGATCGCTCGCCGGTGGGCGTGTAAGTGTCGAGCCAGGTGGAGTCCAAGACCTCGGCCGGATACATGCGTCCGTCCTGAACAACGAAGCCCTCATTGAACCGCAGGGCTTGGCGGCCGGCCTCCCCTTCCGCGCTTGGGAACCGCATCAGGCCAAACCCCCGGCCACTAGGGAAGATCGCCGACTGCCAGCTGTGGCCGTGCCAACGCTCCATCTCACGGGTGCCCCGGCGGTGGGTGCGCACGCCGATGCCGGAGATATCGATGTGCTCCTGGTCGATGCGGATGTGGCCCTTCATCCGGTAGAGTTGCTCATAGCGTTCGCCGCCGATGAAGCTTCCCGAGTCGCTGGCCAGGTCGGCGCCGGATTGGGCGTCCAGGCTGCCCAGCTGCCAGGGCGGCGCGGCCATCTCGGCGTCGATGTGGAATTCCACCACCGCGCGCGCGCCCTCCACCGGCCGGCCACGGGAGAGCTCATCGGCGCTGGAAATGCGCATGGTGCCGAGGAAGTCGATAGTCCAGGTCTTGAACGGTTCGACACACTCATAGACCAGGTTGGCGCCCGCCGGCTTGCGCGGTGTCGAACGCCAGCCGTCCACATAGTTGTAGAGCACCCGCCCGTCCTTCAGGGCCAGCCAGTGGCGTTCGGTCCTGAGCGGAAAGGCGTCCTGGATGATGTCCAGGTGATTGTAGCTGTGGACCTTGTTGTTCTCGTCAAAGAACCAGAAGGCCTGGTTTTCGCCATAGCCCGGGGACGGCTGCGCATCGAGGGCGAAGTCGTCCTCCGGCCGCATGCCGCCATCGAGGGAGGTCAGATTAGGATTCTTCGCTAACATTGTCGCACCTCATGCTGGACCAAAGACTGGCAGTTTGAAATCGCCGCCGGGGTGATCGACGAAGCGCGCCCTGACCGGCATCCCGATCGCGACCTCATCGGGAACGATGCCGTCCAGCCGGCTGATCAGCCGCAGTTCCGGCGCCTCCCGCGGACTGACCATGGCCACCACATAGGGCATCAGGCCGTCGAAGCCCGGCGCCACGGGGTGGTGCTCGATCAGGAAGCTGTAGATCTCCCCCTCGCCGCTGACCACCTGGAAGGACGGTTTGCCGCCGCACTTGCGGCAGAATTCCAGTGGCAGGGCGTGCCAGGTCCCGCAGGCCTGGCACCTCGGCAATGCGAGCTCGCCCTTTGCTGCGTGATCCCAGTAGGGTTGCGAAAGCGCGTCCGGCAACGGCTGCGGCGGCGCCGGGGCGGACATGGGTGCGCGGATCTCGGTCATTGCGCTCAGCCCCTCGCCAGGATCATGGCGCTGCCGTAGGCGGCGGCGCCGGCGGAGACAAAGCAGAGTTCCGCGTCCTTCACCTGACGCTTGTCTGCGTCGCCTCGCAGCTGGGCCACCGCCTCAAAGGAGTGGTTGAGCCCGTGGATGTAGGCTTCCGACAACAGCCCACCGTGAGGGTTGACCACCACATCGCCGCCATAGGTGGCGCGGCCGTCCCGGTAGAAGCGGCCCCCCTCCCCTTTCTCGCAGAAGCCGAAGTCCTCGGTCGTGGCTAGGGCGGTATAGGTGAAGCAGTCGTAGAGGCAGGCTAGGTCCATGTCCTTGGGCTTCAGCCCGGTGAGGTCCCACAGGCGCGGTCCGACGAAGTGCGAGTACATGCAGGTCATATCGTCCCACAGGTCGTTGTTCCCCGCCTTGCCGGTGTAAGCGATGTGGCCCAGCATCTTGATCGGCCGATGCTTCAGGTCACGGGCCCGCTCGGCGGTGGTGACCACCAGCGCGCAGGCGCCGTCCGCCTCCAGGGCGCAGTCGTAGATATGGAACGGCTGCATGATCCAGCGGCTGTTGTGATAGTCCTCCATGGTGATCGGCGCGCGGGCGATGGCGTGGGGATTGTTGGCCGCGTGGGCCCGATACTGGACGGCGATCGCCCCCAGGTCTTCGTTGCTGGTGCCGTAGGTCTGAAAGTGCCGCTGGGTCCACATGGCGAACCACTGGCCGGGAACCATATAGCCGTGCGGCGCGGTGAATTGACCCTCGCCGCCCACATGCAGGCCGCCGCCGACCGGCCCGCCGCGGCCGGCGACCGGATCGGCGTAGGTGCCGAACCGTTTGCCCGAGCGCGAGTTGAGCGCCCGGTAGACCACCGCCACCTCGCAGGCGCCGGCCTCCACCGCCCAGACCGCGTCCGCCACCACCTTGGCCGCGACATTGCCGCCGCCCACCGTGTCGGAAAAATAGTAGAGCCCGTCCAGACCCAGCGAATAAGCCAGTTCGTGGACACCCACCGAGTCGTTACCCGCCGCGAACGAGGACATACCATCCACGTCGGAGACGGCGAGCCCTGCATCCTCTAAGGCGTTCAGAGTGGCCTCGCGGGCCAGCGCCAGGGTGCTGACGCCTGAGTTTCGAGAATAGGTAGTGCGGCCAATCCCGACGATGGCGGCTTCGCGTTTCATGCGGCCCGTCTCCTCTTTTGCGGGACTGATCATCCAACAAGGCGCGCGGGTTACAAGCCCTCAATTCCGCGTGGGCGGACCCAAGGCTCAGGTTCAGAAGTCGGCGATGAGCGTAAGCACCACCCGGCGAGTGTCGTTTTCCTGGTAACTGTTAGCGGCGACAATCTTCCACGAGCGGACGTCGAAGACGTTGGAGACCAGCGCCCGCACGCTCATTGGAGTGGCCATGACGCTGAACCGGTAGCGGACTCCCAGGTCGACGGTGGTGAAGGCCGGCGCCTGCAGTTGATCGCCGCCCAGCTCGGCATAGGTGCGGGTCGACGCCGTCCGCTTGCCGGTGTGGACCACGGCGGCGCTGAACGACAGCCCCTTGATCCCCGGCCGATAGTCGGCGTCCAGCCGCAGCAGGGTCGGCGTCACTCCGACCGGCCGCGCCCCCACCCGGCCCAGGCGGCGCGCCTCGCCCGTCACCTGCGGGCGCATCAGCACTGCGCCTGCGATGAGGTTGAGCTGCTCGCCGATGGCGGTGGAATAGGAGGCCTCCACGCCGCGGTGCCGCACCGTGCCCAACGACGTAAAGACGTTGGCCCCGTCAAAACTGAAATAGGGCTTCTCGATGCTGAAGGCGCTCAGCACCAGGCGGCTGCGGCCATGGGCGTAGCGGATACCACCGTCGATCTGGGTAGTCAGCGACGCATCCAGCTGTTCGTTGCGGTTGGCGGCGTTCTCCGGCGCCACGCCGCTCTCCTCCAAGCCGCGCACATAGCTGGCGTACACACTGAAGTCCTTGTGCGGATAGGCCACGACAGAGAAGTTGTAGAGCCAGGGCTTCTCGCGGCTGGACGTCACACGGCCGCCCTGCCGGAAGCTGGCGCGGTAATCGCTTTTCTGCAGGCCGATGTTGATCTGGCCGACGCCCTCCAGCCGGCCCACATAGTTCACCCCGCCAGTGACCTGCTTGATGGTCCCCTTGTCCACTGCGCCGAACCGGAAGGCGGGCTTCGCCTCCTGGTCGATTTGGCCCAGCACCACCGACCCCAGGTCACGGACATCGCCGCCGCCGGTCTCGTTCAGCCGGTCACGGGCGCGGACCATCAGCAACACCCGGTGACGCAAGCCCATCCCCTGGCCGTTCCAGACTAGCTGCGCCTCGCCGGAATAGGACCGGGTGTCCTGCACCGGATCGGCGATTACCCGGTGGCTGCCGGCGCCATCTGGCCGGTCCACGAAGAACAGCTCGGAATAATTGTGCTTGCGGTAGGTGAAGGAGTCGAAGAGCCCGGTGCGCATCGACCAGGCCTCGCCCAGCCGGAAACGGGTGATGACCCCAACCGTTCCATTGTCGTTGGAGTTCTCCGCCCAGTTCTGTCCGAGGTAGCGGTGCGAATGGGGGATCGGCGGTAGGAAGCCGCCGGACGCGACGATCACTGGCCGCGCATCGGCGCCGCGTGTGGTGTACACGCCCACGACCGGAGTGATCTCGCCGCTCGCGAATTTGAACCGAGGGATCACCCCCAGCGTCCGGTAGTGGACCCCGGCTCCGTCGGGCGCCTCCTGATGGTCAAGCGCCCATCCTACGGCCACGCTCAAGCGGTCCTTGATGATCGGGAGCTGGGCGTCGACATCCCAGGACGCCCCGCCATAGACCTGACTCGACACACTGGTGCTGATCACCCGCTTGTTGCCGGAGGTGCGCAGGTGGAAGTCGACGATCCCGGTGGGCGCCGGGAAGGTGTAGTCGATGGCCGCGACCCCCACCCGGATCGCAAAACCTGTGCGCATGCGGCTGTTGGTGGGCGCCACCGGGTCAAAATAGACACCGTCCAGCCGCAGGTTGCTGGCCTTCAACGGGCTGAAGCCCCGCACCTCCTGTTCGTTGTAGACGCCGATCTTTTCGTTGCCGACGGCGGTGCCAAAGGCGTCATCGGCCGAGGCGATGGCGTTTTCCGAGACTCGCTGGGCCGCGGCTGGCGAGGCCAACAGCATTGCCAACGCCGCCGCCGCCATGCCCGCGCCGCGCCCAACGGCGCCTGTCCTGTCCCGATCCGGCAATTGCGAATACCCCCGCCTGTGGCCCCGACCGGATGAACAGGGCGCGCGATTGACTGTCAACCGCGCAACGCCGCCGCACCGCATTCCCCTGAGACGTCAGGTGTTCGCAGGCCTATCTGGTCGTGAAAGCCGCCGACCGGCGAAACCTTCAAGGAGACACCCATGCTCAAGGGCCATCGAATCCTGCTCACCGGCCTCACCGGCCAGGTCGGCGGAACCTTCGCCGACGTGCTGGCGCCCCACAACGAGCTGTACGGCCTGGCCCGCTTCACCAATCCCGGCAGCCGCGAGCACGCCGAGCGGGCCGGGGTGAAGACCATCGTCGGCGACCTGGCCAAGAACGAGCTGGCCGATGTGCCCGAGGACATCGACTACGTCATCCACCTGGCCGCCAACACCAAGCCTGGCACCGCCGAAGTCGGCATGGCCCAGAACGCCGAGGGAACCGGCTTCCTGATGCACCGCTGCCGCAAGGCCAAGGCGTTCATCTATGTCTCCAACAACTCCCTCTACGCCGACAACGCCGACCCTGATCACCTATACAAGGAGACCGACCATGTGGGCGGCCACTCCCCCCACTCGGCCAACTATGGCCCCACCAAGCTGGCTGGCGAGGGCATCGTGCGGTTCCTCTGCCGCCTCTACCAGACACCCACCCTGATCGCCCGGCTGAACGTCTCTTACGGCAGCGTCTATGATGACGGCGGCCTGCCGGGAAACCTGCTGGAAAGCCTGCTGGCGGGCCGTCCCATCAAATTGGCCAAGAGCCGCACCACCAGAATGTCGCCGATCAGCGAGACCGACATGGTCGACCACCTGGACCACTTCGTCCGCGCCGCGGCCGTGCCGGCGGTGATCGTCAACTGGGGGGGCGACAAGGGCGTCGCCATCGAAGAGATGGTCCGCTACATGGCCGACCTGATCGGCGTCGAGCCCAAGATCGAATACACCGACGAAGGCGTCATACCCAACCGCATCACCGACCCCACATTCGGCCGCTCCATCGGCATGGAGTGGAAGATCGACTGGCATGACGGGATCCGCGACATGATCAAGGCCCGGCATCCTGAGGTGGCGGTCAAAGGGGGGTGAGGGACGTCAAGGCGCCGCCCATCTTACGGCGCCCCAGAAACTCTGAAGATAATCAAAGGGCGTTGGAATGGTCGTCGAACGCAGACCGTGCACACCTTGTCGGCGGGGCGACTTGCTGCGCTTTTCAAAGTCCATCGCCCATCCCGTCCGCTCATTTCCGCGAAGGCGCTGATGAGCGGATAAGGGTCAGTTTCAACGGCGGCCGGCGCGAGCCTTAAATCGCATGCTAGGCTGTTTGCCCTCCCTACTCACCCGTCCAGCGCCTCCAGCGGCTTGTCCGGAACCACCGGGGTGTGGGTCTCGGTGGCGTTGAGGAGCATCGCCAGCGTGCCATAGTTGCCGCAAAAGCCGATCAGGTGGATCAGGGGCGCCTCGCCCATCACCGCCAGAGCGCGGTCATAGACTTGGTCGGTCACCTTGCGGTCGGTCATCAGGGTGTGAAGGAAGTCGTAGATGGCCCGCTCGTCCGGCTTCAGGTCGCGGGGCGGGCGGCCCGCACGGATGTCCTCGATGGCGGTCTCCGCAATTCCCAGATCGATGGCCTTGGGAACATGCACCCACCATTCATAGTCCGACGACCAGAACCGGGCGGTTATCAGGATGGCCAGTTCCTGAAACCGAGGTTCGATGCCGCCGCTCTCCAGGCGGGTGAAATCGCCCAGCACCGCCCGCGCCTCGGTGAACTTCGGGCTGCGGACCAGGATGTTCATCGGACCCTGGAGGCCGCCCCGCGAACGCTTCAGCAACGGCTCCACCAGGGCGCGTTGTTCTTCATTGAGCTCAGCCTCGGAGAGGGTTCTCATCCGGCTCTCGCGATAGCGTCCAGGCGTCGTCATGGATCTTCCCTTCCTCGGCTCGCGGCGAGTGGCGAATCTGCGCGGGCGTCTTAGCTCGGATCGCGGGTGGGCGCGAGAATGGGGACAAGCCATGGAATGACGGCCAGGAATGGGGAGAGGACGCGCAGGGCAGAGGTCGTCGCAGCCGACTGATCCCTTGACCTCCCCCGGTCATCACGCAACATCGCGGCGGCGCCGCAAACGGCGCGGGGGGGAACACACATGGCCGCAACAGACGCTGACGTCGCTGGACCGACCGCCAATTCCACCCGCCGCCAGCAGGTCTACGCCGTAGTGGTTCTGCTGGCGATCTACGCCTGCCACTCCATCGACCGGGGCATCGCCGGCATCGTCATGGAACCGATCCGGAAGGAGTTCGGGGCCTCCGACGCCCAGCTCGGGTTGATCACCCTCACCTACACCCTGGCCTTCATGGCCGCGATGGTGCCGGTGGGGGTGCTGATCGACCGCAGCCGGCGTATCCGGCTGCTCGCGGTGCTGGTGACAATCTGGAGCGCCTGCACGGCGATGGCGGGTCTGGCCGGCACCCTGCCCGCCCTGATGGCGGCGCGCGCCGGGGTTGGGGCGGCTGAGGCGGGCGGACACCCCACGTCCATGTCGCTGATCTCCGACATCGTGCCCAAGGAACGGCGCGGCACATCGGTGGGCCTGTTCTATGTGGCCACCGGCATCGGCTCCATCGTGGTGTTTCTGGTCGGCGGACACATCGCCGCCAACTACGGCTGGCGCGCAACCTTCTTCATGGCCGGGGTTCCCGGGTTGCTGCTCGCTCTGCTGGCGCTGGCGACCGTGCGCGAGCCGGTGCGGGGGGCGCAGGAAGCCGTGGCGCCCGACGCGGACGCCAAGGCGCCGCCGCTGGGCAAGGTGCTGGCGTTCATGGTCGCCACGCCGGCGGTGCTGAACACCGCCATCGCGGTGATGCTGGCTTCGTCGGTGAATTCCAGCTTTCACATCTGGTTGTCCTCGTTCCTGATGCGCAACCACCACCTGGACCTAAAGCAGGTGGGCCTCGTCGGCGCCCTGGGACCGGGGATCCTGCAGGCCTGCGGCGCCCTGGCTTCCGGCTTCATCGGTGACTGGCTGGCCCGGCGTCATCCGCACCGGGTGGGTTATGCGGCCACCATGGCGATCTTCCTGATGGCGCCCTTAGGGATGGCCTATTCCCAGACGCCCAGCCTGCCGCTGGCCATCACCCTGGTTTCGATCATGGGGTTCTGCGCCGGCGCCTGGATGGCGCCCACCTTCACCTTGCTGATCGCCATCACCGCGCCGCGCATGCGCGGCGTGGTCATCGGGGTCGTGCAGATGTTGGCCGCGGCGGGCAGCGGTTTCGGCCCGGTGGTGGTGGGGCTGATCAGCGACCGCCTGGGCGGCCAAATCCACACCGCGCTGACCATCGGCCTGGCGGTGGCGGCCTGGGCGGCGGCGCACAGCTTCTTCGCGGTACGGGCCTCGGCCAAGATGCTGGCCCCGGGAGGGTCTGCAGAGGCTCAAGCATGACGGCCAAGCCAACGCGGCGCGGGTTGATCGCGGCCACAGCCGCGGCCGGCGGCCTGTCTGGCGGCGCAAGCGCGGCCCCCGCCTCGGCGACGGCGCCCCTGACCATCGCCGCCCAGGGCAGCTACGCCGCCGGTGGCGCGGTTTATGACGCGCCGGGAACCTTTGACCCGCACGCCTTCTTCTCAAACACCGGCGGCCGGAACCACGGCGACCACGCCTATGTGCGCTTCCAACGACCGGTGAAGCCCCGTCGCCTGCCGCTGGTGCTGTGGCATGGGGGCGGCCAGTTCATGAAGACCTGGGAGTCAACACCAGACGGCCGTGAGGGCTACGACACGCTGTTGCTGCGGCGCGACTGGGAGGTGCATCTGGTCGATCAGCCGCGGCGCGGCGGGGCCGGCCACGCCAACAGCACCGGCGCCATCGAGACCCTGCGCCCCATCGACAAATCCCTGTGGCATGTGTTCCGGCTGGGGGTCTATCCGGACTTCTTCCCCGGCGGACAGTTCCCGCAAACCCCTGAGGCGATCGACCAGTACTGGCGCCAGCGCGCCGACGACACCGGCCCGGAGGATCAGGAGGTGGTGGTCGCTGGCGTTTCAGCGGTGTTCGACCGCATCGGCCGCGGGGTGCTGATCACCCACTCCAACAGCGGCAAATGGGGCTTCGTCACCGCGGCGCGCAACACTCATGTCCGCGCCGTGGTCAGCTATGAGCCCGGCACGATCGTGGTTCCGGAAGGCTACGAGCCGGCGCCCATCGACTCCGCTGATCCGATGATCCAGCGGATCACAACGCCAGTCGTCATCCCAGACGCCCAATTCGCCAACCTGGCCAAGATCCCCATCCAGATCGTGTTCGGCGACAATATCCCCGCTGCGGCCAGCCCCTATGCCGGCCTGGATTTTTGGCGCCATGTGCGGGCCAGGGCCTATGAATTCTGCGCTCTGATCAGGGCCCGCGGCGGCGATGCGACCGTGCTGGAGTTGCCGAAGGCAGGGATCAGCGGCAACACCCACTTCCCTTTCTCAGACCTGAACAACGTCGCGGTGGCCGACGAGCTGAGCGCGTATCTGCAAAGCCGCAAGCTCGACCGATATTTCGAACCTTGACCCCGAAAGGACCGCCCATGCTCACCCTGGATGAGGCCCAACGCGTGATCGCCGCAGCCCGTGCGGAGGCGGAGGCGAAAGGCGAACGCATCGGCATTGTGGTGGTCGACACCCGCGGCGATGTGAAGGCCTCGGCCCGCTGCGACGGCGCCGTGTTCCGGGCCATGCAGCTTGCCGACGGCAAGGCCTACGCCTCCGCCACCCACGGCCAGCCCAGTTCCGCCCTGCTGCCGCGCGCCGACACCGCGGTGATGCGGGCGCTGCTGCAGCTGGAACATGGCCGGATGATCCCCGTGCCAGGCGCGGTGCCGCTGATCCGCGACGGGGCGGTCCTGGGCGCTGTGGGGATATCGGGCGCGCCCAGCGGTGAGCGCGACGAAGAGATCGCCGCAGCCGGGGCGGCGGCGCTCAAGACTTAAGGGCGGCCTTCACGATCGGTCGCAGGCTGTCGGCGCTGGCCCGGGCGGCGTCCAGGGGCGTCATGCGCGGCAACTCGTCATTGAACACCTCGACGCCCACGGGGAGTTCCGGGTGCGCCTTGAGGATCAGCGCCAGCATCTCGGCCAGCGGCAGCTCGCCCTCTCCAGGCAGCAGACGGTTTGGGTCGTCAACCGCGGCCAACTTCAGGTCGCTGAGCTGGATTGCCCCGATCAGCGATGCATAACGCGCCACATCCGCCACGCCGCCGCCGGAACGAGTCAGGTGGCGGGTGTCGAACATGATCCCCAGGTTGGGCGCGCCGGTCATTTCGATCAGCGCCGCCGCCGCGGCGATGTCATGAATGCCGGTGCCTGGGATGAACTCGGCCACGATCCGCAACCCGTGGCTGGCCGCGCGGCCGCAGATCGCGGTCAGGGCCTCGGCGATCGCGTCACGTGGCGTCGCCGGATCAGCCCCGAAATGCACGATATTGATCGAGTCAGCCCCCAGCGCCTCGGCTGAACGGTAAAACGCGTCCTCCGGCGTGGTGAAGGTGCGGCTGACATCGCGCCCATGGAACGATCGGTAGGGGTCAATCGCCGCTCCGGTGGGGATCCCCGGCAGGCCGCTGCCGAACCCGTCGATGTTGCTGACCCGCACGCCGGCGTCGCTGAGACGCGCCCGCAGTTCGGCAGCCGGAAGCCCAGCCTCGGCGTGCAAGGTCGGGTTAGCGGTGATCGCGCCAAAGCCAGTGGCTGCGGCTGCGGAGATCAGCTCCACCAGGCTGGCCTGGCGCACCGTGCCGCAGCAGAGTTCGAGTTCCGGCGTCATCGGGGTTGCTTTCAGCTGGCCTTGAAATTGGCGAAGGCGTTGGTGAGCCGGCTTGGCACGGCGTGCAGCATTCGCCCGCCATCCACCGGCAGCACCGCCCCGGTGGTGAAGGACGCCGCGTCGCTGAGCAGGAAGGCGACGGCGTTGGCGATCTCAGAGGTGGCGCCATGGCGACGCATGGGCATCTTCGACACGATGTCCTCGACCACGGCCTTGTCTGCAAACAGGGCCTGGGCGCCGTGTGACTCGATCATCGCCGGCGGGATGATGTTGAAGCGGATGTTGTTCTGGCCGAATTCGGCGGCGAAATTCTTCATCATCTGCACCTCGGCGGCGCGCATGCAGGCGGTCAGCGAACGCTCCGAGGTGGCTTCGAAACAGGAGCCGGAGCCGATGTAGACCACAGAGCCGCCCCCGACCTTCGCCATGTGCGGAATGCACTGGCTGGTGATCCACCACTTGGACTTGAAGAAGTGCTGGAACTCGTGGTCCATCTCCTCGTCCGGCGTGTCGATGGCCGAGCCGAACCAGGGCCTTAGCGAGGGGCAATAGACCAGCGAGGTCACCTTGCCGAACCGCTCCAGGGCGGTGTCCACCAGCGCCTGCAGGTCGGCCTTCACCCCCATGTCTCCGGCCTTGCCGACCGCCAGGACCTTTCCGCCGCCGTGCTTGGTGTTCAGCTCGTCAGCCAGGGAGTCCACGTCGGCCTGGGTGCGGGCGTTGATCACCACCCGGGCGCCGCTGGCCGCCAGCAGTCGCGATGTCGCCTCGCCCATCCCCTTGGTGCCGCCGACCACGATGGCGACCTTGTCCGACAGATCGAACTGAACCTGACCCATTTGCTGTCCCATTCTCCCAATAGTTCCTGATGGTGATTTCGCATCGCTGTCACGGCGATGCAACCGCAGGCGTGGAGAGGGATGCGGGGCGCGCAGCGTGAAAATCGGGCCCGGTTTGTGACTTTCGGCGGAACAAGCCCATACAAAGCACCGTCAAGTCCAAATCTGGGGGGTGCGTCCGGTAGTGACGTGGGATGGCGCGGCCGCGGCGTGGCGCAGCCAAGACACCAGTGCTACGCACGGCGCCTGACAACCAGGGTGGAAAGCAGATGAGCGGACTTAGCAATTCCGTCGAGGGGCCGGAGCTTCCCCACACGATAGAAGAATTGACACCCGCCTATCTCTCCGGACTGCTTGGTCAGAGCTTTCCCGATGTGCGCGTCACCGCGTTGGAGGTCGTCGAAACAAAGGTCGGCCATACCGGCAAGGCGCGCCTCAAGTTGGAGCTTGATCCGACGGGCCGGGTGGAGGGCGTGCCGACTGAGGTCTGTATCAAGGGCAGCCTCTCCGCCCGGTATGGCGGCACCCGCATCCATATCCTTGAGGCGCAATTCTACGCCTTCATGAGACAGTGGGCCGGACTGCCGCTGGCCCGCCATTACGGCTCCGAGTGGCGCAGTACGCCGAACAAGCAGGGTCTCGTGTTGATCGAGGACCTGATCGCGGCGGGCGGCCGGTTTGGCCACAGCAATGACCAGATGGGCGTCGACGCGGTCGCCGCAGGACTGGAGACGCTGGCCAGGATCCACGGCGCGACCTGGGACCATCCGGACCTGCCGAGTCTGGACTGGCTGCCGCTGTCGATGGGCACGCGGATGGACGACGACCAGGTTAGCCTGTTCGAGGATTTCCGTCGGCGCAACTATGAACGGGATGACTATAGGGCGTTCCTGCCGGACTGGGCCTATGACCGGCGCGGCGAATTCACCCGCGCCTACGCGGCGCTGTGCGAGATTGAGAAGACGCTGAAGCCGCGTTGCCTGGTGCACGGCGACGCACACCAGGGCAACAGTTGCGTCCGCGCCAATGGCGAGCGGGCCTGGGTGGACTGGCAGGTGGCGCGCCGCGGGTCGCCGTGGCGCGACGTGTCCTATTTCATCGTCGGATCGCTGACCATCGAGGAACGGCGGGCGTCCGAACGTGAATTGCTTCGCCAGTATCGCGAGCATCTTGGCGCCCACGGCGCCGCAATCCCCTCGCAAGACGAGATGTGGGCGTCGTACCGGCGTTGGGCGATGTACGGCTGTCAGTCGTGGATCGGCAGCCTCGACGAGTGGGGACAGAAGGCGGCGCCGATGAGTGAACGCTTCTTCACGGCCCTGGATGACCTCGAAACCTTGAAGGCCTTGTCGGTGGCTTTCTGAGGGACGGGGAACCGGGACATCGCGCAATTGAGGCGGCCGGGGTTTCAGCGCAATTTCAGGGGTATAGGCACCGTGTCGACGCCATTCGATCTAAGAGAGTTCACCTATGCCCACGACGGCCTGGCGCTGAAGGGCCAGCTGGCGGTTCCCGACGGGCCGGGCCCGCACCCGGCGGTGCTGGTGATGCACTCGGCCCTGGGGCTAGGCGAACTGGTCTGCCAAAGGGCGCTGGACCTGGCGGCGATGGGATATGTCGCCCTGGCCACGGACATGTACGGCCTGGGCCGGCGCGAGCCCGACTTCGAGGCGCACACCGCCCAGCACCACGCGCTGCAAGCCGATCACCCGCGCCTGCGCGCCCGGGTGGCGGCCAGCTTTGAGGCGGTTCGCGCCTTGCCTGATGTGGATCCCCGGCGCATCGGCGCGATCGGCTACTGCTTTGGCGGACAATGTGTCCTCGAACTCGCCCGCAGCGGGGCGCAGGTGGCGGCGGTGGTGAGCTTCCACGGCCTGTTGAAGACCCAGGCGCCGGCGCGGGCGGGCGCGACCGGGGCCAAGATCCTGGCGATCACCGGCGCCCACGACCCCTATGCGCCAGCCGAAGACGTGGACGCCTTCCAGAAGGAGATGGCCGCGGCCGGGGCCGACTGGCAGCTGACGGTCTATGGCCAGGGCTGGCACTCTTTCACCGATCCCGAGATCGACGCGAAGTTCGACATTCCAGGTGTGCGCTATGACCGGGTCCTCGACCGATTGTCCTGGGACCAGGCGGTGGCGTTTTTGGACGCGGCGCTGGGGGGCGGGTGAGTGGAGGGGGCTGGGAGAGGGGCGGAGCCGGCCAGGGCGGGCCTTAAATTCCATGGCCAGAGTTTGCCTGCCGACCCGGCGAACTCGCAATCCGCCATGGGACTTCGGGCGGGGAGTATCCCCGGTGGGGATTGTTGTTCCTGTCATCCAAATTCCCACCAAGGGTAGCCCGCGTTACATCGCGGACCTCGCCCAGGTTGCCGTTACATTGTGGATTGCCCCTTCCAAAGTGAGCATTTTGGGAACCTTGTCGCGCCGTGACTCCCGATCCACCCTTGCGGTCGGTCAGATATTCATTCCACTCAAGAGAACTATGATGCAATTGTAGGAAGGGCAAGCGCACCGAAGTGATGGGGGTTATGAGATGATCAATTCTCGGGTTGGATTTTTGGTTCTCGCATTAGTTTTCGCAGTTTCCACAACTGCTAGAGCTGCAAACGTAACGCCGTTTTCTCCGCAAACCTTGGTTTCCGCAATTCAGAATGCAGGATATAAAGCCTCCCTCACCAAGAATGATGATGGAGATCCGTTGATTAATACCGCAGCGGATGGGAGTGATTTCTGGATATACTTGTCGGGCTGCGAAAAAAATAAATCATGCTACAATTTGGAATTCGTCGGGCTGTGGAATTGTGCTGAAGCCATAAAAAAATGCCAGGAAGTCGCGGACGAAACAAATAAAAATGAGAACCCTCTAAAAGTTATGATAACTAATGAGGGAAAGACAGCCGCTCCATTTCTGTATATGTTCTTATACGAAGGCGGAATTTCCGAGGAATTGTTTATCCGTAACTTTGAGAAATTTAGCTTTTACAATAGGAATTTTTCAGATGAAGTTTCGAAGAAGTGAGTTGTCGCGCGCAGGGCGCGTGCCTACCCCTTCCGCCCTTCTTCCCGCGCCTGTATTGCCTGCGAGAGCAGTCGCCCTTTTGAGAGTGTGTGAAGGTCAATAAATGGAAGGGCCCTAGAGCGTCGCGTCATTAGACGGAACCATACCCGGCGTTGACGAGGCAGCGTGCGCATTCCTGTGGAGTGAAGAGTTCGAGGAGCCGCCCGGCCTTGCACCATGCGGCCTCAACGCTGCGAGGCTGGGCTTTGCGCATGAGGTGTTTGAGCCTGGCGAAGACCTGCTCGATCGGGATGAGGTCTGGGCAGTAGGGCGGCAGGAAGATCAAGTGGGCGCCCCTGGCTCTGATGGCGGCTGTGGCGGCCTTGCCCTTGTGGCTGCCGAGGTTGTCCATAATCACAAGGTGTTGCTGTAATAGTGGGCACACGCACCACTTCTTGCCATGAGCCCTTTTCAGCCTGAACAGCTGGACCCGTTCCGCGGCCATGAAAGCAAAAAAGCCTGGGTCCCGGCCTTCGCCGGGATGAGCGGTGAAGGGGTCAGTTTCTTCGCAGCGCCGCCTACCGGCAAGACAAGTTCGCCGCCTCGCACACCTCGCCGGGAACATTGGCCTTCGGCCTGTCGAACACCGACTTCTGCGGATAGAGGCAAAGCAGGAAGTCCCGCGGCGGGCCCGTCGAGATCGGGACCGGGATCAGCCGGTCGCCGGTCAGCTCCTTGAGCGCCAGGGGCACGTCGGCGTTGGCGCCTAGAACTTGAAGCGAGCACCCACGGTGTAGTAGCGGCCCATCACATCGTAGAGCTGGACCAGCGACGGATAGTCGAGACCCGAAACCAGGTTGGTCGGGAACAACGGCGCCGTTTGATTGAACAGGTTGTTGACCGTCCCGAACAGCTGGACGTCGCTGCCCCTCACCTTCATGTCATAGGTCGCCGTCACGTCGGTGTAGAAGATCCGCGGCAGATCTGCTTCCGCAAAGACCAACGGTCCCAGCTTCAGCTTGTCGACCATCCGCCCCTGGACGAACACGGTGACCGGGCCCTGCTTGTAGGTGGCGCTCAGGCTGCCCTGCCACTTCGGAATCGGCTGGTCGCCGATGTTGAAGGGGTTGTTGGCCGGCGGGGTGCCGGTCAGGCCCAGTAGGCGGTGGAGGGTGTCGCTGCTGTAGCCCTTGAAGTCGAACTTGCGGACGTTGTTAGCGATCAGGTGCAGCGTGAGGTCGCCGTCAAGCTGCCAGATGTTCACCGGAAACCGGTAGGTGGCCTCGAAGTCCAGTCCGCTGGTGTTCATCAGCGCCGCGTTCACCGGCCCGGCCTTAACGCTGATCGCGGTGTTGTTTATGCTGCGATCGCTGAACGGGAAGGGCCGCTGGATGTCGGCGCAGATCGGCGCAGTGCCGCCGGAATCCTCGCACTGCTGCTCCACCTGAGTAGCCGACAGCGTGTTGATGACGTTCTTCATCTTGATGCTGTAGTAGTCGATCGAGGCCGTGAACCCGGGTATGAAGCTCGGCTTGAAGACCACGCCATAGGTCAGGGTATTGGCCGTCTCCGGCACCAGGTTCGGGTTGCCGCCGGTGATGACGAAGGCGCCGTTGAAGCCCTGGCAGTTGCAGTGCGGGTCGACGAAGACTCCCCGCGTATTGGTCGTGCCGCCGAAGAGGTCCAGCAAGGTCGGAGCCCGAAGGTCGTGCGACCGGGTGAGGCGGAAGCGGATGTCCTCGACAGGCTCCCAGGTGCCCCCGACCTTCCAGGTCTTGGCGCTGCCGGAGGTGGAGTAGTCGGTGTAACGGAAGGCGCCCGTGGCGATCAGCGACTTGGCGAACGGAAGGTCGGCGGCCAGCGGGACCTCGGCCTCGATATTGGCTTCCTTGACCGTGATCTCACCTTTGGCGAACCCGGTGTTGGTCGAGAGGAACTTGCCGGCGCCGGTGTTGCAGTTCCGGATGCCGGAGCAGTCCGGTGGGATCGCGGGGTTGGAGTTGGAGAACTGGTTCAGCTTCGACTTGCGATACTCGGCGCCCACCGCGATGCCCACCGGGCCCGCCCAGGTGGAGAACGGCGAGCCGGTGAGGTTTCCGACCCAATCCTGCGTCGTGTTTTCGACCTGGAACCAGGACAGGCCGTCGGGGCTGGTGCCGCCGAGGTAGTCCCAGAGCGCCTTGGACTGAACAAGGCCGTTGAAATTGTAGGGTATGCAGCCTTGCGCATTGGGATTGCTGGGGTTGACCAGCAGAACCCGGCAGATGGGCTGGCCGGTGGCCGGATTGATCACCGAGTCGCCGGCGGCTGTGATCCTGGCCTGCTGCAGTTCGCCCTGAGCCTGGGAGTACCACTTAACCTTGCCGTGGGTGTAGGCGATGTCGAAGTTCCAGCCCGGCAGAATCTCGCCCGTGGCGCCGATCTTATAGTTCAGGGCGTTCTGTTGCTCATGCACGACCTCCTGGGCGAAGTCGGTGCCTATGCCATACGGGATCCGCAGGACGTAGCAGCCGATGACCGGGGTGCCGAAGCCGCAGCTCGTCGTCGCCAACGGGTTCGGGTTGGCCGCCGTCGCGCCCGCCGGCAGCGCCGCCAGCCGCGCGGCCAGGGCCGCCTTGGCTTCCGGCGGCAGGAAGGGGTTGTCCGCCTGGATGCCGAACCGCACGCTGGCGAAGTTGGTGTCGTAGTCCGTCGTCGTGCGCGTCGCCGAAAGCTGGGCGAAGACGTTGATCTTATCCGTCACGTCATAGGACGCCCGCACGAACCCCTGGTCCCTGTACGGATTGGAGATCATGTTGGCGTGCTGCGGGAAGAAGCTCGCATCGCCCCCCTGCTGGGAGTTGGCGGCGACGGCGATGCCGGGATCATAGGCGCGCAGCTGCGCGTTATTGGTCCAGGTGACATTGGTGAAGCCCGGCAGGCCGTTCAGAATGAAGCCGTTCGGGGCGGCGTTGTTCGACCCGACGTTACTGAAATAGCGCAGGGGCGCCGCGGCGGTGCCGGGGGTGCCAGTCACGCCGGGGCCGCGGGCGGTGTACCAGTTATCATTCGAGTACTTCCGCGCGAATTTCTGCACGGCCGCCGATCCGGACTTCTCGAAACTTGCCAGGAAATGGCCGCGGTCTCCCATGAAACCGGCGCCGAACGCGACGCCGCCTTTCCACGATCCGCCGTCGCCGTAGGTCGACTGACCGCCCTGGATCAGGCCCTTCACGCCCGTGAAATTGTGGTCGAGGATGAAGTTCACCACGCCGGACACGGCGTCGGAGCCGTAAACCGCCGACACGCCGGCGGTCACCACGTCCACCCGCGACACCAGCAACTCGGGGATGATGTTCACGTCCACCTGGCCCGCGGCGGTGGACGCGGGCACACGGATCCCGTCTTCCAGGATCAGGTTCCGCACCGAGCCGAGGCCCCGTAGGTTCAGGTAGGTGCCGGCCTTGGAGCCGTTCCCGGCCCGCATGGTCACGTCATTGGAGTTCTTCGGCGAGTTGGAGTTCGAGAACGCCGGCAGTTCCAGGACGCCCTGCACCAGGCTAGACGGCGAACTCTTCTGCAGCAGGTCGGCGCTGACGATCGTCACCGGCGTGGGGCGCGCGTAGCCGGACTGGACGATGCGCGATCCGGTGACCACGACTTCCTCGACGTTCGCCGCTTTGGATTGATCCTGTGCGAGTACCGGCCCCGCAATGGCCAACAGGCTGACACCAACAAAGTAAACCCAAGCGCCAGTCTTCATGACGACTCCCCCCAATTTCTTTTCGCTGGCACGTGCGTTCGACGGCCTTCTACCGAGCTTGTGCCTAGTATTTGCGAAATCTGCAGGCAAGCACTGGCTTGCGCAAGCGAAAACGGAACAGGGGTGCTTGGATTTGTAGACTTACCCCTTGCGCCCCTACCGGCAAGACCAGTTGGCCGCCTCGTAGACCGCGCCCGGAACATTTGCCTTCGCCTTGTCGAACACCGACTTCTGCGGATAGGGGCAGAGCAGGAAGTCCCGCGAGGGGCCGCTTGATGTGGGAACCGGGATCGGCCGGTCGCCGGTCAGTTCCTTGGGCACCAGGGGCACGTCGGCGTTGGCGGCGAACAGGAACTTCACCCGATCAGCGCCCCGGTGGGCGACCAGGGGCCCCGGTGTTTTATCCGTCTCGACCCAGTCGATCAGCGCCTGCAATGTGGCGTCAATGCCGTCCTGCGGCCCCGGTCCGCCGGAGCAGTGGCCGACGCCTGGGAACTGGTACATGGCCATGAACTTGGCGACATTGGCTGCGCCCTGGGCTTTGACCGTGCGGGCGACATAGTCCTCCATGTCCAGATTCGAACAGCAGGGCGAGCTCACGCCCACGAACAGCATCACCTTGCCGCCAGTTTTCTGGAAACCGGAGATGTCCGGAGCGCCCTCGAACTTCTGGGCGCGTGAAAGGGCTTCCCAGCGCTCGATGTTAGCCGGGTTCTTGAGGTCGAACTTCAGGGGATCGAAGTCGGGCCCGAAAAAGCCGCTGCCCCGGGTGGCGGCGATAATATAGCCGGAGGACGCGCGCATCATGTTGGCCGGAGTGGCCGAATAGGACCAGGGCGGCGGCTGCTGACCTAAGAACATCGACCACATGCTCATATTGGTGATCGGCCAGCCGATGGACAGCATCTTTCCCTTGGCGTCGCGGGCGCCGTCCAGCAGGGCCTTGACGCTGGTGATCTCCGGCTGGGTCAGGCATTGCGGCCCGTCGCCGGACTTGCATTTCAGGGCGTCGAAATTGAACTTGCAGGCCCGGTGATCCCAGACGATGCCGTCCTTGGCGCCGTCGGTCAGGTCGCAGGCGGCGGTGACCTTGGCGTCTAGCATCTGCAGCTTGGCGGGCGAAAGCCAGGCGCCCGGCTCGCGGGTCATGACCTGGGCGGCGTGAATGAACTTGTACATGCCCGAGCCGAGCCAGGGATTGGTGGTCACCCGCCCATCGCCCAGCAGCACCCCGTCATAGTCCTCCGGGTGGCGCATGATCGCCTCGCCCCCCATGCGCCCGCCACCGGAGCAGCCGGTGTGGTAGCGATACATCTTGGAGGCGCGATAGTAGGCCTTGGTCAGCGCCTGAGCCGCCACGGTGGTGACATGGGCGCCGCGGTCGCGATGGTCGAGGGTCTTCACCGGATCGGCCAGGAAGCGCCAGTCGAGGAGGTCGCCGCGATGGCCGGTGTCGGATCCCGCTACGGCGAATCCCTTAGCCAGCGGATTGCCGGGCGGTGTCTGGGAATCGGTGGGCACATAGCCCGCCGCGCCGCCCAGTCCGATGAAGTAATACCGGTTCTTCCAGAGTTCCCGGTCGGGCAGCTGCAGGCGGAAATAGTTGCGGTTGGGACCGGGATTATCGGCCGTAACGAACCCCTCGACCTTGCAGTGGGGGATCGGTTTCATCAGGTGATCTGCCGAGAACACCAAGGTGTCCTTTGGCGCCGCGGCCTGCAGGAACTCCACACTGCAATCCCCAACCACCGCCTGCGCCCGCGCCGGCGCAACGCCGACAAGGATTGCAAGGCTGAGCGCGGTGATTGCGCAGCCGAGTTTGATGATGTGACGCGCCATTCCCGTACCCCTCCCAAGTCGTGAAACTGTGACCGTCAGTCCAACCGCCGGTCCGCACTATTCGCCCAGGTTTCCAGTAGCGCAACGCCTTTGGCGCCATGCGCCTCGGCGGGTGGCTGCGACGGGAACGGCTTGGCGTGGAATTGATTGGCCATGCTGAGGCGGCGAGCCTAGCCTGACGCATGGATCATCGCCCCACCACGCTTGAACGCGCCTTCGAATTGGCCCGCACTGGCGAATATGAGGGGGTCAAGGAACTCCGCGTCCGCCTGAAGTCGGAGGGTTTCACCCTGTCACAGGTTGAAGGCCCCTTGCTGACCCGCCAGCTTCGAGACCTTTGCCGCGCCGCACGCCTCGCCAACGAGAGCTGACGACGACCGAAGTCGGCGGCCTACTCCGGCCCGGAAAGGTTGAGCGTGCTTTCGCTGACGCCGCCTTGTTCGACGGCGACACCCAGGAAGTGCATGACACCCTCGGTGAAGCTGATGTCAGTCACCGGCAGACTCGGATCACGCTTGAGCTTCGCCGAGTCGCCGAGGGTGAGTTTCAACCTCATCTCCGGACGGTTGGCGCCTTCGGCCTCCGCAGCTTCGATCTGACGGCGAAACCGGACAGCGACGGAATCAGTGGGGCGCGAAACCCTGGGCGCCTTCATGAAACACCGAAGTAGCCGGACTCACCCTGGATGCGCACCTGACAGGCCCGGCCAGTGTCCTGATACTCCCGCATCCGCTTGGCCGCCTGCGCCCGGGCGACCTCAATTTCCGGGGAGTGTCCGAAGTGGTCGCCGTCATGTTCAACGGCCCACATTCCATTGTGTCGCCGGACCGTGAAAACCGCTCGTTCTGAAGGCATTCGCATAAATTGACGTAACACACGGCCCGTAAAATCCACAAGTTTTTCGCAGGAGACTTGCATTTTTCGCGTTTGGGACTATTTTCGAGAGATCAAATCTCGTTTCGGCTCGAAAATTATCTCAGAACCGGAAAATAAATCCGGCGAAGATTCATCACGACCCTATCCGAAAATTTGATCTTTCCTCCCCTTCTGGGAGGCAAGAACGCATGTCCGGAAAGGGACTCACAATGCAAACCGGAACCGTGAAGTGGTTTAACGACCAAAAAGGCTTTGGCTTCATCCAGCCTGAAAACGGCGGCAACGACGTGTTCGTACATATCTCCGCCGTGGAACGCTCGGGCCTCGGCTCGCTCCATGAAGGCCAGAAGGTCTCCTTCGAACTCGAGCGCGACCAGCGCAGCGGCAAGATGTCCGCCGGCAAGCTACAAGCCGCCTAAGCTAAGACTTGAGGGAGAGGGGCGCGCCGCAAAGGCGCGACCCTCTCCAACTCTCTGGCGACGCGCAGAACCCGCGGAGCCGAGTTCTACGGCCGAATATCGCCCGCCCGGTCAGGCCGGCTCGAACATCGGCGCGACGGCATCAGTATCCCCCGCGCAGGGCTGGAAAACGAGCCTCACCGCCTGGCCGATCCGCAGCGCATCAAAGTCGCAGCGCACGATATTCGTGACCATCCGCGGACCCTCCTCCAACTCCACATAGGCGATCGCATAAGGCCCGGTGGGCGCACGACGCACCACTGTGAAAGCGTAGATGACGCCCCGCCCCGAGGCTTCGCGCCATTCGGTTTCGGCGGCGTAGCAGAAGGGGCAGTGGGTGCGCGGATAGTAGTGGGGTTCACCGCAGGCGCCGCAGTGCTTGTAGAGCAGCTTGCCGGTCTTGCACGCTTCCCAGAAGGGCTTGCTCTCCGGCGATACAATAGGTGGCGAGACAGGGCGCGGCCAGTCGCCGACGGCTTTGGTTTCGGACATTAGCCTATTCCCGTTCCAGAATCAGGGTCGCCGACCCCATTCGGGCGCCAAGCGACCCGCCGGTGCCATGCGCCAGGGCGATATCGCAGTTGGCCACCTGCACCTTCGGATGCGCCTCGCCGCGTAGCTGGCGCACCGCCTCGATAATCTTGGTGATGCCGCCGCGGTTGGAGGGGTGGTTGTTGCAGAGCCCGCCGCCATCGGTGTTGAAGGGCAGCCGGCCGACTCCGGAGATCAGATTCCCGTCCATCACGAACCGCCCCCCCTCACCTTTGGCGCAGAAGCCCAGATCCTCCAGCGTCATCAGCACCGTGATGGTGAAGCTGTCGTATATCGAGACGTACTTTATGTCGGCCTGGGTCACGCCGGCTTCGGCGAAGGCCCGCGGGCCGCTCCACGCCGCGCCAGAGTAGGTCAGGTCGATCTTGCCGGCGTCGACGGTCTTTACCGCCTCAGCCGCGCCGATGATCTTCACCTTCGGCCGCTTCAGGCTCCTGGCGACATCGGGATGGGCGACCACCACCGCCCCGCCCCCGTCGGTCACCACGCAGCAGTCCATCCGGCGCAGGGGATCGGCCACCATCGGCGAGGCCAGCACCTCCTCCACGGTGACCACGTCGCGCAGATAGGCGTGCTCGTTCCACTGGGCGTGGTGCGAGGCCGCGACCTTAATCCAGGCCATCTGCTCGGATGTGGTGCCGAACTCATACATGTGCCGCGAAGCGGCGAGGGCGTACTGGTTGGGCTGACCGCCGAGCGCATAGGGACCTTCGAACTGGAAGTCCGGGCTCTCCATCGATACCGCCACCCGCGAAAGCGGCGGCTGGCGCGGGCGCCCAGCCAGGGTGACCAGGGCCACCCGGCACTTGCCCGCCGCGATGGCCTGGGCGGCGTGGCTCACATGGACCAGCGGCGCCGAACCGCCCGTCTCGGTGGAATCGATATGCTTTGGCCGAATACCGAAATACTCGGCCATGGACAGACCGCCGAAGCCGGGCGCGTCGCCGGCGCAGAAGTAGCCGTCCACATCGGCGAAGCTCAGTCCCGCGTCGGCCAAGGCCCCGCGTGCGGATTCAGCGTGCAGCTGCGGCACGGACTTGTCGGGTGCATTGCGTGTCGGGTGCTCATAGGCGCCGACGATATAGGCCTTGCCCTTCAGGCTCATGCATCCCCGCTTAGCTGCTGCGCGCCTACGCTAGAGGTCAGGAATCGGCTCCGTCAACCTTGGCCGCCCCGGCGCCGTCGTGCGAAAGTCCCGCAACAGCAACAGGCGCGCCACATGAAGATCGGAATCTCACTGCGGGTCGGACCGCGCAACTGGGTGGAGTTCACCAAGGCGGCGGAGACGGCGGGTCTCGATTCCGTCTGGGTTCCAGAGCACCTGATCATGCCGGTGAAAATGTCCGGCCATCCCGGCCATCCCCATGAGGGCGAGCCGCCGATCTCCGGCGACACCCCGGCATGGGACCCCTGGATCCAGCTGGCTTTCCTGGCCGCACACACCACCACGATCCGGCTGGGCTGCAATGTCTATAACATCGGCCTGCGGCACCCCTTCGTCACTGCTCGGGCGATCACCACCCTCGACCTCGTATCCGGCGGTCGGATCGATTTCGGCATCGGCGCCAGCTGGTTGTCTGAGGAATGGCAGGCGATGGAGTTGAATTTCGAGACCCGGTCGCGACGGGTGAACGAAACCATCCAGGTCATCCAGCGCCTGTTCACCGAGGACACAATCGAGCACGAGGGTGAGTTCTTCAAATTCCAACCCGTGAAGTTCCAGCCAAAGCCGGTGCAAAAGCCATGGCCGCCATTCCTGATCGGCGGGGATTCACCCGCCGCGATCCGCCGCGCGGCTCAGTTTGGGGACGGCTGGCTGCCCATGGACCAGACACCGGAAACCCTGCCTGGCAACCTCAAGCGGCTGTCCGACCTGCGCGCCGCCGCGGGGAGATCGGGGCCATTCGAGGTTACGTTGCAGCTGGGCGGTCCGCCGGCCGCGGACCTTCTGAAGCGCTACCGCGACATGGGTGTGGACCGGGTGGTGCTGAGCCCCTGGAATCACCCCCGCGAAGCCCTCGACGTTATCCGTCGGCTGGGCGAAGAGATCGCACCTCAACTTGCCTGAACCCCGCCTAAGGAGACCGCTATGAAAATCGGCGCCATGACTTCCGCCAGCCGCAGCGCAGCAACGCCGGCGGCTCTGGTCGAGCAGATCAAGACACTCGAGTCCCAGGGCCTCGACAGCGTCTGGATGCCCCAGACCTTCGCCTTCGACGCCATCGACGTGATCAGCGCCGCAGGCTTCGTCACGTCGAAGATCAACTTCGGAACCGCGGTAACCCCCACGTTCCCCCGTCATCCCACCGCGCTCGCCGCCCAGGCGATGTCGGCGGCATCCCTCACCGGCGGTCGGTTCGTGCTGGGCATCGGCCTGTCGCACCGGGTGGTCATCGAAGGCATGTTGAACATGTCCTTTGATCGGCCGGCTCGGCATATGCGCGAGTACCTGTCGATCCTGATGCCGGCGCTGGGCGGCGAGACAGTCAACTTCGTCGGCGAACAGCTTACGGCGCGGAACTTCAAGATCGACCTGCCGGGTGTAACGCCGCCGAAAGTCGCCGTGGCGGCGCTTGGTCCGGTGATGCTGCAGCTCGCTGGGAGCCTCGCGGACGGCACCATCACCTGGATGGTGGGGCCAAAGACCATGGAGGGCCACATCGTCCCCTCGATCCGTAAGGCCGCCGCTGACGCCGGACGCCCAGCGCCGATCGTGGCGGCCGGATTTCCCATCGCGCTCACCAGTGACGCGGACGCAGCCCGGGAGAAAATCGGCAAGGCCTTGTCGTTCTACGGCGTCCTGCCCTCCTATCGGGCCATGCTGGATAGGGAGGCCGCGGGCGCCAAGCCCGAGGACATCGCCATCGTCGGCGACGAGAAGACCCTGCGCGCCGCCGTCGGTCGCCTGAGGGACATCGGCGTGACCGACTTCATGGGTTCGGTGATGAACGTGGGGGACGATTCCGTCCCGCGCACCCTGGGATTCCTGGCGAGCCTGACCTGACTTCATGAGCGACATGGCCACACCCAATGCGGATCTGGCGGGCCTGGTCCGCACGATCACCGACTTCCCGAAACCCGGAATCCTGTTCCGGGACGTCTCGACCCTATTGGTCAGTGGGCCAGGATTTCGGACAGCGATCGAGCGGATATGCGCCACGGTGGACGCGGGCCGTGTCGACCTGATCGCCGGAATCGAGGCTCGGGGATTCATCGTGGGCGCGGCGCTGGCCTTTGCGCTCGGCAAGGGGCTGATCATGTTGCGCAAGGCGGGCAAGCTGCCTGGCGCGGCAGTGGGCCACGATTACGCGCTGGAATACGGAACCGACCGGATTGAGATGCATGTGGACGCCGCACCAGGCGGCGCGCGGGTCCTGCTGGCCGATGACCTGATCGCTACCGGCGGCACGGCCTTGGCCGGCGCGCATCTGCTGCGCAGCCAAGGCGCACAGGTTACACAGGCCCGGTTCCTGATCGACCTGCCAGACCTCGGCGGAGCGGCGCGGCTGAAGGGCGCGGGCGTGGAGGCGGTCAGCCTGATCGCCTTTCCAGGGCACTGAGTGGTGATCGCCCGGATCGGTCTTATCGCGGCGCTTGAAGAGGAAGCGGACGCCTTCGCGCCGGACCAGGCCGGCCAGGTGGAGCGACTGGGCGAACACGACGTGCGGCTGGTGGAAATCGCCGGCCGAATGGTCGCGGTGAACCGTTGCGGCGTCGGCAAGGTCAACGCCGCCAGCGCCGCGACCCTGATTCACAGCCGCTACAACGTCGACCTGTTGATGATCATCGGCGCGGCGGGCCGGCTTTCAGGTATCGTGGGGGATTGCTTCGTCATCCGAGACGCGGTGCAGGGCGACTATGGCGCGCGCAGGGCGGGCGGCTTCGTGCACTTCACCGCCGGCGCCTGGCCGATTGGCCCGGCGGATATCGCGGCCATTTGCGCCCACCCCCTGCCCGACATTGGCCTGCCCGGGGCGCGGATCGTGACCACTGACAGCTTCGTGGAATGCGTCGACTTCGCTGCCGGCCTGCGTGACGGCCTGGGCGGAGATCTTATCGATATGGAGACCGCCGCCCTGGCGCAGACCGCGGTTCGCCTGAGCGTACCCTGGGCCGCGATCAAGGCGCCCAGCGACGACGCCGACGCCCACAGCGCCGGCGACTTCACCGCCAACTTGCGCCGCGCGGCCAGACTCGCCGCGGAAGCCGCCGAACGGGCGATCGCCCACCTGTAGCCGCGAGTTCAGGCCTGGCGTGCGCCTCCGTTCGCGATCAGATGTTCAATTCGGGCGTCTGAAACGCCGAACGCGCGAAGCACCTCCTCGGTGTGTTCGCCGAGCGAGGGCGCCGCGCGGAGGTAGCGCGTGGGCGTGCGGGCGAAGCGCGCGAATCCGCTCACCCCCCTCACCTCTCCGAGCTCCGGGTGGGAATAGGTTTCGAAGATCCCGTTTTCTTCGAGATATGGGTCTGTGAATGCGTCGTCGGCGCCGATGACCGGGGCGACGTGCGCGCCAGCCGAGCTCAACTGGTCCAGCGCCGCAGCCCTCGGCATCAGAGCCAGCGCCGCAGCGATCCGATCCGCCAGGGCGCCATCGCGCGTCGGATCGCCGTCTGCCGCAATCCCCATGGCTGAGCAAACCGCTGCGCGAGCGTTGGGCGCGCCGCAGAAGAGGCTGATCCAGCCGTCGGCGCATGGGTAGTACCGCTCGAAGGCGCTCAGACCTAGGCAGTCACGGGCGCCCATCGGACCGGCGGATTGGCCAACGGCGCCGGTGATCTCGCCCATTTGCAGGACGACGCTCTGGCTTGCCAGGCTGGTGACGATCTCCTGGCCGTCGCCCGTTTGCGCCCGCGCAACCAAGGCAGCCACGATCCCGAACGCGGCCATGGCCGCGGAGCCCACGTCATTGACCGCGATCTGGTGGAACACGGGTTCGTCGCCATAACCGCCCTGGGCCTGCATCATTCCGCTCTGGGCCTGCATCAGGGGATCAAATCCCGGAAGCGCGGCCTGCGGTCCTTCCCGCCCATATCCGGTGATCGACATGGAGATGATCCGCGGATTGACCGCCCGCAACGCCTCGTAGGTTATCCCCAGACGCTCGCGGACGCCGAGGCGGGCGTTGTCGATCACGACGTCGGCTTCGGCGGCCAGATCCAGAAATAGGTCGCGCGCCTCGACCTGCTTCAGGTCCAGAATCACACCCCGCTTGCCGCGGTTGTAGGCGCAGAATTGCAGCACATTGGTGCGGAATGGATCGCCGCCAGGAGACTCGACCTTGACCACCTCAGCCCCGAAGCTGGCCAGGATTGAGCCCGCGAACGCACCGGCGATGACTGCGCCAAGGTCGAGCACCCTGATCCCAGCCAACGGCGGCGCGTCCGGGGCTGGCGATGATGGGGCCGGTCCAGCGGCGCGGGGCCCGAACCCGCCGGCCGGCGCGGGACACGCCAGCCGCAGCGCCGCCGCCGGCGCGCCACTCATCTTCAGGGACACGCCAGGCATTGCAACTGAGCCGAACTCGGGGTGATCGAGCTCGACCCGCATGGCGTTGGCGGCGATGGTCGGCCCTGCGAACCAGGCTTCGCGGGTCTGGACCGGGGCGCAGGGCACGCCGCCGGCCTGCAGGATCTCCAGCCATTCGCTACGTGGGCGGGTCCGGAACGCCGCCTCCAGCTTCGCCGCCGTGACGTGGGCGCCGGGGTCGACGATCGCCGCGCCGAGATCGCCATCGATCAGGGGGTCGGCGAGCACCTCCCCCAGCACGCCGGTCACATCCAGCGCCGTAAGGTAGAAGGTCTCAAACAGGGCGCCCAGGAACAGCCACTCTGCGTCCGCGCAGCGATAGAGCCGATAATTGGGCGCACCGCCCAGGGGCGTGCGCCAGATCGGAGGCTCCAATCCGCGCACCTTGGCGACCGGCCCCACCTGGGCGGCTCCATGCAGCCCGCTGACCACAAGACCCTGGCCGCAACCGGACCGCGCGCGCTCAAACAGGGCGGCGCCGATCGCGGCCGCCAAGCAGTTGGCCTGGCCATAATACGCCTGCGGCGCGATCAGGTGAACCGGCGAGCCGCCGTAGGAGGCTTGGCGAAAACTGATGCCGCTCAGCCCCGTGAGCGCATTGTGGGACGGAGCCAGGTTGCTCCAGCGCCCTCGATCTCCATAGGGCGGCGCCCAGGCATGGATCAGCCGCGGATGCGCCGAGGTCAGTGTCGCCGCATCTAGGCCGAGAGGCTCAAGCGCGCCCGGCGGCCGGTCGAATATGACCACGTCGGCTTCGGCGATCAGCGCCTTGGCGGCGCCCAGATCCGCTGGCGCGCGGAGATCAAGCGGCCAGATCTGCTTATTTCGGTTCCAAGCCAGGTATCCTCGCGCCTCGGCGTCGTTGTCAGCATCAGCGATTCGGATGACCTCAGCGCCGAAGTCGCCCAGGTGCATGGCGGCCATCGCACCCGCGAACCAGGTGGATGCATCCAGGACGCGGATACCGACGAACGCGGTCAACCGAAGCGGATCCAGGTGAAGAGAAGGCGCGTCCGCCCGGGGCCGGAACCACCTTCGTCAGCCAACATGGTTCGTTTCCTCCAGACGCCTTGCATTTTGAGGGATACTTACATCACTTTGCCCGCCGCGAAATCCGCGCTGCGGCTCAGGGGATTGTTGATGAGTTTCGTACTGAATGACGAGCAGCGCATGCTGCAGGATCAGGTCCGCAGCCTGCTGGCGGAGAGGGCCGCGCCGGATCGCCTGCGCAAGTTGATCAAGGCCAACGCGGGCTGGGACGAGGACCTCTGGAAGTCCCTGGCCGAGTTGGGCGTCCTGGGCGCCGGCGTCCCCGAAGCATTTGGCGGCGTCGGCCTGGGGCCGGTCGAGGTGGGCGTCATCGCCCAGGAGATCGGTCGCGCCGTCGCCCCGGTTCCGTTCTTCTCGTCCATTTGCCTGGCCGCCGAAGCGTTGATGCTGGCCGGCACCCAGGCCCAGAAGGAGAAGTGGCTACCGCAACTGGCGTCCGGCGAGGCGGTGGGAACCTTCGCTTGGACAGAGGCGCCGGGCCGCCCCAGCTTCACACGCATCGACACCATTCTGGCTGGCGGCAAGCTGAACGGCCGCAAGACGCCCGTCCCAGACGCCGCCATAGCCCAGGTCTGCGTGGTCGTGGCCAAGTCCGGCGGCGACCTCACCTTGTCGTTGGTGGAGCTTGACCAGCCTGGAGTCACCCGCACCGACGTCGTCGGCATCGATGAACTGCGCCACTTCGCCGAGATCGAATTCAAGAACGCTGTGGCGGAACCCATGGACGGCGCGCCAGGTTCGGCGGCGCTCGACCAGCTTTGGAACCGTGCGGCGATCTATGCGAGCTTTGAGCAGGTGGGGGGCGCGGAAGCTTGCCTTTACATGGTGCGCGACTACACCCAGCAGCGCTATGTGTTCGCCCGCACGCTTGCCTCATACCAGGCGGTGAAGCACGCCCTCGCGGACATGTTGGCCAAGGTGGAGCTCGCCCAGTGCAACGCGCTCTACGCTGGCAAGGCCCTGCGCGACGCCCAGCCGGATATCGCCGTCGCCGCGGCCGCGGCGCGGATTGGAGCCACCGAAGCCTATGAGCTTGCGGCGCGGGAGAACCTCCAGTTCCACGGCGGCATCGGCTTCACGTGGGAGGCCAATTGCCATTTCCACTATCGGCGCGCGCGCATGCTCGCGCTCAGCCTGGGCTCAGCGCAAACCTGGACCGACCGGCTGATAACCGCGCTGGACGCCCAGACGCCGGCCCAATCCCCGGCGAAGTCGGCGGCGCAATCGCAGCGAAGCCCGGATTCTCCGGAGGACGCCGAATATCGCGCTAAGGCGCGAGCCTGGCTCGCCGAGAACGCCGCCGAGTACAAGAATTTCGGCGAGATCCCTGAGGCGGAATTCCCACAGCGATCCAAGGCCTGGACCCGAAAGAAATGGGACGCCGGCTATTCCGGCATTGAGTACCCGCTCAACGCTGGCGGAGCTGGCGGCACGGCCCGCCAAGCCCAGATCTTCGCCGAGGAGGAGGCCGCCTATGACGTACCACGCGGCGCGCAGCACTTCCTGGCTATGGTCGCCTATGAACAGTACGGCACACCGGAGCAGGTCGCCCGTTGGGGCCGCTCGATGCACTCCGGCGAGGGTCTGTGGACCCAGCTTTTCTCGGAACCCTCCGCGGGTTCGGATCTGGCGGCGCTGCGAACCCGCGCCGTGCGCCAGGGCGACAACTGGATCGTCAACGGCCAGAAGATCTGGTCCAGCGGCGCGCATCGGGCCGACTTCGGCTTCATGATCGCGCGAACCGACCCCAAGGCGCCCAAGCACAAGGGTCTGTCGTTCTTCTTCATAAACATGCGCCAGCCCGGCATCGAGGTGCGTCCGATCCGCCAGATGACCGGCGATTCCGAGTTCAATGAGGTGTTCTTCACCGACGCCGTTGTACCCGATGCCGACCGGATGGGCGCCGAGGGCCAGGGCTGGGCGGTGGCCATGTCGATCCTGGGCGCCGAACGAGCCCATGCCGGCACTGTTGGTCAAGGTGAGTCGCCGGTGGCGACCACCAACCTGTTGCGGGCGGCGCGGCGCTCACGCACTGACACAGGTTGCGCCTTGGACGATGGCGCAATCCGCTCAAAACTCGCCAGCTTCTACGTGGATGAGCAAGGGGTGAAGAACTTCGCGCAGCGTATGATGCAGCAGATGGCCGGGGGCCAGACGCCCCAGACCATGCCGATCATGAAACTGACCAGCTCGATCCGGAATCAGCTGGCCTACGCCTTCCTGCAGGACATGGAGGACGTCTGCGGCGTGGTGAAGGGGTCGGACCGGCCGGCGGACGAGGACAAGTACTACGACTATCTATACTCGCCGATCTGGCGCATCGCGGGCGGTGCGGAGCAGGTGCTGAAGAACCAGCTGGCGGAGCGGGCGCTGGGCATGCCCGGCGATGTGCGTTTCGATCGCGACGTGCCCTTCGAAGACCTTCCCGCCTGACACCCGCCATCCCCCTAAGGATCCGCGCCAATGACCACACACAACTTTGAATGCCTGCTGTTTGAATTCAGCGAGGGCATCGCGACCCTGACCCTCAACCGGCCCGACCGGATGAACGCTTTCGGCATGAGCCAGAGCCAGGATCTGATAAGCGCCCTGGACGTCACCGACGCTGACGATTCCATCAAGGCGGTGATCATCACCGGCGCGGGCAAGGCGTTTTCTTCCGGCGCCGACCTGTCCGGCGGCGGATTCGCCCGCGAGCGGGCCGAGGAGACCGGGCCGATCGACAAGCTGCCGGTGGCCCGGGATGGCGCCGGCGTGATCACCCTAAGACTCTACGCCAGCAGGAAGCCGCTGATCGCGGCGGTGAACGGGCCTTCGGTGGGCATGGGCGCCACCATCCAGTTGGGCATGGACATCCGGCTCGCTTCCACTGAGGCCCATTACCATTTCGTCTTCGGCCGTCGCGGCATTGTCCCGGAGGGATGCTCGACCTACTTTCTGCCGCGCCTGGTGGGCATTGGCACAGCCATGGAGTGGTGCGCCTCAGGCCGGCGCGTGCCGGCCGGGGAGGCGCTCGAGCGGGGGCTCGTGCGCTCGCTGCATTCGCCGGAAGACCTGATGCCCGCGGCCCGCGCCATCGCTAAGGACATGGCCGACAATGTGGCGCCGGTTTCCATGGCGCTGACCCGCCAGATGATGTGGCGGATGATGGGGGCCTCGCACCCCATGGAGGCTCATATCGCCGAGAGCCGCGCCCTGCACCACCGTTTCCGCAGCGCCGACGCGCGGGAAGGGGTGGGCGCCTGGCTGCAGCGGCGCGAACCGAATTTCCCCGACAAGGTGTCGGAACTTCCCGACATCTGGCCAGGCTGGCAAGAACCTGCCTACGAGGCGTAGGCTGCCGGCGGCTGATGGAATGGGAGGAGCGGAATCATGAGCGATGCGCCCATGCTGCTGGACGTCGCTGACGGGGTCGCTCTGATCACCTTCAATCGGCCAAAGCAGCTGAACGCCTTCACCAAGGAGTCCAACCGCCTGTTCGATGCGGCGATGATCCGCTGCGAGCAGGATCCCGAGGTGCGCGCCGTGGTGATGATCGGGACCGGCCGGGGCTTCTGCGTCGGCACGGACATGAGCGACTTGAAGGAGACCAGCCAGAAGGGTGCCAGCGAGGATTTCCCACACCCAGAGCGGCCGCCGGCGATGTATGACGTCTTCGCCGACGCCCCGATCGAGTTGCGATCGCGTTACGTCCTGCCGAAGGCCCTCGGCAAGCCTGTGATCGCGGCAGTGAACGGCGCCTGCGCAGGCATCGGCCTGGCGTTGGCGGCGTCCTCCGACGTGCGTTTCGCCAGCACCGAGGCGGTGTTCACCGCCATCTTCGCCCGCCGCGGCCTGACCGCGGAGACGGGCCTCGCATTCATGCTGTCGGCGCTGATGGGTATGGGTGCGGCCTCAGACATGCTGCTGTCGGGACGGAAGATCCCCGCCGAAGAGGCCAAGGCCATGGGACTGGTGAACCAGGTGACGGCCCCCGAAAACCTGCTGTCCCAGGCCATGGCCTATGCCCGGGACATCGCCGCCAATGTGTCGCCGCGATCCACCCGGGTAATCAAGAAGCAATTGTGGGCGGCGCAGCGCCAGTCCTTTCTGGACGCGGCGATCCTGGCCTATCGCGAAGCCGGCCGAAGCCTGAAATCGGAGGATTTCCGCGAGGGCGTGGCTCATTTCCTAGAACGGCGCGCCCCGCGATTCACGGGACAGTGAATCGCGGGGCGCGGTCGAGAAGCTGACGATTCAGACCGGCCGCGGTCGGCTCGTTCCCGCCGATCCAGAACCCCGGGGTCCGCCCCCGGTTAAAGTAACCCGGAGTCCCTTGGCCAGGGACGAGCTGGGTTGCGGCGTCGGTCGCGCTGGCAGGCACAGCTAGGTCGTGCAGCCCCTCAGACCCGTTGGCGGCAGTGGATTCGCCGGATTGATTTCCGCCTCTGGTGCGCCGGAGAGCGAGGTCGCCACCCGATCCACCAGGTCGTAGAGCGCTTCCGCGTTCAGCGGTTTGGGTAGGTGCGCCATCACACCCAGGCCCTTGACGCGCCGCTGCAGCTCGGCGGCGTCGCGTGCGGTGAAGGTGACGAGGCGCGTCGGCCGGGCGCCTCGAACGCGCTCGAGGCCGCGTATCGCGCGCATCGCGGCCAGGCCATCGACAACCGGCATGTCGATGTCCATCAGGACGAGATCGAAGGATCCCTGCTGGAAGCGTTCTAACGCCTCCGCGCCGTCGCTGGCGATTTCCAGTATCACGCCGTGGCCTTCGAGAAGCCCCTCGACTTCCATCTGTAACATCGCACTGTCCTCCGCCAGGAGGATACGCAATGCGCGAACCTGGCGGATGTCGTGGGCGCTGGTCGATGAGACCGCTTCGGCGTCGTCCCGCGCGGCGGCTCCAATCCGCTCCCGAAAGTCGATGACGCTTTCCGACGCCGCATTAGCAGGGGGTTGCACCTCCAGCGTCGAGGAACTTGCGCGCGCCATGATGCGTCGCAGCAAACTCAAAATTCCAGCCTTAGATGACATTTTACCTAAACCTTCAGATTAAAGCTTCGGAACTTCAATGTATTCGCCATTGAAATTCGCGAATTCTCTATTTTGGTTTGATCAATGGTTATATTTATTTCTAATAACAATATCTATGTGGCTAAATATTCGAAATTTTTGCCCGTTGCGTTTCGCAGCAACTCGAGCAATTGATCTTGAACTAGGGGTTTTGTCAGAAACCCGATGGCTCCTGCGGCCATAGCCCTTTCAAGAAGTTGTTGCTGGTCACGCGATGTGAAGAAGATCACCGGCGGCGCGCCGCCCTCGCTGTTGAGTTCGGCCTGAAGTTCCAGCCCATCCATGCCTGACATCTGAATGTCGAGGATGAGACAGGCATGCTTTCGGTTCGCACCGGACCAGAGGTAGTCCTCGGCCGACGCATAGGTATGTACGGCGTAGCCGACCGAACGCAGCCACCCTTCCATCGCCTCGCGAAGATTGTCGTCGTCATCGACGATGCCGATGATGATACTGCCTGCCTCATGCTCGGCCATCTCTGCGCCTCATACTGACTTGAAGACGGCCGCAGGTTCGGTTTGCGCTCTTTTCGCCAAGCGCGACGTGGTGCTGAGGCCGTCGGTGATCCGCAGCCAATATCGAAGCCCAGGCGCCGAATAGAAATAATGCGCTGGTTTTCCTGGATAATATCTTGGTATGGGCGACCTATACTTTGGTATAGGGCCTCAGGTGAATAGGTAGCGGATCAGCCCTTCAGCCGATCCGCCATTCGCACCAGATCGACGAGGGTGCGGGCGCCAAGTTTCTTCATCACCTGGCCCCGGTGCACTTTGACCGTTATTTCGGACACGCCAATCTCGCCGGCGATCTGCTTGTTGAGCAGGCCCTGGGTGACCAGGGCGAAGACCTCGCGCTCGCGAGGCGTCAGATCTTCGAAGCGCCCTTGCAGGCCTTCGTCCGCCGCGTTCGTCTCGCGCTGCTCGCGGTCCATTGCGAGCGCCGTCTGGATTGCATCGAGCAGATCCTGGTCCCGGAAAGGCTTGGTGAGAAACTCCACCGCGCCGGCTTTCATCGCCCTCACGGACATCGGAATATCGCCATGGCCGGTGATGAAGATGATCGGCACCGTGACCCCAGCGGCGGCGAGGTCGGCCTGCAGGTCCAGACCGCCCTTGCCTGGCAGGCGGACGTCAAGAACAAGACAACTTGGGCCGTCGGGAAGCGGAGAGGCCAGAAAGTCGGCCACCGAGGTGAAGAGGCGCGGCTTAAGACCAACCGATCGCAGAAGGCTTTGCAGTGCGTCGCGCACACTCTGATCGTCGTCGACCACGTTCACATGGGCGTTGTCCTGCACCATCATCCGGCCCCCGCCGATTGAAGCGTGAATCGAAACGTTGCGCCCGCTCCACCTGGCTCGACCCAAAGGCGCCCGCCATGGGCCTCGATAATAGAGCGCGAAATCGGCAGGCCAAGTCCGACACCGTCGGCCTTGGTGGTGACAAAGCCGTCGAATAGCCGCTTCGCCAGGTCCGCTTGCACGCCGGGGCCGGTATCGGCGACGCTGACGTGGACCTGACCGGCGTCGGTCACCGCGGTCGAAAGGGTCAGCACCCTGACACCTACCCCGACATCGCTCATGGCCTCGGCGGCATTGCGCACCAGATTGATCAGCACTTGCTGCAGTTGGATGTAGTCGCCGACGACGGTCGGCGATCCCTCCGCGAAATCACGTTCCACGGAAATTTCGCGGCGACGCAGGTCTGCGTCAGCAATCAGGAGCACTTCTTCGATGCAGGCCTGGATGTCCAGCGGCGTCAGGACCGCCGGCGATTTCGCCAGCATCGCCCGCGTTCTCTGGATAATCCCGGAGGCGCGGTTTCCGTCGCGGATTCCCCGTTCGATCGCCGCGCGGGCTTCGGCCATGTCCGGCGGATCCTTGGACAACCAGCGAATAGCTGCTTCGCCATTGGTGACAACCGCTGCGATCGGCTGATTGAGTTCGTGGGCGATCGATGTGGCGAACTCTCCCACAGTCAAGACGCGCGAGAGGCGCGCCAGCTCCTGCAGCCGCGTCCGCGCGTCGGCTTCGGCCGCCCGGCGCGCCGCGTCTGACGCCTCTGCCTCGGCGCGCTTTCGCGCAAGATCTTCCTCCAGCGCCTTGCGGCGGCTGATGTCACGGACGGTGTCGCGAAACGAAACCATGTTCCCCTGTTCGTCCCTCAGGACGGATGGATTGCCTTCGATCCAGACATAGTCGCCCGAAGCATTGCGAATGCGCCACTCCCGCAGCAGGCCATGATCGTCGAGCAACGGATCGATCGCGGCCGCCATTGCCCTGCGCACACGTCCCACATCATCGGGATGAGTCATCCCGAAGCTGTTCAGCCCGATGACCTCCTCAGGCTCAAAGCCAAATTGGCGCGCGGCGGCGGACGCATAAACGACCGTTCCCTTCGCATCGAATTGAAGGACCAGATCACGGGAGTTCTCGGCCAGGAAACGGTATTTCGCCTCGCTTTCGGCGATCGCCATTTCGGCGGCTTTGCGCTCCGTGATGTCACGCACCACAACAACGAACTCGGATGGGTTCCCAGCGGCATTCCGCACGATCGCAGCGTGACCCTCAACCTGAATCCAGGCGCCGTCCTTGCTGAGCACGCGCCACTCTCGCGTGCGGCCGACATCGCCCCCCTCACCGCCGCCGATTTCGTCGAACAACGCCGCGATAAGGGGACGATCCATAGGATGATTGAGGAGGCCCCCATGCTCTCCGATCAGTTCCTTCGGCTCATAACCGAAGTGTCGGCAACTCGACGATACGTCGATGATGATCCGGTCAAGCGTGAGTCGGAGCACGACGTCACGGGCATGATCACTTAGGAACTTCAGGCGCGCCTCACTGGCGATCACCTCGTCCTGCGCGCGGCGTCGGTCCGCGAGAACGGCGGCCACCGGAAAGTTCAGGACAACACAGGCAAGCAGAAAGACCTGCAACATCATCACCCGTTCAGTCGCGCCATCATCAAGGCGCATCATCGGGCCATGGCCGGTCACGGTCAGCGTCACCGCAATCAAGGCGGTCGCCAGGACGCCCAGCGCTGCACCCAGCGCCTCAAGCTGAAACACCAGCATCAAAACCGGCGTGAACAGGAGAAACAGCACGTCGTAGCGGGACTGTGCGAATACCGACACCGCCGCGCCAGCTATGACGGCCAGCGTAAACGCCGCTAAGGCCGCGTCCGTCCTGGAGAACCGCTTCGGCAGCCGTAGCGGCGTCAACGCCAGGACTACGGGCGCGCCGATCATCTGCCCGAGACCATTCGCCAAGGTCCAGACCACCGCCGAGTACATCGCATCCGCGCGGCCCAGCCACCCCAGAACTGCGCCGGCGCCGATGGCGCCCACGGCGGCGGACACAATGGCGGCCAGTCCAAGGATCGCCACATCGCGCAACCGGGACAGATCTGGCCTGTCGCCCGCCAGACGTCGGATCAGGCTTGCGCTCAACCCAACCTCGATCAAGTTCATGAACCCAAGGCCAAAGCTGGTGACGGCCCCGCCGCCGTTGGCCAGGGCGCCGGTGACGATGCCCAGATATCCGCCACCTAGCCACATCACCCATCGGCGCCTCGGCGAACGCAGGAGAACGGCCAACAGAATACCGTTCACCGGCCAGATCGGTGCGATCTTCGTGGGTCCAAGCACCGCCAGCGAGGCCCACGCCAGAGCGGTGATGGCGACGAAAAAGCCGACATGGCGGACAATCATCCGCAAGGCGCCGTAGATACTCTGGCGAGGCCGCGTTTCCCGCGCACCGAAGTCCTGATCCTGGGAGGCCGTCATAGCCCCTTCTCTTGGCGTCACATCGAGACTGGTCGCGACTATGGCATGGAATGGCTCAGCTGGCGCAACCGGCGCGTCGGGCGGTTTGACTTGCAGCAGGGAATAGAGTGAGGCGACAATCTGATGACGCCGGGTTCGGCCTTGAAGTCGAGACATTCCGCCGTCACCGCGCTAAGAGAAGCGCGCCGCCAATCCTCAGGTCGCCGCCCTTGTCATCCAGCCCATTTCCCGACGACGAAAATGCAGATCCGCTGCTGGCGATATATTTCGAGAAACGTGCGCATCTGATCCGCTTCTTCGCGGCGCGGACCAGGTCGATCGCCGCAGCCGAAGATCTGGCGCAGGACCTCTATCTTAAACTTGCTGCGCGTAAGGACACCGCCGAAGCCCAGGCGCCGGCCGCGATGCTTTACCGGATCGCCACCAACCTCATGCTGGACGCCGCCCGTGGGTCCCAGAGGTCCCGGCAGAGGGATACGACTTGGCGCAGCGAAACCGGCGCATTTGTCAGTGGCGAGGCGATAAATCCGTCAATCCCGGCCGATGATGCGCTGATCGACAATGAGCGGATGCGCGAACTGGCGCAGGCCGTGCTGGCGCTGCCGCCCCAGATGCAACGGGCCTTTCGGCTTCATAAGCTTGAGGAAAGAAGCCAGGCCGAAACCGCCCGCGCCATGGGCGTGTCCGTCAAGGCTGTGGAAAAGCATATCAGCGCCGCAGTCCGCGCCCTGGCTCTGAGGCTGGGGTCATGAATCGCGACGGCGGCAATATTCGAGGTAGGGATTCGGCGATCCGGCGACGTCTTCAAACCAGGAAGACACTCTAATGACGGTCGAAGCATTCCCAGGACAGACGGCCCGCTTGGCGACAGCAAGCGACTGGCTCGCGCGCCTGCAGCGTGACGACCTTTCGACGGACGATGCCCAGGCCTTTATCGACTGGCTGGAATCCTCGCCGAAGAACGCGGCCGCCTATGATGCGGTGCTTTCCGGTTGGAATGCCTTCGAAGGCTCCGAACGGCGGATTCTCAATGAAATAGATACGATCGAGGGTCGGAAACGCTCAGCTTTTGGCCTCGACAGACGTTGGCTGCTAGGCGCTGGCGGCCTCGCTGCGGCGGCCGGGATTGCGATGGCGGTACTGCCCGAACTGGCGATTGGGCCGCAGGCCCAATCCTACGCCACAGCCAAGGGCCAGCGTCAGTCGGTAACACTATCGGACGGGTCCAAGGTCGACCTGAACGCCGACAGCAAGATCTCCGTCACCCTCGCCCGTGCGGAACGCCGGGTGATAATGGGCCCGGGGGAAGCGATTTTTGACGTGGCGTCCGACGCCGGGCGCCCCTTCACGATTGACGCCGGCGGCAACGCCGTGAGTGTGGTCGGCACGCAATTCAACGTGCGCAATCGCGAAGATGGCTTTGCGGTGACGGTGAGCCGCGGCGCGGTGCAAGTGCGGCCCCGCGGCGCCGGGAGAACCTACCTTCTGCATCCAGGGCAGATGTTATCGCTGACCGGCGAAGGCGCAGTCCGCCTCAGCGCGATTGAACCGGCCGAGGCGCTGAGCTGGCGTGTCGGCCGTCTGATCTATCGCGACGCACCGCTTTCAAGGGTGGTGACGGATCTCAATCACCAGTTCACCGTCCCGATCCGGATCGATGACCGCGATCTGGCGGCGACTCCAGTGTCCGGAGTGCTGGTGGTGGATGATCAGTCGCAGGTGATCGAACGGTTATCCTTGATGTTGCATCTGACCGCGGTACCCTCTGATCAAAGCGTGCGCTTGCGTCGGCAGTAGCACCCGCAGGATCTGGGGGGTTTTCATCCAAGGGCGTTGGTGGATTACGGCGGCGGCGGCGATTGCGGCTGCCTTCGGCGCCAACGATCCAGCGCAGGCGGCGTCCAGACTGCGTTTTCGCATTGAACCCAAGCCCTATTCCGAAGCCCTGATTGATCTGGCGCTGCAAGCAGATATTTCCCTGCTGGGCGCATCAGCCTGCAGGGGCTGGAGCCCCAAGCGGTTGAGCGGAGCCTTCACGCTAGAGGAAGCGCTCTCGCGCCTACTCGATGGAGCGCCCTGCACATGGCGAATCGTGGCTGCGCGCGCCGTCGAGATCCGCCCGGCGCCGCCCGTCGCGCCGCCAAAGCAACAGGAACCGCAGGCGGCGCCCGAGGTGGTCGCAGAAGTGCTTGTGACCGCCACAAAACGCGTACAAAGCGCCGACCGCCTCGCCGTGGCCATTAGTGTGATCCCTGGCGAACAGCTTCGGGCCACCGGCGCGGTCGACCCCGGCGGCACGGTTGGGCAGGTGGCGGGAATTCTGACCACAAACCTTGGCCCCGGCCGCGACAAGCTGCTGCTACGGGGACTTTCCGACGGCGCATTCACCGGTCGGGCGCGTTCCACAGTTGGGACATATCTCGACGATACGCCGATCAACTACAATGCGCCGGATCCTGACCTGCGGCTCGTGGACGTCGAACAGGTGGAAGTGATCCGGGGACCGCAAGGCGCGCTCTACGGCGCCGGCTCGCTGAGCGGCGTCTACCGTATCGTCACGCGAAAGCCCGATCTTGAGGACGCTTCGGCCGCTCTGCAGGTCATGGCCGCCACGACGCAGGATGGCGGGCCAAGCCGTGCGATAGACGGCTATGCGAACCTGCCGATCATCCGCAATAAGATCGCCGCGAGATTGGCGGCCTACCATGAAGTGGAAGGCGGCTACCTCGACGACATCAAACTTGGCCGCAGCAACGTCGATCGCACGACTCGCGACGGCGCCCGGCTGTCCGTCGCCGCCCACCCGAATGACACATGGACAGTCAATCTCGCCGGCGCGTTTCAGCATCTGAAGTCCGACGACACCCATTACACCAGCCCGGGCCTTAAGCGTCGGCGCACAGCCCAGGTCGCGGAACCGCACAACAACAACATCGCACTGGCCGGCGCGACGATTCGCGGGACCTGGAGTTGGGGCGAGCTGGTCTGGTCGACGGGCTACGTGCGCCACGATTACTCCAGCATCTACGACGCGACCGCGGTGAAGGATGTCTACGCCACCGGCGCGGATATCGCGATTTACGACGACAGCACGCGCGCCAAGATGCTGGTCCAGGATCTGGTGCTGACGTCTCGCGGTTATCGGCGGCTGGATTGGCTGGTGGGACTCTACGGCTCGATCACAACCGAAAACTCTTCGCCGGCGATCCGGGCAAAGCCGAACGATGGTGACCTCACCACGGTCTACCAGAACCTGCAAAAGGACCAGATTGAGGAGATCGCCGGATATGGCGAGGCCTCCTATGAGGTAACGCCAGTTTGGACGGTCGGTCTGGGCGCGCGAGTCTTCCGTAGCCGGTCGAAGATCGATTCAGATGTCACCTCGCAGCGATTCGCCCCACGCAAGCTCACCCGCTCCGTCAGTTTTTCCGGTGTCTCGCCGAAAATCTCGCTGCAGGGGGACATTGGCGGCGGGGATCAAATCTATGCGGTGGCATCCGCCGGGTACCGCGCGGGGGGGATCAACTCTGGCGGCGCGCTGCCCTTGCCGGCGGCCCGTGAAACCTTCGGCAAGGATCGACTGGCGCATTATGAGGTGGGCGCAAAGCTCAAGTTTCTCGACCGCCGCCTCTCCTTGCATTCGGCGATCTACTACGACGACTGGACCAACATTCAGGCCGACCAGTTCCGTGCGTCTGGGTTGCCCTATGTCGCCAATGTGGGTGACGCCAGAATCGCAGGTCTGGAAACCGAGATCGCCCTGACCACAGATGCCGGACTGAGCTTGAAGGCGAACGCCCTCGTTGCAAGGACAAAGATCACCCGGGCCAATCCGGCCTTCGCCACCACCATCACGCGCGGGCTTCCCAGCACGCCCGACATTTCCGGCGGGGTCCTGGCGACCTACGAACGACGGCTTTCTGAGAACGTCGTCTGGAGACTGACCGGCCAGGCCAGCTACGTCGGCCGCTCTCAGGTCACTTTTAATCCGGATCTGTCTCCGAAAATGGGCGGTTACTGGCGCATCAAGATGTCCGCCGGACTAGCGGCGGGCCGCTGGGCGGCGCAGGTCTTCATTACCAACCCAGGCAACGCGCTGGGGGATACGTTTGCGTTCGGCAATCCCTTCAGTTTCAGCCAGTCACGGCAGATCACGCCCCAGCGGCCCCGCACAGTCGGCCTGGAACTCTCCGCCGCGATGTAGTCTCGCAGCTTCAGGAGATCAGGTGAGCGCCGGGTTCATTGGGCGGTGTGGGCTCGATCACTTCACCGCGAGCAGCCGCCCGCTCCGCACGGTGCTTGGCGGTCATCAGCTTCGCCGCCTGCGTGCGAAGGTCCGTGAATTCTGCGCTATGTTCGGTAACCCAGTCGTAGGAGTCGCGTCGCGCGGCGTTACTCCGGTCAAAGTGCGGCATCACATAGCGCTGATAGAGTTCGAAGGATTTTTTCATCGGGCCCCAGTCCACCAGGCAATAGGGCACATTGAGCATGACGCCGAAGTCGCCCTGCCGCTCGTGCAGCCGCTCGATATAGGCGATAGCGTCGGCTGGTGTTCCGACGACGCCCTTGTTGGTTTCCACCCACCAGTCGACGATGTCCTGCCCAGCGGGCGGGAAAAACCGCGGCATGTTGTTGTTCATGTAGTCGATGTATTTCTGCAGACCGAAGCGCACGTCGGCGCGAGCCTGCTCGCGGGTCTCCGCCACATGGATCGGCGCCACCAGTCTCAGCCTGCGGCGATCCATTTCGCGCCCATGTTCGGCGGCGATCTCGCACGCGGCTCGCCAATTTGTATTCAGAACCTCGAAGCCAGGCCCCTCCGCCGCCGCCACGCACAACATGCCAAGGTTGAATTTGCCCGCCAACCTGCCGCCTGAGGGCGTCACCGCGCTCGCCACCGCCACTTCCGGGTGCGGATCGGTGTAGGGCAGCAGGTGAGCGCGGGCTTCATTGAGCGCGAACCATTCGGTCCTGGCGGTGACGACCTCGCCCCGGAACAGCCGCAGGATCACCTCCAGCGCCTCTTCCATCCGGTCGCGCTGCACCCTCGGATCAATATCGAGCATGCGCGCATCCGAGGCGAGCAGGCCTGGCCCCGCCCCGAACATCACCCTCCCCCGCGTCATGTGGTCGAGCTGGATGATGCGGTTCGCGACCATTAGGGGGTTGTGATAAGGTAACGAGACCACACCGGTGCCGAACCGGATGTGCTTGGTGCGTTCAGCGGCCGCTGCGATGAACAGTTCTGGCGAGGCGATGGTCTCGAAACCCGCCGAGTGGTGCTCCCCGATCCAGGCCTCGTGGTAGCCGAGGCGGTCCAGGTGCTCCATCAGCTCCAGATCCCTGTGGATCGTCGCCGTGGGATTCTCCTCCATCAGATGAAAGGGCGCGTGGAAAATTCCGTGCTTGAGCTTCATGCTGATCTCTCGCGACCTTAGTTCCTATTTGCGTGCGCCGGCGCCGTAGACGTCGGTCAGGCGGTTCGGCTGGGCGTGCAGCAGGCGGCCGCCATCTACCGGGATCACGCCGCCGGTGGTGAACGAGCTTGCGTCGCTGGCCAGGAAGGCGGCGGCCTGAGCGATCTCTTCGGGCTCACCGGTGCGGCGCATGGGCATATTCAGTCCCATGGCCCGGTGCTTCTCCGGATCTGCGAACAGGGGCGCTGAGGAAAAGGTGCGAATCAGCCCCGGCGAAATGGCGTTGACCCGGATGTTGTCGGGTCCGAGTTCGGCGGCCAGGTTTTTCATGAAGTGAATCTCGGCTGCGCGCATACACGCGTAGACCGCCCGCTCGGTGGCCGCCTCCCAGGCCGAACCAGACGAAATGTAGATGATCGACCCGCCGCCCGCCGCCGCCATGTGCGGCGCACAAATCGCCGAGAACCAGAATTTCGACTTGAAGACGGTCAGGAAGGTGCGGTCGAGCTCATCATCCGGCATGTCGATGATCGGACCAAGCCAGGACATGCCGCAGGCGTTGCAGACCAGGGTGGTGATCTTGCCAAAAGCCTTGAGGGTCGCCGCGACGGCCGCCTCGACGTCAGCCTTAACATCGATGTCGCAGCGAACCGGAACCGCGACACCGGCGCCGTAGCGGCCGTTGAGGTCCGCAGCGAGCGCCTCGCATTCGGCGAGGTTGCGGCTGGTCACCACGACTTTCGCCCCGCTCTTCGCATACCGTTCGGCGATGGACAGGCCCATCCCCTTGGTGGCGCCGGTGATCAGGGCCACCTTGCCTGTCAGGTCGAATTGGTCAGCGCTCATATTCATTGGCGTATTCCCCATGATCTTGTGTTGATTGACTATTTGAAGGCTCGGCTTGCGTTGACGTGGCCATCGGCCGCCGCCCAATCGATGCGCACGCGGCGATGGGCGATCCACCAGCGGCCGGCGCGTTTCTCATAGCGGTCGGTATAGACGCCGGAATGATCGAGTCCGGTCTCTGTGACCACCGCGAAATAGGTCCGCCCCGAGGCGTGAGTGGCGTCCTCGAAGGTTGTCTGGCTTGTGGTCAGATGGTGGCGCGATAATTGCCATGGCTTCTTCGAGCTCTCCTTGCCCACTGAAATGCCGCTGATCATGTCTTCAATGGCCTTACGGCCCTTGCGCGGCCCGTCGGAGCCTTCGAGGACGCCATCCTCGGCGAAAACGGCCGCGAGTCCCGCGCCGGATCCACGGTCGCCCGCGATGTTGTAGGCGTTGCGCAGGGCGTCGATTTCGGCGCGGTCGATCAATTCCTGAACGTCCATGACGGGTTCCCTCTCCTTTGTTCGGTCAAGCATAGCCTAGTGTGCGCCGCACAGAAGAGGAGACCGACGATATGGCCCTGCCCGAACCCCCGCCGACCGGAACCGCGATGTTGCCGCAAGGCGCGCTTGCCGGACGTGTCGCTCTGGTGACCGGGGGCGGCAGCGGTCTGGGTCTGGCGATATCGGTGGAGCTTTCGCGCGCAGGCGCCGCTGTTGCGATCGCCAGCCGCGATCCGGAGCGGCGGCGGCGGGGACTTGAAGCCGTCGGCGAGGTCGGCGGAAAAGCAATCCAGCTCGAACTCGACGTGCGTCAAACGGGGTCCTACGCGGAGGTGTTTGACGCGGTTGAAGCGGAGTTGGGACTGGTTGACCTATTGGTCAACAACGCCGCCGCCAACTTCTACGCCCCGGCCGAGGCGGTGACGCCCAAGGGCTACGCCACCCTGGTGGAGCGCATTCTGACGCCGGCCTACTTTCTGAGCACGGAGATGGCCCGCCGCCTGTTGGCGCAGCGTCAGGCCGGAGCGATTGTGAATGTTGTCTCAGCTCCCGGAATCACCGGCGGTCCGGGCGTCGCCGCCAACGCCGCCGCCAAAGCCGGCGTGATCAACTTGACCAAATCGCTTGCGGCGGAATGGGCCCGCGACGGCATTCGCGTAAACGCCGCCGCCCCTGGACTGTTTCCCCACGGCGATGACGATCCCATGACCCGGGCTGGCCGTGTGGCGTTCAGGGACGGCGTTGAGGCGACCACGGTGGCGGGTCGGGTGGGCCGTCCGCACGAGTTCGCCTGGCTGGTCGCCTACCTCTGCTCACCCTACGCGGCCTATTTGACCGGACAGACCATCAGCCTGGACGGAGGCCAGAGCCTGCCCGCCCGGATCGACGCCGGCCCTCTGATCCCGATCCGCGACCAGATCGCCGCGATGGGTCGTTGATCAGACTCATGGCGCCGGTTCGGCGAATTCCGCGCGTTTCGCATCACGAACAATCGTGAAGCATCCGGCGATATAGAAGATGGCAGCCAGCGCGATCGCCGCCGGCATCAACAGCAGCGAGTACCGGATCGCCTCATCCCCGAAGCGGGGTGCGAGTTGGTCGTTGAGCCAGCCGATGATGAGTCCGCCGGCAGTGGCGCCCACGACATTGAAGATGAAGTTGACGCCCGCGGTCATGACGCCGCGCATCCGTGGGCGCACGATGGCCAGAGCCGCCGCCATCGAAGGAGTCGTGTTCAGCGACGACGTGAAGCCATAGAGAAATACGAACAGCACCGCCAAATGCGCCGATGGCGTAAAGGCCAGGGCCGCTGATATAGGACCTGACAGCAGCATCGAAAGCACGCAGAAGCGCAGGTACCAGACCACGCTGCGCCCGGCCAGGCGGTCGGCGATTGGCCCGCCGATCACCGCCGCCAACGTTGTCGCCGCCGCAATCGCCACCCCGTAGTATAGGCCGGTCTGTCCGACCGTGAAGCCATGGACCCGGATCAGAAAGGTGGGAAACCAGATCAGCGAGGCTTGCGATCCGATCTGTACGCAGGTCTTGGCGAGCGCAATGAGGACGACGGTGGGAACCCCCATCAGGTAGCGCAGCGTCCGCCAGACCGTTTCGGAATCGGGATCTTCCTTGAGCCCGCCTTCAGAGGCCCCGCGCATCGGCTCCGCCACAGTCAGCCACATCAGCGCCGCCACAATCACGCCGGGCAGGCCCACCACCACGAACGCCGTGCGCCAACCGAAGTGCTGGGCAAGCAGGCCGCCAAACACCGAGCCCAGCATCACACCGACACCGGTGCCTATCAGGGTGACGCCAATCGCCGTCGCCCTGCGGTCCGGCGGGTAGATGTCGGCAAGAATCGACATGATCGCTGGCGTTGACGGCGCCTCGCCGAAGGCCACGCCAATGCGCGCGATCAGAAGCTGAACGTAGCTGCCCGCGGCCCCGCACAGAGCGGTGGCGACGCTCCAAACGGCCAGCGAGGCGGTCAGGAGGTTACGCCGGTTGCCGAAGTCCACAAACCTGGCCAGCGGAATGGCCGCCGTGGCGTAAAATACGGCGAAGGCCGCGCCGGTCAGCAATCCCATGGCCGTATCCGAGGCCCCGATCTCCTTCTTGATGGGGGTAAGCAGCACGTTGAGTATGTTGCGGTCCATATAGGCCAGCGCCGAAACCGCACCCATAATCACCAGGACATAGACCCGAACCCCTCTTGACCATTCGCCACTGCGCTGCGCGCCCTTTAGCAAGAGGTTGATCCCACCGCCCATCATCGCCTCCCCGGTCTTTGGCGCATGAAACCCCATGTGTGGATGGCCCCCGTCTCGCAAGAGGATTTTGATGGCTTTTGGCGTGGGTTGGGTTCGCTTGCGTCCATGTGTTCGGCCTGTAGCGCAGCTTTATGTGGCTGCTGGCCTGGATGGGTTTCGCG
>CANJLH010000018.1 GCA_947475415.1 Caulobacteraceae bacterium
CTCGGGGCTGAAAGCGGGGTTTGGGGTGAAGAACGTCCTGGGCTTCGATTTTCCGAGGATCAATGCCATGCACCTTGGATGCGTCCGGAATTGACGTGAGGGCGTGAGCGGGGATTGGCGGCCAACGGGCGCGGATTAAGCCCGCCGCGCACCAAGTCGAAAGCCAATGAACATCGCGCCTCAGCAACCGGCCTTGTTCTGAAACATAGGTGTTTGGGTAAGGTGTCGCCGTAATTCTGACATTGGCTTTCGACCTGGAGCCCGGCGGGCCAGCGGGTGCGGAATCCGGGGACAGGAGCAATGTTCCCCTCCGGTACCAAGCGCGTTAGGCCCCGCCCATGGCTCGCCTCGCCCGGATCGCCGTCCACACCATCACCGATTTCCACGAATGAACAGGTTTCAAGCCGTTAGTGTGTTGGTGGTGAAAAGATAGTTGAAGGTTTCCCACGGAGTCTTTCCGTCGCGAACACATATGGATATATCGTCTTGAGTCACGCGCTGACATTGATCGCCAATTGCATAAACGTGATATCCAGAATCAAAGAATAGATCAAATATCTTTGAGAAATGTGGATTGGCCCCGTTGGCGTGAAACTCATCAAGACATATCTCGATGAGCCAGTCCGGCTTCGGATCACGCATCATCGTCCCGAGCGCGCCCTGCAAAACATCGAACTCCGCACCCTCAACATCGATCTTCACAAGTAGTTTTTCTCCGCCAAATCGCCCGCCGAGGATATTATCCAGCGTAGAGACTGGAACTATACGCTGGTAGCGCGCAGAGTATTCGGCCCAGCCTTTGACCAACGAAGCAGACGGCCCCGACGCTCCATACAATGTCAGGAGACCTGGTTTATCCGAAAGTGCGATCGGGAAAACTTCGGCGCGGTCCTGCCAACCATTGCTCTCCAGGTTCCGATAAAGCGCGCGCAGATTTTGCGGCTGCGGCTCGAAAGCCACGACGCGTCGTCCGCGTTGCAGCGATAGCAGTGAGTAATATCCGAGGTTCGCACCCACATCGATGAAGACGTCCGTCTCATCCAGCAACCCAGACAACACAGCAGTTTCGTTGGGCTCGAACTTGCCGGCTCGCATTTGAGCGTAGGCAGGGTGAAATCCTGATGTGAGCCGAAACCCCAGTGGCGTGGTCGTCTCACGGGTTCGCGTCCAGACCTTGGTGCCGAACCAGTCCTGGAATACATGCAGCCGCCAGGCCACCGCCCGGGCGAAGGGATAGAGCGGTGTTCCCTTTATTGCAGCCTTGATCGTCGCTTCAAACATGGCTTCCCGAACCCATACCTACCAGTGCATCCATGCGCGGCGCCAAATGCGCGCAGGTCAGGTGATGGCGCCATCACCTGAAGGAATTACATCAAGAGGCGTTACCGAGACACCAGCGCCGGATGAAACGGTGGTACACACTCTGGCCTCCCGCCATGGGTAATACTTAACGGTTTTCTCGTCTTCCCTCCGTATGGCTGGATTTTAAGCGCCGCCGGCGCCGGGCGGGACGATTGATCGATGACGCAGGTCTACATCACCATCGACACGGAATATTCCGCCCGCATGCATGCGCGGCTGGGTGTCGGGGGCCGCGCCGAGAATTTCCGCAAGTCGATCCTGGGGGCGGTGGAAGGGCGCGCGGTCGGCGTGGCCTATCAACTGGACACGTTCGATCGTCACGGGCTCAAGGCGGTGTTCTTCGTGGACCCCATGCCGGCGATGGTGTGGGGGGTGGAGGCGATCACCGATATCGTCGGGCCGATCGTTGAGCGCGGCCATGACGTGCAGCTGCATCTGCACAGCGAGTGGCTCAAGTTCGCCGGGGCGAACAATCCGATCGGCGCGCGCACCGGCGACAACATCAAGGACTTCGAACAGGACGAGCAGTGCGTGCTGCTGGACTATGCGCTCAAGACGCTGATGGCCGCCGGCGCGCCGAGGCCGGTGGCGTTCCGGGCCGGAAACTATGGCGCCAATGACGCCACCCTGCGCGCCCTGGCCGAACTGGGGCTGAAGTACGACACCAGCCATTGTCCGGGCATCGCGGTTTCGCAATGCGCGATTTCGCTGGGGGCCAAGGACCGCAGCCCGATGGACTACTGCGGCGTGGTGGAGGTTCCCATCGGCTGCATCGAAAGCTTCCGCGGCTGGAAGCGCCACGCCCAGATCACCGCCCTGTCGGCGGCGGAGCTGCTGGCCGCGGTGGCGTTCGCCCATCGGACGCAGTCCGGACCCGTCACCGTGGTGTCCCACAGCTTTGAACTGCTGAGCCGCGACCGGACGCGCATCAACCCCTTCCTCAAGCGCCGGTTCGAGATGGTGTGCGCCGGGCTGGAGAAGATGGAGGGGGTTGAGACGGCGACCTACGCCGCGGCGCCGCCGGTGGTGGAAACCCGCGCGGCGCCCGCGCCGATCCTGCCGCCCAATCTGCTGCGCGAGGGTCTGCGGATCGCCGAACAGGCGTTGGGCAACGCCCTGTACGGCGCGAAGTAGGCCGGGCTGATCGGCAGGGCGGGTTGAGGTCGCGGTCGGCGCTGCTAAGGTCCGCGCCGCAAGTCATTACCGCTCAAGGAGCCCGCCCATGCATTCCCTGGTCATACGCAATGCGAGAATCGTCGACGGTACCGGGGCTGCGGCCTATTCCGGAGACCTGGCGGTTGAGGGCGACCGGATCGCCGCCGTGGGCGTGGTTGACGGCCGCGGCGCGGTGGAGATCGACGCGGGCGGCAAGGTGCTCAGCCCCGGGTTCATCGACATCCACACCCACTATGACCCGCAGCTTTGCTGGGACCGCAATGCGACGCCGACGCCCGAGCATGGGGTGACCTCGCTGGTGATGGGCAACTGCTCCATCAGCCTGGCGCCGGTGCGGGCCGCCGACCGCACCCGGGCCATCCACCTGTTCGGGTCGGTGGAGGACATGGAGGGCCGGCTGCTGGAGGCCACGGTGCCGTTCGCCTGGGAGGGGGTGCCTGACCACATGGCCTATCTGCGCCAGGGGCTGGGGCCGAACGTGGCCTCGCTGGTGGGCCACTCGATGATCCGGCTCTATGTGATGGGGGCCGCGTCGCAGGAACGGGCGGCGACGGCGGGCGAAATCACCGCCATGTGCGATCTGCTGCGCGAGGCGCTGCGGGCCGGCGCCTATGGGATTTCGTTCACCTTCAACCACTTCGATGAGTACGGAAAGCAGCTGCCCTGCTTCTACGCCGACCGGGATGAGCGGCTGGCGCTCCTGAAGGTGATCGCCGAGGAGCAACGCGGGGTGGTGGAGGTGGCGCCCAACTTCTTCAAGCGTGACCTGGGCCTGCCGACGGTGGATGAGTGGGGGGAACTGGCGCTGGAGTCCGGCGCCTTCGTGACCCTGTCGCCGATCCTGGTGATGCCGAACCTGGCCGGCGGCTGGAAGACCATCCTGGAGCGGGTGCAACACTGGCGCGACCGGGGCGCGCCCTTGTGGGCCCAGACCCAGGTGCGGCCGCTTGATATGACCGTGGACCTGACCAAGGGCTCGACGGTGCTGTCGAAGTCTTCGACCTGGCGCGACAGCTTTGAAGCGACGGTGGACGAGCGGCTGGCGCGCTATCAGGACCCGCAGGCGCGGGTGGCGTTGATCGCCGAGGGCGAGCGGCTGAAGAGCGCGCTCCTGCCGCTGGTGGTGAAGCGGACCCGCAGCGCCGCCAACCGCGCGCTGGAGGGCCGCAAGGTGGCCGACATCGCGGCGGAACGGGGCAAGACCTTCACCGAGACCCTGATGGACATCGCCGTGGCCGACGGGCTGGAGACCGAGTTCAACCTGTCGGGCTTCCTGCACGCCGATGAGGCGGACGTGGCGACGCTGCTCAAGCATCCGGCGGTGCAGGTGGGTTCCGGCGATGCGGGAGCCCACATCAGCCAGTTCGCCGGGGCGGGCGACACTTGTTATCTGTTCGAGAAGTTCGTGCGCGAGCGCGGCGACTTCACGCTGGAGGAAGCGGTGAAGGCCCTGACCTCCAGCCTGGCCGACCGCTGGGGGTTCAAGGACCGGGGCGTGCTGGCGGCCGGCAAGCTGGCCGACCTGGTGATCTTCGACCCGGACACCATCGCCCGCGGCGACGAGGTGTGGGTGGACGACGTGCCCGGTGACCAGGGCCGCTACATCCGCCGACCGGTGGGGATCGACCGGGTGATCGTCAACGGTCAGGTGCTGGTGGCGAACGGCGAATATGCCGATGTGAAGCCGGGGCGGCTGTTGTAGTCAGCGCCGCCGCGCGCGCTTGAAGTCTGGAGAACAACACCTTGCAATACCGTCGACTTGGAAATTCCGGCCTGAAGGTCTCGCGGATCACCCTGGGGTGCATGTCCTATGGGGATCCCAAGCGGGGCATGCACGAGTGGAGCCTGCCGGAGGATCAGGCGCGGCCGATGATCAGGGCGGCCATCGAGGCGGGGATCAACTGCTTCGACACCGCCAACGGCTATTCGGCCGGTTCGAGCGAGGAGATCCTCGGCCGGGCGCTGAAGGACTTCACACGCCGCGAGGAGGCGGTGGTGGCGACCAAGGTGTGGGCGCAGATGCACAAGGGCCAGAATGGATCGGGGCTGTCGCGCAAGTCGATCATGGCCGAAGTGGATGCGAGCCTGGGGCGGCTGGGCACCGACTACATCGACCTCTACCAGATCCACCGCTGGGACCCCGAGACGCCGATCGAGGAGACTCTGGAGGCGCTGAACGACGTGGTCCGGGCAGGCAAGGTCCGCTACCTGGGCGCCTCGTCGATGGCGGCCTGGCAGTTCTGCACGGCGCTGCACGTGGCCGGTGAGCGGGGCTGGTCGAAGTTCATTTCCATGCAGAACCACCTGAACCTGCTCTACCGGGAAGAAGAGCGCGAGATGCTGCCGCTCTGCGCCGCGGAGGGGGTGGGGGTGATCCCCTGGAGTCCCCTGGCCCGGGGCAAGCTGGCGCGGCCCTGGAGCGAGGAGCCTGTGACGCACCGCGAGAAGACCGACATCTTCGGCGGCGGCCTGTATGCGCGCACCAAGGCCGCCGACAAGGCGGTGGTGGAGGCGGTGGGCGCGGTCTCCGAACGGCTGGGCGCGCCGCGCAGCCAGGTGGCGCTGGCCTGGCTGCTGGCAAAGCCGGAGGTAACCTCGCCAATCGTCGGAATTTCCAGCCAGAAGCATCTGGATGATGCGCTGGCGGGGCTGGAGCTGAAACTCGACGCCGAGTCGATCAAGGCGCTGGAGGGCCCCTATGCGCCCCACCCCGTGCTGGGCCACAGCTAGGAGCGCGGGACCATGAGCAATGACAAGGTGTCCCTGCGGGTCGCGGTCACCGGCGGCTCCGGCAAGGTGGGGCGCCAGGCGATCAAGGCCCTACGCGCCGCCGGCCACCGGCCGGTGAACTTCGACTTAAGGCCGTCGCCGGACGGGGGGCGCACGGTGATCGCCGACTTCGCCGACTTCGGTCAGGCGATCGGCGCCCTGGCCGGGATCGACACCCAGGGCGACGGCCCACCGGACGCGGTCGTGCACTTGGCGGGCATCCCGGCGCCGGGGATCGCACCGGACCACACGATCTTCAACAACAACACCCTGTCGACCTACAACGTCTTCGCGGCCTGCCGCAGGCTGGAAATTCCGCGGGTGGTGTGGGCTTCCAGCGAGACGGTGCTGGGCCTGCCCTTCGACATACCGCCGGACTATGCGCCCATCGACGAACGCCACCCCTTGAGGCCGGCGTGGTCCTATGCGCTTTCCAAACGGCTTGGTGAGACAATGGCCGACGAGTTCGCGCGCTGGGCGCCGGACATCTCAGTGCGCTCCTTAAGGTTTTCCAATGTCTTCGCGGCGGAAGATTATGAGAAGCTGGCGGCGATCCAGGCGAACCCGGGCCCACGCAAGATGAATCTGTGGGGTTATGTTGACGCGCGCGACTGCGGCGAGGCCTGCCGGCTGGCGGTGGAGACGGCGCAACCGGGCCATGAGCCGATGATCATCGCCGCGGCGGACACCTTGATGGACATTCCCTCCGCCGAACTGATGGCGAAATATTTCCCGGAGGTTCCGATCAAGGGGAAGCTGAAGGGCAACCAGACGCTGCTGTCGGTGGCGCGAGCCGAGCGGGTGATCGGCTACAAGCCGAAGCACTCCTGGCGAAACCAACGGGCCGGCTGATGCTGGGGGACCTGACCGCCCAGGTGAACGGCGACGCGGCGCTGGTGCGCCGGGGTCGGTTCGTGGACGTGACCTTCCTGGTGGGAATAGGCCAGGAGAGCTGGCTGGTCAGCGTGGACCACGGGCGGATCGAAGCGGTGACGAAGGGGCCCTTCGTCATGCCCCGCTGGACCTTCGCGCTGAGGGCCGGGGTGGACGACTGGCGCAAATTCTGGGCGGCTGAGCCTGAGCCGGGGTTCCACGACCTGTTCGCCCTGATCCGTCACAAGCGGCTGACGGCGGAGGGCGATCTGCACACCTTCATGTCAAATCTGTTCTACTTCAAAGGCGTGCTGGGATCTCTTCGGGGGAGGGTCGGCTGATGGCGGACTACGAACCGATTATCGGCCGCTACCTGCGTCTGGAGCTGGAGGGCAAGCCGCACAGGGTCTACGTGGAAGAGGCCGGGCAGGGGGTTCCGCTCATCTGCCTGCACACCGCCGGCGCCGACAGCCGCCAGTGGCGCGGGCTGATGAACGATCCACAGGTTCTTGAGCGCTTCCGGGTGATCGCGTTCGACCTCCCCTGGCATGGCAAATCCTCGCCGCCGGCCGGCTGGCGCGAGGTGGAGGAATACCGACTGACCAGCCGCGCCTATGTGGACGCGATCGTGGCGGTGGCCGATGCGTTGGAGCTCGACCGACCCGTCGCCATGGGCTGCTCCATCGGCGGTCGGATCGTGCTGCACCTGGCGCTGGAGCGGCCGGACCGATTCGGCGCGGTGATCGGCCTGCAGGCTGGCGCCCATGTGGATCCCTATTACGACACCCAGTGGCTGCACCGCCCCGACGTGCACGGCGGCGAGGTCTGCGCCGGTGTGGTCAGCGGCCTGATCGGACCCAAGGCGGCGGACGCCGACCGCTGGGAGACCCTGTGGCACTACATGCAGGGCGGCCCCGGCGTGTTCAAGGGCGACCTCTATTTCTACAAGGTGGACGGGGACATCCGCGGCGAACTTCAGCGGATCGACACGGCGCGGTGCCCGGTGCATCTGCTGTCCGGGGAATACGACTATTCCTGCACGCCGCAGGACACGCTGGATGCGGCGGCGCGGATCAAGGGCTCGAGCGTTACGATCATGCCAGGCATCGGCCACTTTCCGATGAGCGAGGCGCCGGAGGCGTTCCTGGAGCACCTGCGGCCGGTGCTGGCGCAGGTGCTTAGCGTGCGGGGATAGCGGGCTTCATGCCCAACCAACGATCTTACGCACCGCGCCGGTTAACACCTCCAGCTCCGCGTCGCTGATGATGAACGGCGGGGTCAGGTAGATCACCTTGCCCATGGGGCGGATCCAGACTCCCTCGGCGGCGAAGCGCTGGCAGAGTGCGCCTGAGTCCACGGCGGTCTCGAATTCCACCACGCCGATGGCGCCCATCACCCTCACATCGACCACGCCCGGCGCGGCGCGGCAGGGTTCGAGTGCCTGGCGTAGGCCGGCTTCGATACGGGACACGTCGGCCTTCCATGCGCCTTCCTCGAACAGGTCCAGGGAGGCGTTGGCGGCGGCGCAGGCGAGCGGGTTTCCCATGTAGGTGGGGCCATGCATCAGGGCCGCCCCGGGGTCGTCGGACCAGAAGGCGTCGAACACCCGGGCGCCGGCGATGGCCGCCGAGAGTGGCAGCGTCCCCCCGGTCAGGGCCTTGGAAAGTGTGATGATGTCGGGAGTTACGCCCGACCCTTCACAGGCGAACAGCTCGCCGGTGCGCCCGAAACCCACGAAGATCTCGTCGAAGATCAGCAGCACGTCATGGGCGTCGGCCAGGCGGCGCAGGCGACGCAGGGTCTGGTCGTCGTGAAAGATCATTCCGCCGGCGCCCTGGACCCGGGGTTCCACCAGGATCGCCGCGATCTCGTGGCCGTGGGCGGTGAGGAGACTGGCGAGGGTGGCTTCCGAGGCGTCGTCGCGGGGCAGGGGGGCGATGTGCTGGGGGGGCAGGACGCCGGCGAACAGGGCGTGCATGCCTTCGTCCGGATCACAGACGGTCATGGTGGCCAGGGTGTCGCCGTGATAGCCGCCCAGGAAGGAGAGGAAGCGGGTGCGGCCCAAAACCCCTTTGTTGATCCAGTATTGCAACGCCATCTTCATGGCGATCTCCACCGAGACCGAGCCTGATTCGGCGAAGAAGACGCGGCTGAGGTCGCCGGGCAGCAGGGCGGCGAGGCGCGCCGCCAATCGATAGGCTGGCTCATGCGCCAGGCCGCCGAACATCATGTGCGGGGCGCGGGCGAGCTGGCTCTCCACGGCGGCGCGGATGTGCGGGTGGTTGTAGCCATGGCAGGCGGTCCACCAGGAGGCGATGCCGTCGATCAGTTCGCGGCCGTCCTCCAGGATCAACCGCGCGCCCCGGGTCGCGGCCACCGCCAGCGGAGGGGCCGCAGTCTTCATCTGTGCGTAGGGCCGCCAAACGTGGCGGGCGCCGGCCTCGAGCCAGGGCGTCGTCGCCATCTTGTCCGCCATCGCCGCACCCTTTCGCGTCGATCGCTTCCAGAGGTCAAGGCGCGCGCGGCGTCAAGCTTTGCGTCCGGTCAGGCCTCATCCACCGGCGCATATTCCCGACCGTGCGAGCGGGCATAGTCGCTGCGCACCCAGCGAATGGCCAGCCAGGCGCAAGCGCAGGCCAGCAGCGGAAACACCGCCACGATCGACATGGAATAGCGGATGGATTCGTCGCCCAGGCGCGGCGCGAGCAGATCATTCAGCGCGCCAATGATCAGCGGCGCCACGGCGGTGCCGACCAGGGCCGAGCCCAGATTGAGAATCACCGAGGCTGTGGCGCGCATGCGCAGCGGCGCCAGCGTCTGGCCCATGGTGTAGGCTGAGGGGATGTGGGTGGTGAGCAGCCCCTGGTAGAGGAACAGGCCCACGATCGCGACGCGCCAATCGTGGGAGAACAGGAACACCATCCCGGCGCTGACCGCCAGCAGAGGGCCTGCGCCGCAAACCCAGAGATATCCCGTCAGGTTTCGCCGGCCGAAGCGGTCGCCGAGATAGCCGCCCATCATATTGCCGGTGATCAGGGCGGCGGCGACGGTGAGGCCGAACCAGGTTCCCACCTGGCTGCCGGTCATGTGGTGCACCCGCCGCAGGAACGTGGGGCCCCAGTTGAGGAAGCCATAGCCGCCGATGCCGCCAAAGGTGGTGACCAGGAACATGCAGCGGAAGGACAGCAGCCCCCAGAGCTCTGCGAAGGTGGCGAAGAACTTCGGAGCCGGAGCATCGTCGCTGAGGTTGTCGGACATGCCGCGCGGCGGCTCGCGCACGCTGAACAGCAGGACCACGGCCAGAATAATTCCGGGCAGGCCGACGATCATGAAGCTGGTGCGCCAGCTGCCGAAGGCCTCTGTGAGCCAGCCGCCCAGGAAGACCCCCAGCCCGATGCCGAGGGACTGGGCGGCCGAAATGGTGGCGATGGCCAGGCCGCGCCGGCGAAGGGGATAGAGGTCGGCGGCCATGGAGTGGCTGGCCGGCGCGCCGCCGGCCTCCGCCACCGCCACGCCGATGCGGGTGAGCGCCAGTTGGACGAAAGACTGTGCTAGACCGCCCAGGCTGGTCATCAGGCTCCAGAAGGTGATGCAGGCCGCGAGCACCACCTTGCGGGGATAGACGTCCAGGGACCGGGCCACCGGGATCGCCGCCAGGGCGAAGAAGCCGGCGAAAATCGGGCCGGTGAGCAGACCCATCACCGTGTCGGAGGCGGCGAATTCCTGTTTGATAGGCTGCAGCAGGATCGAGATGATCTGGCGGTCCAGCATATTCACCAGTCCGGTGGCGCAGAGCAGCAACAGCAGCCAGTTGCGCCGCGCCATGGACCAGGCGGCGCGGGCCGCCGTGGTTTCGGTGTTCATTGAAGCCTCCCACGCCGCAGCCTGTCTCGGCCCTTGGGAAGGGCCTACTACGGCGGCGCTCGGTTGGCTAACGGTGACGTGGTCAGGCGCGCCCAGTCGTGCGCAAAGCCACCGGAAAATGTGAACCAAAAGCGGATCGCGGAATTACGTCTCAAGTCAGGAGACAACCATGTTCAGCCTTCCCAACTTAGCCTACGCCTATGACGCGCTGGAGCCGACAATGTCGGCGAAGACCCTGCATTTTCACCACGACAAGCATCACGCCGCTTACGTGAAGGCGCTCAACGACCTCTTGGGCGTTGCGCCCAAACACATCACAAGTTTGGAAGATGTCATCCGTCAGAGCGCCCTGGGCGGCGCGGATGCGGCCAAGCTCTTCAATAACGCAGCCCAAGTCTGGAACCACGCGTTCTTCTGGCAGTCGATGACTCCCGTGGCGGCCGACCCCGGTCCCGAACTGCAAACGGCGATCCAGTCGTCATTCGGAGACCTTGCCCAAATGCGCGAAGCGTTCATCAAGGAGGGCGTCAACCACTTCGGCTCAGGCTGGGTCTGGTTGGTGGCTTCGGGTGGGCGGCTTAGCGTGGTGAGCACGCACGACGCCCACGACATCATCACCGAGCGTGCTTTGAGCCCGCTGATCGCCTGCGATCTGTGGGAGCATGCCTACTATCTCGACTACCAGAATGACCGGAAGGCCTATCTTGGGGCCTGGTTCGACACCCTGTTGAACTGGGCGTTCGCCAGCTCCCAGCTGGCGGCGGCTAGCGGGAATGGCGTTGCCTGGCGCTTCGATACGCCGACAGAATCCGCCAAAGCGGCGTGACCAATCGCCGGCCGCCAGATTGCGACTCAGGTTCGATAGGGAAAACAGCGACGTGCCGTAGTCCAGGCGGGCAAATGTCGAGGTCGTAACCGCGGGTCGATTGCTGGTGTTCAGGCTGAACTCGCCCATAGCAAATCAGAGTTGGTCAAAACTATGCCAATTCAGCGAATCCGGGCGGCGAGCGCTCGAACGGTCAGCCCTTTCGCGACGCGCGGCAGGTCCAGTTGACGGCGTCGTACACCGCCCCGGGAACGCCGGCCTTCGACTTGTCGAACACCGACACCATCGGATAGCGGCACATCAGGAAGTCCCGCGACGGGCCGCCGCTGGACCCGGCCGACGGGACGCCGGCCTCGGCGGTGGTGGTCAGGATGCGGAACGGGGTCTGTATGCGGTCGGCGCCGCGGTGAGCGACCACGCCGCCGGGCGCCTTGCCGTTCTCGACCCAGTCGATCAGGGCGCTGAGCAGCATGTCGGTGGAGTCCTCTGGGCCCGTGCCGCCACGGCAGTGGCCCATGCCCGGTACCGAATAGAGGGCGAAGAACTTGGCTGTCTCAGCGGCTCCGAACAATCCGGCCGCGTTGTTATAGGTGTTCTCCTGCTCGATGTAGGAACAGCACGGATCACTGGATCCGCTCCACATGATGAACTTGCCCCCGGCTTTCTTGAAACCCACCAGATCCTGGGGCTTGCTGGGAATATTGAAGCCGCCGGCGGTGAACCCGGCCGACCATTCCTTGGTGGCCCGGTCGCTGTAATCCATGTCCTTGAGCACGTCGTAGTCGGGGCGGATCAAGCCGTGGGCCATGGTCATGGGGATGACGTAGGCGCTGGAGGCGGTCTTGAGATTCTCGACGCTGGCTTCCGGTTTCCAGGGAGGCGGGGCGGCGCCATTGAAGTTCCACATGCTCATGTTGGAAATTGGCATCCCCTCGGAGAGTAATTCGCCCTTGGGTCCGTGGGGGCCGCGGAGAATCGCCTTGATGGTGTGGATCTCCGAAGCGGTTAGGCAATCGGGGCCATCGGCCGCCTTGCACTGGAGTTTGGCCACGTCGTAATGGCAGAGCCGGGAGTCCCAAACGACGCCGTCCTGGGCGCCGTCGGTCAAGTCGCAGGCCGCGGTCACATGGCCCTCGACCATCTTCAGCTTGGCGGGGGAGACCCAGCCGCCTGGCCGGTACTGCTCCTGGCTGGCCTGGATGAACTTCAGCATGGCTGCGCTGTTGATGCCGCTCTTGGGCGTGTTGCCGTTGCCGCCCACCAGCACCCCGTCATAGTCCTCCGGGTGGTGACGGATCGCCTCGGTGCCCATCCGCCCGCCGCCCGAACAGCCGGCATGGTAGCGATAGAACTTCTCGCCGGCATAGTAGGCGCGGGTGATCTGCTGGCTGGCCACAGTGGTGACGTGGGCGCCTCGGTGAACGTGGTCGAGGGCCTTGACCGGGTCGCTCATGAAGCTCCAGTCCAGCAGGTGGGCCTGATGGCCAGTGTCGGTCACGGCCACCACGAAGCCCGACCCAAGGATCATCGGCGGAGCCGGTGGCGTCGAGCCCGCCGATCCGCCCAGGCCCATGAAATAGAACCGGTGGTTCCAGAGGCTCTTCTCCGGAAGCTGGACGCGGAAGTTGTTGCGGTTCGGACCCGGGTTGGTGGTGGTGACGTAGCCCTCGACCTTGCAGTTGGGAATCGGCTCCTGGACCAACTGCGCCGAGACGATGGTGGTGTCGGCGGGCGACGCGGCCTGAATGCTCGCCACGTCGCAGGTGGTCGCCGCCATGGCGCTCGAGGCGCAGGCGGCCATGGCGGCGGCGATACCGCCCACGATGCGTATCCTGGCGCCAAGCTTCATCGCATTCTCCATTGCATGTTTGACGGTCAGGACCGCGACGCGCGGCAGGACCAGTTGGCGGCTTCGTTGACGGCGCCGGGGGTGTTCGCCTTGGTGTTGTCGAACACCGACACCAGCGGGTAGGGGCAGACCAGGAAGTCGCGCGACGGGCCTTCTGCGGAGGGCACCCGCACGCCGGACTCCACCTTGCCTTGGGCGTCAGCGAAGACGAACTTCGCCCGGTCCTGGCCGCGGTGCATGGCCACGCCGGCGGGGACCTTGGCGGTTTCGACCCAGTCGATCAAAGTCTGCAGGAGCTGGTCGGGGGCATCCCAGGGGCCCGTGCCGCCGCCGCAGTGGCCGAGGCCGGGAATGCGATAGAGCTGAATGAACTTGGCCACCCGGTCCCGGCCGATCTTGCCCTCAAGCCCACGAACGTAGTTCTCCATGCCGTCGCTGGAGCAGCAGGGGTCGCTCTCGCCCACCCACAGCAACAGCTTGTCGCCGGCCTTCTCACTGGGGCTCAGGTCCGGCGAGCGCCCGAAATCGCCCTTCTTGAACTGCGCCTGCCAGGCGTCGAGGTCCGCCTGGGTGAAATGGAAGTCCTTCAGCACATCGTAGTCCGGCCGCCCCAGCATGCCGCGCACGGTGGTGGTGGCGATCACGTAGCCGGCGGAACTGACCGCCAGGTTTTCGGCGGTGGCGTCGGGCTTCCACGGCGGGGGGGTGCGCCCCAGGAATGTCGACCAGACACTCATGTTGGTGATCGGCATTGGCTCCACCAGCGACTCGCCCGACGGCGCGCGCGGACCGTCGAGGATGGCCTTGATGCTGGTGATCTCAGGGCCGGTCAGGCAGCCAGGTGCGTCACCGGCCTTACAGCTGAGCTGCGCCACGTCGTACTTGCAGAGCCGGTGGTCCCAGACCACGTCGTCCCTGGCGCCGTCGGTCAGGTCGCAGGCGGCAGTGACATGGCCTTCGACCATCTTCAGCTTGGCCGGAGATAACCAGGCCCCTGGCTCTCGGGTCATCTGCTGGGCGGCGTGAATGAATTTCAGCATCACGGCGCTCTCGGCCATGCCCGGCGGCCGCACACGGGATTGGCCGAGCAGGATGCCATCGTAGTCCTCCGGGTGCATCATGGCGGCTTCGCCGCCCATGCGGCCGCCGCCTGAACAACCGGAATGGTAGCGCCAGATCTTATTGACGCCGTAGTAGGCCTTGGTGATCTGTTGCGCCGCCACCGTCGTCACGTGCGCGCCGCGGTGGGTGTGATCCAGAGCTTTGGCCGGGTCGGTGAGGAAGGTCCAGTCGAGGTTGTGGCCCTGACGTCCGGTATCGGTTCCGGCCACGGCGAAGCCCTTCACCATCGGATTGCCCGGAGGGAGTTCCGAATTGGTCGGCAGATAGCCCGCCGAGCCGCCCAGGCCGATGAAATAGTAGCGGCCCTTCCACAGGCTCCTGTCCGGCAGCTGGAGTCGGAAGTTGACGCGGTTGGGGCCGGGGTTGGTGGTGGTGATGTAGCCTTCGACCTTGCAGTGAGACACCGGCCGGGTCTGCATCTCGGCGGAAACGATCGTAGTTCCCTTGGGACTCGCGGCCTGGATCGCCGGAACGTCGCAGCGCGCCTTGGTCACCGCCGGCGCGCTGCGCGCGGAGCCGGTGAAGATCGCAACAGCGCCCAATGTCGCCAGCGCCCAAACACGGACCGTTTGAGTGGCCTTCATTTCAACCTCCCTCGGCGCGGCGATGGGAACTTCTTGTCCCGGCCTCCAGGGGACGCTAGACCGAAGCGCCAGGCCGTCAAGGGCGGTTAATGTGATTTAGGTAATGGTTCGGCGGTCGTGCGGTCGCCGATGCGTTCCAGGATTAGAAACGTCCCGCCTACCCTGCCGCCCGTTCCGCCCGCGATTTTTCCTTCTTCAGCATGTCGACGATGTGCTTGGTCCGCTCCACCGACAGGTCGCCGGAGGAGTAGAAGCTGACCCGGTCGGCGAGACCGCCGACGCGGCGCATGATGTCGGCGGCCAGGGTGTCGGTGGTTCCGCGGACGCTGAGGGCGTCGAGCATCTCGTCGGTGATCAGGGCGCCCATTTCGTCCCAGCGGCCTTGGCGGCTCATGCGGTGCAGTTCCTCCTGGGCGTCCTGCCAGCCGTGCAGGTCCATGACCCGCTTGTAGTCGGGTGTGGAGCCATAGAAGGCCAGATGGGTCTTCAGCTTGCCGGTGGCCATATCCATTTCCTCGTCGGTGTCGCCCACCGCCACGATGGATGGAAACACGAACTCGACCTCGTCGCGGGAGCGCCCAGCCTTGGCCAGGCCCCGCTCCAGGGCCGGCAGAGAGACCTCGCTGACGTAACGGGGCGAGGACAGGCCGTGCAGCAGGACGCCGTCGGCCACTTCGCCGGCCACCTCAGTCATCTTCGGGCCAAGCGTGCCGAGCAGGATTGGCGGCGTTCCATATTGGCTGGGCGGCGGGCTGAAGAACGGGCTCATCAGGTTGAGGCGGTAGAACTCGCCCTCGAAGTCGAGCTTCTCGCCCTGGTTCCAGCAGCGCCAGATGGCCCGGATGGCCAGGATCAGTTCGCGCATCCGGTGGGTGGGCCGCGACCATGGCGTGGAAAAGCGCCGCTCATTGTGGGCCTTGGTCTGGGAGCCCAGGCCAAGCTGGAAGCGGCCCTTGGACAGCACATGCAGGTCGTTGGCGACCATGGCCAGGTGGGTCGGGCTGCGCGGGAAGGCCACGGCGACGCCGGTGCGCAGCTGGATCCTGGTGGTGTGTTCGGCCACCAGGGCCATGGGTACGAACGGGTCGTGGCCGGTTTCGGGCACATACATGCCGTCATAGCCGATGGCCTCGAGCTCGCGGGCGCGTTTGACGGTATCCGGTAGCTCGGCCCACAGACCAACATCGACTTTCATGCGTGTTCCTCCTGAGTGCAACATGGACCGAAGCCCTGCGATCATGCAAACCAGCTGGCGAGGTTGAAGATAGCAAGGCGCCGCCGGGCGCCTGCGCCACAGGGAGGAATTGCGTTGGCTCGACTGACAAAACCGGGGGTTCGCTATGACATGCCGGCGGCCTACGGGCCCACGCAACTGCCGGACACCAGCAGCTATTCCCACATCGTGTCGGTGGCGATCCCATTCGTCTCCGAGCGGGAGGCCGTGGCGGCGCTGGTGCCGCACTATTTCGAGGTTCCTGAGAACCCGGTGGTGACGGTGACCCACCAGCAGCTCTGTGGCGTCGACTACTTGGCGGGGCGGCAATACAATGTGGTGGCCGTCACCGCGGGGGTCGTCTATCGCGGCCCGAATGAGACGATCAACGCGCCGGTGCATCTGGCGCTGTGGGAAAACGACGCCAATTCCATCGTCGCCGGCCGCGAATTCCTGGGAAACCCCAAGCTTTTCGCCCATATCCCCGACGCGGTTCCGCATGGAACCGGGGTCTCCTTCCACTGTCGCGAGTATGAGGGGCTGCTGCTCAGCGGCCGCACCTTTGACATGCAACCGCTGGAGGGCGAGCGCCTGCAAAAGGCGGCCGCCGGAGTGGCCCGGACCCCGACGCTAGGCTGGAAATACATCCCGGCGCCGGGCGGGGGGGTCGACGCGGACTATCCGGTGCGGGTGGAGACCGAACTGGAACTGGCCGCGATGGCGATCGGCCAGGGCGAGGTGACCTGGGGCGATCCAGCCTGGGAGGCGGCTCCGATCTCCGCGCGCATCATCAAGCGGCTGCGGCAGTTGCCGATCGTGGAATACAAGCGCGCGGTCACATTGAGCGGTCCGGCGCGGCTTTGCCGGGGCGCGGCGGCGCGCCTGCCCTGGGTCGATCAGGCTTGAGGGGCGGGCTCAGGCCGGGCGGGGCCACAGGCCCTCGGCCGCCATCTGCTCGGCCTCGTCGAGACTGAGCACCGCCGCGCCGCCGCCGGTGACGAGCGGGTCGGTCTGGCTGTGACGGCGGATCTCCAGGCGGGCGATCTGGTTGCGGTGGACCTCGTCGGGGCCGTCGGCCAGGCGCAGGAGGCGGGTGTTGGCGAAGGCCGCGGCCAGGAAGTGGTCGTTGCTGGTGCCGCCGCCGCCGAAGGCCTGGATCGCCCAGTCGACGATCTTCTGCGCCATCACCGGGGCGGCGACCTTGATCATGGCGATCTCCTGGCGTGCGCCCTTGGCGCCGACGGCGTCCATCATGGCGGCCGCCTTGAGGGTCAGCAGGCGCGCCTGTTCGATCATGATCCGCGCCTCGGCGATGCGCTCAAGCGTAACGGTCTGCTCAGCCAGGGGCGCGCCAAATGGGGTGCGCAGTTCGGCCCGGCGGCACATGCGCTCCAGCACCCGCTCGGAAAGGCCGATGAGGCGCATGCAGTGGTGGATGCGCCCCGGTCCGAGCCGCCCTTGGGCGATCTCGAAACCGCGGCCTTCGCCCAGCAGGATGTTCTCGGCGGGGACCCGCACATTGGTGAAGGTCACCTCCGCGGCCCGGTCGGGCACCCCATAGAATCCGAGCACAGGCAGGGCGCGGATCACCCGTACGCCGGGGGCGTCCTTGGGCACCAGGATCATCGACTGGCGCTTATGCCGGTCGGCGGCGTCGGGGTCGGACTTGCCCATCAGGATGATGATCTGGCAGTGCGGATCGGTGGCGCCGGTGGTGTACCACTTGCGGGCGTTGATCAGGTAGCTGTCGCCGTCGCGGACGATGGAGGCGGCGATGTTGGTGGCGTCGGAGGAGGCGACCTCAGGCTCGGTCATGGCGAAGGATGAGCGGATCTCGCCGGCCAGCAGGGGTTTCAGCCAACGCTCCTTCTGGGCCTCGGTTCCGTAGCGATGGATAGTCTCCATGTTGCCGGTGTCCGGTGCGGCGCAGTTGAACACCTCGGGCGCGAACAGGCTGCGGCCCATGATCTCGCACAGGGGGGCATAGTCCAGGTTGGAGAGCCCGCCGGAGTGAGGCGGCAGAAACAGGTTCCACAGGCCCGCGGCCCGGGCGATGGGCTTGAGTTCCTCGACGACGGGGTAGGTGGACCAGGGGCCCAGGCGCTCGGCTTCCAGGTAGTAGCGCCGCTCATTGGGATAGATGTGCTCGGCCATGAAGGCGGCGAGCTTGGCGGCGAACTCCTGGCTGCGGGGGCTCTGGGAGAGGTCCATGGCGGGTCTGTTCCTTTGGGTTCGGCGGCGGCTTTCTAGGGTGTTGCCTCGGCGATGTCGCCCCCGTCCATCGCGGGCAAGCGAAATCGCATTGGTCGCGGCGGCCGGATCGTGATCTTTGGGGGCCGTGAGCAATGACGGCGGGACAGGCGCGATGGCGTACCGACTGAAGGTCAATGGGGAGCGGCGGACGGTGGACGCCGAGGGCGACACGCCGTTGCTGTGGGCGCTGCGCGATGAACTGGACCTCAAGGGATCCAAGTTCGGATGCGGCATGGCCCAGTGCGGCGCCTGCACCGTGCACCTGGACGGCCAGGCGGTGCGCTCCTGCTCGATCCCGATCGAGGCGGTCAAGGACGCGCCGATCACCACCATCGAGGGCGTCGGCGCCTCAGCGATCGGACGCACGGTCCAGGCGGCCTGGATCGCCGCCGACGTGGCGCAGTGCGGCTACTGCCAGGCGGGTCAGATCATGTCCGCCAGCGCGTTGCTGGCGTCTAACCCTTCGCCCAGCGATGCGGAAATCGACGCGGCGATGGCGGGCAACCTGTGCCGGTGCGGGGCCTATTTGCGCATTCGAGCGGCGATCAAACTGGCCGCCAGCAAGCTGGGAGGAGCGAAATGAGCGCAACTGTTCGTGACGCCGGCGCGGGCCTTTCCCGCCGCACCCTGCTCACCGTCGGCGCAGCCGCCGGCGGCGGACTGTTGCTGGGCGTCGGCCGCGCGGCGGCGGCGGGAACGGCGTTCCAGCCCAACGCCTATGTCTCCATCGCCCCTTCCGGCCAGGTTTCCCTGATCGCCAAGGTGCCGGAGATCGGCCAGGGGGTGCGCACTTCTTTGGCGATGCTGATCGCCGAGGAGCTGGAGGTGGATCTGGCGGACGTCAGCGTGGTGACGGCTGGGGACGACATGGCCCGCTACGGCCTGCAGCTGGCCGGCGGCAGCGCCACCATCCGGCTGAACTACCAGGCCATGCGGCAGGCCGGCGCGGTGGGTCGCGTGATGCTGGTGGAGGCCGCGGCCAAGACCTGGGGCGTCGCAGCCAGTGAGTGCGCCGCGCGGGGCGGCAAGGTGACCCACACGCCCAGCGGCCGCAGCCTGGGCTATGGGGCGCTGACCGCCGCGGCCGCACAGCTGACGGCGCCGGACCCCAACACCGTGGCGCTGAAGGATCCGGCGGCGTTCCGGGTGATCGGCAAGCCGCAGCCCAACGTCGATAACGCCGCGATCGTGAAGGGCGAGCCCCTGTTCGGGATCGATTTCGTGCTGCCGGGGATGCTCTACGCCGCCTATGAGAAGTGCGGGGTATTCGGCGGCCGGCCGAAGTCGGCCAACCTGGACGAGGTTCGCGCCATGCCGGGGGTGAAGCACGCCTTCATCGTCGACGGCGACGGCGATATCGACTCGCTCGGCGGCGGCGGCGTGGCTGTGGTGGCGGACAGCTGGTGGCGGGCGCAAAAGGCGCGCCGGGCGCTGAAGGTCACATGGGACATGGACGCCGCGCCGGACCAGGACAGCGCGCGGTGGGAGGCGATGGCCAAGGACCTCGGCCCCAAGACTCCCGCCCATATTCTCAACGCACGGGGCGACGCCGCGGGCGCGCTGAAGTCCGCGGCGAAGGTGGTCGAGGCCAGCTATGCCTATCCGTTCCTCGCCCACGCGACCATGGAGCCGCAAAACTGCACGGCGCTGGTGAAGGACGGCAAGGTGGAAATCTGGGCGCCGCTGCAGGGCGCCTACCGCGCGCGGCCTCAGCTGAAGAAGATCTGCGGCGCCGCCGACAAGGACATCACCATCCACTATCTGCGCTGCGGCGGCGGGTTCGGTCGGCGCGGGGCCTCTGACTTCGTCGCCGAGGCGGCGAAGATCTCGCAGATGGCCGGTGCGCCGGTGAAGCTGGTGTGGACCCGCGAGGACGACATCCGCCATGATTTCTACCGCCCCGGCGGTTGGCACAACTTCAAGGCCGGGCTCGACGCAAACGGCCGGCTCACCGCTTTCACCGATCACTTCGTAACCTTCGGGCGGGGCGAGAAGTTCGCGCCCTGGGCGGACATGGAGGGCGACGAGCACCCCGGCGGCGTGGTCGACCATCTGCAGTACGGCTATAGCCTGATCCCGCTCAATGCGCCGACGGGCACCTGGCGGGCGCCGCGCTCCAACGCCCTGGCGTTCGCCATGCAGAGTTTCACCGACGAACTGGCCCACGCCGCCGGGCGCGACCCATTGGCGTTCCAGCTTGAGCTCTTGACGCCGTCGCGCAAGCTGCCGCGCATGCCCAGCGATCTGCCTGCTATCTATCTGGCGCCTGGGATGGACACCGGCCGCATGGCGGCGATTGTGAAACTGGTGGCCGAGCGGGCGGGGTGGGGGCGCAAGCTTGAGGCCGGCCGGGGGCTTGGCCTCGCCCACTGGTACAGCCACTTCGGCTACTTCGCGGAAGTGGCCGATGTCAGCGTCGGCGCCGACGGCGTTGTGAAGGTCAACAAGGTCTGGGTGGTGGGGGACGTGGGCGGCCCGATCGTCAATCCCGCCGGCGCCGACCAGCAGGTGAAAGGCGCCGTCATCGACGGCCTGAGCGCCGCGTTGGGACAGGCGATCACTTTAGAACAGGGCCGCGTCGCCCAGGGTAATTTCAATGACTACCCCTTGCTGAGGATCACCGATGCGCCGGACATCGATGTGCATTTCCATGTGACCGACAATCCGCCCACAGGGTTGGGCGAGCCGGCGCTGCCGCCGGTGGCGGCGGCGGTCTGCAACGCCATCTTCGCGGCGGGCGGCGGACGGCGGCGCACGCTGCCGCTCAATCCAGCCAGAACGGGATGAATGACGATGCGCGCTGGGTGTGGCGCGTTGACCAAATTTGAATAAAGCGTAGGCTATACGAATGTTCAGACGCGCTGCGGGCAGCAAGCGCGGGTTTGTGGGGGAAATATGACCATCCGTAATGCGCGCAGCAGCGCCAGCATACTGGCCTTGACCATCGCCGCCGGCCTGTGGGCCGCGCCTGGGGCAGGCTTCGCCCAGGACAAGGACGATAATTCCTCCAACCAAATCGAGGAGGTGGTGGTCACCGCCCGCCACGTTGAGGAAAACATCCAGGACGTGCCGGTGGCGGTCACCGCGCTCAGCGGCGAAAAGATCAACCAGCTAACGGTCAACAACGTCCAGGACCTGAACAAGCTGTCGGCCGCCCTGGCCAACGGCAACTGCTCGGGCACCCGAGAGTCCTGCACCCCGGTGATCCGCGGCCAGAACACGGCGTTTTCCTCCAACCGCCCGTCGGTGGTCAGCTACTTCGCCGAAGTCCCCAACTTCCAGACCTCCTACTACGACCTGCAGAGCCTGCAGGTTGTGGCCGGTCCGCAGGGCACCCTGTTCGGCGAGACGGCGACCGGCGGGGTGATCATCTACACCCCCAAGCGGCCCACGAACGATTTCGAGGGCTACATCGACCTCCAGGCCGGCAACTACAAATACTACCAGCTCGAGGGCGCCTTCAGCGGCGCGCTGGTGCCTGACAAGCTGATGGTTCGGGCCTCGGGCCAGATCCGCAAGCGCAAGGGCTTCACCAACGCGATCTCCACCTATGGCGCGCCGCCGATCGATTTCGACAACGAGAACCTTCGCCAGTTCCGCCTGCAGGTGCTGTTCAAGCCGTGGGAGAACGTCGAAAACCTGACTTTGTTCGCCCGATCCAGCGACAAGATCCACGGCAACTCATCGCCGATCCTGCTGGCCGACCGCCGCTACATGAACCCGGGGGTGGTGAATCTCGTCCCGGCGAACATTCCCAGCTTCGTCAACCAATGGCTGCTTGGGGCCGGAACGACGCCTGCGCCAGGCAGGTCCTTCGGCCAACTGATCGAGGACGCCGCCGCCCGACAGGTGGCGGCTGGTCCGAGGACGACGTTCTACAACTATGACCGGCACCGGAGCTCTATCTTCAACGGCGTTGTCAACATCACCAAGTGGGATGTCACCGACAACCTGACGATCAAGAACATCTTCGGGATGAGCTGGACCCGTGCCAAAGGTCCGAGCATCGACGTGGACGGCACCGACCAGTTGATCGTCGATACGCGGGCTGTGTGGGTGCCCGGGACAACTTCCTCGGCGACCGGCGAGTACGCCTGGACCGGCGGCTGGCCGGCTCGGCAATGGACTGACGAAGTTCAGGTGCTGGGCACGCTGTTCGACGACCGGGTGAAATGGCAGGCGGGTTACTACTACCGCTATGACGCCAGCCGGGAGTGGACGGCCGGGCAGGGGGTTATCGCGGTGTTCGCGGGTCCGCAGGGCGACCCGGCGTCGGCCGCTTTCTGTACGTCGATCCAGTTGGCGTCACCCTGCACCCAGATCACCCAGCGCAAGGACATCAGCTACGCTGGCTTCGGCCAGGCGACCTTCGCCGTGACGCCGAAGCTTAACCTGACCGCCGGCTATCGGCGCACCTGGGACCAGCGGGCGGTCATTGCGGCGGGCGCGGCGACATATCGGGTGAACGTCAACGGCACCTTGATCCCTATCGCGGTCTCGGATCGTCCGCCCCTGCCGGGCTCGGGCACTTCATTGACACTGGTGCCCCTGGCGCACGCCAACACCTATACGCTCACAGCAGACTACAAGATCACCGACGACATCATGGTCTATGCGGCCCACCGCACCGGCTACAAGGGCGGCGGTATCAACCAGAATGCGGTGCCGGGCTCGGCGGAGCGGACCTTCGGGCCGGAAAAGCTGATCGACACCGAAATCGGCGCCAAGGCCGACTTCGAACTGGGCGGCGTGCGCGGACGGTTGAACATCGCCTTCTACAAGGACGACTACAAGGACGTCCAACGCAGCCAGATCATCTCCGGCACAGCGACCACCTTCACCACCAACCTGGCCAATGTGAAAATGCAGGGGGTCGAGTTCGACGCCCAGCTGTTCCTCACCAACTGGCTCAAGGTGGGCGGCAACTTCGCCTACCTGGACGGCAAGTACACCAAGTACCTGGAGAACCGGGTCTGTTCGTCGCAGTTCTGGCGGCCCCAGTGCGTGGGCCTGCCGGGAACGACGCCGGTGGTGGTCGACCACGCCAAGGGCATCCTCACCATCGGCAGCCAGGTGATCAACTTCGAGCCGGATGAGCTGAACGACGCCCACCCGGTGAAATGGTCGCTGGCGCCGACCATCATGCTCAAGGACCTGGTCGGCGAGGACATTTCCTTCGGCGCCAACATTCAGTACCTGGGCCGGTGGACCGGGAACCCGTCGAACAACAATGAATCGGCGGGCGTGCCGGTGATCGTCCAGAATTCGATCATCGGCCCGGTCAGCAATCCCTGGTACCGGCCGAAGAAGACCACCATCGACCTTCGGGCCGACTGGCGACATGTGAAGGGATCAAACGTCAGTCTGGGCGCTTCAGTCACCAACCTCACCAATGAACTGATCAACGTCAGCGGCGCCGGCGGCTTCACGATCGGCGGCACCGCGCCGGCGATCCTGACCGAGCCGCGGATGTGGTACGCGGAGATGAAGTACGAATTCGCCGCGGCTCCGCCCCCGCCGCCTCCGCCCCCTCCGCCGCCCCCTCCGCCGCCTCCGCCTCCTCCGCCGCCGCCCCCTCCGCCGCCTCCGCCGGCGTATGAGGCCAAGCAGTTCATCGTCTACTTCCCGTTCGATCAGTCGATCCTGACGCCGGAGGCCCAGACGGTGGTCCAGGAGGCCGCGACCTACGCCAGCGCCGGACACGCCACCCAGGTGGTGGTGGTGGGTCACGCCGACACCTCCGGCGCCCCCGCCTACAACGTCCGCCTGTCCGAGCGCCGCTCAAAGGTGGTGGCTGACGCCCTGGTGGGCCTGGGCGTCGCCCAGACCGCCCTGTCGGTAGACTGGAAGGGCGAAAGCGCCCCTGCGGTCGCCACCGGCGACGGCGTCAAGGAACCCCTCAACCGTCGCTCCACGATCGACATCAACTTCTGATCTCGATCAGAAACTGACGTAAGTCGCGAGAGCCCGGCCGAAAGGCCGGGCTCTTTCGCGTTGGGGCGGGCGCCTTCAATTGACCGGCGTCAGGCCGGGTGGTTCACTCGCCATTGCGTGTGCATTTCGGGCCGACAGAGTCCGATCGCGCCGAACATGATCGGGAGGAAGCCATGGACAAGCGGGCACGTGACGAGATCGCTGCGGCGAGCGATTTGAACGACGGCGCGAGCCGGCGGGCGTTCCTGGGCGGCGCGGCCGCGGCGACGGCGCTTGCCGCCGGCTCCGGCGCGGTCGCAGCTCCGCTCAAGGCGGCGGGGGACCTGACCTGGACGCCGGCCTGGCGGCTTCGGCAGATGATCGTCGCCAAGCAGATTTCGCCGGTGGAGGTGGTCGACCATTTCCTGGCCCGGATCGACAGGTTCAACCCGACGCTCAAGTCGTTCAAATATATCGATGCGGAGGGCGCGCGCGCCCAGGCGAAGAAGGCCGAGGCCGCGGTGATGCGGGGTGATCCGCTGGGCCCGCTGCACGGGCTTCCCACCTCGGTGAAGGAGCACATCCACGTTAAGGGCATGCCAGTGATGGGCCTGGGTTCGCCCAGCGGCGTCGCCGACCACGACCAGATCGGCGTCGAGCGGCTGAGGGCGGCGGGGGCGATCATCGTGGGCACCAACACCATGATGGGCACCTCCTCGCCCGGTCCAGGGCAGTACAATTGGGAGGCCGAGGCGCGTAGCCCCTGGGATCCCAGCCGTCAGCCGGGCTGGTCCAGTTCCGGCGGCGCGGCCTCGACGGCGGCTGGCCTGCTGCCCTTCACCATCGGCTCCGATGGCGGCGGATCGACCCGACTGCCGGCGGCGATCACCGGCGTGATCGGCGTCCACCCGACCGTGGGGCGCATCCCCAGCTTCAACTTCAATCCGGCCTCGCTGACCCTGTCGACCACCGTCGGCCCGCTGGCCCGCGACGCCCGCGACGCGGCCATGGTCATGCAGGTAATGGCGGGGCCAGATGGCCGCGACCTGATCGGCGTTGACGAGCCGGCGCCCGACTATCTGTTTAACCTCGATCGGGGCGTGAAGGGCCTGCGCTTCGCCTGGAGCGAGGACTTCGGCTGGGGAAAGCAATACGAACTGCCGATCACCAAGCGGGTGGTGGCGGTGGCCCACCAGGCGGCCCACGGGTTCCGCAGCCTGGGCGCGGTGGTGGAGCCGACTGCGGAGCAGTGGGAGGACTGGTTCAAGAGCTACCAGATCACCGAGCGGGTGTTCGGCGCCCGCATGCGCGCCGGGGCGGCCGGCCAGCCGGCGCCGACGCCGGACGAGATCCGCGCCGCGCTGGAGAACCGCGGCCGCAGCCACGCCAAGTTCCGGGCGCTGTTTGCGAAATACGACCTATTGCTGAGCACCACGGCCCAGTTCACCGCCTACAAGGTGGAGGACTGGAACGCGGTGTGGACCACCGATAGCCCGAAATACCCGCAAGGCACCTTCGCGCCGACCTACACGGTGTTCACGCACATGTTTAACTGGCTGGGCTTCCCGGCGATCAGCGTGCCCTGCGGATTCCTTGACGGCCTGCCGGTCGGGTTGCAGATCGTGGGTCCGCCAGAGCGCGAGGCCCTGGTCATGCGCGCCGCGGCGGCCTTCACCCGGGCCTTCCCGCGTAACGAGCGGCCACGGGTGTCCTGACGCGGTCCCGAAGGAGAGCCCAGAGATGACCAATTCGACCTTCGACCCCACCGGCGGTCTGCCGCCGGAGGCGGACTACTGCATGCTCGAACAGCCGGAGGGGACCACCCACTACGGGGAGAACCACGCCTTCTGGTTCTTCGACGATGACAACAAGGCCCACTCCTACAACCACGTCGACGCCATCCAGCATTTCTATGAGCTGCGTACGGAGCGGAACTGGCTGATGCTGGAGGACGGCCGGGTGCTCTACAATTGGAGCGAAGGCCGCCACACCACCAAGCGCCAGGCGGGCGGGTCGTGCCTGAAATTCACCTGCATCGAGCCGTTCCGGCGCTGGAGTGTCGACTACCTGGGCACCATGCGGGTTTCCTCCGCCGAGGAACTGGCCAAGGCGCGGGGGCATGAGGGCCCCAGGGCCATCGTGGAATATCACGTGGACGTGGAAACCGGGGCCGAGCCCTGGAAGCAGGGCAAGGGCTATGCCTATGGCGACACCCGTTATGAGCAGCTCTACCGCCACACAGGCTATGTGAAGACCTCCCTTGGCGATGACTTCAAGATCGCCGGCATGGGGGTGCGCACACACCGGCGCGGACCCCGGATCATGAGCAACTGGCACGGTCACTGCTGGGAGACGGCCCTGTTCCCCAGCGGGCGGGGCTTCGCTCTGAAGCGGTTCGCCAGCGAGGATGGGCCCAAGGGCTGGCCCGTTCCGAAATGGAGCGAGGCCTGCGTGATCGATCAGGGGCGAGTCATTCCGGCCGAGGTGATCGAGTCGGCCTGGCTGTCGCACATGAAGCCAAGGGGTGAAGCGGTGCGGGTGCGGTTGCGCTCGGCGCTGGGGGACGCGGAGATCACCGGGGTGGTGATGGGCACGTCCTGGAGGACCATGCACCTCAACAATGTGGACACCAATCACCGCAGCTTCGGCGTCTGGGGGGAGCCCGGCGAATACATCATGGGACAGGGCGCCTGCCGCTGGAGTTGGGACGGGGAGAGCGTCATCGGCCAGATCGAGCGCTCGGTGATCACCGAGCACCTGGACAAATCCGACCTGGCCTATTGACCGGGCCTCAACCCCACCCGTTTTCGATCACCAGAACAAGGCGACACCATGGACTTCGGCATATCCGGAAAGGTCGCCCTGTGCGGCGGCGGCAGCAAAGGCATCGGGCGAGCGATCGCCGAGGAGTTGGGACGCGAGGGCTGCAAGGTGGTCGTCGCGGCCCGGGGCCAGGAGGCGGTCGATGAAACCGTCGCCGCAATCTGCGCCGCCGGCGGCGAGGCGGTGGGCGCGATCGCCGACATGACGACCAAGGCCGGGGTCGAGGCTGCCGTGGGCGCGGCGCGGGCGGCATTTGGAGACCCCGACATCGCCATCGCCAATGTCTATGGCCCGACCCACGGGCTGTGGGACGAAACCAAGGACGAGGATTTCCTCGAGGCCTACCAGCACATCGTGATGAGCGAGGTCTATCTGTGTCGCGCGGTGGTCCCGGCGATGAAGGCCAACGGCTGGGGGCGGATCGTCACGGTCAATTCGATCTGCTCGAAGGAGCTGCACCGGGGCCTGCCGCTGATGACGGCCAATGTGACGCGGGTCGGCACGACGGCGCTGAACAAGAGCCTAGCCGACGAACTGGGACAGTTCGGAATCACCATCAACACCCTGGGCACCGGCAGCTTCGCGACGGAGCGCTACACGAGCTATATGAAACGTCGCGCGGAGGATGCGGGTCGAGAATACGACGACTGGGCGGCCAACCGCCGGGCCGACATTCCGGTGGGCCGGCTCGGCTATCCGGAGGAGATGGCGGCGATGGCGGCGTTCCTGTGCTCGACCCGGGCCAGCTACGTCACCGGCCAGTTGATCGTGGTCGACGGCGGTCGGGTGCGGACGCTCGTGTAGACCCACCCATTGGTTGAGGCCGGCGCCGCGCTGTGGTCTGTTCCGATAGCCGCCAGAAACCCGCAGAGGCATCAGCGCAATGGACCTTGAAGCCCCACCGCCGACATGGACCGCAGACCGTTTCGGGCCGTTCGTCACCGAGGACGCGACCGAATTCAAGGTGGCGACGGGGGCCTATCACCGCGCGGATGTGTTCCAGGCCGAATTGAAGAAGATCTTCTATTCGACCTGGATCTATCTTGGTCATGAGAGCGAGATCGCAGCGCCCGGCGACTACAAGGCCACCTGGATCGGGCAGCAGTCGGTCATCCTGGTGCGGGATGCGGACGGCGTGGCCCGGGCGTTCCTGAATATCTGCCGCCATCGCGGGGCGGGCCTGTGCCGTGAGGAGCAGGGCAATACCAAGCTGTTCGTCTGCCCCTATCACGGCTGGTCTTATGGCCTGGACGGACGGCTGGCGGCGATCGTCGATCGCTCGCGGTTTCCGGACGACTTTCCCACCGAGGAAAAGGGCCTGATCCCCGTTGCCCGGGTGGAAAGCTACGGCGGGCTGATCTTCGGTTCGCTGAACGCGGCGGTGGAGAGCCTGGACAGTTACCTGGGGGAGGCCAAGCCGCACATCGACCTGTGGCTGGGCCGTTGCGCCGGGGGCCGCTACCGGGTGGCGGCGCCGCACAGGTACGCATATCGGGCGAACTGGAAGCTGCAGGCCGAGAACGTCTACGACGGCTACCACGCCCATTTCGTTCACCGGTCGGCCTACAACACCTTCCAGAAGTTCGACAACGCCTTCACCGGCCGCCAGTACACGGCGATACGATCAATCGGCCAGACCCGGGGGTTTCCAAAGGGCCACGGGGTGCTGCAGGCCGGCTCGCCGCTGGAAAACAAGTTCGTGTCGGCGGAGATCCGGCAGCAGTACCGCGACGAACTGGAGCGCCTGAACGGCAAGGCGAGGACCGATGAAATCCTGGAGAACCGCCACATGCTGATCTTTCCCAGCGTGGTGATCATGGACAACAACATCCGGGTCATCCAGCCCCGGGCGGTCAATCACACCGAGGTCTATTCCTACCCGATGATCATCGAGGGCGCGCATGACGACATCAATTCTTCGCGCCTGCACGACGTGCAGACCCGGGTGGGACCGGCCGGCATCATCGGTGTCGACGATCTGGAGGTCTTTCACGGCGCGCAGACCGCGATGTCGGGACCGGGCGTGGAGTCGATCACGCTAAGCCGCGGCCTGCACCTTGAAGAACAGACGCCGTCAGGGGAACGCATCGGCGCCTTCACCGACGAAACGCCGCAACGGGCGTTCTGGCGACGCTGGCAGGCGGACATGGGCGGGGCGCAATCGTGAGTGCCGAGGCTGAAATCGCCAAGCTGGTGATGCTGGAGGCGCGTCTGCTGGACGAGTTCCGCCTGGACGAATGGCTAGAGCTGTTCAGCGCCGACGCGACCTACTGGTTGCCCATCGATGAGACCGCCGATCCGACCTTCACTTCCTCGATCATCCATGAAACCCGCGACATCCTGGCCATGCGAGTCGAGCAGCTGATGCGGGAGAACCGACATGCTCAATCGCCGCGCTCCGAGATCGTCCGCTGCGTCACCAACCTAGACATCGACCTGGACGGCGCCGACGCGGCGACCGCCCGCTACAATCTGATCGCCATCGAGACCCGCTCGGGGGACTGGCGCCAACCGGGGTTGGGCGAGAAACACTTCTACGTGGGACGCAGCCGGTTCGATTTCCGCCGCCACGCCGAGGGCTGGCGCATCACGGCGAAACAGGTGGTGCTGCTGGATCGCCGCCAGCCCATCGAAGCGCTTTCGTTCATTCTCTGACCCGTCTCGAAGGACCGCCCTATGCTCGCCCTGACGAAGGTCGCACCGGAGTTCAACGGTCTAGCTCTTGAGCACAAGGAGCCGCGCCCGCCGGGGCCCGGCGAGATGCTGATGAAGCTGAACGCCGCCGGGGTCTGCGGGACCGACGTGTCGATCTACAAATGGGCGCCCTGGTACGCAAACCGCCTCAAGCTGCCGCGGGTGCTGGGCCATGAAATGAGCGGGACGGTGCTGGAAACCGGCGCCGGCGTGGAGAACGTCAAGGCCGGCGACCACGTCAGCCTGGAAAGCCACATTTTCTGCGGTCAATGCCATCACTGCCGCACGGGGCGCGCCCACGTGTGCCCGAACACGCGCTACCCGGGGACGGACATCGACGGAGTGATGTCGGAGTATGTCACGCTCCCGTCCTCCATCGCCTGGGTCAATCCGCCCGGCACGCCGCATGAGGTGGCCGCGATCCTGGAGCCCTTCGGCATCGCCGTGCACGCCACTCTGGAGGGGTCCGGCGTGTCCGGTCAGAGCGTGGTGATCAACGGCTGCGGCCCCATCGGGCTGATGAACATCGCCATCGCGCGCCATTTCGGGGCCAGTGTGATCATCGCCGTCGACCCCAACCCCCTGAGGCGCAGGACGGCGCAGGCGATGGGCGCCGACCGGGTGGTGGACCCGATGGCGGAGAACCTGGACGCCGCGGTCAAGGACATGACCCGCGGCCTGGGCGCCGATGTGGTGTTCGAATATTCCGGCCAGCCCGAGGGGGTGAAGAACTGCTTCACAGTGGTGACCCAACTGGGCGAGGTGCGCTGGTGCGCCACGCCGTCCCACCCGATGGAGTTCGACTTCAACCTCTGGAAGGCCAAGCGCGCCACCATCCATAACATCCATGGTCGGAGGATTTGGGAGACCTGGGCGCGGGCGACGCCGATGATCTATGAGGGTCAGATCGACCTGAAGCCGGTGCTCAGCCACATCGTACCGCTGTCGGAGGCGCCGCGAGCCTTCGATCTGATCCTGGCCGGCGAGGCGGTGAAACCGGTGATCGTGCCGGACTGAAAGTGACCTTGGCCGGCTGTTAAGTGCGCGACGCCTTGCAGGACCAGTTGGCGGCTTCATAAACAGCGCCCGCGATCTTGGCCTTGGTTTTATCGAACACCGATACCATCGGATAGGGGCAGACGAAGAAGTCCCGTGAGGGTCCCGCTGGCGGCGGGATGGCGACGCCGGATTCCTTGGGCAGGTTCACGTCCCCGAACGCGAACTTCGCCCGGTCCGCACCGCGGTGCATGGTGACTCCGGTGGGCGGCGTCCCCTTTTCGACCCAGTCGATCAGCGCATACAGGAGCCTGTCTGGCGCGTCCCAAGGCCCGGTCCCGCCGCCGCAGTGGCCCATGCCGGGGATCGCATAAAGTTTGATGAAACTGGCCACCTTCGCCCGGCCCATGTCGCCCTCCAGTCCGCGCACATAGGCTTCCGCCTGCACGTCGGAGCAGCAGGGATCGCTCACGCCAACCCAAATCAAAACCTTGGCGCCGGTTTTCATGGCCTGGGTGAGGTCGGGCTCCCCATGAAATCCGATCTTGGCTTCGGCGGCCATCCAGGCGTCGATGTCGGCCTGAGTGAAGTGGAAGTCGCGCAAGATGTCATAGCTCGGGCCAAACAGCCCCTGGGCGGTGGTGTTGGCCAGGACGTAGCCGGCAGCGGTGGTCTTGACGATGTCCCTGTTGGGATTTGGCGACCAGGGCGGCGGGGTCGCGCCCAGGAACATGCTCCACTGAGACATGTTGGAGATCGGCATGGGCTGGACCAGCAGTTTGCCGCTGGGGGAATGCGGGCCGGCCAGAATGGCCTTGATGGACTTGATCTCCGGAGCGGTCAGGCACTCGGGACCCTCGGCGGCCTTGCACTTGAGCGCGGCCACGTCATAGCGGCAGAGCCGATGGTCCCAGATGACACCGTCCACGGCGCCGTCGGCGCCGTCACAGGCCTGGGTGACCTTGGCCTCCACCATCTTCAGCTTGGCCGGCGACAGCCACGCCCCCGGCTCGCGGTTCATCTCCTGGATGGACTGGATGAACTTGGAATAGCCAAACGTGCCTTTCGGTCCGACGCGGGACTGGCCAAGCAGCACGCCGTCATAGTCCTCCGGGTGATGGCTGATCGCTTCGCCACCCATGCGTCCGCCGCCGGAGCAGCCGGAGTGGTAGCGCCAGATCTTGTCGACTCCATAGTAGGCCTTGGTGATCCTCTGCGCGGCCTGGGTGGTCAGGTGCGCGGCGCGATGGGTGTGGTCCAACGCCTTCACCGGATCGGACAGGAAGCTGTAATCGCCGGAGGGACCCTGGCGGCCGGTGTCAGTGCCCGCCACCGCAAAGCCCGCCCGCATGGGGTTGCCGCTGGGGATTTGTGATTCCGTCGGCACATAGCCCGCCGACCCGCCGAGGCCCACAAAGTAGAAGCGGCCCTTCCATAGGCTCCGGGCCGGAAGCTGCAGGCGGAAGTTGTCACGGTTGGGTCCGGGATTGGTGGCGGTGACATAGCCTTCGACCCGGCAGTGGGGCACGGGCGTCTCAAGCCGTTGAGCCGATACGATGGTGGTGTCCGCGGCCGCCATGGCCTGGATGGCCGCCGTGTCGCACGATGCGCTCACATCGTCGCCGGCCCCCTGAGCTTTCGCCACGCCGGAGACTTGGCCGGCGAGCACCACGAGCACCGCGCCCAGAAGGACTGCGGAGCCCGCGCCGAGATAGGTGGGGCGAAGCCGGATCTTCATAGCGTTTCTCCCGCGAATTCTTTCCCGCGGCGACGACTCCATAAGCCGCGGCGGCGGATTTTGAGAAACATCGCACGCGATTTTAGGAGGGGTAATTCATGACCGAAACAAATCCGGGTAAGAGCACACATCAACAGCCGTCGGGCGATGGGCGGCTTCAGGTCATGGTTCGTAGGTTGCGCCCTGGGCCCGCGACGGGCGGGGGTTGACGGGGGGACACCCCAGGGTCAGTCTTTGATTCAGCACCTGAAACTGAATTTGGGGGGGAAACAGATGCACAAGCGGTTCCTGGCCGGCGCAAGCAGTTGCGCCCTGATGTTCGGCGCCAATCTGCTCGCGGCTGATCCCGCATTCGCCCAGGCCGCGGGCCAGCGGGCGGCGCGAGCTGAACCCACCGGCCTTGAAGAGGTGGTGGTCACCGCCCGCCGCATAGAGGAAAAGCTGCAGGATGTTCCGGTGGCTGTGACCGCCATCAACAATGCCCGGCTTCAGGAGCTGGTGGTCAACAACGTCCAGGATCTGAACAAACTCTCGCCCAGCCTGCAGTCGTCCTCTTGCAGCGGCAATCGCAACGCCTGCTTCAATCCCACCATCCGCGGCCAAGGCACGGCGGCGATGACCAACCAGCCCAGCGTCGCCGCCTACTTCGGCGACGTGCCCAGCTTCAACCTGTCCTACTATGACTTGCAAAGTCTCCAGGTCCTTAAGGGGCCCCAGGGCACTCTCTTCGGCGAGACAGCCACCGGCGGCGCCCTGCTGTTGACGCCCAACAAGCCCGGAAATGTGTTCGGCGGCTATGCCCGCGCCCAGCTCGGCAACTACGCCTACAAAGCCGCCGAAATGGCGGTGGGCGGCCCGATCATCAGCGACAAACTGATGTTCCGCCTGGCAGGGCAGATCCGCAACCGCAAGGGCTTCACCAAGGGCTATGCCTCCTTTCCGGGCGGTGGGACACTTGCCAACCCGGTGGACTTTGACAACGTCGACAGCATGGAATGGCGAGCCTCGCTGGTTTGGAAGCCGCTGGAAAACCTTGAGAACTATACGATCTACGCCGGGTCTCAATCCAAGCTGAACGGCACCGGACAGTTCGTCTACTATGCCAACCAGAGCTTTATTGACCCGGTGACGCGGGCCATTATCCCGGCCAACAATCCCGCCTTGGCCGCGGCTTTCATCGCCTTTACCGGCCAGCCGGCGCCGGCCGGTAAGACCTGGGGCCAACTGGCTGAGGACGCCCTCACCCGCCAGCTTGCCCTCGGACCTCGGGCGCTCAACTACAATTACTCCCGCGCCTCGGAAATCCGCTTCAACGGGCTCATCAACCAGACCCGCTGGGACGTCACCGACAACTTTTCGATCAAAAACGTCTACGGCCTTTACTGGACCAGGAACCGCGGCGCGCTGATCGACACTGATGGCACCGACTTGCCGTTCGTCGACACCACGGCGATCAAGAATCCGCCGGCGTCGGGCGCCGCGGCGGACCGGCGCTTGGGGGGAGATTCCGCCTGGCTGAACGGCTGGCCGTCCCGCAACTGGAGCGACGAGATCCAGGCCAGCGGCCAGCTGTTCGACGATCGGCTGAAATGGCAGGCCGGCTATTTCTACAAGGACGTGCGCCAGCGCGACTTCACCGGTCCCAGCAACAGCATCATCGTGCGCGCCGCCTCGCAGGGTCTGGTGGGCTCGGCGGCCACATGCGCGAGTTTCGGGGTGACCCAGCCCTGCACGACCCTGACCCGCGCCCAGGCCAAGTCGACCGGCGCCTACGCTCAGGGCACCTATGAAGTTGTTCCTTCGGTGAGTGTCACCGCCGGCTACCGCCGTTCCACCGAGTACCGGCGCACCGACACCACCGCCGGCCCGCTGGCATCGTTCCTGGTCAACGGCGTATCGATCCCCCTGGTTCAGAAGACCGATCCTTACCCCAACGCCACAATCACTTCGCTGATTGTGCCGAAGAAGTCCTACAGCAACTACACCCTGTCCCTGGACTGGAAGGTCAATGACGATGTGCTGCTCTATGTGGCGCATCGCAAGGGCTACAAGGGCGGCGGCATCAACAACAACGCCCCGGTCGACTCCCCGCTGCGGACCTTTGGGCCTGAAAGCATCAAGGACGCCGAACTCGGGCTGAAGTCGGACTGGCAGTTGGGTGACATCCGGGGCCGGACCAACATCGCGCTCTATCAGGACTGGTACAAGGACATCCAGCGGACCTCGCTGATCCCGGGTCAGGCGCTGACCCTGACCTCCAACCTCGCCGACGCGGTGATCAAGGGTCTGGAGTTCGAGACCATGGTCAAGTTCAATGACTGGTTCGACGTCAATGTCTTCCTCGCCTACACCGACCCGAAGTATAAGGACTGGATCGAGAATTCGACCTGCACGGCGCAATTCTACCGGCCGCAATGCGCCGGCCTGCCGGGCACGACACCGATCTTTATCGACCACAGCAACGGCTCTCTGGTCGTGGCCGGAAACACCACCCGCTTCACGCCGGATGTGTTCCGCGAAACCTCCAAGATCCGCTGGGGCGTCCAACCGGCGATCCACCTGAACCCCTGGCTGAACGAGGACATAACTCTCAAGGCCAATGTCTACTACCGCTCCAAGGGGCAGTGGGGGACCGCCGATTCCAACACCTCGCTGGTCGCCGGTAACATCCAGCCCCGCAACAGCGTGTTCGGTCTGGTGACCGACCCGGGGATCATGCCGGGCTACACCCTGGCCGACCTGCGCATCGACTGGCGCAATATCCACGGATCGCGGGTGAGCGGCGCCGTTTCGGTGACCAATCTCGCCAACAAGACGGTGATGGTCGGCGGCTCCGGCGGCCTGACCCTGACCGGTGTCACGCCTGGCATCGCCAACGAGCCGCGCATGTGGTTCCTCGAGTTGAACTACGCGTTCGGGGACTAATCACCGGCCGGGGCCGAACGGCCCCGAGATCGGACAGACAGGGAGCTGAGGACATGGGCGTCTTGGGGCGTATCTGTGGGGCGGTCGGCCTGTTCATGGCCGCGGCGCTGGCCGCAGACGCCGCCCAGGCAGCGCCGGGGGAGTGTTCGGTCGATGCGATCCAGGCCGTCGCCCCGCCGGGCACGCTGATCTTTTCCGCAGACCACCTCGCCGAACCGGTTCCCCACTGCAAGATCGAAGGCTTTGTCACCGCCACGGACCCGGGCCCGAACCGGAGCTATTTCCGCATCCAGCTGCCCGACAAGGCCTATTGGAAGGGGCGGTATTATTTCATCGGACTGGGCGGCTCGGCCGGATATGTGCCGACGAATTCGCAGTTTCCGACCGGTAATCCGATGGTGAAGGGCTTCGCCGTGGCCGGCACGGACACCGGGCACCGGGGCGCCACCTTGGACTGGCGGTTCCTGGACGAGCCCGCGAAGATGGTCGATCACCGCGACCGCGCCGGCCATCTGGTCACCGTCGCGGGACAGCAGATCACCAAGGCCTATTATGGGGTCAGCAAGATCTGGCGCTATCACACCGGCTGTTCGGGCGGCGGACGCATGGGCTCCGAGGCGATCACCCGCCATCCGGAGGATTACGACGGGGTGCTGCTGGGCGAACGCTCGGGGATCAGCGACAACGACACCCTGGAGTTCAGCAACTATCGCTTCATCCACGTCGCCCAGACCATGAACCGCGAGCCGGGCGCCTGGTTGTCGCCGGCCAAGCTGAAGATGGTCGAGACCAAGGTGATCGAAGCCTGCGACCTCACCGACGGCGCAAAGGACGGGATCATATGGGACGCAGGGGCCTGCCATTACGATGTGGCCCGACTGCGATGCCCGGCCGGCGACGGGCCGGACTGCCTGACCCAGCCCGAAATAACCAGTATCAAGGCGATCCTGGACGGCCCCCGCGGCCCAGACGGCAAGCGGCTGGCCGCCGGCTGGCCGATCAGCAATGTCAGCAATTGGTCCGGCTTCCTGGGCGCCGGCCCGCCTCCCTGGTCGCGGTCCCCCGCGCCGCAGGACATCGCCAAAACGTCCGCCGGTTACATGATCGCCTACACCCGGGGCGCGGGGGTATTCGGTGACGACTTCGAGCCGTTGAAGTTCGATCTCAAGGACCGGGCGGGGATCGAGAAGTGGGAGGCCCTGTCCCGGTCCCTGGACTTCACCAGCGTGCCCGATCCAAGCGGCTTCGAACGGAGCGGCGGCAAGCTGATGCTCTGGGTCGGCGCCAGTTCGCAATGCTGCACGGCGGTGGAAATGGCCGATTGGTACAAGAAATGGTCAGGCCGCTTCGGACCGGAGCGCTCCGCCAATTTCATGGCCATGTACGTAGGACCCGGCATCGGCCACTGCTCCGGCGGTCCAGGACCTCAGGACGGGCCTGACGTGGTTCTCGAGGCTCTGATCAACTGGGTGGAGAACGGCAAGCGGCCTGAGGCTCTGGTGGCCCATCGGGGTCCCGATCGCGCGCGCCTGATGTTCGCCGCCAACGCCGATGTTCCCGCATTGCCGATCGAACTGACCGGCGGAAAGCCCCTGCCGCAACCGCTTTCTGGCGGGGCGTCGCGCGACTTTCTACTGTGTCCCTATCCGCAGAAGTCGGTGTTCGACAAACGCAAGGCCAATCAGCCGGGCGCGATCTACGACGCCGCCAACTGGCGTTGCCGCCCCTAGAGTGCGACAACTGTACGAGTAGCCGATAGGAACGCCCGTCACGCTTTAGCCGTTCGCGGCCAGCGGTGCGAATTCAAATCCAGGGAGGCGGACCATGGCGTTTCGGGTCACGGAGTTGGTGGGGGCTGAGTTCCCGTTGTTCGGGTTCAGCCATTGCCGCGATGTGGTGGCGGCGGTCAGCCGGGCGGGCGGATTTGGGGTGCTGGGCGCGTCCGGCCATTCCCCGGAGGCGCTGGAACATGAGCTGGCCTGGATCGACGCCCATGTGGACGGCAAGCCCTATGGCGTCGATGTCCTGATCCCGGAACACCAGGCGGTGGCGGCGGGGACCAGCACCGCCGATATCGCGGCGATGGTGCCGCTGGAACACCGCGCCTTCGTGGCGGGCCTGCTCAATGACGCCGGAATCGGCGCCGACGAAGATCAGCTGACCCGCTCCAACCGTACGCCGGGGACGATGGCTGGCGATGCGCTGATGGACGTGGCCTTCCGCCATCCGATCCGGCTGATCGCCAACGCCCTGGGTATCGCGCCGGCGTCGATGATCGAGCGGGGACGGCGGCACGGTGTGCCGGTGGCCGCGCTGGTGGGCGCCAAGGAACATGCGCTCAGGCAGGTCAATGCGGGCGTCGACCTGCTCGTCGCCCAGGGCACGGAGGCCGGAGGACATTGCGGCGAAGTCTCCACCCTGGTGCTGGTTCCCGAGGTGATCCGGGCGATCCGCCCGATCCGCGACGTGCCAGTTCTTGCCGCGGGCGGGATCATGACCGGGGCGCAGATGGCGGGCATGATGGCCATGGGGGCGGCCGGGGTCTGGACCGGCTCGGTCTGGCTGGCGACGTCGGAATCGGAGACCAGCGAGATTTTCAAGGAAAAGCTGGTGGCGGCGTCCTCGCGGGGCACGGTGCGTTCAGCCTATCGCACAGGCAAGCCCAGCCGCCAGCTGCGCTCTGCCTGGCACGACGCCTGGGAGGCGGCGGGCGCGCCCGGCAGCCTGCCGATGCCGTTGATGGGGATGATCAGCGAGCCGGCCATGGGCCTGATCGAAAAGGCCGCGGCGAACGGAAACCCCCAGGCGCGCGAGCTGGTGACCTATTTCGTCGGCCAGGGGGTGGGGCTGATCGAGGGCGTGAAATCCGCCACCACCGTGGTGCAGGAATTCAAGGAGGACTTCGCGGCCGCGGCTGGGGATTTCTTCGCCGCCATTGAAACCACGTGAGGCCGCCGCCCATGCCCAGGGCCGAACCCTTTCGGATCGCTTTTTCGGATGGGGCGTTGAGCGATCTTCGCGAGCGCCTGGCGCGCACCCGTTTCGCGCCCGATCATCACAATGAGGATTGGCGCTACGGCGTGCCCACCTCCGAGCTTCGCAACTGGGTCGAGGCCTGGCTGCGTTTCGACTGGCGGGCGGCCGAGGGGCGGATCAACCGGTTTGAGCACTACAGGGTGGAGATCGACGGGACGCTGATCCACTTCCTGCACCGTCGGGGCCGCGGCCCGCGACCAGCGCCGCTGATTTTGACGCACGGCTGGCCGTGGACGTTCTGGGATTGGCATGCGGTGATCGATCCGCTTGCGGATCCCGCGGCGCACGGGGGCGACGCCGCCGACGCCTTTGATGTCATTGTTCCCTCGCTACCGGGGTTCGGATTTTCGACGCCGCTAACGGCCACCGACATGACCGCCACGCGGACGGCGGGGCTGTGGGTCAAGCTGATGTGCGACGTGCTGGGCTACGACCGCTTCGCCGCCGCCGGGGGCGACATGGGCAATATCATCACCGCCCAACTGGGCCACGCCCATGCGGACAGGCTGTTCGGCATCCACCTGTTGGGCGCGATACCGCTGGCCCCGGCAAAGCCGATACCGCCGGGGCCGCAGGGACCTTGGACCTGGGACTGGGGGTTCGATCGGCCGGCGAGCCCACCTGCCGATCCGGTGCTGGCCGCGTCGCCCACATCGCCGCCCACCACGCCCAGTTCGCACCGGGTGGTTCATACCACGGAGCCCCAGACCCTGGCGGCGGCGCTGCATGACTCGCCGGCCGGGATGATGGCTTGGCTACTCAAGGCGCGCCGGCACTGGAGCGACAGCCGCGGCGATGTCCGCAACGCGTTCTCCGAGGAATTCCTGCTCACGACCTTTTCGCTCTACTGGCTGACGGAAAGCCTGGCGACATCGGTGCGCGCCTATCGCGCCGGGGCAGACCATCCGTGGCGGCCTTCCCACGACCGATGGCCTGTGGTGGAGACCCCGACGGGGATCACCTTCTTCGAGTACGACCAGACCAGCCGCTCGCGGTTCTGGGCGGCCGACTATTACAATCTGATCCGAACTTCCTATCAGCCGCGCGGCGGGCATTTCTCCCCCGCCGAGGTTCCGCAGACGGTGGTGGCGGAGATCCGGGAGACGTTTCGAAGATTGCGTTGACGGCGCGGTACGCCGCTATGATAGGCGCTCGACACCGGCGCGCAGATGGGCGCGCCGAAGGGGGTAGCCGATGATCACCGCAGACACGCCATTCACGCCCGAAGATGATGGCTACCACCAGCTCTCGGACGATCCGTATGAGACAGAAACCAACTGGTGGTCATTCAATATTCCGGATCGCAAGATCGGCTGTTGGATCCACACACCCTACTATCCCAACCGCAAGACGGTGACCTGGCGGATCTTCGTGTGGGACGACCAGGGGATCAGCCCCTCGCAACTCGCCTACTACAAAAAGGTCGAAGAGGCGCCGATGCCGCCCAATCCGGATCTGCGCGACATCACTTTCCCAAACGGCGGCTACAGCCTGAAGATGCTGGAGCCATTGATGAAGTACCACCTTACCTATTCCGATCCGGACCGGAATTTCGCCCTGGATTTCACCCATACCGGCGCCCACGCCCCGCACCGGTTCCCGCCGGGCAATCCGCCGTTCATGCAGACCCCGCACCTGGACCAGCTCGGTCATGTCGAGGGGGTGCTCACCCTGCGCGGTGAGAAGATCCCGATCGATTCCTGGAGCGTGCGCGACCGCACCTGGGGACCCCGCGGCGGGCCCTACACCGCCAGCAAGAAGACCTATGCCAACAACGCCGAGCGGGTGCGCCATCCCGGCGGTCCGATCTGGCGGCAGATCGAGCGGGAACGGGGGCGCGGACGCATCCAGTACATTTTCGGGCATGCGGACGGCGACACCGGCTTCCTGGGCTTTGTTCGCGTTCAGGACGGCGACGCAGCGGGCTGGGCGCCGATGAACGCCGGCTACATCATCCGCGACGGTGTCTACGCCCAGCTGGATGAGACCAAGAGCCGGATGCTGAACTTCCGCGATCCCAACACCGGCTGGAGTCAGCACATGCAGGTGGTGGCGGTGGACGCCAAGGGCCGCACGATGCAGGCTGAAGGCTTTGCGGTGAGCCGGATGAGCGAAAGCGGCTATGGCACCAACAGCCTGATGCGCTGGGAATTCGACGGAAAGATCGGCTGGGGCGAAGACCAGGACGTGTGGATGGGGCCCCACTTCCTGCGCATGCTCGACGCCCTGCGCGCGTCACGCTGAGAGGTCCGCGCCATGGCTGAGATTCCCGTCGATATCGTCAAGTGGATCGAACAGGTTGTCGATGGCCGGTTCGTCGGCAGCCGGCATGTGGCCGCTGGCGGCCGCGACGGCTACTTTGTCGACGTCGAGCGCAGCGGCGAGCCGCTGGCGCTCTTCCTGCAACTGGGCCGCCAGGGCGCGGGCTTCGACACCTCCACCGTGAATGTCGAGAAGGAGGCTGAGGTGCTGCGGGCGCTGGCGCCTTCGGGCGTTCCGGTTGCGAAGGTCTGGGGGGTGCACGGCGCCAAGCAGGCCCTGCTGGTTGGACGCCTGGCGGGCCGGGTGTGGATGCATCCGCCGGATACGGCCGAAGAGCAGCTCAGCGTCGCCCGGGACTTCATCCGCCACCTGGCAACCTGGCACCGGCTCGACCCGAGGGAGCTGAACCTCCCGAGCTACGGCCCGGTGCTGAGCTCGCGCGAACACCAGCGGCTGAACCTGGAGCACATGAACCGTCAGGCGCGGGCGGAGGGCGGCGAAATCGAACCGTTGCTCCGCATCTCGCTGGACTTCCTGGAGCGGAAACTGCCGGACTACGAGGGCCCCACGGTGCTGCTGCAGGGAGATACCGGCCCCGGCAACTTGATGTTCGAGAACGGTAAGGTCACCGGCGTTGTCGACTGGGAGCTGGCGCATTTCGGCGATCCCATGGACGACATCGCCTGGGTCACCTGGCGCACCACCCAGCACAATTTCACCCATCTGCCGGGTCGATTGAAGGAATATGAGGCGCTGTCGGGCCATGCGCTTGATGACGCGCGCATCCAGTACTACCGGGTCAACGCCTGTGTGCGCCTGGCCTGCGCCGGCAGCGGGCCCTGGGGCGGGTTCGGCGTCACCAACATGGGCGCACAAAGGCCGCGTCCGGCGCAGACGGCGGCGCCCACCGACGCCGATTTCGACCGCTCGGCCGACGGCAGCACCTTTGTTTTCACGATACTGCACAGGCGCATGCGACTGGAGGCGCTGATGGCGGTGATGGGCCTGGAGTCTGGCCCGCCGCAGGAGGATCTGGCGCAGGCGCCGCCGAAGGAATACGGCCAGATGTACGAAGACATGCTGGCCCGGCTTCAGGTCGCCGTGAAGCGCACTGGGGACAAGATGGCCTCGAATGTCATGAAGGGCGTGGCCAGGTCTCTGAAGTACCTGAAGGAGGCCGACCGCAACGGCGCCTGGTTCGATCAGATGGAGATCGAGGATATCGGCGCGCTGCTGGGCCGAAAGCCCGCCACGGTCGTTGAGGGCCGACAGGCGCTCTACGCCGCCGCCACGGCGCGCAAGGTCAGCGACGAGGACTATGTGGGCTATCATTGGCGCCGCTTCCTGCGCGACGAGCAGGTGATGCGCGCGGCGGCGGGCTCGGTCTATGGGCGGGGTTGGGCCCCGTTTGCCTGAGAGCGGGGATCTGCTTCAGTTCGCCCGCGGCGCGCGCACCAACTTGCCGGGCCGTGCGCCGGTGAGCGTGTCGCGCTCAACGACGACCTCTCCGGCGACGAGGGTGGCCAGGTATCCGTTCGCCAATTGCAGCAGGCGCTTGCCCCCGCCTGGAAGGTCCTGGACCAGCTTCGGCTGGCCGCAAGCGAGGCTTGGGTAGTCGATCACATTCAGGTCGGCGCGCTTGCCGACGCGGACGCACCCCCGGTCCTGCAGTCCGAAATGCGCCGCCTGGCGGCCCGTCATCTTGGCGACCACCTGTTCGAGGGGAAGGCGCGCGCCGGCCTGGCGGTCCCGCGCCCAGAACTCCAGGCAGAAGCTCGAATAGGCGGAGTCGCAGATCATCGCCGAATGGGCGCCGGCGTCGCCGAAGCTGACGATGGCGTTGGGCAGCATCAGCCGCTCTCTCACCCCCTCCAGCGCTTGGGCGTCGAAGTTGAAGAAGGGATAGTAGAGCAGGCCCTCCCCATCCTGGGCGATGAGGGCGTCATAGAAGACCTCCATCACCGAACGGCCGGTTCTCTCTGAGGTGGCGAGCACGGAGGCGGAAGGTTTGGGCTCGTAGTCGGGCCGAGCGTCGCACACGAACAGGCGAGCGGCGTCATTCGGCATGGCGGAGATATGCCGGAAATCTAAGTCATCCTGCAGCGGGACGGGGGATTCCCTAAGGATCTGAGCTCGCACGGCGGGATCGCGCATCCGCGCCGCGCGTTCACCTGGGGAAAGGCAACGTAGTGGCTGGAAGCTGGGATGACGGGCGAAGGGGTGGATGGTCAGCCCCAATCCGATCATCATCCCTATGGCGCGGGCCGAAACTTCGCGGATCAGGTGTGTTCCGTTGGCTTCGATTTCACTGAGCGCCGCGTCGATGGCGCGCCATCCCCCGGTCAGCCGGGGCCATTCGTGCAGGGCCACGGAGATGGCGCCCGGCCGTCGGCGAACGACGCCCTCGAGCAGGGCCAGATCGCGCCCTGCGGCGTCGCTGCCCAGGTGTTGATGAAAGTCGGTGGCGAACTGAAACGCACGGCCTGGCGTGGCGCGGACCGTGTCCGCCAGGGCGAGAACTTCGGCGTCCGGCGCATCGTAGTCCGGCGTCATCCGGCCGCTGGCCATGTGGTGGCTGAAAATCCGGCCGCTGGAGACGCCGAGCGCGCCGGCCTCAAGCGCCCCTCGCACAACAGCCTGCACGGCGGCGATGTCATCGGCGGAAACCGCGCCGCCATCAAGCGCTCGGCGGCCAAGGGCGAACAGCCGCGCCGTCCCGTGCGAGACATAGGCGCCGATATCAATGGCGCGCGGCGTTTCCTCAAGGACCGACAAATAGTCCCCGAAGGTCTCCCAACGCCAGGTCATGGCCGCGTTGAGGACTTCCACCGGGATATCCTCGACGCCCGCTAGCAGGTCGATCAGCACTTCCTCGTCGCCCGGCCGGCACGGGGCGCAGCCAACCCCGCAATTGCCCATGATCGCAGTGGTCACGCCGTTACGTGAAGACGCGAGCAGTTCCGGATCCCACGTCGCCTGGGCGTCGTAATGGGTGTGCATGTCGATGAAGCCCGGGGTGACCAGGGCTCCGTCGGCGTTGATCGAGCGGCGCGCCGGGGTGGTCACCGTTCCGACTTCGGTGATCATCCCGTCGCGGATGCCGATGTCCGCCGAGTATGGGAGCGCGCCGGTTCCATCGACGATCAAGCCGTCGGTGATCTTGGCGTCGAGCATGCATCTTCCCCGATTTTCGTCTGCCGACCTCAGTCCCAGCGGATCGGCAGTGTGTCCACGACAAAGACGCCGCCGCCCTTATATTTCACCGGGCGGGTTTCATCGGTCCGGAAAACCGGCGCGCGGCCCACCCATTCCTCAACGGCGATGGTCAATTCGCGGCGCGCCAGGTGCATGCCGAGACAAAAATGCGGGCCAACGCCGAATGCCATGTGCCGCACCGCGCGGCGGTCCATGTCTACGCCGGTCGATCCCTGAGAGTCCTCCGGATCAATACTGCCCAATGCGGTGGGGATGGCGATCCAGTCGCCGGTGCGGATCGCGACCCCGCTCACCTCGGTATCGCACGTCGCGACCCGGTGGATGACCACCACGGAATTGGCCCTAAGCAGTTCCTCGACGAAGCGCGATGCGAGCGCTGGTTCAGTCCTCAGCCGCGCCTGAACCTCAGGGTGCTCGGCGAGATAGTGGAATTGGAAACCCATGGATGAGGCCACAGTGTCCAGGCCGCCCGTGAAAAGCATGAAGCAGATCCCGAGGATCTGGTCGTCGCTCAGCTTAACGCCATTCACCTCGGCGAGGATCGCACGGCTGAACAGGTCATCGGCCGGCTTCCTGCGCCGTTCCGCCAGCACGGCGCGCAGGTAGTCGGCGACGCCGGAAATCGCCGCGGCGCGCTCGTTCATGTTTGGCGCGTGGATGATGCCGTGCTCCCATTGCAGGAACATCGGCGCATGGTCTTGAGGCAGGCCCATCAGATCGACGAAGATGCTGACCGGAAAGCGCAAGGCGAAGGCGTTCATGAATTCGCAGCCGCCGTTATCAATCAGACCCGTGATCAGACTGACGGCCCGCTCGCGGATCTGGTCGGACATCGCCGCCACCGCCGGCGGTCCCAGCCAGGCGCCTACCAGTTTGCGGAAGTTGTGAAGGTCCGGCGGGTCCAGCTCGCCAGGGATCATGTCCCAGGATTCGCCGATGACGGCGGCCATCCTGAATTGGCCCTTGTTCGAGAACAGCTCAGGGTGGGCGGTGACGTAGCGAATGTCTTCGGCCCGAGTCAGGACCCAGCTTCCGCCATGGCGAGGATTGATGGTGTTCCAGAATATGCGCGGCCCGTCGTGAAGGCCGGACAGCGCCCGCATCGGGTCGGCCAGAATGGCCGGATCGTCATAGAAACTGAAACTGCGCACCAGGTCCGGCGGCACATGGGCGGGAGCGGTCCCGGCCGTTGCGGAGATGGACATTGGCCTCAGGGCTCCAGGGCTATGGCGCGTTCAGGGCAGACCTCAACACCGATCCGGGCCTCCTCCTCGAGTTCCGGCGGTATGGTGCGGCCGTTGACGGCGCAATGACCCTCGGCATCCAGGGTGTAGACCCGAGCGGCCTCAACCGCGCAGCGGCCATGGCCCTGGCAGCGGGCGGCGTCCACCTTGACGATCATGCTGCATGGCTCGCCGGCTGGTCAGCGTTCGCGCGTGCGCCGCGGATGAGCCGGCCGGGCAGGGCGCCGGTTGGGACGCCCTCACGCCGGGTGACCTGACCGGACAGAACTGTTGCCACATAGCCGCTGGCGGGCTGCATCATCCGTCGACCGCCAGAGGGCAGGTCGTAGGCCACATTGGGATGAGCCAGGCTGAGCCGGTTCATATCGATCACATTGACATCGGCCTTGCAGCCGGCGCTCAGCAGGCCGCGGTCGAGCAGGCCCACCACTTCGGCCGGGCCGCGGGTGAGGGCGCGAACCACCTCGCTTAGCGATAGTCGCTCGCCTTCGCGATCGCGGGTCCAGTGGGTGAGCATGAAGGTGGGATAGCTGGCGTCGCAGATCATGCCGTAGTGGGCGCCGCCGTCGCCAAGGGCCACCACCGTGTTGGGATGGCGCATCATCTCCAGTACCTGGTCCAGCGTTCCCAGGCGATAGTTGGCGATCGGCAGGTAGAGGATTGCGTGGCCGCCGTCCTGCAGCAGTTCTTCATAGGCCAGCTCTTCGACGCTCACGGCCGCAGCCGCAGCCCGATTGACGAAGCGCTCTGGAGGCGGCGGTTCGTAGTTGGGCGGGTTGCTCAGGCGGAACATCTGGTCGACCATGGTCGCCATCCAGCCCATGGACTGCGCGCCCATCTCAGGCGGTTCGGAAAGGATGCGCGCGCGGACTTCAGGGTCGCGCATGCGCGCGACGCGCTCCGCCAGGGGCAGGTGGGCGATCGCCTTATAACTCGGCTTGAAGGAGAAGGGGTTGAACGACAGATCGAGGCCGAAACTGATCCCCACCGCGCGCGGCGCAACCTGGCCGCGGATCGTGACGCCTGAGGCATTGGCGGCTTCGGTGAGCTTGAGAAGTTCGCGCCATCCGCCGGGATAGGCCGGCCCTTCGACCAAGGTGTAGGACAGCGGCGCGCCGGCGGTCTGGGCGAACCGGCGCATGAGGTCGAAGTCGGCGGTGTTTCCCGTGGGCAGACCCGGGAAGTCGGCGATGTATTCGATGACGCCCTTGCCCGTTTCGCGGATCGCCCGGGCGATGGTCATCAGCTCTTCTTCGCTGGCGGTTTCCGCCGGTGCGAGGCGGCCGTCGAGGGCCCGGTGGATCAGGGTGCGCGAGGTGGAGAAACCGATGGCGCCGGCCTCCATCGCTTCCTTCACGATCCGGGACATTTCCGCCAGGTCTCCGGCGCTGGCCGATTCCCGGTCCGCGCCGCGCTCACCCATCACATAGACCCGCAGGGGGCCATGCGGGAGCATGGCGGCGAAGTCGGCGTCGCATTCGCGCTCGGCGATGGCGTCGAGGTATTCGGGGAAGGTTTCCCAGTTCCAGGGCAGACCCTCGATCATCACCGGCTCGGGGATGTCCTCGACGCCGGCCATCACCCTGACCAGCAGGTCTCTCTGATCGGGCCGGCAAGGCGCCACGCCCACTGCGCAGTTGCCCATGACCACCGTGGTGACCCCGTGCTCGGTGGACGGCGCCAGGTGCTGCTCCCAGGTGACCTGGGCGTCATAGTGTGTGTGAATGTCGACGAAGCCGGGAGTGACAATGCAGCCCCGGGCGTCAATTTCCTCCCGGCCCGCGCCGACATCGACGGCGATCTGGGCGATCCGGCCGTCATCGATGGCGATATCGGCCTCGAAGGGCGGGCGGCCGGAGCCATCGATGACGGTCCCGCCGCGGATCACCAGATCATGGTCGGCCATGGGTGTGGGGCCTTTTCCTTCGAGATTCAGGGCTTGGACTCGGCACCATCCCACAACAAGTTCAGGTGGTCGACCGTGTAGACAAGCCCGGCATGGGACCGCGGCGCCTTGGCCGGATCTAGCCGGAAGGTCGGAATTCGTCGCAGCCACTCGCCCATCAGAATGCGCAGTTCCAGCCTGGCCAGGTGCGAACCCAGGCAGCGATGAACGCCGGCGCCGAATGTGATCGGCGGGTTTTCCCGGTTCAGCACCACCGCGCCGGGATCGGGATGGACGTTCTCGTCGAGGCTGGCCGCCGGCAGCAGCAGGATGAACCGGTCGCCGGCCTTGAGCGTCACGTCGCGGAATTCGAAATCCCGGGTCACGCGGCGACCGATGGAGCTGACGGCGTAGCGGCGGAAGAACTCCTCGATGGCGTCAGGCACGAGCGCCGGGTCTGCGCGCAATTTCGCCTGCAGGTCCTGGTCGTTGGCCAGGTGCAGGGTGGCGAAACTCATGGCGTTGACCACAGTGTCGAGGCCAGCGTTCGCCAGCAGCAGCAGGTAGCGCTGCATCTCGTCAAACGTCGCCCGGCGACCGCCCAGGTCGGCGGTGGCGATGCGGCTCAGTATATCGTCCTGGGGGTTGGCCATCCGCTCGCGGATCACCGGGTCCAGCATCACCAGCTGTTCGTCGAAGGTCGCCTCGCGCTTGACGGGATCGCCTTCCTCCAGAGCGGTGATGATCAGCTTGCGCAGCGGGGCCATCATCTCCAGCGGCAGGCCCAGCATCTTCATGAACACGATCACCGGCAGAGGCTCGGAAACCTCGCTGACGAATTCGCAGGATCCGCGGGCGGCGACCTGATCGATGAGTTCTGTGGCGAGCGACTTGATGGTTTCGGTCATGGCCGTAACCGTGCGCGGTGAAAAGGCGTGCAGCAGGACGCGGCGGTAATCCTCATGCTGCGGCGGATCGACCCCGATGGGGATCATGGCGCGCAGGCCCTGGAAGCTCGAGAAGACTTCATGGTTGTGGGTGATCTCGAACACGGCGTCGTGGCCCTGCGCGATCCAGTGGCCGCCATAGCGAGGGGTGTAGAAGATCTCTGGCGCGCGCTTGCGCAGTTCCAGGAGGCCCAGGTGCAGGTCCGGCTTAAGCAGCGGATCGTGGCTGATGTCAAAGTCGTAGACCCGCCCTGTCGGGACATGTGCGGGAACTGTCTCGCTTGAATGCGCAACCGACATTGTCAGACCCTATCGCTTGACGAACATGCCACCGTCATAGTCGGTGACGGTCGCACACTGAAGGCGCGGGTTGAAGCGGGAAACACCATGGCCATGGCATCCAAGCTGACTGGCCTCGCCCGCCGGGAACCGCCAATGGCATGCACATTGGCAAAATACCGCCAGGCACATTTTCGGGAGACACATCGCTGATGGCGATGGAGGACTCCCACTGCGAGATGTGGGGCCGCGCCGACGCCATCGGCCAGCGTAAAGCGCAGCCTGCTGAACGCCAGCCTGATGCTCATGCCGCTGCCGCCCACTGACCGGACGCGTAAGGAGAAGACCGGCAGCGAGACGCGGGTCCGGTTGTCGGGCCCGGAATCGGCTGCGATAAGCCGGCGATGACACCGCAACCGCTCAGGGTCAAAAAGAGCGAAGAAACCCGTCAGGCGCTGATCGACGCCGCGCGACGGCTGTTCACCGAGCGGGGCTACCACAACGTCGGCATCCGCGAATTCGCCGCGGCGGCCGGCGTGACCCGGGGCGCGCTCTACCACCACTTCGGCGACAAGGAGTCGCTTTTCCTGGCGGTGTTCGACGCCGTGCAGCGCGACCTTATGGCCGAGGCGGCGCGGCGCCACCAGGATCCGTCACGCCCTGATCACTGGACTCAGCTGCGCCAGGATCTCCAGATCGCCCTCGACACGGCGATGGATCCGGCCGTGCAGCAGGTCAAGCTGATCGACGCCCCGGCCGTGCTCGGCTGGAAGCGGTGGCGGGAGCTGGAATCCCGGTACGGCCTGGGCGCTATCCTCAAGGCGGTGGAGAATTCGATCAAGGCCGGGCTGATCCGGCCGCGTCCGGCCGGCGCGCTCGCCCACCTGATCTGGGCGGCCTACAGCGAGGGCGCCATGATGATCGTGCATTCTGACACCCCGGTGAAGACGCGGGCGGAGGCGGGCGAGGCGCTCGACGCGCTGCTTGCGGGATTGATATAGGCGGCGCTTGACCGACATGCCATTGGCATGTGCAATAGGCGGGCCTTCATCGCACGCCAGAGCCGCCCATGAGCACCAACTTCATCGAGCCCACCGAGGACTGGCTTCGCCCGCAGCGGTTCGCGCCGCTGACAGTGGTTCCGCTGATGCCGAACTTCGGGGCGCGGATCGAGGGGATCGACCTGACGGCCGATTTGGATGCACCGACACGGGCGGCTCTGAGGGAGGCCTGGCTGCGGTTTGGAGTGATCTTCTTCGCGAACCAGCCGAAGCTCACCCCCGATCACCAGCTTGAGGTCGCGGCGATCTTCGGCACGCCGGATTTCGGCAGCCATTTGGTGGAGAAGGCGGGTCCTCAGGTCGATCACATCATCATCGATGAGAACCGGCCGCCGCAGACCAATCTCTGGCATTCGGACAACACCACCCTGCCGGAGCCCTCCATGGGCACCATGATCCAGATCCAGGATGGGCCGGCCGTGGGGGGCAACACCGCCTGGGCCTGCACCCGCAAGGCCTACAACTGCCTGTCGGACCGCATGAAGGCTTATGTCGACGATCTTGTCGCCGTCCACTACTGGGACACGCGCGGACATAAGGGGGCCAGCTACCTGCAGGCCTGGGATGAGGCGACCTACTTCGACAAGATCCGCAAGTATCCGCCCAAGGAAAACCCGGTGGTTCTGACCCACCCAATCACGGGGACCAAGGCGATCTACGTCAACGAGACCTACACCCGCTACATCTGCGGGCTGCACAATTATGAAAGCCAGGCGATCCTGCAGTTCCTCTACAGCTGGATCCGGATGCCGGAGTTCTTCCTCTACCATCACTGGAAGGCGAACGACGTGGCGGTGTGGGACAATCTCTCAATGCAGCATTATGCGCTGGCCGACTACCAGGCCTTCCGGCTTAATCAGCGCGTCACCTTCATGGCCGAGGCCTGAAATCCGCTAGCCCCTACCGCCTCAACAAATCCAACCAGCGAAAAGGACCACGTCCATGGACCAACGGGTCAGCATGATCATGACCGGCGCAACGGACCTGGCGAAATTGCGCGCCTTCTATGAGGACGGCCTGGGCTGGAAACCTTGGATGCCGGCCTCCTCCGGCTCGCTCATGTACAAGGTCGGCCAATCGGTGCTGGTGTTTCTCAACGGCGCCTATCTGGGCCAGGAGCGCGGCGAGCCGCTAACTGTGGGATCGAAGACCTCACTGGCGGTGTTCGTTGAATCCAAGGCCGCGGTGGACGAAATGTACAAGAACGCGCTCGCTCATGGCGCCACACAGACCAGCGGCGTGCGCGATCGCGACGGAGGTCTCTACACCGGCTACTTCGCCGATCCCGAAGGCAACAGCTGGGAAGTGGTCTGGAGCCCTTCGATGCCGCTCGACGCCGACGGCGCCCTCACCCTGCCGGCCCAATAGGAGTTTGTGATGAGCGATGTCATGCCCATGTACGCCACCGTCGGGTCCAACGACCTGGACCGGGCGACAGCCTTCTACGGCGAGCTGCTGGGCTCGATCGGCTGGGCCAAGATCTTCGACAACCCGGCGGGCGGGGCCTTTTATGGCCATCCCGATACCGGGATGTTCGCCGTGGTCGCGCCGTTCAATGAAAAGGCCGCCACGGTGGGCAACGGGACCATGGCCGGCCTGGCGGTCAAGTCCAACGCCGCCGTCGACACATTCTACGCCAAAGCGCTGGCGCTGGGTGGGACCGACGAGGGGCCGCCCGGCTATCGGGGGCCGGAGGAGATGGGCGCCTATTTCGCCTATTTCCGCGACCCCGACGGCAATAAGCTCTGCGTCTATCATTGGGCCATGCCGGGTTAGGGAGAGAGCGACATGAAGATCGGAACGAGCTTGTTTCGCCTGGCGCTGGTCGCGGGCTGGGTGTTCGTGATGGTGCTGAGCGTGCGCGCGATCAAAGAGATGGGGGTCGCCGCCGCCGGCGACTTCTACTTCGGCGACTTCGCCCATCCATGGCGGGCCCAGTTCAACGGCGACTTTGGCATGCACCTGTTGCTGGTCGCCGCCTGGATGGTCTACCGCACCAAAAACCTGCTCCTGGGACTGCTGAGCGGCCTGCTGGCGATCAACCTGGGCGGGGCCTTCACCCTGGCCTACCTGCTGGTGCTTTCGATCCGCGCCAAGGGCGACATGCGCCGGGTGCTCCTGGGGGCTCGGGCGGCGCCGGCCGCGGCTTAGGCCGATCCGTACTTCACCCGGTAGACCTCGGCGAAGCCTTCCTTGAAACTGCGACGACAGGGGCCGGTGATCGCCCGGCGCTTGGTGGGATCGCTGATGTTGCCGGGCGCGCCGGGCTTGAGGTCGTAAATCGCCTTGCGGCCGGCCAGGGCCTCGGCCTGTTTGACCCATTCACGTTGTGTGACCACTTCGTCGCCGCACCAGTTGACGATCAGGGCGTCAGTGGCTGCGGCGTCCAGAAGGGCCTCCACCTGATCGTTCATGTCCTCAAAATGGATCGGGGAGTGTGGGTAGGGGTCGCCGATGCCGCCGTGGCCCAGGGGCTCGCCGGCGACGATGGCGTCCATGTCGCGGACCGGCATGCCGCCGCCGGGACCATAGGGGACGTTCAGGCGTGTGATCACGGTGCGCAGGCCGAATATAGCGGCGCAGGTTCTGGCCGCGGCCTCCATGGAGACTTTTGACGCCGGGCTGGTGGGATTCATGAACGGCGGACCCGCGCGCCCCAGGTCAGCGCGTTCATCGGTGGCGTCGGTAACGAGCTTGGGAAATGAATAGACAGCGGTGGATGACATCACCAACGCCGCCTTGGCGCTGCGGCAATAGCTCAGAACATTGGCGCATGTGAGGGTGTTGGAACGAACCGCGTCGAATACGGCCTCGGGACCCAGGCGGGTGTGGGCCAGGTGGAAGACGTAGCTGAACGACTGCGGCAGGCCGCCAAACTCGCCGGAGGTCAGGTCGGCGGCATGCGTCTTCACGCCAAGCGCTTCGATCGCGTCGCGGTCAATGGTCCAGTCGTTGATGGCGCCGACACGTTCCTTTGGCGCGGCGTAACGCGCGATACACCAGACCTCATTTTGAGCCGCCAGCGCCTTGGCGAGTTCGCGACCCACAAGCCCACTGCCACCCGTGATCAAAATCCGTTCGCCGGAGATCATTTGTCGTCCCTTCCGTCGCAAACCTCGCTGCAAACATCAGCATGACTGTTTGCAGGTAATTGAGGAAGCGCGCGGCGCACCAAAAGTGGAGGCCGATTTATGATCAGGCCAATCGCGGCGTGGGCCGCCCAGGGGGGGCTCGCCGCCGAAGCAAGGCGGCGATGAGGTCGGCGACCCGTTCCGTCAGCCAGTTGACCGGATTTTCGCCAGGCCGCCTGCGGCTCAGAGCGAATGTGGCGATGCAGGCGCCGGCGAACATTGCCGTGGGCGCGCCAACAGCGACGGCCGCAGGGATTGCGCCAGTTCCCGCGACCGCCTGGCCCCCGATCAAAGCGGTCTGGAAACAGAACAGAATAATTGCGCCGACGCCGATCGCCGGCGCGGCGCCCGATCGCTTGGTGGTCATGCCGAACGGGATCGCCAATAGCGGCATCAGCGGCAGGCTGATCGAACGGGCGATACGAGCATAGAATTCCGCGAGTAGTTTCGCACGCGGAAGCATTGGCGGGGTCGGGCTGACAGCCTCTGTCAACAGTTCGCCGAGCGTCAATTCGCTCTCTTCGCCACCGCGGCCCCGCATCCGTCCGCCGTTGGGCGCCATCGGAAGACGCACGGCGAAGCGCCCGAAAGCAAGGAACTGAGACTCGCCCGTAGCGGGCGTGATCATCTGTCGACCGTCCACAAGGGAAAGGGTGACCATCCCATCTTCGGACTCCCGTTGCACCGTCGCCGTAGAGGCCGTGATCACCACTTCTTCACCGTTCGAGGCGACGCGCCTTAGGAATACACCGCGCAGTCTGCGGCCCGTAGGGTCGGCGCTGTCGGCAGTGAAGGCCATGTCGGGCGTGGGCGAAATGAGCGCCTGCGGGCGAACCTCACCATTCCAGCCGGCGTTTTCGGCAGCATGAAGCACGGCGTGGTAGGTGTAGCGGCTGTAGGGCTGGACGAAACCGTAGAGGATCAGGCTGAACGCCATGACCGCGACCCCAAGCCCAACAAAAGGCATGGCGAATCGGCTCAACGAGACGCCGGTCGACAGGATGGCGTCGATTTCAGAGCCCCGGTTCAGCCGGCTGATCACGACGAACAATCCAAAGAAAAACCCGCTGGGCAAGACCAGGCCAAGGTAGTGAGGCGCGAGGTTTACGATCAGCTCGCTGAGGAACTCCATCCCGCGGTTGGTCTGTGCCAAGAGATCGGCCGATCGCAGCACACGCTCCATAAGGAATGCGACCATGGTGCTGCCCACAACCGCCAACATGGGCGTGATGGTGAGCGCCAGCAGGTAGCGGTCGAGCCGCCCTAGTATGAACGGGCGCATCCGCCCAGTCGACGCAGACGGTCTCAAGCCGCTTCCGCGTCGGAAATCCGGGCCCGGGCCGCAAAATCGACATCGTCGGCAAGCCTGGGCCCCACCACGGGCGTGACGATCTGTGACGCCCTTTTGGGATTGAGCGCTTCGGCATACACTGCGACCACCTGATCGAGAATTTCCGGCCAGCGGTAAGCTGCGCTTTGTGCAAGGGCGCCTGACGCCAACCGGCCGCATAGCCCTGGCTCGGCGAACAGAGTCTGCAGCGCTTGCGCGAAGGCCGCCGGGTCGGCGGCGGCGCACAGGATTCCGCTGTGTCCGGGTGTGATCAGCGAACGGGTATTAGGGGCGTCCGCACAGACCATGGCGAGGCCACTGGCCATCGCCTCGAGATTGACGTTGCCAAAGGTTTCCGTGCAGCTCGGATTGAGCAGAATGTCGCCGCTGGCCACCGCTGTGGCCAGGGCCTCGGCGGAAAGGTGGCCGGTGAAGACCGCGCGGGGCAACCGCTCCCGCAGCCAGGCTCCGGCTGGGCCCTCGCCAATGACCAGAACCTGAGCCGGGCCGGTCGCCGCTTCCAGGCGCGCGATGGCCTCGGCGAAGACCGCGAGGCCCTTTTCCATCACGATGCGCCCGAGGAATACGATCACGGGACGCGCATCGTCGAAGCCTTGGCTGCGTCGCCATTCGAGATTGCGGCGGTCCGGTTTGAACAGGGCCTCGTCCACGCCACGCCCCCAGACGCGGACGCGGGCAGGTACGACCTGGGGCCGAAGCTCGTCAGCCATGACCTGTGTCGGCGCGAGCACATAGTCGCAGGCCCGGTAGAAGGCCTGCAGGCGGCGCTGAAAAAAGGGTTTGAGGCGGCCTAGCGCGTAATACTCAAGGTAGGCGTCAAACAGGGTGTGGACGCTCGCCACGACCGGGAGGTTCAGGCTGCGCCCGAGTTTGAGCGCGGCCGCCCCAAGGAGATCCGGCGCCGAAAGGTGGATCAGATCCGGCTCGAACGCCTCGATATCGCGCCGGATGCGGGCCGGAAGCCCGAGTGCGAACCGGTAGTCGGGACGCAGGGGGATCGCCACGGACGGCACCGACACCAGCTTTCCGACCGGCGGGAACGCGGGGTGCGCGGTTGTCGGCGAATAGACGCGAACCTCCGCGCCCAGTTTCGTCTGAAGATGCCCGACCAGCCGGTTGAGCGACTTGTTCGCGCCATCCAGCGTGTAATTGTAGTTTCCAGAAAACAGGGCGACCCTAAGCGGTCTGGCATTCCGTGTGGGGTTGGCTGGCAGGTACATATCGGCCTTGGTCCTTGCGCACCCAGGAATGGGGGCCGCTCAATCTGTTGACGCCGCCGGCCGCACGGCTCCGCAGGTGTCGATCGCGGAATTGCGGTAGGCAGCGTTCGGCGTCGTCACGTTTGGGCGGGCCGATTCGCGCCTCAGCCTAGAGTCCGCATGTGCAAGGTTTGTGATGGCGACTGAGCGGACGGATCGATGCGCATAGCCGAAGTCGCTGAGTTCTATTCACCGACGGGTGGCGGGGTCCGCAGCTACATCGACCGGAAATTCACGGCCGCCGCCGCCGCGGGACATGAGCTGTTCGTGCTTGCGCCGGCCGGCGAGGACAGCTTTGAGCCCAGGCTTGGCGGCGGCGTCGTATGGATCCGCTCGCCGCAACTGCCCATGGACTCGAATTACCATATGTTCTGGCGCGCCGAGTCCGTGTTCCGACAGTTGGACTTGCTCCGCCCCGACTTGGTGGAGGCGTCATCGCCCTGGCGCGGCGCTTGGATCGCGGCCGGATGGCCTGGCGCCGCGCCCCGCGCGCTGTTCGTACATGCCGATCCGGTGGCGTCATATCCGCAGCGATGGCTTGCACCCATCGCAAGGCCGGAACAGGTGGATCGCCTGTTCGCAGCCTACTGGTCCTACCAGCGCAGGCTTGCCCGGCGATTCGACCGTCTGGTCGTCGGCGGCGACTGGCTGGCCGCGCGACTCGCCGCGAACGGAGTCGACGGGGCCATCTCGATCCCGCTCGGGGTTGATCGCGGCCTATTCTCCCCGCTGCGCCGCGACACAGCTTTGCGCGCCGAGCTCCTGGCCGCCTGTTCGCTGCCGGTGTCGGCGACGCTCCTCGTCGCTGTCGGGAGATTCCACCCTGAAAAACGGTGGCCGATGGTCATATCGGCTGTGTTGAAGGCCGCGGAGACAGCGCCGATGGGACTGGTCCTGATCGGCGATGGCCTGGACCGCGCACGTGTCATCCGCGCCGCGGCCGGTCATCCGCATATCTCGATTATGGCGCCGGTCCACGAACGCAGGCGTCTGGCGTCGATCCTCGCAAGCGCCGATGCGCTGGTGCATGGCGGCGAGTCGGAGACGTTCGGACTGGTGGCCGCTGAGGCCGTGGCGTCGGGAACGCCTATCGTGGTCCCCGACCGCGGCGGCTGCGCGGACCTTGCAAATCCGGCTGTGTCCGAGGTCTATCGCGCAGGCGAAGCCAACGCAGTCGCGGCGGCGCTGCTGAGGCTCATTGGCCGGGTCCCGGCCCGCCTGAGGCGCGAGGCGATCCGGCTGGCGGCTCTGGCCCGCAGCGACGAACAACACTTTAAGGAATTGTTCGAAACCTATGCTGCACTTGCAGTTTCCCGCGCCGAACCAAACCGGGCGGTGGCCTGAGCCGTGCCGCCACCGCAGTCTGAACCTGCGTCGGCGGTGAAGGCGATTGAGCCGCCAGGACCTTGGCGGCGCGCGCTGGCCGGTCTGGCGTCCGTCGCGTTGTTGGCGGCGATCCTCCTGCAGTTGCGCGGCGCGGCCGACGGAGCCCTTACGATGCTCCAAACTTTGCCGGCTGGCGCGTGGGTGGTGTTCGCCCTGTCATATCTGGTCCAACCGACAGCCGACCTGGCGATATACGGCCGCTTGTGGAAACTACCGCTTAGCGGATTTGCGGCCCTGCTCCGCAAGACGGCGATCAACGAGGTCGTACTGGGCTATGGCGGCGAGATTTTTCTCTATTTCTGGGCGCGCGGCCGGCCAAATGTCGTTCAAGCGCCGTTCGCAAGCGTCAAGGACGTCGCCATTTTGTCCGCGCTGGCCAGCAATCTTCTGACGTTGGTCATGCTGGCCTACAGCGCGCCCCGCCTGAGCCAGCTGCATCTTGCACAGCACCTGGGACCTGCGCTGTGGGTTGGCGTGGGGTTGGTGACGCTGTCGCTTTGCATTCTGGTGTTTGCGCGAAGAGTCTTCTCATTGCCGCGCACAGCGCTGGCCTATGTGGCTGCGGTCCATGCCTTGCGCCTCCTGGCTGTGAGCGCACTGACAGTGCTGCTATGGCGCCTGGCGCTGCCGGCCGTTCCGTTGGCGAGCTGGATTCACCTTCTGACCCTGCGCCTTCTGGTCTCCCGCGCGCCCTTCGTTCCCAACAAGGAACTGGTGTTCGGTAATCTGGTGCTGCTGCTCGTCGGCGCCGATGCGCCCGTGGCGGTCCTGCTCGCAAGCCTCGCCCTGGCCTGGCTCGCGGCGCACCTGTTGGTGCTCACGGTTCTCGGCGCGGGCGACGCCATACGCGCCTTGCGCCTGCGGTCCACCCGGGCGGCTTCGTGAATCCGCCAGGGCTAGACATCTGGCGGGTGGGGTTGGCTGAAGCCCCGATCACAACCATCAGCCAGCCGGGCGGGCTGGGCGCAGCCAGGATCCATTGGCTGCCGGAAGCGCCGCCGCAGGCCTTTTTCGCCGATCCCTTTGGCCTATGGCGCGACGGGCGGCTGCACCTCTTCGTCGAGGCTTACGACTATCGGAGCCGCAAGGGAGTGATCCAATGGATGACGCTGGATCAGGCGTTCCAATCCTCTGCGCCCAGGACCGTGCTCAAGGAACCCTGGCACCTTTCCTATCCGCAGGTGTTCACCCATGACGACCAGGTGTGGATGTTGCCCGAGGCGCACCGATCTGGCGGACTGACCCTCTATCGCGCCGTGAACTTTCCTGAGGTCTGGGAGCCCGCCGCCCGGTTCGAACTCGACACCGCCGCCATCGACGCCACGCCGTTCCGCCACGAAGGCCTTTGGTGGCTGGCCTATTCGCCGGATGGACCACAATCATGGAAACAGGGACGCCTTCATCTGGCCTACGCCGAGCGCCTCACGGGCCCCTGGCGCCCCCATCCTATGAACCCGGTTCGCATTGATCGCGCCTCCAGCCGGCCCGGCGGAACCGTGTTCGAGCGCGACGGCCGGCCGGTGCTGCCGGTCCAGGATTGTTCGCGCACCTATGGCGGCGCCGTGCGGCTGCTTGAGATCCAGACCCTGACGCCGGACAGGTTCAAGGCTGAGGCCGGCCCCCCACTCGAAGCGCCAGCGTCAGCCGGCGGCTACAAGGACGGACTGCACACCTTGTCGGCGTGCGGGCCTGTGACCCTGTTCGACGTCAAGCGGATCGACCGCTCACTTCGCTCGCTCACAATCGCCGCCCTAAGCCGCGCTACATAGAGACGCGCGTTGTTCAGAGCGCGCTGTCCTGTGGGGCCGTGCACATTTCCGCAGCCAACGCCCACAGTGCGTTGCTGGACCGTGACGGTGATCCCAGTGGCCTAGCCAGCACATAGGTTTCGAATTCCGTGTCGGGCGGCGGCGTCTCGCTCTCCAGCTGGATCGCCAGGGCCCAGCGGGGGGCCGTATATTTTCGTGGGCAAGGTAACCGTGATGAGCAAGGCGATCGCCGCGGGCTGAGGCGTGATCTTGCGGTCACACGGCCGTGACCGGCGTTGACAATCGGCCGACAGCCCCACACTGCGGAGACGGGAGGCCCCGCCGATGTCCTATCTCGTCGCGTCTTCGCGTCCGGTGCAAACCGCCGGAGCCTTGTTCCGCCAGGCTCTGGCCAGGCCCGGAATCCTGTGTCTGCCGGGCGCCTACAACGGCTTGTCCGCCCTGCAGGCCAAGGCCGCGGGTTTTGAGGCGCTCTATCTGTCCGGCGCGGCGGTGTCCGCCGCCATGGGTCTCCCTGACCTTGGCGTGACCACCATCGATGATTTGTGCTTCCACATCCGCCAATGCTGGCACGCCGCGGCGCTGCCGATGCTGGTGGATGGGGACACCGGGTTCGGCGAGGCGCTGAATGTCATGAACATGGTGGTCCGCTTCGAGGAGGCGGGCGCCGGCGCGGTGCAGATCGAGGACCAGGTGCTGCCCAAGAAGTGCGGCCACCTGAACGACAAGAAACTGGTCAGCCCCCAGGACATGGCCGCCAAGATCGCCGCCGCCGCCCGGGCCCGCCGCGACCTGGTGATCGTCGCGCGAACCGACGCCGTGGCGGGGGAGGGACTGGACGCCGCCATCGACCGGGCCCGGCTCTATTTGGAAGCTGGCGCCGATGCGATATTTCCCGAAGCCCTGACCGATCCGGAGATGTTTCGGGCCTTCGCCAAGGCGGTGAAGGCGCCGCTGCTGGCGAATATGACCGAGTTCGGGGCGACACCGTTCCTCACCGCGGCTGAGTTCGAAGCCCTGGGCTACGAAATGGTGATCTGGCCGGTGAGCGCCCTACGGGTCGCGGCCAAGGCGCAAGAGGATCTTTATGCGACCCTCGCCGCGGAAGGCGTCGCGGCGTCGCGGGTGGGCCGGATGCAGACGCGTGCGGAACTCTATGAAACCCTCGACTATGCCGGATACGAGGCGTTGGACGCCGCAATTGTAAAAACGGTGTTGCCACAGGGTTCGTGACGACGGCCGCACCGCTGGCGCCGCGTTGACAGGTGTCGTGCGACGCCGGCAAATGGGCCGAAACTCAATTGCACGATGCGTAATTTGCAGGGTGAATATGGAACTCGAACAACTTCTTCAGGCCATTCCCATCGAGGCGGGCACCACCCAGACCGGCGTCGAACTGCATTCCGGCATCGCTCGGCTCTATCCGCGGGTCTACGGAAACCTGGTGCGCCAGGTGGGCGAGACATCGAAGACCGGGATCATCATTGTCCATCCGATGTCCAATTTCCACGGCCATCACCTGCTGCCGCCGATCGCGGCGTCCGGCGTGCCGATCATCGGGCTCAACACCCGCTATGCCGGCAACGACGCGGTGGTGATCCTGGAGAACTGCCTGCTCGATATCGATGCGGCGATCCGTTGGGCGCGCGGGACGCTGGGGTGGGAAAAGGTGGTGCTGTGCGGCTTCTCCGGCGGTGGGCCGCTGGTGTCGCTCTACCAGGCCCAGGCGGAACATCCGACCATCACCGCGACGCCCACCGGCGATCCGCCGGACCTGACCAAGCAACGGCTTTCGCCGGCCGACGCCCTGCTGCTGATCGCCGCCAGCCCCTCGCGCCATCAGTTGCTGACGGAGTTCATCGATCCCTCCGTGACGGACGAAAAGGATCCGGACTCCACCGACCCCGAACTTGACCTTTACGCGGAAGGCCGCGAGCCGCCCTACGATCGCGGCTGGGTCGCGGCCTATCGACAGGCGCAGAAGGCGCGGGTCCAGCGGATCGAAGACTGGTGCGTGTCCGAACTCAAGCGGCTGGGCGCCATGGGCATCCGTGACCGGGCCTTCGTGGTGTCGCGGACGGCGGCGGACCCACGCTTCCTGGACCTGACCATCGACCCCAGCGACCGGGCGGTTGGGTCGATCTGGGGCGACGCCAAGGCGGCCAACCGCTCGCCGGGTCCGATGGGTCAGTTCTCCACTCTGCGCAGCTGGATCAGCACCTGGAGCCCGACCTATTCCAATGGCGACGCGCCTAAGAATCTGGCCAAGGTGAGCGTGCCGGTGGGGATCATCCCGATGACCGCCGACCAGGGCTCGCTCATGGTCCACGCCGAGCAGCTTCGGGCGGCGGTGCGGCCAGATCTGTGCGACTTCATGCCGGTGAAGGGCGCCACCCACTACCTCTACGGCCAGCCCGAGCTGTTCAAGGTCACCATCGACCACATTTCCGGCTGGCTGGACCGGCGGGCGTTGCGGTCATGAACGACGCCGCCATACCTGTGCGGTCGCTGCACCATTACGCATACCGGTGTCGAAACGCCGAGGAGACCCGTCACTTCTACGAGGACATCCTGGGCCTGCCGCTGGTGCACACGGTCTACCATGACCGTGTGCCGAGCACCGGGGAGTATCACCCCTATCTGCACATCTTCTTTGAAATGGCCGACGGGTCCTGCCTGGCGTTCTTCGACCTCCTGGATGAAACCGGTTGCGCGCCGGACCCGGCGACGCCGATTTGGGTCAATCACCTGGCGCTTCGTGTGGACACCAATAATCGGCTGCTGGAGCTAAAGGCGCGGCTGGAGGCCCATGGAATTGAGACGCTGGGCGTCGTGGACCACAAAATCTTCAACTCGGTCTATTTCTTTGATCCCAACGGAATCCGCCTGGAACTGACGCACCAGACGGCGGGGCCAGAGCGGATGGCGGAACTGGCGGCGGCGGCGCACGGGATTCTGGCGCAGCGGGGAGAACTGATGGCGGCGCGCCGGCAGGACGCCTGAGCGCCGATGCCGCCCGAGGCCACTCTATTATTCGAATTGCGCATCGACGCGCGGTTGGAGGCGGCCTTCGCGTCGCCCCTGGGCCAGCGGCGGGTGGTGGCGATCGATGGCGGCTCTTATCAGGGTCCGCGGCTGAAGGGGATCGTCGCCCCCGGCGGATCGGATTGGCTCACCACCCGCCCCGACGGAGTGCGGGAAATCGACGTCAAGGTTCTGCTTCGCGAAGACGATGGCGAGGTCATCGCCATGAGCTATCGCGGCTATCGCACCGCATCGCCCGAGGTCCTGGCCGCGGAGATGGCGGGCAGGGCCGCGGATCCCGCGGACTTCGTCTATCGGACGGCGCATCTGTTCGAAGCCAGCGGCCGCTGCGCCTGGTTGAATGACGTGGTGGGCGCAGGTGTGGGCACACGTGGTCCGCAGGGATTGGTCTATCGTGTCTACCAGCTCGGCTAGTCCCCAACTCAGCGTCCCGGCGGTGTTCATGCGCGGAGGCACCAGCAAGGGCGTGTTCTTCCATGGGCGCGATCTGCCTGCGGACAAGCCCTCCCGCGACGCCCTGTTCCTGTCGGTGTTGGGCAGTCCCGATCCCTATGGCCGCCAGCTTGACGGCCTGGGCGGTGGAGTCTCGTCCCTGTCGAAGGTGGCTGTGATCGATCCGCCCAGCCGGCCGGACGCCGATGTGGACTACACCTTCGGCCAGGTGTCGGTCGGCGAGGCGTTGGTGGACTATGGAGGCACCTGCGGAAACCTCGCCTCAGCGGTTGGCCCCTTCGCTGTGGACGAGGGATTGGTGCGCGCGACGGGTGACGAAGCCATGGTGCGCATTCATGCAGTCAACACGGGCCGGATCATCACGGCGCGGTTCCGGATGGCGAACGGCTGCGCCGCCGTGGCCGGCGATCTGGAGATTCCCGGAGTGGCTGGAACCGGCGCTGCGATCCAGCTGACGTTCCTGGAGCCGGGTGGGGCGAGCCTACTTCCCACCGGGTCGGTGATCGACGCCTTCCAGGTCCCGGGATTTGGCCTGGTGCGAGCCTCCCTGGTGGACGCCGCCAACGCCTGTGTGTTCGTCGCCGCAGACGATCTCGGCCTGACCGGGGCGGAGCCACCTGGGACGCTGGACGCAAATGGTCCGGTGATGGCGGCGCTGGAATGGCTGCGCGCCCAGGCCGGGGTGCGCATGGGCCGGGGGGCGACGCCTGAGGTGGTCACACGCCAATCGCCGGGAAATCCAAAGGTCGCCTTGGTGGGACCGCCGGCGGCGTCCAGGTTGCTGAACGGGCAGGATGTCCCTGAATCGGCGATGGACGTGTCCTTGCGGATGCTGTCCATGGGAATCGCGCACAAGGCCGCGCCTCTGACCGGAGCGCTCTGCCTTGCGGTGGCGGCCCGTATCGGGGGCACGGTGGTGGCGCAGGCGGCGCGCGGCGGCGTCGGGCGGGTCCGGGTCGGCACGCCCTCGGGCGTCGTGCCGGTAGACGCCGATGTCGAGTGGGGCGACGGCTGGCGGGCGCGCTCGGCCAGCGTCTACCGCACCGCGCGGCGACTGATGGACGGCAAGGTCATGGTTCCGCGGGTGGACTGAGCACGCGGACGCAGAGGGAGATTGGTTTGGAAAACGCGCTCGAAGGCCTGCGCATCGTCGACCTGAGCTCGGTGATGATGGGGCCGTTCGCCACCCAAATCCTGGGTGACCTCGGCGCCGATGTGATCAAGGTCGAGGCGCATGCCGGCGACACCACACGTCACGTCGGGCCAATGCGCACCGAGAACATGGGCTGGGTGTTCCTGCACGCCAATCGCAACAAGCGCAGCATCGTGCTGGACCTGAAGGCCCCGCAGGGGAAGGCGGCGCTCCTGAAGATCCTGGAGGGCGCCGACGCCCTGGTCACCAATGTGCGCACCAAAGCCCTGCAGCGCCTGGGTCTCGACTATGAAACCCTGGCGGCGATCAATCCGCGGCTGATCGTCATGAACCTGGTGGGCTATGGCGAAGATGGTCCCTACGCCGGCCGTCCGGCCTATGAGGATCTGATTCAGGGAGCGACCTCTCTGCCGTCCCTGTTGGTTCTGGCCGGGTCGGAGGAGCCCCACTACGTGCCGCTGGCGTTCAACGACCGGGCGGTGGGCACGGCTAGCGCCGTGCATCTGCTGGCGGCGATCCTCTATCGGGACCGCACGGGCAAGGGCCAGCAGATCACCATCCCGATGTTCGAGACCATGACGCAATGGGTTCTGGGCGACCACTTCGGCGGCGAGACCTTCGTGCCGGCCCTAGGGCCGCCGGGCTATAAGCGCACCCTCACCAAGGAGCGCAAACCCTACCGCACCAAGGACGGGCTGGTCTGTTCGATCATCTATAACGACAAACACTGGGAAACCTTCATGCGCCTGATCGGCCAGGAGGAGAAGTTCCGCACCGACCCTCGCTTCGCCACCATCACGACGCGGACCGAGCATGCCAACGACCTCTACGCCTATGTCTCGGAGGCGATGCAGGAGAAGACCACGGCGGAATGGGTGCGGCTGCTGCTGGACAACGACATCCCGGTGGCCCCGCTGCATACCCTGGACAGCCTGATCCAGGATGAACATCTGATGGCCAAGGACTTCCTGCCGATTGTTGAGCATCCCACCGAGGGTCAGATCCGCCAGGTGGGCATCGCCGCCGACTGGACGGTATCGCCGCCCTCCATGCGCCGGCTGCCCCCCAGGCTGGGCGAACATAGCGCCGAAATCCTGCGCGAGGCGGGTCTGAGCGAAGCGGAGGTGACGGCGTTGATCGAGGCCGGGGTCACCGTGCAGGCGGGCGAGCCCAAGGCGGTGATCCCCGAATGAGCCGGACGTTCAACCGTCGCGGCGGCGCATGATCTGCGAGCGCCGCCACGTCGCCTTGCCGATCCGGGTGGGTTCCGCCTTCGAGAGCCAGTCGGGGCTGCAGCTCAACGCCCCGCGCATCTATGGCGTCGCGGCGCTGCCGTCTGAGGCGACGATCGGGGTCATCCTGATGCACCCGGCCAGCAATCTGATGAACCACTACCTGATCGACCCTCTGGCGGGACAGGGGATCGGGGTGCTGGCGCTCAATTCACGTTACTGCGGCGGCGACAGCGCCCTGATCATGGAGCACGTGATCCAGGACGTCGGCGCCGGTGTGAAGTTCCTGCGCGGGCAGGGAATGAAGACAGTCGCCTTGATTGGAAATTCGGGCGGCGCGGCGTTGATGGCGTTTTATCAGGCCCAGGCGGAGCGCCTGACCATCACGGAGACGCCAGCCGGCGATCCGGTAGACCTGCGAGCCGAGGATCTTCCCTTGGCTGACGGCATCGCCTTGCTGGCCGGCCACCCGGGGCGGGGGCGGCTGATGCTGGGCTATCTTGATGCGTCGGTGACGGACGAGGCCGACCCGATCGCGACTGATCCCTCCCTGGACATCTTCAACACCGACAATGGCCCGCCATTTGACGCCGGGTTTGTCGCCCGGGTGCGCGCCGGCCAGCGCCGCCGCAGCGAGGCGATCACCGCCTGGGCCCGTGAGCGGCTGGCCATCATCCGCGCATTGCCGGATGGCCGCCGGGACGAGGCCTTTGTGGTCCACCGCACCTATGCGGATCCGCGCTTCCTGGACCTGTCTTTAGACCCCAGCGACCGCAAGGCGGGCGGGAACCGGGGGGCGTCGGCGCGGGAGGCCAACCTGTCGGCCAACAATCTTGGCCGTTTCACCACACTGACCTCGTGGCTCAGCCAGTGGTCGCTGGACACTCACGCGGATGGACCGGCTTGCCTTGCCGCCACCTCGGTCCCGGTGCTGCAGTTGGATTACACCGCCGACGGCGGAGTCTATCCAAGTGACGTCGCGCTTTGGAGCGCCGCCGGCGGCGCGCGGATCGAAAACCACAGGCTGGTCGGCGCGAGCCACTACATGCAGGGTCAGCCGGACCTGCTGGCGCGGGCGGTGGACCTGACCGTCGACTGGCTGAAGCGTCTCTGAACGGGAGCTCGCATGGAGAAGGACTATAACGTCACCGCCGCGCATGGTCCGTTGCGCGGCGTCCGGGTCCTGGAGATGGCCGGGCTGGGCCCCGCCCCATATGCGGCGATGCTGCTGTCCGACCTGGGCGCCGAGGTGGTGCGGGTTGACCGGGTGGGGAGCCGGGCGCGGATCCCCGTCAATGTGCTGACCCGGGGGCGGGTCTCCATTGCCCTGGACCTGAAAAGCCCGGGCGACATGGCGATCTGCAGGTCCGCCATCGGCGCGTCAGACGTGCTGTTGGAGGGGTTTCGCCCCGGGGTGATGGAGCGGCTGGGCCTGGGGCCAGACTGGGCGCTGGAGGTCAACCCACGCCTCATCTATGGCCGCATGACCGGCTGGGGTCAGTCTGGGCCCCTTGCGCAGAGCGCGGGTCACGACATCAATTATGTCGCGCTGAGCGGCGCCCTGGCCTCGTTTGGTGAACCCGGGCGGCGGCCTATGCCGCCGATGAACCTGCTGGGGGATTTCGGTGGCGGTTCCATGTTCCTGATCATGGGTGTGCTCGCCGCCCTATACGAACGCGACCGTTCCGGCAGGGGGCAGGTTGTGGATGCGGCCATCGTCGATGGCGTTGCGTCGCTGATGGCCATGTATTGCGGATTGATGGCGTCAAACCCGGCGGCGATGGCGCGGCAGACCGCGCCCTATTCCGGAAGCCAGGCGAACTATCGCTGTTATGAATGCGCCGATGGCCGTTTCGTCTCGGTGGGCGCCCTGGAACCGGAATTTCACCGCGAGCTGCTGGAAAAGCTGGGCCTGCCGGCGGATTTGCGCGGGACCGACCAGGAGGCGGCGGAACTGGAAGCGCGTTTCAGGCAGCGCAGTCGAGATGAATGGTGCGGCGTCTTCGAGCGCTCGGACTCATGTTTCGCACCGGTGCTGGAACTGGACGAGGCGCAGGCGCATCCGCACATGCGCGAACGTGGCGTGTATATCACTCACAATGGGCTGGCGCAGCCGGCGCCGGCGCCGCGCCTTTCTCGCACCCCCGGGGCAATCCAGTCGGGCCCGGCCAGTCCAGGTGTTGGCGGGCGCGAGCGGTTGCGTTCCTGGGGCGTCGAGACCTAAGTCAACCGGCGCGCCGGCTCAGGATCGACCGAGCGATGATCATCTTCTGAACTTCGGAAGCGCCCTCGCCCAGGCGCTTGACCCGCAATTCCCGAAACCAGCGCTCCAACGGCATCTCATGGGCGACACCCAGGCCGCCCAGGACCTGCATGCAGCGGTCGACGATCTTGAAGGCCTGTTCGGCGGCGTAGACCTTAGCGATGGAGGCATCGACCTTGACGTCTCGACCGAGGTCGGCGTTCCAGGCGGCCTGGTAGGTCAACAGGCGCGCCGCGCGCAGTTCGATCTCGCTGTCGGCGATCATCCACTGGATCGCCTGGCGATCGGCGAGGCGAACGCCGAAGGTCTCGCGCTGGTTCGCCCAGTCGATGGCGTGCTCCAGGGCCATCTGGGCGAGGCCAATGCAGCCGGCCGCATAGGTGATGCGGGTCTGCACCAGGAAGCTGTCGGCGAGCGCGAATCCCTGTCCCTCGCCGCCGATCCGGTTTTCGACGGGCACGCGGACATTGTCGAAATGCAGTTCGAAGGGCGAATAGGAGGTCAGCACGCCGATGGGTTTGCGGGTCAAACCTGGCGAAGCGGTCTCCACCACAAAACAGCTGATGCCGCCCTTCTGGCCAGCTTCGCCGGTGCGGGCGTAGACGATGCCATAGTCCGCCGTGCCGGCGTGGGTGGTCCACATCTTGGCGCCGTTTATGACGTAGGCGTCGCCATCAAGGATGGCGCGGCAGCGGATGGCGCGGGCGGGGTCCGACCCGCCAGTGGCCTCGCTGATCGCATTGAAGGCGCGGGTTGCGCGGCCCTCGACGATCGGGCGCCCCCATTTTTCATACTGGGCGGGTGTCGCGGCGAACAGGACGCTGGGCGGATTGCCGCCGAAGGCGCCGCAGGCCGGGAAGAATGCGCCCATCCGGCACTTCGCCGCTTCCTCGGCGACGACCACCTGGCCCAGGACGCCAAGCCCCGCGCCGCCGAACGCCGAGGGCGTCTGCAGCGCCCAAAGGCCCAGAACGCGCGCCTTGGCCTGCAGGGTTGCGAGCTGTTCCGGCGGCGGGCCGGGGCAGTCATGGGGGAGCGTCGCCTCCAACGGGCGTACTACGTCCGCCATGAACCTGCGAACGGAGTCCCGCAACATCACGAGTTCTTCAGGCAGGCTCCAGGCGCCCAGCGGAGAATCCGCCGCGACTGATTTCCGGATATCTTCAGCCACCGATTGTTCCCCAACTCGTTGATTGCAGGATTGCGCCCTGGTTGCGCGCTTTTTGCAACTCGATTACGCAGGACATAAGTAGGGTCTAAAGCGCAGGACGTAATTTCGGTTCAGCCGAAACACGACGCGATTTTGGGGGGAGTTGACGTGACCCCCTGATTTCCATCCAAGAATGATTAGAGTCCGGCCCTGAGAGAAGGACGGACGATGAAGCGATCACGATTTACAGAAGAGCAGATTATCGGGGTGCTGCGGGAAGCGGAGGCAGGTGCGAAGACGGCTGACCTTGC
>CANJLH010000019.1 GCA_947475415.1 Caulobacteraceae bacterium
AAAGGTGTTTGCTTTCTCTCGGCTTGGCCCACCGTTTCGGGCTTTTAACTAACTGCGAACGATAACTTCGCTGAAGAGGTTCGCCTCGCCGCGTAATGCGGCGGGTCGTTTCTCGACCTAAAGCCCTGGCGTCTTAGCAGCGCCAGGCGGGGCTCGGAGGGGGCCTGGCAACAGAACCCCTCCACTTAAATCATTGCCTGTCGAACACACCTTTGACGAGAACCGCTCGCGTCGTCGCCGAGCCGCCTTGCGCCTTGCGAGCGAACAGTTAGTTTCTGGTGAGTTAACGAGAGACGCCATGCCCCAGGACCCTACGTCCCAAGATCTGATTCACTACGAGGCGATGGCCCAGGACGCCCTGCGCGGCGTGGTGAAGGCCGCGCTCAAACGTGCAGCGGCCCCGGAAGGCCTGCCGGGCGCGCACCATTTCTACATTACCTTCAAGACCGACGCCGCCGGCGTCTCCGGCCCCGTGGACCTTTTGTCTAAATACCCGGACGAGATGACCATCGTCCTGCAACACCGCTATTGGGACCTTGCGCCGGGCGAGACCTTCTTTTCTGTGACGCTGCATTTCGGCGGTCAGCCGAAGCGCCTGTCGGTCCCCTATTCGGCCGTAAGCCGGTTCTACGACCCAAGCGTACAGTTCCTGCTGCAATTCGAGACTCCCGCCACCGAGGCGAACGACGCGGAGGCGGTCCCCGCAATTGCGATGGTTGCGCCGGCGGATAGCGAACCCGCCAAAATCGTATCTCTCGACCAATTCCGGAAGAAGTAGACCATGGGTCGGCTCCGGCGGCCGGGGTTCGCCTGGCGGCTTTGCGTTTTGTTGGTGATCTGGCTGACGCCGCTCGCCGCCCGCGCCGGGCCTTTCGCCGACTGGAGCGCGATCGTGGTCGCCGGCGATTGGCATGCTCATTCAGGCGGACCTTCCGAAGCCTTCGATAACGCGCGCCGCGATGTTGCACGAGCCCTGGCCACAGCGGGGTTTTCGCCATCCAACGTGCGGCAGTTCTCGGTGCGTCCGGAGCGATACAAGGACCCCCGCCCTCTGAAGTCGGACCCCCAGGCCATTTACGACGCGCTTTCGGAACTCTCCGCGCGCAATCCCGGCGGTTGCCTGATCTACTTCAGTTCCCATGGCGCGCCGCAGGGCGTGCTGGTCGGCGAGCAAATCCTGCCGCCTCCGATCCTGGCGAAGATCATCGATCAGGCCTGCGCGAGCAAGCCGACGGTGGTGGTGATCTCCGCCTGTTTCTCTGGCGTCTTCATTCCCGACCTGGCCAGGCCGAACCGGATGATCCTGACCGCCGCGCGGCCGGATCGCACATCATTCGGCTGCGGCGAGAGCAATAAATACCCGTTCTTCGACGACTGTTTCCTGCAAACCATGCCGCTCACTCGTGAGTTTCAAGCCCTTGCCCGGGGGGTTCAGGCTTGTGTCGCCGCCCGCGAAACGAAGGAGGGCATGAAACCGCCTTCTGAACCGCAGTTGTGGATCGGGGCGGAAATTCGTCCGACGCTGCCGCTATATGGGTTCGCCGGTGCGGCGACCGCGACGAACTAGATTTCCATGGGCTTTGCCGGCGGGGCAAGGCGCCCTAGAAAGTCAACGGGGCTCCCCAAATCGAATGCGGACGCTGATCGGCTCATGAAACCACTCCTCACGGCCGTGCTTGCGGCGCTGGTTGTTCTGACCCTCGGTCCCGGCGCCGCGACGGCTCAGGACGCTGCGCCAGCGGCGCCAGCGCCCGCGCCCGCCGCCGCGCCTTCACCGACTTTCACGCGGCAGACTCCGATCCCCAATCCCGGCTCTGGCCGCCCTGGATTGCTACGGCGGCCGGCGGCGCTCGCACATTCTCGCGCGGCGACGCCCGCCACCGCATATTCCGCGCCCCTGCCGCTCGGACCGGCAGGATCCCGCCTGGTCCCTGGTGAACAGATCCCCCCGGCCGAACTTGAAGCCTACCTCGACGGCCTCGTGCGGGATGCGATGGCCCGCGAACATGTCGCGGGGGTTACGATCAGCGTGGTCCAGAACGGCCAGTTAATCCTGAAGAAGGGTTACGGGTTCGCGCGCCTCTCGCCGGCTCGAAGAGTTGATCCTGACCGTACGCTGTTCCGCATCGGTTCGATTTCCAAGACCTTCACCTGGATCGCCCTCATGAAAGAGGTGGAGGCCGGCCGCATACGGCTTGAGGCCCCTGTGAACCTCTATCTTCCGGAGACATTGCAGGTCCGCAACCAGGGCTTCGACACCCCGATCCGGGTCTCCAATCTGCTGGATCACTCAGCAGGGTTCGAGGACCGCGCACTGGGCCACCTGTTCGAGGACAACGCGAGCCGGATCAGGCCTCTCGATGTCTATTTGCGCCAAGAGCGCCCGCGGCGGGTGCGAGAGCCGGGCGCTGTCGCCAGCTACTCGAACTATGGGGCCGGTCTCGCCGGCGCGGCGGTCAGCTACGTGGCGCAGCGGCCCTTCGAGCGGTTGATCGAAGACGAGATATTCGTTCCCTTGGGCCTGGCGCACACGACTTTCCGCGAACCGCGCGCCACCTTGGCGAAACTGCCTGCGCCGATGTCCGCAGGCCTCGCCGCCGACCTTTCGCAGGGCTATCTCTGGACGCCGACCGGCTATCGGCAACGGCCATTCGAATTCATTGGCCAGATTGCGCCCGCAGGGTCAGCCTCCTCCACCGCCGCCGATATGGCGCGTTATATGACCATGCTCCTGAATGGCGGAACCTTGGACGAGGTGGTCATCTTTGGGTCCCGCGCGGCCCAGGCTTTCCGCACCCCGTTGCGGCGTACGCCGCCGGGGATCAACGGCTGGGCGCATGGGTTCGCTGTGTACGCCCTTCCAGGCGGCCAGACTGGCTATGGTCATGCTGGCGCCACGCTGTCATTCCAGTCCAACATGGTGCTGGTTCCTGGCTTGGGGCTGGGTGTCTTCATCTCGACCAATACCGAGTCGGGCGCACCCCTCGCCGAGCGCCTGCCAGAGGCTATTGTCCGCCAGTTCTATGCGCCGGCGGAACCGCCGCCTCATCCGCCCTCGGTGGCTCTGGTCGGCCAGCGCGGCCTCTATGAAGGCTACTATGTCTCGACCCGCCGGGCCCACAGCGGGCTTGAATCCTTTGTGACGCTGCTGAGTTCCGGCGTCGGCGTAGCCGTCTCACCCGAAGGCCGGCTCGTCACCCGGAGTTCCAGGGGAGTTGAGCTGTGGACGCCGGAAGCCGACCTCACCAAGGGGCGCTTCGCCTCCGATTCCAACTCAAGTCATCTGGTATTCGGCCTGCGGGCGGGCCAACCCGCCAATTTCGCCACCAGCTTTAATGGAGCCCTATACGAGCGCGCCGGCTTTTGGCGGCGGCCAACGACACTGCTCGCGCTCGCCGCGGCGGCCGGCCTGGCGGCGATTGGCACCCTAGGCGGCGTCATCGCGCGCAATCGGCGCGAGTTCCGTGAAACGAGCATTCAGAGCCTGATGAGTCAGGTTCAGAACACCCAGGCCGCGCTATGGCTCACCGCCATCGTCATGTTCCTGATCTGGGCGTCAAAGGCTGGTGACCTCGCCAAGGTGGTTTTTGACTGGCCCGGCCCGATGCTGATGCTGGCTTCGGCCTGCGCCCTGGTCGCGGCGCTCCTTGTGCCGCCCAGCCTTCTGGCCTTGCCCTATGTATGGCGCGGCGGGCGGCGAGTGGACTCCTGGTCGTCACTCCGCAAGACAGGTTTCAGTTTAACCGTGCTGGTTTACGCGGCCTTTTCCGTAATCCTGTTCATCTGGGGCGCGCTGGTTCCGTTCAGCGGGTGACTCCCCGCCTGGCCGGGCTCCGCGGGCCGGGCTTAAACCCCCGTTTACCTTGCAGTGGGTAAATCCTGCCTAGCGGCGCACGCCAGATGAGCAAGCGCAGCCTTGTAACGGTGGGAAAAGGTCTCGCGAATTGAACGGCTTCGTCGCAGCACTGCAGCGATTCGGCATCGGCCGGTTGGCGGCGATCCTTGGGATCGGCGCCGGCGTAGCCGCGGCTCTATTCGCCCTGACCATGAATCTCGGCGAGCCCAAGTCGCTGCTTTACGCCAACCTTGACCTGAAGGAGGCCGGCGCGATCACCGGCGCTCTCGATCAGGCCGGGATCAAATATGAGGTCAAAGGCGACGGCGCGACCATTCTGGTGCCTCGCGACCAGGTGGCGTCGGCGCGCCTTATGCTGTCGGGCAAAGGGCTGCCGACGTCAGGGTCTGTGGGCTATGAAATCTTCGACGAAGCCAACGCTCTGGGCCAGACAGACTTTGTCCAGCAGCTAAACCGCCAGCGCGCCCTCGAGGGCGAACTGGCCCGCACCATCCGCAGCCTCGAGGGCGTCACCAATGTGCGCGTCCACCTCGTCCTGCCGCACCGCCAGTTATTCGAGGAAGAAACCGATCCGCCCTCGGCCTCGGTGACCTTGGGCGTCGGCGGCCGCGAACCGGGTCCGGAACAAGTCAAGGCGGTGCAAAATTTGGTGGCCGGCGCGGTGCCCAGCCTGAAGCCCGAACGCGTCACCGTCGTCGACCAGCACGCCAAGACCCTGTCGGGCCCGCAGGATGGTATCGACCAGGCGGACGGTCGGAAGAACGAGGTGGAGACCCGCATCGCCAAGAGCGTACGCACCCTGGTGGAGGGTATGGTCGGGCCAGGCAAGTCGCGGGTCAATGTCACCGCCGACCTCGATCTGTCGCGTGTCACGGTCCAGGAGGAAAACTTCAACCCGGACGGCCAGGTGGTCCGCTCGGAGTCGACCACTGAGGAAAAATCCAGCGAGACCGAGCCGGCTGACAGCGGCCAGGCCACGGCCACCAGCAACATTCCCGGCGGCCCCGCCAATGCCGCCGGCCAGGCCGGCTCAAACACCGGCAAGTCCGAGTCCACCACCAACTACGAAATCTCCAAAACCACGCGCACTGAGATCCAGGAGCCTGGTCAGATCAAGCGCCTCTCGGTGGCCGTCGCGGTCGACGGCGTCACGGCCCCCGGCAAGGGCGGAAAGCCAGGCCCCTACACCCCGCGTAGCGCCGAGGAGATGAGGCGTATCGAAGATCTGGTGCGTACGGCGGTGGGCTACAGCGAGGAGCGCGGCGACCAGGTTACCGTGGTCAATGTCCGCTTCCCCTCCCTCGATGTGGGCGACGGCGGCACCAGCGCGACCAATCCGCTGATGGGCTTCGACAAGAATGACATCATGCGGGTCGCCGAACTGGTGGTCATGGCCTTGGTGGCGATCCTGATGATGATCTTCGTGGTCCGCCCGCTGATCAAGAGCGCGGGGTCTGGGGGCGGCGGCCAGATGATAGCCATGGCCGGCGGCCAGCCCAACTACGCGGGCCAGGGCGCGGTGAGTCACGGCACCGACGGCGCGCCATTGCAGATTCCGTTGGATCCCAGCACCGGTCAGCCCCTGCAGATCGCCCAGGCCTCCAGCGAGATCGAGCAGAAGATCGATATCGCCCGCATCGAAGGACAGGTGAAGGCCAGTTCGGTCAGGCGGGTCTCGGACTTCGTCAACAACCACCCGGAGGAGTCGGTCTCGATCCTGCGCACCTGGCTGCATGAAACCGCATGAGCGCGCACAAGGCCAAGACCCTAACCGACGTCTCCAAACTCACCGGTCCGGAGAAGGCGGCCATCGTGCTTCTGTCGTTGGGCGAGGAGCATGCCTCGATTTGGAAACAGTTCGACGAGGAGGAAATCAAGGATCTCTCCCAGGCCATGGCCGGCCTAGGCACGGTCGCAGCTTCGGTGGTGGAAGAACTGCTGGTTGAGTTTGTCACCGGCATGTCCTCGGCCGGCGCGATCATGGGATCGTTCGAACAGACCCAGCGACTCCTCTCCGCGATCATGCCGCCCGAGAAGGTGGAGAGCCTCATGGAGGAGATCCGCGGACCGGCGGGCCGCACCATGTGGGACAAGCTCGGCAATGTGAACGAGGCGGTCCTCGCCAACTACCTGAAGAACGAATACCCGCAGACGGTCGCGGTGGTGCTGTCAAAGATCAAGTCCGAGCACGCCGCCCGGGTGCTGGCCGCCCTGCCAGAAGACTTCGCCCTGGAATGCGTCACCCGCATGCTGCGCATGGAGCCGGTGCAGCGCGACATCCTCGACAAGATCGAGCAGACCCTGCGCAACGAATTCATGTCCAACCTGGCGCGCACTTCCAAGCGCGACAGCCACGAGATGATGGCGGAAATATTCAACGCCTTCGATCGCCAGACCGAGTCCCGCTTCATCGCGGCCCTGGAGGAGCGCAACCGAGAAAGCGCTGAGCGTATCCGCGCCTTGATGTTTGTATTCGATGACCTTTCCAAGCTTGACCCCGGCGGCGTTCAGACCCTGCTGCGGGCGGTGGAGAAGGACCAGTTGGGGCTGGCGCTCAAAGGGGCCTCGGACACCCTGCGCGAAATGTTCTTCTCCAACATGTCGGAACGCGCGGCCAAGATCATGCGCGAGGACATGGAGGACATGGGCCCCGTGCGCCTGAAGGACGTCGATCAGGCGCAGATGACTATGGTCCAGGCCGCCAAGGACCTCGCCGCCAAGGGCGAGATCATGCTGGCCGGCTCCGGTAGCGACGACGAGCTGATCTACTGATGCGCCAGTCCCCAAGACAGCAACGGAAGAGGATGCGGTCATGACGTCCGCCCCGCAGAAATTCGCCTTCGACACCGAGTTCGGAAGCGACGGCGCTGTGGTGTTCGCCAGCCCGCGGCCCAAACGCCTGTTCCCAGCCGAGGAAGTCGAGGCGGTTCGCGCCGCGGCCTATGCGGAGGGCGAGCGCGCCGCCATGGCCAGCGTCGCCGCCCAGCAGGCCGAGGCCCTGGCCGAGATCGCCGCCACCTGCCGCTCAGCCCTGCCGGCGCTTGCCGCCGTGGCCCACAACCACCGGGAAGGCTCGGCCGCCCTGGCGCTGGCCTGCGCTCGATCTATCGCGGACGCAGCCCTTGATCGGTTCCCGGACGCGCCGCTGCAGGCGGCCCTGGTGGCGCTCGGCCGAGAAATCGAGACCGCTCCGCGACTGGTGATCCATGCCGCCCTAGAACTGCACGACGGGCTCACCTCGGCCCTCGCCGAGTCCGCCCAGGCGGTCGGCTATGCCGGCCCGATCCAGGTGCGCGAGGCTCATGGCCGCCCGCGCGGCGCCTTCACTCTGGATTTCGGAGATGGCGCCGCCGCCTACGACCCCGACGCCGCCGCTGCGCGCGTCGCGGAAGCCCTGACCGCGGCCCTCGCCGCTGAAGGCCTGCACGCCGAACCCCTCCCCCTTGATCAAGCCCCGCCGAAAGTTGACCCTGATGTCTGACACCGAGCTAAAGCTTGACGAATTCGGGCCCGAAGAGGGCGCCTTGGCCACCGACTCCGGCGGCGAGGACAAGAACGCCACTGACCTCTTGCCGGTCTTTGATGTGCCCGTGGCCATATCGGCCGTGCTCGGGCGCGCCCAGCTCTCGGTGGCTCAACTGCTGCAGCTCACCTCTGGCAGCATCCTCGAGCTGGACCGCAAGGTCGGCGAGGCCATCGACATCTACGTCAACAACCGCCTGGTCGCCCGGGGCGAGGTCGTCATCGTCGACGAACGCCTGGGCGTGACCATGACCGAAATCATCAAGGACGGCGATTCGGCCGCCTGACTGCGACAGTGTACTCGGAGAATTGAATATGCGGCTTCTGGTCGTCGGAAAACTCAACGGACAGCTTGCCTCGGCGGTGAAGATGGCCATGGCGACGGGCGCCAAGGTGAGCCATGTGGAAACCGTGGCCGCCGCCACCCACGCCCTGCGCGCCGGTCAGGGCGCCGACCTGCTGATGGTCGATTACGAGCTCGACATCGCCGGTCTGATCGCCGCCAACGAGGCGGAGCGGATCACCGTGCCGGTGGTCGCCTGCGGAGTCGCCGCTGACGCGCAACGGGCCGCGGACGCCATCCGAGCCGGAGCCAAGGAGTTCATTCCGCTTCCGCCCGACGCCAAGCTGATCGCCGCGGTTCTGGCCGCCGTCTCCGACGACGAACGGCCGATGATCGTCCGCGATGACGCCATGAAGGCGTTGATCGGCATGGCCGATCAGATCGCCGGTTCCGACGCCTCGATCCTGATCACCGGCGAAAGCGGCGTGGGCAAGGAGGTCGTGGCCCGCTACGTCCACCACAAGTCGCGCCGCGCCCAGCGCCCGTTCATCTCGGTCAACTGCGCGGCCATCCCCGACAACCTCTTGGAAAGCGAACTTTTCGGCCACGAGAAGGGCGCCTTCACCGGCGCTGTGGCGCGCCGCATCGGCAAGTTCGAGGAGGCCAACGGCGGCACCCTGCTGCTGGACGAAATCTCTGAAATGGATGCGCGGCTGCAGGCCAAGCTGCTGCGCGCGTTGCAGGAACGTGAGATAGACCGCGTCGGCGGCGCCAAGCCGGTCAAGGTCGACATCCGCGTACTGGCCACTTCCAACCGCGACCTCGCCCAGGCGGTCCGCGACGGGACCTTCCGCGAGGACCTCCTCTACCGCCTCAACGTCGTGAACCTGCGGCTGCCGGCCCTGCGCGAGCGGCCCGGCGACATCATCGCCCTGGCCGAATTCTTCGTGAAGAAATACTCCGCGGCCAACGGTCTGGCGGCCAAGCCGCTGTCGGAGGAAGCCAAGCGCCGACTGGTCGGACACCGCTGGCCGGGCAATGTGCGCGAACTGGAGAATGCGGTTCACCGCGCGGTCCTGCTGTCCAGCGGACCGGAGATCGAGGACGCTGCGGTCCGGCTTCCCGATGGTCAACCCCTGTCCCCCGGCGACTTCGGCGCGCGCACGGCTCAGGTCGCCTCCTTTGCCGCGGAAACCGCCGCCCGCGCCTTTGTTGGCCAGACCGTGGCCGCGATGGAGCAGCAACTGATAATCGACACGCTCAGCCATTGTTTCGGCAACCGCACCCATGCGGCGAACATCCTCGGCATTTCGATCCGCACTCTGCGCAACAAGCTGCGTGAGTACACCGACGCCGGCGTCGCCGTGCCCGCCCCCCAGGGAGCGGCCAGCGCCGCCTGAAAGGTTTTGTCTAGCCCATGGCTGACATCGGCCTGACCACGCCATCCCAGTCCGCCCCTACCGCCCGCGAAATCTGGGGCTGGGTGGCGCGTGGCGATGTCGCCATGGCTCTGGGCGTGGTCGGCATCATCGTCCTGCTGATCCTTCCGATTCCGGCGTTCCTTCTGGATGCGCTGCTCTCGCTGTCGATCACCAGCGCCGTCCTGATCCTCATGACTTCGCTGCTGATCCGCCGGCCGCTGGAGTTCACCGCCTTTCCCACGGTGCTGCTGGTCACCACTCTGTTCCGCCTCGGCCTGAACCTCGCCTCCACGCGCCTGATCCTCGGGCATGGCCACGAAGGCGCGCACGGCGCCGGCAAGATCATCGAAGCCTTCGGCAAGCTGATGATGGGGGGCAACTACGTCATTGGCGTCATCGTGTTCGTGATCCTGGTGATCGTGAACTTTGTGGTGATCACCAAAGGCTCGGGCCGGATCGCCGAGGTGGCGGCCCGCTTCGCCCTGGACTCGATGCCCGGCAAGCAGATGGCTATCGACGCCGACCTGTCGGCCGGACTGATCGAGGAGGATGAGGCCAAGCTCCGCCGTAAGGAACTGGAGCAGGAATCCACCTTCTTCGGGGCCATGGACGGGGCCTCGAAATTCGTCCGCGGCGACGCCGTGGCCGGCCTGATCATTGTCGGAATCAACATCGTCGGCGGCATCCTGATCGGGGTGCTGCAGCATAAGGTGCCGCTCGCCCAGGCGGCCTCGACCTACACGATCATGACCATCGGCGACGGCCTGGTGAGCCAGGTGCCGGCGCTGGTTATCTCCATCGCCGCGGGTTTCCTGGTCTCCAAGGCCGGCGTCGAGGGGTCGGCCGACAAGGCCCTGGTGATGCAGCTGGCCATGAACCCGGTCGCCCTGGGCATCGTCGCCGTCGCCGCTGGCGTCATCGCCTTCGTACCGGGCATGCCGCTGATTCCCTTTGCGATCATCTCGATGTCCGCGGGGGTCCTGGCCTGGCGCCGCGCCCAGGACGCCGCCAGACCGGTGGTCGAGGAGGCGCCGCCCGCCCCCGTCGTCGAACAGGAAGAATCGATCGCCCAGACTTTGGCGATCGACGAAATCAAGATTGAGCTCGGCTACGGCCTGCTGCCCCTGATCAACGACCTGGAGGGTCGTCGTCTCACCGATCAGATCAAGGCGCTGCGCCGTACGCTCGCCGCCGATTTTGGCTTTGTCATGCCGGCGGTGCGCATCCTCGACAACATGCGCTTGCCCAGCATGGGCTATGCCCTGCGAATCAAGGAGATGGAGGCCGGCGCAGGCGAAGTGCGACTGGGTTCGCTGATGGCCATGGACCCCCGGGGCGGCCAGGTGGAGCTGCCCGGCGAACACGTCCGCGAACCCGCCTTCGGCCTGCCCGCAACCTGGATCGACGACAACCTGCGTGAGGAGGCGACCTTCCGCGGCTACACCATCGTCGACCCGGCCACCGTTCTCACCACTCACCTGACCGAGGTGCTCAAGGAGAACATGCCTGACCTGCTCTCCTATTCGGAGGTCCAGAAGTTGCTCAAGGACCTGCCTGACGGGCAGAAAAAGCTGGTGGAAGACCTCATCCCCTCGGTGGTCACCGCCACGACCGTCCAAAGGGTGCTGCAGGCCCTGCTGCGCGAACGGGTTTCCATCCGCGACCTGCCGGCGATCCTGGAGGGCATCGGCGAGGCCGCGCCCCACACCGCCTCGATCACCTTCCTGGTGGAGCAGGTCCGCGCCCGCCTCGCCCGCCAGCTCTGCTTCGCCTACCGCGGCGACGACGGCGCACTGCCCATCGTCACCCTCACCCCGGAGTGGGAGAACGCCTTCTCTGAAGCCCTGGTGGGACCCGGCGAGGAACGCCAGTTGGCGCTCGCCCCCTCACGTCTGCAGGACTTCATCCGCGGCGTGCGCGAAACCTTCGAAAGCGCCGCCCTGGCCGGCGAATCGCCCGTCCTGCTCACCAGCCCGGGCATCCGACCCTACGTCCGCTCGATCATCGAACGCTTCCGCGGCCAGACCCCGGTGATGAGTCAGAACGAGGTCCATCCCAAGGCCCGCCTGAAGACCGTGGGGACGATCTGAAACCCATGCGCCCGTTTGTATCGTTGCCGTGACGGCCGTGCGCTGCTAGCGGTGAATGGTCGTGGGGCGATCGTGGCGCCCGCTGTCTGGGACTTCGCATGAGCCGACAATTGCCCGCGGGGCTCGAGAACACGGTGGTCTGGGACCTGCTCACCTTCGAGCGTCTGATGACCAACCGGGTTATCCACCTCATCTACTGGTCCGGCCTGGGACTGGTGGCGTTCATCGCTTTCGGCGCCGTCGGAGCCGCCATCGGCGTGGCGATCCGCGAGGCCAGCCTCCGCGGCGTGCTGCTGGCCATTCCGGTGCTTGTCGGCGGCCTCCTGGTGGCCGTGGTCGCAGCGCTCCTGTGGCGCGGCTTCTGCGAGTTCTATGTGGCGATCTTCCGGATCAGCGAAGATCTGCACGCGCTGAGGCAGTCCGAAACCGCCAATGTGATCAATCGGACCGCTAACCTGCCGCCACGCTAACGGTTGCGGCTCAGCGCCTCCGCCAGAGCCGCCGCAGCCGGCTTTGCGTTTCCGCTGTCGTCGAAGATCGCCGGCGAATCCGTCGGGTTCTCGTTGCGCAGCCAGGAGTCGCGGTCACGCAGGCCCCAGAGCGTCAATCCGAACCTCTGCGCAGGCGGCAGCGCCAGCAGCGCCTCCGCCGCCTCGGCGTATAGGCGTCCCTGCGCCCGCTCCCGCTCAGCCCTCGAGGCGAACATGCCTTGGGCGCGGGTCATCGAGACATCCGCCTCGGAGACATGGACCGCCAGTCCCATCTGACCCAACGCCGACACGGCCCGGCCGATCGCCCCGGCTTCTGTGTCGGCAGCCACATGGGTTTGCGTGCCGAGCCCGCCCAGGGGTGCGCCCGCCTTCAGTAGCTGCTCAGTCAGGCGCAGGAAGCTATCGAGCTTCTTGGGCATGAGTTCCAGATTGTAGTCATTAAGGAAAAGCACCGCGCCCGGGTCCGCCTCACGCGCCCGGTCAAAGGCCCGCCGCATGTGGTCGAAGGGTCCCAGCTTCTGGGCCCACAGGCTGTCGCGCCAGCCGTCTCCGTCCTCGGCGATGGCCTCGTTGACCACGTCCCAGCTCGCCGCCACGCCGCGATAGCGACCCACTAGGGCGGTGATGTAGTTGTCATAGGCTCGTGCGAAGCTGACCCGCCGTTCGTCAAGATTGAGGAATCCCGCCGGCTTCTGGGCGTACCAGACCAGGGCGTGGCCATGCAGGCGCAGTCCCCGGTCGCGGGCGAAGTCCGCCAGCCGGTCGGGACGGTCGAACAGAAAGCCGCCGTCCGGCTGGACGACGTATTCCATCTTCATTTCCCACTCGGGCGTCAGCCGGTTGCAATGGCGAAGCGCGAGGTCGACCCACAGCGGTTGCTGCAGATGCGACACCTGCGCGCAGGTTCCGATGGGAAATGGCGCCACGGACTTCAGCGACGGCGCATAGACCGCCGGCGCCGACTTCGCCTGCCGCTCACAGGCCGCCAGCGCCAACGCCCCGCCGAGCACCGCGCGGCGGCTGGCTGCGCTCACCGCGCCGTCGCCCGGCGCAGACCGAGCTCATCGAGTTCCGCTGTTTCACGGCGCGCCGCTTCCTTACGTTGCAGCAACCGGGCGGTCTCGGCGACGTGCTCGTATTTCTTCTGCTCTTCGAAGGCGATGGCCAGGGCGTCACGCACCCCCTGTTCCTCGGCCAGCAACCGGGCGATCTCCGCCTCGGCCAGCGCACGGCGTAGACGCAGGCCGCCCAGGAAGGAAAGATAATCGATGTGACCCCAGGACGCGTCCGCCTCGGCGCCGGTCTGCTCCGCCTCCGAGACCCCCTCGGCCTCCATCAGCATCAACTTCATTTCCGCAGCCGCTCGCCGCTCTACCGCCTCGGCGAGGCGCTTCTGGATCGTTTCCACCTCATGCGAGGAGAGTTTGATCAGCGATTCCGCCCAGCTCATGTGGTGTCACCCTGGACGATGGCGGCCAACCGACCGAAGCTGTCGTCTAGGCTGGTGGCGTCGTCCTTGCCCTGACCGAGGAAATTCTCAAGCGCCGGATTGAGCTCGATGGCCCGGTCGATTTCCGGGTCGGAGCCCTGCCGATAGGCGCCGATGCGGATCAGCTCCTCCATATTGGCGTAGGCCGCCAGCGACCGCCGCGCCGAGGCCGCAAGCTCGCGCTCATGGGGGAGCTGGCAACCGGGCATGGTGCGGCTGATCGACTTCAACACATTGATGGCTGGAAACCGCCCGCGCTCGGCGATGGCCCGCTCCATGACGATGTGGCCGTCCAGGATCCCGCGCACGGCGTCGGCGATCGGCTCATTGTGGTCGTCGCCGTCGACCAGCACGGTGAAGAGCCCGGTGATGGGACCTGCCGTCGTCCCATCTGGCCGCACCGGTCCCGGCCCTGCCCGCTCCAGAAGTTTCGGCAGCTCGGTGAACACCGTCGGCGTATAGCCCTTGGTGGTGGGCGGCTCGCCGGCGGCCAGGCCGATCTCGCGCTGCGCCATGGCGAAACGGGTCACCGAGTCCATCAGGCACAGCACCTCCAGATCCTGATCGCGCAGGAACTCAGCGATGGCCAGGGTCATATAGGCGGCCTGACGGCGTTTCAGCGCCGGCTCATCTGAGGTCGCCACAACCACCACGGCGCGCTTCAGCCCCTCTTCGCCCAGCGTCTCCTCGATAAATTCCCGGACTTCACGGCCCCGTTCGCCGATCAGGCCCACCACCACAGCGTCGCAGTCGGCGGCCTTGGCCAACATCGACAGCAGCACAGATTTGCCAACACCCGACCCCGCGAACACCCCCAGCCGCTGCCCCCGGCAACAGGTGGTGAAGACGTTCATGGCCCTCACGCCCAGGTCCAGCCGTTCTCCGACGCGCCCGCGCGCATGGGCCGGCGGCGGCGGGTTGCGCAAAGGGTAGGCCGCCAATCCCTGCGGCAGGGGTCCCTTGCCGTCGATGGGCGCGCCGAAGCCGTCAATCACCCGCCCCAACCAGCCCCGCGTGGGACGTACCGCCGAACCTGCGGGTTCAATTCGAATCTCTGCGCCCGGCGCCACGCCCTCAACCGGGCCGAACGGCATCAACAGCGCGCGCGTTTCGCGAAAGCCCACAACCTCAGCCGGAAGGGGCGTATCGCCGAGCCGGACAACCTCAGCCCGTGCGCCGACAGCCAGGCGGGTCAATCCGCCCCGAGCTTCGATCAGCAGTCCGCTTACCGCCGCCACCCGCCCGGAAACGGACAGCGGATCGAGACGCTCAACAGCGGCGACAAGATTGCGCACAAAACCCCCGCGACGACTGGGGCTCAGAGTCGGTCGCGCGGCGTTAACTTGTGGTGAATTTCGCGGTTCGCTGACAACCTATCGGCGGCCTGTTAGCAGCCGGGTCCCACCGCCCTGGCGCACGGCCGGCGCCGGCCGCAGGGCGCGGGTCAGCAGCGGACGCGCCGAACGTCCGATCGGGCTGCGGGCCAAATAGGCCGCGGCTACGGCCAGGGCCAGGGCGCCCACCGCCAGACCGGCGGATTCGGCCACCGTCATGCGCCGGCCACGCGGTCCGACTGACAGATCCTGCACCGGATGCTGCGCCGCATGGAGCACCGCCCGGGCCACCGCCGCCGGAGCGCCCGTGCGCCGCACCAGACTGACAGAAACCGCTGACTTTGCTCTGCGAAGGGTCGCCCTGAGGCTGTCGGTGTATCCCTTGGTGTCGGAGGGCGAGGCGCCGACGTTGATCACCGCGCCGCATTGCGAATAGGTCTGAAAATAATCCGCCGCCGCCTGCGAGCCGTTCACCACGGCGGCGTGTCCGCCCTCGCCGCCACTGTTCACCCAGGTGTCAAAGAGGCCGAACCGGGCCAAGGCGGCGCGCGCCACCTTCGCGGCCTCTTCCGGCCGGCTCAGATCCGCCGCCACCGGGTGCGCCCGTCCGCCTTCGCTGGCGAACTCAGCGCTGATCCGCCGTAACAGGGTCTCGTCCATGCCGGTCAGAACGACGGCCGCCCCGGCCTTCAGCGCCGCGCGCGCGGTCTCGAGCCCTACGCCGAAGCTCGCTCCGGTGATCACAAGCACCTGATCCGGCAGGGCTTTAAGCTTTAGGGGCATCTTCGCTCCTTGGTCTGGACGCCGCGGGCGTCCATATCCCGGCCAACCGCGCACTGTGAATACCTCTATCCCAACAGCCGTGTGCGAATGGTTTGAAAATCTCGATCACGAAAGATTCATCGCCATTTACGGGCCTCGCCCCGATTGCGCCGCTTGCGGCCGAATCCGCATCAGACTAACGATTCGTCTTGCGGGGTTTCAGGATTAACCAGTCTTAAATTAACTCGCTGACAAGATTACGGCGAGGTTCAGCCAGACTCCAGACATCTGGGGTCGGCGGCTGACGGGGATTCATGGAGGGGAGCCGATGCGCGTACTCTTGATCGAGGACGATAGCGCGACAGCACAAAGCATCGAATTGATGCTGAAGTCAGAAGGTTTTAATATTTACACGACCGACCTGGGGGAGGAAGGCGTCGATCTGGGTAAGATCTACGACTATGATCTTATCCTCCTGGACTTGAATTTACCGGATATGAGCGGGATGGACGTCCTGCGCACCCTGCGGGTGGGCAAGATCAATACACCGATCATGATCCTGTCTGGCTCAGCCGAGATCGACACCAAGGTGAAGACCTTCTCGGGCGGTGCCGACGACTACATGACCAAGCCGTTCCACAAGGACGAACTGGTCGCCCGGATCCACGCGGTGGTCCGTCGTTCCAAAGGTCACGCCCAGTCAGTCATTCGCACCGGTGACATCACCGTCAATCTGGACGCCAAGACTGTCGAAGTGAACAACATGCGGGTTCACCTGACGGGCAAGGAATATCAGATGCTGGAGCTGCTTTCCTTGCGCAAGGGCACCACCCTCACCAAGGAAATGTTCCTCAACCACCTCTACGGCGGCATGGACGAGCCGGAACTGAAGATCATCGATGTCTTCATCTGCAAGCTGCGCAAAAAGCTTGCGGCCGCCGCCGATGGCAAACACCACATCGAAACCGTGTGGGGTCGCGGCTATGTGTTGCGCGACCCGCAGGAGACCCAGGTCGCCGCCTGACAAATTTCTACTTAGTTCCTTTCGTCGCGTACCACGCCCGCCAGCCCCCTGGCGGGCGTTTTGGTTTGCAGCAGCGGGTCTAAGAATCCCTCACCGCGATGAAGTCCGCCCATACGCCCTCCGGACGCCAAATCGGGTCCAGATCGGCGCGGGCCGCAGCCTCACTCCACCCCATCACGTCGCGCCGGTAGCGGTAGAAAAAGGCCGAGACCCGGAAATTGGCGATGCAGTGGACATGGACCGGCGCGTCTTTTCCCAACCGCGCCATCGCCTCACAGAACTGCGTGAAATCCGCGTGCGTGGGCGCGTCGAACGCCACCGGGATATGGATATAGCTCATCCCCAGCGCCGCGACGCTTGCCGCCTCGTCGGCCAACGCCTTCTCGTGGGAGTGCAGGGCCAGATTCACCACATGACGCACGCCCAGGGCCGCGATCTGCGCCAGCTCCGCCTCGGTCGGCTGTCCTGAGGTGGTGATCCGCGCGTCCAGCCTGCGCCAATTGTGGATGTGTTCCGGATCGGACATGGCGCAAATCTACCATCCGATCCGCCGCCTGTCCGTACCCGTGCGCCCCGCCTTTGCCGCCGCCGCCGTACCGCGCTAGGTTTCAGCGATGGGACGGATTTTGGCGCTAGCCTTATGCCTGATCGCCGCAACGTTGATCGCCTGGCTGGGCGAACGTCCGCCCGCAGATCCGGCTGGCGCAATGGCGCCAGCGCTGTTGGCTTTCTCCACCAGCGCCGCCTTCACTGACGTCCAGGCCATCGCCCGCGCGCCGCACCCGATCGGCGCTCCGGCCAACGCGGCGGTGCGTGATCACCTGCTGCGCCGGATGACCGCGCTGGGGCTTTCACCGCGGGTGCGGTCGAGCGAGGCTGCGCCGGCTGCCCAGTCCCTCATCGGGCGCCTGCCCGGACGCGACCCCAACCTGCCCGCCGTCGCGGTCATGGCCCACTACGACAGCGTCCCTGCCGGCCCAGGCGCGTCGGACGATGGCGCCGGGGTCGCCGCCGCCCTGGAGGTCGCGCGCGCGCTCCAAGCCGGCGGCGTCACCCGACGTGACCTGCTCGTCATCCTCACCGACGGTGAGGAGGCGGGCCTAATTGGCGCGAAGGATGTATTCGCTCATGATCCCGTGGCGCGGCGCATCGGATTCCTGGTCAATCTGGAGGCCCGCGGCAGTGGCGGCCGCGCGCGGATGTTCCAGACCGGCCCCGACAACGGTGAGACCATCACCCTGTTCGCCCGCGCCGTTCGCAGCCCCAGCGCAGCGTCGCTGGCGGCTTTCGTCTATGAATTCATGCCCAACGACACCGACTTCACCATATCGCGCCGGGCCGGCGTGGCGGGGGTCAATCTCGCCTTCATCGACGGTCCGTTCGACTATCATTCCGCCACCGACACCGCCGCAAACCTGGACCGAGGCGCATTGCGCGACCTTGGCGAACAGGCTCTGGCGGTGACGCGCGCCGCCGCCGACGCGCCAGTTCTGCCGCGGCCCAGCGAACCTTTTGCGTTCCATCAGCTTCCTGCCGGAGGGCCTCTGATCGCCTATCCCGCGCGCTGGGGCTGGAGCCTGATCGCGGCGGCGGCGGGAATGCTGGTTCTGGCCGCCGCACGGTCCCGCCACGCCGGCGCCCTGACGGGCGCCGATGTGGCTCGCGGAGTCGCGGCCGCTGCATTCCTGATCATCGGCGGCGCAGTGGTCCTCCACGCCGCGCGCATCGTTGCCGGCCAGGGGCTCGGCCGCACCGCCCTGCATCACCTCAACGCCCAGGCCGGTCGCTATGAAGCCGCGCTGGTCCTGCTGGCGCTTGGCGTCCTGCTCTACGTCCCTGCGGAGCTCGCCCGCGGCCGGCGCGGCGTCGCCAGCGCGCCGCTGATCGCCGGCGGCGTCATCTGGGCGATCGCCGGATTCGAGCCCGTGGGCGCGGGACTCGCCGCCGTGGCGGTGATCTTGGCCCTGGCCTGTTTCCGCCGGCCCACCGCCGCAAGCGGCGCCTGGCTGGGCGTGCTCCTGGTCCTCCTTGTCCTTGCAATCGGCGTCCAGTGGTTCGCCCCGCCCGCAGCCCTGGCGCTCACCTGGCCGCTGCTGATGGGATCCGGCCTGGCCGCAATCTCAGGGCTATGGACCCGCAGGACCTGGCCCGTGCGCCTGTTGACAATGGGCGGCGTGACCCTCGGCCTCGCCTGGGTGGGAGGACTGGTCCACGGGCTTTTTCTGGGGATCGACGCGCCGGCGCTGCTGGCGGCGCCGATTCTGCTGGCCGCCGCCATGGCCTGGCCGCTGGTTCAACCGGACAAGGGCGCGCTCGGCACGCCGTTCACCGCCGTGATCATCCTGCTGACGGGCGCCGCGCTAACCCTGGGCGTTCGCCTGCATGAACCCTGGAGCGCGCGATATCCGATCACCGCCCATGATGCGTCCCGGCTGACGGCGCCCGCCCAATCGGCTATGAAGGCCCCATGAGCGACGTCATCATCTATCACAACCCCGGCTGCAGCACCTCCCGCAACGCCCTGGCCCTGCTGCGCGACAAGGGCCTTAAGCCGAAGGTGGTGGAGTATCTGAAGACCGGCTGGACCAAACCCCAGCTGGAAGGTTTGCTGAAGACCATGGGCGTTCCCGCCCGCGACATCCTGCGCACCCGCGGCGGACGCGCCGAGGAATTGGGGCTCACCGCGCCCGACGTCGCCGACGCAAGGATCATCGCGGCCATGCTCGATGAACCGGTGCTGGTCGAGCGCCCAATTGTCACGACGTCCAAGGGCGCAGTGCTCTGCCGTCCGTTGGAACGGCTGAACGAAGTGCTCTGATCGGCGTGCGGCAGATCGTCCCCGCGGCGTCTGGCAACTTTGTATTAACCATAATCAACCAGCATCATCCGCGCCCGCGTCGGTGTTGAATCGCCTGCGCACCCCTCGCTAGACGCCTGAAAGTGCGTCACTTTCCGAGGTATGCGATGCAAGAGTTCGACCCACGCGTCCGCACCATCCGCCTTACGCCGATCGTGCTGCTGGGCGCCTGTGGTCTGCTGGCCCTGCCGTTAGGCTGGAAACTCGGCCGCGATCGCGCCGAGGCCGCCCCGCGCCTGGATGCCGCCGCCATCTCAGCTTTACAGCACAACGCCTTCACCGACGCCGAGGCGCAACCCGGATTTGCGCGGCCGGAGCATGTGCCGGTCAAGGTGCAGCCCGGCGAGACGCTGCAGGCGGCGGTGGGCCGCGCCGGAGTCGATGAGGACGACGCCCGGCTCGCTGTCGAAACCCTGGGCGAAGTGATGGACAGCGCCGACGTGCAGGCGGGCCTGGCCTTCGACGCCGCCATCGCCCACCCCCGCGGCCGCCGCGGCCCGGCGCGGCTGATCGGACTTTCGCTGCGCACCGGGCCGTCAACCGCCCTGACCCTGTCTCGAACCTTCGACGGCGCGCTGCGCCTGCGTGAACTTGACGAGCAGGTAAGAGACGAAATCACCGTCGCATCCGGCGCCGTGGAGGGGTCCATCTACGCGAGCGCCGCGCGCCTCGGCGCCACGCCGGCGGTCACCGCCGAAGTGGTCAAGCTGTTCGCCCACAAGCTCGATTTCGAACGCGACATCCGGCGCGGCGACAATTTCACCCTCGTGTTCGACCGGAAGGTCACTGAGAGCGGCCGCACAGTGGCCGTGGGCGAACTGGAGTACGCCGAGCTGCGCGGCGTGCGCGTCTACCGCTTCCAGCGCCCCGACGGCGAGGTCGACTACCTCGATGCGACCGGCAAGGCGATCAAGGGGTTCCTGCTGCGAACGCCGGTGGACGGAGCGCGGGTGACCTCGACCTTCGGCATGCGCCGCCACCCGGTGCTGGGCTTTAACCGCGCGCACCAGGGCGTCGACTTCGGCGCCGGGACCGGCACGCCGATCCTCGCCGCCGGCGATGGCGTGGTCGAAATGGCGGGCCGCTGGGGCGGCTACGGCAACTGGTTGAAGATCAGCCATGGCGGCGGCTGGGACACCGGCTATGGCCACCTTTCCGGCTATGCGGCGGGCATCCGGCCCGGCATGCGGGTGCGCCAGGGCCAGGTGGTGGGCTATGTGGGTTCGACAGGCCTAACCACCGGCCCTCACCTGCACTATGAGGTCTGGAAGGACGGCGTGCGGGTCAACCCCATCGGGGCCAGCATTCCCCAGGGGATCGTGCTAACCGGTGACGAACTGGCCACCTTCCGCGCCCGCGTCGCCCAGGTCAATGGCCTGATCGCCGAGCGCGCCGGCGACCTCCGGCTGGCGGAAGCCACCATCCAGAGCGCCGGCCTTCGACGGTAAGGTCCGCGGGTTCCCTAAGAATCGAACACGATCACCGACCGGGCGATCGACCCGGTCTTCATCTCTGCGAAAGCCTCGTTGATCTGATCGAGCTTGATCCGACGCGAGATCATCTGGTCGAGCTTCAGCTTGCCGGCCATGTACATGTCCACCAGCCTGGGCATGTCCACCGGGAAGCGGTTGGAGCCCATCTGCGAGCCCTGGATGCGCTTTTCGTCCAGAAAGGCTGCGCCCATCAGGCTGATCGACTGGCCGATGGGGATCATTCCGATGATGTTGGCCGTGCCCCCCCGGCGCAGCATGGTGAAGCATTGTTCGGCGGTTTTTGTGGTCCCCACGGCTTCGAAGCTGTGCTGCACCCCGCCGCTGGTCATCGCCTTGACCTTCTTGACCACGTCCGGCTCCGAGGCGTCCAGGAAGTCGGTGGCGCCGAACTCCATGGCAAGGTTCTGCTTGGCCGTGCCCATGTCGATGGCGATGATCCGCCCGGCCCCGGCGATAGCCGCGCCGTTCACCGCCGCCAGGCCCACGCCGCCCAGGCCCACCACGGCGACGGTCTCGCCTGGTCGCACCCGCGAAGTATGGATCGCCGCGCCCACGCCGGTCATCACCCCGCAGCCGATCAGGGCCGCGCGGTCCAGAGGCATGTCCTTGCGGATCGCCACGCAGGCATGCTCATGCACCAGCATCTGCTCGGCGAAGGCCGACAGGTTCAGGTACTGCTGCAAGGCGGCGCCGTTCTGCGACAGCCGCGGCGCGGCGTCGGCCTTGCGCTTGGTGTCGGGTGAGACGCACAGGCTCATGTGGTCGGTGAGGCAGAACTCGCAATGACCGCAATAGGCCGACAGGCAGGCGATCACATGGTCGCCCGGCTTCACCAGGCTGACCTCAGAGCCCACCGCCTCGACCACGCCCGCAGCCTCGTGGCCCAGCACCTGCGGCAGCGCCAAGGGATAGGAACCCTCCATGAAGTGCAGGTCCGAGTGGCAGACCCCGGCCGCGGCGGTGCGGATCAGCACTTCCCGCGGACCTGGTTTGTCGATCTGCACGTCCTCGATCTGAAGCGGCTGACCCACTTCGCGCATCATGGCGGCCTTCATGGCGTTCCATCCCTGGTTTCATCGCCCGCACGCCGGGCCGGTTCAGCCCAAAGCCTTAGCGCTGACGGGTTCGGCGGGCCAAGGGGTTTTCCGATCGGCTCCAAAAAACCCCATCGCGACGCCTGTGTCTACGCACCCACCCCACGTCAATTCCGGTCGCATCCAAGGTGCATGGGATTGATCCTCGAAAAATTGAAACCCGGGGCCGATTTTCACCCCCGCGCCCAATCAGCCTCCCGCCAACCCGTCCCGCAACTCGCGCTTCAGCACCTTGCCCGTCGGCCCGATGGGCAGGGCGTCCACAATGCGCACCTCGTCGGGAACCCACCACTTGGCCACCCGCTCGGTCACATGGGCCTTGAGCTCTAGCGCTGTCGCCGACGCGCCCGGACGCAATACCACCAGCAGCAGAGGCCGCTCGTCCCACTTGGGGTGCGGCACGCCGATCGCCGCGGCCATGGCCACCGCCGGATGCGTTGAGACGGCGTCCTCCAGGTCGAGGCTGGAGATCCATTCGCCGCCGGACTTGATCAGGTCCTTGGCCCGGTCGGTGAGCCGCAGGAACCCTTCCCCGTCCAGGGTCCCCAGGTCGCCGGTGTCGAACCAGCCGTCGTCGGTGAAGGCCTGGGCGCCCTCCCCCTTGAAATAGGCCGAGGCCACCCAGGGGCCGCGCACCTGCAGCCGCCCGGCGCTCTCCCCGTCATGCGGCAGGATCTCGCCCGCCTCGCCGGTGATCCGCAGGTCCACCCCCCAGACCGCCCGGCCGGCCTTAACCTTGCGCAACGCCGCCGCCTCCGGCGTCTCGCCGGCGTGGCGGGCCAGGGGCGTATTAGCGACCCCGAGGGGGCTCAGTTCGGTCATTCCCCAAAGTTGGCGCACCTGGCCCATCCCCGCCTCGATCCGCGCGATCAGGGCCGTCGGCGGCGCCGAGCCCCCCACCGCAACCGTCTTGACGGTCCGGATGCGCTCGCCGGTCTGTTCAAGATGGTCCAACACCCCGACCCAGATAGTCGGCACGCCCAACAGGAATGTGGCGCCCTCGGCGATGATCAGTTCGGCGACGCTCGGCCCGTCCAGGGCCCGGCCCGGCAGCACCAGCTTGGCGCCCACCATCGGCGCGGCGTAGGGCGTGCCCCAGGCGTTGGCGTGGTACATCTGGGCGCAGGGCAACACCACGTCCCGTGCCGACAGGTCGAAGGCGTTGGGCGCCACCAGCGCCAGGCTGTGCAGCACCAGGGAGCGGTGACCGTAGAGTACGCCCTTCGGATTACCCGTGGTGCCCGACGTGTAACAGAGCGCGCAGGCCTGCCGCTCATCCAGCTCCGGCCAGTCAAAGCTCTCCGGTTGGGCCGCCGCCAGAGTCTCATAGACCAGCGTCCCCACCGGCGCCGAGGCCGGCGCATCGCCTTCGGCGCACATGGCCACGAAGGTCTTCACCATCGGCATCCGGCCCGCCAGTTCCGCCACCAGGTCGGCGAAGCTCAGATCGAAGAACAGCACGGTGTCCTCGGCATGGTTGGCCACCCAGGCCACCTGGTCCGGGTGCAGCCGCGGATTGATGGTGTGCAGCACCGCCCCGATGCCGGACACCGCATAGTAGAGTTCGAAGTGCCGGTAGGTGCTCCAGGCCAGCGTCGCCACCCGGTCGCCCGGCTTCACCCCCATCGCCTTGAGCGCATTGGCCATCCGCTTGGACCGCGTCAGCGCCTGGGCGTAGCCATACCGATGAATTGGCCCCTCCACCGTACGCGTGACGATCTCGGTGTCCGGATGGTAAGCCGCCGCATACTCCAGGATCGACGGCAGGGTCAGCGCCCGGTCCATCATCAAGGCCTGCATGTCATCGTCCCCCAAGTCTCCGGTTAGGCTAGGCGCCCGGCATAGGCGAAGACAAGGCCCGTCAACGAATGGGCCACCGCAACATGGAATCGATACCCCTTGGCGTCGGCGAACGTGACCGCTCGGATTTGGGGCGCCGCCCAGTTGGGCAACGGCAATCTCCAGAGGCGCCAACCCGTGAACCGCCACCTGAAGCCCGCATCGAACACTTCGGCCTCAAGGCAAAACCGGATAGGCCCGAACCCCTCCTCGAACCGGCCTGGATCGCCGACCGACGATAATCTGGATGTAAAGGAACGCCGCCCAAAGCGGCGCGTCCATATTTCCGTCTGCCCGTGCGGCGCAATCGATACCTCAAGATCGGGATAGTCGCCGGGAGCGGGCAACCCCAATATTGCGCGCACGGCCGCTGCTGGAAACGATCTCGCGCCCCGCGCCCGGCCTCGCCCTCGAAACGACGCCGGCGCCAATCCTGCGTGCAGCCGCTGAATCTCTGGCGGTAGCGCGCCTGCCCCGCGGCCCAGCATTCGCATCATCAAACTCGGATCGCTTGGTCGGGCGCGATCGAGGCGCACGTGTATTGGCAGATGAGCGAGTTGGGAGGTTATCGCCTCGACGCTCAATTGTCCCGCACATGACCGTGCGCCGGACATATCCAGAGTCCCCGACGCCAGTCCCGCCAAGATCGCCGCCGCAGGCGCCGCGGGCACATTCGGGCCAGCCCCCGGGTCCGCCCAAATCGCCCAGCGCGCGGCCTCGGGCCTGCCGTCCTCGCCGGCGCCCCAGGCCTCAGCCACCAGGCCGCCACGATCCGTACCGCAAGCCTCGAACCATTCGCCAACGGTCCGCACCAGGCCTGCCGCCTTGCTGAGATCGCGAACCATGCCCAATCGCACCGGCCAGGCGAGGAGCCAAAGTCCGACCTGAAGAGCCGGATTTTCAATCCCGGCCCGAAACAGAGCCTCGTGCGTCGGCGCAAAGCGTTCTGGCATGAGATCTAGATCAGGTGTTTCGCAAAGGGAGGTCAGACGCACGCCCAACCCGGGGAACGCCGTTGGTGTGAGGTCCCCCCACGCCAACCGCCACCGGTGAACACCCGCACTGGCCTCCCCGCGTAGGAAAGTATCGAACGCACGACGGCCAGCCCGCGCGGGGCGCGAGATCCACCGGAAATAGCAACAGCGATCCGATCCACTCGGGTCCAGCCATTGGTCATTAAGTCTAGTGCCGCATGGGTCAACGCCGGCGTTGAACTGGCGCCCGTGATGGCCGCCACGCCGGCGCGGCGCGCGGCGGCATCCAGCGCCGCGGGACACCGCGCGACGAATTCACGACCATCGGCGAGGTCCAAATAGTGTGCGCCGCAGCCGATGGCGGCTTCGGCCAGACCCAAGTCGCTGGTCTGGAACGGTCCGGCCGCATCGACCACCGCCCAGGGATCCATCGTCTTCAGCCCTAGCGGCGATCGCCGGTCGAACACCACGGCCTCAGCCCCGAGACGCGCCGCCAACGCCTGCAGCGGTTCGGGTCTGCGCGCCGCGAGCACCAGCTCGAACCGGGAATCGCGCGCCAGGAGCTCCGCCAGGCGTTCGCCGAACGAGCCTGTGGCGCCCACAAGGACGACGCGCCGCCTCAACGGGCCGCCGCCCACCGCTTCACGCCGCCATCCGCGCCTTGAACACCCCATCGGGCAGGCGCGGCGCGCGCGACGGGTGAATGAAGAAATAGTCCTTCCAAGGCAGGTCCGGCACCAGGGTGGTGCGCTCCTCCAGCCGGTCGCCGTTCACCGCGAACATCCGGTAGCCGCGGGCGCGGAAGGCCTCCACCACCTCAACCGCTGAACCGCCGAACCGGCCCTCAAGCATCGGCGGATGGATCTCGACCAGCACGTGAGGGTAGTCGCGCTCTATAACGTCACTGGCCCCGGCCAGCGCCTTCTGCTCGGCGCCCTCGATATCCATGCGGATGAAGTCCACCCGCGACAGGCCCCGTTCGGCGCAATAGCCATCCAGGGTCACCACTGGCGTCACCTGAACTTCGGATCCGCGGTCCTGCAGGTCCGGCCGCACCGGATCGCCGGCTGTCGGCGCCTCGTCGGCCAGGAAGGCGTAGGCGCGGCCCATCCGTCCGGACGACTTCTTCGGCGTCACCAGCAGCATTTCACCGGCCTGGTCGGAAACCGCCGCATGCACCGGCGTCACCTGGTCTGAAATGCCGTGCCAGGCCATGCAGGTCTTAAGCACCTCAAAGGCGAAGGCCGAAGGTTCAAAGGCGTGAATCTGGGCCTTCGGCGCCACGCGGGTCATCACGTACGAATGGCGCCCGTCGCTGGCGCCCACATGCAGGCACACCGGCGCTCCGGACAACAGGTCCGCGAGGTATGGCGTTTCCGGCTCGTGCTTGGCCCATCTGATGTTGCGTCGCCAGGCCCGGAAGGCGTGGCCGAGGACGCGCAGCGAAGTCATGGAATTCCTCTCGGTTACGACGCGTATTAGGCCGCGTCGCGCAGCACGGTCATCATATAGTTGACGTCGACGTCCGCGGACTGTCGCCATCGCCCGCTAAGAGGGTCATAGACGACGCCGAAGGGCCCCTCGATCCGCAGAGGCTCGCCGGCCAGGAACGCCGCAATTTCCGCCGGCTTCAGGAACCTGCGCCAGTCATGGGTGCCGGCCGGCACCCAGCGCAGGACATATTCGGCGCCGAGCTTGGCCAGCGCCAGCGCCTTCAGCGTGCGGTTCAGCGTCGCCACGACCATTATCCCGCCCGGCGCCACCAGCCGCGCGCAATCGCGCAGGTAGGCGCCCGGATCGGCGACGTGCTCGATCACCTCCATGTTCAACACCACATCGAAGGGCTTCACCCCCTCAGCCAGCAGCGACTCCGCCGTCGCCGCGCGATAGTCGACGCCAAGACCCTGCTCCTCGGCGTGGGCGCGCGCGGTGCCGATGTTGCGCTCGGAGGCGTCGACGCCGGTCACTGCAAACCCAAGCCGCGACATTGGCTCGCAAAGCAGCCCGCCGCCGCATCCGATGTCCAACAGGCGCAGTCCCTCGAACGGCTGTCGCGCCCCACCATCGCGGCCGAACCGCGCCAGCGCCTGCTCGCGGATGAACATCAACCGCACCGGATTGAACTTGTGCAGCGGCGCGAACTTGCCCCGCGGGTCCCACCATTCCGCGGCGATGGCGGAAAAGCGGGCGACTTCGGCTGGGTCAATGGAGGATGCGGGCGCGTCCATGCCGCCCCCTTAGCAGACGTCGATCAGGGGAGCATCCGGATATCGAGTCCGGACCGAGCCGCACTCGACCACCCGACGTCCGACGGGTCACAAGCATTTCTGGAGACAAAGCGACATCACAAGAGAATTTGCGCCCGGCCCCGCCCGCCGTTAGAAGGCGCCTCTCAATTTGGGGACCCTTTCGGTTGTCACGCTTGGTGATGAAATTTGGCGGCACTTCGGTGGCCGACCTGGAACGCATTCGGCGCGTGGGCCGCCTGGTGGCCGCGGAAGTCGCGGCCGGCCATCAGGTCGCCGTCGTGGTCTCGGCCATGTCGGGCAAGACCAATGAGCTGGTCGCATGGACCGACGGCGCAGGTCCCGCCGCGGAGGGGCTGCGGCCTTCGGACGATGAATACGACACTGTCGTCGCCTCCGGCGAACAGGTCACCGCCGGCCTGCTGGCGATGACGCTGCGCAATATGGGCCTGAACGCCAGGTCCTGGCTGGGATGGCAGATCCCGATCATCGCCGACGACGCTCACGGACGTGCGCGCATCGACGAAATCCCGCCGGAAAAACTCGCCGCCGCCCTGGATTCGGGCGAGGTGGCGGTTGTAGCCGGATTCCAGGGTGTCACCCGCGACGGTCGCGTGGCCACCCTCGGCCGCGGCGGCTCCGACACCAGCGCCGTAGCGGTGGCCGCCGCCCTGAAGGCGATCCGCTGCGACATCTACACCGACGTGGACGGGGTCTACACCACGGACCCGCGCATCGAAACCAAGGCTCGCAAGCTCTCAAAGATCTCCTACGAGGAGATGCTGGAGATGGCCTCCCTGGGCGCCAAGGTGCTCCAGACACGCTCGGTCGAGCTGGCCATGAGTCAGAACGTACCGGTGCGCGTACTATCCAGTTTCGTCGAGCCCGGCGAGGCTCCCGGCCAGGGCACCATCGTCTGTGACGAGGAAGAAATCATGGAAAAGCGTATCGTTAGCGGCGTGGCCTATAGCCGCGACGAAGCCAAGATCAGCCTGTTCGGCCTGCCAGACCATCCGGGCGTCTCGTCGGAGATCTTCGGCCGCCTCGCCGATGCTAACGTCAATGTCGACATGATCGTCCAGAGCCATGCGCGCACCGCCGACACCGCCAATATGGAGTTCACCGTCGGCAAGCGCGATGCGGCCCGGGCTTTGGGGATCGTCCAGGCCGCCAAGGCCGCCATCGGTTTCGAACATGTCTCCGTCGACGAGGATGTCTCCAAGGTCTCGGTGATCGGCGTCGGCATGCGCAGCCACGCCGGCGTGGCCAAGACCATGTTCGGCGCACTGGCCGAAAAAGGCGTCAACATCCAGGTGATCTCCACCAGCGAGATCAAGATCAGCGTCCTGATCGAGGCCGCCTATACCGAACTGGCCGTCCGCGCCCTGCACGCGGCCTACGGGCTGGATAAGCTATAAGGCGCGCCCTAGCCGCTCGAGCGGTTGACGGCTCGACTTGACCGAAAATTGCGCATCGGGCGGTGCTGCGCCGCCAAATCGCAATTCCGTCTCCGCCTTGTCGCCGTAAACTGCTAGGGAGCGGTTGAGCAAAGGGAGGGAGCGGCCGTGGCCACTCCAGGCATAGCCGTCAGGGGTCAGCGCAGTCTCCTGCGCCAGATTCGCGAAGCCTTGGCCGGGGGCGGTCCCGCGCAGGCGCGCCTCGACATGGTCGTGCAGATCATCGCCCGCTCGATGGTCGCCGAAGTCTGCTCGCTCTATCTGCGCCGCGCCGCCGGCGATATCGAGCTGTTCGCCACCGAGGGCCTGGATCCTGGCGCAGTTCACGTCACCCGTATGTTGCCGGGCGAAGGGCTGGTGGGCGAGATCATGCGCCTGGGCCGTCCGCTCAATCTGGCGGACGCTCCCAACCACCCGGCCTTCTCCTATCGGCCGGAGACCCGAGAGGATGCCTTCCACGCCTTCCTCGGCGTGCCCCTCCTGCGCGGCGGCCGCGCGATCGGCGTGCTGATCGTCCAGAACCGCACAGAGCGGGTCTATACAGAGGACGAAGTCGAGGACCTGCTCATCGTCGCCATGGTGCTGGCCGAGATGGTGGCCGGCGGCGAGTTGATGTCCGAGGAGGAACTCAAGGACGTCGAGATTGCGCCAAACCGGCCCGAACGGCTCAAGGGCGCCAAGTTCGCTGACGGCATCGCCTACGGCGTGGTGGTCTTGCATGAACCGCCAGTGGCGCCTTCACAACTGCTCGCAGACGATGTCACCGCCGAGACCGAACGTCTGAGGATCGCAATCGAGGCGCTGCAGGCGCAGATCGACCACATGCTGGACCGCCAGCACGGCCTGGTCGAAGCTTCCTATGAGGTCCTCGAAACCTACCGCATGTTCGCCCATGACCGCGGCTGGAACCGCAGCCTGGAGGATGCGGTGCGCAATGGCCTCACCGCCGAGGCCGCCGTCGAACGCGTGCGCTCCGAGCACCGCGCCCGGCTGGGACAGGCTCGTGATCCCTACCTGCGCGAGCGCCTGCACGACCTGGAGGATCTCAACGACCGGCTGCTGCGCCACCTGGCCGGCGATGGCCACGTGGTTCGCGAACTACCCGACAACGCCATACTGGTAGCCCGTAATCTGGGGCCCGCCGACATCCTGGAATATGATCGCAGCAAGCTGCGGGGGATTTTGCTGGAAGAGGGATCCGCCGCAAGTCACGCCGCCATCGTCGCCCGCGCGCTCGATATCCCCTGCGTCGGCCGACTGCCGGGCCTTCGCGATCGGGTTTCGGAGGGTGACCGTGTCATCGTCGATGCGGAATCGGGCGAGACCTATTTGCGGCCGCGCCCGGATGTCATCCGCTCCATCCAGGTGCGCATTGAGGTGCGGGCTCAGCGGCAGGCCGAGTTCGCCCGACTTCGCGACACTCCGGCCTTCACCCGCGACGGGGCCAAGATCATCCTGCTGATGAACGCGGGTCTGGAGGTCGACCTCGACATCCTGCGCGACACCGGCGCGGAGGGAATCGGGCTGTTTCGCACCGAGTTCCAGTTCATGGTCGCCGAGGAGCTCCCGCGCTTCACTGCGCAAACTCAGCTGTACAGCCGCGTCCTCGACGCCGCCGACGGCTTGCCGGTCACCTTCCGCACCCTGGACCTCGGCGGTGATAAGATCCTGCCCTACCTGGAGGCTGAGCGAGAGGACAATCCCGCCTTGGGCTGGCGAGCGATTCGCATGGGGCTCGACCGGCCGGCCCTGCTGCGCCTGCAACTACGCGCCCTCATCGCTGCGGCCAAAGGCAGACCCCTGCGGATCATGTTCCCGCTGGTGGCCACAGTGGATGAATTCCGCGCTGGGCGCGCCCTTGTGGATACAGAGCTCGCCTGGGCATTGCGTCGGGGCCGTCCGGCGCCGTCCCGCCTTGATGTTGGCGCAATGATCGAGGCACCCTCCCTTGTGTGGCACCTCGACGCCTTGCTGCCGATGACCGACTTCGTGTCGGTGGGGACAAACGACCTGATGCAGTACATGTTCGCCGCCGACCGGGGTAACCCCAGGGTCGCCGACCGTTACGACCCTCTGTCACCGCCGGCCCTGCGCGCGCTAGCGGCTATCCAGAAGGCCTGCGCCGAAACCGGTACGCCGGTGTCCGTGTGCGGTGAAATGGCCGGCCGGCCCCTGGAAGCCTTCACCCTGGTGGCGCTCGGCTTCGACCAACTGTCAATGCCCGCCACCGGCGTCGGCCCGGTCAAGCAGATGGTCCTGTCCTGTGATCGAGGGGCGGCCAGTCGCGGAGTCGCCAGTCTGTTGAAGCAAACCGGCGGATCGGTTCGCAACGAAATCGAAACCTTGGCGCGCAAACTCTACCTGTCTGTCTGATGGACACAGGACGTGACCGATTAGCGCATTGAATTCCGAATGCTAAGCTGTTATCCACAGAACTGGAAACAGAGCCTCTCCGACAGGGACGGGGAACTCTGCGCCAAAGTTGTCTCACAACATTGTGCTTGGGGTTGTAGGTGAATATGCCGCTCGATACCGGCGGATTGACGGAACTTGATTTCCGAGCGGAAGACGCTGCGGCGCCTTCCACCCCGCAAACCTTGGCGCCAACAGTAGAATCCGGCGACAATATCGGCGAAGCCCTGCGTGCGATTCGCGAATTCAAGGGACTGCGGATAGAGGACCTTGCCGCCGACACGCGGGTCCGCCGCGCCTATCTTGCTGCGATCGAAGAATTACGGCTGGATTCTCTTCCATCGCGACCCTTCACGATTGGTTATATCCGCGCCTACGCCCAGGCGCTCGGCTGCGAACCCGAGGCGGCGGTGCGCCGTTTCCGCCTTGATTGTCCCGATCCGGACCAGTCCCTGCGTGGCCCAGTTGGTGTGGATGCGGGCCGCGATCCGCGGCTGGTCCTGGTCGCCGTGGTCGGCGCGGTTGTCTTTGCGGCGATCCTGATCTGGAACGTCGCGCAACGAATTCTTGCGAAACAGGCGCCGCCGCCGGCCCCTGTGGCCGAAGCGACGACGGGTACTGCGACGCCTGCGCCCCGCGGTGGTCTCGTGTCTCTGGGCGAACCCCTGCCGGCGCCAGTGGAATCTACCACGCCCGCGCCCTATGAGACCCCAGGCCTGCAGGCAGCCGTCGCCGCCCGGGCTGCGGCGGCTGCCGGTTTGCCGGCCCCTGAGGCGGCTCCGCCTGCAGCCGGTCGCCCGAACGCTGCGCCCATCGCCCTGCCGGCGACCTTCGCACCCTCTGGAACTGTCTATGGCGCTCAGGAACCCGGCGCCTCGGGGGTCGTGATTCAGGCCCGCCGGGCAGGCTCCCTGATCGTCAAGGGGCCCGGCGAAACCGTACATTTCGCTCGCTACCTGTCCGCCGGCGAGGCCTATCGGGTCCCCGCGTCGCCTGGCCTGGTCGTTGATATCGTCGATACCGACGCCTTCCAGGCGTTCAATGGCGGTCAGAGCAGGGGGCTGCTGCCTGTGGGCCGCACCGCCATGACAAAACTGTCGCAGTAATCGGCGCAAATCACGTCGGCCGTCCTCAGGTCTTGGGGATTGGCGAGGAAGCCCTTAGCTTGCGTGCGTCATGACCGGACAGGATCCCACTCACCATCGACCCTGGCGCGCCATCCAGCGTCGTGTCTCGCGCAAGATCCGCGTCGGCGACGTGGAAGTGGGCGGCGACGCGCCGATCACCGTCCAGTCGATGACCAACACCCTGACCGCTGACGCGGCCGCCACCATCGCCCAGATCCGCGCGTTGGAGGAAGCCGGCGCCGACATCGTGCGCGTCTCCTGCCCGGATGAGGAATCCACCGCCGCCCTGCCCACCATCGTCAAGGTGTCGCAGGTCCCGATCGTCGCCGACATTCACTTCCACTACAAACGTGGGATTGAGGCGGCCAAGGCTGGCGCGGCCTGTTTGCGGATCAACCCCGGCAACATTGGTTCGGCCTCTCGGGTGCGCGAGGTGATCCAGGCCGCCCGCGACCATGGCTGCTCCATGCGGATCGGGGTCAACGCCGGCTCCCTGGAGCGCGACCTGCTGGAACGCTACGGCGAACCCTGCCCTCAAGCGATGGTCGACAGCGCCCTCTCCCACGCCCGAATCCTGCAGGACCACGACTTCCACGAGTTCAAGATCAGCGTGAAGGCGTCCGACGCCTTCATGACCGTCGCCGCCTACCAGATGCTCGCCGAAGCCATCGACTGTCCCCTGCACCTGGGTGTCACGGAGGCTGGCGCCCTGCGCACCGGAACGGTGAAGTCCTCCATCGGCATCGGATCCATGCTCTGGGCCGGCATCGGCGACACCATCCGCGTTAGCCTCGCCGCAGACCCGGTGGAAGAAATCAAGGTTGGCTTTGACATCCTGAAGTCGCTGGGCTTGCGCCACCGGGGCGTAAACATCATCGCCTGCCCCTCCTGCGCGCGGCAGGGCTTCAATGTCATCAAGACCGTCGAAGCCCTTGAGGCGCGCCTGGCGCACATCTCCACCCCCATGAGCCTGTCAATCATCGGCTGCGTCGTGAACGGCCCCGGCGAGGCCCTGATGACCGACGTGGGCTTCACCGGCGGCGGCAAGGGCGCGGGCATGGTCTATCTGGCTGGCAAGCCCGACCACAAGATGGACAACGAGACCATGGTCGACCACATCGTGGGCCTGGTCGAGGCCAAGGCCGCCGAGCTGGACGCCCAGCACGCCGCCGCCAAGACGCCGCGTCAGGCCGCCGAGTAAGCAGCCCTTGCGCCGTAGCGCCGGCCTTGGTTAGCTCGCGCCTCAACCAAGGGAGACGCCCATGTCCGCTGACGGAACCTGGAACATCACGCTCAATACGCCCATGGGCGCCCAGCAAGTGACCGCCACCATCGCCACAAGCGGAAATACCTTCACCGGAACGCTGAAGAGCCCAATGGGCAACCAGGACGTCTCCGGGACCGTGGACGGCGACACCCTCGCCTGGTCATTCGGCATCACCCAGCCCATGCCTCTGACCTTGGAGTTCACCGCCACCGTAGCCGGCGACACCATGACCGGTTCCGCAAAGCTCGGCGCCTTCGGGAACGCCCCGCTGACCGGGACGCGGGTCTAGGTTCAGGACGCGGCAAGTTGAGCCCGCCGACCGATCCCCGTATCCGAAGGGCCCTGGAGACCGCTCTCACCCGCGGCGAGGTCGGCGTACAGGTCGCCGCCTATCTGGGCGACCGGCTGATCGTCGACGCCGGCATCGGAACCGCCGACGAGGCCGGGCGCGGGGTCGAGGACGCGATCTTCCCGATCTTCTCGGTGACCAAGGCGGTGTTGGCGACCGCCATCCACATGCAGGCCGAGCGCGGCCTTCTCGACATCGACGCGCCGATCGCCAGCTACTGGCCGGAGTACGGCGTCAACGGCAAGGCCGCGATCACCCCACGCCATGTGCTCACCCACCGGGCCGGCGTGCCGCAAATGCCGCCTACGATCACGCCGGAGAGGCTGAAGGACTGGGACTGGATCACCGGCGAACTGGCGAACATGACCCCGCTGGAGCCCGCCGGCGCGCGCTCGACCTACCATGCGATCAGCTACGGTTATCTGCTGGGCGAAGTGCTGCGGCGCACGGATCCTGAGGGCCGCATGCCGTGCGAGTTCTTCCGCCGCGAGATCTTCGCGCCGCTGGGCGTCGACGACTTCTGGGTGGGCCTGCCGGCAGCCGAGGAGCCGCGGGTAGCCAGGCTCACCTGGGGCGCGGCCGGGCCCGGCGCCCAGATCCCCCGCACGCCGCTGCGCGAGGCTATGATGCCTTCCGCCATCGACGTGCGGCCGTCGATCTACAATCTCCCCCAGGTGCACCAGGCCTGTATCCCGGCCTCTGGCGGCATTGGCTCTGCCCGGGGGGTGGCCCGGTTCTTCAGTTTGCTCGCCAATCGCGGCGCGGTCAGCGGGCGCGTGCTGGTCTCCGAGGCGCGGCTGCGCGCCTGCCTGCAACCGCGCCCCAACTCCGATGAAGTGGACAGCGGCATCGGCATTCCGGTCAGTATCGGCGTCGCCGGCTATCAGCTGTCCGGGCGCCGGCCGGGCGCCGACCCCCTGCTGGGGGGCTCGACCGCGATCCTGGCGCACGGGGGGGCCGGCGGATCGCTAGGCTGGGCGGACCTCGACAGCGGCCTGTCGGTGGCCATCACCCACAACCGGATGTTCGGCGCAGTAAACCCCGAACATCACCCCTTCGGCCCCCTCGCCGACGCCGTCCGCCAGGTGGCGGCGGAACTCTGAGGAGGGGCGCCGGCAAGAAGCAGCGCTCAGAACCAGATCGACGCCAACACCTGCATGAACCCCGGTGCGCCGCCCTTGAACGAGCAGTCCGGCCGCCCCTCGGCGTCCGCCGTGGCCAGGAAGAAGTACGCTTGCGCGCCGATGAAGGCCGCGTCTTCCTGTTTGAAGTCCTCGCGCCGCAGCTTCTCCTCCGGCCGGTCCGCCGGCGCCCGGCTGCCGAACCGGTCCTGTAGTTGGCGTTGCCCCTCGTGATACATGGCGCTCTTCCCAACAATCCCAATTGGTGACCCGCAACCACCACGTTTGGCAAGCGGCCGGCAGGGGGCTAGAGGAAGGCCCGCTATTCACGAGAGATCTTCCACGTGCGACTGCCCCAGGCCCGACTCGACCAGGTGCTCGACCGCTTCCGCGAGATCGAGGCGCGCATGGGCGCGGCTACGGACGGGGCCGAGATCGTGCGCCTTTCCAAAGAGCACGCCGAACTCAGGCCGGTGGTTGAAGCTGTGTCTGCGCTGGCCCGCGCCCGCGCCGAGGCGCCGGACCTGGAAGAGATGCTCCAGGCCGGCGATCCGGACATGGCCGCCATGGCCCGCGATGAACTGGAGGCGCTGAAGGCCCGCTTGCCGGACCTCGAGCGCGGAGTCGCCCTGCTGCTTGCGCCCAAGGACAGGGACGAAAACGCCTCCGCTATCCTTGAGGTGCGCGCCGGCACCGGCGGCGACGAGGCGGCCTTGTTCGCCGGCGACCTGTTTCGCATGTACCAGCGCTATGCGGCGAACCAGGGCTGGCGGGTGGAGATCGATAGTCTTTCGGAAGGCGACGCCGGCGGATTCAAGGAGATCATCGCCTCCATCAATGGCGACGGCGTCTTCGGCCGCCTGAAGTTCGAGAGCGGCGTCCACCGCGTCCAGCGGGTGCCGGAAACCGAGGCCGGCGGGCGCATCCACACCTCCGCCGCCACCGTTGCCGTGCTGCCCGAGCCCGAGGACGTGGAGATCGAGATCGCCGATGCCGACATCCGCATCGACACCTACCGCTCCTCCGGCGCTGGCGGCCAGCACGTCAACAAGACCGATAGCGCCGTGCGCATCACCCACATGCCCACCGGCATCGTGGTGACCTCGTCGGAGAAGTCCCAGCATCAGAACCGCGCCCGGGCGATGAAGGAGTTAAAGGTCCGCCTTTACGATCAGAAGCGACAGAGCTTGGATGCCGAACGCGCCCTGAGCCGCAAAACCCAGGTGGGCTCGGGCGATCGCTCCGAACGCATCCGGACCTACAATTTCCCGCAGGGCCGCGTCACCGACCACCGTATCAACTTGACCCTCTACAACCTGCCAAAGATCCTCGAAGGTGAAGCCCTCGACGACGTCATCAACCCCTTGATCGCCGAGGACCAGGCTGCGCGGCTGTCAATGCTGGAGGATGAGTTCTCATGACCGGAAGCATCGCCGCCATCTGCCGCCACCCCATCAAGGGCTTTACGCCGGAGCGGTTGTCGCGGGTTGAATTGGAGCCCGGCCGGCGGTTTCCCGGCGATCGCATCTATGCGGTGGAAAATGGCCCCAGCGGCTTCGACCCGGCCACCCCGGTGTTCATCCGCAAGCAGAAGTTCACCGTCCTGGCCGCGATCCCGAAACTGGCCCAGGCGCAAACGGAATTCGATCCGGACACCGGTCGATTGCGCGCCCAGGCGCCCGACGCCGCGCCCTTCGACGGCGAACTCGCCACCGAGGCCGGTCGCGCCGCCTTCGCCGACTGGCTGACGGCGTTCCTGGGCGAGTCCGCCAACGGCCCCCTGCGCGTGCTTACGGCAGGCGACACCCACGCCTTCACCGACCACGCAGACGGCCAGATCTCCATCATCAACCTGGAGAGCGTTCGTGACCTGCAGACCCGCCTGGGCAAGCACCTCGACCCGTTGCGATTCCGGGCCAACCTCTATGTGAACGGTTGGCCGGCCTGGTCGGAGAGGGACTGGACCGGACAATCCCTGGTGCTGGGGGACGCCGACGCCAAGGTCTTCAAGCCGATCAACCGCTGCGCCGCGATCCATGTCGATCCCCACACCGGCGAGGCCGACCTGGACCTCACCAAGGCCCTGTTCGACCACTACGGCCACACCGATTGCGGGATCTATGTCCATGTGACCGTCCCCGGAGCAGTCTCGGTGGGTGACCCCTGTCCGCAAGCCCTGCCGTGACCCTGACCCTGGTCCGCGCCTGGACCACGGCGAAGCAGCGGCTCGAGGCCGCGGGTCTCGCCGGGCCGGTGATCGACGCGCGCCTGCTGGTGGAGGCCGCCGCCGAAGCCACCCGCGCCGACATCGTCACCGATCCGCACCGTCTGCTCACCTCGGACCAGCAGGCTCGCCTGGAAGATTACCTCAACCGCCGCGAACACCGTGAGCCCGTGGCCCAGATCCTCGGCCGCAAGGGATTCTGGAAGCTGATGCTGACGGTGAACGAAAACGTGCTCACACCGCGCCCCGATACCGAGACCCTGGTCGAATATGTCCTGCGCGATTTTCCCCAGCACGCCGCGCGCCGGGTGCTGGACCTGGGCGTGGGCTCCGGCGCCATTCTCCTGTCGATCCTGGCGGAACGCCCCGCCGCCCGCGGCCTGGGCGTCGACATATCCGACGAGGCCCTGGCGGTGGCCCGCGACAACGCCGCCACCCTCGGTCTGGCCGGCCGGTGCGCCCTGTTGCGCGGGGACTGGACATCCGGCCTGGCGGACGCCGGCTTCGATCTGGTGGTCGCCAATCCGCCCTACATCGCCAGCAGCGTCATCGAGACCCTGGAGCCGGAGGTGCGAAGTTACGAACCGCGAATCGCGCTTGACGGCGGCGCCGACGGCCTGGACGCCTACCGCCGGCTCGCGCCGGAGATTCTGCGTGTGCTCAAGCCCGGCGGGCGGTTCGCCGTCGAGATCGGCTTTGACCAGCGTGAGACCGTCGAGGCCTTGTTCCGCGCCGCCGGCGCAGAAGAGGTGATCACCCTGCGCGACCTGGCCGACCGGGACCGTGTGGTGGCCGGTGCGAAAAAATTCTTGGAAACTTGAGCCACAGAGGCTACACGTCGCACCTGTCTCCACCAAATCGCTGGCTCTGGGTTTCGACGTTCAATGAACGCCCAGCCATTCCAGCGGGTGCGACGCCAACTCCGGCGGGCGCCAGTTTCGGCGGATGACGGGGAACATTTAACGCCTTCGCCAAGTCGACAGGGCTAACCAGCCCCTCAGCCGCAAAGCAGGGCAAGGCCGCCGATTACCGGCGAGCCTGGGAAGAAGCCAAACGGTCAGCGTATGAGAGATTTCAAGGGTATGAAGCGCCAGCGCGGCCGTAACCGCGGCGGCGGAGGCAGTGGCGGCGGTGGTGGCGGTGGCGGCAAGCCTCAGCAGAACGCCAACCGCGCCTTCGATTCCAACGGGCCGGAAAACATCAAGGTGCGCGGCAACGCCCAGCACGTATTCGAAAAGTACCAACAGCTCGCCCGCGACGCCCAGACCGCCGGAGACCGGGTGCTGGGGGAAAACTACCTGCAGCACGCAGAACACTACTTCCGCCTGCTACGCGCCATGCAGCCGCAGCGGCCAGCCAGCGAGATTCTCGGTCGCGACCAGTTCGCCTCCGGATACGACATCGATTTCGAGGATGAGGCGGGCCAGGCTCAGGCCATGGCCGCCGACGCTGAAGCCGCCGCCGCCGAAGCGGCCTCGGCTGACGGCGAGGGCGAGACCGAGCCGCGCGCCGACCGCGACGGCTGGCGCGCCCGTGACGAGCGTCCTCGCGACGAGCGCCCCCGTGATGACCGGCCGCCCCGGGAAGACCGCTGGCGTGAGGACCGCCCCCGCGGCGACCGTGACGAGCGGCCGAGAGAAGACCGACCCAGGGACGACCGACCCAGGGACGAACGTCCGCGCGACGATCGGCCCCGCGGCGACCAGCCCCGCCGTGACCGCTGGCGTGACGATCGCCCCCGGGGCGACCGCGAGCCGCGAGCCGAGCGTGATCCTCTGGCGGTGGTTGAACCTGAATCCACGCCGCTGCCCTCAGCCGAGGATCGCGGCGGCCCCGTGCTGCGCGACGCCGACGGCGGCGAGAGCCACGCGCCTGCTTTCCTGCAATCCCGGCCGGTCCCTGCGGCCGCCACGGAAGCCGAACCGGCTCCGCGGCCCCGCCGTCGGCGCGCGCCACGCACCTTCGAAGGTGGCGAGGGCGCGCCGCCCAGCACCGAGACCGAAGAGGCCTGATCCGGAAGGGGTCTAACCGGCGTCCGGTGCGCCCGCCGCGGTCTCGACGCGCGCGGGCTCGGCATGCACCACAGCCTCTGGCGCGGTCTCCGACGCCGACGTCTCCGCGGCCGGCGCCTCATCCGTCGCGACCGGAACAGCCGCCTCGGCCGCCGTCGCATTGACCAGCATCACCTTGGCCGGCGCAATGGCCGCCCGGACGGGCGCGCCAAAGCGGTAGAAGACATGCGCGCCGACCTGGGCCACCCGCAGCATGCGTGGGCCCCAGTTGGGAGAAACCTGCAAGGCGTGGAAATGGGTGGCGCCCGCCACCTGCGGCGCCACGGCCCCGGCCAGCGCTCGGGCCGCGATCCTGCGGGCGCGGGACCAGGCGCCCATCTCATGGGCTCGCTCGGCGGCCCCATCACAGGCGAAACTGAACTGGCAGCCGCGCGATCCGGCGCCCTGATATACGACTGCGCAAACCGTTTTCGGGAAGGCCGGATGGCGCACGCGGTTCATGATCACCTGCGCCACGGCGGCCTGGCCCTGGGCGCTCTCGCCGCGGGCTTCGAAATAGACCGCCTGGGTCAGGCACTCCAGTTCACGTCCGCCGGCCACGGCGGCCACCGGTCCCGCCGAGGGCATGGCATAGGCGGCGATCATCCGGACTTGGGCTGTCGCGGGCTGGGCGGCGGCGGATTGTTGGGCGGGCCAGGCGGCCACGCCCAGGGCGCCCCCGCCAGCGGCGGCGATAAGGCTGTAGATCAGCGCGCGCAAACGCGCGCGGCGTCTTGTGGGAGAATTCAAGGGGAAACGTGTCCTGTGCGGCGAGGGCGTCAATGCCCTCTGTCGTCGTCGCCCCGGCGGCCCCTGCCCTTGCTGGCGGCCGTCAGAGCGGGCCTGTCCGATACACGGCGACAGACAGACCTCAGTCGTTGCAAGCCTTATGCCCGAAGCGCAACGATTCGGCAACCCTAGCTTTGTGCATTGCAGCAAAAATGTGGCGCCCGCCTAGTCCAACTGCATCATGCGCCCGCCGCGCCGAGCCCCCAGAAGAACTTTCGGGCTACGCTGTTTTCGGATTCGCAAATTGGCGCACTTCCTAATCTCCCTGGCCATCCTGGTCGCCGCCATCGCCATGGTCGCCACCGGCGGCCTGCCGTTTTGAAGCCGGGCCTCAGCCTGCGAAGCGCTCCGCCTGGGCCTTCGGAAGGGCCCCAAAGTTGGCCAGTGGGCCCGCTCGCAACCCGGCGCCTTCAGGTCGTTCAGGCCCAGCGCCCGGTTCACATCAAAAATCACCGCTGAATGCGCTAGGCCTCCTCGGCCTACGGCAATCGATCTGCGCTCCTGCCTTGAGAGGAAGGCGAGGCTCGAACGCAAACCATACGGGAACATTTGGACCTGCGACGTTCCCGGCTTTTCAAGCCTAGCCTTCCGCCCTGCCGCGCCCTACCTTTGTGTTCATGGCCCGTTCCCCAGATTCCGGCGTCGCCGACGCTTCCGCGCGGTTTGAGTATGATGCGACCGCGCTGACGCAGTTGTGGACGCCACACCGGCCGTCGCGCCCGGCCAAGTCGGAGGGCGGTCGCGCCTTCCGGCTGGTCAGCGAATACGAACCCGCCGGCGACCAGCCGACCGCCATCGCCGAACTGGTCTCGGGGCTCGAAAACAGCGAGCATGACCAGGTGCTGCTGGGCGTCACCGGCTCCGGCAAGACCTTCACCATGGCCAAGGTCATCGAGGCCACCCAGCGCCCGGCCCTGATCCTGGCCCCCAACAAGACCCTGGCCGCCCAGCTTTACAGCGAATTCAAGAGCTTCTTTCCCGACAACGCGGTGGAGTTCTTCGTCTCCTACTACGACTACTACCAGCCGGAGGCCTACGTCCCGCGCACCGACACCTATATCGAGAAGGACTCATCGATAAACGAGCAGATCGACCGCATGCGCCACTCGGCCACCCGGGCGGTGCTGGAGCGGGACGACGTCATCGTGGTGGCCTCCGTCTCCTGCATCTACGGCATCGGCTCGGTGGAGACCTACACCGCCATGACCTTCGACCTGAAGCCGGGGGAGCGGGTCGACGAGAAGAAGCTGATGGCCGACCTGGTGGCCCAGCAATACAAGCGCAACGACGCCGCCTTCGAGCGCGGGACCTTCCGCCGCCGCGGCGACACCCTCGAGATCTTCCCGGCTCACTACGAGGACCGCGCCTGGCGCATCTCCATGTTCGGCGACGAGATCGAGGCGATCACCGAGTTCGATCCCCTCACCGGCAAGAAGACCGCCGACCTGCAGTCGATACGGGTCTACGCCAACTCCCACTACGTCACCCCGCGCCCCACCCTTCGCCAGGCGATCAACGCCATCAAGGACGAGCTGCGCGAACGCCTCGACTGGCTGGTCAAGGAGGGCAAGCTGCTGGAGGCCCAGCGGCTGGAGCAGCGCACCACCTTTGACGTGGAGATGATCGAGGCCACCGGCTCCTGCGCCGGCATCGAGAACTACTCCCGCTACCTCACCGGCCGCAGGCCCGGCGAGCCGCCGCCCACCTTCTTCGAATACATCCCCGACAATGCACTGCTGTTCGTCGACGAGAGCCACCAGACCGTGCCGCAGATCGGGGCCATGTACCGAGGCGACTACCGGCGCAAGTTCACCCTGGCCGACTACGGCTTCCGCCTGCCCTCCTGCCTCGACAACCGCCCGCTGAAATTCGAGGAGTGGGAGGCCATGCGCCCGGCCACCGTCCACGTCTCGGCCACGCCGGGGCCCTGGGAGATGAACAAGACCGGCGGCGTGTTCGCCGAACAGGTGATCCGCCCCACCGGCCTCATCGACCCGCCGGTGGAGGTGCGCCCCGTCGCCAAGGACGGTTTCAGCCAGGTCGACGACGTCATCGACATGTGCCGCCAGACCGCCCGCGTCGGCTATCGCGCCCTGGTCACCGTGCTGACCAAGAAGATGGCCGAGGATCTCACCGAATACATGCACGAGCAGGGCCTGCGGGTGCGCTACCTGCACTCCGACGTGGACACCATGGAGCGCATCGAGATCATCCGCGACCTGCGCCTGGGCGCCTTCGACGTGCTGGTGGGCATCAACCTGCTGCGCGAAGGCCTGGACATCCCCGAGTGCGGGCTCGTCGCCATCCTCGACGCCGACAAGGAGGGGTTCCTACGCTCCGAGACCTCCCTCATCCAGACCATCGGCCGCGCCGCCCGCAACGTCGATGGCCGGGTGATCCTCTATGCCGACACCGTCACCGGCTCCATGGAGCGCGCCATGGCCGAAACCAAACGCCGCCGGGAGAAGCAGGAAGCCTACAACCTCGAGCACGGCATCACCCCGGAAAGCGTCAAGAGCCGCATCAAGGAGATCCTCGCTTCCCCCTACGAAAAGGACCGCGTCACCATCCCCGCTGGCGTGGCCGAGGAAGCCGGCAAACCCTTCATGGGCGACAACTTCAAGGCCACCCTCCGCGACCTCGAAAACCGCATGCGCGCCGCCGCCGCCGACCTGGAATTCGAAACCGCCGCCCGCCTGCGCGACGAGATCAAGCGACTGAAGCTGATGGACCTGGAATTCGCCAATGACGTCATGACCGCGCCGGGAGAGGACGTGGATCGCACGGCGGTGAAACGCGTCCGCGGCGAGGCCCGGGCGGAAGCGGCGGAGCGGTTCCGGAAGGGGCGGCGCTAACCCGCCCAGGTAGACCCGCCCCCGATTCGCTCATTCCCGCGAAGGCGGGAACCCAGGTTTTTTACATGCCACAGTTGTTCCCGTCCCACTATTGCTGAGCCCTGAGACGGCCGCAGCCGCAGGCAAAATGGCCGCCGGGAAATTGAGGCTCGGTCCGTCCGGCGGACATCGGCCTCACCCCCGGCCCATCACCCGGCGATCGACCGGGCGAAGCCCATCCACGCCGGGCTGCCGAACGCCCAGTAGACCCCGACGTTAACGACCAGGAACACCGCGATGGCGGCGTGATAGGCCGGGTGGATCCGCTTGGTGGTGACGATGTCGCGGGCCACCGCGGCGCCCAGCAGCAGCCAGCTCACCACGAACACCACGGTGATCGCCTGCGGGATCATCCCCATGCCCACTGCCAGCCGGTGGGTTCCCGGCCCGGTCATGGCGAAGACCGAGGCCAGCATCAGCCGCTTGTGCCAGTCGCTGCGGCGGCGGTTCCACAGGGCGGCCGCCACCAGCAGGGTCGCCGCGGCGATGACGAACAGCGGCAGGGCCATGAACGCCAGCGGCTCGGGCGCTCCTGGCGGGACATGCCCCAGGCGCCCGGCGGTGAGCGCGGTGGAGGTCCCCAGCGAGACCATCACCCCGAACAGGATCGCCCCCAGCATGCCCAGCTGCCGATGCGGCGCCGGCCGTCGCGCCGCGATCAGCGCCGCCTGGGCCACGAACAGCGCCATCCAGGCGGTGAATACCACCCCGTGGGTGATGGTCAGCAGCGACAGCGGCGGCGGCGCGTGGATCACGGACTTCAGGTAGAACGACGGCGAGAAGCCGGCGAAGATGATCACCGCGGAAACCACCGCCATGGTCAGGTAGAACCCCGCGCCTGTGTCCCAGGCTTCCCTGTCCGTCGCGGCCGGTGGCGGCGTCCTTGCGCCGATCCCCGCGGCGCCTTCTGCGATCTCAGTCATTTACATGCTCCCTCCTGCAATTGACGGAGCGAAATATGGCGCCGATTGCGACACTTTCGCAGGGGGATTTTTGGCCCCCCTCACCTCTCCACCACCCGCAAATCAAACTGCGACGACACCAGCATGTCCAGCCGGTCGAAGTCGATGAACCGCGCCGCGTCCTCGTACATCACCTGATAGAGCACCTTATATTCGGCCTCGGACCCAGCGCGCGGGAACAGCGGCCGCTCGTCGTGCAGGCCGGCCATGGGGAAGGCCTCCTCACCGAACCCGGCCACCGGCGGCGCGCCTTCGGTCACCGCGCGCAGCACCACGTTCTGGATGTACTCCAGGTGCGGGTGGATCGACAGGGCCACCCAGGTGTGGCGGTCCTGCCAGGCGCTGAGCCAGGCCTCGCGGGTGAGCCGCGGCGGGATCTGCAGCATGGCCATCTGCGAATAGCCGTCGTTGCGCCCCCCGGGGCTCGCCCCTTGCAGCAGGTCGGTGACCAGCAGCCGCTCGGCCACATGATAGCCGTGGGCCGCCCCCGCCACCTCGGCCATCAGCGCCTCATAGGGCGCGCGGACCGGGGCGGAGACGTCATCCAGCCACAGCTGCACCACCGCCTCGAACGGCCCGTGCGGGCTCACCCGCCCCAGCGCCGGATGGTGGTCGCTGGCCTCGCCCCAGTCCACCGCCGCGTCCTGCACATTGACCCGCAGCCCCTGGGGCCCAAGCCCCAGCATCGCCCGCCCGGCCTCCAGCAGCCTGGGCGTGAACACCCGGCGGTCCGTCTCCATCGGCCGCACCAGCAGATAGATCAGTTTTTCCACGGCGCGTCCGCGCCGCCCTACATCAGCGCCTTGGCGATCCCGTCGATCGCCCGGTACCCCTCCTCCGGCGTGGAGATCGGCGGCAGGGTGATGTTGACCCGCACCAGCGCCCCGGTGTCCTCGAACCGGCGCAGCACGTCGCGGTCCACCGCCCCGTCCATGATCGCGGAGAACTCGATCTCCTTGGGATCGCGGCCTTTTTCCGCGCACATCCGGTCGGTCTCGGCGCGCCAGCGGCGCACCTTGTCCGGCCCGCCGGCCAGGGCCTCCGGGGTCACGAAGGCGGCCATCCAGCCGTCGGCGTAGTCGACCATCCGCGGGATCAGGTTCTCATGGTGGCCGCCCAGCAGGATCGGCGGATGCGGCTTGGTGGCGGGCCTGGGGAAGCACAGCACCGGCGGCACCTTCCAGAACTCGCCGTCATATTCCACCCGCTCCTGGGTCCACAGCATCTTCATGATCGTCACCGCCTCGCGCATCTGCGCCCAGCGCCGGTCGAAGCGGCCGCCCAGCAGGGTGATCTCAACGAAGCTCCAGCCGGTGCCCACGCCCACCAGCAGCCGGTCGCCGCCGCTGTAGTGATCCAGCGTCGCCAGCTGCTTGGCGAAGGCGATGGGGTTGTGTTCCGGCATAAGCCACACCCCGCCGCCCACCTTGATGGTCTTGGTCATGGCCACGGCGCGGGACAGGTTGACCAGGGTGTCCTGGTAGAGCGGCACCCCATGGGTGTGGACGCTGTGGCCCGGGTCGCCCAGGGGCCGGATCGGATGCTCGCCGTAGAGGATCGATTCAAACCCCGCCGCTTCGGCATGCACCGCCAGGAGGGCGCAGTCCACGTCCGGGGTCGGATAGGGGGGTGATGAAATCGGCCGGCTCAATCCGAGTTTAAGCATCGCAAGTCTCCTCCGCGTTGTTGGCGCCATGCGAGGGCGCGGCCGGGGCGATGTCAAGCGGCTGAGCGTCCCGCCCTTGCCTCAAATCCGGTCGTACAACTGCGCTAGGGGCTAAAGCAGCACCCCCCTCTACCCCAGCCCGTACACCACGCAGGCGCTGGCCTCGATCAGCAACAGCGGCGGCTGCATCGGCAGGCGCATGTCGTCCGGGTTCAGGCCCAGCTCCTGCGCGCGCTTGCGGCTGGTCACAATGACCTCCTGAAGTCCGGCCGGCGCCGGGGCGGCCACGGAGTCATAGGCCATCGCCGGCAGATTCGGCTGCCCGTCGCGGGGCGCGCCGGCCACCAGCACATCGGTCTCGCAGGCCCGCCCGGTGGGGTCGATCAGCCGCACGGCGCCCAGTCTCGCCCCGGCCGCCTCCGCCGCGGCGCGGGCTCGGGTGGCGGCGTCGGCCACCGCCTGGCGGGCGATGCGCGCCTTGGCCTCGTCGTCTGGCTCCAGGCGGAACTGCATGGCCTCCACCGACGAGGGTTTGGCGGCGATGGCCGTGGCGTAGACCTGCTCGGCCAGCCGCACTTCGCGCAGTTCCACCGAAAGGCGGATCGACACCTGGTAGGTCTTGATCCGGTCCGCCCGCTCGTTTTCCTGCAGGTTGCCGTCCTTATCCCGGTACTGCTCGTACAGGGGGTTCACATTGAAACTGGTCCCCACCCGCACCTTGTCGGCGCCATAGGCCGCCAGCGCTGCGCCCAGCTGCTTGACCTTGGCCGCCGCGGCCCGGGTGGCCTCGCCCAGATCCTTGTCCACCACCTGGTAGGAGGCGGAGAAGCTCGCCCGGTTGGCGGTGAGCTCGCTTGAGGCGTGGCCGCTGGCGGCGATGATCGGCTTGTCCATCCACCAGGGCGCGCGGTCATAGCGCCCAGCCTCCGCGGGCGCCGGCTGCGCCCCGGCCGGCAGGGCGGCGGCGGCGAACGCCGCGATAAAGCAAAGCGCACGCATGGGTCTCTCCGCGATATGACGTCTTTCACCTAACAGGATTCGCCGGACGCCCCGCCCTACCCCGCCTGCTCCACCGACACCCGGGTATCCAGCGGCCGGTTCTTCTCCACCTCGCGGTCGATGATCTTCTGGGCGTCGCGCTCGGCGGACCGGGGCACGGTCACCGGCTTGTCGCGGGTGGGCAGCAGCACGGTGGCTTCGCCGGGGCTGGTGATGGTGCCCCACTGGTTCTGCACCCAGATCTCCAGCCGCACCTCGCCGCCGGCCTCGGTCATGGCCTTGTCCTTCACCCGGCCTTTCACCCAATAGGTGTCGCCCTGGTAGACGAATTTGCGGTGCTGGCAGGAGAGCTTCCACAGCCAGGCGTCGTCGCCCATCCAGTTGGTGACCAGGTTGGTGAGGATCGCCTCGCGGATGGCGCCGTAGTCATAGCTGATCGGAATGCCCAGCTGATTGGCCCATTCCTTCTCCCAGTGCAGCCGCTGCACCGTGTCGGGCACATTGAGCGCATTGGGGGTGAACAGGCCCGGCACCTTGGCGCGCACGTCATAGGACAGCTTGAACGCGCCCGTGGGCGTGATGCCCATGCCGACACCCACGTGCCAGACAACGATGTCGGTGGTGCGAAGGGGGCCGCGCACAATGGTCTGCAGTTCCTCGCCCGGCGTCACATCCTCCCAGTAGCGGGTCTCAGCGCCCCGCCGGGTCTCCGCCGCATAGGCCGCGTCGATCTCAGCCAGTTGCTCGGGCGTATAGGGCTTCGGCAGCTCATACTCTTTTTTCTTGGCCGCCGAGGCGTGCCGTTCGGCGCGGATCCAGGTGCCCCGGCGGATCACGATCGGCTCGCCGGTCTGGTTGCGCATCACCCAGGCGCGCATTTCGCCGACGGTCGAACCGGAAAACGCGCTGTTGGCCTTCGGGGCAATGCCCACCAGGGCGGCGCTGGCGCTGACGTGGTCGCCCTCGCGGATCGGCGCGTACCACTCGAATTCCTGCACAGCCTGATAGGAGCCGAGGCCGGCCAGCGGGTCGCCCTTCAGCGCCGCCTTCTGCTCCGGCGTCGGCGCGGGCGCGCCCTTCTCGCCCATGCTGGTGACGAACATCGGCGGCGCGATCAGCCCGTCCCAGCGGGTCTTCTTCGCATAGTCCCGGTCACTCCACAGCGGGTTGCCGTCCCCATAGCCATTGGCCATGTGGCGGAAGCCGTCCATGTGAGCTTCGTAGTTATGCGGCGGGGTCGGATCGTCGTACTGGATGCCCAGCTGCCCGCGCAGGCGCTCGACACCCGCATCGGTGAGTATGCCATAGGACGAGGTCTTGTCGGCGGCGTCGGCCATGTGCGCAGTCCTTCAAATTGGGTCTGGCGCGATTGGATTTCAGAACGCGCTGTTCCGCAAGGGGTAGCGCTGCGCGGCCGACTACTTCCGCCGCGCCACTGTAAAGTCCGCCAGGTCCTCCAGCGCCGGCTTCCAGGCGCTGGTCCCATGGAACCCGGATAGCGCGGCCTTGGCGCTCTTGGCGTAGTCGCCCGCGAGCCCCAGAGTGGCCTCCAGGGCGCCGGCCCCGCGCATGAGTTCGCAGGCGCGGGTGAAGTCGGCGTCGGTCTGTTCGCGCCGATCCACCGTGCGCCGCCAGAACTCGGTCTCCGCAGCCCCGGTGCGCTGAATGGCCAGCAGCAGCGGCAGGGTGGCCTTGCCCTCGCGGAAGTCGTCGCCGGGATTCTTGCCCAGCACCGCGCTGGAGCTGGAATAATCGAGCGCGTCGTCCACCAGCTGGAACGCCAGCCCCACCTCCTGGCCATAGCGACGCATGACCGCGCGGCGCTCGGGCGAGGCGCCGGCGCTGACCGCCCCCGCCTCGGCGGCCGCGGCGAATAGCTCGGCGGTCTTGGCGGCGATGATCTCAAGATAGGTCCCCTGATCCAGGTCCAGATCGTGGGCGCGGGTGAGTTGCAGCACTTCACCTTCGGAGATCACCCGGCTGGCCCGCGCCAGGATTTCCAGCGCGGTCATCGACCCCGCCTCAACCATCAGCTCAAAGGCCCGCGCGAACAGGAAATCCCCCACCAGCACGCTGGACGGCGCTCCCCAGATCAGGTGCGCCGCCACCCGACCGCGCCGCAGTTCCGAGGAATCCACCACGTCATCATGCAGCAGGGTTGCGGTGTGAATGAACTCCACCGCCGCCGCCAACTTCAGGCAGGCGTCGTCACGCGCCCCGCAAAGCCGCGCCGAAGCGATGGTCAGCAAGGGCCGCAGCCGCTTGCCCGACGAGCCGATCAGGTGCTCCGCCAGCGCCGGAATCACTGGCACGGAACTTTGCATCCGGTCACGGATAATGGCGTCGACGCCGGCCATATCGCCCGCCGCCAGGGACAGGAGCCCATCGATGGAAACAGGTTTGGCGGCGACGGCGGCGGCGTCCACGGACCGGAAAACTCCTATGCGACGGAATACACTTAGCGCCTTGCGCCGTTGTGGGCGACATTGCTGACGCGATAGGGGGCGGTCAAGGCGACTGAACGTAACTGTCGGGTTGAAGATGGACGAAGTCACGCAAGACCGGCTGCTGGGGGGCGCGCTTTCACTGCGCCAGCCGGCGCGCGGCTATCGGGCTGGGATGGACGCGGCGCTTCTGGCGGCGGCCTGTGACGCCGATGGGCGGGTGCTGGAGGCGGGCTGCGGCGCAGGCGCTGTGCTGTTGGCCGCCGCTGCGCGCCGCCCGCTGGCGCGGTTCCTGGGCCTGGAGCGCGATCCCGGGGCGGCGGCCCTGGCTCGGAGGAACATTGAGTTGAATGGGTTCTCTGGCCGAGTGGAGGTCAGGGAGGGCGACGTGGAAGCAGGGTTCAAGGCGCTTGAGCTCACCGCCTTTGACGCTGTTCTGGCCAATCCGCCGTTCTTCGACGACCCCTCCGCCCTGCGCGCCCCGGCCGCGGAAAAGCGCGGCGCCTGGATGGCCGATGGCGGCCTCGCCGCCTGGACCGGATTCCTGCAGAAGGCGGTGCGGGAGGGTGGAACGATCACGATGATCCACCGGGCCGACCGCCTGGCCGATCTGCTGGCCCTGCTGTCGCCCAAGTCGGGATCGTTCCAGATCCGGCCAATTCAGCCCTTCGCCGATGCGCCCGCCAAACGGGTGCTTGTGCGCGCGGTCAAGACCGGCAAGGCGCCGCTGATCCTGCTCCCGCCCCTGGTGCTTCACCCCCGCGAGGGCGCCAAGCACACCGAGGCGACCGAGGCGATCCTCCGCGGCGATGCGGAGATCGGCTGGGGGTGAACCCCGCCGACCCCTGCACGCGGGCCGTCAGCCCCCGCCGAACTTGTAACGCAGCCGGACGCCATACATCCGTGGCGGCCCGTAGCTCACCGAATGGAAACCGGGCGCGGATCCCGAAAGGGTGGAGGCAACCTTGTAGACCTTGTCCGTGACGTTCTCCACGAACGCGGTCAGCGTGGCGGGTTTGCCCATTACGTCGCGCCAGTCGAGGCTGACGTTACCCACGCCGTGGGCATCCAGCACCTTTAGCCCGACATTGTAGTCGTCGACCCAGTAGTAGTCGCCGTGCAGCACGAACTTGCCGGTCTCATCGGATCCGAACGGCAGCCGCCAGTCGGCGCCCAGGCCGTAGCTCCACCGCGGCGCGTTCTCCGCGGCCGACTGGGAAATTCCCGCCAGCACGCCGGGCGCCGCGCCGCCGCCCAGCTTGAAGTCCAGATGCGATAGAGAATAGGAGATGGAAATGTCCCTATTGAAGAATATCGACCCATCCACCTCCAGGCCCTTCACCGTCGCGCCGCCATTGTTGACGAACAGCGTCGTGTTCGACGGGTCATTGCCTGGGTTGTTGTCGCGGTCGATGTTGGGCGGGATGCCCGTGACCGCGCGCTGAAAGTTCTTATACTTGTCGTGGTACAGGGCGATATTGAGAACACCGGCCATGTCCCCGGTGCGCCAATGGGTTTTGGCGCCGATCTCGAAATCCTGCACATATTGCGGCTCATAGGACTGGAAACTCACCAGCGCGCCGCCCAGAGCCGGCGTGTTTAAGCCGCCGCTCCGATAGCCCCTGCGCGCCACGCCGTAGAGGAACAGGTTCGGACTGACCTTGTAGTCAAGCCCGGCGTTCCATGTGGTCGCATTGAAATTGACCTTTCCACGCGAAAAGCCTGCGACCGTCCCGACATTCTTCAGGCACGCCTTGGTGCCCTTCGGGGGCGTCGCATTGTACGGGAAGATGTTGGCCGAACACGCCGCCTGCTCGTCAGAGGTTCGACGGGCGCCGAGGGTGGCGCTCAATCCCTCCATGGCGCCGTCGAAATGATAGATCACCTGCCCGAAGAAGGCGTGGGTGGTGTCCTCACTCTGGGCCAGGGCGATGGCCGACCCGGCATTGAAACCAGGCCCCAGCAGCGCCGAAAGCGGTGTGCCCTGCGGCAAGCCAGGCACCGGGAACAGGGTCACCAGATTGGCTGGCCGCGACGAGGGGGTCAGATAAAGCTTCGGGTCACGGTAGGCGTCGAAGGCCAGATAAAGCGCCCCAGGCTGCCGGTTTTTCAGATAGAAGGCGCCCGCCAGCCAGTCTAGCTTCTCGTCCGCCAGCGTACCGCTGAACTGGATTTCCTCACTGAACTGACGGTCTTTGCGGCTATTGACAACCTGAAGCAAAATGAACGGAAGACCATCCGTCATGTTGTTGTTGTAAAGGTCGTCGGCGCGGTAGCCGATGATATTTTTTACCTTGAAGGCGCCGAGGTCGATTTCCGTCGTGTTCGCAAAGCCCCAGATTTTGTCATCATTGCCCCATCGCTTATCAGGGGCTGCCGACACCGGCGCAATGACTTGGCGCGGTCCGAGCAACTTCTGATTGGCGATGGCGGCGTCGACATTGCAATAGGCAGTGCTTGGCGCGAGCCCCCCGGGGCCCGGGATTGGATTTTTGCACAACGGCCAATTGTCCAGGCCGAACAGGGGTTGCAAACCCGCGAAGGCGCCGGCGACAAATTGGTATTCTCGCTGCCCGTTCGGCGAGGAATAGCTCCCGTCGGTCAGAATTCCGCGGCCGCTTCCAGTATCTCTAAAATAATCATAAACTAGTGTATTCTTGATGTTCTCGTTAGGCTTGAACATCACGGAAACTCGGAACGACTTTGTGTCAATATCGTCAAAGTCTGCGCCGACTCCGAGGTTTTTCGTGTACCCGTCTCGTTTCTGGAGTTCGCCTGCGATACGCACAGATAATTTGTCTTCGACGATGGGAACATTCACCGCGCCTTGAACGTCCACCCAATTCTTGCTGCCGTAAAGCCCTTCCACATAGCCGCCGGATTCGTTGCTTGGGGCCTTGGAATAGACCAGCACGGCGCCGCCCGTGGTGTTGCGGCCAAACAGGGTGCCCTGCGGTCCCTTCAGAATTTGGATGTTGTCCACATCGTAGGTCGAAAGCACCGAACCAAAGGCGCCCAGGGGAACTTCGTTGAGATACGACAGCACCGACGGCAGCGCGCCGCCGATGACAAACTGGCCCTGACCGCGGATGAAGAACTTGTTATTCGCACCCGAACCGGTGTCGCTGAACACCACGCCCGGCGTGAACCTCTGCAAATCTCGCGTCGAGTGGACGTTCAGCGACTCGATTTTTTCCGAGCTGAACGCTGTGATCGCCACCGGCGTCGTCGACAGGGCTTCTGACTTGCGCCGCGCCGTAACCACCACCTCGGTCAGTTCCGGCGCTGCTGATTCGCCGGAGGCCCCGTTGTCCGGCGCGGCCCACGCCAGGCACGGGGCGCAAATCATCGCCGGCGTGATCATGAGCAAGCTTTTGAAACGGTGGCGCATTGGAGTTTCCTCTCTCTGCGGCCTATTTGCTGGCCTTATCGCGGTTGGCCGCGAACCATCCCCGTTTACACCTCCGACAACGCCCCGAATATGGCGCGGGGCGCCTACCGCATTCAGCTTGTGGGTTTCATCGCATATGTGATCGACCGGCCAAGTTCCGGCTCTCCCGCAGCAGCGATGCTGCGGGTAATGGGCGATCGATTCCCTGCGAGAGCCGGCCTAGATGGCCCGGTACCAGGCCGTCCACATGGTCGAGAGATCCAGCGCCGGCGACAGCGGCGTACGCTTGTCGTTGCCGGCGCCCAGCGCCGCCTGGGTGGCGGCCAGATCATCGGTCTCGATCTCGTAATAATGCATGTAGCGGTTGGGATTACGGGGATTGGCCGCATCTTCCGCGGCGTGCTGGAAACGCGAGCAGCGCTTAAAGCCCTGGGTCTGCAGGACTTCAGGGATGTGGTGGTCGTTGAGCCAGGCGTTGAGGGCGGCGTCCTCGCCCGGCTTAGGGTCGACCATGATCAGGAACACGTATTTCGCCATCGGACATTCCTCCCGCAGAGCTGTGGTCAGTTGTAGGTTGTTCCAGAGACCGAGGCGAGGCCCGGTCCTTCCTGCGGCGGATTAAGGAAGCAGCGGCCGCCGTCCACCACCAGGAGGTTGCCGGTCACATAGGAGCCGGCTTCCGAGGCCAGGTAGATCACCGCGCCAGCGATATCCCGCGGCTCTCCGATACGCTTCAAGGGTATTTTGTCGATCATTGCGCCGCGCACGGTCTCATCGGTCAGGGTTGAATCGGAGGAGAAGCTGCGGATCAGGCCGGGCTCGACACAGTTGACCCGGATCTTCTCGCCCACAAACTCGTCGGCCAGGTTGCGCGCCAGATGCGCCAGACCGGCCTTGGCGACGCCATAGGCCAGCACCATCGGCGAAGGCGCGTGACCGGCCTCCGAGCCGATCAGCACGATGGCGCCGCCGCCGCGTTTGGCCATGCTCGGCCGCACGGCCTGGCAGAGCCGGAAGTTGTGGTGAATGTTGCGGGTCAGCAGCCGGTCGAACAGTTCGGGAGGCGTGTCATTGGACGGGCCGATGTATGGCAGCACGGCGGCATTGCACACCAGGATGTCCACCCCGCCCCAGACGGCGATCGACTTTTGCGCCAGCATGGCCATGTCGTCGATCCGGTCGAGGTCGGCGGCTATGCCCACGGCGATGTTCTGACCCTTGCCGTAGGTGCGGTCGAGTTCCTCGGCCAAGGCGTCGCAGGCGGCCTGGTCGCGGCTGGAGACGATGATGCGCGCGCCCTGCGCGGCGATTTCCGTGGCGATTCCCAGGCCGATGCCCTTGGTGGCTCCGGTGACGATCGCAACCTTTCCGGTCAGGTCGAACAGCGACATCGCGGCGTTTCCTCTCATTATTGATTTGCGCTGCTTCGCTGCCGCCTGTTGACCCTGGGGTCAAGCGCCGAGCATGCTTGGGTCCAACAAAACAATGTTCGGGAGCGCGCAGATGAAGGTCGGAATCAGCAACATTGGAATGAAGGCCTCCGAGAAAGTGGCGGGCGCCGTCCTGGCCGAGGAACTCGGATTTGATTCAGTCTGGTACGGCGAACACATCGTGCTGCCGCATCGGACGGTCTATCCGGTCAACCCGCAACCCTACGGGCCGCAGGAGCTGGTGGACGTATTCGTGCTGCTCGCCCAGCTTGCCGCGAAAACCTCGCGGATCCGGCTCGCCACCGGCATCGTCATGCTGCCCCTGCGCGCGCCGATCATGGCCGCGCGCCAGATCCTCGGCGTCGACCACGCCTCGAACGGCCGCTTCGACATGGCGGTCGGTCTGGGATGGAGCCAGGATGAATACGACGCCGCCGGTGTTGACATGAAGACCCGCGGGGCGCGCCTGGACGAACAGCTCGAGTTCATCAACAAGCTGTTCCAGCCCGACGAAAACATTGAATTTCAGGGCCGGTTCTACAGTGTGGCCCCGACCCGGTTTGAGCCCAAGCCGATACAGCGGCCGCGCCCGCCCTTCCTGGTCGGCGGCGGATCGACGGCGGCTCTGAAGCGGGCGGCCCGCTGGGATGGCTGGTACGGCGTGGTCAACACCGTCGACGAATTCAAGAAAAGCCGCGACCGGATCGAAGGCTACAGGCGCGAATATGGCCGCGAGAACGCACCGTTCGAATATGTGCTTGTCTTCCACGAAGGCATGCCCTGCCGCGGCGCACCCACCGCAGAGGAACTCGCCGAATTTGAGGCCGCTGGCGCGCACCGGTTCGTGGCCACCCCCTGGGCCTATGATTACCCCAACGCCCTGGTCCGCATAGCCCAATACGCCCGCGAACTTGGCCTCAGCGCCTGAGGAAAACTCCCATGAAGATCGGCATCAACAACATCTCCATGAAGGCTTCCGAGTTGGTGGCCGGCGCGGTGCTGGCCGAGGAGCTGGGATACGACTCCGTCTGGTACGGCGAGCACGTGCTGCTGCCCAGGCATGTGACGGTTCGCGTCCAACCCCAGCCCTATGGGCCGCAGGAGTTCTTCGACGTGTTCGCCCTGCTAGCGGGCCTTGCCGCGAAAACCTCGCGCATCCGGCTGGGCACCGGCATCGTCATGCTGCCCCTGCGCCCGCCTGTGTTCGCCGCGCGCCAGATGCTCGCCGTCGATCACATCTCGAAAGGTCGCCTCGACGTGGCCGTGGGGCTGGGCTGGTGCCTGGATGAGTACCAGGCCGCCGGCATCGAGATGAACACCCGCGGCGCGCGGATGGATGAGCAGATGGAGCTCATCAACAAATTCTTCCAACCCGGCGACACCGAGCATGAGGGCCGCTTCTACAAGGTGGCGAAAACCCCCTTCGACCCGAAGCCGATTCAGAAACCCCGCCCGCCATTCCTGGTCGGCGGCAATAGCGAGGCGGGCCTGCGCCGGGCGGCGCGCTGGGACGGCTGGTACGGGGTGGTCAACTCTCTGGATGAGTTCCGCCGCGACCGCGACCGCATCGAGGGTTTCCGGCGCGAGTACGGCCGCGAGAAAGCGCCGTTTGAATACGTGCTGGTCTTTCACCAGGGCCTCGAATGCGCCGGCGCGCCTACCCGCGAGGAGATCGAACGCTACCTCGCTGAGGGAGTGCACCGCATCGTGGCGACCCCCTGGGCCTATGATCACGACAACGCCCTGCCCCGGATCGCCGAGTATGCGCGGCGGATCGGGCTGGGATCCTGATCGGCGGGGCCGAAGGCTACGCCAGGCTCAGCGCCTTCGCCGCCCGCACCCATTCCGCCCAGGTTTCGATCCGGCGCCAGAACAGCTCCCGGGTCCCTGCGAAGTTGTGCATGTGGCCCATGCGCGGACAGATGAACAGGTCCACGGAGCGGGCTGACAGGTAGGCCCGCGGCTCGCCCTTGGGATCGGCGATCACATCGCGTTCGCCCATGGCCACCAGGACAGGCGCCCGGATCGCCGCAGCCTCAGGGGCGACGATGCCGGGGGTGAGGCAGGTCTGGGCCACGGCGCCCGGCGTGCTGAGCGAGTTCCAGGGCGGCGCCGTGTGGCCTTTCTGGTCCGCCTGGTTGTGAATGCCGCGGTTGAAATGAGCGAGATCGGCGGCGACGAACTTCGGGTCGACGTCGTCATAGTGGAAGCCCCAGGCCATGGCGTCGCCGCCGCCGCGCGCGCCGGAGTGTTGCTTCGCCTCGGCCAGCGCCTGCGGATTCAGCACGACAAGCGGCTGCTTCAGCATTGTATCACGGGGGATCCAGGGTGCCGCGATCGGCGGCTCGCCGGGCCGGACCGGCGGATGGGTGTGGATCGCACCGTAGCCCAGGACGCCGATCCCGTCATAACCGTGATAGCGGCCCTGTTGAATGATGGTCATGCAGCCGCCCATGGACTGGCCGATGCCCAGGCTGAGGGGCTGGTCGACCTTGGGGAAATCCGCCGCAAGTTCCCCCGTAGCCAGGCGCCGCAGGGCCTCAGCCTCGGCGGCGTGGGCCGCCGCCGCCAGTGTGGTGTAGTCAAGCCTTGGTCCGTCATGCAGGCTGCTGCCTCCGACGCCCAGGTGATCCACCGAGACGAAGATCCAGCCCCGGGCGGCGTGCCAGGCGGCCTGGGCGCCTTTCGCGGGTCCAGGCAGGTCACAGGTGAAATAGCCGCGGGAATAGCCGCCGCCGGGCTTGGCGAAACAGACCACCGGTGATTGCGCCAGCGCGCCTGGGTCCGGCAGGTGGACCGTCAGCGCGATATGCGCCGGCTCGCCCAGGCCCGCCGCCTCGGTCACATCGATCTCAAGATCGAGGGGCTCGATCATCCTGCAGTCTTCCCGGGCGTGGCCTTGCCAAGGCCCAGATCCTCGGCGACGCGGCGGAAGAGAGCGATGTGCTCGTCGACGGATTTCAGCCCCATCTTCATGGTGTCGACATTGACCCCGCTGGCCCCGGCGTCCCGCCAGGCCATCGCGTCGGCGACCGCCGCTTCGGCGTTGCGGATTGGGCCGCCGATGGTGGCGCCCAACAGCACCATGTTGTCGAGGCCGGCCGACGCGGGATCGCGCCCAGCGGCGGAGAGCGCCGCATCGTAGGCGGCCACCGTCTCGGCTGCTGCGTCTCGGGGCAGCGACGGCATCCATCCTTGTCCCAGTCGGACGGCGCGCATCATCGCCGCGTTCGACCAGCCGCCGATCCAGATCGGCAGGGCGCCGCGGGTAGGCATAGGATTGATACCGGCGTCGGTGATGCGGTGGAACTCGCCCGCCTCAGTGAAGGCCGGCTCGGTCCACAACCGGCGTAGGAAGCGTATCTGGTCGTCCAGCCTCGCCCCCCGGCGCGAGAAGGGGGCGTCCAGCGCCTCATATTCCACCGCGTTCCAGCCGATGCCGACTCCCACGCTGAGCCGCCCGCCGCTGTAGATATCGACATTCGCCGCCTGCTTGGCGACCAGCGCCGTCTGGCGCTGCGGCAGGATGATCACCGCCGTGAAAAGTTCAATTCGACTTGTCAGCCCGGCCAGATAGCCGAACAGCACCAGGGGTTCATGGAAAGGGGTCATGTGGTTGTAGGGGCCTGTCCAGTCCGGCCGGCTGGCCAGATTGGCGCCGATGACATGGTCATAGGCGCACAATCGGGCGTACCCCATGTCCTCCACCGCCTGGGCGAAGTCGCGGATGACGATCGGATCGACGCCGATCTCGCTGGTGGGGAAAGAGGCTCCGACTCTGAAGTTTCGCGACGACATTCCGATATCCTTTCGTTGAAGCCGCGGCGCGGCCTTGTGTGACCCATTTGCCACACCTACATGCGGTCAGCCGGCAGTTGCGCTCTATCAAGGCGACCTTCGGTCTTCCGCCTCATGAGGGGACATTATGAACATCGACATTTATTCCGATCGCGCCAAGCAAGCGATTCAATCCGCGCAAAGTTTAGCCCTGGCGCGCCAGCACCAGCAGCTCACGCCGCTGCATATCCTAAAGGTGCTGATGGAGGAAAAGGACGGGCTTTCCCGCAACCTGATCCAGAACGCCGGCGGCCGGGCCGATGCGGCCGACGCCGCCGCCGAAACCGCCTTGAGCAAGCTGACCAAGGTGGAAGGCGGGTCCGGTCAACTTTACATGGCGCCCGACACCGCGCGGGTGTTCGCCAAGGCCGAGCTTGACGCCAAGTCCGCGGGGGACTCCTTCGTCACCACCGAGCGGCTGCTCATCGCCTTGGCCGCTGACGGAGGTGACGCCGCCGATATTCTGAAGTCCGCCGGCGCGACCGCCAAGGGACTGGAGTCCGCCGCTGAGTCGATCCGCAAGGGTCGCACAGCCGACTCCGCCTCCGCCGAGGAAGGCTATGACGCCCTCAAGCGTTACGCTCGCGACCTAACCCAGGCCGCCCGCGACCAGAAACTGGATCCGGTGATCGGCCGCGATGAGGAGATTCGCCGCACCATCCAGGTGCTGTCGCGCCGCACCAAGAACAATCCAGTGCTGATCGGCGAGCCCGGCGTCGGCAAGACCGCCATCGTCGAAGGGCTGGCGCTGCGTATCATCAACGGCGATGTGCCTGAGAGCCTCAAGGACAAGAAGCTTCTGTCCCTGGACATGGGCGCCCTGATCGCCGGCGCGAAGTACCGCGGCGAATTCGAGGAGCGTCTGAAGGCGGTGCTGAACGAGGTTACCGCCGCAGAGGGCTCGATCATCCTGTTCATCGACGAGATGCACACCCTGGTTGGCGCGGGCAAGGGTGAAGGCGCCATGGACGCCTCCAACCTGCTCAAGCCGGCGTTGGCGAGGGGCGAACTGCACTGCGTGGGCGCGACCACCCTGGATGAATATCGCAAGAACGTCGAAAAGGATGCGGCCCTCGCCCGGCGGTTCCAGCCGGTGTTCGTGTCGGAGCCCAGTGTGGAGGACACCGTCTCCATCCTGCGCGGCCTGAAAGAGAAATACGAACTGCACCACGGGGTTAGGATCACCGACTCCGCCATTGTGGCGGCGGCGACGCTCTCCAACCGCTACATCACCGACCGCTTCCTGCCCGACAAGGCCATCGACCTGATGGATGAAGCCGGCAGCCGGGTGCGGATGGCGGTGGATTCCAAGCCCGAGGAACTTGACGAGATCGACCGGCGCGTCGTGCAGCTGAAGATCGAACGCGAGGCCCTGGCCAAGGAAACCGACCAGGCGTCGAAGACCCGTCTCGGCAAGTTGGAGGAGGAGCTCGGCGATCTGGAGGCGCAGTCCCAGGAGATGACCGAGCGCTGGCGCTCCGAGAAGGAGAAGGTCGGTCAATCCGCCCAGGCCCGCGAGGCGCTGGAGCGGCTGCGCGCCGAGCTGGTGGCCGCCCAACGGCGCGGCGACCTGCAGCGGGCCTCCGAGATCGCCTATGGCGAGATCCCCGTGCTGGAACGCAGGCTGGCGGAGGAGGAGGCCGAAGCCTCCAAGGACGCGGTGTCGCCTGAGGTGGTCGACGCCGAGCAGATCGCCGCCGTGGTCTCGCGCTGGACCGGGGTGCCGGTGGAGAAGATGCTGGAAGGCGAGCGCGAAAAGCTGCTGGCCATGGAGGACGCCCTGCGCAAGCGGGTCGTGGGTCAGGACGAAGCGCTGGTGTCGGTCTCCGACGCCGTGCGTCGCGCCCGAGCCGGCCTGCAGGATCCAAATCGGCCCATCGGCTCCTTCCTGTTCCTGGGTCCCACCGGGGTCGGCAAGACCGAGCTCACCAAGGCCCTGGCCGAGTTCATGTTCGCCGACGAAACCGCCATCACCCGCATGGACATGAGCGAATACATGGAGAAGCACTCGGTGAGCCGCATGATCGGCGCGCCTCCGGGCTATGTGGGCTACGACGAGGGCGGCGCGCTCACCGAGGCGGTGCGACGCCGGCCCTATCAGGTGGTGCTGTTCGACGAGGTGGAGAAAGCCCACCCCGACGTCTTCAACGTGCTGCTGCAGGTGCTGGATGACGGCCGGCTCACCGACGGCCAGGGTCGCACGGTGGACTTCAAGAACACCCTGATCATCATGACCTCAAACCTGGGCTCTGAGCATCTGGCCGCCCTGGCCGACGGCGAGGACGTGGACGTGGCCCGACCCATGGTCATGGACCAGGTCCGCCGCCACTTCCGGCCGGAGTTCCTGAACCGGATCGACGAGATCATCTTGTTCAGCCGCCTGGGTCGCGGCGAGATGGGCGACATCGTGCGCATCCAGCTGCAACGGGTGGAGAAAATGCTGGCCGACCGGCGCATGACGCTCAACCTCGACGCAGCCGCCCTCGCCTGGCTGGCCGAGCGCGGATACGACCCGGTCTATGGCGCGCGACCGCTCAAGCGGGTGATCCAGAAGGAGTTGGTGGACCCGGTGGCCCGCAAGGTGCTGTCCGGCGACCTGGAGGACGGCTCGGTGATCGACGTCACCGCCGGCGACGGCGGCTTGGCGATCGGCCGGGCGCGGGTGCACTGACGAATGGGTGAATTGGGGAGGTCCCTGGCGCGACACCGCGTCAGGAACCTCCCCTCTTCAGGTTGGTTTTTCAGCGCAAATGGCTGCGTCAGGACCACATCATGGACTTAGGGGTCATCGCCCCTACCAGCAGCGGGTGCGGCGTATGTAGCTGTCCGAGCGCGGATCCCATTCGGTAACGACGCTGCAGCGGTCGTCGCCATAGCCGCGGTCATCGCGATAGCCGTCGTCATAACGGTCGCGACGCTGTCCGCCGCCGGACGACGCGAGGGCCGCGCCGATGGCCAGGCCGACGATGCCGGCGACGATCGCCTCGTCGGTTCCGTCGTCGTGATGATGGTGGCGGCCGTAGCTGTATCCGTAACCATAGCCCGGATACCCGTAGCTGCGGTGTCCGCCATAGGCGCGATAGCCGCCGTAAGACCCGTAACCGCCGCCATAGTAGCTATGACCATAGCGGCCCCAGTCGCGGGCTTGAGCCCCGGCCGCTGGCGCCATGGCGCCGAACACAGTGAGCGCGGCGACACCCGCGGTAAGCAACTTACGCATGACAACCCTCCGAAAGGCTGTCCCTCACGAAGGATTAACGCACAATCCGTCGCGAAACGCCAGTGAGACCTATAGTCCCAGGGTGGTGGCCCGGCCGCCCTTGGTGGTCACATAGCGCATCACCGCCACGTTCTCGCCGGTTCCCACAGCCGGCTTGGCCACCGTGATCACGAACCAGCCGCCATCGGGCAGGCTGGTGAAGGCGAATCGGTTCTGGGCGTCGCAGGTGGTGCGCCGCACGAAGGCGGAATAGTCCTCCCCCGGCTCCGAGGGCGTGCGCGCCCGCACATCGGCCACCGGCAGGGCCGCATAGGTGGAGGACTTGTAGAGGGTGACCATCCGCTGACGGGTCCAGCCGGTCTCCGGCGTCAGCACCACCGCCGCGCCGGCGCAGCTATAGGTCTGGGCGCCGCGCCTGTAGGCCAGGCCGCCGGTGACAGAGGCGCGGCCCGGCTGAGCGGACCAGGCGAAGTCGCTGGTGCGGAACTGGGCTGGGCTGCTCGCCGGCGTCTTCGCGGGCGGCCCTGATGGCCCCGAACTTGTGGTCGCGCATCCCGCGACGATCGTCAGGGCGGCGGCGGACGCAAGCAGTCTCAGTGCGGTCATGTTCAAGACCCAATCTCCATCCCGGGGCGGCCCCAGCCGCCTTCACGGTGTTCTTATGGTCAGGCTGCGACCATCCGATGTCTGGCCGCGAAACGGAAGACCCAATCGCATGCGAAACGCTCTCTGCGGCTCAATCGTCTCCACCGGGGCGCCCGCGCAACGCTTTCACCCCCGATCGGCGGGTCTTGCCGTCCAGGCGCCTCAGCTTGGACGCATAGGTGGGCCGGGTCGCCTTGCGGCGCTTGGGGACCAGGGCCGCGCGCCGGATAAGGTCGAACAATCGCTCCCGGGCGTCCTGACGGTTCATCTCCTGGGAGCGCGAGCCCTGGGCGAAGATGATGATCACCCCGTCCAAGGTCGCCCGGCTGCCCGCCAGCCGCTCCAGCCGCCCGCGCAGGTCCGCCGGCAGAGAAGGCGAATTGCGCGCATCAAAGCGCAGTTCCACGGCGGTGGAGGTCTTGTTGACGTGCTGGCCGCCCGGTCCGCTGGCGCGCGCGGCCTTCCAGACCAGCTCGTCCTCGTCGATGCTCAGGCTTTCGGTGATCGGGATCATCGCGCGTACTATTACCTCGCTTCTCTTGACCTTTCAGCCAAAAGCCGGTCATAGCGCCCGCCTTGCACCCTGGCGCGCAGCGCCGGGGATCCAAACGTCTGTTCAGGAGATACCCCATGCGCGTCTATTATGATCGCGACGCCGACATCGCCCGCATCCTGGACAAGAAGATCGCCATCGTAGGCTATGGCAGCCAGGGTCGGGCCCACGCCCTCAACCTGGTGGACTCCGGGGTCAAGAACGTGGTCGTCGCCCTGCGCCCCGACTCGGCCACCGCCAAGAAGGTGGAGGCCGACGGCCTGAAGGTGATGAACGTCGCCGACGCCGCCAAATGGGCCGACGCCCTGATGATCCTGGCGCCTGATGAGCTGCAACGCGACATCTACAAGTCCGAGATCGCCCCCAACATCAAGGACGGCGCGGCGCTGCTGTTCGCACACGGCCTCAACATCCACTTCAACCTCATCGAGCCCAAGTCCACCATCGACGTGCTGATGATCGCGCCCAAGGGCCCCGGCCACACCGTGCGCGGCGAATACCAGAAGGGCGGCGGCGTGCCCTGCCTGATCGCCATCCATCAGGACGCCACCGGCGGCGCCCACGACTTCGGCCTGGCCTACGCGTCCGCCATCGGCGGCGGCCGCTCCGGCGTCATCGAGACCAGCTTCCGCGAGGAATGCGAGACCGACCTGTTCGGCGAGCAGTCCGTGCTCTGCGGCGGCCTGGTGGAGCTGATCCGCGCCGGGTTCGAAACCCTGGTGGAGGCCGGCTACGCCCCGGAGATGGCCTATTTCGAGTGCCTGCACGAAGTGAAGCTGATCGTCGACCTGATCTA
>CANJLH010000020.1 GCA_947475415.1 Caulobacteraceae bacterium
AGGGCTTCGTGATCTTCAACGAACACCGGCAAAGCCTCGCCGACGGAAGCCAGATCCTCCACATAGAACTCCCCGCGGCCGGTTTTGGTCGCGAAGTTCAGGTCCGCGTACTGCACGTGAGGCGTCGCGGGGACGTCCAGGCGCAGGCCACCGCCCGCCTGCAGCAGCCGATCATAGGTCACGCCGACGAAGGCCGGATCGGGCGAGGCGTCGATCTGGGCCCGGACGATATCCTCCGGCGTGTCGGCGAACCATTCACCCAGGCCCAGCCGCCCTGCCAGGTCGCGCTCGATGTCGGCGTCGGGCCGCGACTGCGCCACTGGATCGATCACCTTCTGGCGCAGGAGGACGCTGTTGCCCACTACGATTGCGTCACGCACCGGTGAAGTCGCCTCGAGAAAGGTCGAGGCCGGAAGTACGATGTCCGACCACTGGGCCGTCGTCTGCCAGAAGTGGTCGACAGTGACCACGAACTCTAGCGTCTTCAGGTATTCGCGCGCGGCGTTCATGTCCGCCATACGCTGGTTCAGCCAGTCGCCCTGGCAGAACAACGCGCGCACTGGAGACTCGCGGCGCCCGACCTCGATGTTGGGAACAGATTCGGTCCACGCCCAGGCTGGAAGCGCCGGGCCTGGCCCCAGCCGCGCCTCGTGAAATCCATAGCCGTGGCTCTGCACGCCGACGCCCGCGCCGGGAATGCCTACGTTTCCGGTCAAGAGGGCCATGGTCGCGCCGACGCGCGTGACCAGCTCGCCGTGCCGGTAACGGTCGACGCCATAGCCGAAACCGATCAGCGCCGGCTTTCCGGCGGCATAGGCCCGGGCCAAGTCGATGATGTCAGCCGCCTTGAGGCCGGTGATCTGCGTAACGCGATCCGGCGGATAGTCAGCGACAAGATCCGTCAGCAGGGTGAATGCTGTCGCGGTCTGAACGCCAGCCAGGGCGTGGCGGCCTTCCATCGCCGGGGCGCGCGAATCGGCGAGGGTGACGGCCGCCTTACGGGCCTCGTCCCATACCATGAAGGTGGAATCCGATCCGCCGGCGACCACGTCGGCTTCTCGCAGGTAACGGCCGTTGTCGAGGCGCACGAGCAGCGGCGCACAGGAATTGGCGAGGCTGAAGTCCCGGTCGATCAGTTCCTGGGCGATCAAAATATGCAGCAAACCGAGCGCCAGAGCGAGGTCCGTGCCCGGACGCGGCGCCAGCCACCAGTTGGCGTGCATCGCCGTCGCAGAATAGCGCGGATCGATGACCACCAGCCGGCTGCCGGCGTCACGCGCATCCAGCAGGAACTTCATCGACGTCATGGCCGTCTCGGCCGGATTGTGGCCCCAGACAATGATCAGCTTCGACCTAGGCCGGTCCGTCCACTCGTTGGCGTGCTGGCCGAACATTCCCTTGAAACCGAATGTGTTGTTCAGGCCCATGTGCACGGCCATGTCGACGCCGCCGAAGAAGTTCGCCGTTCCGCCGCCGCCCAGCAGCGCCGCAAGCCGGCTGTAATTCCCCAGCTGAGAGGAGCCGGAGGTACGTGTAAAAGCGATGCTCGCTGCACCATGGTCCTCCAGAAAGGCCCGGAACCGCGCTGCGATCTCGTCCATCGCCTCGTCCCAGGTTACTGGCTCGAAGCGCCCCTCGCCGCGTGCTCCGACCCGTCGCATCGGCTGAGCGATGCGCTCCTTGCTGTAGACCCATTGCGGCAAGGTCAGGCAGCGCACGCAGGCGCCTGTGTAGGCAGCGTCCGGCGCCGGTGCGGGCGCGACCCGCACCAGCACCCCGTTCCGGACCGTGCAGGCCAGGCGGGCGCGGCCTCCGCAATTGTGGGCGCAAACGGTGTTGATCACCCGGTCGGCCGCGTCGCCGGGCCTGATGTCAGATTGTGGCTTCAACCCCGGACGAGTCCTTTTGTGCTTCAGGGGAGCAGCGTAGCACAGAGAACGAAGATACCGGCGAGTGACACCCGCACGCAGCCCCTTGCGTCCCTCCCCCCGGCCGCTACTTCTAGCGTCATGACTGATCCTGCGCCCCGCCCGACACACCGCAAGCCCGCCGCCGAGCGGGTACTGGAATCGGCCCTCTTCCACTCTCGCTGGCTGATGGCGCCCATGTACCTGGGCCTGGTGCTGGCGCTGACGGCCTTGGTCTATGTGTTCGGCGCCGAAGCGGTGCACGAGCTTGACACCATCCTCACCATGTCGCCGGAGCAGGCCATATTGATGGTGCTGTCACTGATCGACCTGTCGCTGGCCGGCAATCTGCTGCTGATCGTGATCTTCTCCGGCTACGAAAACTTCGTCTCCAAGATCGACACCGGCGACGACGAGGATCGACCGGCCTGGATGGGCACGGTGGACTTCTCCGGCCTAAAGATGAAGCTGATCGCCTCCATCGTGGCGATTTCGGCCATCGCCCTATTGCGATCCTTCATGCAGCTGGCCGAGGGCGCCGCCATCCCCGACCGCACCCTGATCTGGCTGGTAGCGATCCACATCACCTTCGTGGTGTCCGGGGTAATGCTTGCGCTGATGGACTGGCTGGCCAGCAAGACTGACAAGCACTGATCCGGAGGGCGCCGCCATGACCGAAGTCACCCTTTCGACCGTCGTCCCCGGAACCTGCATCACCACAGCCGATAGCCTGCCCTGGACCGAGCTCGACAGCCGCGACGGACAGGTGCGCACCAAGTTCTTTGGTGAAAGCCAGGAATTGGGCCCTTGGATCCTGTTGGTCGAATTCGCCCCTGGCTATCACGAACCGCCCCACTGGCATGACCACGACACCATCTACATCCCGACCCGCGGCGCGATGGTGATCGGGCCGGAGGGGCCGGTGGGCGTTGGCGACGTGCGCTGGGTGCGAGCCGGGACCTTCTACGGACCCGAGGCCGCCGCCGACGAAGGTTGCGAATTCTGGCTGATCGCCTACGGGCCGCCAGGGTATCACGATGGACCGCCGACGGCGACTGAACGCGCCGCCTTGGCGCGATGACGACGGCGGGATGACCCGTTGTGGGAGTTACGTCCGGTTTTCCTCCCCCGCAGCATGGGGCGCCGACATCAAAACCGTTCGCCCCTCATGACTGAAACATCGCTCACCGAGACCACACCGGGATAGGTCTTGAAGTAGTCCGACAACCATTCGAGGGCTTTCTCAGAAGCCTCATCTCCTCCGATCGTGACAACAAGGCACGCACCGCTTTCGCCGATGCCGGTCTGGCGCCAAGCGCCATGGGCGCCGCTACCCTCGACGCCCTCAAAGACGCTCCAGCCTTTGAAACCCGCCCTGCCGAGCATCTCCTCGACCCGCTCCAGGGCGTGCGATTCAATAAAGATATCAAGCTTCTTGCGATCAACGACTTGCAAGGCTCACCTCACGATCCATTGTACGGCGGCGTGGTAGAGCGGGATGCCGACGACAAGATTGAAGGGAAACGTCATGGCGAGCGACATCGGCAGATAGACGCCCGCGTCAGCCTTTGGCAGCGCAATGCGCATGGCTGCAGGCACTGCGATATAGGACGCGGACGCCACCAGAATTGTAAAGAGAGTCGCATCGCCCAGCGAGAAACCAGCCAGATTGGCCGCGAACATTGCCGCGATCCCGCTCAGAATTGGCCATATTACAGCGAAGAGAACTGTCGCGACACGCAGCGTTCTCGCTTCCGCGAGCCGCTTGGCGGCGACAATGCCCATGTCCAGCAGGAAGAGGCACAGGGCACCCTGAAACAGCGCCCCGCCGACAAAGCCATCAAGGCGCTCCATCCCGCGCTTGCCGGTGATGAGGCCGACGATGAAGCTGCCGATCAAGAGAACCGCCGCCCCGTTCAGGAGAACTTCTCGCCAGAGTGTCGGCTGGAAACGTGCGCCAGGTTCGCGTGCGTTCGAACCTGCGATCAACAACGCCGCCAGAATGGCGGGTGTTTCCATCAACGCTAGCACCGCCGCCATGTGGCCGCTGAACTCGACCCCCATCGCGCGCAGATATTCACTTCCCGCGGCGAAGGTGACAACTGAGACGCTGCCATAGTGTGCGGCGGTCGCCGCCGCTGTAACCCACTCGATCCTGCAGGTGGAGCGCAGCACAACGTAAGCGGCGAATGGCGCCAGGAAGCTGAAGGCAAGCCCGAGGCCGCCCGCCGCCAGGAGGTCGGAGCTGAAGCCGCTTGCATTGGCCTCGACGCCGCCTTTGAAGCCGATCGAAAACATAAGATAGAGGGCCAAGGTCTTGGCGGCCTGATCCGGTATGTTGAGATCCGACTTCGCCCACCCTGCCAGAGCACCTAACGCAAAGAACAGGATGGCCGGGGCAAGCAAGTTGGCGCCTGCAGCCGCCAAAGCTGTCTCAATCATGCTGCGCACCTGAGGTTGCTGAGGTGGTTATGCTGGCATCGCCACATGTCTGAAAGAATATAGACTATCCCCGAGTCGACGGAAGCCGGAACTACGGAGCTTGCAGTGACATCGCGCGATTGAGGTAGGCGCACAGTCCCTGGGGCCGCGGCTGGACCTATTGTGGCCCGGAGCCCACCAACGACGAAGGTTGCGAATTCTAGCTAATCTCCCAAAGCCTGCCCCGGCACCACATCAGCCCGACGACGGCGGCCGAAAGTGCCACACTGGCGTGATGACGCAGTGGGATGACGTGAGCGTTGGGGGGCTCCAACTGCCGCAAGGGGTGAAAATCAGGGCCGGGAAGCCGCTTTTTCACGGAACGATACCATGCAACTTGACGTCAAGTCACGATTTTGGGCCTACGTCCGAAATTGACCTGGGGCGGCGATGGTTGCGTTCAGCCCTAGAACGGAATGACGTGCCGTTTGCGGCTGTAGGACAGGTAGCCCAGGTTAGCGCCGAGCCTCAAGCCCACGCCGGCGCGGATGGGGGCGAGCGTGATGTCGTCGGCGCGCTGGTAGTTCACGCCCAGGCCACCGATGAAATATGCCGTGCCCTCGACCCCGGGGAAGCGCTGGAAGATCTTGTCGGCGTACCAGAGGTTATAGCACAGTGTGAACACCCGGCTGGCGTTGCCGCCCAGGTCGAAGCCCAGGGACGGACCCTGCCAAAAGACTTCCACGGGCTCTTTTTCCTTCATGTAGAGCAGGCCGCGGCCGTAGCGGGCGCCCACCGAGATGGCCGCAGAGCCCTCCTCGCCGGCAATGTAGGCGGTTGGCCGGCCGTTGTCCTTGAAGGTGCGCTCGATGGCGCCCCCCGCCGCCTCGGCGGTGACCCCTAGGAAGTCGGAGACATTGGTGACGATCTCGCCGGGCTCATAGGGCTTAGCCGGCGATTGCTCGGCGGTGGCGCCGGGCGCAGGGGCCGACCCGCTGGGCGGCGTAGGGCCAGTCATGCTGGGGTCGCGGGCGCTGGCGCATCCGGCGACTCCAGCAACGGCGAGGCTCGAAAGAATGAGGGTGCGGCGATCCATCCGGCGGCTCTCCTACAAATAGATTATCTTCCCATCCCCACCGGGCATGATTGCGGCGAGCGCTTAACGTCCGATTAACCACGCGCGGACGCGCTCGCATCGGCTGGTGAATGTGCTAGACGCAGCCGCCATGACGACCGCGCTGTCCAACATTCGCAATTTCTCCATTGTCGCCCACATCGACCACGGCAAGTCGACGCTCTCCGACCGCCTGATCCAGCACACCGGCGGGCTGACCGCGCGGGAGATGAAGGAGCAGGTGCTCGATTCCATGGATATCGAGCGCGAGCGCGGCATCACCATCAAGGCCCAGACCGTGCGGCTCAATTACCGGGCCAAGGATGGCCAGGACTATGTGCTGAACCTGATGGACACCCCCGGCCACGTAGACTTCGCCTACGAGGTCTCCCGCAGCCTCGCCGCCTGCGAAGGATCGATCCTGGTGGTGGACGCCAGCCAGGGCGTCGAGGCCCAGACGCTCGCCAATGTCTACCAGGCCATCGACAACAACCACGAGATCGTGCCGGTCCTCAACAAAGTCGATCTGCCGGCGGCCGAACCCGAACGGGTGCGCCAACAGATCGAGGACGTGATCGGCATCGACGCCTCGGACGCCGTGCTGGCCTCGGCCAAGACCGGCCTGGGCATCGAAGAGGTTCTGGAGGCCGTGGTGACACGCCTGCCTCCGCCCAAGGGCGATCGTGATGCGCCGCTGAAGGCCTTGCTGGTCGACGCCTGGTATGACGCATACCTCGGCGTAATCGTGCTGGTGCGCGTGTTCGACGGAACCCTGCGTGCCGGCCAGAAGGTGCGGATGATGAACGCCGGCGCCACTTACCAAGTGGACCGGATCGGTGTCTTCCTGCCCAAGCAGACCGAGGTGGAGGAACTGGGCCCAGGCGAGATCGGCTTCATCACCGCCCAGATCAAGGAGGTGGCCGACGCCGCGGTCGGCGACACCATCACCGACGAGCGCCGGCAGACGGAAACGGCGCTGACCGGTTTCCGCGAAGTGCAGCCAGTGGTGTTCTGCGGCCTGTTCCCTACCGACGCCGCCGATTTCGAGGACCTGCGCGCCGCCATCGGCCGGCTGCGACTCAACGATGCTTCGTTCAGCTATGAGATGGAGACCAGCGCCGCTCTGGGCTTCGGCTTCCGCTGTGGGTTCCTGGGCCTCCTGCACCTGGAGATCATCCAGGAGCGGCTGAGCCGCGAGTTCGACCTCGACCTGATCGCCACCGCGCCCAGCGTGATCTACAAGATCGGTTTAAACAACGGCGAGATCCAGGAGCTGCACAACCCAGCCGATATGCCCGATCCGGTGCATATTGCTTCCATCAGCGAGCCATGGATCAAGGCCACCATCCTGACCCCTGACGAGTACCTGGGCTCAGTGATCAAACTCTGCCAGGACAGACGCGGATCGCAGCGCGAACTCTCCTACGTCGGCAGCCGCGCCCTGGTGGTCTACGATCTACCCTTGAACGAGGTGGTGTTTGATTTCTATGATAGGTTGAAGTCCATCTCCAAGGGTTACGCCTCGTTCGACTACCAGTTGGAGGGCTATCGCGAGGGCGACCTGGTGAAGATGTCGATCCTGGTCAATTCCGAGCCGGTGGACGCACTGTCCATGCTGGTGCACCGCGACCGGGCCGAGACGCGCGGCCGGTCGATGGTGGAGCGGATGAAGGACCTGATCCCGCCGCACATGTTCCAGATTCCGCTACAGGCGGCGATCGGCGGACGGATCGTGGCCCGTGAAACCATCCGCGCGCTGCGCAAGGATGTGACGGCCAAGTGCTACGGCGGCGACGCCAGCCGCAAACGCAAGCTGCTGGACAAGCAGAAGGCCGGCAAGAAGCGGATGCGCCAGTTCGGCAAGGTCGACATTCCGCAGGAGGCGTTCATCGCCGCCCTGAAGATGGACGCCGATTAGGCGCCGCCAGGTCAAACGGCGGCGTTGATCGGCGGGGGCGCCCCAGCGTACAATTCGCCGTCGCAAGTTTTTCGACGATCAGGAGATTCGCCATGCGCAACGTCATCCTCCTCGCCGCCGCTGCCGCGAGCTTCGTGCTGGCCGGATGCAATACCATCGCCGGCGCGGGCCGCGACGCCCAGTCCGTCGGCCGCGCCGTCACCGGAACCGCCGAGGACGCGAAAAGGTAGCCTATACAGGGGCGCGCCCGCCGGGGGCGGCAGCGCACCCTTAAGTTCCGTTCCTTCGCAGGCGCAACGCAACCGGATGCGGCGTCTTGCGACATGTCCAAACGCCGGGCGAGCCCCAATAGTCACATCATGTCCGAGCGTTTCCACCGTCCCTTCCTGCCTTCGATGCTACGTGGCGCGCGCGGCGCCTGTCCGGCCTGCGGCGAAGGGCGGATGTTCTGGGCCTATCTGAAGGTCGAGGCCAACTGTCAGGCCTGCGGGTGCGACCTCGCCCGCTACCCGGCCGACGACGGGCCGGCCTATTTCACCATTCTCCTGGTCGGCCACCTGGTGATTGTGCCGGTGTTGTGCCTGCCGATCATCTGGCAGACCCCCGCCAAGTACGTCATACCCGCCACCCTGATTCCGCTGGCGGTGCTCACGCTGCTGGCGCTTCCCAGGGTCAAGGGGGCCTTTATCGGCCTGCTCTATGCGCTGAACGTGCGCGATACCGACGCCAAGCTGCACACCGCCGACGCCCTGGATTAGAGCGTGCCAGCTTCAAGTGAGAGTCGGTTGAAGCGCCGGTCACGCCCTAAATCTTAGAAGATCGGCCCATATTTCCGGATCAGATGAAGACACCCGATCCAGAATGGCTCTAAGCGCCTACGCCGGTTCCGATCGGACAGCTCACCCCAGTGCCGCCGACGCCGCAATAGCCGCCGGGGTTCTTGGCCAGGTACTGCTGGTGATAGTCCTCAGCGAAATAGAACTCGCCGGCGGGCGCGATCTCGCTGGTGATGGCGCCATACCCCCGGCCGGCGAGCGCCTGCTGGAACATATCCCTGGACGCCGCCGCCGCCTTCGCCTGGGCTTCACCCGAAGTATAGATCCCTGACCGGTACTGGGTGCCCACGTCATTGCCCTGGCGCATGCCCTGGGTGGGATCATGCCCCTCCCAAAACACCTTAAGCAGCGCCTCATAGGTCGTCACCGCCGGGTCATAGACTACCAGCACCGCCTCAGTGTGGCCCGTCCGGCCCGAGCAGACTTCCTCATAGGTGGGATTGGGAGTGATCCCCGCCACATAGCCCACCGCCGTGACCCAGACACCGGGGAGGCTCCAGAACATGCGCTCCACGCCCCAGAAGCAGCCCATGGCGAACTGGGCCGTCGCATAGCCTTCCGGAACCGGACCCTTGAGCGGGCGGCCGCTGATAAAGTGCGTGTCAGCGGTCGGAATCGCCTGCGGGCGACCCTTGAGCGCGGTGTCTGCGGTGGGCATTTCTGCGGCCTTGCGGGTGAAGAACATGTCTGGGCTCCTTGGAGAACGCAGTCTGAAGGAAAGGGACCCGTGGGCGCAACCACGGCGCCAACGCAAATGACGGACCCCGCATTATGTGGCACGATGCGGAGAGATACGGACGGAAGGAGGATCCGGATGACGTGTGCGACGACAAAAGCCCTGCTTGTCACATTCATCGCCGGTATGATCTTCGGTGGCCAGGCGTTGGCGATGGGCGGCGGCGGCGGCGATTCAATGCCCTCGGCCACGGCGCCCGCCTATGATCCGGCGGCCGATTACGTCAAGGGCGTCGCTGCGCTGAACGCCGGCGCCTACAAGGATGCGGCCCGCGCGCTCGGCCGGGTTAGCGGCGCGGACCCGAAAAACGCCGAGGTCTGGCGCCTGCTAGGCAGGGCGCAAACCGGCGCTGCAAACCTCAAGGGCGCGCGCAAGTCCTTTGAGCGCGCCGTGAAGCTGGAGCCCGATAACATTGAGGCGCGGCAAGGCCTTGGCGTGGCGCTGGCCGGCCTGAATGATCCCGGCGCCCGCGCGCAACTGGATTGGCTGACAGCCAAGGCCGCCGCCTGCGCCGGGACCTGTGCTGATGCTGAACATCTGAAGACCGCGGCACAGGCGGTGGAATCGGCCCTGGCGGGCGCCGCGCCCGCCGCCGCACTGGATCAGGACCGGCTGTTGTTCGCGGCGCCCGCAGTTGGAGACAGGGCCTATCTCGCCGCGGTCAGCCTCATTCACGAGCAGCGCTACGACGCAGCCCTCGCCGCTCTCGACCAGGCCATGTTCGCCTTCGGTCCGCACCCCGACGTACTGACCTATCAGGGCTTCGTCTGGCGCAAGAAGGGCGACTACGCCCGCGCCGAGACCTATTATCGCCGGGCCCTGTCGGTGGCGCCGGATCACAAGGGCGCCACGGAATACTACGGCGAACTGATGGTGGAGCGGGGCGACCTCGCCGGCGCTCGCGCTATGCTGGCCAAGCTGGACCGCGCCTGCCGGTTTGGGTGTGCGGAAGCAGAGGAACTGCGCCGTTGGATCGACGGCGCGCCGCGTTCCTAGCCGGAGCGCTTGCCGCGGCGCTGGCGGTCCCGGCTCCGGCCGCCCCGCCGCCGCTGCGGGCGTTGCAGTGGCTGTCGCCGTCCGCCGATCCGGTCATCGCCATGACACTGGAACCAGCTGAGTGCCTCGCCCGGCGGGCGGACTTTGGCCGGCAAGACGCTGCGATCGAGGTCGGACGCGCGGCCTTTCGCAGTCCCTTGTTGCTCGGCGGCCAGGCGGCGCGGGCGGGACTGGCCTGCGAAAGCTGTCACAGGGCCGGACGCGGCAACCCGCAATTCCAGTTCCCGGGCCTCTCCGGCGAACCTGGCACGGCGGACGTCACCTCCTCGCTAATGTCCTCACATCGGGGCAACGGCGTCGCAGATCCAAAACCCATTCCCGACCTTAGCGCCGACAAGGCGGGCCTGAGCATACCGCAGGGCGCCGCCGCCGGCGCCCTGGAGCCGTTCCTGCGGGGCCTGATCGTGGAGGAGTTCGACGGACCGGCGCCACCGGCCGCTGTGTTGGCGGGGCTGGCCGCCTATGTGCGCGCGCTGGACCCGACCCACTGCCCCGGATCGCCCGGCGCGCCGGTGACCGCGGGCGGCCATTTGCAGGACAGTCGGCGCGCCGTGCGCGCCGCGCGGGACCTCGCGCGGGCGGGTGACCGGGAGGCGGCGGCGGTTATGCTGGCCGCCGCCCGCGCCCGGTTGGGCCTCATCGACGAACGCTACGCCAGTTCCGCCTTCAGCGCCGAAAAGGCGGCCCTTGGTGAGGCTGATCAGGCGCTCGCAAAATCCGCCGCGACCCTCCGGAACTACGGCGGTGACGTCGGACCGCAGCTTCAGACTTGGCTGGAAAGGTCCGAGCGACTTCAAACGCTGCTGGAACGCCGCCAGGCGCGTTCGCTCTACGCCCCCAAACAACTGCGCGCCGCGCTCCGCCAGCCCTTGCCCGGCAAGGCGCCATGAGTATAGTGCGCCGCTCCGTAGGCCAGACCGCCTACGGCGGTCGGTGAGGTGGCGGAGTGGTCGATCGCGCACGCTTGGAAAGCGTGTATAGGTGAAAGCCTATCGAGGGTTCGAATCCCTCCCTCACCGCCACACAGTCTTCAGAAGAATTACAGAGAGCTCGTAAGTTTTACATGTCCCGGAATGTAGGGATATATTTCAAAAAAATATGTACTTCTGCGCCGCCAGCGCACTAAATGGCGCGTACATTACACTGGAACACTCGACATATTCTCTGTCCATTGGGCGCGCGGTGCGGTTTGCGCCACCCGCTTGCACTTTCCCTGCGAACAGGGAAAATCCTCCCTGCAAGACAGGTCGAACGCGCACGCCCCGGAAGGCGCTCCCCCTAAACCCCTGCAATAGCGTCCCTTCTCGCCCAGAACCCCGGCAATTCCCTAGGCGAAGAACAGGGAAATTAGGGAAATCGTCAGGTCGGCCAGCCTGACGGCGCACACCATTCTGGTCTGTGCGCGAGCAAACAATAATCACAGCTTCTGCGGACCTCGACGTCCGCTCCGCAGGACCCATCGTAGATGGGCCCCGCGGAGCCGACGCCGTCGTCGCTTCGGGCCATTTGGCCGCTTTCGTTCGTCCTGATTTGGGCTTGACGAATCACCGCAGCGGGCGATCCTGGTTCAGCTTGGGATCGCGCTGAAGCGGGTCCGAGCGATTCGTCGGTCATGGAGGGATGCCGAGACGCACGCCACGCGCGTGCGCTTCGGCGCGACCTTCGCCCGGCGCCTGTGTCATCGCGGTCCGTAATTGAGGGACTGATCGATGAAAGATGGCGGCGTAATCGGTCCGCCCGGGGTGTCCGGGGGCCTGATCAGGAAAAACCGGAGACGGCGCAGGGCGTTGATGGCCCGCTCGGTCGCTGAGCGGCAATCGGGGCCCCGACGCAACGACTTGTCGCCGCAACTGCACCTGGTGAACTGGCCGATCGCGAAACTGCAGTCCGCCAGGCGCAAGGTGCGCGTCGACGACGCCGCGCAGATCACCCGCATCCGCCATGCGATCGAGGCGCTCGGTTTCTGCTCGCCACTGCTGATCAAGTCCGACGGCGAGGTCATCGATGGCCACCAGCGTCTTGAGGCCGCCAAGCAACTGGCCCTTGCGGAAGTGCCCTGCGTTGAAATCGACCACCTCTCGGCCGTGGAAATCCGCGTCCTGCGGATCGCGCTAAACCGCCTGCCCGAGCGCAGCGAGTGGGATTTCACGGCCTTGACCCTGGAATTCCGGGAGCTTCTGGACCTGGGCGCGCCGGTGGAGGTGGCCGGTTTCGACCCCGCGGAGCTGGACACTTTGTTGCTGGACGACGACCCGCCGCCGCACGAAGAGGGTCCTCTTGAACCGGATGGAGATGCCGCCGGGATCGCGCAGGAGGGCGACCTCTGGCGGCTGGGGCGCCACCTGTTGATCTGCGGCGACGCGCGCGATCGAGAGGTTTACGCCCGACTGTTCGCCGACGGCCGGTGGGTTCAACTGGTGCTGACGGACGTCCCGTTCAACGTGCCGATCGTCGGCCACGTCACGGGCGGCCGGCACCGCGAGTTCGCCATGGCCTCAGGTGAAATGAGCCGGGACGAATTCGCTGCGTTCAACGCGGCCTGGATAGCCGCCTGTCTTCACCACCTCTCAAACGGCGGGTTGCTCGCGACATTCATCGACTGGCGTTCAGTGGAACTAGTCCTCGCCGTTGGACGCGGTCTCGGGCTTAGCCTGCTGAACCTAGTGGTCTGGGCCAAGGAAAACGCCGGCATGGGATCGACCTGGCGCTCGCAGCACGAGCTGCTGCCAGTCTTCCGCCATGGCGACGCCGCGCATCGCAACAACGTCGAACTCGGCAGGCATGGTCGACACCGGTCGAATCTATGGACTTACCCTGGCGCATCGACGATGGGGTCCGACGCGCGAAAGGGCCTGAAATTTCATCCGACGACAAAGCCCGTGGCGCTGTTGTCGGACGCCCTGCTGGACGTCACGGACCGCGGCGACGTGGTACTTGATCCATTTCTGGGCTCCGGCTCCACCCTGATTGCGGCCGAGAAAACCAGGCGGATCTGCCGGGCCATCGAGCTCGACCCTCTCTACGTCGACGTCGCCATTCGCCGCTGGCGCGCGCTGACCGGTGAAGAGCCGGAGCTGCTGGACGCCACCGCAACTCACGCCCGCCCGCCGACCGAGCGCCAACTGCTCCTCCCGAAGCCGCGCATCCGCATCACCGCGCGTCGGTCGGAGGGTTGACCGTGGCCAAGGGGGACGACTACGACGTGGGCTACGGCAAGCCGCCCAAGAGCGGCCAGTTCAAGCCCGGCAATTCGGGCAACCCAAAGGGCCGGCCCAAGGCGCCGCCGAAGGTTGAGGACCTGATCGCCCGCGAGGCCAATCGCAAGATCGCCATCACCCTCGCCGGCGCAAAGGTTACGCTCAGCCAGGCCGAGGTGATGGTCAAGGCGTTGATGCAGAAGGCGATGAAAGGCGACATCGCCTGCGCCAAGGTGATCCTGCTGGGTCTGCAGGCCTATCCGCACCCGCCCGAGGACGGAGCGCTGATCAACGAGCACGAGCTGTCGCTGCTCAAGGAAGTCCTGGCCGAGGCGGCGGAACCGGAAGACCCGCAAGGCGCGAAAGCTCCATGAAAGCCTTGCCCCCGCGCAGCGCGGCGATCGCGCAGCAGGTGCTGCACGAGCGAGCACGCCGGAGCTTCCACGTCTTTCAGGCGCTGATGCAGCCGACCGTCAGCGCTGAGCCCTATGTGGACGCAGATCACCTGCGCGCCATCGCCTGGAAGCTTCAGCAGGTGGCGGACGGCAAGATCCGGCGGTTGCTGATCGCCGTGCCACCGCGCCACTTCAAATCCTATCAGACGTCAGTGGCCTTTCCGGCGTTCATGCTGGGGCAAAATCCGGCGCTGAAAATCATCTGCGCAAGCTACGGCGCCGATCTGGCCGACACCTTCGCGCAAGGCGCACGCCAGACCCTGCAGTCGCCAGCCTTCGCAAAGGTCTTCCCGCACACCCGCCTTCGAGCCAAGACCCCGCCCCTGCACGACCTGAGAACAACAGGCGGCGGATACCGGTACACCACCTCCATCGGCGGACCGCTCACCGGCCTGGGCGCCGACATCCTGATCCTGGACGATCCCCTCAAGGCGGCGGAAGCCTCCTCTCAGATCGCCCGCGACGCTGCGTACGACTGGCTGAAATCCAGCGCGATGACCCGTTTCGACCGCCCGGCCGAGGGGGTGGTGATCGTGGTCATGCAGCGCCTACATCAGGACGACGTGTTGGGCCGGCTCAAGGCCGAGGACGGCTGGGACCTGCTGGAACTGCCGGCCGAGGCGATGACCACCGTGACCTTCGCCACGGGGCCAAGGACCGCTATCACCCTGAATCCCGGCGGCATCCTTTTTCCAGCGCGATTCAACGCAGCGGTTCTGGCGGAGCGGAAGGCTGAGCTTGGCGAGGCGGCTTATCACGCCCAGTACCTGCAGCGGCCGACACCGCCCGGCGGTCACCTCTTCAAGATGAAAAAATTCGGACGCTTCGACCTCAGCGCCAACAATCGTATCGGCCAGTACGAGCAGGTCATTCTGTCGATGGACACCGGCGTCTCCACCGCGCCCACATCGGACTATTCGGCCATCACAATCTGGGGCGTTCGGGGCCCTGACATTTTTCTCTTAAGGGTCGAGCGAGGCCGTTGGAACTTCGCCCAGCAGCTGGAAATCTTGCGAAACTGGCGCAAAAGGTTGAGCGGACTGCTCATCGAACGCACCCACACGGGCATTATGCTGATGGAGCAGTTGCGCCGGGAAAGCGGAAGGGAAGAGAAACTGATCGGTTACACGCCAAGGCTCGAAAAGCTCGTGCGCGCGGAGTTTGCAGCCAACTTCGTCGAGACCGGACTGGCCCATCTGCCGCAGGATGCGCCCTGGCTTGAAGCGTTTGAACAGGAACTGGCGGCCTTTCCGCACGGGACGCACGACGATCAGGTCGATGCCTTCAGCCAGTTTGTCTTGAAGTTGCGTGAGGGCCCTCCCTTCTGGCTGCCGATGAGCAGCTACCCGCCACAAGGCCTGGTGCGAGTGAGAATCCACGGCGGCTAGGCCAGCAGCCGACGACGCTGTTCAGACCAGAGATCTGGCACGCCATCGACGCGAAGGCGCTGCAACAGAAGGCCAGCTGGCGCGCGGCCATCAAGGATCGCCAGTTTGAGGTCAGGCGCCAGGAATGCCAGACGCAGGGTGCGTTCGCAGTGGGAGGCGTGCACCCCCAGATCCTTGGCCAGGGCCGCGATGCTGGGCAGTTCCCCACTGATAAGCTTGCGCTTCCAGGCCTCGGCCTGGGCCAGAGCCCGGGTCAGAGCGGGGTCGAGCTTTCCGTCGAACCCCACCGGCGAACCGTCGGGTCCTGTGATGGTCTTGCCAAGTCCGCGCCGCGAGAGGCTGATGGGAACGGTCACGGTGAGGGTTTCGCTGTCAGCGGCAAGGCTATCTCCCGGCGATAATCTGGCCTTGGCGCGGTCCAGATCAAATCCCGCCGGCAGAGCCGCGGCGTTGAATGTGATCCGCACATAACGCGCGCCGACGTCGACGCGTTTCAGGGCGGTGCGGATTGCGGCCCAGGGCGCGTCCTGGCCTGGCGCAATCAGCTCAATGGCCTGCGCACGCTGCAACACCAGAGCCTCCACGGCCTCGGCTGGAGCCCGATGCAGAATCCCCGCTATTGGAGCCTCACCGCGTTGGCGGGTGCTGGACACATAGTATCGGTATCGGCGACCATCGCGCTTGGCGGCCGAAAGGGGTGACATGCGCGCGTTAGCAGCGTCGTAGATCATGCCGCTCAACGGAGCGGCCGGAATCCTGGCCGGCAGACAGCAGCGGGCGCGCCGAACGGGTCCGCCGCGCCTGGCCAGGGCCTGCTGAGCCGCATCGAAGGTCTCGGCATCGATGATCGCTGGGTGCAGACCGCGATGTCGGGCGCCCTTGTGAACGATTTCCCCCAGATAGATTCGATTGGAAAGCATGTGGAACAGCGCCCCACGTCCTATGATCGCCCCACCATGGGCTCGACTAGACTGGCTCACCCAGGACTTTGAGCGATATCCCGCGCGGGCCAGTTCAGCCCTGAGCAGATTGACCGAGCCTAGCGTCAGGTAGCGTTGAAAGATGTGACGGACGATTTGGGCTTCCTCGGGCGCGAGGACGAGTTCGCGGTCTTTCGCCGCGTAACCCAACGGCGGGAAACCCCCCATCCACATGCCCCTGGCCTTCGAGGCGGCAATCTTGTCGCGGATTCGCTCGCCAGTGACCTCGCGCTCAAACTGGGCAAATGACAGCAGCACGTTGAGGGTCAGCCGGCCCATCGACGTCGTTGTGTTGAAGGCCTGGGTCACCAAGACAAATGATGCGCCAGCCGCATCAAGCGTCTCGACGATGCGCGCAAAGTCGCCCAGCGAACGGGTCAGACGGTCGACCTTATAGACCACCACAACATCGACGCGCCCGGACGCCACATCCGCGAGCAATCGCTGCAGGGCAGGACGACCCAGCGTGCCGCCTGAGAAGCCTCCGTCATCATAGGCCTCGGTATTGGCGCTCCAGCCCTCGCCAGCCTGCGACAGCACATAGGCCGCGCAGGCCTCGCGTTGCGCGTCGAGTGAGTTGAACGCCTGATCGAGCCCCTCCTCGGAACTCTTCCTCGTATAGATCGCACATCGCGTTCGGCTGAGCTTGCTGGCCGTCACCGCTTAAGGCTCCCTCAGGCCGAAAAATTTCGGCCCGTTCCAGTGCGTGCCCGTTATCGCCCGGGCGATCTTCGACAGGCTGCGCCAGGTCTTCCCGCGCCAGGCGAAGCCGTCGGCCAGAACCTCGATCCGATGGATCTCGCCGCTATATTCTCGCACCAGCACCGCCCCGGGTTTCAGGGACGGTTTCAGCCTGGGTGTCGCCTTGCGGCGATCATAGGTCAGCGCCAGGGCGCGGAGCCGCTTGTCCAGCGCCGGATCCGCGCCGAAGGCTGCGATCTGGATCCGCTCGGACAGCAACCGGCGAAGCAAGTCGGCTGACCGCACGCGAGGCGGTTCGCCGCCCCGCCTGCGCCAGGCCTCGCGTAAGGCGTCCACGTCCAGTCCCCGGAGGGCGGCGACCGCCTGCGCGATCGCCGCATCACTGACAACGCTGCTCACTGGGCGACGTCCAAAATGCGGTAGACCCGCCCTACCCCGGATTTCTCAGAGACCACTTCCAGGCCAAGCTTTTTCCGGATTGCGCCCGACAGCGCGCCTCGAACCGAGTGCGCCTGCCACCCGGTTTCGGCCATCAGTTCTGACAGCGTCGCGCCGCCGGGCCGGCGCAGCAGCGCCACCACCCTGGTTATTTTCGAGAGCGGGGCATCAATGGCTGGCGGTGGTGTGGTCCGCGGCGTCGGCGTCGTGGGCGCCTCAACAGGTGCAGGTTCAGGCCCGAGCGCCGATCGCCCCGGGGACGTAATCATGAACCGCCGCGCGCCAGCCTCAGCCGGTGCGACAATGACCAGACCGCGTCGCAAGAGTGTGGCGAGGTGTCGTTCATCGTCGGGCGCGGCCTCGACGAGACCGCTCTCAGCGGCGACGGCCTTCTTCAGCAGGGCACATTGGGGTTGGGTGAGTTTGGACATCGGGTGGGCTCCTTTGGGTTCGGAAGGCGTCATCGCTTCCCACCACCCGAAGCTCCGGGCGGGCGCATGCCGCCGGAGCCTGGCGCCCGAAGTTCACCGGCGCCGCGGAGACACGAAGGCTTCGTTCCGGAACGAAGTCCAATGGTTCTTCACCAGCCCGGATACCGGTCCCAGAACCTCTTTGAAGAGGCGTTCACGTCTGACCAGTCGCCGCCATTCCAGGGTTCGCCGTCCGCGTTCGGTTCACCCCAGAAGATCCAGGCCGCATCGGCGGCGAGGGTCTCGATCACATCGGCGAGCTCAAGTTGTTCCAGCAGTCCCGGGGGGATCCAGGAGGGACCCAACGCCGCACCCATCACCTGGCCCACCAGCGTGCCGGTGGTGTCGCTGTCGCCGTCGATGTTGACCGCCAGCCGTAGCGCCTCGAATGGATCCGGCGCGGTGAGCACGCACCATAGCGCGATGGCCGCGGCCTCTTCGGCGATCCAGCCTTCGCCCAGCTGTGGCGGGACCTGGCGAGCCGGCCCATCGTTGGCCAGCTGGAACGCCTGGGCCAGTGCCGCATCCAGTTCCGGCGCCTGGCCACGGATGGGCCGCCACGCGATCAGGGCCGTTCCCCGAAGCGAGGGCCTCTGCCCCACCGCGTGGATCCAGGCCGCGAACCAGCCAGCCGACACCTGACCAGTGACATGTCCATGTGTCAGGCCCGCGACCTCGCAGGCCAGGCGGAAGGGACTTTTGTCCATCGCCAGGCCGATTGGCGCCACACGCATGATGCCGCCGGCGCCTTTGGAATCGTTAGCCGCCGGATCTCCCACCTTCCAACCCTTAGCCGCGAGCGCGCCGAGGCAGGTGTTTCCCGGCGCACGCCGGGAATTCAACGCCGGCAGCGTGCTCAGCCAACCGTCGATCTCGAAGTCCTGGGGCGGTTTGCCGCCTTGCGTCGCGTACCAGCGCAGATAGGCGCGATCGACCACTGCCGCCGGATTGCAGATTCCTTTGCAGCACCAGCGAACCTCCGCACGGATCAATCCCTCCAGGGTGAAGAGGGTCATCTGGGTATCGTCGGTGATCGCGCCCAGGCGGCCATATGCCGGCGCAAATCGGGCGATCCCCAGTGGACCAAACTCGGCCAGGATCTCCTTTCGGCGCATGAACTCCACTGGCGCGCCCAGAGCGTCGCCCACGGCGCCGCCCAGGAGCAGGCCCCGAAGGCGATCCAGGTGTGTAAGGCTCCGATCGGAAAGGATCTGCGTCAAAGGGTTGGCCTCATACGGTCTCCGCAGGTTCAAGCGCCTGGCGCACCTCGTCGATGTAATCACTGATCGCCTTTATCCAGACCGACTTGTTGTCCAGCAGAGCCGCGACCGGCACGTTCTGATCGCCCAACACCACCCGCCAGCTGGACTCCTTGGGCGTCTTCCGCACCGTCGCCCCGGGGACGGCCTGTGCAAGCTTGGCCTCATAGGTATGGCTGAGGTCTGGACGCCCGATGCCAAGCGCCGCGGCGTGAGCCCAGTCGGTGCCCAACCGCCCTTGCAGATCGATGAGTCCCAAATGAAATTCACGGCCGTCGGCGGCCTTCCATTTCAGGGACATGTTGCGCTTGATCTCCGGATAGACTCCCAAGGGTTCGACCTCGGCGAGGAAGGCCTGCAGTCGATCCGGCAGACCTGGGTCGGCCGCCTTCAGGGCCTCATAGAAGGTCTCCGCCGATATGGTGGTGGGCCTGGCATTGGGCGAGGCGGGCGCAAGCTGCACCGGCTCGAACGCCACCCCCTGCTCCAGGCGCACCACCGCGCGCTCGATCTGCACCGTGCGCGCCAGGACCTTCGGCTGCACGAACACCTGCCCAGTTTCAGGCGCCCGCCACAGTGATATCTCCACCAAGCTCAAGGTGAAATGGAGACCCACGTGTCGCTGCAGGAAATCGGCGAGCTGCTCGGCGCTCTCCTGAATGCCGTCCCCAGCAATGATCAGCAGCAACCGGCCAAGCCGGAGATTGCGCGACACCGCGTCCACGAACCGGGCCTCGTCAACGCTGTCGGCCTCCGACCCACTGACATGCCTGAAGAGATCAAGGGTAGGCTGCCGGCTGGCGATGCGCGCGGCCTTCTGCAGGTCTTCATAGCTCCAGCGTGAGAGATCCTTGGCGTAGTCCAGAACCTGGCCCACCACCTCGCGGCGGGCCTGCGGGTTGCGCCAGAGCTTGGCCTCCACCAGCACCACCCCGCCATCCGGTGTCAGTAGCAGATTGTCGACGAATCCGGAGGGCGTCGGCAACTCCATACAGATAGACACCAGCGGCGTCAGCGCCGGCTCGATCTGGTCGGCAGGCAGCAAGTTGGGATGCCGGTGGATCAGGAGCTGCAGCCAGAGCTCGTCATAGAGCGTCTCGCCGGGCCTCGAGCCCAGCGGCAGCCGTTCGAGCGCCGTGCAGCGCTGGTCCTCACCGCCCAGGGCGGTGACTACCATCGGTGTTGTGTGAGCTCTCATAGGTTCTCCTGACTCTGGCGTTTATGACTTATAGTCTATGGGCTGAAGTCAAGGGCGCCTGCGCCATGCGCCCATGGATGCGCGGGTGCGAGTCGGCCTCAACGTGCAGGCGCTTCGGCGGGCGCGTGGCCTCTCGCAGGAGGAGCTGGCCCATCGCGCCACCATGCATCAGACCTACCTCTCCGGCATCGAGCGCGGCCGTCGCAATCCGTCGGTTCTGGTGCTGGCCAGGCTCGCCCAAGCGCTGGAAGCGGACCTCGAGGACCTGACCCGCCGGCGCTGAGGTCATGGCGCCCTCCGGGCGCGGATCACCGCCAGCGCCGAGCCGAGCATCGTCACGTTGCCGCAGAGATCGATCACATGCGCCATGTGCCCCGGCGCGTCGGTCCGGGTGCAGGTCTCAAGCGCCTGCTCCAGCAGGGCGGTGATGGCTACCAGCAGGGCGTCTTGCGCCTGGCGCGCGGTGTCATCGTCTATGAGGGCGTTGGTCTGCACGATTGCACCACCGCTTCCTTGCGGCGTGAAGTCCAGTCGTGGCGACCCGAGGCGCGGGTTACTTCCCCGTGACCCGTGATGGTCTGGCGGATACGCCGAGTTCCAGCTCGACTTCGGCGTCCGGGTGGACATCCTATCCTCATGGCCCACACCTCGCTCTCCCATCCGCTGCAGATCGCCGCCGTGCGGCCCTGGACCGGCGCCGGCCGGATCGGCGTCACCTTCTGTCCTGGCAAGACCCAGGCCGAGGCCCTGACCGGCGCATGGGAGCGGGATCTCGCGCTGGATCTCGACGCTGTGCGCGAATGGGGCGCCAAGGCGGTGCTGACGCTGCTTGAGGACCATGAGATTGTTACACTTGGCGTCCGGTCCCTGAGCGCCGAGGTGCGGGCGCGGGGCCTGATGTGGTTCCATGCTCCGATCGCCGATTACGGCACGCCCGACGCGGCCTTCGAGGCGAGCTGGCGCGACATCGGTCAGGCGCTAAGGACCCTGCTCGCCGACGACGCCGATATCGTGATCCACTGCAAGGGTTGACTGGGACGCGCGGGCATGATCGCCGCACGGCTGCTGGTGGAGATGGGCATGCCGGCGGCGCAGGCGATCGCGCAGGTTCGCGCTGTGCGGCCAGGGGCCATCGAGACCCAGGCGCAGGAACGTCATGTGCAAACGCACCAAGCGCTGGGCGATGCACGAGTGGCCCGGAAATGAAGCGTGCCCCGCGCGACCACTAGGCATCGGCTGTCGGGCGGTATCGGAATTTGATCTCAAGGGCGCCGATCAGGCGTGCCGGCGGGTTGCCCAGTGCGGGCCGATGGAACGACATGATAAAGCCTGTCATCCACGCCTAAGCCGGATTGCCGGAAATTGGACATGCCACGCCAGCTCTGAATCGCCAACTTGGTTCGAATTTGGCAAGCCCCAGTCGGCCCCGCCCAAACAGGAAACTATTCCACTAGTGCATTGCGCCTGCGCATCCTGCGTGCCAACTTGAAGCGTTCGTGCGCCCAGAACAACAGACGAAAGCGCGCCCCTGCGCTGCGCACTCCGCGCGCCGGGACCCGGGAACCGACGGGAGGAATCCTTGAGCGACGTGCCCTACCGCATCGGCGTGTGCATGGACTGGAACACGTCGCCGGAGGTGCTAGCAGACTTCTACGGCAGCATCCGTCTCGCCTGCGACGAAGGCTTCGACGCGGGTCTGATCAAGCGCCCCGTGGAGCTGGTGGTCAGTAAGGTCAAGGGTCCCATGGCCGGGCTCAATTCCGATGTTCTCCGCGCCTATAAGCAACTGGCCTATGAGGAGAACGTCCTCGCGATCCTGGGACCGGTGGTCACCGAGGCGAATCTGGCCCTGGCCGAGGAGGTCACCCGCGCCCGCGTCCCAACGATTTCCTTCTGCGCGACGCTGGATTGGGCGGGTCCCTATGCCTACGCCCTGCCCAACGGCGCCTTCGTGGACGAGGCGCCGCTACTGGCGGCCTACATCGCCAAGCAGGGCTGGACGAAGGTTGGCGTCTCGTTGGAAAGCGGCACGATCGGCGACGAATTCTATGCGGCGTTTCGCCAGGCGGCGGCGCTGTACGGTCTGGACATCGTCAGCGCCCAGACGGTCGGCCTGTACAAGATGATGCAACCAGTCCGGCCACAGCTTGAGGCGATCAAGGCGGCCGGCGCCCAGTGCCTGCTGGCGCTCTCCGGCTATGGCGCGGTGCGTTACGTCATCGAAGAAGTCCGCAAGATGCGCGAGGAGGGCCTGTGGGACCTTCCGTGCCTCAAGAACCTCTATCCCGCCGAAGGCTGGATCGGGCTGCACCAGGTCCATCCCGGCAATCCGGTCTACAGCGCCATGCTGGATCGCTTCGAGGCCCGCCACGGACGGCGCCCCACCCACGCCTACGTGCCGCTCGGCTATGACCACGGCCAGGTGGTGGTCGAAGCGCTCGGCACGATGAAGCCGCCTTCACCCCAGGGGTTCAAGGCGGCGCTGGAGCGCGTGCGGATGGCGCCGGCGGCGATCGGCGCGCCCGGCACGAAGATCAGCTTCGGATCGTATGACCAGCGCGGCTACAAGGGCGAATACATCGTCTTCGGCACGATCAGGGACGGCAAGGAAGAGGTCCTCGATATCCGCTGGGCGGATATTCTGAAGACCCCCGCCGAAGTGTTGAAGAAGCCGCCCAAGATCGCGCCGATGGCGATGTCCGCGCCGGGCGGCGCCCGTGGCGTGGCCGCGCTGGCCCCCGAGCCGGCGACGCCGTACCGGGTCGGCGTCTGTCAGGACTTCATCGGCCGCATCCATCCGCGTGTGGATACCTTCTTCAATGGCGCGCGCCTGGCGTTCGAGGAAGCCTACGAATTGGGTGTCCTGGACAGGCCGGTGGAGTTGGTCATCCGCGAACAGGATTCCACCGGCTCGCTGCTGGAGCCCCACGTCTCCGCGCAGGACTGGCGCAAGCTGGCCCTCGAAGATGACTGTCTGGCGATCATCGGGCCCCACTGGACCGATGTCTGCCTGGTCGTGCGAGAGGACGTCGAGCGCTACAAGGTCCCCACCATCTCCCATTGCGCCACGCTGGAGTTCAAGGGCGAGTACTGCTTCGCCGCCCCGAACGGCACCTTCATGGACGAGACCTTCCTGATCGCTCAGCACCTGATGCGCCGCGGCGCCCGGAGCGTCGGCGTGGTCCGCGAGGACAATCCCATCGGCGACGAGTACTACGCCTTCTTCCGCCGGCATTGCCGCCGGCTCGGCCTGAGCGTCGCCAGCGACCAGATCGTCACCGGCGAGCCTGTGCCCGGCGAGGGCGCGGTCGCCGAGATGGAGCGTGCGCTGCAGGCGATCCGCGCGTCGGGCGCCGAGTCCGTCGCCCACATGGGCCTGGGCCGGACCTTCCCGCTGATTTGCCGCGCCATGATGCCCCTGGTGAAGGACGGCTGGGACGTTCCACGCGTCGGCATCACCGTCTGGGTCAACATGAGCGGGATGACCCATTCGCCGACCCCCTGGAACAAGGACATCGACAAGGCGCCGCTAGAGGGCTGGGTGGCCATCGATCTGCCGCACGAGCGCAACCAGCGATTCCTGGGCTTCCTCGACCGCTACGCGCAGCGGTTCGGCCAGCGCGTGTTCAACTGCTACCCAGCCCACATGTACGACATGGCCTGGACCCTCGCGATCGCCATCTCGCGCGCCCGGCCGGTGACGCCGGCTGGCGTCAAGACGGCGCTGGAAGGCGTCCGCATGCTGCCGACGACCATGGGCAGCCCAGGCACGGTGATGAGCTTCGGCCCCTACGACCACCGCGGCTACAAGGGCGCGGAGTACCTGGTCCTGCGCACTATGAAGGACGGGGTCGAAGGCTTGGTCGAGGACGTCTGGCCCAGCGCCGCGGCGCTTCCGGCCTGACGATTATGCCGCGCAGCGACCTTCATTATACTAGTGCCTCGCGATAACCCGCCAAGGATGGAATGGGGACAGACATGACGGACACCGGCGCCTTCACCGCGCGACAGCGCGCGCCGTTCAAGATCGGGGTCTGCATGGAGTTCGCCGGCGGCACCCGGGTGATCCGCGATTTCTACGACGCGATCCAGCTCGTCTGTGACGAACACCATCAGTCGGGCGCCCTCGACCGGCCGGTGGATCTGGTCATCCGCGAGGTGCACGGACCGATGACCGGGACCGATCCGGTCGTGCTTGCGGCCTGGCGGGAACTGGCCAACGACGAGGACTGCCTGGCGATCATCGGGCCCGAGGTGACCGAGGCGAATCTGGCGATCGTCGACGAGGTCAACGCCGTGGGCGTTCCGACCCTCTCGTTCTGCGCCACCCTGGACTGGGCCGGCCCCTATGCCTTCGCCCTGCCGAACGGCTGCTTCCCCGACGAGTCCAACCTGCTGGCGGCCTATCTCGCCGCGCAGGGGTTCCGACGGGTCGGCGTCTTCCACGAGGAAGGGATCATCGGCGACGAGTTCTTCGGCGAGTTCCGCGCCGCGGCGCGGCGCTACGGGCTGCAGATCGTTTCCGATCACGTGATCGGCCTGTTCAACACCCAGGCCCCCGTCTACCCGCAGCTGATGGCCGTGCACGCCGCCGAGGCGGACTGCGTCGTGGTGTTCTCGGCCTACGGCGCCCTCGCGCCGGTGCGCGCGGCGCTCGCTAAGGCGAAGGCGGAGCTGGGCTGGGATCCGCCGAAGTTCCAGAACATGACCTGGGTGGGCCTCACCGCCTTCGGGACGACCGGCGACTACGACGCCAAGACGCTGCTCGCGGAATGCGAGGGCTGGTACGGCCTGGACCAGATCCACGAGGGCAACACCCACTTCCAGGCCATGCTCGACCGGTTCGAGGCGCGGCACGGCCGCCGCCCGTTCCATTGCTACACCGCGCTGGGCTTCGACCACGGGCTGGTCATCGCGGACACCCTGGCCCGCATGCGCGAGCCTTCGCCCAAGGGCTTCAAGCACGCCCTCGAGCGGCTGCGGATGCAGCCGGCCTGCATCGGCGCACCGGGCAACACGATCAGCTTCGGCGCGCACGACAACCGCGGCTACAAGGGCCAATACGTGGTGATGCGCACCGTCCAGAATGGCCGGGAGCAGATCGTCGACGTCGACCTCGGCTCACTGCTGCCCACCGCACCGCGCCGCATTGGCTTCGAGAACGCCCAGCCGGGGTCGACGCTGGTGAGCAGCAACGCGCGGGGTCCGCGCACGCCGCACCGCATCGGCGTCCTGCAGGACTGGGCCCTGTGGGCGCCGGTCAAGGACTGGTACGCTGGCCTGCAACTGGCCTTCGAGGAGGCCTTCGACTGCGGTGTCCTCGACCGGCCCATCGACCTGGTGATCCGCGAGATCGAAGGTCCCCCCGACGGGCCGTCCGGGGGCGTCGTCAAGGCCTGGCGGGAGCTGGCGCACCAGGAGAACGTGCTGGCGATCGTCGGTCCGCACATCACCGACATGGCGATCATCATGCGCGACATCGTCGAGGCCGAGAAGGTGCCGACGATCTCGCACACCGCGACTTTCAACTTCGGCGGCGAATACTGTTTCCTTACCCCCAACGGCACCTTCGCCGACGAGACCTTCCTGATCGCCAGCCACCTGGCCAGGCGCGGCGTGAAGTCGGTGGGGGTCGTCCGCGAGGACAACCCGATCGGTGACGAGTACTTCAGCTACTTTCGCCAACACGTCAGGCGGCTGGGGATCTCGGTGGCCAGCGACCAGATCGTTCCGCCCCGTATCGAGGCCGCCGGAGCGCTCGATACGCTGAAGGCGATCCGCGCCTCCGGGGCGGATGGGATCGCCCACCTGGGCTACGGCCTGTCGTTCTTCTCGGTGCTGGAAGCCAAGAAGAAGATGATCGAGGCGGAAGGCTGGGACGTCCCGCGCGCCACCATCACCACCTGGGTGCTGGCCACCGGCCTCAGCGAGAAGCGCGGCAGCCCCGTCCTGATGAACCTGCCGATGCCGGTCGAGCTGCTCGAGGGCTGGGTCGGGGTCGACCTGCCGCACGAGGGCAACCCCGTCTTCACCGGCTTCATGGAGCGCTACGTCGCCCGCTTCGGCGGCGAACGGCCGTTCAACTGCTATCCGGCGCACTTCTACGACATCGGCCGCGTGCTCGCCGAAGGCATCGCCCGGGCCCGGCCGGTCACTCCGGCGGGCGTGAAGCGCGGGTTGGAGCAGGTGCGCATGGTGCCCGCCGCCATGGGCGGGCCGGGCACTGTCCTGGGTTTCGCCCCCTACGACCACCGCGGCTACAAGGGCCCGGACTACCTGGTCTTGCGTGGCGTGAAGGGCGAGGTCGAAGGCTTGGCGGAAGACCTGTTCGGCGTGGGGAGGTGAGCCGGCCATGGCCACCTCCCCTCCCGCCGACGACACCGCGCCGCCGCTAACGCTCGGCGATCCGGCGGTGCAGACCTGCCCCTTCCCCGCATACGCCAGGCTGCGCGAAGAGGCGCCGGTCTATCTGGATCATCATCACCTACTAGCGTTTGCCCGGGTCCTTTGGCTCGCGCGCCAAGAGTCGTTCCTGAGGCCGGCCTGCGTGACCGCCTGAAGGTGCGTTTGTTGCCATGGCAGGCGAATTGCGGAATGGTTCAAGCTGGCGGCCGATGTTCCGCTTGGGAGTTTGACGGTTGCCGAAACTCGACGCGGCGCAAAAGAAGTGCGTGCCAGGACCGAGTCCTTCAGGTTCCCCCTCGCCCCAACCACGCGAACCCAAGTTGAAGCTCGCCGAGCAGATCGCCACCCAGATCGAACAGCACATCATCGACATCGGCTGGCCGGTCGGTTCGCTGCTCGGAAGCGAGGCGGCCATGGCCGCGCAGTACGGGGTCAGCCGGTGGATCGTGCGCGAAGCCATCAGCATCGCCGAGCGCGACGGCCTGGTGACCATGAAGCGCGGCCGCGGCGGCGGACTGCTGGTCGCCGGCCCGGCGGCCGACGCGGTGGGCGGCGTCATCCGTAGCTACCTGTCGTTCGCCAATCCGACGCGGGAGGACCTGGGCTTCGCCCGCCGTGAGCTCGAAGAGTACATGGTCCGGCGGGTGAACGACCGGCTGCAGCCCGACCAGATCGACGACCTCCGGGCGCTGATCTTCGACACGGTCGCGGAGTCCGAGGACAAACTTGCACTCCTCGGCATCGCCATGCTTCGCAAGCTGCTGGAGATCGCCGAGAATCCCGCCCTGCGGCTGTTCGCCCTGACGCTCTCCGGACTGACCATCACCGCCTCATGGCGCATGCAGTCGCACCGGCCGATGATCCGCGAGATCCTGCGCTGCCGACGCGAACAGATCGAATACCTGATCGCCGGCGACCTGCCCCGCGCGCTGGAGAAGCAGACCGAGCATCTGCGCCTATCCCACGATACGCTCGGTCGCGGCCCGGCCTCCGCGCCGGTCGCCAACCTGCGTCAACGCGCCTTCGAATGGTTTGTCGCCGAGCTGGACGCGCCCACGCAGATGAAACTGCCCCAGCGGCTGGCCTATCAGATCCAGGACGACATCCTTGAGCTCAACTGCCCGGTCGGAACCCACCTGGGCCTCGAGGCCGAGCTGCTGCGGAAATACAACGTCAGCCGCGCGGTGTTCCGCGAAGCCGTCCGGGCGCTGGAACGGCTGGGCGTGGTCGAGATGCGCACCGGCCACAACAGCGGTCTGAAGGTCGCCTCGCCCAATCCTCGCAGCACCGTGCAGAGCGCCGCGCGATACCTGCGTTATCTGCAGACGCCGGCCAGCTCGATGCTCGAACTGCTCGCGGTGCTCGAGCTATCGGCCATCGAGCTCGTGTTCCATTCCCCCGCTCGCCTCGAAGGCCTGTCAAAGAGCCTTCCAACCGCCAAGCCGGCGGGGTCTGGCCGATCCGCCGCCGCCGTCCTGGCGCACTGCAGCGCCTTCGACATGGCGCTGGCCAAGGCCTGCGACAACCAGCTCATCTCGCTGTTCCTGGAGATCCTGATCGAAGCCCTGCGGGTCGAGGCGTCCGCAACGGACGCGTCGGAACCGGACGGCCTGCAGGCCATCGAGGACGCCTTTCGGACCGCCCTCGCCGCCAAGGACGCCGCGCGCGCCCGGCGTCTGCTGATCGAACGTCGCAAGCGGATCGTCCCACTGCACACGGAGGCGCTGAGCGGCGCAACCCCACTCAGGCGTGCGCCGCCTCGCCCTTCGCGGAGTCGGTGAACAGGCTCGGAAGCTGCTTCATCACGTCCGCCGCGGTGACCACCCCGCCGCCGGTCTTCGGCGACACCCCGCCCAGCCCGGAGATCGTGCGGGTGTCGACGTGCGTCGCCTGGGCGCGCAGCGCGCCCACCGTGCACTTCTGCCGGCCGCCCATCTTGCCGATGGCGTCGAAGCGCAGCACCCGCAGCGCGTTTTGGTGCGTGATCATGTCGATCTCGGCGTGGGTGCACTTCGCCGTGGCGAAGTCGGCCCACAGCTGTTCCGGCGAATTCGGCCAGGTGATGTCGGCGTGGGGGTAGTCGTTCTCGAACATGATCGTCTCAACGCCGATCTTGTCGCGCGCCTCCAGCCCGAACACGTCCTCGATGAAGCAGCTGAAGAACCGCTCGCGGAAGAACGCGCTTGGGCGCTTGCCGCCGAAGGACTGCTGCGTCCATGGACCATGGTTGCGCATCACCAGGTCGGCGCGCTCCATGAAGTAGGGGATCCAGCCGATCCCGCCCTCCGAGAGAATGATCTTTAGGTCGGTGAACTCGCGCAGCACGGACGACCACAGCCATTCCGAGGCGACGGAGAACGACGACAGGCCGACCTTGGTCAGGAAGGCGTCGATCGGCGATTCCGGCGACAGGTGTTCGGAACCGCCGCCGATGCCGATGTGGCAGCAGAGCACCATCCCGTGGTCGGTCAGCGCATTCCAGACCGGTCGCCAGTAGTCGTCGTGGATGCTCGGCAGGCCGAGCAGCGTGGGCAGCGCCGGGAAGCTGATCGCAACCACGCCGCGCGCGGCGAGCCGCCCGATCTCGACGACCATCTCGTTCGGATCCCAGAGCGGTATCTGCCCCATGGGGATGAACCGGCCAGGCGCGAAGTCGCACCAGTCGTGCTGGTAGTAGTCGTTGTACGCCTTCAGCATCGCCAGGCCGAGCGCCCGGTCGCCGGTGCGCAGCCAGGTCTCGCCCGACATGCCCGAGACCGAGCCGAAGCACAGCGAGCTGAGCACCCCGTTGACGCTCATGTCGTCAACCCTGGCCCTGGGATCGTAGCAGCCCGAACGGATCTGGTCGTAGCTCGATGGTTCGAAGCCCAGCTCGTCGCGGGGTCGGCCAGCCACCGCGTTCAGCGCGAAGTTGGGATGTGGGCGGCCGTCGAAGACCCAGATGTCGGACCCGTCGGAGCCCTTCTCGATCCTGGGCGCGTGGCTGCGCCATTTGGCGGGGATATGCTTGGTCAGCAGGTCAGGCGGCTCGACGATGTGATCGTCCACGCTCGCGATCACCATGTCTTCAAGCTTCATGACGAGCTCCTGTTGAACGACGCGGCGCTGCGACCGCCTAAATCATTATACTTCCAACGCGACAAATCGGTCTCTGGCCGCCGAGATCATTCGCGGGCAGCGCCTCCCGGCGCATCTTCCTTGCCCCGTGACAGCTGGCCCAAGTCCATGGACTTGGCCAGTTCCATCATGTCGCGATAGGTCACCACCCCCTTCAGATTGCGCGACGGCTTGAAGCCGCCGACGTCCCGCTTAGGCGTGACGTCCACGTGCGTGGCCAGGGCGCGCAGGGCGCCCACCGTCGCGTCCTCGGGGCGGATGTATTTGAACGGATCGAAGTTGAAGTACCGCATTGCGTTCTTGTGGGTCATCAGGTCCACCTCGTCCTTCGGCAACCCCTCCATGGTCCTCCACAACCGCTCGGGCGAGACCGGCCAGGTGGAGTCGGCGTGCGGGTAGTCGCACTCCCAGGTGATCATCTCGATGCCGATGTCGTGGCGCGACTTCACCCCGATCGGGTCTTCGGTGAAGCAGAGCAGGAAGTGCTTGCGGATGACCTCGCTGGGTTTCATCTCGCCGAAATCGACACCAGTCCAGTAGCCGTGGAACTCCTGCACGAAATCGCAGCGCTCCTTGAAGAACGGCATCCACCCCATGTAGCCCTCGGACAGGGCGAACTTCAGGTCGGGGAACTTCTTCATCAACGGCGAATACAGAAGATCCGCGGTCACGTCGGCCAGGGTGATGTTCATCGTGGTGATGCCCACCGCCGCAGGACTGTCGATTGACGGATAGCGGAATCCGCCGCCGGTGCCGATGTGGATGCACACCACCAGGTCGTGGTCGCAGCATTCCTTGAACACCGGGTCCCAGTAGTCGCTATGCACTGACGGCAGTCCGAAGTTGCAGGAATTCTCGGGAAAACAGAACGCCTTCGTGCCCTTCCTGGCGGTCCGCCGGATCTCCCGCACCGCCAGCTCGGCGTCCCACAGGGGGGCGAAGGTCACGGGGATGAACCGGCCCGGATGCTTGCCCGCCCAGTCCTCCAGGTGCCAGTCGTTGTAGGCCTGCACGCACGCATACATCAGGTCCATGTCCTCGCCGCGCAGGAACTGTTCGCCGGCGAACCCGGCGAAGGTCGAGAAGTTGGTCGAGGCCAGCACCCCGTTGGCGTTCTGGTCTTCCACCCTGGCGTCGGCGTCCCAGCAGCCCTTGCGCATGTGGGAGAAGTTCGCCGGCTCGAGGTGGCGCTCCTCGCGCGAACGCCCCGCCACCGCTGAAGAGCCGACGGTCGCACGCAGCTTGCCTTCCAGAACCCAGCGCTCCTGGCCGTTCTCCAGGGTGATGACCTTCGGCGCGCGGTCCTTGTACTTCGCGCCGATGTGGCTCGTGAAGCAATCCGGCGGCTCGACGATATGATCGTCGACGCTGATCAGTATCATGTCTTCCATGCGCACGATCGGTTTCTCCCCTGGGGACGCGCCCGCCTCGGCCACCTCGTTGTGCTGGTATTATATTTACGAACCGAGCCCCGGCAAGCGGCTTTGGCGGCCCGACGCTTTCCCCGCTGGCGCCTCCTCGCCGGACGCCACGAGCGCCTTGTAGTCCCTCTGGCCTTCCTGCCGCTGGCCCGCGCCGCGCAGGGTCAGGCCGCCGTCAACGACGATGATCTGGCCGGTCACATAGGTTCCGCCGGGACCCGCCAGGAAAACGACGCAGGCGGCGATGTCGTCGGGCTCGCCGAGACGTCCCAGCGGGATGGAGGATTCAAGCCCATGCCGGATATCCGGGCTCGACCATAAGGGCCGGGTCGATTCCGACACGGTGAACCCAGGTGCGACGGCGTTGACACGGACGCTGAGGGGCGCCCACTCCAGCGCCAGGTTATCCATCAACTGAAGGCCCGCGCGCTTGCTGACGCCGTACGCAGCGACGTTCGCGGACGAACCGGTGCCTGCAACCGACGAAATGAAGATCAGCGCGCCCCGCCGGGCGGCGAGATGCGCCAGGGCCGCATGGGCGAGGTGGGAATTATTGACGACATTGATGGTCAGCATAGCGGAGAAGTCGTCGGGGTCCGTGACGGCGGCCGATCCCAGAACGTCGGTCTTCGCAGCGTTCAACACGAGCGTGTCGAGGCGACCCCGCCAGGCGACCGTCGCGGCCACCAGCCGGTCAAGGCTATCGCGATCTGCCAGGTCCGCCACTTGCCCGAGGGCCCGGTCGTCACCGAAGCGGGCGTTGATTTCCGCGGCGCGGGCGTCGCATTCGGCCTGGCTCCGGCTGCTGACCACCACATAGGCGCCGTGTTCGGCCAGGCGGTTCACAATTCCCAAGCCGATCCCCTTCGTGGCGCCCGTGACAAGGGCGACCTGGCCCGACAGATCGAACAGCATCGATTTCAATCCCTGAGCTAGTCCCTATAGCGTTTGCGAACGCCGGCCACTCTTTCGGCGATCTGCGCTTTCCGCTCCGCCGGACCGATCTTCCGGCTCCCGGGCGGAAGGCTTTCCATCAGCGCGTCGAGCTTGACGACGCGCGATGTCCACTCGGGGCCCCGCATGTCCTGCGACAGCATCCCGCGGTAACGCACCCACCCTTCGGGGAAGCCGGCCGTATCCAGCCAGTTGGGCACGCCTGGATCGTTTTGGGCGACGACGACGCGGCAACGGCCATCGCCCTCCAGCGCCGCCTGCGCGCCCGTGACCTCGACCAGGCGCCAACGATAGTCGGCCGTCACCCACCACACGTTCTCAAGTTCGATCGACCACATGAGGGACGGGACCGGGGTGAACTCAAGCACCAGCGCCTCGTCCGGCGCAAGCGCCCACCAGGTCACCGCCATGACCCCGCCCGGATTGGCGTCGATGCCGCCGATCCGGCTGGGCGGCACTGGCATGTTGCGCATGTCGTTCTCGATGCGGCCCTCCAGGGGCGGCGGCCCCCACGCGGAGGTGGATTTGCGCACGAAGTTCGCGGCCTTGCGCAGGGCGAAGATCATCTGCTCCGGCGCCAGCAAAGGCGGGGGCGCCTCGCCGGCCTCGCCGCCGATCCGCTCGATGTGGATCGACATCGGCTCTTCCCGATTCCAGTCGTCGAACAGTTGCCGCACCCGGATATGGTTCGTCTCGTCGGTGATCCGCAGCCAGTTTCGGGCGTTCGGGGGGCGCTGCCTGCTGCAGACAATCTCGAAATTCCCGTCCGGCTCGACCACGATGTCGGGGCCGAGCAGCGGTTCGCTGTCGAGGACCAGCGCCCAGGGCTCGTTCCAGGTTGCGGCAGAGGACAGCGGGTCGGATGGATCCGGACGCCGCAGCGCGGTGAGCGCGATCCAGGGCGCGCCGCCCCGCTGACCCACGATCCGGTAGTCGCGTCGCCCGTCAACATAAGCTCCGTAGTCGCGCGACATGGACTTGTCGCCAGCTTGCTTCTTGACCGGATTGAACAAACCCAGCAGCCACGGATGCTCAGGCATCGTTTCGTTCTCGACGTGCCAGAGGAACCCTTGCGCCACGGCCTGGGTCAGGTACCGGAAGGCCTCCGCGCGTTCGGTGGGCGAGGTGACCCGGATGGGGTCCCGAAACAGGTCGTCCGCACTCCGTTTGAGTTCGTCGCAGAACGCATTCCAGGCGTCCCTCAGAGCCTGGTCCTGGCTAGTGTCCCCAAAGGCCATATTGGTTTCTCCCCTCCCCTCTGTTCGCAGTCCAGCCGTCTAGGCGCGGCGCTCGCGGGTGACGGCGTATCGATCCATGTAGTCGCCAAAATTGTCGTCGATGTCCTGCTCGGTCAGGCCGCATTCGGCGAGCGAGTAATCATGCGCGCCGTACCGGCCTTGGCCGTTCTTCGCGAGCCACGCTTCCATTCGCGACTTGGCCGCCAGGGTCAGGTCCAGTCCGAGGCGGTCGTAGATCCTCTCGACCTCGGCCATCGGCGCCGCGAGCATGGCGCTGTAGTCCACGTCCACGAAGCGCGCGTTCATCCCCGGGCGCTGGCGGAATTCGGTCATCGCCTGCAGCGCCATCTTCCAGGCGAGGAGCTGTCCCCGCGCGGCGGCCCGCATGTCCGCCTTGGTGGGATCGTCGCTGAAGGTGCGGCGGAGCGCAGCGAACAGTTTGGCCAGCGACGGAATGATCCGCCCCAGGTCGCGGTGGGTCTGGACGAACACCGCATCCGGGTAGGCGTCAAGGATCGCTGGCAGATGGAGCATGTGGGTGGGCGCCTTCAGCACCCAACGGTCGGCCGCGCGGCGGAACTGCAACTGTTGCAGCACCTCCTTGTGAATCTGGAACACCGGCCGGTCGTCGGCCTGTGCGCAATAGGCGCCGTAGCGCGGCGCGTCCCAGAAGGCGCCATAGCCCGTGAGGGTCATCGCGTGCTCGCAGATGAAGATACATTCCTCGGCCACCGTCGCGCCGAAGGGGTGCATGGCCATCAGTTCCGGTCGCGTGAAGCCGTGGGCCTCGAGCATCGCCTGGACCTGCGCCATCCGCGGATCGGTCTCGAAGGTCGCCGCTTCCGGTGGCGGCGAGGGCGCCAGGATCTCCCAGGTTAGGGGCGAGCGGTTGGCCGGATCCTGCGAGAGCAACCGTAGCAGCGCCGTGGTGCCGCTGCGGGGCAGGGCCGGGATGATGATGGGAGAGCGGATCCGTTCATCGGCGATCTCGGGCCAGCGCTTGCGGTCCTCGATCATCTTGAGCCTGTTGGCCAGCACGAAGCCCAGGCGTTCCCGGCAGGCCCGCTCGCCGTGGGCGTTGAGGTTGGCCTCGGCGTTGACGGAGTCCACCAGGACGTCCAGCGGCGTGCGAATGTCAAACCAGCCCCAGTCGGAGAGCCGGGTCTCAGCCTCCGCCAGTTGCATCAGCGCCCCGGCGCTCGGCACGGCCATGCAAACTCCTCACGCGGCGCCCCTAGGCGTTGCATAGTTTGAGCGTAGACGATCCCCAGCTCAAACGGTATCCCATTAAGCGTTGCGTCGGAACCTTGGGAAAACAGCCATGCAATCAGATGCCACCGCGCCGGATGAGACCGCAGCGGCGGGGGAGCCCATGCACCTGAGCCTGCCGCCGGCCGAGAGGCTTGAAATCCATGACATGGCTGCCCTGTACGGCATCCTGATTGACGACCGCGATTTCGCCGGGTTGAGCCGCGTCTTCACCGACGACGCCGTGTTCGTCATCCGTCCGAGCCGCGGCCGCGACGAGGTCCGCTTGAACGGCCTCGACGCCATCCGGAATTTCATGGACGGCGCAAACCACCCGCTGGCCCACCACGTCACCAACGTCGTCGCTGTCGCCGACGGGCCGGACAACGCCACCATGCGCTCCAAGGTGATCGCGACGCTGCCCAAGGCCCGTGCAGGCTCGGCGGATTACCGCGACCGGCTGCGCCGCACGCCACAGGGCTGGCGCATCGCCGAGCGGGTCGTGACCTTTCGCACAGGCGATCCGCCCCCGCCGTGAGTTCGCCGCCCCGTCCGGGCGTCCAGACCGGTCTTCAGTCTCTCAGCCGCGGCGCCAGCTCGGTCGCCAGCAACTGGATGTGCCGATCAATGGCCGCGTCCGACAGGCCAGGATAATCGGCCCAGACGTAGATGTCCGTCATAGGCAGCCCCGCCGTCTGGCGCCGGATCTCCTGCGCCACCTGATCCGGCGTTCCCAGCAGGAACCTGGAGCGAATGGAGCCGACATCGAAATGTTGCGGCGCCTCGGCTTCCCGCCGCGTGCCCTCGAACATGTAGCGGTTGTAGGATTCCCAACGGTAGGCAACGAACGGCTGGATCTCCGCCCAGGTCCGTTCCGGGTCATCGGTCAGGAAGAGCTCCAACTGACCCGCCATTCGGGCCGCGCCCTCTCCGTGCGTCCCGGCCGCCAGGCCCTCGCGATAGGGCTGCAGAAGTTCGGGGCTCCGCGACTGCAGGCCGAGACCCAGTTCGCCGGCGAGCCGGGCTCCCTGGGGGCCGCCGAAGCCGCCCCACATGGGCATGGGCGTCTGGACCGGCGGTGGCGTCACGGTCCGATCGGCGCCGGGCGCCTCGCCCCAAAGGGACCGCAGCGCCCCGATGCGCGTCCGATACTCGCCATACCGGCGCTTGAAGTCGCCGTTGAACGCCTGGTACTCTGGCCGACGGTAGCCCACGCCGAAGCCCGGCTCTATGCGACCGCCGCTGATGACGTCGACAAGTGCGATCTGCTCGGCGGTTTCGATGGCGCTGTGCAGCGGCAGCAGCGCCACCGCGGCGCCGATGCGGATGAACGACGTCCGGGCGGCGATGGCCGCCGCCATGGTCCACACTTGCGGCAGATAGCCGTCGTCGAAGAAATGGTGCTCGGTCAACCAGACGATTTCGCAGCCCAGTCTGTCGGCCTCGGCGATCCGGTCCAGCCACCGGCCGTAATGCGCAGCCCAGGGCCTGCCGGAGGCCGGGCGATTTCGCATGTCGATATATAGCCCGAGCCGCATCGCGCCCTCCGCAGATTGAGCATTCCTATTAAGCCGAACTTCGCAGCTGAAGCGACGGCAGATCGACCTTGATCCCCCGCCACGCTTGTAGCCCCCAATCAAAGTGCACTAAAATAACACCCCAGGGCCGGGTTAATTGCAAAGACTCGTTGGCCGGCGCGTGCTGACCGGCGCCGTCGGCCATGCGGGCTAGATGACTGGCGTGCGACCTCGCTCCGCCGGACGGCCCACTCGGCGCCATCACGAGGAGACGGCGATGAAGAAGGGACTGGGTGCGGCCACCGCCTTGGCGGTCATCCTTGCAGCGACAGCGGCGCCTGGCCAGTCGTCACCGCAAGCCCCATTCGCCTGGCCAACCCCGCCAAAGGCGCCTCGCGGGGCGCCGAACGTGCTGATCATCCTGACGGATGACGTCGGCTTCGGCGCCAGCAGCGCATTCGGCGGACCGATTCCCACGCCGACATTCGAACGTCTTGCGAACCAGGGTTTGCGCTATAACAACTTCCACACCACGGGAATCTGTTCGGCGACGCGGGCCGCCCTGCTCACAGGGCGCAATCATCACGCGGTCGGCATGGCCAGCGTCACGGACAGCGCAGGAGCCGCGCCCGGCTACACCACCATTCTGCAAAAAGACACCGCCACCCTGGCCCAGGTGCTGCGAGCGGCCGGCTACAGCACCGCCATGTTCGGCAAAGCCCACCTAACCCCGCGATGGGAGCAGAGCACCGCCGGCCCCTTCGACCGCTGGCCGTCTGGCCTGGGCTTCGATTACTTCTACGGGTTCCTGAATGGCGATACCGATCAGTACGCGCCGCAGCTCTTCCTGGGCAATGCGCCGGTCGAACCCGATAAGGCCGCCGACTATATTCTGGACAAGGACCTCGCCGACCACGCGCTCACCTGGATCGCCCGCCAAAAGGCCGGCGATCCCGACAGGCCCTTCCTGGTCTACTTCGCGCCAGGGACAGCCCATGCGCCGCATCAGGCGCCCAAGGCATGGATCGATCGGTTCAAGGGCCGGTTCGACCAGGGCTGGGACAAGGTGCGGGAGGAAACGCTGGAGCGCCAGAAGCGTATGGGCGTCGTCCCAGCTTCAACCCGGTTGGCGCCACGGCCCCCAATGATTCCAGCCTGGCGCTCACTGACTTCCGCACAAAAGTCTGTTTATAGCAGAATGATGGAAGTCTATGCTGGCGCACTAAGCTATGACGATGAACAGATCGGTCGCATTATAGATTATCTTAAAAAATCCGATGATCTAAACAATACATTAATTATATTTATTCAGGGCGACAATGGATCCAGCGCCGAGGGAGGATACACTGGGCTTTGGAATGAATTGACGGTGATAAACGGCGTTGAAGAGGATCCGAGCTTCATAAAGAGCAAGCTGGGCGACCTTGGGGGACCCCTCGCCAACAATCATTTTCCAGCCGGATGGGCGAACGCGATGAGCGCCCCATTTCCATACTTCAAGCGCGTATCGTCACACCTGGGATCGACAGCGAATGACCTCGTCATCGCATGGCCAGGCCACATTGCCGGCGATGGACGCGTCAGGTCTCAGTTTCACCACGTGATCGATATCTTTCCCACCGTGCTTGAAGCCGCGGGTGTTCCGCTGCCCGATGAGGTCGACGGAATTCACCAGAAGCCGATAAGCGGGGTAAGCATGGGCTATACGTTTGGCCCAGGCGACGTTCCGGGACGGCGAAGGACACAGTACTTTGAACTGAGCGGCGACCGGGCGATTTTCTCAGACGGCTGGATGGCCAACACGACCCCCACGGTCATGCCATGGCAGATCTTCTCGCCCCGGGAATATGATCCCGACAGGCGTGCCTGGGAACTCTACGATCTCTCCAAGGACTTTTCGCAGTCCACGAATGTCGCGTCGCGTTTTCCGCAACGATTGCAGGAACTCAAGGCGCTGCTGAAGAACGAGTCGGAGGAATACGGCGTGGTGACGGGCCATCAGGTTCCCGGCGGGATGCCGCCCTACGCGCCAGGACATCGTGAAACCTTCCGCTACACGACGCATGTCACGCGGGTGCCTGCGGAGAGTGCGCCCAACCTTCTCAACCGATCCTTCGAGATCAGCGCGCGGATCACGGTCCCCCCGGGCGGCGCGGACGGCGTGCTGGTGACCAATGGCGGCCGCTTCGGCGGATATGTCCTACGGATCGACGAGTCCGTGCCGGTCTTCACCTACAATCGGTTGGGCCTGGACCAAACGAGCGTTCGGGCGCCGGCGGCGTTGCCGCCAGGCGACCACGTGGTGTCAACTCGTTTCGCCTATGACGGTGGCGGCGTCGGCAAGGGCGGCGATATTCGCCTGCTGGTGGACGATCTGCCGGTCGCCGAGGGACGCTTGGCGGCGAGCATCCCGATGCGCATTTCGCTCAGCGAAACCTTTGATGTGGGGGCGGACACCGGCACGCCGGTTTCAGAGGACTACACAGTCCCGAGCGCCTTCAACGGCGGTCTCAGCGAAGTGAAGGTCAGCCTGAAGTAGCTGGTGGGCAGACTACGCCCGCCGTCTCCAACTGTTCGATGGCGCCGCCGTCGTAGCCCAGCTCCCTCAGCAGCGCGCGGTTGTGCTGGCCGCGCAAGCAGGGGGGCGCCACCCGTCCCGATTGTTCCGAGAATGACACCGGCGCGCCCCAGCGCACCATTTCGCCGAACAGCGGATGCTCGACGCTGGTGGTGAGGCCCGCCGCGCGCAGGGCGGGATCAAAGGCCGTGAAGGCGCCGAGACCTTGCAGGCTGACGGCTGCGGCCCCGATATCGACGGCGCTGAGGCGCTGCTCCCAGTCAAGCGCCGAGCCTTTCAGGAAAGCCTCGCCGAGCGCCGCGATCAGGGCCGCGTCGTTCTCTCGTCGCACCGCCGGGTCGGAAAAGCGAGGGTCCGACGCCAGCGCCGGCGCGCCGATCGCCTGGCAGAGTTGCTCGAACTCCGCCTGGGTGCGCAGGCAAATGCAAAGCCAGCTGTCGCCGTCCGCCGGATAGAGGCGCTCGAGCGCGTGGAGGCCGAAATAGTCCTCGTCACAGAGTTGCCGGGCCGGCTTGCCGGCGTAGGTGCAGAAATCGTCGGCGTAGGCCCAGGCATTGCCAGCGATCATCGAGGTGTCGAGGCGCTGCCCCATGCCCGAACGCCGCTGTTCGTAGAGTCCGAGCGCGATCGCCGCCAGGACGGCGAGGGCTGCGTTGGAATCGCCGTCAATTACCTGGTGCAGACGCGGAAACACCAGCGCCTGCAGCTCGGCGAGGCCCCAGCCCGCCACCCGCTGCGGGTCGCTCCAGTAGCCCACCTGGCGGCCAAAGCTGCCGGCCAGCGCCTGGGCGGCCTGGGCATAGAGGGCGCGGGAGGCGTAGGGGCCGTGGCTCCCATAGCCGGCCGCATGGACGTAAAGCAGACGCGGGTTGATGCGTTGCAGTTCCTCGCAGCCCAGACCCAGCTTCTCTGCGACCCCCGTGCGGAAGCCGGTGACAAAGGCGTCGGCGCCGGCCACGAGTCTTTGCACGATCGCACGGCCTTCCGGGGTGGAGAGGTCGACGGAGAGGCTCTCCTTACCGGCGGTGGTCTTGTTCGTACCCACCTCGGGACCGAAGCTGACCCGGTGCGGGTCACCCTTGGTGTCCTCGATCTTGATCACCCGCGCCCCAAGCGCCGCCAGCATCGCCAGCCCATAGGGCATGGCGTAGAAATAGCCGAACTCGATGATCGTCACCCCGCTGAAGGGATGGGTCGGGGCCAGCGCGCCGCCTCCCGTGACCCGGGGCGCATCGAACGCCGCGGCGGAGTTCTCGCCAAGTCCCGGCGCGGACCGCTCCAGGCGTATCGGCGTGCGGGAGAAATGCCCGATCGGCCCCACCTGCCGCACCGGCCCGATGCTCTTGTCCCGGATGGTGACGACATCGCCGTTGTGAACGATCTGCGGATGGCGGGTCCCCTCCTCGCTGGTCGCGGCCACCTCGAAGGAGACGTCCTTGTTCGCCTGCAGCATGGGCAGCCAGTCGGCGAGATCGCGGGTCAGGAACGCCTCGAGGATATGGTCTTCCCATGCCTGGGCGTCCTCGGCTGTGTCGAAGGCCGGCAGCTTGCCGAACCTCGGCTCGTTGAGAATGTGGCTGACGCCCGCCACCTCACAGAGCGCCTTGCCCTGGTGGGGCATGACCGTCGCGGTCTGGATCAGCCGCCCGTCGCGGGTGGCCGCCAGGACCCCGTAGCGGCTGATCGGCATCACCGACCGGTCCCCCGCGGGGGCGCCGCGCTTGGCGCCCAGTTGGACTGAGGTGAATATCATGTAGTCCGTGGGATCCAGACCCGACGCCAGGGTGGCGCCCAGCGCCTGACCCCGTCCAGTCGCCTCACGGGTGACCAGCGCGCCCATGATCCCCGCCACCGCCTGCATGGCGCAGCCGAAGCTGGCCCAGGGAACAGGAAACATCAGCGGCCCATCCCGGAACGTGAAAGCGCCTCGGCCCCAAAGCCCGAGCTTGGCGGCAACGATGGCGTCATAGGCCTTCAGGTGGGCGTAAGCGCCGTCCGGACCAAACCCGGTCATTGCGCAATGGACCAGCGCCGGATTCGCCTCGCGCAAGGCTGTGGCGTCGAGCCCCCAGGCCGTGGCCACCCCCGGCGAGAACGCCTCGACGATGATATCGGCCCTGGCGGCGAGGTCCCGCACGGCATGCTGGCCTGCCGGCGTCCGGAGATCGGCGACGCGACTTTCCTTGCCCCGGTTCCAGACCAGGAAGCCGCTGGGCTCAGTGGCGCGCAGGAGGTCGCCCTGCGGCGGCTCGATCTTGATCACCCGCGCGCCGGCGTCGGCCAGGACCATGCCTGCAATCGAGGCCGCTATGCTGCCCGCGCCCATCTCGACGACGTTCAGACCCTCGCAGATCCCGCCCATGTCCCTGCCCTCATGCCCTGCGCAGAGTCAGGCCCTGGGCGTTGAAGAAAAAGCCGCCCGGGGTTAGCAGTGCTGTGCGCGCGCCCTCAACCTGGCGTTCGCCCGCCAACCCCTGCAGCTGATGCACCGCCTCGCGCACGTGGCCGGAGCCCTGGCTGCCCCCCTCCGACAGTGAACCGCCATGCGGGTTCACCGGAATGTGGCCGTCGATCAGGATGCGTTTTGCCGCCTGGTCCCAGTTGGCCTCGATGAAGCCGCCGGCCTCGCCGGGACCACACAGGCCGACGCTCTCGATCCAGGCCAGGGTGATGAACGAAAAGCCGTCGTAGGGAAAAAACAGGTCCATTCCGTCGGTCCAGAAGTCGCTCCTGGCCTTGAGGGCCTCCACTACGACGTGTTGGCCGTGGCGATGCAGGCCGGGGGTCTGGTCCTCCTCGTTGCGGTCGATCATGCCCAGCACCACAGCCTGGATCAGCACCGGCGGCAGGGCCATGTCGCGGGCCCGCTCGGGCGTGGTGATGATGAAGGCGTCGGCGCCGTCCACCGCCACGTCCATGTCGAGCATTGAGAGCGGCCACCGGATCATCCGCGCGGCCAGATAGTCGTCCATATCCAAGGGCGCCCGCATCGCCGCGGCCGGATTTCGCGCGGCGTTGGAGCGGTCGTTGATGGCCACGTAGCCGAAGTGCTCCCGCCGGGCGTCGTACTCATGCAGGTAGCGGGCGGCCCAGGCGGTGTAGCCGGCGACGCCGGCCACGGTCTCGGGCACCGCGCCCGCGCCGGGCATGGTCATGCCGCCGCGCCGGAACGGGTCCTTCAGCGCGCCCGAGGTATTCCACGGCAGCCGGTAGGGCGTGTGATAGGCCAGCACCACTTCGGCGAGGCCGGCGTGCACGGCCGCCGCCGCCGCCGCGATCTGGTTCCCGAACGGGATCGACGGATTGGCGAACCAGGTGACCTCGGGGATGCCCAGCGCCGACTGCATGGCGGCGGCCGGCACGGCGGAGCCGCAGATCCCGTCAGTGTCGGACGCGGTCAGACCACAGGCGCGGATGGCTTTGATGCAGGCCTCGGCCCCCAACGAAAGCTGGGACCGCTCGGTGTTCTGCGCCGTGAAGCCGGTGGTCGCGGCCGCGGCGATCGCCACCTTGTCCTTCATCGGGTTGCGGGCGCTGATCACTGGCCAGCCCCTTCCGCCAGGCGGAACACGGGCAAGGGCGTCCCGGCGCGCTCAATCCAGTCCAGCCTGACGCGCCGGCCGATCGCGATCGTCTCGTTGGGCGCGCCCACTACCGAGCTGGTGAACCGCAGGCCCGGCTGTTCATCCAGCTCCACGGTCACCACCGGATAGGGCGTGGCGTAGTCGACGCCTTCCGCGGGCGGTCCCTGGTGCAGGAAGATCGCCAGGTGGATGGTCCCAGTCCCGGCGACCGGCGTGGGTTCTAAGCGGGAACTCCAGCAGCTGGAGCAGATCGGCCGCGGCGGATGGCGCCAGACTCCGCAGTCGATGCAGCGGTTAATCAGAAGCCGTCGCTCCAGCCGGCCGCGGAAGTGGGCGACGTTGTCGCGATCGATCGAATGGCCCTTGAAGACCGCGCTCAGAGCCTCATCGGTGACCAAGCACACACTCCCCTCACTCGCTTGCAGTTCAGCTGCCGCACCCTAGCCGCGAGGCCCACTTTAGTGCACTGAATTTGTTCACGCCGCGCCGATAAACCTGCCGCCGAACGACGGGAGACGACCATCGACCAGCCTTTGAAGGATCGGGTGGCGATCGTGACCGGCGCAGGCCGCGGGATCGGCCGCGCGCACGCCCTGATGCTCGCCGGACTCGGCGCCAGGGTGGTCGTCAACGACCTGGGCGTCGCCATCGACGGATCCGGCCATGACGTCGCGCCCGCATCGGAGACGGCGGCGCTGATCGAGGCCGGAGGCGGACGCTGCCTGATCGACACCAGCGACGTCGGCTCCATTTCCGGCGGCCGCGAACTCGTGGCGCGCGCGATCAATGCGTTCGGGCAGGTCGACATCCTGATCAACAACGCGGGCGTCGCCGCCGGCGGCGGAGACGTGACCCAGCCGGTGGAGGCCCAACTCGACCGGCTTATTGACATCCACTTCAAGGGCGCGATCGGGACCATGTCGGCGGCGATCACGGACATGACCAAGCGGCGTTGGGGCCGCATCGTCAACACCGTCTCGGAAGTCGCCCTGGACGCCCGCTTCGCGACAGCGGCCTATGCCTATGGCGCGGCCAAGGCGGCCCTGTGGTCGGCGACACTGTCGGCGGCGAAGGCTTGCGAGGGTTTGGGCGTCACGGTGAACGCGATCTCGCCCGGCGCGCGGACACGCATGAACGCAGACATGCTGGACGCGGGCTTCCGCGGCCAGCCCAGCGGCCTCGATACAGACCCCGCCCACGTTGCGCGCGTGGCGGCCTGGCTCGTCAGCGAGGCGGCGGGCGACGTCACCGGCCGGGTCCTGCACGCCGCCGGCGGCCAGGTACGCGAGTACGTGACCAACCGAAGCGCCGGGACGGACCTCGTCCGGCGGATCCAGGCGGACCTGCAGGCCGCGTTGTGAGGGGAGGCTCCGGCGACCGCAACGTCAAGCGCCGCTGCTGGCCGAAGGGTTCGCCGCCTCCCAGCGCTCCGCGTCGTCGAACGCCCGCATGACCATCGTCGCGTAGTCGCCGTACAAGCCCCGCATGCGCGGATCGGTGACGACCAGGGGACGGTCGGCAAGCACGGCTTCCAGAGTCATTCGCGCCACCTCCCCAGCCGTGCGCTGCACGTACCGGGAGCCTGCCGGGGCGCGGAAACCGGCCGGGGGCGTAATCCCCCCCGACGTCGGTCCGCCGAAGCGATCCGGTCGGCGCCGAGGGGAATCGAGGATGTTGGTGGCGACGCCGCCGGGGCAGACGACCGTGCAGCCGACGCCGCGCTCGGCCAATTCCGGCCGTAGGTTCATCAGCATGCCGATGACCCCTGCCTTCGCCGCGGTGTAGGGCACGTGGTACGGAACCCAGGTCGGAGCCAGTCCAGCCATGGAGGCGGTCGCGACGATGTGCCCCTCGCCGGCCGCAATCATCGCCGGCAGCACCGCGCGGATTCCCCGCGACACGGCGAGGAAATCGACGTGGTAGATCCAATCAATGTCCGTTGCGCTCATGTCCGCCAACCGCTCGAAGGCGGTCACGCCGGCGTTCGCGCAGAACAGGCTTATGGACCCCAGCCGGTCCTCGACCTGGGCGAAGGCTGCGCCCATCTGCGCTGCGTCGCTCACGTCGCAGGCCAGCCCTATCGCCGCACCGCCCCCGGCGCGGGCCTCTGCGGCGGCCGTCTCGGCGGCGGCGGCATCGATGTCGAGCGCACCGACCATCATGCCGGCGCCCGCAAGTTCGGCGACCAGCGCCCTGCCGATGCCGCTTCCGGCGCCTGTCACAAGCGCCGCCTTGCCCATGAGCGCTTTCATTCCGTCATGGCCTTCCCCTGGGCGTTGCTCTGGATCAGCTCGGCGGCGCGCCAGGCCATGGCCATGGCCGGCGCGTTTGTGTTGCCCGAAACCAGGCTGGGCATCACCGAGATGTCCGCGACCCGCAGGCCCCGCACCCCCCTCACCCGAAGCAGCGGGTCCACCACGGAGCGCGGATCGGATCCCATCCGGCAGGTTCCCACCGCGTGGAAGCCCGCGCCGCCGATTCGATGGAAGGCGTCGATGATTTCGTCGTCGGTTTGCGCCTCGGCGCTTTCGGAGCTCTCCCGAACGACAAATTCCTGCAGGGCGGGCTGACCGAACAGGCGGCGGGTGAACCGGACGATCCCGACGGAGGTCCGCCGGTCGGACTCCGCACTCAGGTAGTTGGGCTGGATTTGCAGCGGGGCGTCCGGATCGCGCCCGGTGATCCGCACCGACCCCCGGCTGTCGGGGCGCATGGCGTAACCGCCGCACAGGGCGCCGGGTTCGCGCTCCATGGCGAAACGCCCGGCGGAACGATCCAGCGACATGGGCCCCATGCCGAGCTGGGCGTCCGGGCGGTCGAGTTCCGGCCGGGTCTTGACGAAGCCGCCCACCTCGAAGGCCGCCGAGGCGAGCGCGCCGCGGCCGAACAGGAAATAGTTCAGGGCCGTGGCGTAGAGGCGCGCGCCGTTGAAGTGGTGGTTCTGGCTGCCGCGCCTGACGCGGAACTGCATCGAGAGCAGCCGGTGTTCCCGGAGATTTTCGCCGACGTCGGGGGAATCACAAACCACCTCGACGCCCAGCGACTTCAGGTGGTCGGCCGGACCGACGCCGGAGAGCTGCAGGAGTTTCGGCGATTGCAGCGCGCCGGCGCAGAGCACGATTTCACGACCGGCGCGCACGATTTCCTCGCGCCCCTGGCGGCGGATCAGAACGCCCACGGCCTGACCGGCCTCGAAGATGACCCGCAGGGCGAGAGCCCCCGTCAGGACGGTGAAGTTGCCGCGCCCGAGGGCCGGCCGCAGGAACGCCTTCGAAGCGCTCTGCCGACGACCTTTCCAGATGTTCCGAGGCTGGTATCCGAACACCTCGCCATCGACGCTGTTCAGATCCTCGACGATCGGCAATCCACAGGCGTGGGCGGCGGCGATCATCGCCTCGCAAATTTCCGGGCGCTCGGGATGCTGGGTGATCTTCACCGGGCCGCCGACGCCCCGCCCGCCGCCGTCGCCAAGTTGGTGATCCTCCAGCGCCTTGAAGCACCTGGAAAGCTCCGGCCATCCCCAGCCGACGCAACCCTGCCGTTCCCAGGCGTCGTAGTCGCCGGGCAGGCCGCGGACCCAGACCATGCCGTTGACGGAGCTTGAACCGCCCAGCGTCTTGCCGCGAACCCAGAACTCGGGCGCGTTGTGGCCGCCGGTCTTGTCGACCTGGTACATCCAGACGTGGTTTGGATCGGCGAGCAGGTGGCCGAATCCCCGGGGCATGTCAATCAGCGGGCTCGTATCGGGCCCGCCGGCTTCGATCAGGAGGACGCGCTGCGTGGGATCGGCCGAGAGGCGATTGGCCAGGACACTGCCCGACGACCCGGCGCCGACGATGATGTAGTCGAACGTGCCCATCGCCGCCCCTCCTCGCGAACTTTCAGTCTTCGTCCGGCGCGGTGGTTCTCAGGCCGCGCAGGTGGACGCCGCCGTCGACGAACAGCGTGTTGCCGGTGACGAAGCGGCTGTCGTCGGATGCGAGGAACAGGGCGGCGCCGCCAATGTCCTCCTCCGGGTCGCCCATGCGTCCCAGGGGCGCATTGGATCCGGCGTTCGCCGCGACCGCCGGATCAATGGCGGCGCGACGCTGAAAGGAGGTCGTCTTGGCCACCGGGCAGATGACGTTGACGAGGATATTGTGTCGGCCCCACTCGTTGGCCGCCGTGCGGCTCAAACCCCGAATGGCTTCCTTGGCGGCGCTGTAGTCGACCATATAGCCGTCGCCCTGGACCCCGACCAGGGAGCCGAAGTTGATGATCCTGCCGCCGCCCTGGTTGCGCATGTGGGGGAATGCCGCCGTCATCGCCCACATGGTCCCGTAGACGCCGGTGTCGATGGATTTGGCCCACATCGCGTCCGTGCGCGTCTCCATGCGCCCCCACGGGGTGAAGCCCTGGGCGTTGTTGACCAGGACGTCGATCCTCCCGAACGCCTCGACGGTGCGCTGAACGGCCGCCTGGGTCTCCGCCTTGCGACCGACGTTCGCCTTGACGAACCCGGCCTCGGCTCCCCGGGCGCGGACGAGGTCGGCCGTCTCCTGGCCCGGTGCGTCGCGCAGATCGGAGACCATGACCCGCGCCCCCTCGCGAGCGAAGCGCAGGGCCACCCCGCGGCCTATGCCTGCGCCGGCGCCGGTGATTAGGACGGATTTGCCCGCAAGTCTTCCCACGATCCCGCCTTTCGCAATGCCGGCCCCCTCGGCAGGGAGGAAAAACGCCCTCCCCTGGGGCCGAATGGGACACTTTATGCCGTGAAGGGTAGCCTGACGCCAGACTCCGCCGCTAGTCTCCATCTGACCGCGCTGATCGTGTGAGCAGGCTCGGTAGCGCGACGATGCGGAGGCGAGGCCATGAGCCCAGCACGGGTGGCGATCATCACGGGGGGTGGCACGGGCCTGGGGGCCGTGACGGCCCAAACGCTCGCGCGGCAGGGGATCAAGGTGGTCGTGACCGGCCGACGACGGGACAAGCTGGATGCAGTCTGCGAGCAAATCCGGGCGGCTGGGGGCGAGGCGCTGACCAGCGCTGGCGACGTCTCCCGCGTCGACGACGTCCGGCGATCCGTCGATGAAACGCTGCAGGCGTTTGGCCGCATCGACATCCTGGTCAACAACGCCGGTCAGCATGCACGCTTCCGGCGCACCCACGAGTTCAGCATCGAGGAGATCGACGAGTGCCTGGCGGTCAATTTGCGCGGACCGTTCCTGACCACGCACGCGGTCGTACCCCACATGCTGCGGAACGGCGGCGGCGCGATCGTCAATGTGGCCTCGATGGCGGGCTCGGTGGGCCTTCGCTATGCGGCGCCCTACAGCGCGGCCAAAGGCGGCCTGATCCAGCTCACCCGCGCGACGGCGGTGGAATACGCGCAACAGGGCATTATCGTCACCTGCATCACGCCCGGAGGCATGCAGCCAGCTGAGAGCCAGGACCACCTGGACGAGGCGCAATGGGCTCTTGTGCGCGAGTCCATCAAGCAGGGCACGCCGCTGGGCCGGCCGGCGAACACCCAGGAGGTCGCCGATTTGATCGCCTTCCTCACCGGGCCCTCGGCCGCCCCCATGGCCGGCGCGATCGTGCCGGTCGACGGCGGTTATACGGCCCAGTAGCCGCCGGAGTCAGGCGGGCGTCGACTCGAACAGGGCCGCGAGGTCCGGCTGACTCACTTTCAGGGATGGCGTGCGCGGCATTTCCTCGACCCGCAGCAGGCGCGTCGGCATCTGGTAGGGCAGCAGCTTGGCGCGCAAGAACTCCATCAACTCCGCCTCGGACGAGGGGGCCGCGCCGGAGCGCAGGATATAGGCCGCGGCCGGCGTCTGGCCCAGCCGCGCGTCACGCAGGCCGACGACCGCGGCCTCGCGAACCGCCGGATGCTGTTCGAGGGCGCGGACGATGTCGTCGGGCAGGATCTTGAAGCCGCCGCGGATAATCGCGTTGTCGTAGCGCCCCCTAATCCACAAGAACCGCTCGGGGTCGAGGACGGCAAGGTCGGTGGTTCGCATCCACGTCTTTCCGTCCCCGAGCTGCGCCGCTCTGAGCTCCAGCAGACCCTCCTCGCCGGACGCCAAGATTTCGCCGGTGTCGCGATCGACTACGCGTCCGTCCACACCCGGGTTTAGTCGGCCCACCGAGCCCCGTTTTGCCTGGTGATGGCGCCTGAAGTCCCCCAGCGTCCAGCCGGCCACCCCGCCGGCGAATTCCGTGGCGCCGTAGTTCTGCAGCACCGGAACGCCGTACCGCTCGAAGAACTCGTCGGCCAGCTCCGGCTCGAGAGGCGCCGTAGAGGTTCGGAACGCCGACAGGCTCGCGAGATCTTCGCGCGGCACATTGGCGTCCAGGATCATGCGCAGCGCCGACGGCGGGGCGCTGGCGACCTTCGGGCGGTGACGACGGATCGCATCCGCCCAGATCGGAACGGCGAATTTTTCCAGCAGGCACGACTTGCGCCCCGCCGAGACACTGACGAACAGGCCGAACACGCCGCCGATATGGGCGAAGGGCGAATTCAGAATCTGCACCCCGCCACGAAGCTCGGGCGGGGCGTCCGGGGCGCGGCCCTCGAAGACTCCCGCCTCCAGGATGCCGCGGTCGAACGAGGTCGCTTTCAGGGGAATGCGTTTTGGGGTCCCGGTGGTGCCGCTCGTGAGCATCTCGATGACGATCCCGGGGGCGTCACGATTGAGATCCTTCCCCGTGACCGTTTCAAGCCCGGTGACGCGCTGCACCGGCGGATCAGCCTCCTCGTCGAGGAGAAGTCCCATGCAGCCGATTTCCCTGGCGGCCGTCAGGACCGGCGCCCGCGCCCAGTCGCGGGCCAGGCCCACCAGGACCGGCGGTTTGAGCAACAGGATATCGTTGGCGAGCCGCTCGTCGGGCAGGCTTGGGTTGAGCGTCACCACGCAGCGATCCGACACCGCGACCTCCAACAAGGTCGCCGCGGTCAGCGGATGGTTGCGCAGCATCACGCCGATGCGGGTCCCCGGCCCCACGCCGGCCTGATCAAGGGCCTCGTCCAGCCCCTCCACCACCCGCCCCAAATCCCCCCAGGTGCGCCAACGCCCCTCGAACTCGATGGCCGAGGCGGCCGGATCGAGCGAAAGCACCCCGCGAACGAGCTTTGCGAGCGGTGTCATGGTTGGATCTCCGGACCTAGCGTCAGACTTCAGACGGCGATTTTCGGTCCGCCGACCTTTTTGCCCGGCGTAAACGAGAACGGCACGTGCTCATACCCGAACACGACGCCCGAGACCGGCGACGGCTTCAGGCCATCCTCATGGATCTTGTAGTCCGGCATGCGCTGCAGGATGTGCTGGAAGAGCACCCTGAACTCCAGGCGGGCGACGTTCGAGCCCATGCATCGATGGACCCCGAGGCCAAAGGCCATGTGCCGCTTGTTGGCGCGCTCAAAATCGACCTCATCGGCGCGATCGAATTCGGCCTCGTCCATGTTGCCGGACGCCCAGCACATCAGCACCCGATCGCCCCGTTTAAGCGTCTGGCCGCCAAGTTCGGTATCGGCCATCACCGTCCTTGACAGGGCCTGCTGGGGAGCGAAGACGCGTAGGAACTCCTCGATCGCGTGCGGCATCAAGCCGGGGGTTTCGGCCAACTGCTTGCGGCGCTCCGTATTGCGGGCCAGCCACACGAAACTTGACCCCATACAGGCCTGGGTGGTGTCGACGCCGCCGGCGATCAGCAGCCAGACGTAGGCCTCGATTTCCCAGTCATCTAGCCGGCGGCCCTCGACATCAGCCTTGATCAGGTGGGCGATGACGCCGCCCTCCACCGGATCGGTCCTTTGACGCACGACCTCGGCCGCCACGCGCTCGCGCAGTTCCGTGGGCGTCAGGTTCCTGGTTCTAGGCAGGACGCTGCTCGACCCGGCGATCTGCGACTGCATCCAGTAGGCGTAGTCGGACCAGTCTTCCAGCGGCAGTCCGGCCGCCTTCATGGTGTAGATGCTGGTCAGCGGCGTGCCAAGATCGCGGGAGAAGTCGCCTTCCCCGGTCTCAATGAATTCGTCGATCAACTGATCCGTCAGGGCGACCACCCAGGGCTCCAGGTCGATCACCGCCTGCGGCGCGAACAGCTCGTCGATCGCCCTCCGATATGGACGGTGGTGGGGCGGATCGAGATCGATGGGCAGCGTCGTAAGACGCGGTTCCTCTCCGTTCGGGCCGGGACCAAGCTTCGCCAGCGGGCCGGTCGACTTGTCCCCCAGGGGGCCAAGCGTATCGACCCTGCCGGGGGTGACGGAGGGGGTGATCGTAATCCCATATCGGGAAGCAAACGTCTCGTCGTCGCGGGCCACGCGCATGATGTCAGCGTAGCGCGTGGCGACCCAGAACCCGCCGAGCTCCTCGGTGCGCGCCACCGGGCACTGGGCACGCATGTGTTTGTATATGTCCTTGAAGTGCTGTCCGTATTCCGGCGAGAGGTGGTTGAACCTCTTCGCGAACGCCGCGACGTCGAACGGCTTGCTGTCATCGGCCATCTGGACCTCCCTTGGGTCAATCGGCGCCCGGTTGCGGTCCCGCCGTATGCAGCGCGTGACGCTAACCCAGCAATAGTACCCTGTACAGGCGGGGGCGTGGGGCGGACCCCGCATTCCCGATCCCACGCCGATGGGCAAAACAAGCTTGCCCGGGAGCGGAAATAGAGTATCCCATTAAATGAGACAAGGAGCCCGTGCATGTACAAGCTGTTCAGCGTCGACGATCACATCATGGAACCCCCGAAGGTGTGGGACGACCGCGTGGCGCGGAAGTACCTGGGGCGCGCGCCGCACGTGGTCGCCGACCCGAAGACAGGCGCCACGGACTGGGTCTGGGAAGGGGGCAACCGCGTGTCGGCGGGGATGTTCGCCGTGGCCGGCAAAAAGCCCGAGGACTGGAATTTCAATCCGATCGGCTACGACGACATGATCCCCGGATGTTACGATTCCAAGCAACGCGCGAAAGACTTCCTGTCCAACGGTATCTGTGCGAGCGCGGCTTTCCCGACCCTGCCCGGCTTCGGCGGCCAGGCCTTCGCCAGCTTCGAGGACAAGGAACTCGCCGGCGTCTGCGTCGAGGCATACAACGACTTCATCATCGACGAGTGGTGCAAGGGCGGCCCGGAGGGCCTTTTCGTCCCCATGGTGATCGGCAAGGTCTGGGACCCCGTCGCCACCGCCAAGGAGATCGAGCGCTGCGTCAAGAAGGGCGCCCACGCGCTCTGCTGGGTCGAAAACCCGGTCAGCATGGGCCTGCCCAGCTATTGGACCAACCATTGGGATCCGGTCTGGGCCGCCGTCCAGGACGCCGACATCCCGGTCTGCATGCACATCGGCACCGGCAGCGTCGGCGCGGGCAATCCTTCGCCCGAGGCGCCGGACACGCTCTACATCGCGCTCAGCTACATCAACGCCATGTCGGCCTCGATGAATCTGGCCATGAGCCCGGTCTGCCGCAAATTCGAGAAGTTGAAGCTCGTGTTCGCCGAGGGGGGCCTGGGCTGGGTTCCCGCGGCCCTGGAGCGCGCCGATTTCCAATGGGTGAAGCACGGCGCCTGGACGAAGCTCACCGGAACCTTGCCCTCCGAAATCGTGCGACGGAACATGTACTTCTGCATGATTCAGGAACCGTGGGCCTTCCACACCAAGGAAGTCCGCGACGCCATCGGCGAGGACCACATCTTCTGGGAAAGCGACTATCCCCACGCCGACACGCCCTGGCCCCACACTCAGGCCGCTGCGAAGGTGATGTTCGACGGGGTTCCGACCGAGGTGGTGGAAAAGGCGGCCTACAAAAACGCCGAGCGGGTGTTCAACTGGAAGGTCGCCGATCCCAACGCTCTGGGCAAGCAGGCGGCCTAGCCGCGGCCCCGGAGCTGAAGGGGCATATCGGAGGGGCGCATGAATCTTGAGCCCGGAATGTGCGCCCTAATCACGGGCGGGGCGAACGGAATCGGCCTGGGCATGGCTCGGGCGTTTCAGGCGGCGGGTCTGAAAGTCGCCGTCGCCGACCTGGACGAGGCCGCCCTGGCGGCTAGCGCGGAGGTGCTAAACGACGAGGTCCTGAGGATCCGGCTCGACGTGAGTTCGGGCGGGGGATGGCCAGCCGCCATCGGCGATGTGGAGGCCGAGCTCGGGCCGATCCGCCTGCTTTGCCTCAACGCCGGAATCGGCGGGCCCGGCAAGCTGATCGAGGACATCCCGGTCGAGGCATTCGGGCGGGTGTTGGGCGTGAACCTGTTCGGTCTGATCAACGGACTTCAAGCTTGGCTGCCGAGCGCCAAGGCGCGCGGCGTGCAGAACCATGTTGTGTTGACCGCTTCGATGTCGGCATTGCGCCCGAGGCCGGGCGCGGGCGCCTACAATGTCTCCAAATACGCCGCGCTGGGCCTGGCTGAGACCCTGAGAGGCGAACTCGCCGGCGGACCAATCGGGATTTCCATACTCTGCCCCGGCATGACCGACACGGCGTTCATACGCAACGCGGTGCGTCGCGGGGACGCGCAACTCGGTTCAGCTGTCGAAACGGCGCTCGCTGGGGGGATGTCGCCCTTGGCGGTAGGCCGACGAGTCCTCGCAGCCGTCGAGGCTTCGGACTTCTATATTTTCACCCATGGGGATTGGCGCGAAGACGTCGCGCGCCGGCAGGCGGACTTGCTCTCGGCCTTCGGCGGCAATGCGGATCCGAACTATCGCGAAGACGTCGCGGGCCTGCTGGCCGCCGCCGTCGCCAAACTGCGGCAGAGTTGAACCCCCGCGCCACAACGGTGTGTCGCGCGCAATCACGCGCCGTTGCTCGCCTTCGCCCGCCGCGCGGCCTTGAACATCGCGATGAACGCCGAGGACTCGCGCTTCAACAAGGCGTTGACATCATGCTCACCGGCGTTGTCGCGGAGGAGTTCTCGGGTCAGATTGGTCTGCAGCGCCGGGAAGGCGGCGATCTCCTCCGCCAGTGCGATGGCCTTCGCCCGCAGCTGCTCGTCCGGAAAGACGGCGGTGATCAACCCCACTCGCTCGGCCTCTTTCGCATCGAGGGTCTCCGCGGTGAGACAGATATGGACGGCGCGCCCGTAGCCGACCAACTGCGGCAGCAGCGCGGTGCAGCCCAGCTCCGGCATAAAGCCCAGGCGCAGGAACGGGAAGGCGTAGGTCGATCCCTCGCCGCCGACTCGGATGTCGAACGGCAGGATCTGGGTGACGCCCAGACCGATCGCCGCGCCGCGGATCGCTCCGATCGTCGGTTTCGAGCGCCGCATGAGATGGAGCCAGCTGCTGTCCTGGGCCATCGAGACCGAAGCCACCGTCGGCGATCGCCCCGTGGCCGGGTCCGGTGGCTCCGGCGGCGCTTTGAAATCGGTCCCCGCACAGTAGATCGGTCCGTCATGGGTGATCACGATGGCGCCTACGCCATCGTCGGCGTTCGCCGCCTCAATCGCCCTGACGGCCTCGCGGTACATCGGCAAGCTCCAGGCGTTGCGCCGCTCCTGGCGATCGTAGGTGATCACCGCGACGCGGCCGGTGATCTCGTAGCGAAGCGTTTGAAATGTCATGTCCTGTCTCAGTTGAGGCCGGCGGCGCCCGAAGCGTGCAAGGACCCTGCAAGAGGGGCGGGCTCCTTGACCGCGGTGAAGGCGAACAGGCCTCCGGCGACGATGAAAACGCCGAATACGGTGACGAGCCCCAAACCCAGGCCGCCTGGACCGCCATAGGCGTCTGACAGAACGCCGACCAGAAGCGCGCCAAACCCGGCGCCAAGGTTGGCGCCCATCTGAAGGATGGCCAAGCATTTCCCGCGCAGATGATCCGGCGCCATGGAGGTGGCGATGCCGTAGCCGGGGCCGAGCCACATTGCCCCAACGACGCCCCCGATCGTCGCCGCGACCAGGGCGAGGGAGAGGCTCGGGGCCAGCACGAACGCCATGTCGGCCAGTCCGATGGCGACGGCGACTCCGGCGAGCCACCATTGTGCGTACACCGGTCGCCTTGCGCCAACCCAATCGGCGATGACGCCGCCGCTGAGCGCCCCGACGATGCCACTGACCGCGCCGATCCCTCCCAGGGTCGCTCCGGCCGTCGCCAATGGCATCTGGTGGTGGCGCATAAAGAAAGCGATCATGAACGCGACCTTTCCGCCGGACGCCAGGGCGATCAGCATCAGGCCTGCATAATGCGCAGCCATCGCCGGCCGGCGCAGGATGTAGGACAGCGCCACGCCGAGTTCCTTCACCCGCGCCCAGGCCGACGCGCCCGATGCGGGCGGCGCCGCAGTTCGCTGGGGCTCCGGCAGGGTGAAAAGCATCAGGATGGCGAGCAGCAGTCCAGGAATCGCCGCGACGAAGAAGGCCCAGCGCCAACCCCACTCGGCGGCCACATAGCCGCCGCCGGCGCTGGCTAACAGGGCGCCGAACGGCGCGCTCAGGTAGAAGACGCCGGTGACAGTCGAGCGGCGTTCCTCAGGAAAGACGTTGGCGAGCAGCGACAGCGACGCTGGAACCCCGCCCGCTTCGGCGGCTCCGACAGTGATACGCGCCGCCAGCAGGGCGGCGAAATTGGGCGCAAGGCCGACGGCCGCGGTGGCCAGGCTCCACACGGTCACGATCTGGGCGAGGAAGGTCCGGCGGTTGACTCGGTCGATAAGGGGGCCTGTGATCAACCCGGCGACACCGTTGGCGATCCCGAACAGGAAGCCGGTCATCAGCCCGATCTGGCCGTCCGTGAGGCCGAACTCAGCCTTCACCGGCTGAACAACGGTGCTTGCAATCTGCCGGTCCGCCATGCTGCAGGTGTAGACCAGCATCAGCAGGATTGCGGCGTACCACCGCCAGAACGGCCGCGCGTACTTCGCGCCGGCCGCCGCACCGTCCGCGTGCGGAGCCACGGTCCTGGATGGTTCAGACATCTACACCCCACGATCGCAGCCGCTGCACGCCGCCGACACCCGGCTTGCAGGGGCCGCCCTGGACCGCCCCGGGCGTGCGCGAGAAGCGCGGCGCCTGAGCCGACTGCAAAACACCGTCAACTTCGACGTAGGTCTGTCGGGCGCTCAGGTGCGGGTGGACCTGCGCTTCCGCAAGGTCGAGCACCGGCGCGAAGCAGGCGTCCGAGCCTGCGAACAGCGCCGTCCATTCGTCGCGCGGTCGTTCCAGGAACTTCGTTTCCAGCGCGGCCGCTTCCTCCGGCGTTCCCGCCAACGCGCCAGGTAGGCCGAGGCGTTGCAGGAGCTCGGCGTGGAAGTGCGGCTCCATCGCCCCCACCGAGACATAGCCACCGTCAGCGCAGGCGTAGCAGCGGTAGTTGGCCTTATCGCCGCCCAGCGGCAGGTTCTCGCGCCGCATGATGGTCGGATCGCGCTTCAGCATCCCGCAATAGACCGTCATGAACGAGGCGGCGCCGTCGACGATGGCCGCGTCGATCACCTGCCCCTGCCCGGACCGCTCGCGCTCGTAGAGGGCCGCGACGATCCCCATGGCCAGGAACAGCGATCCCGCCCCGAAGTCGCCTAGCAGGTTGTTGGGCGGCATCGGGACCTCGCCCGGCCGGCCCATCATCGCCAGGGCGCCGGTGATGGCGATGTAGTTGATGTCGTGCGCCGCCGTCTGGGCCAGCGGCCCGGTCTGACCCCAGCCCGTCATGCGCCCGTATACGAGACGCGGGTTTTCCTTCAGCAGTTCGTCGGGGCCCAGGCCGAGGCGCTCCATCACGCCCGGCCGGAACCCCTCGATCAGCACGTCGGCGGCGCAGGCGGCGGCCCGGCACCGGGCGAGGTCGCCGGGGTCCTTCAGGTCGACCGTCATCGAGACCCGGCCGCGCGACAAGAGATCTAGCGAGCCGGACGCCTGGATGTGTGGCCGCTCCAGGCGGACGACGTCCGCGCCCATGTCCGACAGCAGTCCGGTCGCATAGGGCGCAGGGCCGAGGCCAGCGAACTCCAGGACCCTTACGCCGGCCAGCGGGCCTTTAGCCGGGCGCGGCGAATCACGCATTGGCAACCTGCTCGTCACCTTCCACCTGGGCCGCAAGCTTGGCGCGTAGCAGAGCGACCAGCGCCGCCTTCTTCACCTTTCCCGAGCCGGTGAGCGGGAATTCGTCTGCGGTCAGCACGAACAGCCGTTTCGGGACCTTGTAGGACGACAACTGCGCGCGCAGCGCCGCGCGCGCGTGGGTTTCGTCGAAGGGCTGGCCTGTGCGGAGTTGCACCGCCGCGACCAGAACCATCGCGTCCGGGGGGCCTACGCCCACAACCGCCGAGCGCTCGACCGCCGGCTGGCCGTTCAACGCCAATTCGACTTCAAGAGGCGCCACGTTGGCGCCGTGGATCTTCAGCATCTCGCCACGGCGATGAGAGAACGCCAGATAGCCGGCCGTATCGACCTCGCAGATGTCGCCGGTGGCGTAGAACCCGTCAACGGTGAACGTCTCGTCCCGCTCCTGCTTGTAGAGCCCTTGCATCAGGCAGTAGCCGGCCACTTCAAGCTCACCAGCTTCGCCCGGTGAAAGTGGCGCGCGGCTGACGGGATCGACGACCCGGTGGCGAACGCCCGGTACGGCGCGGCCGCAATAGCTGGGCCGGTCAGCGGGCAGCAACTCGTCCGGCGGCATGGATGTATGGGCGCCTAGCGTCTCGGTCATGCCATAGGAACGGCCGATTCGCTCTCGCGGGATGTGCTTGGGCTCACCGGTCCGGCCCGGATTCAGGAACCGCAGTCCGTCGCCGTCGCGTCGAGCCAGCGCCGCGCAGTCCATGGTCTGTCGAACCGCCTCGTAGCCAGCGGCGGTGAACACTGGGTCAACGTTCAGGGAGCGGAACCACCCCTCGTCGCCGCACAGCGCAGTGACGCCTTCGGCTTCGACCAGCCGCCGAACGGCCACTCCGGAAGGGTCGTCCGGGGTGATCAGGCAGCAGCCCAGGTGCAGGCTATGCATGAGGGTCGCCGACAGGCCGGCCACCCAGAAGAACGGCCGAGTGCTGACAAACCGCTCGCCGGGCAGGACTCCGAAAAAGTCGTGCGCCATCTGGTAGGTATGGCGGATCATCGGCCCGTGGCCATGCACCACACCCTTCGGATTCGCCGTGCTGCCGGAGGTGTGGATCATGCAAAGGCTGTCTGCCGGCGTGACTGCATCCTCCGCGGCGCGCAGCAGGGCGTCGTCAAACTCCGGCCGCTCCGCCGCCAGCCGCAGGAGCGTCGCTTCGGCTGGCCCCGCCCAGTCCCGGTCGCACGCGCCCCAGACCAGGACGTCGCGCAGGTATGGAGCCTCGGGCAGCGCCAGGCGGCCGGACGTTTGGCGCGACAGCTCGGGAAACGCCCGCTCCAGCCGTCCCAGATATTCATGACCAAGGTAGCTGTCGCAGGTCAGCAGCAACTGGACGTCGGCGTTCCGCACCACCCAGCCAAGTTCCGGCGCCTGATAAAGGGTGCTCAGCGGCGCAACGATCGCCCCGATGCGCGCCGCTGCCATAAACAGCAGGGTGAACGCCGGTGCATTGGGCATGAGCAGGCCGACGCGGCTCCCCTTTCCCACCCCGCGGGCCAGAAGACCTTTTGCGAGCGCTGCCGAGCGCCGGTCCAACTCGGCGAATGTGATCCTGCTGTCCCCGCGGACTTGCGCCTCTCGTTCACCGTAGGCCACGGCGACGTAGCGCAGCAGTTCCGGAATAGTCGGCTGAAACGGCGGGATCCTCTGGGTCCGCGTCGAAGGATATGCCGCCATGGCGTTCGACCTCAGTTCATGTACGCACCGTCCGTGAATCGCCACAGGAGCCAGGACTTCCGCTGCGGCTGTTGCGGAGGGCTGGCTGATGTTGGGCTCATTCAGCCTGCAGATGAGTACACCATTTAATCCGCCCTGCAACACCGCGCCGGAGCCCGCCCGTCGCGTCCATCATGATGGCGGACCGCGGCGTCGCGCGACAGTTTACCCGGGCCATGCGCTTGCCTCTTTACCTCGCCGCGATTAATGGGATACTCTTGTTGGAATGCGCCGGGAACGGGACTTGGGGCGCACAAAACCTGTTCACACCCGTCCGCCGAGACGGAATAATTTGGGGGAGACAAATGTATAAGACAGCCCTTTTCCTGGGTGCCGCCCTGAGCGCCCTGTCGCCCGCCATCATGGCGGCGCCGGCTGCGGCTCAGGACTCAGGCCAATCCAGCGCAAACGCGATCGCGGAAGTGGTCGTCACCGCCCGCCGGCGCGAGGAGAACGTCCAGGACGTCCCGCTGGCCGTGCAGGCCTTCAATCAGGAAATGCTGCAGCAGCGCGGCGTCAGCGAGGTCCGCGACCTGAAGTTCGCCGTGCCCGGACTGAACATCGCGCCCGGCACCTTCCGCGACTCGACACCGTCGGTGACCATCCGCGGCTTCGCCGGCGGCGGGCTTCAGATCGACAACGACCCGTCGATTCCGTTCATCATCAACGAAGTTCCGATCAATACGCCGAAGGGACAGAACGCCGCCTTCTTCGACCTCGCCAACATCCAGGTGCTTAAGGGTCCGCAGGGGACGCTGCAGGGCCGCAACACCGTGGGCGGGGCGGTGCTGATCACTACGGAGCGTCCGAGCTTCGAGGGCGTCAAGGGATACGTGAGCGCCAACATCGGCAACTACAGCCAGCGGATATTCGAGGGCGTCTTGAACGCCCCGCTGAGCGACGCGCTGGCGGTCCGCCTGGGCGTGCGGCGCGAAACCCGCGACGGCACCTGGGTCAACCGCGCCGACGGGCACGACTATGACGACAAGAACAACTGGGCCGGTCGCGCCTCCGTGCTCTGGCGGATCAACGACGACCTAGAGAACCTGACCGTAGTCGACGCCTTGAAAACCAACGAGCACGGCTCGGCGATGGTCTTCCAGGCCAAGGGCTTCGACTTCAACGTTCCCGCCACCTGGCCCGCAGGCGGTCAGGTGATCGGCTGCAATCCTGCCAGCACGCTGCCGAATTGCGGCGGCGCCCACAACCTCTCGCTGATGCTGGCGCCGGGCTTCGCCAACTACCTCGCCGCCGATCAGACCTACCAGGCGAGCCTGGGCTGGGGCCACTTCGATTCCTACCTGACCGCCGCGAATTCCCCCGACGGTCGGTCCCCGTTCGAGCGCATCCTGAACTGGGGCGCCAGCAACACCACCAACTGGGACCTCGGATCCGTCTCGCTGAAGAACATCCTCGGCTACCGGAACGTGAAATCGCACCTGCTGATGGACATCGACGGCACGTCGAAGGGCGTCTCCACCCTGCCGGCGTTCGGCTCGCTGCCCTTGCCGCTGCTGTGGTCCCTCAATGCGATGAACATGGAGCAGATCAGCGAGGAGCTGCAATTGCAGGGCGCTGCGCTCGATGACAAGGTCAACTGGATCACCGGCGCCTTCTACTCCCGCTACGAGGGCAACGACTCTTCGGACTCGATCCAGTTTGGACAGAGGTTCTTCAATAATTTCAATACGGTCTCGCGCAGCATTGGCGTCTACGGCCAGTTCGACTACCACTTCACCGACCAGCTGACCCTCACCGCGGGCGGCCGCTATACCTGGGACCGCCGCGACGTGGTCTACCGCAACATCAGCGGCCTCAGCTTCCGGGACCGCACGATCGGCTACTTTGGCAAGTGGGGCACCCGGCAGGTGTTGTACCCGGCGAACTTCAATCCGGCGGTCAACTGCAACTTCAATCGCCAGCGCACCGCCACCCACGCCGCGTTCGAAGGCGTCGATCCGAAGAGCTGCGCGGTCCGCCGGCAGCTCAAGGGCGACGCGCCCGGCTACAACCTGACCCTGCAGTACAAGCCCACGACCGACGTGATGGTCTACCTGGCCCACCGTCACGGCTACCGCGCCGGCTCGCTCGCCGCACGGGCGACCTCCTACGAGGGCATGCTAAACGAGGACGAGACCGTCAAGGACGTGGAAGCCGGGCTGAAGTCGCAGTTCATGGCCGGCGGCATGCCGATCCGCTTCAACGCCGCAGTGTACCACTCCTGGTACGACAACATCGCGGTCTCGATCTCCAAGATCGACCCGGTGACCGGCCTGCCGATTAACCAGGCGGAAAACTCCGGCCGCGCCGTCCTATACGGCGGCGAGGCGACCCTCGACATCAATCCGGTCGAAGCGGTCAAGCTGAGCGCCACCTACGGTTACGTCTATGCCAAGTACAAGGCCTTCCCGAGCCAGACCGTGAACGACGCCGCCGGCCGGCCGCTGATCGTCTATGCCTTCGACAATCTGAAGTTCGGCACGCCGCGCCAAACCTTCACGGCCAACGCGACGTTCGACCTGCCGATCGCGGAGGAGATGGGCGACCTGAGCTTCAACGTCAGCTACGCCTACACCAGCAAGCGCGCCGGCGGCACGCCGCCGGACAAGGGCTTTTCCTACGAACCGTCGTTCAGCCTCATCAATGCGCGGATCGACTGGCGCAACGTGGCCGGCAAGGGCGTCGATCTCAGCGTCTGGGGCAACAACCTCACCAACAAGCACTACTTCGACGGGGTCTTCGCTTTCGAGGACGCGGCGGCGTTCCGGTCCGCCTTCCCGGGCGATCCGCGGACCTACGGCGCTACGGTGCGTTATAACTTCGCCGCCGCTCCTCCGCCGCCCCCCCCTGCGCCTCCGCCCCCTCCGCCGCCGCCTCCCCCGCCCCCTCCGCCGCCCCCTCCGCCGCCTCCGCCGGCGTATGAGGCCAAGCAGTTCATCGTCTACTTCCCGTTCGATCAGTCGATCCTGACGCCGGAAGCCCAGACGGTGGTCCAGGAGGCCGCGACCTACGCCAGCGCCGGCCACGC
>CANJLH010000021.1 GCA_947475415.1 Caulobacteraceae bacterium
CCACGCCACCCAGGTGGTGGTGGTGGGTCACGCCGACACCTCCGGCGCCCCCGCCTACAACGTCCGCCTGTCCGAGCGCCGCTCCAAGGTGGTGGCTGACGCCCTGGTGGGCCTGGGCGTCGCCCAGACCGCCCTGTCGGTGGACTGGAAGGGCGAAAGCGCCCCTGCGGTCGCCACCGGCGACGGCGTCAAGGAACCCCTCAACCGCCGCTCCACGATCGATATCAACTTCTGATATTGATCTGACGACCGACGCTAAGTCATGGGAGCCCGGCCGAAAGGCCGGGCTCCTTTGTGTTGGGCGAGCTTAATGATCCGAACCGGAGATGTCAGATGAGTGGAGCGCCAGATTGCAGCCGCGCCGCCGGGGTCCTGCGGCGGACTATCGGACTTGCAGCCCATGACGGCGAAGTGCGCGCCGCGGTGGAGGACGACTACCATCATTTCCGCGTCCTGGTGCGCCATGACGGCCGCGTGGTGACGGGCGTTGAATCCGAGGCCCTGCGCATTCCCTGGGCCACCTGCGCCCTTGCCCACGAGAACTGGTCGAAATTCATCGGCGCGCCCCTCGACGATCGTTCCAGCGCCATCGCCGACTATGTGGAGATGAAGCTGTTCTGCACTCACATGTTCGAACTGGCGGGCTTGGCCATGGCGATGGCGGCGCGGGGCATTCCACACCGGCGTTATGAGATGGCTGTGGGTTATGGCGGGCGCCGCGAGGAACCGGCCCGGCTTTGGCGCGACGGCGAGCTTGTGCTTGCGTGGCGAACCGACGGCCAGGTGGTCCTGGACCCCGCCCCTTACGCAGGCCGCGCAGTCGGTCGCGGGTTCGCCGCCTTCGCGCGGCAGGACCTTGACGTGGAGACATGCGAGGCGGCGCTGGTGCTGCGCCGGGCGATCATCATCAGCGGCGGGCGGACCGGCAATCTTGACGCTGTGGTCCACAACTACGCCGGTGGCGGTTGCTACGCCACCCAGCCGGAGCGAGCGCCGACCGCCTGGCGTATCGTCGGTTCCACCGCGGACTACGAACTCAGGGCGGAGGAATTGCTGGCCGCCGACACCGAATGGCTGGAGGGCGCATCCGCCCGGGCGGCGATAGCGGATTGACCAGTTCCCCAGGCGGTGCTTCATTTCTGATTAAGTGTGCAATTCGGGCCGGTAGAGCTCGATCGGACGCCGAAAAATCGGGAGAAACGCCATGAGGTTTCAGGTCCAGTCCGGATTGCTTGCGGCGCTTGCCGCCGCCAGCCTCACCTTGATCGCGGGCTGCGCCGGGGGAAAAACCCCCTCGGCCACCTGTGATGTCGCCAGCCTGCAGGCGGCCGCGCCCAAGGACACCACGGTGGTGTCCGCCGCAATGGTGGACGAACCGGTCCGCAATTGCCGGGTCGAAGGCTATGTGACCACGACGAACCCGGGTCCGAACAAGAACAACTTCCGCCTGCAACTGCCTGAAAAAGCGAACTGGAAGGGTCGCTACTATTTCATCGGCATGGGCGGATCAGCCGGCTATGTCCCCACCGATTCCCAGATCCCCGCCGGCAATCCGGTGACCGCCGGCATGGCCGTGGCCGGCACCGACACCGGCCACCAGGCCCACCTGCTGGATTGGGGCTTCCTGTCCGATCCCGCCAAGGCCGTCGACCACATCCACCGCGGCGCCCATGTCGTGGCGGTGGCCACCCAGCAGATGACCAAGGCCTATTACGGCGTCGACAAGATGTGGCGCTACCACTCCGGCTGTTCCGGCGGCGGGCGCATGGGGATGGAGGCGATCTCCAAGCATCCGGAGGACTATGACGGCGTGCTGCTGGGCTGGCCCGGCGGACCACACGAGCCCGGTCACCCCGCCCCGCCCAGCAAGGGCACCGCCTTCGAGATTCAGGTGGCCGAGATGAATCGCGAGCCGGGTTCGTGGCTGTCGCCAGCGAAGCTGAAGCTGGCCGAGGAGAAGGTCACCGCCGCCTGCGACATGACCGACGGCGCCAAGGACGACATGATCTGGGACCACCGGCTCTGCAAGTTCGACTTCAATAGCCTGAAGTGCAAGGCCGGCGATGCGCCGAACTGCCTGACGCAGCCGGAAATCACCAGCATCAACAACATCCTGGCCAAGACCGCCCTTCCGATCAGCAACATGCGGGTCTGGACCTTCTTAGGTCCCGTCCCGCCGCCTTGGGATCCGACACCGTCAACGGAGAACATGCCCAAGACCTCAGGCGCGCTAGTGATTCAAACCACCTGGGCCAGGACCTATCTGCATCAGCCCGACCGCGACATCGTCAAGAACCCGCTCACCAACGCCGAACTCGAGCAGATGAACGCCGAGGAAAAGCGGATTGGCTTCAACGTCACCGATACGCCGGACATCTCCGGCTGGGCCAAGTCCGGCGGCAAGGCGCTGTTCTGGGTTGGGGTTTCCGATCCCTGCTGCTCCAACATCGCCGTGGAGAACTTCCTGAAAGCCACGGCCGAGAAGGGCGGCGGCGCGGACGCCGTCGCCAAATACGCCGCCCTGTTCGAGATCCCTGGCGCCGGCCATTGCGGCGGCGGCACCGGTCCGCACGACCATGCCGATCAAATGCTGTTGGCGCTGATGGACTGGGTCGAGAAGGGCAAGGCGCCGGACAGCGTGGTGATGCACCGCGGCGCTGACCGAGCGAAACTCCTGTTCAAAGCCAGCGACGATTTCACCACCCAATCGGGAGTGAAGATCGCACAGGCCGAAGGGGTGTCCCGCGACTTCCTGGTGTGCCGCTGGCCGACAGTGTCGGTGTTCGACAGCACCAAGGCCGATGTTCCCGGCGCCGTGTACGACGCCAAGAACTGGGCCTGCAAGGCGGCGCGCGGCTAGGTGGCGCTAGAGCGATTTCTCCGATGAAGCGGACACCGGTTCACCGCCAGAAAGCGTGCTAAAACGAAAGCTCACAGCGTCGTTCGCTCTGATTGAATCCGAGCGAATGGCGCTCCAGGCGCCGGCGCGTCGCCCTCTCCTACCGACCCGTCCGCGCGATGCGTTCGACTTCCTCAGCCACCGCCGATTGGACAATCGACGGGAGGTGGGCGTCCAGCCACTCCTTCAGCAGCGGGCGCAGGAGTTCGCGAACCACCCCGTCCAGGGTCTGGCCATCGCGGGGCATGGCCACCGCGGCGGAGAGCTGACCAAACGCGGATGCTGCAACACTGGCCGCGGCATGGCTGACCAGGTTCTCCTCAGGGCCGACGTCCGCCAAAGGTGCTGGCGGCGCAGGCTCCGGCTCGAACGACGCCTCGGGCGGTTCCGGCGGCGCCTCGAACACATCGATGTCGCCGACTGAGTCCACCCGTTCGGTAAGCTCGAGCACCTCTTCCTCAGCCTCGGCGACAGGCTCAGGTTCCGGCGGCGGATCAAAGGCCGCTTCGGGCTCAGCCTCGAATTCCGGCTCCGGCGCTGCCGCCTCGGGCGCCTCTTCGGCCGCCGCCGCGTCTGCAGGCGCATCGCCGGCGGGAGCGTCGTCTTCGGAAATGATTCGCCGGATGGAGGCGAGGATTTCCTCCATTGTCGGTTCTTGGGCGGTTTGCTCGGACATGTCTTCCCGTCAGCCGTTAGACCCCTTCCGGATCAGGTGGTTCACCTGGTCCCGAACCAAAGGGTCTTCCTTCAAAAGTCAGAGCGTGACGCGCGCCTCAACCGGTGTTCGCTTGAGGCTGTCACGCTCATCGCGCGAATCCTGCCGCCGAACCTATGCCGACGAAGGCGATCGTGCAATTTCCACAAGAGTCTGCAAGGCCGGATTCGCCTGCCGGGCGAAAGAGTCTCACGAGGTGATCAGGGCGCAGGGGCCACTGAGCCCTCCGCCGGCGTCTCCTTCGGCTGCGGCGTGCGCAGGGAATCGAGCCTGCCGATCGCCTCCTCCCAGGGGACCCAGCCCCAGGTCACATGCAGCTTGCGGAAATTCGTGGCCGGATCGTACCGCGGCGTCGCCGGCGTCAGGTTCTTGGCCTCGAGCCGGCCCATGGACGCCAGCACGCCAGCCGCGGCGACATACTCGTCATGCCGCGCGTTGATCTGCGACAGCTGCGCCTGACGCAGCTCCTGCTCCGCATTCAGCACATCGAGGGTGGTGCGCAGGCCCACCTGCTGCTCCTGTCGGGTGCCCTCGGCGGCGATCACCGCGGCGCGCACCTGTTCCTCCGAGGAGGTGATATTGGCCCGCGCGGCCAGAAGTTGGTTCCATTGCTGGGTCATAGATTGCAGCACTGCGCGGCGTGCGGTTTCGATATTGATGCGATCGGCGGTATTGCGTTCCACCTGCTGACGGATGCGCGACGACGCCAGGCCCCCGCTGAAGATCGGAACGTTGACGCCGGCCGTGGCCGAAATGGACTGGGACCATTTGTCGGTGGCGATGGGCCGCCCGACGCCACTGAAACCGTAGCGTCCCGACAACGAGACCTGCGGCAGACGTTCCGCCTTGGCGCCGGAAACGCGCGCGCGGCTAGCCTGTTCGGCGTATTGGGCGGCGCGCAGTTGCGGGTTGTTGGTCTCGGCGACATCGAACCCCTTGTCGACGTCGGCCGGAAGCAGCCCGGCGAGCGGCGGTTCCGCCGCCAGTTCCCCTGGATTCTGACCGACGACGGCGGCGTAGTTGGCCCGGCTGATGGCGTGCTGAGCCACAGCGAGCTGTAACTGCGATTGCGCCGCGGCCAGCCGCGCCTGCGACTGAGCGACATCAGTGCGGGTGATTTCGCCGACATCAAAGCGCGCTTTGGATTCATCCAGCTGGCGCATCAGGACATTGACGTTTTCCTGGCGGATACGCACCGCCTCCTGGTCCCGTCGCACGTCAACATAGGCGACAATGACTTGACCCAGCACCTGGGCCTCCACACGTCGCAGGTTTTCACGGCCGGCAAGCACGTCGGCCTGCGCGCCGGAAACCGCCGCGGCGACGCGGCCGCCGGTATAAAGCGGTTGGGAAAAAGACAAGCCAGCGTTGCCCGTGTAGCGCTCATTGACGCTCGTCGAGACGACGGTGTCGGGAATACCATCGCCGTTCGTATCGATGAGGCCACGGCCGCCGGGCGTGCGGGATTCCAGGAAAGTGTCTTGAATTCCGAGGCTTACCGTTGGGCGCCAACCGGTCCGGGCCTGCACGTAGGATTCATCGAGCGCCCGCTGCGACGCGCGCTGGGCCTGCAGCGTCGGGTTGGACTCATAGGCCATGGCGATGGCGTCACTGAGTGTTTCAGCGGCGGCCGGACCGGCCAACCCGGCCAGCGCAGCTCCGCAAAGTGCGATCCGCTTTACGGCGCGGAGGTGATTAAGCATGTCGTATCCCCGAGACAGGCGTGAGACCGCGCACCCATATGACCGCGTGCCCCATTCTGGACCAGTGGGCGTGTGGTTAAGCTTTTTTCACGTAACCGTTTCGAAGGTGTTGCTAGATCACTCAGAAGGCGAAACCGTGTTGCGTTTCAAATCCGGCCATCACCGGCGGTGTCGCATCAAAAACCTGACGCTGTCCAACCCCATCCTCGGCGCGGACATAGACCAGCGCCTTCCCCACCGGGCCGTCGCGCTCAATCACGCCCATTCGGCCCCCGGGCGCGAGCGCCGCAAGCCAGGTCTCGGGCGTCCGGCCCACCGCGCCTTCCGATACGATCAGCGCATATCCGCCGTCAGCCGGCTTGAGCTGGGCGTCATCAAGCCGCGTCACGTTCAGGCCCAATGCTTCAAGCACCGCCGCCGCGTAAGGGGCGGCGATCGCCAGCGCACGCTCGCCGTCGCGTGGATTCAAGGCCTGGAGCAACTTGGCGACATCCCTGGGCTTCAACAGCCAGCGGCCCGCCCCGTAGGGAACTTCGGCGTCCGCATAGGCCAGGAAGGCCTTGCCCTCCGGGGCGAAAGCGGCCCGATCGATCGTCAACATGGCGTCCTGGATGCGAACGTCTGTGACATCATTGGTGCGGACCTGGCTGTCGACCATGTTCAGGCGCGCTGCGTTTGAATTTGCGGCCATGTGTCCTCGGCGGTCTAACGTCAATTGGGCTTATAGGGCGCGCGTTACCGTTTAAGCAATCCGCCTGCGATAGGGTCATTGCGAGTGGCGGGGCGTTCTGTTAGCGATCCCGCCTCTCGCGGCGGGGAATGCCCGCCGCTTGGATGGCCTGGTGGCGGAGTGGTGACGCAGCGGACTGCAAATCCGCGCACCCGAGTTCGATTCTCGGCCAGGCCTCCAAATCTCCCGCCCGAACCGCGGCGTTTCAATCGTCGTCATCGACCCAGTCGAGCGTGGCCTGAACGGCCTTTTTCCATTTTCGGTAGCCGTGCGCACGGGCGTCCGCCGATAGGTTGGGTGACCACTCTGCGTCCTTGCGCCAATTGGCCCGCAGCGACTCCGGATCGGACCAGACGCCGGTCGCCAGGCCGGCCGCATAGGCCGCGCCCAGACAGGTGGTCTCCGCCACCGTCGGACGCACCACCGGCGTGTTCAAGATGTCGGCCTGGAACTGCATGAGCAAGGTGTTGGCTGTCATGCCGCCGTCCACCTTCAGCCTCACCAGGGGAACTCCGGAATCCGCCGCCATGGCGTCCACCACCTCGCGCACCTGCCAGGCGGTGGCCTCCAGCGCCGCGCGGGCGATGTGTCCCCTGTTGATGAAGCCGGTGAGCCCAGCGATCACCCCGCGGGCATCTGAGCGCCAGTAGGGTGCGAACAGCCCTGCAAAGGCCGGCACGAAATAGCAGCCCCCATTGTCCTCCACAGTGCGGGCCAGGGCCTCGATTTCGCCCGACGCCCCTATCAGGCCCAGATTGTCACGCAGCCACTGCACCAGCGAGCCGGCCACGGCGATTGAGCCCTCAAGCGCATAGACCGCTGGCTGATCGCCGATCTTGTAGGCCACCGTGGTCAGCAGACCGTTGTCCGAAATCACCGGCTCTTGGCCGGTGTTCACCAGCAGGAAGCCACCGGTGCCATAGGTGCACTTGCCTTCTCCCGGCGAAAAACAGGCCTGGCCGAACAGGGCCGCCTGCTGATCGCCAAGCGCGCCGGCCACGGACGCCCCTGCCAATACGCCCCTGCCCTCACCGTATATCTCCGATGAAGCCCGGATCTCGGGCAATATAGCGCGCGGTACTCCGATGGCCTCAAGAAGCCGATTGTCCCAATCCAGGGTGTCGATGTTCATCAACATCGTGCGGCTTGCGTTGGTCACATCGGTGATGTGACGACCGGTCAAGTTCCAGATCAGCCAGGAATCCATGGTGCCGAACAGCGCCCCGCCCGCCGCCGCGCGGGCGCGCAACCCTGGCGTATTGTCCAGAAGCCAGCGCAGCTTTGGCCCCGAGAAATATGTGGCCAGCGGCAGGCCGCAAAGCGCGCGCAGCCGATCGGGGCCCTGCTCGCCGCCGATTTCGCGCGTCAGGGCGTCTGTACGGGTGTCCTGCCAGACGATGGCGTTTGCCAGCGGCTTGCCGGTCAGCGGGTCCCAGACCACCGTCGTTTCCCGCTGATTGGTGATGCCCACCGCGGCAAGTTCGCTCGCGCGCATGCCCGCCTGAGCGAGAGCCTCGGCGGTCACCGCCTTAACATTGGTCCAGATTTCCGCGGCGTCGTGTTCAACCCAGCCTGGACGGGGAAAGATCTGCTGGTGCTCACGCCGCGCCAGGGCCACGATGGCGCCGTCCTGGTCAAACACCATGCAGCGTGATGAGGTTGTACCCTGATCGATCGCGGCCACGCGGAAATTGCGCATGTTGGGGCCTCTAAAGCATTCGGCGGATGCGCTAGTGTTTCGCGACGCCGTTAACCAAGCCTTAACCATAGAGGGCGAGTCTGGCTTGGTCTTCTTCGAAGACACCCACCATCACCGACTTTTCAAAACCCGGCGTCCGCGCCGGGCTCTTTTTTTATGTACCGCATATGTGGGGGCATAACCTGCCCGCGCACTTGCCTCGCGAAGCCCCTGGGGCTATACGGCGCGTCCCGCAAAGGCGCTGATCCTCGGTAGCTCAGTTGGTAGAGCAGCCGGCTGTTAACCGGCTTGTCGCAGGTTCGAGTCCTGCCCGAGGAGCCAGCGCTTGCGAGTGGGCGGCTTATGCCGCCGCCTCAAGCGCGGGCATTTTCGGACCACCGGAGCCAATCTCGCCAAGTCGCCCCCTGTTGGGCGTAATTGACATGTTCCGTTGTCAGCTATCGCCCAAAGGGGCGGGTGGACTGAGGCTGGCCCTGATCGTGGCCAGCCCCTCGCCCATCGTCAGACGATATTTGATACTGAAATATCGGTGAGGCTCTTGCCCAGCAGCACCACCGCGGTATCGGCGACGCCGTTGTCGTTAAGGGTGTCGGCGAACACCACCATGTCAGTCCCCACCTCAGCATCACAACCCCGTTGCAACGCTAGGTGAATTTCTGACTATGGCAATTACATTCGTAGAGCCGCCGTTCTTAGGCTGCCCGGCGCTGGAGTGGTGAGGCGGCGCGTGCGCGGACTGCGGCGTCGATCATCCGTCGGGCGGTCTCTTCGGCGGCCTCGGGCGTCATGGTGAACGCAACGCCGCCGGGGCCCCAGACAAGCACGTCGCCATCGACATCGAACACGTCGGCGACTTTCTCATACGCGGCGGATGGCATGATCGTTCCCAGGCTCCCAGCGCGAGATCTTGCGATCATCGCCTGCTAAACATGCCATGAATGGGTGAACACCCCTCTAAGCGACAGGGTTTCGAGCGCGTTACCGCAGGCCTGCGCTAACCTTAAGCCTTCACAGCCACTGCGAACGGGGTCGTGTCGACTTCCTCAAGCCTGATCTCACCGGCCAGCACTTTCGCCTTCCAGGCCTCGTGGGCCGGGATGTTGGCGTGGAACTCCGGCATCACGTCGCGGGCGAACAGCTCAAGGCTGGCGCAAATATCGTCGTGGGTGTTGCGGCCCGCCTGGTTAAGGAGAATCACTTGGTCGATGTTCGACTGCTCGAACTTGCGCAGTTTGCGGCGGATGGTTTCCGGCGAGCCGATCAGGCCCGAGGATATCGCCTTGCGGTGGGCGTCCGGATTGGCGGCCTTCCACTTCATATACTCGTCCCACATGACTACCGAACCGGGCGGCGGCCGCTTGCGGTCCGCGGACGAATAGAACTTCAGGCAGAACTGGAAAAAACTGGTGCCCTCGGCCTTGGCCTGGGCTTCCTCGTCGGTGGGGCAGCACATGAACATGCTGACCAGGGCGATGTTCGGATTGATCGCGTAGTCGGTCAGCCGATCCAGGCGCTTGGTGATGCTGTTATAATAGGCCGCGACCCAGGCCTGGGCGGCGTCTGCGCTTACGAATTGGAAGCCCAGGGCGCCGATCCCCTTCTCGCCCGCGTAGGCGATGGTCTGCAACTGCGTGCAAGCCATCCATAGCGGCGGATGCGGCTTCTGGCGGGGTTTGGGCAGCACGTTGCGCAAGGGAAAGTCGAAGTGCGGGCCGTGGTATTCGCAGCCACCGTCGCGGAACATCGGGATCATGCAGCGCACCGCGTCCTCCCAGACCTCGCGCTTGGCCTCGAAGTCGACGCCGAACGGCTCCAGTTCCGTTGCTGACGCGCTCTCGCCCATGCCGAGTTCGACCCGGCCATTGGAGAGCAGGTCGAGGACCGAGACCTTCTCCGCCACCTTCGCCGGATGGTTGGTCGTCAGCTGGAAGATTCCGTGGCCCAGGCGAATATTGCGGGTCCGCTGGCTCGCCGCCGCCAGGAACACCTCCGGCGCCGGGGAGTGGGAATACTCCTCAAGGAAGTGGTGCTCCACCTCCCAGGCGTAATCATAGCCCAGGCGATCGGCCAGCTCGAGCTGGTCGAGCGCCTGCTGATAGAGCCGCCAGTCGCTGTCCGCGTCCCACGGGCGCGGCAGTTGCATCTCGTAGAATATGCCGAATTTCACGACGTCCCCTTCCCTGTTCCTGGAGCGATCGCCGACTTAGGCGCATTCGCCGAGATCGAATTCACCAGACGCCGATATTGGGCGCCGACGCCCAGGGCTCTTTCGGCGGCAAGGGCGCTCCCGCCTGCAGAAGCTCCACCGACACGTTGTCCGGCGAGCGAACAAACGCCATTCGCCCGTCCCGCGGCGGCCGATTGATCGTCACCCCGCCGGCCGCAAGGCGTTCGCAGACCTCATAGATGTCGTCGACCGCATAGGCCAGGTGGCCGAAGTTGCGGCCGCCTCCATAGTCTTCAGGGTCCCAATTGTATGTGAGCTCGACGGTCGGAGACCTATGCGTCTCGGCGGCGGCGGCGTCCTCCGGCGCAGCCAGGAACACCAGCGTGAAACGGCCGCCCGAATTCTCGATGCGCGAAACCTCCTTCAGGCCCAGCTTGGCGCAATAGAAGTCCAACGAGGCGTCGAGATCCGTGACCCGGACCATGGTGTGCAAATATTTCAATATACCCTCCCGGCGGGCAGTTCAGGGAACAGTCGCACGCAGTGCGTTTCGCCGAATTCATTTGCCCTGTGGCGCGGCGGACGCAAGTACCCGTTGTGTTTTCTGCTAACCTCCATGGCGCCTTTTCCACGACCGCTGGAGGCGCGGTCAGACCGACTGGATTCGTCAGATGCGTTTGAGGCCATCCTATCTGTTCGTCCTGGTCGTGGCGGGCGCCGTGGTCCTCTATTTCCTGATCGGAAGTCTGTTCAGCGCTGGCAAGGCAGTGGCGACGGTCGCCGCGCCGGCGAAATCCAAGACCAGCGAATGGCCGGCGGTGCAGTTCATCCTGGCCGAGGAACAGAGCCACCCCTATGCAATCTCACTGCGTGGGCGCACCGAGCCGGCGCGCACCGTAGAGGTTCGCGCCGAAACCTCCGGCATTGTCGCCCAAGCCCCTGCGGCGGAGGGGGCGGCCGTGCACCGCGGCGCAACCCTATGCCGCCTTTCGGTGGATGCGCGCCAGGCGTCCCTCGATCAGGCCCGCGCGGCGCTGAAGTCGCGGCAGTTGCAGCAGCAGGCCTCCGCCGAACTCGCCCGGCAGGGCTATCGGTCCCCGAACCAGGTCCTCTCCGACCAGGCCAACCTGGATGCGGCTCAGGCGGCCGTGCGGCAGGCGGAAATCGCGCTCGACCAGGTGAACATCCGCGCTCCTTTCGCCGGTGTCTTCGACCGGCGGGACGCCGAGGTGGGAAGTTTCCTGTCTCCAGGTCAGCCCTGTGGCGTTCTGATCGAACTTGATCCTCTGCTGGTCGCCGGCGCCGTGCCGGAAACGGACGCCGCGCGCCTGCGGGTGGGGTCGCCGGCCACCGCCAGGCTGATCTCCGGTCAGGTGCTCTCAGGCCGCATCCGCTATGTCGCACGCGATGCGGATCCGCAGACCAGGACCTACCGCGTCGAAATCGCCGTGGCCAATCCCGGTTTCGCCACCCGCGCGGGTCTGTCGGCGGAGGTCTCGATCGGTGCGGGTTCGGGTCCAGCCCACTTGGCGCCGATCTCGGCCCTGGTGCTGGACGGCGCTGGCCGTCAGGGACTGCGCTACCTGGCAGAAGGTGATAAGGTTGCGTTCGCGCCTGTTGCGATTTTGGAGGAAACCCCTCAGGGCGTTTGGGTCATGGGCCTGCGAGGGCCAGTTCGCATCATCACCGTCGGCCAATCGTTTGTGGCCGAGGGGCAGAAGGTGCGCGCGGCTCTGGCCCGTTAGGCGTCGGCGCGGGAGTAGCCGATGATTGAATCCCTCATCGACGGCGCCATCAAGCGACGAAAAGTCGTGCTCGGCGTGACGCTGATCGCGGCGGTCTTCGGGCTGTTCGCCTACCTGGCCATGCCGCGCGAAGCCGACCCTGACATCGCGATCCCCTACATCGCCGTGGTGGTTCCTTACCCCGGCGTCAGTCCGGAGGACGCCGAGCGCCTGCTCGTCAAACCCCTCGAGGTCGAGCTTCAGTCGATCGAGGGCGTCAAGGAAATGAACGCCGTCGCGCGGCAGGGATCGGCCGCCGTAACCTTGGAGTTCGAAGCCGATTTCAACAAGGACAAGGTGCTTGCCGACGTCCGCGCCAAGGTGGACATGGCCCGTGGCAAGTTCCCGCCTGACGCCGAGGAACCAGTCATCCAGGAGGCCAATGTCAACAGCGATCCGGTCCTCGGGATCATGCTGTCGGGCGAGGCGCCGGAACGGGAACTCTACCACATCGCCCGCAGTCTCAAGGACCGCGTGGAGACCGTGCCGGGCGTGCTTGAAGCCAATATCCAAGGCGGCAGCGACGAGGTTCTCGAAGTCACGGTCGATCCGCTGCGCATGGAGACCTACAACGTCACCACCAGCGAATTGGCGCAGGTGATCGGCCGCAACAACCAGTTGGTGCCTGCCGGCGACCTACGGTCCGGCGCAGGCAAGTTTGCGGTGAAGGTCCCTGGGGTGGTGGAAAGGCCGCAGGACATCCTCGCCCTGCCTGTCAAGCGCAGCGGCGACCGTTTGATCACGGTCGGCGACATGGCCGAAGTTCGGCGCACCTTCAAGGAGCCCACCTTCATCACTCGCTTCAATGGCCAGCCGGCCTACTCGATCGAGGTGGTCAAGCGCAGCGGCGATAATATCCTCGATACGGTGCAACGGGTCCGCGCGGCGGTCGCGGCCGAGCAGCATCGCTGGCCGCCGACGGTCAAGGTCGCCTTCACTTTTGACGCCAGCGACTTCATCCGCCGCTCGCTCAACCTGCTTCAGTCCAGCCTGCTGATCGCCACGCTGCTGGTCACCCTGATCATCGTGGCCAGCCTCGGGATCCGGCACGGGCTGATGGTTGGGATCGCCATTCCCACCTGTTTCTTGCTGGCGTTCCTGGTGATGCACGCTCTGGGCGTCACCTTGAACATCATCGTCCTGTTCGGACTGGTGTTGGCGGTGGGCATTCTGGTGGACGGCGGCATCGTGGTGATCGAATACGCCGACCGCAAAATGGCCGAGGGCCTGGCGAAGGAACAGGCGTTCGCCGCGGCCGGAAAGCGGATGTTCTGGCCGGTGCTGAACGGCACGCTCACAACGCTTTGCGCCTTCCTTCCCTTCCTGTTCTGGAACTCTGTGCCTGGCAAGTTCATGAGCTTCTTGCCCCTGACTCTGTTCTTCGTGTTGGGCGCGTCGATCGTCGTGGCTCTGATTTTCACGCCGGCGCTTGGGTCGATGGCGGGGCGCGCTGAGGACGCCGACGCCGACGCCCTGGCCGAAATCCAGAAGTCTGAACACGGCGACCCGCGCCAGATGCGGGGCTTCATGGGCTGGTACGCACGCCAGCTGCACGGCCTGGGCGCCCGCCCCTTCCTTGTGATGGCGGTCGCCGTGGGGATCATGGCGCTGATCAGCGCTTGGTTCAGTGCGACACCGCACCGCACCGAGTTCATGTTCGAGCAGGAGCCGGAATTCGTCACCATCTTCGTCAAGGCGCGGGGCAATCTGTCGCCGGAAGCCCAGGATGCGCTCGTCCGCCAGGTCGAGACCCGATTGGCCGGCCTCAGAGGCGTCGACTCCATATATGTGCGTTCCGGAGCCTTCACTGGCGGCGGCGGCCCCGGCGCCGCGCCCAATGACACCATCGGCCGCATTCAGGTGGACTTTCTGGATTTCGAAGAGCGACAGGCCCTTGGCCTGAACGGCCGCGACATCGCCCGCTCGGTGCGCGAGACGGCCGGCGAGACACCCGGACTGCAGCTTGAAGTCCGCGAGCCGCAGGGCGGGCCGCAACAGGGCAAGGACATCCAGGTGGAGCTGCGAGGTTCCGACCCTGCTTCCCTCAACGCCGCGTCCAACTTGATCAAGGCCAGGCTGGCCGGCGACCGGCAGGTCATCGAACTCGAGGACAACCGGGCATCACCAGGTATCGAGTGGAACCTGCGGATCGATCGGGAAGCCGCAGGCCGCTACGGAGTCGATGTGCTGGCTGTGGGCCAGGCGATCCAATTCGTCACCAATGGGGTTCTGGTTGGACGCTTCCGGCCAGATGACGCCGACGACGAACTGGATATTCGGGTCCGCTTCCCAGCCGCCGCCAGAAACGTCGCGGCGTTCGACTCTCTGAAGATGCCCACCGCCCAAGGGCCGGTTCCCGTCAGCTATTTCGTGCGCCTTGCGCCGGCGCAGCAGGTGACCGCGATCAACCGGCGCGACGGCCAGCGGGTGGTCGTCTTGCAGGCCAATACCGTGGAGGGTGTGGGCGCAAACCAGAAAATCGCGCAACTCCGCCCCTGGCTGGCGAAAGCGCCGATCGATCCCGCCGTGCGCTGGGCGTTCAAGGGCGCCGATGAGGAAGGTCGCAAGGCCCAGGGGTTCTTCGCCGCCGCCATGGCCGCCTCGTTGTTCATGATGGGGGTGATCCTGCTTTGGCAGTTCAACAGCTTCTATGGCGTGGCGGTGACGCTTTCCGCGGTGGCCATGTCCACCATCGGCGTGCTGCTGGGCATCCAGATCAATCTGTTCGGCGCCTTTGACTACGTGTCGGTGATCATGGTCGGCACCGGTATCGTGGCCCTGGCCGGCGTGGTGGTCGGCCACAATATCGTCCTGGTCGACACCTTTTACCAGCTCAGGCGCAGCGGCTTTCAGGCCGACGACGCGGCGATCCGCGCCGCAGCGCAGCGATTCCGTCCTGTCATGCTGACGACTGTCGTAACCGTCGCGGGGCTGCTGCCGCTGATGTTCCAACTCCACCCGAACTTCGGCGCCGGTCGAATTGAATATAAGGCGCCCGGTTCCGAATGGTGGGTTCAGCTGTCCAGCGCCGTCGTGTGGGGGCTGAGCTTCTCGACCCTGCTCACTCTGATTGTGACCCCCGTGCTGCTCGCCGCGCCGAAAGAATTTTCACAGCGGATCGGCGCGCTTTGGCGGCGCACGCCCTTCGGGGCGGCCGCCCGGCGATCGTCTTCGAGCGATGACCTGCCACGTGCGGCCGAGTGAATCAGGTTTCGCGGGTCTGACGCCGCCACAGCGCGGCATATTCTCCGGCTCGGTCGAGCAGTTCCGAATGGCGGCCCGCTTCCACCACTTTGCCCCTTCGCAGGACCACGATCTGGTCGGCGTCGACGATGGTGGACAGGCGGTGGGCGACCACGAGGCTGGTGCGGCCGGCCTTCACCTTGCGCAGAGTGGCCTGGATCGCCGCCTCCGTGGGGCCATCCAGGGCGCTGGTCGCCTCGTCAAGGACGAGCAGCCGAGGATTGGCCAGCAGGGCGCGGGCGATGCCCACCCGCTGGCGTTCTCCGCCGGAGAGCTTCAGCCCCCGTTCGCCCACCAGAGTCGCCATGCCCTGGGGAAGACTGTCGATGAATTGCCCCAGTTCCGCGGCCTCGGCGGCGGCGCGCACCTCGGACTGCGGGGCGTCGGGACGGGCGAAGCTGATATTTGCGTAGAGCGTATCGTTGAACAGGGCGACATCCTGCGGCACCAGCGCAATTGCCTGGCGAAGGCTCTGTCGGCGAATGTCCTTGAGGTCCAGACCGTCCAGCATCACCCGGCCGGACTGTGGATCTAGCAGGCGCAGCGCCAGCCGCACCGCCGTCGTCTTTCCGGCGCCGGAAGGCCCGACCAGGGCCGTGGTCGTCCCCGGCGCGATGCGGAAGCATACATCTCGCAGGCCCTGTGATCGCGCGTCATGCTGGTAGCCGACGTTCTCGAACACCACCTCGGCGCCCAGTTCGCTGGCCGGCGGCAGATCGCGGGCCTTTGCGGAGTCCACGATTTCCGGTTTCACCGCCGCCAGCGCCACCATCTGCTCCATGTCGATGAACGCCTGACGGATCTCGCGGTAATTGAAGCCCAGCATGGATAGCGGCGCGAAGATGCCGGTGAGCAACAGCACCGCGGTGGTGATATCGCCGATCCGCATGGTTCCGCCCGCCACGCCCAGGCCCGCCACCACCGTCATCGCGGCCAGGCCGATATTGAGGATCAGGGCCTGCGCCGCGTTGAGCAGCGAAAGTGACGTGTTGGCCTTAGCCGCCGCATTGGCATAGGCGCCCATTGCGCCGGCGTAGGCGCCGACCGTGCGCCCCTCGGCGCCGAAGGTCTTGATCGTCTCGAAATTCAACATGGCGTCTACAGACAGGCCCGCCGCTCGGCTGTCGGACTCATTGAGCTCGCGCCGGTGGCTCAGGCGCCAGTCGGTGATCCGGAAGGTCAACAGCGTGTAGACGACGATCGTGGCCGCGGCGGTGAGCGCGAACCGCCAGTCCAGCTGCGTGACCATGACGGCCATGGCCAACACCAACTCAACCGCGGTCGGCCCGAGGTTGAACACCACGCTGCGGATAAGGAAGTCCGTCGCGCGGCTGCCGCGATCGATGGTGCGGGCCAGACTGCCGGACTGTTTGGATTGGTGGAAATCAAGCGATAGCGCCAGTGAATGGGCAAAGGTCTCCACCGCCGCGCGCGCCAAGGTGGCCTGCGAGACAGGCGTAAACACAGCCTCACGGGCATAGGGCGCGCAGGCGCCGACCAACCGTAGCGCCGCGAACGCCAGCGCCAGGCCGACAAACCCCGCGCCCAGGATCGCCCCACCCGGCGACAGTGTATTGATAGCCCGGCCCAGCACCACCGGCGCCCATACGCCAGCGACCTTGCCGATGATCACCAGGACCAGCGCCGACACCAGTCGCGTCCGCAGATTCGGCGCACTGGAACGCATCACCAGGCGACCGAGATCGGCCATCGAGGTCCAAAAGGAAAACTTCATTGCGGCCGGCGAGACAGCGCCCGCACTGGGCTCGCGCCGACCGTGGCCCGCGTGGGCGTAACTCAAATGCCTGCTCCGCTAATTCAAGACCCAGGTGGATTGCACCCCGCCGCCCGGTGTCGTCCAGTCCACACGCACGGCGTCCGGCCCGGACAGGACTCGATAAGCGCCGCCCGCAAGCGCCGCCGCCGGCGTGACGTCGAACGTCGACTCCAGCTGGAAGGTGTCGCCGAGGACCTCGACCTTCTGGTTCAAGCCGGAAATCGGTTGCGGCAATGGCATGTGGAACCAGCCGCTTGCTTCCACACGACCGGTCCCGACCTGTCGGCCATTCAGCCGCAACGACAGCAACGCGCCCGTTGGCGCTGCGCCGGAAACCACCGCCGCACCTTGGCTGTCAAAGTCGAAGGCGGCCATACGCGGCGTCCCGGGTGGATCTGACGTCACCGCGCCGGCGCCGGCGCGCAGCGTCACCACGCGACCAGACGGTGTCGCCAGCAGGTCCTGCTCGAAGCGCACAACCTGATCACCGGTGGTGGCTCGCAACGTCAGCATGCGAGGTGCTTCGTCAACTTCGACCGCGACATTCCAGCGCCCCTCGGCGTCCGCCGTCGCGCTGACCGTTCGCCCAAGGCCACCGCCGAGCATGATCCGACTCGCCGGCACAGCGCGACCGCTTAGGACGATGGCGGCGCCTTCACGGCGGCTGCTGGTGATGACGGGGGCATCCATATAACCGTTATCAGCCACCCGTCTGGCATCCGCGGTTGACCCGCCTTGCGGGGCTGTCGACCTCGCACAACCATCCGTCAGGCTCACCGCCAGGCAAATGGCCAGGAAACCAAACGCAATGTCCCGCATGGGGGTTCCTTGTAACGACGCAGCCTGCGCCCTAGCTTTCCGGGCTTTCACCCGCACCGCAAGTGCGCCCGCCCCGGAGCCGGACCTACGATGGCGCAGCCCCCTGTTGAACTGAAATCAATCTGCGTCTTCTGCGGCTCTTCCGATACCGCTGATCCCGCGTTTCTGGGTGACGCCGCGAGCCTGGGCGGCGCCCTCGCCGCCGCGGACATCCGTCTGGTTTATGGCGGCGGCGGCGTAGGTCTCATGGGCGCCTGCGCCCGCGCAGCCCACGCAGCCGGCGGCCGGGTTCTCGGCGTCATTCCAACCTTCCTCATGGCGCAGGAGCGAACTTTCAATGTGGTCGAACACATTGAGGTCTCCACCATGCATGAGCGCAAGCGCATCATGTTTGAGGCCTCTGATGCGTTCGCCGTTCTCCCCGGCGGGGTCGGTACGCTGGAGGAAGTCGTGGAAATCCTGTCATGGCGCCGCCTGGGCCTGCACGCCAAGCCGGTCGTTTTTCATAATCCCCGCGGGTTCTGGCGGCCCCTGTTCGAGCTCCTGCAACACACGATCCGTGAGCAGCTCACACCGCCGGAGTTCGCCGATGCTTGGACGGCGGTGGAGCGGATCGAAGACCTGATCCCCGCCGTCAGGCGCAGGCTTGCGGCCGATGGAATCGCCCCGCCGGCTGGCGCTCGCTTGACCTGACCGCCTCAGCGCCGATTGCGTAGGACCTGACGCTGCGACGCCTCCGTCAGACCGGAGGGCCAGGATTTCACCGGGCCTCGCCGCCGCTCCCGCCATATTTGCGCGGCCAGCCTCGGACGGATCAGCGCCAATCCAATCCACACCGCCAGGACGCCCGCATACCGAACTGTACGCGCAACCTTCATTCTCTGACCAAATCCCGCCGGAGGTTCCACTTCAATCACCGCCGCCCACATCGCCCTACTCCTCTGCAGATTTGCGATGTTCCTGGTGTGATCTATAGAAACGTCAGTTTCGGTCGTAGGTGATGCGATTTTTATCCAGCGCCTCGATGGCCAGATCAATCTGCTCGACCATCGTCTTGCGCAGGCTCTCGGGCGAGAGAATCTCCACCTTGTCGCCCCAGGTGAACAGATGCCAGGCGAGCTCCAGCATGCCGCTGGCGCGGAAATCAACCTCCACCGACCCATCGGGTCGCGCCGTCACTGTCTGATTGGCGTGAAACCGCCAGCGCATGGCGTCGTCCGCGCCGTGCGGCAGGATGCGCAATCGCACATCCTCCACGGCATCGTGGTAGATGCCGAAACTCTCATCCGCATAGTCCTGCAGGGAAAACGTTTGCGGTCGGACGCCCTGGGCTTCCTGAACCTGCGCCTCTGCAATTCTGTCCAGACGCCAGTTGCGGGGTTCGCCGCCCGCCTCGGCCGCGACCAGATAGTTGCTGCGGCCAAACAGAATTCCGTAGGGCGTCACCTCGCGATGCCGCCCCGGCGTACTGCCACCGTCGTATCGAAATCGCAGCTTTTTCATGGATTTGATGGCATCTCGCACCAGCCCGAGAACAGCTTGATCCTCAAATGGCCGAGGTCCGGCCTGGACGGCGATCGTCTCGGCTTGGAGCAGCGCCTCCACATCAGGCGCAAGCCGCCGACGGGTCGCCGCGCGGGTCGCGGACAGGATTTTCTGTTCCAGGGTGCGCAAGGCGGCGGCCCGTCCCTCCGCGCCCACGGTCTGCAGCGAGTCCGCGGCGATTCTCAGCGCCACCAGTTCATCCGGCGTCGGACTTTGGAACAGGCCGTCGAGGCCTGAGGGAATCCGGAACCGGCGCGTGGGCGGATCCTCGACTTCCTCCATCTGGGGAAAAACCTCTCGCAGAGCATCGCGCATCCGCTCGGCCGTGCGGCGGCCCACACCCAACCTCTCGACCATTTCATCCAGAGTCAGGCCTTCGGCGCTGCTGGCCAGCATACGGGCGAGCGTCAGGAGTTGAGAAGCTTTTTCGTGCCGCATTTGTTCCTACGTCCGATTTTGTCGTTCCGCCCATCAATACCGGAACACTCAAGTTTGGCAATCGAGGAATCCGCGATGCCCGCCGCCTTTCGCAAGCGATATGCACAACGCCCCGCCGCCCGCAGCAGGCCCCCTGCCGCACCGCCGGCCGGTGCGGTGATCGACGCCGTCCTGCGCTACTGCGACGTAGAGGACGACGTGGGCGGCGGAAGGGTGCTCAAGCGAATCTCTTCAGCCCGCGCCAGGACGCAGGAGGTGCGCGCCGCGCTAGGCGGGGCGGTGGAAGAAGCGGGACGTGTGAGCATTCTCTGGAACACCCGCGAGGATCAGATCGTGCGGGTGCTGGTGGCCTCCGCCGCGGCGCAGCGTCTGGCCGCATGATGCGGATCAGTCGTCGCGGTGGATACGTTCGCGCCGTTCATGTCGTTCCTGGGCTTCCAGGCTGAGTGTTGCGATCGGGCGCGCATCCAGTCGCGCCACCCCGATGGGTTCACCGGTTTCCTCGCAATAGCCGTAGGACCCTTCCTCGATGCGGCGGATGGCTTCGTCGATCTTGGAGATCAGCTTACGCTGTCGGTCACGGGTTCGAAGCTCCAGGGATCGATCCGTCTCGGAAGACGCCCTGTCGGCGATATCGGGATGATTTTCGGTTTCGGCCTGTAGATGCGTGAGCGTTTCACGTGATTCCCGGAATATTTCTTCCTTCCAGTTCAACAGCTTCTGCTTGAAATATTGCAGCTGCCGCTCATTCATGAATTCTTCGTCCTCGGACGGGCGATAGCCGTTCGCCTTTACAGCGATATTCATGTCTGACACCTCGAGCGCCTCCCCACTCGCACGCTGATTCACGCGCCGGGGCTCATAGCTTTCCGAATACGCATCTCAATCGAGCACCCGCGGCGCGGCTTTACGCCCGCCGCGCGGCCTGTTCAAGCTTTGCGATTTCTACCGCTGCACGTGTTTCAATCTCGTCAAGCACCGCCTCAAGTCCTGGATCGTCCGTTTGCAGACGTTCATCGCGAACGGCGCTGCGCAGAGACTCGATGTCTGCTGCGCCCATTTCGCCCCCTAGGAGCGCATGCTTCAGGATGTCGAGGACATCGAGGATACGCCCCGCGCGGCCGACAGAACGACGCTTGCGTTCAAGCGGACCGCCGACGTCCTGCAGGGCCAGCAAGGCGCCCACGCTGGCGATGTTGCCCAGGCCGCCTGTCGGCGCGGCGGCCGGTGTCGACGGCACGGCCGGCGTGGGCAGGCTGAAGCCGCCGACAGCGCCCGCCGGACGCGCCTTGCCGCTCCCCGCCGGTGCGCCAACGCCGCTAGGTCCGTTGACCTTCATACCCTATCCGCCCGCATTCATTGACCGCCAGGATTCCACCCCGGCCTTAGAGTATGGTTAATGCCGGGCAAATTCTGCCGGTGGGCGCAGCGCGCCATTGGAAAGACATCTCCGACGCCTGTTTTTTTTGATGTTTTCTGGAACCATCGTTGGCACGGCCATCGCATGGACAGTTCGAACCTGTTCGCGTCCGGAATCTCATGCTTCGACCGCTTCGCACCCTTTGCCTGCTCGCCATGGCCGCGCTCCTTGCAGGCCCCGCCGCCGCAAGATCGCGGATCAAGGATATCGTCGAGTTCGAGGGCGTGCGTGAAAACATGCTGGTCGGCTACGGGATCGTCGTCGGGCTGAATGGCTCCGGCGACTCGTTGCGCAACGCGCCCTTCACCAAGCAGAGCCTTGAAGCAATGCTGGAGCGCCTCGGCGTCAACACCCGCGACGCCAACCTGAACACCAAGAACGTCGCCGCGGTAATGGTCACCGGTCAGCTCCCGGCCTTCGCCGCGACCGGATCGCGGGTCGACGCCACGGTCTCGGCATTGGGTGACGCCAAGAGCTTGCTGGGCGGCACGCTGCTGGTGACACCGCTGCTGGGTGCGGACGGCCAGGCCTATGCCGTCGCGCAAGGCACGGTCCAGACTGGCTCGGTCAGCGCCTCGGGGGCTTCAGGTTCCTCGGTTTCCAAGGGCGTGCCGACGGCCGGCCGCATCGCGTCGGGCGCGATTGTCGAGCGCGAGATCGGTTTCCAGCTCGCCAACATGACCCAGATGCGGCTCACCCTCCGCAACCCCGATTTCACCACCGCCCAGCGCATCGCCGCAGCGGTGAACGGTCGATATGCCGGCAGCGCCGTGGCCGACAATCCGACCATCGTCACCATCCGTCCTCCCGGAGGCCAGGATATGGCGCGGTTCGTATCGGACGTGGAGAATCTCACGGTCGATCCGGATGACTCCGCCAAAGTCGTCATCGATGAGGTGGCCGGCGTGATTGTCATGGGTGAGAATGTCCGCATCTCCACCGTCGCCGTGCAGCAGGGCAATCTGACCATCACGGTTCAGGAAACCCCGATGGTGAGCCAGCCCTCACCGTTGAGCCGTGGCGGGCAGACGGCCGTGGTCCCGCAATCGGGCGTTTCGGTCGATGAGGAGACCGGCCGTCAGTTCGTCACGCTCAAGGAAGGCGCGTCCCTTGCAAACCTGATCGCCGGGCTCAATGCCCTGGGCGTCACCCCGCGGGACATGATCTCGATCCTTCAGACGATCAAAGCCGCGGGCGCCCTGCAGGCCGAGATCGAGGTGATGTGATGGATGCCTTGGGCGCGGCCTACGTCTCCCCTAGCCTGCTGGCGCCAAGCGCGCAGCCGACGGCCGCCGACATGGCCAAGCGCACGGACATCGAGGCGACCGCCCGGAAATTCGAGGCGTCGTTCCTGTCGATAATGATGCAGCAGATGTTCGAGGGCGTCAGCACCGAGGCCCCCTTTGGCGGCGGTCAGGGCGAGGCGATGTTCCGGTCCTTCATGACCGACGCCATCGCCAAGCAGATGTCCAAGGCCGGCGGCATTGGCCTGTCCGCCTCGGTGACCAAGGAAATTTTGAAGATGCAGGGAATGGAGTAGCCCATGGCGATCGCAGCCGAGAACGCCGAGGACCGGGTTCAGCAATTGATCATGCTGACGGAACGCTTGACCGAACTCGTCGCCCTGGAGGCCTCGGCCTTTGAGGCGCGCCGGCCCCACGAGGCGGCGAAATACATCGAGGAGACGTCGCGGCTGGCCAACCTTTACCGGCACGAGTCGGCCCGCGTGCGCGCCGACCCCAGGCTGGTGCAGGATGCTTCGCTGCAGCAGCGCGTGGCGCTGACGCGCGTCACCGAGGCGTTTGATGCGGTGCTGGCGCGTCAAGGTCGCGCCATAAACGCCGCGCGGACGGTGACTGAAGGCCTGGTGCGCGCGATCGCCGAGGAAGTGGCGAACCAACGCGCCGACAAGGTCGCCTACGACGCCGGGGGCCAACGCAGCGCAGCCGCCGACCCTGTCGCCATCACGGTGAACCAGCGCGCCTAAGCCACTGGTGCCGAAACGGGCTTAGCCGTGGGCGAGCCACTCGCGCGCGGCCCGCTGAGCTTCGGCGACTTCCTCTGAGGCCATTTCCTGGCTCAGTTCTTTACGGTAGGCCTTGGCTTCTTCGGAACCACGCATGGCGGCCAGGTTGAACAGCATATGCGCGGACACGTAGTCCAACGGCGCGCCGCCCTGCCCCGTCGAATAGAGAAGCCCCATCCGAAAGAGTTCTTCGTCGGTCGCTTCAGGACCCGGCAGAGGCAGGCCTTCAGCAGTGTCAGTTTCCATGCTCATGAGCATGTTCGTTACCCCGTTCCCGGTCGACGACGTCCGTTCTGGACGCCTTCATCGACCATCCCAGACGCAAGAAGAACGGCGTGCGCCTGAACATAGCGTTAATCGCCAAACAGGCGTTGCTTCAGGGTCACAGTTGAGGTCCCGGCCGGCTTCACGCGCGTGAAACCTCCATGGCCGGGTGGTTAACGGGCGCGCTGGTTGAACAGCAGCCTGCGGGCGGCTTCAGCCTCCTTGCCGGCCTGTTGCAGATTGAGATTGCGGAATGACTTGGCCTGCGCCATCGCCCGCAGCACCGCCGGCCGCTGAGCGATCCCGGTCTGCCAGCGCATCAGATTGGGAAACTCCTCAAGCTCAAGGGCCGCGTCTGACTTCGCCTGCACCCAGGGCCAGGCCAGCATGTCCGCGATGGAATACTCGCCGGCGACGAAATCACGGTCCGCCAGTCGGCGGTTCAACACGCCATAAATGCGGTGGACCTCATTGGTGTAGCGATTGGCGCCATAGGCGACGTGGCGCTGATCCGCGGTCATGGTGGGGGCGTAGTTGCGGAAATGGTTCCGCTGGCCGGCCATGGGCCCGAGATTGGCCATCTGCCAGAAGCACCATTCGTCAACCTCGACCCGGCCCCGCTCGTCGACGGGATAGAAGAGACCGGTCTTGCGGCCCAGGTACTGCAGGATGGCGCCTGACTCGAAGACCGAGATGGGCTGCCCGCCCGGCCCATCCGGATCCACGATCGCGGGCATGCGGCCATTTGGGCTGATCGCCTGGAACTCCGGCTTGAACTGGTCGCCGGCGCCGATGTTCACCGGAACGATGCGGTAGCCGAGACCCATCTCTTCAAGCGCGATGGTGACCTTGTGGCCATTGGGGGTGGGCCAGAAGTGCACATCGATGTCGGCCGCCATTTGGTTCTCCTGTCCTGGCTCAGGCGGACATTGGGGGCCGCGCAGGCGTCATTTGCAAGCCCGGGCGCATCCGCAGGATCGCCGTTCAGCGTGAATTCACAAACCATGACCAATGATTGCAGCCATACTGAGGGCTGGGAGTCGGGCGTAAGCCGAAGCCGGGAGCGTTACGCAATGCAGCGATTGATCCTCAGCCTTGCCCTCGCCGCCGCGGCTCTGCCCCCCCTCACCGCCACAGCCGAGTCGCGTTGGGAACGCCGGGAGGAACACTGGGAACACCGGGAGGAACACTGGGAGCAATGGGAGAACCGGTCGGCCGGATCCCGGTGGGACCGCAGCCGCCACAACGGCTATTACTACAACAACCGTTGGTTCTACGGGCCGCCGCCGCCGGCCTATTTCGGCGACCCATTCTATCGCCCTGGCTACACCGCCTGGCGGCGGGGCACCTCGCTGCCCGCGATCTATCGCGAGTTCGTGGTAAGCGATTATGAGCGGTACCGTTTGCGTCCACCGCCGCGCGGGTTCGTATGGTACCGCGTCGGCGACACCTTCCTGTTGACCGGCGCCGGCGGAATGATCTTCGAGATCGTGCCCTACTAGGGGCTCAGCCGGCGGATGAGGCTCTCAAGCAGCCCATTGATCTGCAGGGCCGCGACCCAGGCCTTTGGCGGGCTGGACCATTGCCCCACGTTCAGCCGCATGCGGATCGCGGCATGCATCTGGCACCATTCCAAATGGCGGCGCGGCAGGACCCCGCCACGGCTTTGGTAGCCCTCATGGAAGGCCTCGACCAAACGCTCCCGGAAAGGAAGATGCCGCAGGCCCGCAGGGGACAACAACAGCAGGTGTAGGTGATTTAGGAAGTGGGCGGCGTCGCGCACGCCCGCATTTCGGTGAGGCTCGCCAATGTCGATGCCGAACACGCGGCCTTCGGAATAGATCAGGTTCTGCGGCTTGAAGTCGCCGTGCAGGCGCGACCAGGGGATTTCGTCGTCACCCACACCCGGCGCGCTTTCGCGAAGCCGCGCGATCGCGCGGCGGATGCGGTTCGACGCTCGCGCCGACTGGGCTCCGTCCAGTTCGAACAGCTTCTCAAGCATCTGCTCGGTGTCGAGGCGGCGATAGGTTACGCCGAACGACCGGTGCAGGCAGCCAAGCCAGCGGCCGGCGTCGCGGACGGCGTCGCGGACCTGCCGGGTCGAGGCGGTGGCGAGCTTGCGCCTGAGCGTGACCCCGGTCACCCACTCCGACACCACGGTGGCCATGTCATGGACCATCAGCAATGGCTTCGGCACGGCGAACAGCGGGTCGCTCGCGCCCGCGTCGCTGATCTCGGTCAACATGTCGAAATAGTTCTGGGCGTCGTTGGCCGCGGGCCGTCCGTTCAGCGGATCGATGAACATCTTCACCGCCACGGCGCTGCCGAACCGGGCGCACTCGCCACGATAGACCTTCGACCAGGGCCCGGTAGCCATGGGCGGCGAGATGCTGAAATCCGCCAGTTCCTCAGGCAGATTGGCTGTGGCGACCCGGGCGTTCTGGAACATCTATGCAGATCTCCCCAGACTGGGCCCCGCCGCCATGGCGGGACCGAAATCGAGTTCGCAGGGGAAACTGCAAGGCCTGTACCAGCGGGGCGGCGGCGGCCAGGTCGGCGGGAATCGACGCCGTCAGCTGATCTTTGGCCGCCGGGTCTGTGGGAATTGGGCCATAAAGGCCGCCGCGGCGGCCAGCATGCGCGGCTCGCTGTCTGGCCGGCCAACCATCTGCAGGCCAATCGGCAGGTTATTGTAAAACCCGATCGGCAGGCTGATCGCGGGCAGTTGCAGCCAGTTGAACATGAATGTCTCCGCCGTGTAGATCGGCGGATAATTCTGGTTCTTCCAGTTCGCGTTCCACTGCTCCACGCTGGGCGCGGTGTAGATCGCCGTCACGCTCAGGATGAAGTCGTAACGCTCCAGCAGCAAATCGAACTTCGCCCGGTTTCGCCCCCGCGTTTCCATTGCGGCGCGCATCATCGCTTCCGGTTGGGGTTGGCCTTCGTAGTTCGCCATGGTGGTGGCGACATGGGGCCAGAAGTCCTCCAGGCCGATGTCCGCGGTCTCGATCCGTGCGCCCACGCGCTCAAAGCCAAGGGCGGCCTGATGGGCCTGTGCGACGATCTCAGGGGTTTCAGGCGCAAAGTATTTTCGGGCGAAGCCGAAATCTTCGGTCCATCCCAGCTTTAGGCCTTTCGCGCCGCGCGCGAACTGGGCGGTATAGTCCGGCGCCGGCGGGTGCACGGTCGAGAGAATGTCGCGGCCATCCGGACCTGAGATGGCCTGCAGGACGATCGCCGCATCGCGGACGTCGCGGGTGATCGGCCCGAAGGTGGAGGTCAGCATCAGCCTGGGCGAAGCATAGTTGGCGTTCGGCACACGGCCCGTGGTCGGATGCAGGCCGATCACGCCGCACAGCGCCGAAGGCAGCCGCGTCGACCCGCCGCCGTCGCCGCCGATGGCGACCGGCGTCATGGCGGACGCCACCGCCGCCGCCGATCCGGCGCTGGACGAACCCGGCGCCAAATCGGGATTCCAGGGATTGCGCGGGTGGTGCGCCAGATCGGGCATCCCCGGCGCGATGCCCATACCCGGCATGATGGTCACGCCGACGATGATCGCGCCCGCCTTGCGCAGGCGCTCGGCGATAATGGAATCTTCGGCGACCGGCGACAGGTCGATGCTTGCGACGTCGCCAGGCCGGTGCCCGTGATTTGGCGAGGGCATGCCCTTGACCGCGACATGTTCTTTCAACGCGATCGGAACGCCGTGCAGCAGGCCCGGCTTCTCCCCCCGCGACAGCGCCTCATCGGCCTTACGGGCCTGCTCGCGGGCCTCGCCGGCATCGATGGCGCGGAAGGCGTGCAGCTGAGGGTCTAGCCGCTCGATGCGGGACAGGAAATGCTCGGTCACGGCGCGGGCCGTGAGCTTGCCGGAGACGATCGCCTCGCGAATCCGCCATGCGGGCAGCCAGGTGAGATCACCATCGGCCGCCGCCACCGCGCCAGCCCCTCCCCCGACAAGCGGCGCCATGGCCGAAGTCGCAAGAAACTCTCGCCTGTTCATTCGTCCCCCTCCGAGACACCGCATCAAAGCCCGCGCGGGATCGAGTTTCAAGCCGCTACATTGTGGTGATTATTAGGATGAGGTCGCCTCACTCAGGTGGCGACCGGGGCGCAGGGAGGGTGACCCGTTCCTGAATTCCTATGCTTGTCAGCTCAGTTCGGGCCATGGTGAGGGAAAAGGCCCCTAAACGAGGACCGCTTCATGAAGACTGGAATCTTGGGATCCGTGGGCAGCCTTCAGCGGCTCATCGCAGCAGTGTTCTTTGGATTGGGCGGCTGGTGCGTCATCGCGCCGGCCAGCGTGATCGACCTGACGATTCGCCCGGAGCATGCGTCGCACGCCCCGATCGTGCTGGTGAGCATCGGAGCCTTCGGAGCGCAGGCCTGCCTCGCGGGCCTGTTCGCCGCCTTGACCCGCTTCACCCGCGCGACCTTTCTCGGCTTTGGCGCGGCGCTGCTGCCGTTCTTCGTGTTCGACTGGTGGTTCTATGCCGTCCAGCCGCTGTTCAACCGCCTCATCGTACTCGATGTGGCCGGAAATCTGATCATGCTGGCCCTCTGCTGGCGCGGGTACCGGTTGGCGGAGGTGTCTGGGAGTTAGTCCGCTGCAGCACCTGACAGACGGATGGATAGGTTTCTTGCCGCCGAATTTTAGCGTCGGGCTGACAGCGGCCGGTCGAATTCCCGCGCCAATCTGCGCCGGGCCGCGTGTTTAGGCTGACAAGGTCCCTCCGCGCCTTCTACAACTTAGCCACTCAGCCGCCCCGCGGAAAAAGGGAAGCAGCATGAAACTCGGCGCGCACATCGCAAACATGTATCAGTTTGGCTATGTGACCACGGATATCGACAGGGCCTGCGAACATTTCCACAAGACCCTGGGGATCGAGGACTTCTTTCGCCGCGAAATCGACGCCGTCGCGGAGCTTGATGGCGAGGAGGCGCCGTTCGTGATCCGACTCGCGATGGCGAACCTGGGCGAGAAGCAGGTAGAGATTATCCAGCCGATTCGGGGCGTCACCGACTTCTATACCAAGGGCCTGGACCTCGAAGGCTCGGTCGTCGCGCTGCACCATTTTGGCGTGCTGGTGAACGGTTCCGAGGCGGCCTGGGACGAGATGAAAGCCGACCTCAACGCCGCCGGGACCCGGCTTGTGTTGCAGGACCAACAACCCCGGCCCGCCTCGCAGCACTTCGCCTACTTCGACACCCGCGCCGACTACGGCCACTACCTGGAATTCCTATGGCGAGGTCCGGAGGCCCAGGCCTTCCATCAGAGCATGGCGGATCAGGCGCGCTGATCAGCCCGCGGCCGCCGCTCCCTACCCGCCAAGCTTGCTCCGCAGCAGCTGGTTGATGGTTCCCGGGTTGGCCTTGCCGGCTGTGGCCTTCATCACCTGGCCGACGAACCAGCCGATGGCCTGGGGCTTTTCCTTCACAGCGGCGGCCTGGCCGGGGTTGTCGGCGATCAGCTGGTCGATGATGGCTTCCAGGGCGCCGGTGTCGCTGACTTGCTGCAGGCCCTGCTTTTCGACGATCTCCTTAGGTCCGCCCTCGCCGGCCCACATGCGCTCAAAAACGTCTTTGGCGATTTTGGAGGAGATGACGTTGTCCTGGATCAGGCCGGTGAGCTCGGCGATCACCGCCGGGCCGAAGGGGCTCGCGTCAAACTCCAGCCCCGCCGCCGACAGGCGCGCGGCCAGGTCGTTGGTCACCCAGTTGGCGGTGAGTTTGGGGTCGCGGTCCTTGGCCGCCGCTTCGTAGAAATCGGCCTTGGCGCGCTCGGAGATCAGCACGCCGGCGTCATAGGCCGATAGACCGTACTGGGACTGGAAGCGCGCCTTCTTGGCGTCGGGCAGTTCCGGCAGGGAGTCCTGGATCTCCTTCACCCAGGCCGGATCCAGCACCAGGGGTAGGAGGTCCGGATCGGGGAAGTAGCGGTAGTCGTGCGCCTCCTCTTTGGAGCGCATGGAGCGGGTCTCCAGCTTGCCGGGATCGAACAGGCGGGTCTCCTGGTTGATCTTGCCGCCGTCCTCGATGATTTCGATCTGGCGGCGGGCCTCATATTCGATCGCCTGCTGGATATAACGGTAGGAATTGACGTTCTTGATCTCGCAACGGGTGCCCAGCTCCGCGCCGGGCCTGCGCACGGAGACGTTGACGTCGGCGCGCAGGTTGCCCTTCTCCATGTCGCCGTCGCAGGAGCCCAGGTAGACCAGGATGGTGCGCAGCTTTTTCACATAGGCCGCCGCCTCCTCGGACGAGCGCATATCTGGCCGCGAGACGATCTCCATCAGAGCCGTTCCGGCGCGGTTCAGGTCCACATAGGTGGCGTTGGGGTCCTGGTCGTGCAGGCTCTTGCCGGCGTCCTGCTCCAGGTGCAGGCGCTCGATGCCAACCGTGAAGGTGGAGCCGTCGTCGCGCTCCACCACGACCTCGCCCTCGCCGACGATGGGGTCCTTGAACTGGCTGATCTGATAGCCCTGGGGCAGGTCCGGATAGAAGTAGTTCTTGCGGTCGAACCGGCTCTTCAGATTGATCTGGGCCTTCAGGCCGAGCCCGGTGCGGACCGCCTGCTCGACGCAGTGGCGGTTGATCACCGGCAACATGCCGGGCATGGCCGCATCCACCAGGCTGACCTGGGCGTTTGGCGCGGCGCCGAAGCCCACTGCGGCCCCGGAAAACAGCTTGGCGTTGGAGGCCACCTGGGCGTGGATCTCCAGCCCGAGGACAATTTCCCAGGACCCCGTGCGGCCTTCGATCAGTTTCGATGTATCGGTCATGGAAGCTATCTAATGCCCCGCCGCCGTTGACGGAAGCGGCGCGTCGCCTGCGCTGTCGTAAGAAATTGCCTTGCATCCGCCGCGTTCTTGAGCCTTTAGCGGCCACTCGATTTCCCCTGCCGGAGTCACGCCTTGAGATTCGCTGCTGTCCTGGCGTTGGCCGCCGTCGCCAGTTTGAGCGGTTGCGGCGACAAGAAGCCCGCCGCGAACGGGGAAGACCCCCGCTACGAGGGGCTCGAAACAGCGATCCGCGGCTGGCGACTGGACATCGTCAAGAATGACCTTTCCTGCCATCGGATCGTCGGCGACAAGGGCTGCAGCGAATTCGAGGTGGCCTGCAAATCCGAACGCACCATCGCGCCGGCGGAACGGGCGCAGGGAGTCACCGCCAAGGTGGTGGCGGGAATGCGCTGGCTCGCCTGGGACGCCCGCAGCGGCGCGCAGCGACCGGTGGCGCAGTTCGCGCAGTTCACCCACACCGGCGGCGCCTGGTCGCGAAGCGGACGGCTGAACGGTAATCTCGCCACCTGCGAGACCTACGGCGCCGCGCCGATCTAGTTGCTCTGAACCTGGTCTATCCGGAACCCGCCGCGGATCAGATCAAGGCCCGAGGGAACTTCGATGGGAAGTGCGCCGGCGTCGGACAGCGGTTGATCCAGACTGCTGGCCGCCAGCGGGGCCGGGTCCGGGAGAATCCGTTCGCGCAGGGGCGCGACCGCCGCTTCGCCGACAGCTACCGCCGCCGCGTGACGGGCCGGCGCCACCGTGGTCGCGGCGCTCGCCAGGTCCCGGGGGCTCAGCCGCTCGTGCGGTTCGAAGGCCGCCCACTCGCCTTCCGAAACCTCAGGACGCAGGGCGAGCCTGGGCGGGCGGTTACGGTGCGGCGGCGACCCCGCGGAGACCGCGGTGGCCAGCATCGCGGCCAACAGGCCGCAAATCAGAATGTCGAGGCGCAGCGCAGGCAAAGGCTGAGCGCTCCTGGATGACGCGCCCCCCCAAAGTCCATCCGGGCGCTGAGAGACATAACCGCCCAGGGCCGCAAAGGGTTCGCTCAGATCAGGACGGATGGGCGGCCTTGTAGGCTTTGACCGCGGCGTTGAAGTCGGAGCCAGTCTTGACCTTGTCGGCCTGATTTTCCGAAATCAGCGCATCGACGGCTTTGGCGAGCGACGAATCGAACTTGGTCTTGGCGTCCTTGGCGGCGGCGCGCTTGGCCTCCAGGTCGCTGATGAGGCAGGTCTGGTAGGTATCCGACGCAGCGATGAAAGCGGTGACGCCATTCTTAGCGGCGACCAGTTCCTCCATGGTGGCCTTGGCGCCGTCCAGCACCGCCGGCGCCGGTGGCCGAACGCAGGCGTCGTCCGCAAACGCGGCCCCGGCCAGGGTCATTGTGAACAGGGCGGTCATCAGGGACAGAGTCTTCATCGCGGGGGGCTCCTCTCGCTATGGCGGGAGACAAGCACAGGCGAACCGGACCGCAAAGGGAGAATACGCCGCAGGCCCGGGCCGGGCGGGCTACCATGGAGAGAATGGCCCGGGCCTGCGAACCTGTCCCAGACTGGAAGGAAATGAGACAGGTCACCCGGACTTCTGCAGGGTTGGCGCCAGTCAGTCCTGACGTTCAGAGATTCGCTTCAGCTTGGCGGGGTCGGGCCGCCACAGCTCCAGCCCATCAGCCTCCATGCGCGCGAGCTGCTCCTCTTCGAAGCGGCGGATAATGCGGCCCAGGTGCGCGTCGCGGATATCCTCTTCCCGCGGGCGCTCCCTGGCGCGCAGCCTGCGCCAGACAAACGCCAGGGCGACAACGGCGGCGAACACCCACCAGACGAGTTCCGCGGTTATGGCGAACATCCGATCCATGGCTTCAGAATGACTGAATCGTTAATGCGAGAAAATGACAATCCGCCGTTCCCCCACAAATTTGATGAGAAACGGCGTTCACCACCATAACTGCGGCCGCGCCTGAAAGTTCGCCGCCTTTTCGATCGCGCCGCCGAGCGAAAACAGCGTGCCTTCGTCCAGTGCCCGGCCGATGAGTTGCAACCCCAGCGGCAAGCCAGCGCTGTCCAGGCCGGCGGGCAGGCTCATGCCCGGCAGGCCGGCCAGGTTCACCGTCACCGTGAAGATGTCGTTGAGGTACATGGCCACCGGATCATCGGCGTTTTCGCCGAGCGCGAAGGCGGCGCTAGGGGCGGTCGGGGTCAAGAGGGCGTCGACCTTCTCCCAGGCCTGGTCGAAATCCTGGGCGATGCGGCGGCGCACCTTTAGCGCCTTCAGATAGTAGGCGTCATAATAGCCCGCCGACAGCACATAGGTGCCGATCAGGATGCGGCGCTTGACCTCCTCGCCGAACCCTTGGGCGCGGGTGTTTTCATAGGTCTCGATAAGGTTGGCGCCCTCCGCACGCAGGCCGAAGCGCATGCCGTCATAGCGGGCGAGGTTGGATGAGGCTTCCGCAGGCGCGATGATGTAGTAGGCCGGCAGGGCGTACTTGGTATGCGGCAGGCTCACCTCGACGATCTCGCAGCCGGCGTCCTTGAGCCAGGCGATTCCCTGTTCCCACAGGGCGTCGATCTCGGCGGGCATGCCGTCGGCGCGGTACTCGCGCGGCACGCCGATGCGCAGCCCTTTCACGGATTTTCCGATAAAGGCGCTGAAATCAGGGGTCTCCGCCGGCAGGCTGGTGGAATCCTTCGGATCATGGCCGGCCATGGAATTGAGCAGGATGGCCGCGTCCTCAACGGTGCGGGCGATGGGGCCGGCCTGGTCCAGGGACGAGGCGAACGCCACGATCCCCCAGCGTGAGCAGCGGCCGTAGGTGGGCTTGATGCCGACCGTGCCCGTGAAGGCCGCCGGCTGGCGGATGGAGCCCCCGGTGTCGGTGGCGGTCGCGCCCAGGCAAAGGCGCGCGGCCACCGCAGCGGCCGAGCCCCCCGACGAACCGCCGGGAGTCAGCTTCACGTCGGATCCCGCGCGCCGCCAGGGATTCACCACCGGTCCGAAGCAGGAGGATTCGTTGGACGAGCCCATGGCGAACTGGTCGAGGTTGAGCTTACCCAGCATCACCGCCCCGTCGCGCCAAAGGTTGGCGGTGACGGTGGATTCGTAGGTGGGGACAAAGTTGCCCAGAATATTGGAACAGGCGGTGGTGCGCACGCCATCGGTGCAGAACAGGTCCTTGACCCCCAGGGGCGCGCCCAGCAGCGGCGCGGTCTCGCCGGCGGCGCGACGGCTGTCGGCGGCGCGGGCCATGTCCAGGGCCTTGTCTGGGGTCTCCAGCACATAGGCGTTCAGGGGCCGGGCAGCTTCGACAGCGGCGATATGGGCGCGCGTGATCTCTTCGGAGGAGAAGGTCCTGGCGGCCAGGCCGTCCAGGGCGGCCTTGAGGGTAAGGTCGGTGAGGTCGGCCATTACTCCACCACCTTCGGCACAACAAAAAATCCGTCGATGCGGCGAGGCGCATTGGCCAGCACCTTTTCCGGATCGCCGCCCTCGGTGACCACGTCCTCACGCAGCGGCAGACTCACCGCCTCGGCCGAGGTCATGGGCTCGACGCCCTCGACGTCGACCTCATTCAGCTGTTCGATCCAGGTGATGATGCCATTCAGCTCCTGGGCCAGCGCGGCCAGCCGGTCCTCCGGCTCGGCGATGCGCGCCAGCCTCGCGACCTTGCGCACGGTCGCCACGTCGATGGCCATGGGGCGGCTCCTTGATTGCTGCGCTGCGATAGCCGCGGCCGGGGCCGCTTGGCAAGGCGGCTGACCGGCGCCGGGCGCAGGATTTCCGGCGGCGCGCGAGTTTCCCGGCGAAACGGGCCCATGCATCGATGACGTCAATGGGACGGTTGGGGGTTTTGGAGACGCGCCGGACGGGTTACTTCGAGGCGCGCGCGTTAGGTCAGGCGCGCGGAAGTCTGCAAAGGACAACCCATGACGAAACATAAGGCTTCTGGCTTTTCGCAGGCGCGGCTGGCGCGGCTGGATGAAGTGATGACCCGCCGTTATGTGGACGGCGGCCAGCTGCCCGGCCTCCTGACCCAGGTCTACCGCAAGGGCGCGCTGGTCCACACGGGGATGTCCGGCCACATGGATCTGGAGCGTGGCAAGCCCATGCGCGAGGACGCCATCTTCAGGCTCTATTCCATGACCAAGCCGATCACCTCGGTGGCGCTGATGATGCTGGTTGAGGAGGGCCTGATCGGACTGGACGACGATGTCCACACCCATATCCCCTCGTGGCGCAATCTCGGCGTCTACGCCAGCGGCGTTCCCCAACTGGTGTCCGTGGCGCCCCGGTTCATGACCACCCAGCCCGCGCGGCCGATGAAGGTGATCGACCTGGCGACCCATACCTCGGGTCTGACCTATGGATTCCTGATGCGCACGTCCGTGGACGCCGCCTACCGCAAGGCCCGCATCGGCCAGGCCGACACGCCCGGCGGGCTGGAGGCGATGATCGAACAGCTGTCGACCATGCCCCTGGAGTTCTCGCCAGGGACGGAATGGAACTATTCGGTGTCGATCGATGTGATGGGCTACCTGGTCCAGAAGCTTTCAGGGCTCAGTCTGGGCGAATTCCTGCGCACGCGCCTCCTCGAGCCCCTGGGCATGAGCGATACCGCCTTCTACTGCCCGCCGGAGAAGCTCGAGCGGTTCTGCGGTTGTTACCAGCCCGGCGAAGATGGCCGGCTGAAACTGATGGATGACGCCCAGGCCAGCACCTACGCCAGGCCGCCGGCGCTGGAATCCGGCGGCGGCGGCCTGGTGGGCACGGCCCACGACTACATGCGGTTCTGCGCCATGATGTTGGCCGGCGGGACCCTGGACGGCGTGCAGATTCTCAGCCCGAAAACGGTGGCGCTGTTCAGCCTCAACCACCTTGAGGGGCGGCGGCAACTCACCGACATGGCGCCGCCCGGCCTGTTCAGCGAGGCCGGCTACGCCGGGACCGGTTTCTCGATCGGATGCGGGGTCAATGTCGATGTCGCCAGGACCCGCCTGCCCGGCTCGCTTGGGGAGTACTTCTGGGGCGGCGCCGCCTCCACCGCCTTCTGGATCGACCCGGCGGAAGACCTGACCGTGGTGTTCATGACCCAGGTGATCGGCACGGAAGCCCGCCTGACCCTGCGCCGCGACCTGCGCACCCTGGTCTATTCGGCGATGACGGAGTCGTTTGCGTAAGGCGTGCAGGCTGAATCGAAACGCCGACCCTACCAGAGCCGCCGCACCGCGAAGCTGTCGAACAGCGTCTCGTTTGAGACCAGCACCATGTCTTCGGCCGGCGCCTGGGCGATCAGCAGTCGGTCGAACGGGTCCTTGTGGGCGATATTCAATTCGCCAGCCAACCGGGCGTGGCGGACGGTGACCGCCAGTTCGGCGATACCCTGCGCGGCCACAATGGTTACGGTGACACTGTATGAAATAGCTCGCCACTCTGCGGCTCCGCCGCCGTCCCGCCCGCCGGCTTCGGGCCGCGCTTCCCCGCCGCCAGGGGTCGGCCCGCCTGGGCCTCCAACGCCTCCAGCCAGTCCGCCGCCCCCACCGGCCGGCCGGTGGAGCGCGAGCGGCGGATCGCCGTCACCGCAGCTTCGTCCTCCGCGGCCTCCAGGCAGGCGGCGAAGTCGCCGATCATCTCCAGCACCGGCCCCACCGTGACCACGCCGTCGTCCTTGCCCGCCAGCAGCGCCCGGGTGCTGGACCAGGCCCAGTCGGCCGCCCGCGCCGTCAGCCCCGCCCGCACCGGGTTCAGCGCCACGTAAGGCGCCGCCGCCAGGAAGTGGCGCCCATCCATCGCCGTCGACGAGAACCGCCCCTGCCACAGGTGGCCGGTCCAGCGCTCTCGCCCGTGGATGCGGGCGGTGTAGCGCCGGTGCGCCTCGGCGAAGGTGGCGCGCAGGCCGTCCGCCTGGGAGGGGATCATCAGGAAGTGCACATGGTTGGGCATCAGCACATAGCTGACGATCGACGTCCCGGAGCGCCGGGCCGCGCCGGCGATCAGGTCGAGGTAGGCCTGATAGTCGTCGTCGCCGAAGAACACCCGCTCGCGATGATTGCCCCGCTGGGTGATGTGGTGCGGCAGGCCAGGGATGACGACGCGGGCGAGGCGGGCCATGGGCGGCTCCGGTTGGATGCGCCGAGGCTAGGCCCCCAGCCGGCGAGCGGCAAGAGTTTCATACAGTGTCACCGTAACCCCGGTCGCCGAGGCGCAATGTTCATTGGCTTTCGACTTGGTGCGCGGCGGGCTTAATCCGCGCCCGTTTGGCCACCCCAATTCCCGCTCACGCCCTCACGTCAATTCCGGACGCATCCAAGGTGCATGGCATTGATCCTCGAAAAATCGAAGCCCAGGACGTTTTTCACCCCAAACCCCGCTTTCAGCCCCGAGACGGCCCCCTGCGTCAAATCCGGCCGCACAACGGCGTTTGGGGTTGAAGTCCGCGCGTCCTTCCGCCCGCGCCCCGCTCATACCCACCTTCGCAGGAATGAGCGGAGAAAGATGAGGATTCCCCCCTGGTTCGTGGGGTCCTTGGTCAAAAAGCCCCCCAAATCTCTTGACTCCCGCCCCGATCCATGTTCTCTTTTTGTTCATGGCCGACGCAGCTGAAAACATCATCGAACGGCACGAGCTCTATCTCGATGAGCTGGCCAGGATGACCCTTGTCCTCGCCCGCGATCAGCAGCAGCGCGCCCTGGAAGCCGACAACCCGGAACAAGCCGCCGTTTTCGGCCGGCTCTACAACGCCACCGCCCGGTCGCTGCGCCAGACGCTGGCGCTCAAAGCCCGCCTCGACCGGGAATGCCGCATGGCCAATCGCGAACGGCGCGAGGAAGCCGCCGCGCGCAAGGCCCCCCGCCCGACCCCGCACGCGGCGCCGTCAGCCCCCCGCTGGACCGAGACCGAACGCCTCGATTGCGCGCGGGAACTGAACGGCGAGCGTGAACCCAACGCCGACAGCCGTCCAGACAGCACCGTCCCGCAGGACGCCGCGGCCTTTGACGCCGCCCCGCTCGCAGGGCGCAGCCCCAGCCTTGCCGCCGATCCGCCCTGGCGAAGCTCGGCCTGAGGCCTACCCCACCGCCGCCCGCTCATCGTGGTCGGCCAGATAGAACCTGAGCGCGCCGCCGGTCATGTCCCAGAGGTTGGGCAGGTCATTCCTCTGGTTGACGGTGTTGTGTTCCGAGACGCTGAACTCGGCCTGCGCCGCCTTGTCCGGGAAGGTCAGCTCGGCCAGGGAGTCGTACTTGGGGTGCAGCGGGCCGCCATAGGTCTCCGGGCAGGGATAGAACTGGACATAGCGGCTGATCCCCGGCGAGGGGACCACCAGGGGGCCGTGCACGTCGCGCCAGTGGGCCTGGAAGTCGGCGATGCTCATGCCGGTCTTACGGGTGGAGAAGTACCAGCCCTTGACCCCGTCCTCGCCGCCACGTCGCTCCGGGCCATCGATAACCACCACCTCGCGGGTGGCCATCACCCTCTGCTGGGCGCCGGGAATGACCAGACCGGCGATCGCCCGGCACAGCTCCGTGGCCGCCCCGATCCCGTCGACCCAAATCTGGGCGATGGCGTAGGTCCCGCGCAGGCGAAAGCCCCGCTCCTCGGACGCCAGCGGGAAGGATCGGCGGTAGCGGGCGCCGGGCGCAAGGGCGCCGATCGGATCGTGGCTCAGCCAGGCGGACTGCAGCGTCGGCTTGTCAGCCCCCTCCCGGGCGTCCAGCACGGCGATGCAGCAGATGGTGTCGTCGGCCATGCCCGATCCTCCTCAATCACATAACAAGGTATCCGCCGTCGACGGGCAGGGAAACTCCGTTGAGATACTGGGCCGCGTCGGAGGCCAGAAACACTGCGGCGCCCACCACGTCGCCGGCCTGCGCCACGCGCTTGGCGGGATAGCGGCGCACCGCCTCGCGGTTCTTCGGGTCATCGGGATCGAAGAACGCCATCATCGGTGTGAGCACGATCCCGGGCGCGATCGCGTTGATGCGCACCCCATCGGCGGCGTGGTCGGCGGCGGCGGCCTTGGTGTAGCCCTCCACCGCATGCTTGGAGGCCGTATAGTGGGCAGAGCGGCCCAGGGCGATATGGCCCTGGATCGAGGAGCAGTTGACGATCGCCCCGCCCCGGCCCTGCTCCAGCATCTGCCGGATCTCGGCGCGCATGCACAACCAGACGCCGCGGACATTGAGCGCGAAGGTGGCCTCATAGTCCTCCAGCGTCGACTGGGCGAACTTGACCCCGCCCGTACCCGCCCCGGCGCAGTTGAAGGCGATATCGAGCCCACCGAACCGCGCGACCGCCTCGGCGACCATCGCCGCGATGTCCGCCTCCCGGGTCATGTCGGCCTGAAAGAACACCGCTTCGCCGCCCGCCTCCGCGGCCAACCGCACGGTCTCGGCGCCCTGCTCAGGCCGCCGGCCCACGGCGAGCACCCGCGCGCCCTGCCGCGCCCACTCCACCGCCACCGCCTGCCCTATGCCGCTGGTCGCCCCGGTGACCAGGGCGGCCTTGCCGGCAAGCTGGCCGCTCATGGCGCGACCTTCGACGCCGCGAACTCGTCCTTCAGTTTCTGGCGCAACTCGAACTTCTTGATCTTGCCCGTGGGCGTTCGCGGGAAATCAGGTACGATTTCGATCCGTTCGGGGGTCTTGGGCCTGGCGATGCCGATGGCGGCGAAGTGCGCGCCGACCGCAACCAGGGGATCGGCCGGCGGGTCGCGGGCGATGACGAAACTGCAAACCTTCTCGCCCATTTTCGCGTCGGGCATGGCCACCGCGGCGGACTCCACCACCCAGTCCAGCCGGGCCATGGCGTCCTCCACCTCCTTGGCGGAGATGTTCTCGCCGCCGCGGATGATGATGTCCTTCTTGCGGTCGGTGATGGTCAGCGCCCCGTCGGCGTCCAGCACCCCGATGTCGCCGGTGAGGAACCAGCCGCCGCCCAGGAAGTGTTCGCTGTTCAGCGCCGGATCGAAGTAGCCGATGAACTGCTGTGGCCCCAGCATCACCACTTCACCGGGCTGTCCGGTGGCAACGTCCGCGCCGTCATTGTCGACGATTCGCACCAGGGTGCCGGCGCTGGGGTAGCCGTCCGTGTAAGCGCGAATGCGGGGGTTCTCGTGCGGCCACTTGCCGGTGGCCAGCGCATGCTCCGTGGAGCCGTAGCAACGGAAACCGGTGATCCCGAGCTTGGCCCAGGCCTCGATGTCGCTGGGCATGATCGCCGTGGAACCGAGCATCACCTGCCAGATCGACGAAACGTCGAGTCCCATGCGTTTGGCCGCGTCGAGCATGGTGTAAAGGAACACCGGCGCGCCGCCCATTCGGGTGGACTTGTACTTCGCAATCATCTGGGCTGCGGTCTCCGCAGACCAGCGCTCCATGGTGGCCACGGTGTCGCCCAGGTGCATGACGGTGAGCAACTGGATGATCTGGCCGATGTGGCCGGTCTGGGGCGAAAGCAGCGCGCTGCGGGCGCGGTTCGCCGGACCATCGTCCTTCATGAAGGCGAGCAGGGTCTGGTGGGAATGCAGCACGCCCTTGGGGTCCGCCGTGGTGCCGGATGTATAGAGCAGATGGCAGATGGCGGCCGGGTCGCCGTCCACCGGTTGGAAGTCTGGATCGTCCTTGGCCCGCAGGTCGCTCCACAGCAGGCCGCCGACCGGCGCGCGCGCGCCGCCCAGCACCACCACAGTCTGCAGATGCGGCAAGTCGGTGAGTTTCGGCAGGGTGTCCGCCAGATAGTCGGTCTTGTTCCAGCGCTCGGGCACGAACAGGAATTTCGCCCGCGACTGGCGCAGGATGAAGCCGAGTTCCTTGGCGCCATAGATCGGCACCACAGGCAGGACGACGCCGCCCACATAGAAGATCGCCAGGGTGAGGATCATCGTCTCCACCCAGTTGGGAAGCTGCATGGCGATGACGTCGCCCGGCTCCGCCCCAACACGCTTCAGCGCCCCGGCCAGGGCGCAGGCCTCGCGGTGCAGCTGCCTGGCGGTGATTTCGGCCAGGCCCGTATCGGTCTGAACGGCCAATAGACCCTTGTTGGTCGGCAGGCCCTTGGCGATGGCCTGCGGGATGGTCAGCTGCGAATGCAGGCCTGACTCCGCCCATTGCCGCCGCCGCTCGGCGCGCGCCTCGGCTACGCCCGGCCGGAATCCTGCAACCTCGATACTCATGACGCCGACGACACCTCCCGACACACGCGATGCGCCTTCCTGACGCGTCAGTGCGGCCGGCGCAACAGCAGCTGCGCCGCATCCTGCCGCCATGCTAAGGGCCAAGTCAAAGACCTGCCCAGAAGTAAGGAAACATAGATGGCCACCGTCCCTCAGAATGTGCTGCCGCCGAACTATCTTAAGGACAAGGTGATCCTGATCACCGGGGCCAGCCAGGGCATCGGCGAATCCTCAGCCTTCACCTTCGCCCGGGCGGGCGCGATCGTGGTTTTGAACGCACGTCGCCTTGAGCCGATCCAGCATCACCTGGCGGCTATCGAGGCCGAAGGCGGCCGGGGCGCGGCCATCCAGGGCGACGTCGCCGACCCCGCCAGCGTCGAGGCGCTGATCGATGCGATCATGAAGCGCTATGGCCGCCTGGACGGCGCGTTCAACAACGCCGGCGTGGAGCAGACGCCGGCCAAGCTCGCCGACACCTCGATCGAGGATTACGACTACACCAACTCGGTGAAGAGCCGCGGCACCTTCATCTGCATGAAGTACGAAATCCCGGCGATGATCAGCGGGGGCGGCGGCGCCATCGTAAACAACGGGTCCGTGGTGAGCGAACGGACCATCCCCGCCTACCCCGCCCCCGCCGGCACCCAGGGCGCGGTGCTGGGCCTGACCCGGGTGGCCGCCGCCGGCTACGGGCTCGACAACATTCGCGTCAACATGCTGCTCACCGGCGGCATCCGCACGCCTGAGCGCGAGGCCCTGACCACTCCGGAGATGCGCTCCCGGGACAAGGGCTTCTGCCCCATGGGACGCCCCGGCAAGGCCGAGGAGATCGCCGCGGTGGCGGGGTGGCTGCTGTCCGACTACTGCACCTACGTCACCGGCGCCTGCATCCCGGTAGACGGGGGCTTCCTGGCCGGGCTGTCGCCGGGCTGAGACTTCATTCCCTGAGCGCGCGGTAAAGCGGCTCATAGACCTCATTACCGGCCGGCTCCGCGCCTGGCCAGTTGTCGGTGCGGACGATGAGGTTGCAACCGTCGTTGATCCACTTCGTCCGCCAGCGTTCGACGATGCGCGGCAGGGGCCCGATCAGCCAGTGGTCGTCGATATATTCGTCAGGGATGGCGTCATAAGACTCCTGGTGGCGTCCGGCGTTGTAGAGCTCCTGAATCCGGGCGATCAGATGGCCGTAGCCGCGCGCTTCCATTAGGGTGGTGTGCCCCCCGGCCGGGCCGGCGGCGGTGTAGCGGGCGACATATTCCTTGAAGACCGCAAAGCCCGCCTTCAGGTCGTCGGTCATCACCACGTCGACATGCGCCCAGGACGGGAAGTCCTCGCGCTTCATCGGCGTCTTTCGCCGCTCCAGCCCCCGATCGATGATCGGGCCATAGAACGACATGGCGCCGGGCCACCAGCCGCCGTTGGGCAGGAAGCCGTCGGCGATCTCGCCGGCCAGCGTCATCATCAACTCGGTGGCTCCGCCGAAGATGATCGGGATCGAGTCGTCGCTTTCCATGAGCGGCGCGAAGGCCCCGAACTTCGGCGCCTGGCCAGGCGCGCGGTAGGGGATCGAGATCGCCCCGCCCTCATGCGCCACCGGTTGATTGGCGAAGGCCTTGCGCATGATCGCCACATAGTCGCGCATGCGCGGATGGGCCGGCGTCCAGGCTTGGCCGTGCCAGCCCTCGGTAATGGCGGGATTGCCGCTGCCCAGACCGCAAATGATTTCACGTTCCGGTCCGGCCATGTAGCGCAAGGTCTGGAAGCTCATGGCCAGGAGCGGCGCCGGGCGCGAGACGTTCTGGGTGATGCGGGTTCCGACGCCGATCCGCTTGGTGGCCGCCAGCACATAGCCCAGCGGCGTAAGTCCGTCCGAGCCGTGGGCCTCGGCGGTGAACACCATGTCGTAGCCCAGCCGGTCGGCCAGTTCCACCCGCTCGCGCGGCATGTCATAGCGCCGCCGCTCCCAATCGATCTCGATGCCGATTTTCATCCTGCTCTCCCAGCGCCGCGGGCTGTCACCGCGCACCAATCCTGATCGTAAAGCTCCTCAGGGTCCAGGCGCCGCCGCCCGCCGATAATTTCGTCGTCTGGAAGGAAAATTCGCGTGAGCGTTGAATTCTCCGGAACCCGGCGGTCCGCAAGCCGTTGGGGGGCAGGCGGGGCGGAAGGTCCCGCATCGATGGGACCGGGAGGAAAATTGATGCCCTCAGACCCGGACGAAAAATTATCCCTCGGCGGACTGCATCCATTGGCGCCGGTGATCGTGCGCGACCTGCGCTGGATGGCGGAACTGGCGGAGCGGCACAGCCGAGTCGCGCAGTGGCGCGGCCTGCCGCCGGATGCGATGGAGCCGGCGACGTCTCAGAGCCCGTGGCCGCTGGACATCTGGTCGGGCGGGTCCGACGACTAACGCTGACGGCGCTGTCTTAGCTCGGTCGTTGGCGCCGCGGCGCTCGCCTGCCAAAACCCCCACAATGGCGAGGTGGAAGCAAGGCAGGCGATGACCCAATCCGGAAATGGATCCTTCGATAAGCTTGACCCTGCGCCCGCTGGCCCCCTGGCCGGCGTTCGGATCGTCGATCTCACCGGTGTTGTGTTCGGCGCCTACGCCACCCAGATTCTGGCCGATCTGGGCGCCGACGTGATCAAGGTGGAAAGCCCAGGCGGCCATCGCGGCGACGGCGGTGACATCCAGCGATGGACCGGCGATGCGGCCCCGGGCGCGGTGGATCTCGGCCCCACCTTCATGAACCTCAATCGCAACAAGCGCTCTGTGCTGCTCGATCTTAAGGCGCCGGAAGCCCGGCCGGCGATTGTGGAACTGATCGCCGGGTCCGACATGTTCGTGTCAACATTCCGCATGGACGCCTTGGAGCGGCTGGGCCTGGATTATTCCGCCGTGCGCGCCATCAAGCCTGACATCCTTTATGCGCACGGCTCAGGTTTTGGATCATCAGGCCCCTATGCCGGCCACGCCGCCCATGACGACGTGATCCAGGCCCTGTCCGGTTGCGCCGATCTCCTGCGCCGGACCGATGGATCAGAACACGCACGCTACCTGCCAACCTTGGCCGGAGACAAGATCAGCGGACTGTTCCTGGCCCACGCCATGTTGGCCGGTCTGTTCCACCGCCAGCGCACCGGCGAGGGCCAGTTCATCGAGGTCCCGATGTTCGAGTCCCTCACCAGCTTTGTGCTGACCGAACACTTCTTCGACCATGTGTTCGATCCGCCCACCGGACCATGGGGCTACCAGCGCTTGATGACGCCCGACCGCAGGCCGTTCAAAACCCTGGACGGCTATATCGGCGTGCTCTTCTTTTCGATTCAACAATGGCGACGGTTCTTCCGCCTGGCCGGGCAGGAAGCCCTGGTCGACGATCCGCGCTTCATTGACGCCGAGGCGGTGCGGGCAAATGCGGCCTCACTCTATGGGCTGCTGGAGCGCACCACCATCGAGAAGACTTCCGCCGAATGGGTCGAGGCTTTGGCGGGCAAGGGGGTTCAGGCCGCGGTAGTCAACCGGCTGGAGGACCTTCAGGATGATCCTCACCTGAAGGCGGTCGGATTCTTCCAGCGGCTGGAGCATCCGGACGCCGGCGCCTACTACGCCATGCGACCTCCGTATCTGTTCGAAAGGACGCCGGCCGGTCTCTATCGCCACCCACCCAGGCTCGGACAGCACAACCGTGAAATCCTCACCGCCAACGACGCTTGAGGCGTGAGCCTGAATGGTTTGTTCAGGCGGTGTTCAACTGAGCCCATAAAGTCTGATCGAAGAGGGACTTTCAGCCGGCGATTAACTTCCGCCCGCTGCAAATCAGGAGGCGCAATTGAAGCCGCTTCTCACAATCTTGGCTGTCGCCGCCCTGTCGGCCCCCGCCGCCGCGGCCTTTGCACATGATGACTGGCGCAACGACTGGCGCGACCACCGCATCGCGGAGCGCGAGTACTGGCTAGCCCACAGGCACGGATTCGCCAGCGCCAAGGCGCAACATCGCTATCACTACCAGGCGATGCGCGACTGGCGTCGGGACCGTTGGGAGCGCAACCACCGCTATCGCAGCTACAGCTATTATCCGCGCGACCACTACGACTATCCTCGGCGCAACTGGTAGGGGCCGCGGCGTCAATAGGACTTCGGCATCCCCAACGCCCGCTCGGCGATGAACGAAAGAATAAGCTCACGGCTGATCGGCGCGATCCGCGGGATCAGGCTCTCGCGGAACAGGCGCTCGACGACATACTCCCGGGCGTAGCCGAATCCACCGTGGGACAGGACGGCGCGTTCGCATGCGCGGTAGCCGGCCTCCGCTGCGAGGTACTTGGCCGCATTGGCGTCCAGCCCTGCCTCTTCGCCGCGATCGTAGCGCCAGGCGGCGCGGCGGACCATGAGTTCGGCCGCCTCAAGCTGCATCCAGACCTCGGCAAGCGGGTGCTGGATCGCCTGGTTCATACCTATGGGCCGGTCGAACACCACCCGCTCCTTGGCGTAGGCGCTGACTCGCGCAAGGGCGCAGCGGCCCATGCCCAGCGCTTCGGCCCCGATCAGGATCCGCTCCGGGATGAAGCCGTGCATGATGTAGGAGAACCCTTTGCCCTCCTCTCCGATCCGGTCGGCGATCGGCACCCGCAGGCCGTCGAAAAACAACGCGTTTGAGTCCACCGCCTTGCGGCCCATCTTTTCGATCTCACGCACTTCCACGAAGGCGCGGTCGAGGTCAGTGTAGAACAGGCTGAGGCCCTGGACCGGGCGTTCGCAAGCCTCGATGGGGGTGGTGCGGGCGAGCAACAGTATCTTTTCGGCGACCTGGGCGGTGGAAATCCACACCTTGGCGCCGCTGACCACATAGGCGTCGCCGTCGCGTTCGGCCTTCAGCTTGACGCGGGTGGTGTTGAGGCCGGTGTCCGGTTCCGTCACCCCGAAGCAGGCACGCTCCTTCCCCGCAATCAGCGGCGGCAGCATGCGCGCCTTCTGGTCCTCGGTTCCGTATTTCACCACCGGATGCAGGCCGAAGATGTTCATGTGGATCGCCGAGGCGCCCGACATCCCGGCCCCGGACTCGGCGATCGCCTGCATCATCACCGCAGCCTGGGCGATCCCAAGACCCGATCCGCCATAGGCCTGCGGCATGCACACCCCCAGCCAACCGCCTTCGGCGAACGCCTGGTGGAAATCGGACGGGAACCCGCCGCGACGGTCCTTTTCTAGCCAGTAGGCGTCATCGAAGCGCTGGCAGATCGCCTCCACCGCCGCGCGGACTTGAAGGTCGGTGTCGGAAAGGTCGAAGGTCACAAACTGCGCGCCCGGGCCGCGGCGAAGTCCGGCTCGCGCTTCTCCTTCAGCGCCGCCATCGCCTCCAGCATTTCCGGCGTATTGGCCAGCGCCTGCTGGGCGTCGCCTTCCCGGCGCAGGACCATGGTCATCTCCCGTTCCCCGGCGTTGAGGTGGATCAACGCCTTGCAGGCGCTGACCGAGCCGTGCGGATTTGCGGCGTACTCAGTCGCCAACGCCACCGCCTCGTCAATCAGCGCCTCAGGCTCGACCACCTTAAGAACGATGCCGAGGCGCAGCGCATCGGCGGCGTCGAACATGCGGGCCGACAGCAGCATATCGCTGGCCGCCTGGATACCGATCAGGTTGGGCAGGATGTGGGTCATGGCCATCTCCGGTCCCAGGCCCAGTTTGACGAAGCGGGTGGAGAACACCGCCTTGGTCGAGGCGATCCGCACGTCGCAGCAAAGCGTCCGTCCAAAGGCAGCGCCAAGGCACAGGCCATTCACAGCCACCACGATGGGTTTCGACGCCCGCGCCTGCTCCAGCCAATAGAGGTTGGGCAGCGACGGCTGTTCGGGCGCCTCGGCCTTCATCGCCTCGATGCGGCCGATGTCGCCGCCTGCGGAAAAAGCCCGGCCGGCGCCGGTGAGCACAATGGCGCCGATCGCGTCGTCGGCGTTCATTTCGGCGACCGAGTCACGGATGTCGTGGCTGACCTGCAGATTGATGGCGTTGAGCTTGTCGGGGCGGTTGAGCGTGACGATTCCCACCGCCCCGCGCCGTTCGACCAGCACGGTTTCGTAGGCCATCAGCCGATCGGTTCCAGCACCACCACCGGGATTTCGCGGTCCTTGGCCCGGTCCTGATATTCTTCGAAAGGCGGGTAAGACTCGCGCATGGACGCCCAATAGCGCGCCCGCTCCGCGCCAGCGGCCAGGCGCGCTTTCACCTTGGCCCGCTTGGCGCCCACCCGCACCTCGGCCTCGGGGTTCGCCATCAGGTTCAGATACCAAGCCGGATGTGCGGGGAACCCGCCCTTCGAGCCGATGATCACCCAGCGTCCATTGAATTCCTGATAGAGCAGCGGCGAATGGCGGTCCTCGCCCGACTTGCGACCCTTGGTGGTGAGCAACAGCGTTGGCAGCATCTTCTCCACCCCGCCGACGCTGGCGTCCCAAAGATGGGCGGCCTCAGGGTCGGTGAGGTATTTCTCGATGTGCCCGGGAACCCACGGCGGCGTCTTCCAGACCCATTTCTTCTGCTCGCTCATGGGAAAGCCTCCTATTTCCGGCCGCGACCCTAGCGGCGAGGCGCCGCCGGCTCAATTGCATCCTTTGGATTTGAGTCCCCCTTCCTAAAACACCACCCCCCGCACCGCCGGCGTCACCGCCCCGTCGATGCGCAGATCCGTCCCGGAGATGAAGCCGGCCACGTCCGAAACCAGGAAATCGATCGCGTTGGCGATGTCCAGCGAGGTGCCCCAGCGGCCGATGGGGGTGTTTTGGCCCAACCGGGCGGCGGCGGGGTTAGCGTCGGCCTCGGCGCGGCCCATGGGGGTCCACATCAGGCCGGGTGACAGGGTGATGATGCGCGCGCCGCGGTCGGCCCAGGCTGGGGCGCGGCCCTCGCAATTGCGGATCACCGCGCGCTTGGACTGGGCGTAGGCGGGTTGGCTGACGCCGAACTGGTCCTCAGCCTTGGTCAGGGTCTCCAGATGAGGTTTCATCCGCTGCAGGAAGTCGGGGCTGAGCGGCGCAGTCATGATGGCGTCCACCTCCGCGACCTTGTCGGCGAAATGACCTGCCACCGAGGCGATCATCACCATCGCCAGGCCCGACTCCAGGCCGTCCTCCAGCGCCAGAAGCAGGCGCTCAGTCCCCATGACGTTAGCCCGCAGGATCGCGTCCCAGGGTCCCAGCGCCGGGGAAACGCCCGCCGTGTGGGCAACCGCGCGCAAGGGACCGGCCGCGCGGGCGGCGGCCACCTGTTCCGCCGCTACGCCGGGCTCAGCGATGTCGCCGGGCGTAAGTGCGCTTACGACATAGCCTTCCTCGCGCAGGGTCTCGGCGAAGGCCTCCAGTCGCAGGACGCTGACATCGGATAAGGACAGGTCGTACCGGCGGCCAAGTTGGCGGGCGATGGCGCGGCCCATGCCGCCGCAGGCGCCGGTGACTACGGCGACGGGTCTCTCGACAGCCATGGGTAAACCTCCTCAATCGATCCTGACCGCACCCTACCGCAAGGGACGCAGCCGTCCACGGGCTGCGTACACAACCTTGTGGCCGAGGCGCAGGTCGCTCTAAGATCGGTGACATAAGCCTCAGGCGCGCCCATAAGCCGCCTGCGGGAACGCCGGACAAAGGGAGCCTACGTGTCTCAACTGAACTATATTGCGCCGACCACGGCGGATGAGGCGGTCAAGGCCCTGGCGGCCGCCGGCGCCCGCCCGCTGGCGGGGGGCACGGACCTACTGGTCCAGCTGCGGGCGGGGCGCGCCAAACCCAGCGTGATCGTTGACCTGAAGCGGATTGACGCCGCCCGGGGAATCCGCAGCGAAGGTGGCGGCTTCGTCATCGGCGCGGCGACTTCCGGGGCCGAGCTCTCCGAGCACGCCGCCCTGGTCAAGGCTTGGCCCGGTGTAGTCGAGGGCGCAAACCTGATCGGCTCCACCCAGGTCCAGGGCCGCGCCACCATGGCCGGCAACCTCTGCAACGGCTCGCCGGCCGCCGACAGTGTGCCCGGCCTGATCGCCGCTCGCGCCGTCTGCGTGGTGGTGGGGCCGAACGGCCGGCGCGAGGCGCCGGTCGAGCAGATCCCCACCGGACCTGGCCAGACGTCCCTGGCCCAGGGCGAGTTTGTACTGGAGATGCGTCTGCCGCCGCGGCCGGCGCGGTCGTCCGACGCCTACCTGCGGCTGATCCCGCGCACGGAAATGGATATCGCCGTCGCCGGCGCCGCCGTGAACCTGGTTCTCGACGCCGCCGGCGTTGTCACCGAGGCCCATGTGGCTATCGGCGCCGTGGCGCCCACCGCGCTACTGGTCGCCGAAGCCGGCGCAGCACTGGTGGGAACCAAGCTCGACGACGCGGCGCTGGCGAAACTCGACGCCGCCGTTCGCGCCGCCTGCCGGCCGATCAGCGACAAGCGCGGCACCGCCGCATACCGTACCAAAATCGCAGGCGTGCTGGCCCGGCGCGCGGCGCAAATCGCCTATGACCGGGCGGGGAAAGCCTGATGAGCAAGACACACGTCACTACCACCATCAACGGCGACGCCGTGGAGTTCCTGGCCGAACCGGGCGCGACCCTGCTGGACGCCCTGCGCGACGAAGTGGGCCTGACCGGCTCCAAGGAAGGCTGTGGTTCGGGCGACTGCGGCGCCTGTTCGGTGATCCTTGACGGGCGGCTGGTCTGTTCCTGCCTGGTTCTCGCGCCAGAGGTTGAGGGCCGTCGGGTCGAGACCATCGAGGGCCTCGCCAAGGACGGTCACCTGCACGCCGTGCAGCAGAAATTCCTCGAACACGCCGCTCTGCAATGCGGCTTCTGCACGCCAGGACTGCTGATGGCGTCCAAGGCCTTGCTCGACGCCAATCCCGACCCAACCGAGACCGAAGCCCGTTACTGGTTGGCCGGGAACCTGTGCCGATGCACCGGCTATGACAAGATCATCAAGGCCGTGCTCGATGCGGCCGCCGAACTGAGACAAGAGAGGGTCGCATGAGCGAAGTCCTGGACAAACCCGCCCTGAAGGTCGTCGGCACCCGTCCGATCCGACCCGACGGCGCCGACAAGGTCACCGGCCGCGCCCTCTACGCCGCCGATTTCGCCATGCCCGGCCAGCTGGTCGGCAAGATCCTGCGCAGCCCCCACGCCCACGCGCGGATCATTTCCATCGACACCAAGAAGGCCCGCGCCGTTCCCGGCGTTAAGGCCGTTGTCACCGGCAAGGACTTCCCCACCGTGGCGTCCGCCGCCATGCAGGGCGGTGAGGTCGAGGCCAACGCCCGCGATCTGGCCATGAATGTCATGGCCCGCGACAAGGTGCTCTACGAGGGCCACGCCCTGGCCGCCGTTGCGGCCACAACGTCCGCGGCCGCCGACGAGGCCCTGGCGCTGATCGAGGTCAAGTATGAGATCCTGCCCCATGTGATCGACGTGGAAGCGGCGATGAAGCCCGACGCGCCGGTGCTGCATGAGGACATGTTCACCGATGGGTTGGACGAAAAGCCCGCCAAGGCCTCCAACATCGTCAAGCGCAACCGCATCGCCCGCGGCGATCTGGCCGAGGGCTTCGCCGCCGCCGAAGTGGTGGTCGAGGGCCGCTACACCACCAAAGCGGTGCACCAGGGCTATATCGAACCCCACGCCTGCGTGGCCGCCTGGGGCTCCGACGGCCAGTGCCAGGTGTGGTGTTCCAGCCAGGGCGCGTTCATGGTCCAGACCTACACCGCCCAAGTGCTGGCCATGAACAACTCCAACATCCGCGTCACCCCGGCCGAGATCGGCGGCGGCTTCGGCGGCAAGACCACCGTATATATCGAGCCAGTGGCCCTGGTGCTGTCCAAGCACTCCGGCCATCCGGTGAAGATCGTTATGACCCGCGACGAGGTGTTCCGGGCCACCGGACCGACCTCCGGCGGCGTTGTGCTGGTCAAGCTGGGCGCCAAGAAGGACGGGACCATCGTCGCGGCCAATGTGGAGATGATGTTCCAGGCCGGCGCCTTCCCGGGATCGCCGGTGGGGGCCGCCTCAATGACTGCGCTGGCCTGCTATGACATTCCCAACCTGATGATCACCGGCTGGGACGTGGTCTCCAATATGTGCAAGATCGCCGCGTATCGCGCGCCTGGCGCGCCGATCGCGGCATTCGGTGTTGAAAGCGCAGTGGACGAGCTGGCTCAGAAGCTGGGGGTCGATCCCATCGACCTGCGGATCAAGAACGGCGTCAAGGACGGGGTGAAGGCGGCCTATGGCCCTACCTACGCCAACATCGGCTATCTTGAGACCCTGCAGGCGATCAAGGACAGCGCCCACTACAAGATCAAGCTCGGACCCAACCAGGGCCGCGGCGTGGCCGCCGGCTTCTGGTTCAACATCGGCGGCCAGTCTACCGCGGCGATGCACGTGCAGGAAGACGGCAGCGTGGTGGTGGCCACTGGCAATCCCGACATCGGCGGCTCGCGGGCCTCCATGGCCATGATGGCCGCCGAGACCCTGGGCATCCCCGTGGAAAAGGTGCGACCGATCGTGGCCGACACCTCATCCATCGGTTTCTCCATGCTCACCGGCGGCAGCCGGGTGACCTTCGCCACCGGAATGGCGGTGATCGAGGCCGCCAACAAGGTGATCTCGGACATGAAGACCCGCGCCGCCAAGCTGTGGGACGTGACTGTGGATCAGGTGGCCTGGCGCGATGGCCAGGCGGTCTGCCTCGACGCGTCGAAGGAGGTGAAGCCCTTCACCCTGGCCAAGCTGGCGGCTCAATCGGCCCGCACCGGCGGGGCGATCTCGGCCGAAAGCGCCATCAACGCCCAGGGGGCGGGGCCCGGCTTCGCCGTCCACCTCTGTGACGTCGAGGTAGATCCGGAGACCGGCCACGTCACCGTACTGCGCTATACGGCCGCCCAGGACGTGGGGAAGGCCATCCACCCCTCCTACGTCGAGGGTCAGGTCCAGGGCGGCGTGGCCCAGGGCGTCGGCTGGGCGCTGAACGAGGAGTATATCTACGATCGCGACGGCAAGATGGAGAACTCCGGCTTCCTGGATTACCGGGTGCCTGTGGCCTCTGACCTGCCGATGATCGACGCGATCCTGATCGAGACTGCGCCGAACCCCCGCCACCCCTATGGGGCCAAGGGCGTGGGCGAGGTTCCGATCGTCCCGCCGCTGGCCGCCTGCGCTAACGCCGTCAGCGCCGCAATCGGCATTCGCATGGCCGACCTTCCCCTGTCGCCGCCCCGTATCGTGGCGGCGATGGAGGCGAAGTAGGGCGCAGGCTCCCATGGCCCGCGTGGCGCTGAACTCGGACTGCGCCGCCTTCACAGGCGGCGCAACCGAGTTCGATATTCCGGCCGCCACGGTTCGGGAACTGATTACCGCGCTCGACGCCCGCTTCCCCGGACTCGGCGACTATGCGGACCGGCGGATGGCTGTTGCCATTGACGGCGAGATCCATCAGGACGCCTGGTTCTCGCCGATCGGGCCAGACTCCGAGGTCGTGTTCATCCCTAAGATCGGCGGGGGCTAAGGCCACCTCCGTGGCCGCCCGGGATTGTCCCCTGCAACCGGACTGGACCTGCCTGGCGATAGGGGCCTCAATCCCTGCCGCAAAATTGGGCGCGGAGCATCGAAATGTACGACCTGATCATCCGTAACGGCATGATCGTCGACGGAACCGGCGCCCAGCCGTTCGCCGCCGACGTAGCCATCAAGGACGGCTTGATTGCAGCGGTGGGCGCCGCCTTGCCCGGTGCGGCGCGAGAGACCATCGACGCGGCGGGGCTGATCGTCACTCCCGGGTTCGTGGACATCCACACACACTATGACGGCCAGGCCACCTGGGACCCGCTGCTGGAGCCGTCGACCCTGCACGGCGTCACCACCGTGCTGATGGGCGCCTGCGGCGTGGGCTTCGCTCCAGTCCACCCCGGCCAGGAGGACTGGCTCATCCAGCTGATGGAAGGCGTCGAGGACATCCCAGGCGTCGTGCTGGCCGAGGGTATGACGTGGGGATGGGAAACATTCCCACAATATCTCGATATACTTGAGAAAACTCCCCGCGCCGTCGACGTCGCCGCGCACATCCCGCATGGCCCCGTGCGGACCTATGTGATGGGTGAGCGCGGCGCCACGGACGCGCCCGCAAGCCCCGAAGAAATCGCCGCCATGAAGGCCATCGTGCGCGAGGCTATCGACGCCGGCGCCTTTGGGTTCTCAACCTCGAGGACCATCACCCACCGGGCGATGGACGGAACCCCTGTGCCCGGCACCTGGGCTGCCGAAGATGAACTGTTCGGGATCGGCGCGGCGCTCAAAGAGGCCGGCCGTGGCCTGTTCGAGCTCGCACCCGCTGGCGTTGCCGGGGAAGACCTGGTGGCGCCGAAGAAGGAAGTCGAGTGGATGTGTCGGCTTTCGGCCGCCATTGAACGGCCGATCACCTACGCCCTGACTCAGGTCGACGCCGCCCCGGACCAGTGGCGCGAATTGATGGAGGAATCCTACAAGGCGGTGCAGGCCGGCGCCCAGGTGTTCCCCCAGATCATGGCGCGGCCCACCGGCTTGCTGATCGGACTGCAGTCGAACCATCCGTTCATCGGCCGGCCGAGCTATGACGAGATCGCCCATCTGCCCCTGGCCGAGCGCGCGGCGGCCATGCGTGAACCGGCCCGTCGGGAGCTGATCCTCGACGAGGCCAACACCGCGCGGCACCTCTACGCCCGGATGATCGGCGCACGACTGCATCAGCTTTACCTTCTCGACGATCCGCCCAACTACGAGCCGGGCCCTGAGATGTCGTTGAAGGCGCTCGCCGCGGCGGAAGGGGTCGATATCGCCGCCAAGGCCTATGACCTGATGGCGGCGGACGGGGGCGAAACCCTTCTGCTCCTGACCCTGTTCAACTACAGCTACGGTAACGGCGACGCTTCCTATGAGATGCTGCAGCATCCCGTGGCGATGATCGGCCTCAGCGACGGCGGCGCCCATTGCGGCCTGATGTGCGATGCGTCGATGTCCACCTGGATCCTGTCTCACTGGGTGCGCGACCGGCCCGGTCCCCGCATCAGCCTCGAACAGGCGGTGCGCAAACAGACCCGCGACACCGCCCACCTCTATGGGATGACCGACCGCGGGGTGATCGCGCCCGGCCTGAAGGCGGACCTGAACGTCATCGACATGACCCGGCTGAGACTGTTGGCGCCGGAAATGCGCCATGACCTGCCCGCCGGCGGCCGCCGCTTCATCCAGGCGGCAACCGGCTATGTGGCCACGGTGCTCAGCGGTGAAGTGGTCCGCCGCGAGGGTGTCGACACCGGCGCCCGGCCCGGCCGTCTGGTTCGCGCCGGACGCTGAGCCCGGACGTCGAGACCTGGCAATCGACGCGGAGGCCGCACTCGGCGCCGCTGTCGTGATTTGGCAAGTTATTCAATAGGCCGAGGGACTATTTGTGGTCGGCCTGGGGCGTCGACCGCCCTGCGCCACGCCTGGCGGCGGCTTGATGTGCGCCATTTTGGAACATCCGGCACTTACCCGCAATCTCACGGGTTTGTGATCCGAACTCTTTCTCCGCAAGTCCGGTTCTGACCACCGAGGACAACGGTTCCTCCACGCTTTCATACCTTTGGGAAGGTACCTAAAATGTCGAACAAACTTCTCCTCTCGGCCTCCGCCTTGGCGCTGGGCCTGATGCTCTCAGGGGCCGCCCTGGCCTCCGGCCCGGACGTCGTCATTGATGACGGCTCGCAGGTGGCCAAGGGCAACCTCACCGGGGCCACGGATGGTAGCCAGCTGGCGGGGACCACGCTGACCAACACCGAAACCACGACCGTCACCAAGAACGACAACGACACGATCACCAAGACCAACACCGACACCAAGACCATCACCAAGACCAACACCGACAACACCAACAAGAACAGCTTCAATCAAGACAACGACACCATCACCAAGACCTACACCACCACCACCTACAAGGCCGTGTCGGATCAAGACCTGAAGGGTGAAGTCTCCCACATCAGCTATGAAGTGAAGGGCTGGTCGGGCGCCGGCGGTGACGGCGGCAAGGGCGGCAGCGGCGGCGATGGCGGCGGCACCGGTTCCGGAACCGCGGCCGCTGCGGCGTCCACCGACTGCACCAGCAACCTCCTCAGCACCTCCTGCGTTGGAGCCCAGGCCGCTGCGCCTGGTATCGGCAGCGGCGGTGGCTCCGGCGCATCCGGCGCATCCGGCGCGGCCGGCGGCGCGGGCGCGGCGGGTGCGGCCGGTGCGGCTGGCGGCAATGGCGCGTCTTCCGGCGCCAACACCATAACGGCTTCGCTCACCACCGGGGCTGCGACCCAAACGATCACCGACTTCGCGGGTCTGCAGGCCAACAGCATGAACACGGGCTTCGGCTCGCTGGTCCAGGCCGGGAACTCGCTCTCGGCGACGTCGTCGGTCACCTTCTCAGGCAACTGACCTCGAAACTTCCAGTCACGCGTACGTCAGGCCGGGACATCGTCCCGGCCTGACGATCCCCGCCGGCAAGCCCGGCGAGACCAGTCGTGGAATACGACCATGTTTCGAATCGCCATCAGAACTATGGCCCCAATTGTCTGCGTCGCGGCTCTGGCCGCGCCCGGCCTGGGGTTCGCGCAAGACACTCCGCTCAATATCGACGATCCGTTGAGCACCTCGGAAGTCGCACTGACGCCAGAAGCCCCCGTAAGCGAGGCCGCTGCTGCGCCGACAACCGCGGAGTCCGACGCCAAGGCCATGCAGACGGACGAGCTTGCCGACATGTCCGGCGGCTCCGACACCGTGAACGTCGAGGCCACGTCTAACCAGAAGCTCCTGGCCAACTCGCACGACAACACCATCGAGGCGGGAACGGTCAATGCGGGCGACGTCAGCTTCGCCGGCAGCCTGGGGAACTTCAACGGCATCGGCAATTTCGTGGTCAACACGGGCATGAACAACGTCCTGCAGGGCAGCATCAGCGTCACCATCGCCACCACCGCACCGGCACCTTAAGGCGGCCCAGGCCATGTGGACTCTTCCCCTGCGCCGCCTTCGATCGGTGGCTTGCGCCGCAGTTGTCGCCTCGTGTCTGAGCGTCACCGCCGCGCAGGCGCAAATCTCAATCGTTGAGGGCGGCGCTTCGTTCAAATTCCCGGTCACCACCTTCCGCGACATTCCCTTCCGCACGGTGGTGCGCCAGCAGTACGACTTCAGCTGCGGTTCGGCGGCGGTGGCGACGCTGCTGAACTATCACTACGGACAGCCGATCACCGAGGCCGACGTTTTCCGGGCCATGTACGCCATCGGCGACAAGGACCAGATCCGCAAAGTCGGGTTCTCGCTGTTCGACATGAAACAGTTCCTCGAGGCCCGGGGACTCTTCGCCGATGGCTACCGCCTGACCTTGGCTGATCTTGAAAAGGCCGAAGCTCCAGCCATCGCCGTGGTGGTGATCGGCCGTTACCGACACTTCGTAGTCATCAAGGGGGTCCGCCACGGTAAGGTTCTGGTCGGCGATCCGGCCCAGGGCCTGAAGACCTATACCGAGGCCGAGTTCGGCCAGATGTGGAATGGGATCGTCTTCATGGTGCATCCCCGCGACGACATAAAGGCCAGATACAATCGGCCGGACGAGTGGTCAGTCTGGCCACACGGACCGCTCGACGATGGCCAGCTTGCGGCCGCCTCGACCTACGGTCCCGTCCGCGAACTACCCCCAATGTACCAGGTCAGCGATTTCCGGGAGATCGTGCCCCCTAGCGTGGCGGCAAGCCTCGCTCCAGTGGGTCAGTGAGGTCCAAGATGTTTGACGTCGTCAACTTCGCCGCCCTGGCCCTGGCCACCGCAATCGCGCCAATCGACGGCGCAACCGCCACTGACCTGGAGCGCCCGCCGCAGGTCGAGGCGATCATGACCCAGGCGGCAGATCCCCCGAACCCCCTCAACGATCTCACCATCAGTCTCGACATTGGGCCGGTCACCATGTCCGGTCTGAGCGAAGCCGCCGCAGAACTGGCGATCGACGTGCCGCGCCTTGCGCTCAATGACGCCCAATTGGCCGAAGTGCGCGGCGGCTTCATGACCCCACTTGGCGTGGATATCGGCTTTGGCGCTGTGGTGCGCACCACGATTGACGGCGTCCTGGCCCTGGAAACCCGCATGAGCTGGACCGCCAACGGGGCGGAAACCACAAATGCAGCCGGCGCGCCCACCGATCCGGCCCAGGTCAACGACCTAGCTACCGCTGGCGGCATCAATCTGGGCCCTGCGAGCGGGTGGCGCGGGATCGTGAGTCCGGGCGATGGCGGCGCTACGGCGGCGCTGCACGACCTGTCGCAGAATTCCATCTCAAGCCTAATCGTCAACACGGCCAGCAACCGCAATATTCGTCAGGAAACGGAGATCACCCTGAACATACCGGAGTTCGCGGATCTGCAGTCCGGGATAATGGCCGAACAGGCCGGGCTGCGGATGCAGGACGCCGTCGGCGCGGCGATCACCAACGCTCTGCCGAATTGATGCATTTGCGCTAGGTCACGGCCCCTCGTCCTCCTGCCTGAAGCAAGCTGGGGCGGCCGATCTGACCACGGCAGGATTTTAGCTATAATCTATTGATTAAACACACTTTTATCCGAGGACCGCTTTACACGTTTCGGAACGCGTTCAAGCAGCCTTGATAATCGCGCGAAGGGTCCCCTGGGACCCTTCGCGCGCACTAGGAGAAGGTACAGCTAATCTTGCCGGTTAGGCTCGCTCGCTGGAATCAGCCGTCACCTAACCCAACCTAGAACCGGTACGGCATGCGGATCACCATGCGCATGTCCGAGGCGTCGGAGGTAACGCCGAACTCGTAGTTGTTGCTGATCGTCAGCCGTTTGTTCAGTTGATAGGACCAGCCGAGCAGCATCGAGCCAACCTGCAACGCATTGGAGTGCGTGGTGGTCACCGAGCGGCCAGGCTGCGACAGGTCCTGATCGGTGGGGAAGATATAGGTGTGGCTGTAGCCCATGGAAACTGAGAACTGTGGGTTCAGCGCCAGGCCGAACCCCATGGTCAGGCCAATCGAGTCTCCGGGGTCCACACTGCCCACGTGAATAGCGCTATCCCCCAACCCAAACGTCTTGTTGACGGACCTGGGCGCATTGTAGCCGTAGGTCAGGCCGGCGAAGAACACCGCCGGATCGGTCGGATAGATCATCGTCACCCCGGCCGAATAGCCCCAGAACCCGGATCCGGTCGCCAGTTCCGTTGCGACGCCGAACTGGTCATAGCGGACGTCGAACGGCCCCGTGCCTGTCGGCGGTTTGACCCGCGCGTTGGCGACGAACACCGGGTGGCCGTTGACGCCTCGGTTGATCTGATAGCGGGCCGAGAGCTCCACATCCCCGAGGTCTTGCCCATCCAGGCGCTTGGTCCGCGATACCGTCGCGTCGCGTTGGGCGAGCGTCGTGATCCGGTCCTGGCGGTAGATGTAGGGAACGCGCCCTTCTAGCTCCAGCCGGTTCGTCAGGCCGTAGCGGGCGGCCACGCTCCCCGACAGGGTGTCGCGGTCAGCGTCAGTGGCCTCGATGACGCCCAGCTGGACCCCTGGAACGATCTCCACGCCACGGAACACAAGGCGGTTGTTGCTGCTGCGGGAATATTCAACCGACGGATCGATGGTCAGCTGACCTTGTTTCGACAGCACGCCGATTCCCTCAGGAACAGCGGCCACCTCACGCACGCGCCGCTGGGGCTCGTCAGCCGACGGCGCCTCGCCCACGGGCTGGACCTCCGCGTCGTCAATCGACGGACCCTGGCCCTGCTGGGCCAATTGCTGAGCGCTGTGATTGAGTTGCGCCGGGACCGGCGGCGCCCCCGACACGCCGGTGGCGCGGACCGCTAGCAGAAGCTGGTCGCGCTCCTGGCGCAGCGCCCGCAATTGCAAGGCCTGAGCCTCGATCAGCCCTTCCTGCCCGCCCAGCCGCTTATCCTGTTCGGCGAGCCTCGCCGACTGCCGGTTCAATTCCTGCTCGACAGCATCCAGCCGCGCGCGCGTGGTCGGATCGGCCTGCGCCAACGCCGGACAGGTTGCGCCCGCCACAATCAAGCTGGCCGCGCCGCCGAGGAGAATTTCACGCAACTTCATAGGCTTGAAGCCCGAACCAAACATACGTACGCACCGGCCGCTATTGACGTTCCGGGATAAACCGCTGTTGGGCTGAAAAAGTTCGCCGCCGCCTGACCGTTTCCGGATCCGGTGAACTCAACTGGCTCGGAAAAAAAGCGGCATCTTCAAGGATTAAGACAAAACCGCCGCCCCAATCGCCATCGCCATCGCTTTGCGGCCATCGCGCGTCAGGCGACAGCTCGCCGATCTTCACGACGCTCGGTTTGGCGGCTCGCAGTGCAGGCGATCGCCGAGAGGTCAAAGTCCGTCAGCTCAGCCAGGCGTTCGCGGGCGCGATTGACCCGGCTCTTCACGGTTCCCACCGCGCAGCCTGACACCTCGGCCGCCTCTTCGTAGGTGAGCCCCGCCGCAATCACCAGAACCAGGGCCTCGCGGGTGTCGGGACTGAGCTTGGCGAGCGCGTCGAGCAGTTCACCATAGGCCAGCCGCCATTCCTGGTCCGGACTGACCACAAGCTGCGCCGCCATGCGACCCTCGACATCCTGCACTGTCCTGCGGCCACGCACAGTCTGGGTATAAAAGGCGTTACGAAGAATCTTGTAGAGCCAGGCTTTCAGGTTCGTACCCGCCGCGAATCCCCTCCGGAACTGCCAGGCGCGTGACGTGACCCCCTGATTTCCATCCAAGAATGATTAGAGTCCGGCCCTGAGAGAAGGACGGACGATGAAGCGATCACGATTTACAGAAGAGCAGATTATCGGGGTGCTGCGGGAAGCGGAGGCAGGTGCGAAGACGGCTGACCTTGCC
>CANJLH010000022.1 GCA_947475415.1 Caulobacteraceae bacterium
CCCAGGCGCTGGAACTTCTGCGGGTCCTTCAGGAAGTCGACGATCTCGGCAAGCTCTTCCTTGGCCTCGTCCACCCCGGCCACGTCATCGAAGGTGACGCGGTTCTTGTCCTCGGTGAGCAGGCGGGCCTTGGACTTGCCAAAGCCCATGGCGCCGCGCGCGCCGCCCTGCATCTGGCGCATGAAGAAGATCCACACCCCGATCAGCAGCAGGATCGGCAGGCTCTGCAACAGGACGCCCATCAGGGTGATGCCGCCTGCGGGCTTGACCTCTATGTCGGCGCCCTGGGCCTCCAGCCGCTTGACCAGATCGTCCTGGTTCGCAGGCGTGACGGCCACATAGGTCTTGCCGGCCGAGTCGTGGATCTCCACCGCCCCGCCGCGGAACACGGCGGTCTTCACTTCGCCGCCGTTCACCTTGGTCAGCAGCTGCGAATAGGTCACCTGGGCGACGGCGCCGCCGGAGTGGGAGCCGCCGCTCATCATGCTCCAGACCCCGATTAGGGCCACGATGACGACGCCCCAAATGACGAAATTGCGCAGGTTCATGTGTCGCTCGCGGTTCGTCCCGGAATGGATCGCTCTATCAGATAGGTCTTGACGCAGGCTTTCACCAGCAAGCCCTGCGCCATCATGTCGTAAACGTGCGCGTCAGCGACAAATAAGAAGGGCCGCGCGTGCGCCGCGCGGCCCCCCTGCATCGCTTTGATCAGCCGGCTCTACCGGGGCGGCGGCTTTTTCGGCGGGGGCAGCAGGCCCTCCCGCTGGGCGCGTTTGCGGGCCAGCTTGCGGGCCCGGCGTACGGCCTCCGCCTTCTGGCGGGCGCGCTTTTCCGACGGCTTCTCATAATGGACGTGGCGCTTCATTTCCCGGAATGAGCCCTCGCGCTGCATCTTCTTCTTCAGCGCTTTGAGGGCTTGGTCGACGTTGTTGTCGCGCACGAAAATCTGAACCAGGGGTATCTCTCCTGTCGGCCGCTCACGCCCACGCAGCGGCGGAGCGAGCAATAATGATATCGCCCGAAGGGTCGGCCTTCGGGTTGAAGGCGTGGCAGATATCAGAGGCGCAGGCCCATGTCACCTGTGGGATTCACACGTCGGCGACGGAAAATCGCATTTCGCGGTGATCTCCACTATATGTGCGCCCATCATGAGCCGGCCGTTTCTAAAGATGAACGGCCTCGGCAACGATTTTGTCGTGGTCGAGGCCCGGAGCGCCCCGTTCGAGCCCAGCTCGGCGGAGGTGCGCGCTATCGCCGATCGGGCGAGCGGCGTTGGCTGTGACCAAGTGATCTCCATTGAACCCTCCGAGCGGGCCGACGCCTTCGTGCGCTTCTGGAACTCCGACGGGGTGGAAATCGACGCCTGCGGCAACGGATCGCGGTGCGTGGGCATGCTGCTGATGCAGGCCACCGGTCGTGACGCGGCCCAGTTTGAGACCCGCGCGGGCCTGTTGTCCGCCGCCCGCGCAGACGGCGGTCTGGTCAGCATCGACATGGGCGAGCCGGGGCTGTCCTGGGAACAGATCCCGCTGGCGGAAGAGATGGACACCCGCGGGGTGGAGCTGCAGATCGGGCCTATCGACAACCCGGTGCTGCACACGCCGGGCTGCGTCTCCATGGGCAATCCGCATGTGGTGTTCTTTGTCCCAGACGCCGAGACCGCGCCGGTGCGCGAGGCGGGCTCGCTGATCGAGCACCACCCGCTGTTCCCCGAGGGCGTCAATGTGGGTTTCGCCGAGGTCCAGACGCGCGACCGCATCCGTCTCAAAGTCTGGGAGCGGGGCGCGGGCCAGACGTTGGCCTGCGGCACCGGCGCCTGCGCGGCCCTGGTGGCGGCCCATCGGCGTGGTCTTGCGGATCGCACGGCGGCCGTCGAGATGGATGGCGGCGAAATGGTCATCGAATGGCGCGAGGCCGACAACCACGTGATCATGACCGGACCGGCGAGCCTGGACTTCGCCGGCAAGCTGCCGTGAGCGATGGGGCGGGGGGGGAAGGCGTCGACGTCGTCACCTTCGGCTGCCGGCTCAACGCCTATGAGAGCGAGGTGGTGCGGGCGCGGGCCGCCAAAGACGGGCTGGTTGATGCGGTGGTGTTCAACACCTGCGCGGTAACCGCCGAGGCGGTGCGTCAGGCCCGGCAGGCGATCCGAAAGGCGCGGCGCGAGCGGCCTGGCGCGACGCTGATCGTCACCGGCTGCGCGGCCCAGATCGATCCGGCCGCCTTCGCCGCCATGTCCGAGGTGGATCTGGTGCTGGGCAACGCCGAGAAGAGCGCGCCGGGCGCCTATGCGCCGCAGGCCGATGCGCCGCGGGTGCGGGTCAACGACATCATGAGCGTGCGCGAGACCGCCGGCCACCTGATCGATGGCCTGAAGGACCGGGCGCGAGCCTATGTGGAAATCCAGAACGGCTGCGACCACCGCTGCACCTTCTGCATCATTCCGTTCGGCCGGGGAAATTCCCGCTCAGCGGCGGCGGGCGATATCGTCGAACAGGTGCGCCGGCTGGTCGCCCAGGGCTACGCCGAGGTGGTGCTGACCGGGGTGGACCTGACCAGCTGGGGCGCAGACCTGCCCGGCCAACCCAGCCTTGGTCAGCTCACCGCGCGGATCCTGAAACTGGTCCCGGAGTTGCCGCGGTTGCGACTGTCGTCCATCGACGCCGCCGAGATTGACGCTGACCTGATGCGATGCCTTGCCGAGGAGGCCCGGCTTGCGCCCTATTTACACCTGTCCCTGCAGGCCGGCGACGACATGATACTAAAGCGCATGAAGCGCCGCCATTCGCGCGCCGACGCCTTGAAGCTGATCGCAGATGTGCGGGCCGTGCGGCCGGACATCACCTTTGGCGCCGACCTGATCGCGGGCTTCCCCACTGAGACCGCGGCGATGTTCGGCAACACCCTCGCCCTGGTGGAGGAGGCGGGCCTTTCATTCCTGCATGTGTTTCCCTACAGCGCCCGGCCCGGCACACCCGCCGCGCGGATGCCGCCTATCGCCCGGGCTGAAGTCAAGTCCAGAGCCGCACGCTTGCGCGCCGCCGGCGATGCGGCGCTGGCCCGCCATCTCGTCCGGCAGGTGGGCCGCGTGGTTGAAGCTTTGGTGGAACGTCCGGGTCTGGCCCGCGCCGCCGACTTCACCGAGGTGGCTTTTGCGGGGGAGGCCGTTGTGGGGGCGATCACCCCGATGCGGATCACTGACCATGACGGCCGGCGTGCTATAGGGACGCCATGTCCACCGCCCTGATCCTTTCCTCCTTTGTCGCCGCCAACCGCATCGGCGGCGGCGCCCAGCAGATCGCGCTCACCGCCCTTGGCATCGAAGCGCATCTGGTTCCCACAACCATCTTGGGCCGCAATCCCGCCCGGGGCGCCTCGGGTCAGGCGACGGCGCCTGAGCTGTTCCAGGGAATGGTCGACGACGTCGCGGCCGAGGGGCTGTTCGCTCGCATCGACCTGGTGATCACCGGGTATTTCGCCAGCGCAGAACAAGTGCGGATCGCCGCGGCGACGCTGGCGAGGCTGCGGGCCGCCAATTCAAACCTTGTGACGGTGGTTGATCCGATCCTGGGCGACCATCCCAAGGGCCTGTACCTGCCCGCCGAAGTCGCCGCGTCGATGGCCGCCGCGCTGGTCCCCGCCGCAGATTGGATCACGCCGAACGCCTGGGAGCTGGCGCACCTGACCGGGCGGGCTGTCGAGAGCGCCGAGGCCGCTGCCGCGGCGGCGCGGACCCTGGGCGGCCGCGCCCTGGTGTCCTCGATTCCCGCTGGCGCAGGGGAGATCGGACTGGTGCTCTGCGACGGCGCGAACGCCTGCCTCTACGCCCACCCGCGCCGGGAACAGGCGCCCAACGGGGCGGGCGACCTGGTCACAGCAGTGTTTGCGGCGGGCCTGGTGCAGGGCCTGACGCCGGACGCCGCCGCCGCCGCCGCCACGGCCGCCGCCGCCCATATGATCGACGCCGCCGCGGAGATGGGGGACCTGCCGCTGGCGCAGCTGGTACAGGCCCTGCGCCAGCCGGTGGCGGGTCTGCGAATGGCGCCCTTCGGCGAGCCGGCGTGAGCGGGATCAACGGCTTCGCAGGTCCGCCGTTCGGGCCGGTGAAGGACGCCTTCGCGGCCAACTTCGCTGAGGATCTGGAACTGGGCGCCCGGTTCACTCTGGTTCAGGGTGGCGAGGTGGTGGTGGACCTGATGGGTGGGTTCGCCGACCGGGCGGAGACGATCCCCTTTGGCGCGGGGACGCTCTGCCCGGTGTTCTCCACCGGCAAGGCGGTGGCCGCGGTCCTGATTGCGCGGCTGGTGGCGGCCGGAAGGCTCGACTACCGGACGCCGGTGGCCGAGCTGTGGCCGGCGTTCGCGCAAGCGGGCAAGGGCGCGATCACCGTGGAGCAGGCGCTATCGCACCAGGCGGGCCTGGCGGGCTTTGCCGATCCCATTGACCCGGCCCTGTGGTTCGACCGCGAGGCGATCGCCGAGGCGCTGGCGGCGCTATCGCCCCTGTGGCCGCCGGGGAGCGCCAGCGGCTACCATCCCGGAACCTTCGGCATTCTCGCCCAGGAAATCTTCCGCCGGGTCGACGGCCGCAGCCTTGGGACGGCGCTAAAGGAAGACCTCGCCGAGCCCCTTGGCCTGGACATCTGGATCGGCCTGCCCGAAGCCGAGCATGGCCGGGTCGCCGAGGTTCGACGGCCAGCGGGACTGCCGAAGTTTGGCCAGATCAATCCCGCCACGCGCGCGGCCTTCCTCGAGCCCTGGTCGACGCCGGCAGGGCGGCCGCACGCCGACTGGATGCGGGCCGAGTTCCCCGCCGCCAACACCCACGCCACGGCGCTCGCGCTCGCCCGGTTGGCCGGCGCCCTGGCCGATGGCGGCTGGCTGGAGGGCGAGGTGATCCTTCCCCCGGCCCTGATCGCGGAGATGAGCCGCTCGCGCATCTGCGGCGCGGATCTTGTGCTGCCCTTCGAGATCTGCTGGGGTGCAGGCGTGATGCGCAATGCGCCGCTGTTTGCGTGGGGACCCGGCGCGGAGAGTTTTGGTCACGCCGGCTGGGGCGGCTCGTGCCTGTTCGCAGATCCGGAGCGGCGGCTGGGCGGGGCCTATGTGATGAACCGCCAGTCCACCGCCCTGGTGGGCGATGCCCGCGCCCGGCGGCTGATTGAAGCGGCCTACGCGGCGCTTGGGTAGCGGCGGCCAGCGCGCAGGGCGGCCCACAGGAACACCGCCGCCCCGCCCCAGATAAGGGCGAAGGAGGCGGCGCGCAGGGCGCCGAAGGGTTCACCCTGCATGGCGCCCACGGCAAAGGTGAGTGTTGGCGACAGGAACTGTAGGAAGGCCATGGCTTGCAGGGTCATGCGCCGGGTGGCCCAGGCGAACAACACCAGCGGCGTGGCGGTGACCAGGCCGGACGCCACCATCCAAGCTGTGATCGCCATGCCCTGGCCGAAGTGTCCGCCGCCCGAACTCTGCAGCCAGATCACATAGGGCGCCGCGGCCAGGGAAAGGATCAGGCACTCTACCAGGAGGCCAGTCTGGGCGTCGGCGCTCACCCGTTTGCGCACCACCCCGTAGAAGCCGAAGGAGAACGCCACCGCCAGCGACACCAGGGGAAGCTGACCGATGGCCAGGGCCTGAAGCACGACGCCGGCGCTGGCGAGGCCAACGGCGACCTTGCCCATGTTGCTCAGCCGCTCATGGAAGATCAGCGCGCCGGCAGCCAGGCTGACCAGGGGGGTGATGTAGTAACCGAAGGCGGTCTCCAGCACCCGGCCGTGCAGCGCCGCCCAGATGAACACGCCCCAGTTCGTGGCGATCAGCGCTGACGACAGGGCGAGCCAACCCAGGGTGCGCGGGTTGCACAGTGCCGCAAGCACCTGAGGTCCCTGCCGCGCCAGGCCGACGAACAGCGCCGCCGCCGGCAGAGCCCAAAGCGTGCGATGCGCCAGCACCTCCAGATAGCCCGCACCCAGATGGGCGAGGGTCTGGAACACCAGGGGCATGGTTCCCCAGATCAGGTAGCACGCGATCCCCGCCGTCAGCGCCAGGCGGGATTCGCCGGGCGCGGACGGCGAATTGATCATGCGAGGGCTTTGGTTTTGATCAGGCCGCGTTCGTCCAGCAGCTGGGCGATCTGCACGGCGTTAAGGGCCGCGCCCTTGCGCAGGTTGTCGGCCACCACCCATAGGGAAAGGCCGTTCTCCACGGTCGGGTCCCGGCGGATGCGGCTGACGAACACCGGGAATTCGCCCTGGGCTTCCTTGGGCGTCATGTAGCCGGTGGAGTCACGCTTATCGATGACGATCAGGCCAGGACTTTCACGCAGGAGGTCGCGGGCTTCATCCTCGTCGATGGGGTCGTGGAACTCGATGTTCACCGCTTCAGAGTGACCCACCATCACCGGCACACGCACGCATGTCACGGTCAGTTTGATCTCCGGGTCGATCATCTTGTGGACCTCGTTCCACATCTTGGCTTCCTCGTCGGTGTAGCCGTCGTCGCGGAACTCGCCGATGAAAGGGATGACATTGAAGGCGATCTGCTTGGGGAACTTCTTTGGCGGGGTGGCGCCCAGCACAAAGACGTTCTTGGTCTGGTCGAACAGCTCGTCCATGCCTTCCTTGCCGGCGCCGGAGACCGACTGGTAGGTGGCCACCACCACCCGCTTGATCCTGGCCAGGTCATGCAGGGGCTTCAGCGCCACCACCAGCTGGGCGGTGGAGCAGTTGGGGTTAGCGATGATGTTCTTACGGTGCGCGTAATCGACGTCGTCCGGGTTCACCTCCGGCACGATAAGCGGCACGTCGGGATCCATCCGCCAGGCGGAGGAATTGTCGATGACGATAGCGCCCGCCGCGCCGATCTTCGGCGCCCAGATCTTGGAGAACGACCCCGAGACGCTCATCAGCACAAGATCGACCTTGGTGAAGTCGAACTGCTCCACATCTTCGCACTTGAGGTTGCGGTCGCCGAAGGAGATGTCCAGGCCGATGGATTTGCGGCTGGCGATCGCGTGAATCTTGTCCACGGGGAAGTTCACTTCCTCGAGGATGTTCAGCATTTCACGGCCCACGTTGCCCGTGGCGCCGACAACGGCCACCCGGTAACCCATCATAATTCTCCTGGAAACAAGGGAGCGTCCCCCTACTCTCACGGGGGGCTGAAGGCAAGGTTTATGGGGCCTGCGGCTATTCCCCCGCCAGCTCCATCACCACGTCCCACTCCACATCGGTGACCGGGGCCACCGACAGGCGGAACTGGCGGAACATGGCCATGCCGGCCAGGCGGGGCTCGGCCTTCATCTGGGCCAGGGTCACCGGGTTTTTCAGTTCCCGTACCGGCGCCACCTCGACGGCTACGTAGCGGCCGGCCGGATCGGTGGGGTCGATGAAGGCTTGCTTCGCCACCTTGGCGATCCCCACCACCGCGAGGCCCTCGTTGGAGTGGTAGAACAGGAATTCATCGCCCACCTGCATGGCCTTCAGGTATAGGGCCGCCTGGTTGTTGCGCACACCGTCCCAGTTGGTCCGCCCATCGCGGACCAGATCGGCGAAGGCGTATTTCACCGGTTCGGACTTCATCAGCCAGCGGGCCATGGTCGGGGGCTCCCTAAAGCTGGGCCAGGACGGCGTCGCCCATCTGGGCGGTGCTCAGCGCCCCGCCAAGGTCGGTGGTGCGCGCGCCCCGGTCGAGCGCCCGGCCCACGGCTGCGAAGAGCCGGTCGGCCAGGTCTGCGCGGTCCAGCGACCAGCGCAGGGCCATCTCGAAGGACAGGATCGCCGCCAGCGGATTGGCGATCCCCTGGCCGGCGATATCCGGCGCCGAGCCGTGGATCGGTTCATAGAGGCCGGGCTTCCCCGGCGCGCCCAGGGCCGCGGACGGCAGCATGCCAAGGGATCCTGTGAGCTGGGCCGCCTCATCGGAGAGGATGTCGCCGAACAGGTTGTCGGTGACCAGCACGTCGAACTGCTTTGGGTTCTTGACCATCTGCATGGCGGCATTGTCGGCCAGGATATGCTCCAGCCGCACGTCAGAGAATTCGCGGGCATGCAGGTCTGTGACCACCTCGCGCCACAGGAGGCCGGAATCCATCACATTGGACTTCTCCGCCGAGTGCACCAGGTTGCGCCGGCCCCGGGCGAGCTGGAAGGCCACGCGGGCCACCCTCTCGATCTCGGGCGTGGTGTAGACCTGGGTGTCCACAGCGCGGCGCCCGCCGCCGGGCAGGTCCTCAATGAACCGCGGCGCGCCGAAATAGATGCCGCCGGTAAGCTCGCGCACGATCATGAAGTCCAGGCCCTCCACGAGCTCGCGCTTGAGGGAGGAGGCATCGGCCAGGGGCTGGAAACAGAGCGCCGGGCGCAGGTTGGCGAACACCTCCATGCCGGCCCGCAGGGCCAGCAGGCCCGCTTCCGGCCGCTTGTCCCGCGGCGCCCCGGCCCACTTCGGTCCGCCCACCGCGCCCATCAGCACGGCCTTGGCGGCCTTGGCCTCGGCCAGCACCGCCTGGGTCAAGGGCTCGCCATGGGCGTCATAGCTGCAGCCGCCGAACAGCCGCTCGGCGATGGCGAGGTCGGGCGCCAGCGCTTCCGCAATGCGGCGGACCTGGGCGGTCACCTCGGGCCCGATGCCGTCGCCGGGCAGGAGGAGAAGATCTGTCATGGCGAGGGTCCCGGTTGGCGAGGATGGCGTTCTAGGCGATGGCCTGACACCCGCCAAGCGCAAGCCGCATCAGGCCTTGCGCTCGCCCACCACTTCATAGACCGAGATCTGGCGGTCGTAGAGGCCGAAACCGGCGCGGGCTGCGATCCATGCCTGCATGTGGGCCGAGGCGAAGTGGGCGTCCAGGGCGGCCTGGTCGGTCCAGCGTTCGAAGACGTGGATCAGGCCCGGTTCGCCCACATCCTCGCCGTAGGCATAGGTGATGCAGCCGGTCTCGGTGCGGGTGGCTGCAACCACTGTCAGCATGTGCGGACGGATGGCGGCGAGGTTCTCCGGCGGGACCCGGTAGGTTCCGGCGACGATCAGGCTCAATGGGCGTCCTCCAGCCAGGGGTGCGACAGCGCCCGTCTGGTTTCATAGACGTCGATCGCCTTGGCAGCCTGCAGGGTCTCGCCGATGGCGTCGAGGCCGTTGAGCATCTTGTGCTTGCGGGTGGGGTCGATATCGAAACGGTAGGTCTTGCCTGAGGGTGAGACCACGGTCTGGGCCTCAAGGTCGATGCTGGTGACGTGGTTGCCGCCCTTGGCCTCTTCCATCAGGGCCTGGACTTCGTCGGCCTTCAACACCACCGGCAACAGGCCGTTCTGGAAGCAGTTGTTGTAGAAGATGTCGGCGAAGCTGGTGGAGATCACGCAGGTGATTCCGAAATCCATCAACGCCCAGGGGGCGTGTTCGCGGCTGGAACCGCAGCCGAAATTGTCACCGCAAATCAGCGCGCCCGCGCCCTTGTACTCTGGCCGGTTGAGCACGAAGTCCGGCTTGGCCCGCCCGTCGCCCTCAAAGCGCAGGTCGTAGAACAGCCCCTTGGCCAGGCCGTCCCGCTCCACGGTCTTGAGGAACTGCTTGGGGATGATCTGGTCGGTGTCGATATTGGCCAGCGGCAGGGGAGCGGCCACGGCGTCGAGGCGGGTGAAGGGTTTCATGACAGGAACTCCCGCACGTCGGTGATGCGGCCCTCGATGGCCGCCGCCGCCGCCATGGCCGGGCTCATCAGGTGTGAGCGGCCGCCGCGGCCCTGGCGGCCCTCGAAGTTGCGGTTGGAGGTGGAGGCGCAGCGTTCGCCCGGCTCAAGCCGGTCGGGGTTCATGGCCAGGCACATGGAGCATCCCGGTTCGCGCCAGTCGAAACCCGCGGCGATGAAAATCTCATCCAGGCCCTCGTCCTCGGCCTGGGCCTTCACCAGGCCGGAGCCTGGGACCACCATGGCCTTGACGTGAGGGGCGACCCGGCGGCCGGACTCAAGCGCTTTGGCGGCGATGGCGGCGGCGGCGCGCAGGTCCTCGATGCGGCTATTGGTGCAAGAACCGATGAACACCCGGTCGATGCGGGCCTCGCTGATCGGCTGGCCCGCGGTGAGGCCCATGTAGGCCAGCGCCTGGGCGGCGGAAGCGCGCTTGCCGGGACTGTCGAAGCTGTCGGGGTCCGGGACGCGGCCGTCAACGCCGACCACGTCCTCCGGGCTGGTGCCCCAGGTCACCTGTGGGACCAGGGCGGCGACGTCGATGGTGACCTCGTGGTCAAAGACAGCGTCGGGGTCGGAGTGCAGCGTTTTCCAGTCGGCCAGCGCCAGTTCCCAGGCGCCGCCCTTGGGCGCCGCGGGCCGTCCCATCATATAGTCGAAGGTGGTCTGATCCGCCGCCACCAGGCCCGCCCGCGCCCCGGCCTCGATGGTCAGGTTGCAAAGCGTCATGCGCCCTTCCATGGACAGAGCCCGCACCGCCGAGCCGGCGTATTCGATCACATAGCCTGTTCCGCCAGCGGTCCCGATCCTTCCGATCACCGCCAGGGCCAGATCCTTGGCGGTCACGCCCGCCGGCAGATCGCCGTCCAGGTTCACCCGCAGGTTCTTCCCCTTGGACTGGCGCAGGGTCTGGGTGGCCAGAACATGCTCGACCTCCGAGGTGCCGATGCCATGCGCCAGGGCGCCGAAGGCCCCGTGCGTGGACGTGTGCGAATCGCCGCAGACGATGGTCATGCCCGGCTGGGTCCGGCCCTGCTCCGGGCCCACCACATGCACGATCCCATTTCGGATGTCGGCCATCGGGAAGAACTCGATGCCGGCGGCTTTCACATTGCGCTCCAGGGTCTGGAGCTGGGTGCGCGCCTCCTCGTCGGCGACGGCGTCCACGCCCTTGGCCTGGCCCTCGGTGGGGACGTTGTGGTCGGCCACCGCCAGGGTGCGGTCCGGCCGCCTGACCGGACGGTTCGCCACCTTCAGGCCGGCGAAGGCCTGCGGGCTGGTCACCTCGTGGATCAGGTGCAGGTCAATATAGAGGATCGATTCCCCGCCCTCGGCCTCGGCCACGACGTGGGCGTCCCAGATCTTGTCATACAGGGTCTTGCCGCTCATGGGCGGCATGTAGGACGCCGCGGGCCGGGTCGGCAAGTCAGCCTGTGCGCCGCACTACCCCTCATATCCTGTCCAGGGAGCGAAGCGGGGCGGCCGCTTCTCCACGAAGGCGCGTACGCCTTCCTTGGTATCGGGATGGCCGAGACTGGCGGTGGCCAGCCGGTCGGCCTCGCGCACCGCCGGACCCATGGACTCGCTCAGGTGGCGGTAGACCATGTCCTTGGTGATCCCCATGGATCGGGGCGAGACGTTGGCGGCGATGTCGGCCACATAGGCCTCCACAGCGGCCATCAGCTCAGCGGCCGGGGCCAGGCGGTCGGCGAGGCCGATGCGGTAGGCCTCCTCGGCGCCCACTTTGCGCGAACTCCACATCAGGTCCAGCGCCCGGCTGGGGCCTACGATGCGGGGCAGGAACCAGCTCATCCCGTGCTCGGCGATCAGGCCGCGCTTGGAGAAGGCGGTAACAAAGCTGGCCTCATTGGCCACGAATCGCAGGTCGCACATGATCGCCAGCACCAGGCCCATGCCGGCGGCCACCCCATTGACTGCGGCGATTACCGGCTTGCCGATCTTGAGCAGACTGGCGAACTGGGCCGGCATGTCGTCGGTCAAGCCCCTGGCGGCCAGTTGGCGATCGCCGGTGGCCGAGGCCTGCGCCAGCGAACCCGCATCCAGGCCCGAACAGAAGCCGCGTCCCGTTCCGGTGATGACGATGGCCCGCACCTCTACGTCGCGCTCCGCCTCGGCGATGGCGCGGTTGAAGTCCGCGATCATCTCAAAGGTCATGGCGTTCATGGTCGCGGGCCGGTTCATTGTCAGAATCGCCATGCCGGCGCGGCGCTCGACCAGGATATCGGGGGCGGTTTCGCTCATCAGTGGGTTCCTTCGCGTTCAGCCGCGCGTGGTTTCATGTTTGGTCCAGGCCTCGTCGGTCCAGCCCAGCAGATCTTCGGCGCCGGAGGAGCGCAGATGGTAGCCGCCGTCGATGGTGATCATCTCGCCGGTGATGTAGCCGCCGGCGTCGGAGACCAGGAAGGCGGCCAGGTCCGCTAGTTCCCCATGGCGGCCGACGCGCTTCAAGGGGATGCTGTCGGCGGGGTCCTTGCCCTCATCGCGGCCGGCTGGGCGCAGGCGCGCCCATGCGCCCTCGGTGGGAAACAGGCCCGGCGCGATGGCGGCCAGCCGTACGCCCTTCGGACCCCACTCCACCGCCAGGCTGCGGGTCATCGCCAGCAGTCCCGATTTGGCCATCGCCGAGGGGGCGGTGAAGGCTCGGCCGGTGATGGTGGAGGTGGACAGGATCGATAGAACGCACCCGGGATCACCGGCGCTGATCCAGCGCTTGCCGGCGGCCAGGGTGCAATACATGGCGCCATGCAGGCTGACGTTGAGGATGGCGTCGGCGGCGCGCGGCGACATCTTCTCGGTGCGGGCGATGAAATTGCCCGCGGCGTTGTTGACCAGGGTGGTGAGCGGTCCGTCCGTCCAGATGGCGTCCATCATGGCGTCGACCGCGGCGGGGTCGCGGATATCGCAGCTCACGGGGGTGATCCTGGCGCCGGGCGACGCCGCGCGGAATTCCGCGGCGGTGGCCTCCAGCACATCGGCGCGCCGGCCGCAGATGATCAGATCCGCGCCCAAGGCCGCGAACCGTCGGCCCAGGCTCTTGCCGAGGCCGGTGCCCCCGCCCGTGATCAGGATGCGCTTTCCGGCGAGGAGGTCTGGGAGGTACATGGACGGGTCCAGGGCGCTTGCAGTTGGCAGCGGTTCCTTTAGCAGCGCTGGCTTGGCGGCGAAGACGCAATAATCACTCTTGAGGAAATCGGCGATGGCGAACGACCTGAACGGCAAGACGGCTCTGGTGACGGGCGGATCGCGGGGCATCGGCGCCCAGGTCTGCCGCACCCTTGCGGCCAGGGGCGCGGCGGTGGCGGTCCACTACGCCAGCGGTGAGAAGGAGGCCGCGGCGGTGGCGGCTGGGATCAACACGGCGGGCGGCAAGGCGTTCACCGTCCAGGCCGACATCTCCCGCCACGCCGAAGTGGTCTCGATGTTCGCGCAGTTCGACGCGGGCCTGGCGAAGCTGGGGCTTCCCCAAGGCCTTGACATCCTGGTCAACAACGCCGGGCGGGGCGGCGGCGGGCCGCTGGGCCAGACCACCGAGGCGGACTTCGACGCGGTGTTCGGCCTGAATGTGAAGGGCCTGCTGTTCGTGACCCAGATGGCGGCCGAGCGGCTGCGCGACGAGGGCCGGGTTGTGAACATCTCCTCCGCCACCTCGCGCGGCGCTCAGGCGGCCCGGCTGGTCTACGCCGCCTCCAAGTGGGCGGTGAACGGGCTCACTCTGTCACTGGCCCAGGAACTGGCCCCGCGCCGGATCACCGTCAACGCCGTGGCGCCGGGCGCGGTCGCCACCGACATGATCGCCGCCGCCCGTCAGGACAAGGTGTTCAATGACATGGTCATCGGCGCCACGGCCTTCAAACGCTTCGGCGAGCCGCAGGACATCGCCGACGTGGTGGGCTTTCTGGTGGGTCCCCAGGGCGGCTGGGTCACCGCCCAGGTGATCGAGGCGAGCGGCGGACTGCGGCTTTAGGCGGATCCCCACCGCGCCGCCGCGGCCTCCATCAGCGGAAAGGTCAGCCCCTCGGCCCGCGCGGCGGCGCGGGCGGCGTCGACATCCTTGTCCAGGTAATGGGCGAGGCCGGTGAGGCGCGCTTCGATGGCCGCGCCCTTGAAGGTGTTCAGGGCGAAGGAGCCGCCGCTGGATAGGCTCAACCCTTCTAGCGCCTTTTCCACGGAAAGGCCGAGGGCCTGCGCCGCGCCCAGGGCCTCGGCGCCCAGCGCCACCTGGGCGGCGAACAGGAGGTTGTTGATGAGCTTCAGCCGCCGGGCCGCGCCTACGCCGCCCAGATGGATGATCGGACTGCAATAGGCGCTGAGCACCGGGCGGGCCCGTTCCAGGGCGGCTTCGTCGCCGCCCACGAACAGGCGGATGTCGCCAGCGGCGGCGTTGGCCTCGGTGCCGGAGAAAGTGGCGTCGAGCACGGTGACGCCCGCCGGCGCGGCTGCGGCTGCGGCCTCGGCCACGTCCGGGGTCCCGGTGGTGTGCAGGGCGACCACGACGCCGGGCTTCATGGCGCCCATTACGCCGGAGTCGATCAGCACCTCGCGCACCTGGGCGTCGTTGAACAGGCCGACGCCGATCACTTCGGCGTCACGCACGGCGTCTTGCAGCGATCCGGTGATCCGACCCCCCGCCGAGGTCAGCGCCGGCCGCGGCCGCTCGCCCCGGGAATGAGCGATCAGGTCATGGCCTTTGCCCAGGGTGGCGATAGCGAAAGCCTCGCCCATCCGGCCCAGTCCGATCCACCCTACCTTCATCGCCGCCTCCCGCTTGTCCGGTCGGCCAGCGCCGCCCTATATGGCGCCGGCATAGGAGGGACAGGCCCTCTTCCGCAAGGGTCTGGAGCCGACGATTGGGATCGCTGCGTCGACGCATTGAAATCGCCACCCGCATGGACGCTCCCGGCGCCGGTGAGGGGCGCGGCGTGGTCGAGGACGACATGCACCACTTCCGGGTGACGCTGACCGCCCGCGACGGCATAGTGATCGACACCGCCACCGCCGCGCCGCGGTTCCCAAATGTGCTGTGCCCTTCGGCGGGCGACCGGGTGCGTGAACTGGTGGGCAAGCCCTTGGTCGAAGCTTCGGCGGCGGTGATGGAGTTCACCGACGCGCGCCAGCAGTGCACCCACCAGTTCGACCTCGCCAGCCTGATCGTTGCGGCCATGGCGCGGGGGATTTCCCGGCGGACCTATGAGGCTGAATCGCCGGACCGGGTGGACGACAAGACCCATGCGCGGGTCTGGCGCGACGGAGCGTTGATTTACGGCTGGGACATGAACGGCCTGACCATCGAGGGACCGGACCCCTTCGTAGGCCGATCGCTGGGCAGCGGCTTCACCGGCTGGGTGCGCGAGGCCCTGTCCCTGGAGGATGCCGAGGCGGCCCTGGTGCTGCGGCGCACGGTGTTCATCTCCAGCGGCCGGGCCATCGACCTCGACGATCCGTCGCGGCGGGTCGGCACGGGCCCCATGGGCGGTTGCTGGGTCTGGCAGCCGCAGCGGGCCGGTTTCGCGCACCGGGTGGTGGGCTCCATGCAGGACTTCACCCACCGCGCCGAGGCGCTGACCCGCAGCGACCGGGGCTGGCTGGCGTTCGAGTAGGGGGGCTCAGCTTCCCAGCGGGATGAACCCGAAAGCCTCGCCCTTGCGCACCACCCGGCCGCCGTGGGGCGCGGGGAAGTGTGCCGGCAGCATGATCGCCTCCTCATCGGCGATGGCGCCCAACAACCGATTGCGGGTCAGGGCGGCCTGGGCCGGGTCGTCACCGCCGTCCAGGTGAACGGACGTATCCAGGATCTCCAGCGGATGGTGGAAGACGTCGCCGGTGAACCACAGGGCCTCCCCACCGGAAACCAGGTGCAGCGCCGAGTGACCGTTGGTGTGTCCCCAGGCGGGCTCGATGGTCAGCTGCGGCGAGACCACATGGCGATTCTCCACCAGATCGGCGAGCCCGGCGTCGATGATCGGCGCCACCGAGGCCTCGAACACCCCCACATTGTAGTCAACGGCGTTGTGGCCGGCGCGGGCCGGGTCCCAGCGCTCCACCTCCCGGCGCACGAACAGGTAGCGGGCGTTGGGAAAGGTGGGGACCCAGCGGCCATCCCGCATCTGGGTGTTCCAGCCGCAGTGGTCGCAATGCAGATGCGTGCAGAACACCACGTCCACCTGGTCGGGCCGCACACCGGTGGCCTCGAACCGCTCCAGAAACGGGGTGTCCAGCTGATGGAAGAACGGGAGCACGGGCAGATTGCGGCCGTTTCCCGTGCAAGGATCGACCACCACCGTCAGGCCGGCGGTCCGCAGCACCCAGGTCTGGAACACCAGGGCGAAACTGTCGTCGGCCGGGTCGATGAAGTCAGGCGCGAGCCAGCCTATGTTGGCCGCGACCAGCGCCGGCGGCGCCTGCAGCCCGGCCACCGGCCGGCGCACCTGCAGTTCCTCAACCCGCCGGATTTCCGCTTCGCCGATGCGGATCATGTCGTCCTCCCAGCCGGATCGGACTCTTCGAGCAACCGCGCTTGAACGCCCACGCCTCAGACCGTGTATAGCGTGATCAGGAACACCAGAAACCGATAGGCGACAACGGAGATCGACACCAACAGCGCCAGCAGTGCGGTCCTGATAAGCGCCAAAGCGCCGCGGGACCCGTAGACCGTTCGCGTCGCGGCCCGAAGATAAACCGTCGAAGCGACGATTATGGCGATGGTCGCGCCAATGTCGAACGCGGCCGATTCCAGCCCCCTGCCGCCGAGTTGAACGACGGCCTGCGAAACCAGGAGGATCAGGCTGAACAGCAGCAATTGGAAGGCGCAAAGGTGCAGCGAAAACACCACATGCATGCCAAATGGCCGGCGCGCCTTGCCGAACAGCAGGGCCAGGATGATGGTGAACATGAAAACCATCATTATGATCAGTGACTTGGCGTGCAGAACTGCGGCTGGATCGTAGAGCGCGGCGAACGCCTCCAGCGACGTAGCTTTGGCAGCCAAGCGCCTCGCTACTAGAGTCTGGGCCAGGGCGCTCCAGTCCTGGCGGTGCAGGTGAGAGTTGAGGGACGGCGAAAAAATGTTGGTCCGCACCATCGACTGGATGGCGAAAAACAGGCCGTTGGTGATGAGGAACAAGGACAATGGCCGAAGGAACAATGTCCGCCGCCCCGCGATATACGCGCTGGTCAGGGCGCCGGGCTGGGCGATCAGCAGCCGCAGGGTGCGCAGCAGTTTGCCGTCGACGCTGGACAGGCCGATGATGAGCTGGCGACCGAAGTCCACAAGGGTGAGGTGCTGCGGCCTCAGGGGTTGCTCCCCGCAGGCCGGGCAGTAACGGTCCTCGCGCGGCGCGTCACAGGTGGGACATACCCAGGGCGAGACCGTGGTCATGCGTGGACCTCCCGACAGGTCACGAGGCGATGACCTTGCCCTCTCGCCAGGTCGTTGTCAGCCCCCGGCGGCGGCGTCATCGGCCTTGAGCGCGCCCGCAAAGACAGCTAGAGAGCGCGACGGTGGAAGGCCGTTACAGGCGTTTCCGAAGATTCACCCAGCCTTTTGCCCTTAAAGGCTTCGCGGGCGTAGCTCAGGGGTAGAGCGCAAGCTTCCCAAGCTTGATGTCGTGGGTTCGAATCCCATCGCCCGCTCCAGCACCCCACGCGTTTCTGTGGATCGGTTCTGGCGCTTAAGCCGCCTCGAAAATCGCCGCGATCCCCTGTCCGCCGCCGATGCACATGGTCTCCAGGCCATAGCGGCCGTCCCGACGCTGCAGCTCGCGCAACAGGTTGGCCAGGATACGTCCGCCGGTGGCGCCGATCGGATGGCCGAGGCTGATGCCCGATCCGTTGACGTTCAACCGGTCGCGCTCATCCCATCCCCAACCCTTGAGCACGGCGAGCACCTGGGGTGCGAACGCCTCGTTCAGTTCGACGAGGTCGATGTCGTCCCAGCCCATGCCGGTGCGATCGAACAGGCGCTTCACGGCGGGCACCGGACCGATCCCCATGCGCGACGGCTCGCATCCCGCGGCGGCCCAGCTCACGAACCAGCCCATGGGGTCGAGGTTGAGCTCGGCCAGCTTGTCCTCGGCGACCACCAGGCAGGCGGCCGCGGCGTCATTCTGCTGGCTGGCGTTGCCGGCTGTGACGAAACCATCCTTCTCGATGGGCCGCAGCTTGGCCAGGCTTTCCGGCGTGGCGTCCGCGCGCACTCCCTCATCGCGGGCGAAGATCATGGGATCGCCCTTCTTCTGGGGCACGGCGACTGGGACCAGTTCATCGTCGAACTTCCCCGCCGCCCAGGCGGCGGCGGCCCGCTGGTGGCTCGCGGCGGCGTATTCGTCGCAGGCCTCGCGGCTGATCTGGTAGTCGCGGGCCAGATTGTCCGCGGTTTCGATCATTCCGGAGATCATCCCAAAGCGCTCGATGGGTTGCGACATCACCCGGCCCCGCGCCAGCCGGTCATGCATCGTCACCGGGCCGGCGCGCGCGCCCTTGCGCATGTCGGTGGTGTAGTACTCCGCATTGGACATGCTCTCGACACCGCCGGCGATGACCACGTCGGCCACGCCGGTCTGAACCATCATCGCCGCGTCGATCACCGCCTGCAGGCCCGAGCCGCAACGGCGATCGAGCTGATAGCCGGGGACCTCGATCGGCAGGCCGGCCGCCATCGCCGACCAGCGGGCGATGCAGGGCGCTTCCCCCGAACCATAGCCCTGGGCGAAGATCACATCGTCGATCCTGGCCGGATCGATCTGGGTGCGCTCGACCAGCGCCTTGATCACCACCGCGCCCAGGTCGCCCGCGGACATGTCGGAAAGCGCCCCCAGATACTTGCCCACGGCGGTGCGGATTGGAGAGACGATGGCGGCGCGTTTCATGTTCGGGACCTCGATTGGCTACGCCGCGCACGGACCCGATGGCCTGGCCCAGTCACGCAGCAACATTCAGATTCGCACTTACGGGTAAGTCGCAGGGTTGTCCAAGACTCGCGCCCGCCCCGCCGCTAACCTGCGCCAAATGGAAGGAGACCCAAATGTCCCAGGTGATGGTGATCCGCGACGCCGACAAGGACTGGCAGGAGGTGTCGGCCGACTGGCCGGGCCGCCACAAGCCGGGCGAGCCCAGGGTGATCTACAAGGTGCTGATGCCGCGGGGCGTGGACGGCATGCCCAACATGCAGCGCACCACCTACGAGCCCGACCACTTCGAGCCGCCGCACAGCCATGAGGAGTCCGAAGTGCTCTACCTGATCGGCGGCGAGCTCATGTTCGGCGACCAGACCCTGGGATTCGGCGACGCCATCTTCGTGCCAGCCAACACCCGCTACAGCCTGCGGGCTGGCGCGGCGGGCTGCGAGTTCGTGCGGGTGGGCCTGCCGGTGACGCCGTAAGGAATCACCGGCAGCCCGACCGTCCTACATCCGCTCGATGATGGTGGCCGGGGCCATGGCGCCGGCGGCGCACATGGTGACCAGACCAGTGGAGAGGTCGCGCCGCTCCATCTCGTCCAGCAAGGTGCCCAGCAGCATCGCGCCGGTGGCGCCGATCGGGTGACCGAGCGCGCAGGCGCCGCCGTTGACGTTGACCTTGGCCGGGTCGACATCCAGGTCGCGCATGAACTTCAGCGGCACCACCGCGAAGGCCTCGTTGACCTCGAACAGCTCGATGTCCTTGATGCTCATGCCGGCCTTTTTCAGCGCCTTCTTGGTGGCCGGGCCGGGGGCGTTGAGGATCAGCTCCGGACGGTCGCCGGCGTCGGCCATGGCGCGGACCCGGGCCCGAGGCTTCCAACCCTGGGCCTTGGCGTATTCCGGCGAGGCCAGCAACACCGCGCCGGCGCCGTCCACCACACCCGACGAATTGCCGGCGTGGTGCATGTGGTCGACCTTGATGCCGGGGAACTTGCTTTCCATCATCTTGCGGTAGGTCAGGCCGTCCTCGGTCAGCGGCATGTCGTACATGGCGATGAAGGCGGGCTTCAGGCCGGCCAGGGACTCCAGCGTCGTGCTGGGCCGCGGATATTCCTCGCGGTCTAGGGCGACAGAGCCGTCATCGCGGTAGACGGTGACCAGGCTCTTGTCGAAATAGCCGTTGGCGATGGCATGTGCGGCGCGGCGCTGGCTCTCGTAGCCCAGCCGGTCGACGTCCTCGCGGGTGAAGCCCTCAAGGGTGGCGATCACGTCGGCGGCGATGCCGACGTTGGGCTGGGGGTACATGGCCCGAAGATGCAGGTTGTCGGCGTCCAGCAGCGGCCCGGTGGCGCGCGGCAGGCTGGGCGTATAGCTCATCATCTCCACGCCGCCGGCCACCACGCAGTCCTGCATGCCCGACGCGATGCCCATGGCGGCGATGTTCACCGCCGAAAGGCCCGAGCCGCAGAAGCGGTCGATGGTGATGCCCGTCGAAATCTGGTCCCAGCCGGCGTCCAGCTGGGCCATGCGCGCCACGCAGGAGCCTTGCTTCCCGGCCTGCGTCGAGCAGCCGGCGATCACGTCGTCGACTTCTGAGGTGTTGATGTTGTTGCGCTTTTCCAGCGCCTTCAGCGTCGTGGACAGCAGGCGTTGCGGGTGAATGTCCGCGAGCGCGCCCTTGCCGGCCTTGCCGATGCCGCGGGGGGTGCGAACGGCGTCGATGATCCAAACTTCCTGCACGATATCCTCCTGAATGGGGCTGTCTGCGGGTCGTTTAGGGGGTCTTTGTCCCGCGCGCCAGAAAAAGCGCGCCGGGTATCCTGGCGATATTTCGAATCCGGAGCCGCGACTTAACGAAAGATGAACCCTGACACGCCTAGGATATCGCTGGTTTACGGAGCCACTCCATGTCCCGGTTCGACTACTACCGGTCTCCCGAAGCGCCTCCGCCCAAGCGGCGGAAGCACTCGGTCGCCTGGGCGGTGCTCTGTATCGGCCTGGAACTCGCGGCGCTGTTCTGGGTCTGGGCGGTGTTGATTTAGGCCGGCCTGAGGCCTCAGCCGCGGAACAGCCGCTCGATACGCAAGTCCGGAACAAACCAGATCACCGCCACCAGCACATAGGTCGCCATGGCCAGCGCCGGGTTGATCGCGGACGCTGCGATCCCGACCAGGTAAAGCACAAGCGAAATTTTGCCTTTTAGGTCACGGCCAATCGCCCGACCCAGGATCGATGTCGGTCCTTCGCTTCGGACCAGCAGCCAAGCCAGCAACGAATAGGCCAGTGCGGACGCCAACAGAACGGCGCCGTAGATCTGCACGGGGAACCGGGCGAAGTTATTTTCGCCCATCCAGCCGGTGGCGAACGGGATCATCGACAACCAGAACAGCAGGAACAGATTGGCCATCAGGATCGGGCCGGTCACCCGTGTCGCCGCCTGCAGCAGGTGATGGTGATTGGTCCAATAGATAGCCACATAGATGAAGCTAAGCACATAGCTCAGGAACACCGGCGCCAGGGGCTTGAGGGCGACGAGGTCGGCCCCATGCGGCGCCTTCAACTCCAGCACCATAATGGTGATGATGATGGCGATGACGCCGTCGCTGAAGGCTTCCAGCCGGCCCTTTTCCACGGCGCCGCGGCTTCAGTGCACCGAGATCATCGCAGATGACACCCAACCGCGGTTGCCGTTTTCGTCATCGACCTCCCACCAGATGCCGTTCTTCTGGCCAGTGGGATAGACGAGGTCGCCAAGGGCGAAGCTGCGGACCGCCTTGGCGCTGGGCGAAGCCGTAGCGCGCAGGATGAGGTTCTGTTTCACCGAATAGGCCTGGATGCCGGCGTTAGCCGAGGCTTGGGCGCCTGTGGGCGATTCGCGCTGCATGTAGCCGATCAAATCGACGAAGGCGTTGAAATAGGCCGCGGTGATGACCTTGCCGATGTCGGTGTCAGCGTAGCCGCCGCCCGCCGCCGCGCCGAAACCGCCCCAGCCGCCGCCGCCGCCGCCGACGCCGAAGCTGATGTCGGTCTTCTTGGCGGTTCCTTCAGCCACATGCAGTTCTTCGGTGGTGCGCGCATCGACCATGGTGATCAGCACCTGGGCTTCCGCCTTCTTGGTGCGGATGCTGCCGGCGAGAGCGCCGAAGCCGCCGAACCGCGAGCCGAAGGCGCCGGCCACCGCGCCGATGCCATTGCCGCCGGTGTTGGAGTCCGAGTTGGCGATATCCGGCACCAGGAAGAAGTCGGCGGCCACAACCTGGCCCTTGCCGACGTTGGCGCCGCGGCGCAGGTCGCCGCCGGTTCCCAGCGCCGCCTCGGTGTTGCGCATGGCCAGGCCCGCATTGCGATTGACGATTCGCAGGCAGCCGGAGCGGGAGGCAAACAGCTTGATCAGCGATTCGGGACTGCCGAGGCCAAGCTCGGTCCACCATTGCCGCTCGGGCTCCTGGATCGCCGCAGTGCCCAGGGGGCGATCACATTTCGGAAGTTCCGGGGTCGCCGCGTTCTTGGGTCCCTTCTTGTCCATCCCGTACTGGGCGGACGCGGGTGTCGCCGCGAGCAATGCGGCGATCAGGCCAACGCCAACCGCCATTGTTGAGAAGACGCGCATCTTGTTGCCCCTAGGCGCTAGATTCGTCGAAGCTAAATGACTTATTCCCAACGAGGTTTCTGATCAATCGCGCGCCCCCGAGATCAGCTTGCCACTGACCCCCGCGTGCCGCAGATTTCACGACCTCAATGAACAGGCAATGAATTTCTGGAGCGCGGCGAAATGTGGAAATCCGAGGGATCGGTAGCGGTCATCACCGGCGGCGGCGGCCTGTTGGGCCGCGGTATGGCGCTGACCTTCGCGGACGCCGGCATGGACGTAGTGGTGGCCGATCTTCGCTTGGAGGCGGCGCAGAAGGTCGCCGCCGAGGTCGAGGCCAAGGGCCGCCGGTCGCTCGCCGTGGAAACCGATGTGTCCGATCCGGCCGCGGTGACGGCCCTGGCGGATGCGGCCTACGGCGCTTTCGGCCAGGTGAACCTCATCTGCAACAACGCCGGCGGCGCCCTGCTGAAACCTGTCTGGGACTTTTCGCTGGACGATTGGAACCGGATGATGGGTTCCAACCTCATGGGGGTGATCCATGGAGTGCATGAGTTCCTGCCCCGGATGATGAAGCATGGGGGCCCGCGCCATATCGTCAATACCGCCTCGATGTCCGGCGTGGGACTGGGCTCGCTGCGGGAACTCAACGCCATCTACGTGACCTGCAAATTCGCCGTCGTGGGGCTGACCGAGACGTTGCGCCCGGCCATCGCGCCACACGGGATCGGCGCCTCAGTGCTGTGCCCAGGCATGACGGTGGCCGAACCGGAAAAGCCCATGGAATTCCGCATGCCCAGCGCCAAATGGTACGAGGATAACCTGCTCGATAATTTCGACGTCGGCCGTGAGGTGCTGGCGTCGGTGATGGAAAACCGCCTGCACATCTTCCCGCACCGTGAGGGGCTGGGCGAGGTGGAGGCCCGTCACAAGCTGCTGTTGGAAAGCTTCAGCCAGGCGGCGGCCACCTCGCCGCCGCTGCACGCTCACCCGCGCGCCTAGGGGATCGCTGGACGAGTCCGCCTTGCGCTTGCTAGGCCTTGTCGGAGACGGCGCCAGGCGCCTGGAGGCGAGGCACATATGGAAGACAAATCCGCATTTGCGGGCCTGCGGGTCGTGGATTTCTCCAACCTGCGCACCGGCGCCCAGGTCAGCCAGTTCCTGTCCGATTTCGGCGCCGACGTGGTGCACGTTGAGCCGCCGCAGGGGAGTCCCCTGCGTGCAGAGGCCGCGTGGCCCTTCTGGGGGCGAGGAAAGCGCGGCATCCGGCTTGACCTGAAGAACGCCGCCGACCTGGCGACGGCGAAGCAGCTCGCGCTAAGCGCCGACGTGGTGATCGAGACCTTCCGGCCCGGTGTCGCTGACCGGCTTGGCCTGGGCTATGCGGAGCTTTCGGCCGCCAACCCCGGCCTGGTGATGGCCTCGATCAGCGGGTTCGGGACCAAGGGGCCGCTGGCTAATCTGCAGGGCTACGAGGGGATCGTCTGCGCCAAGCTGGGCGTCTACGCCACCGTCACCGGCATGTCGCCCCGGCCCGGCCACGCCTTCACCTCGGCCGCCTACGCATCCTATCCGACGAGCCAGCTGGCGCTGCAGGGAATCATGGCGGCGCTTTATGAGCGCGAGGACACCCGCGTCGGCCAGCACATCGAGACCTCGCTGGTCCAGGGTCTCACCCTTCATGACACCTTCCAGTGGTTCGCCCGGGTGATGGGGCAGCGCTTCGAAGGTGGTTTCAAGACCGTGGCCAGGGTCGAAAATGGGGTTCCCACCGGCGGCATGACCTTCCGGCTTCTGATCGCGCTGACCAAGGACGGCAAGTGGCTGCAATTCTCCCAGACGGTGGAGCGCCTGTTCCGGGCGATGATGACGCTGTTTGGCCTGGACTGGATGTACCAGGATCCCAAGTGGAAGACTCTTCCGGACTTCGACGACCCCGCCCAGCGGGTGGAATTCTGGGAGATACTGCTGGGCATCGTCCGCTCCAAGACCGCGGCGGAATGGTTCGCCCTGTTCGAGGAGCACCGGGATGTGTGGGGCGAGCAGTTCCGCATGGGCAACGAACTGCTTGACCACCCGCAGATGGCTTGGAACCAGATGGTCACCGTGCTGGAAGACGCCGAGGTGGGCCCGGTGCGCCAGCCCGCGGCCCTTGTCCGCGCCACGGCCACCCCTGCGCAGCTGCGCTCCGCGCCGCGCCTGGGCGAGCATGAGTCGGCGATCCGCGAGGAAGCGGCGAAGATCGCACCCCCAGCCGCGTCGGACGCCGTGGCCAATGCGCCGAGGGGCAAGCTGCCGCTGGATGGCGTCACGGTGGTTGAACTCGGCACCTATTACGCCGCGCCTTATGGCGCGACTCTGCTGGCGGAACTGGGCGCGCGGGTGATCAAGCTGGAGGAGCTGGGGGGCGACCCCCAGCGCAATATGCTGCCCTTCCCCGAGATCGCCGGCCTGAAGGCGCTGCAGGGCAAGGAATGCGTGGCGGTCGATCTGCGTTCGGCCAAGGGTCGTGAGATCGCCCACCACATCATCTCCACCGCCGATGTGGTGCTGCAGTCCTTCCGCGCCGGCGTGGCCGACAAACTTGGCCTCGACGCCGACACGCTCCGCAGGCTGAACCCCAACCTCATCTATCATCATGCGCCGGGCTATGGCGTGGGTGGACCCTATGGCGGCCGGCCGGCCTTCGCCCCCACCATCGGGGCCGCGGCGGGGCTGGCGTTCCGCAACGCCGAGGTGGCGATCCCGGTGGGGACGGACCTGACGATGCAGCAGGTCAAGGATGGCAGCCTGCTACTCGGCACGTCGGTCATGGGGGTCGGCAACTGCGACGGCCTCTCCGCCGTCTCGGTCGGGACTGCGATGATGCTGGGCCTGCTGGCGCGGCGGCGCGGCGCCGGAGGCCAGTCCACCTACACCTCGATGATCTCCTCCGCCGGTCACGCCCTGTCGGAGGTGATGGTGGATTACCCGAACCGCCCGGCCCCGCCGACTACCGACAAGGACATTTTTGGGTTTTCGGCCCTCTACCGGCTCTATCCCACGGCGGAGGACGGCTGGGTGTTCCTGGCCGCGCCCAGCGAGCGGGAGTGGACGCGCCTGTGCGGCGTGCTGCCGGGCGGCGCCGCCCTGGCCGCCGATCCGCGGTTCGCCGACGCGGCGGCGCGCAAGGCCAATGACCCAGCGCTTGCGGCGGTGCTCGCGTCGATATTCGCAACCCGGCCCGCGCTGTCCTGGGAGGCCGACATGCTCGCCGCCGACGTGGCCTGCGTGGTTTCCGCGCCGGCGCCGGTTGAACAACACTACATGGACGACGGAAGCGTCGGCGATCAGTGCGACCTGCGGACCCGCGCGCACCATCCGATCCTGGACGAGGTGCCGCGGCTGAAGCCGCTGATCCGCTTCTCCCGCGCCGCCACCATAACCGGTGACGCGGCCCTGGTGGGCCAGCATACCGAAAGGGTGCTCGGGGACTACGGCTACAGCCCGGCCGATATAGCCCAGCTCGCCGCGGACGGTACGATCCTGCTCGGCTGATGCCTGGAAGGGAATGCAGACATGAGTTTCGAGGGCTTTGAGCTTTCGCGGATTGACCTGGGCGAGGTCACCCTGCGGGTTCGCCATGGCGGGTCCGGCCCGCCGCTGCTGCTGCTGCATGGCTGCCCACAGACACATATGATGTGGGGCAAGATCGCCGCTGAACTTGCGAAAGATTTCACCGTCGTGGCGCCCGACTTGCGCGGCTATGGCGAGAGCAGCAAACCGGAACCGGTCGCCGATCACGCCAACTATTCCAAGCGCGCCATGGCCGGCGACGCCCTGGCGCTGATGCGCAAATTGGGCTTTGAGCGCTTCGACGTGGCCGGCCACGACCGCGGCGGGCGGGTCGCCTACCGCCTGGCGCTGGATCACCCGCAGGCGACGCGGCGGATTTCGGTGCTCGACATCATTCCCACCGGAGAGGTCTGGGCCCGCGCCGACCACCGTTTCGCCCTGCGCTACTGGTTCTGGGCGTTCATGGCCCAGCCGGCTCCGCTCCCCGAGACGGTGATCGGCCGAGATCCGGAGTACTTCTTTTTCCAGGGCATGTTCCGCGGCGACACCGCCATGTTCGAGCCCGAGGCCTATGCCGACTACATCCGTTGCAACGCCGATCCGCTCACTGTGCGCGGCGTGTGCGAGGACTACCGCGCCGGCGCCAGCTTCGATCGGCTTCTGGACCAGGCGCAACGGGGCAACGCTCAAATCGGCTGTCCGGTGCAAGTGCTGTGGGGTGGCCGGAGCGCGGTGGGCGCGATGGGCGACGTAATATCAATCTGGCGCGACTGGGTGCCCGATTTGCGCGGCGAGGCGATCGACTGCGGCCATTTCCTGCCGGAGGAGAAGCCTGCGGAGAGCCTGGCGGCGCTGCGGTCGTACTTCCTCGAAGGCCGTTGAGCCGCGAGCCGGCGTGATCAGCCTGCAGGCGAAGTCGCCGCAAGACACAGCCCGAACGTTGAACACACTTGCGGCGGCTCAACTTCGCCATATCGTCGGCGCTATCGGAGGCCATGCGTAGGGTCTGTGGCCTCCAGGAGACGGCATGAGAGGTTTGCGACCGGCTTGGTGGGTTGGAATGGCCCTGGCGGCGGCCTGCGCCAGCGTTGCTTTCGCGCAGAGTGAGTCCGTGGAGTTTCCTGCGGGAACGGCGCCGGCGGAGCTGACGCCCTGGCTGAAGCGCAATACGGACTTGGAGCTTGCCACCATCATCGCGATAACGCCGACGGCGGTGACCGGAGTGCTCTCCTCGATCTCCACCCCGGCGGGACCGACCATCCGTCAGGTCAACCTGCGTTCGGAATCGATCAGCCGCGCGGATTTTGAGCGCAGCCAGGTGCTGTCCTGGACCTCGGTCATTGAGGTGGACTGCCAGGCGCGCAAGGCTCGGTTGGGACGCACCATGTCCTATCGCCTGCGCAATCTGGTGGGCGATGGCCGCGAAACCGTGGCGGCGAATCCCGCCTGGATCACACCCATTCCCGGTGGACCGGCTGACCGTGTCATGCTCAAGGTCTGCGACGGAAAGACCATCAATCCTCTGACCGGCGCGGGTGTGCGTGTCGCTGTCGCAAAACCGCCGGCGCAGGCTCCCACCGCTCAAATAGCGCCGCCGCCTTTATCGAAAGCCGCGGTCGCACCCGCTCCCAAGCCCGCCGCACCCGCTCCCAAGCCTACCGTTCCGCCCCCGCCGAAACCCACGGCGCCAAAATCAAAGCCCGTCGCGCCGGGCAAAGTGCTGATCCAGGTCGCCGCGACCGGTTCGGAGGCGGACGCCAAGCGCGCTTTGGCGGAGGTCCAGAAGCGCAGGGCGCCCCCCGCCGGCGTGAGCAGCCGCGTAGAGCGGACGGTGGTGGAGGGCCGGACCTTCTACCGGGCCCAGTTCGTGGGCTTCGCCTCCGAGGCCGATGCGCGCGCCTATTGCAAGGCCGCCTCGCCAGGTTGCCTGGTTTGCTAGTCGCGCGCTGAGCGCATGCGCTTGACTGTATCGCTGACAGCCCGGTTTAACGCTGATAGCGTGCAAAAGGTCCGCGACCGGCCGTTGCGGGCGAAATGCGTGTCAGTAGCCAGTTACATGTCGAACGAAAACAAGCCGCAAGAATCCGCCGGCGGCGCGGAAAACCCCCGGCGCGCCCAAAAGGGCGTGAAGGACAATGACGAGGTCGTGACCGGCGCCCTGGGCGAGCCGATCCCCGGCGCCATCGCCGACGCGACCGACGGCGAGCTCAAGTAGTCCTAGAGCGTGACAGCCACAGGTGGATACCGGTTGTGGCGCCGTCACGCTCTAAACATTTGAAGATCGACCCTAATTATCCGGATCAGGTGAATCCGCCTGATCCGGTAAGTCACTAGAGCGGCCGATCCGGCGCCGTCTGATCGACCGCTTTGACGCCTGACTCGGTGTGGCAGATCTCTGACCTGCCGGTGCCGTCCCGCCCAATAGGGCGCACGGACCTATGGCGCCGAATTCCGCCAGCGCGTCGTCAAAGTCCGTGAAACCCGCGGCCGGACTACCGGCTGCGGCCCGACGAGTCGTAGATCTGCACATGGTCCACGGCGCCTCTCCCACATCCATTGGCCGCAGATCGGCAGGGCGGGGCTGGTGCGTGCAACGCCTACAGGGGCAGTCCCTTCGTCCGCAACTTGTCGCGGACGCCATCGCGACAGCTCGCCCAGTCGCTCGCCAGCAGGCCCAGCCCCACCACATCCGTTGGCCGGCCCGCCTTGATCACGTGGGCGCGGAACAGCGCCTCCCGTCGAAATCCCAGCGATTCCAGCAGCCCGATGCTGGCGGCGTTGTCCACCAGGGCTTCGCACCATAGCTTGTTGAGGCCCAGCACGGCGAACCCCTGCTCGATCGCCTCGTGCTTGGCGAAGGCGCCGACGCCCCGGCCGCGCAGGGCGGGATCAGCCAGATAATAGCCCAATGTTCCGCGCCGGTGCGGTGAGCCCAGGCCCGTCAGGCTGACCAGGCCGGCAGGTTCGTTTTCGGCCTCGATGATCCAGTCCCGGCGCCCAGCGTCACTCAGCGCGGCCGCGAACCAGAGATCGTGTTCGGCCTGGGGGATATGGTGGTCGGTGTACATCCAACGGCGGATGTCCGGCAGGTTGCGCCAGGCCAGCAGCCGGGCGCTGTCGGAGGCCTGTAACGGCCGCAGTCTGACATCGAAGTTCTCAGCCATGGGGCGGTCTCCGCCGAATCCTGTGGTCAATCTAAGCTATTGGTCGATGATTGCCCGCCTTCCGTTGCGAAAGGCCCGCGCCGGGTCCACATATTGGGTGTCGAACGCCGACCTTGAATGGGGAACTCCGACTTGAACGCTCTGAAAACCCGCCTGGGGCGCGTAGCCCTGATCGTTCTGGCGCCGCTGATCATGGCGGGCTGCGGGATCAATACAATTCCCACCAAGGACGAGCGCGCCAAGGCTCAATGGGCCGAGGTTCAGAACCAGTACCAGCGCCGGGCGGACCTGATCCCGAACCTGGTGGCGACCGTCAAAGGCTACGCGGCCCAGGAACGCGACGTGCTGGTCGCCGTGACCGCGGCGCGCGCATCGGCCACCCAGGTCAAGGTGGACGCCTCCACCATTACTGATCCTGTGGCGTTCCAGAAGTTCCAGGCCGCGCAAGACAATCTGTCCGGCGTGCTCGGCCGACTGATGGTGATTTCCGAGCGCTACCCGGACCTGAAGTCGAACCAGAACTTCATGGCGCTGCAGAGCCAACTGGAAGGCACCGAAAACCGCATCACCATCGCCCGGCGCGACTACAATGAGGCCGTGCGCGACTACAATACCGAAATCCGCACCTTCCCTGGCGCCATGTGGGCCGGAACCGTGCACCGGTGGGCGAAGCCCATGCAGACATTCCAAGCGACAGCCAGCGCCCAGAGCGCCCCGCAGGTGGACTTCAACGCCGCCCCGCCGGCGCCGGCGGTTTCGGTCGGACCCCAGCCGGCCCAGGCGCCTGCTGCGGCGCCCGCACCCAAGGCCGCGAACGCCCAGTGACCACTCTGAAGGGACCGTGGGGCGGGTTTGTCCTCACGGTCCTGGCCTTTTTCCTGGTGCTGGCGCCGGCGCAGGCCGAGCCCAAGTTCCCGCCGCTTACCGGTCGGGTGGTGGATGGGGCCAATGTCCTTTCGCCAGAATCGGAAGCGAAGCTCACCCAGTCGCTTGAGGCCTTGGAAAAGGCCACGACGACCCAGGTGGTGGTGGCGACCGTTCCATCGCTGCAGGGCTATGAGATCGAGGACTTCGGCTATCAGCTCCTGCGGACCTGGGGGATCGGCCAGAAGGACAAGAACAATGGCGTGATCTTCCTGGTGGCCCCGGCCGAGCGGAAAGTGCGCATCGAGGTGGGTTACGGCCTGGAGCCGGTGCTTACCGACGCCCTGTCCAGCGTCATCCTGCAGGAACGCGTGCTGCCCCGGTTCAAGGCGGGTGACATGGAGGGCGGAATCGTCTCCGGGACAGAAGCCGTCATCCAGCAACTGGGCTTGCCGGAAGACCAGGCCAAGGCCCGGGTCGCCCAGGCGGCGGCGGCGGCCGCGCCGCCGGCGAACCACGTCGACTTCGGTACGATCCTGGCCCTGCTTTTCATGCTCTGGATTCTTTCGCGCATTTTCGGCGGCCGACGCGGCGCATGGTGGCTGCTGCCGATCCTGTTCGGCGGCCGGGGCGGTGGCGGCTGGAGCGGAGGCGGCGGCGGCGATTGGGGCGGCGGCGGGGGCGGGTTCTCCGGCGGCGGCGGTTCGGGCGGCGGCGGCGGCGCCTCGGGGAGCTGGTGAAATGATGAACGCCGAACAGCGCGCAGCCATCGAGGCGGCGGTTGTCTCCGCCGAGGATAAGACCCGCGGCGAGATCTACTGCGTGGCGGCCGACGCGTCTTCCGACTACCGCGAGGTGATCCTGGCCTGGGCCGCCGGCGTGGCGTTGCTGGCGCCGGCGCTGCTGCTGATGGGCGGGATCAAGGTGGCGGCGCCCGCGATCCTGAGCGGCTGGTCGGCGGTGCAGGCCGAACAGACCGCCGGCGGCGCCGTGCGCGCCGCCCTCATGGAGACGGTGGTCCTGCAGTGCCTGCTGTTCGGCCTGACGGCGATTCTTGTCTCGCTGGCGCCGGTTCGGCGGTTGCTGACGCCAAACAGCCTGAAGCGGTTGCGGGTGCGTGAACGGGCCCGCGAACAGTTCCTGGCCCGGGGTCTCAGCGCCACGCGGGAAGGCACCGGGGTGCTAATCTATGTGTCCCTGGACGAGCACCTGGCCGAGATCATCGCCGACCAGGGCATCGCGTCCAAGGTCTCGCCCGCGGTCTGGGAACGGGCCATGGCGGCGCTGGTGGGCGGGATGAAGCGCGGCGACGCTGCGGGCGGCTTCGCAGCCGCGGTAGCGCTTTGCGGAGAGGTGCTGGCCGAGCATTTTCCGCCCGGCGCCGACAATCCCGACGAGCTGCCCAACGCCCTTGTGGAGCTGCCGCGGGCTTAGCTCAGGCGCGCCGCGCGATGAGCAGGATCGAGACCCCGATCGGCAGATTCGTCCAGCGCAGCAGGCCCGCCTCGGCGGCGAACACATGGCGCAGCAGGCCGTTCAGCGGCTCGGGAGGCATGGCGTCGTCATCGCCGGAATGTATTCCCGCAACCGTCTTGAGCGCCCTCACGACGGCGATGGGCGGAAACAGCAGGCTGTTGAAGTAGCTCGCCTTGCGGATCTCCAGACCCGCCGCTGTGAACAGGCTCCTATAGGCGCTCATACGATAGCGGCGCTTATGATGATGGGCGGCGTCGTGGGCGCTCCACATCCAGGGATGGGCGGGCACAGTGGTGATCAGGTATCCGCCTGGCTTGAGCAGGCCCCCAATCGCCGCCACCGCCTCGGCGTCGGCGTCCACATGTTCAATAACGTCGAGGGCGGCGACCAGATCGTAGCCGGGCGCCGGCAGGCCGTGCGGCAAGGAGCCGTCGATCACCGGAACACCAGACCGCTCGGCGGCGTAGGCGCGAGACTCGGTGTCGGGCTCCAGGCCAGTGACCGCGCCAAACCGGGCCAGCATCGGCAAGTTGCCCCCGGCCCCGCAGCCCACCTCCAGGATCCGCGCGTCCCTGGGCAGCCCCAGGCCGCTGATCTGGGCGGCCAGGATCTCGCGGCGGGCGGCGAACCACCAGTGTTCCTGTTCCACCTGGCGCAGGCGATCATAGACCGCGCGTTCCATCAGAGATCGAAGCCCAGGCGCTCGCGGACCAGATAGACCGGTCGGCCCTTCGCCTCCTGGTACAGGCGACCGACGTATTCCCCAAGCACCCCGAAGGCCAGCATCTGAACGGCGAAGCCCAGAAGCATCACCACCATCAGCGAGGCGTAGCCGGGCACGTCGCGGCCGGCCACCATTACCCGGACGATCAGGGCGACGGCCGCGATGAAGGCGCCCAATGCGGTCAACAGTCCGAGGCTTGTCCAGACGCGCAGTGGCGCAGTGGTGAAGGCTGTAAAACCGTCAAAGGCGAAGCGAAACAGCTTCAGATAATTCCACGAGGTGGCGCCTGCCTCCCGCGGCGGCCGCGCATAGGGAACCCCCACCTGGCGGAAGCCCACCCAGGTGAAGAGGCCCTTCATGAACCGGTTGCGTTCCGGAAGCTGGCGCAGCGCGTCCACCACCTGGCGGTCCATCAGCCGGAAATCGCCGGCGCTGGCGGGTATCGGGCAGTCAGAGACTTGATTGAACAGCCGGTAGAAAAGATTAGCCGTGAACCGCTTCATCGCCGAGTCGCTGCTGCGGTCTGTACGCACGCCATAGACCACGTCGAAACCCTGTTCCCAAAGGGTCAGGAACTCTCCGATCAGCCGCGGCGGATCCTGCAGGTCCGCGTCCAGGGGTACGACCAGGTCGCCCGAGGCCGCATCGACACCAGCGGTGAGCGCCGCCTCCTTGCCGAAGTTGCGGGCGAGCGCGATCACCCGCAGCCGCGCGTCGCTCGCCGCCCGCTCACCCAGCAGCGCAAGGGTGCGGTCTCGGCTGCCGTCATCGACGCAGACGATCTCGACAGTCACCCCCCAATCCGCCGTGGCGAGATCCAGCTGATGGAACAGTTCGCCCAGGACCTCCGCCTCGTTGTGCATCGGAATCACCAGCGAAAGCGTCTTGCCGATGCGCGACCGGGGACCGGATGCGGGCGTTGCGGGGAGGGCGTTGTCGGGCGTCATGGCGGCTATATTAACCCTGAACCTCTGAACAAGCCCCCAACTACCGTCGCCAACACGCCACCGCGCCTACCCTGCCGTCGCCGATGGTGCGGCAGGACCAGCGCGGGTCGAGGGCGCTGATCGCCGGCGGGTGATCCGTCGTGGCCGAGGCGCTGTCGCGGTTGAAAAGCCAGATGATCCCGGGTCGGTCGCCACCGGCCGCGGCCAGGGCCTGGCGGTTCGGATCGCCGGCGCGGTCCAGCTTCAAGACCGTCATCCGGATATCCGCTCCGGCGCGGCGGAAAAAGAACCCGCCCAACTGGCGCAGCGACTCGGTCTCGATGATCGGGGCGGCGGGATGATCCCAGATATAGACCACGTCGGTGACGCCCGCTTTGCGCAGGATGTCGGAGGCCAGCGCGTGGCCGTAAGGGCTGGGATTGCTGGCGGCTGCGGCGAGGGCGGCGGGCGCCTTCACATATGTCGCGACGTAGAACAGCGTGACGGCGACGAAGGCGAGGTGCGCGCGGCGCGACTGGCGCGCGATCAGCACGACGCCCAGCAGCATGCCGGGAACCTCCGGGATCAGATAGCGGAAGGTGAGAGACGGTTTGACCATGGCGATGACCGCCACGACCGCTGTGGCGATCAGCGACGCGAGCGCGGTCCAGGCCAGGGGCTTCGCATCGAATGGCGCCTCGTCCCGATCAGCGCCGGCGATCAGCCGCGGCGCGATAATGGCCGCGGCGAGGACGGCGGCGAGGGCGCAGAGCACCGCACCGCTGGCCGGCGCCACCGTGAAGGCCGCCATATCCACCAGTTGTGCGGGCCGCAAGGCGCCATGCCAGGCCACATCCGCCCGGGCGTATTGGGCCAGCCGGGGCGCGTGCCATGCCATCCAGGCGGTCGGAACCGCGAACAGCATCGCCGCCGGCCACTGGCGGATGGCGCGCTGCCGATGCACGGCCAGGAACATCAAGCCCTGAACCGCGGCGGGGAACAGGGCGTAGTAGTGGGTCAGGATCGAGGCCGTCGCCAGGGCGCACCAGGCCATGGCCTTGCGCCGCGACGGCGCGCCGATCAGGGCGGCCAACGCAATCGCCTGGGCTGTGGAAAGCGCCAGCAACAGCCCGTAGCACCGCGCCGCCAGGAACACGTCCACCCCCCACCAGGCGCAGATCAGCGCCGCCCAGGTCAGGCGCGCCTCGAAGCTCAGGCCCCTGACCCGCACGATAATCGGCAGCAGCGCCGCCAGCGCCGCGGCGATCAGTCCGGGCGCGCGCAGGGCCGCGTCGGATATCCCGAACACCGCGGTCCAGCCGCGCATCAGGAGGTAGTAGAGCGGCGCATTGACGTCGAGCCACACCTCCCGGACGAAGCTGCTCCAGGCGGATTGCCCGGCGATCATGCCGGTCCATGTCTCGTCGAACCATAGGGGCGTATGAAGCGCCACCCAGACCCGCTCGGCCGTGATCACCACCATGCCGGCGAGCGCCAGCGCGACCAGAAGCGGCCGCAGGTTGAGCGTCCGCGCAACCCTTGTTGCTTCCCCAGACCCGGCCTTGCGCATTCCGATCCCTAAATCACCGGCTCGGCCTAAGCCCAGTCGGTGAAGAAATCGTCAGGCGTCGGCGTCTCGATGGGCGTCATAGGCCTTCACCGCCGCCCTGGGCGCGATCTTTCGCCTGCGCCGCTCCAGGAAGTTGCGTAGCGAGCCGGGGTGCAGAGTCTCGATGCGGGCGAGCACGCTGGGATAGTCCTTGTAGTGGGCAGTGATGTGGAAGGTTGCGGGTTCGGCCTCCATCAGCATCTCGCGCTCGTCGAAGGAAACCTCCATCAGCGCCAGGCTGGCGTCCTCCGCCCGCAGCCGGGTGAAGAACTTGCCGTTCACCTTGAACGACGGGCGGCCATAGCTCACCCCCGCCTCGGCGCCGGGGAACGACAGCACCATGGCGCGCACCTCGTCCTCGGTCATGGGGCGGTCTTCAGGCTGAGGAAGTCCAGGGCGTCGCCGATGGGAATGAACAGGTTGAGGTTCCGCTGGCCATCGTCCGGGGCGATCTTGATCACCGTCATCCCGATGACCTGGCCCTTGTCGTTCAAGAGCGGGCCACCGGAATTGCCGTGGTCGATGGACACGTCGCTCTGGATAAAGGCGAAACCGTCGAGGATGCGGTTGGCCGAGATGATCCCCTTGGTGACCGTGTTCTGCAGCTTCTCGTCCAGGGGGGTGCCGATGGCGAACACCGCGTCGCCCACGCCGGGCGACCCGCGCCTTAGGGCCAGGGGAACCCGGCTGCGGCTGTCGGCCTTGACCAGGGCCACGTCGCGCCGCTTGTCGACGCGCACCACCTCGCCGCTGGTCTCCAGACCATCGGACCAGCGGATGCGCACGGTTTTTCCTGCGCCCACCACATGTTCGTTGGTGAGCAGATAGCCGTCGTCGGAGACCAGGAAACCGCTGCCCCAGCCGGCGCCGGTGAGGATCGCCACCACCGATCCCGCGGCGTCGCTGATCGGGCGGTTGGCGGGGGGCTTTGCAGCGAGGGCGAGGGTAATGGGCGCCTTCGAATCTGGCAGGCTCGGCGACGGATCTGGCGCATCGAACACGATCTTGCGAAAGGACTCATCGGCCAGCAGTACCCGGATATTGGCGCGAACGGCCCCAATGAATGACGTCAGGATTTCTGTTTCGTCGCCAAGCTTGGCTTCGTCACCGCCAACGGTATTGACGGCCCCCAACAACTCGCGGCGGGCTGGGTCGTAAATCTGCCATTCCGCCCGCACCCCTGCCGCCATCGTCCGCCAGCCTCACCGGCGTCGTTCCCTCTTTGTGCTCAATTTTGTACCGTCTCACTCCGCCAGAGTCCACACCGCCGTCATCTTCACCTCCTGATCCTCCAGCTCCCGCGTGGTCGGCACCTGATATTCCGCCAGTTTCGTGAGGCCGGTGCGGGGAAAGTAGCTGCGGCCCGGATCGCCCATCAGCACCGTTGTTCCGGCCGCCTTGGCCGCCCCGAGCCAGGCCATCACCCGCTCGGCCAGGGGCTTTTCGTAGCAGATGTCGGCCACCAGCAGCACGTCCACGTCCGGAGGCGCAGCGTCCAGCAGGTCAGCGTCGGTGCTTTCTATGCTCACCCCATTGGCCGCCGCGTTCAGCGCCGCGGCCTCGGCGCAGAAGCCGTCGATGTCGGCGCACAGCACCTGGGCCGCGCCGGCCTTGGCCGCGGCGATGCCGACGATCCCGGAGCCCGAGGCGAAGTCCAGCACCCGCTTGCCCGCCACCAGCTCCGGCCGGTCGAGCACATAGCGGGCCAGCGCCTGGCCGCCGGCCCAGGCGAAGGCCCAGAACGGCGGTTGCAGGCCGATCTCTGCCAGGGCCTCCTCGGTCAGCTTCCAGATCGGGGTGATTTCGTCGGCCAGATGCAGGCGAAGCTCCGGCGTATGCGGCGGCGCCTGCAAACGGGTGTTCTCCAGAATGAAGCCGCGCCGGTCGACGATCACCGGGCGAGCCCGGCAAGCGCGAAGCCCGCGAACGCCAACAGTCCCGTCGCGCTGTTGGACTTAAACAGCCTCAGCGCCAGCGCCGGATCGTCAACGCGCACCCGCCGGGCTTGCCAGGCCATCTGCACCCCCGCCGCGGCGACGGGTATCAGGAACAGCGGCGACAGCTTGGCGGCGAACCCCGCCGCCGCCGTCAGGCCCAGGCTGACGGCATAGAATCCCGCCACCGCCCGCGGCGCCGCCGCCCCCAGCCGACGCGCCGAGGACTTCACCCCGGCCAGGGCGTCATCCTCCAGGTCTTGGATGGCGTAGATGGTGTCGTAGCCCAGGGTCCAGAACAGGCCCGCCGCATAGAGCAGCAGCGCAGGCGTCTCCACCCGTCCCGCCTGGGCCGCATAGCCCAGCAGCGCCCCCCAGTTGAAGGTCAGTCCCAGCCAGGCCTGCGGCCACCAGGTGACCCGCTTCATGAACGGATAGGCCGCCACCAGGGCCAGCGAGCCAACCCCCAGCGCGATCGCCGCCGGGGGAAGCGTCAAAAGGATCATCAACGCCGCCAGGCTGCAGCCGATCAAAAACCCCCAGGCCTCGCGCACGCTAATCTGCCCCGCCGGGATCGGCCGTCCCGCCGTGCGCGCCACCCGCGCATCGATATCCCGGTCGACGATGTCGTTATAGGCGCACCCCGCCGCCCGCATCAGGGCCGCGCCCGCGAACACGCTGGCCAGCAACGAAAGGTTCGGCCCCTGACCCCTCTCCGCCGCCGCCAGCGCCGCCCCCTGCCAGCCCGGCAGCATCAACAGCCAGATCCCCGCCGGCCGGTCGAACCGCCCCAGCTTCAGCCAGGGCCTAAGCCGCACCGGCGCAAACCGGTCCACCCAATTGGCCGGCGCAGCATCGGGGAGGGGGGCGGAGGTCACGGGGGCGTTCTAGCCGATCTGGAAGCGGGCGGGAACGGCGGTGGTTTTGCCTTGCACGCTGCCCCGAAATCCCGTGGAACTCCCTCATGACCGATCACTACGAAGAGGCTGAGGAGGCCCGGGACTCCAGGCTCGGCAATCTGGCCGTGATGGGGTTCGTGGTGCGCTTCTGGGGGCGGCGGCCTTGGCTGCTCAGCGGCGCCATCGGGCTGTCGCTGGTGGCGATCGGCTTCGACCTGGCCATGCCCTGGGCGGCCGGCGCGCTTGTGGACGCGCTGAGCGCCGGACCGGTCAACGCGGCGGGCGCCTGGCGGGCCTGGAGCGTGTTCGTGGGCGTCTACCTGGCCTATTCGGTGGTGCGCAACTTCGCCTTCCGGTTCTGGAACCCGCTGGCCGCCCGCAACATGCGCGACCTGACCAATGAGGGGTTCGCCCGGGTGCAGGCCTTCTCGGCGGAATGGCACGCCAACACCTTCGGCGGCGCCACCGTGCGCCGGCTCACCCGGGCCATGCACGGCTATGACACGGCGTCGGACTCCGCGGTTCTGTGGCTTGGGCCGGCGATGCTGGTGCTGATCGGGCTGTCGGTGTCGATGATGCTGCGCTGGCCGCAGGTGGGGATCTTCTCGCTCTGCGTGGTTGCGCTCTACATCACCTCCCAGGTGGTGCTGACCTCGCTCTATGCGCGCCCGGCCAACCGCCAGATGGTGGCGCTGGATTCCCGCATCGGCGGGGCGCTGGCCGACTCTATCTCCTCCAACCCCACGGTGAAGAGTTTCGGCGCCGAAGACCGGGAGGCGGCCCGCATCGGCCAGATCACCCAGGCCTGGGCCGGCGCGGCGCTTCGGGCCTGGAATCGCTACATCGACCTGATGCTGTGGCACAACCTGATCCTGGCGGCCTTGCAGGCGGGCCTTACCGGCCTCCTCATCCGACTGTGGGTCAAGGGCCAGGCCAGCGCCGGCGACGTGGCCTTCGCCATCACCTCCTTCATGCTGATGAGCGGCTATCTGCGCAACATCGGCGAGAATCTGCGTAATCTCCAGAAGGGGCTGAACGACGTGGAGGACGTGGCCGGCTTCGCCCGCACCCCGCCCCAGACCCCCGACGCGCCGAACGCCCCGGCCTTCCGCGGCGAGCTGGGGACCATCGTCTTTGACCGGGTGGGCTTCGGCTATGGCCGCGGCGGCGAGCCACTTTACAGCGACTTCTCCCTGGTCATCGCGCCCGGCGAGCGCGTGGCGCTGGTGGGGGCGACCGGGGCGGGCAAGTCCACCTTCGTCAAGCTGATCCAGCGCCTCTATGACGTCCAGGCTGGCCGCATCCTCATCGACGGCCAGGACGTGGCCAAGGTGGCACAGGGATCCCTGCGCCGGGCCATCGCCGTGGTGCCTCAGGACCCGGCCCTGTTCCACCGCACCATCGCCGAGAACATCGCCTACGCCCGCCCCGGCGCCACGGCCGATGAGATCGCCCTGGCGGCCAAGCGCGCCCGCGCCGACGACTTCATCCGTGTACTGCCCAGGGGCTACGACACCCTGGTGGGCGAGCGCGGCGTCAAGCTCTCCGGCGGCGAGCGCCAGCGGGTGGCCATCGCCCGCGCCTTCCTGGCCGACGCCCCCATCCTGGTGCTGGACGAGGCAACCTCGTCCCTGGACGTGGAGACCGAGCGCCACGTCCAGGCGGCCATGGAGGCGCTGATGGCCGGCCGCACCACCATCGTCATCGCTCACCGCCTGTCCACCATCCGAGGCGCCGACCGCATCTTGGTCTTCGAAGCCGGCCGCATCGTCGAGGAAGGCCGCCACGCCGATCTGGTGAGCCGCGGCGGCGCCTACGCGCGGCTGCATGCGGTGGCGGAGGGGATGGCTTAGGGGGACGCTAGCGCCGTAAGCCCCCTCACGGCCCGTCCATCAACCGCCCAAACGCCCGTTCCGCGATCGCCGCCATGCCCGGATCATCGACAATCCCGGCGTCCAGCATGACGATCCCGAACCAGACCGCCCACCCCCGCGCGCGCCGCCAGGTGTCCGGACTGACGCCTGTGCAGGCCCGCATGGCCTGTTCGCGGGCGGCGCGATGCGGAAGCAGCTCACATCTCCGCCGCAATGGGCCGCGTCCCCACGTCAACCCCAGCCGCACCCCGTCAAGGCCGGCTTGCCGTTACATAATATTGATCCGCGAATAACATGAGACCGAGTTCGGTCTTCACCGACCCCGCACTCAATTCCCCGAGGCTTAATGGGGCTTCGCGAAATCGCGACGCTGCGTTGACAATACCGACTTGCGGCCGCGTTGGTTCACTCTTTGTTCTTAACTCGTCCGACTTCCATGAGAAGCTTATCCACGGGCGGCGACGATGCGCCCATTGAGCGCGCGCAGTGGAATTTCTCAGCAGAAGGCGATTGAGCATGGAAGGTATGGGGGCGTTGTCCCGGGCTTCCAGGGTGGAGAAGTATCTTGCGCAGGGGTTTACACCCGCCAAGGCGGCCTATCTTGCCGAGCCCTATCCGGCGTCAGACATGGGACATCACTTCGCGCAGCGGAAACTTGGTCTGCCTTCCGATTATAGTGAAAGCGTCTTCAATGTTCTGAAGCCGAAGGGCATTGCGCGGGGTGACATGTATGAACTTCACTACAAGGTCGATCCCGACTTTCATGGCGGACCGCTGCCGAGAAGGGTCGGCGGCGGCAAGGGAAATGGATGGAGCGGGAAGAACTTGGGCCTGAAGAAATACGGACTGGCGGGGCGGATCTGGCACGGGAGCCCAGCCCCACTGAAGGCCCGCGTGGGCGGGCTGGGCGCAAGCACAGGCGCTGCGGCGCATAGCATGACCGACGAGGAGGATTCCTGGTGACCCTCAGACCGCGAGCCGAGTTCCAAACCAGTCTACCTGACGACGGCATCGAAGACGAAACAGACTTCGTGGAGTTCCCCGGTCGAAACGTGACCGAAGCCATTGCAACGATGCTCTCCGGCCTCGGATACGACGTGTCGCCTCCGATCCATGCGGCCGAGCATGGCTGGGAGCTCGATGTGCGTGCGAACGGCCGTCGCTTCTGGCTGCAGATCACCCGAATGGATGAATTGAACTGCATCCTCGTCACTCAGGATATGACTTGGCGAATCTGGCGATTGCACCCCAGCCATGCAGAATTTCTGACGCAGCTCGATGCGGCGCTTCGGCAAGACGGTCGTTTCGACGAGATTGGTTGGTACAGGAATTGGGAGGACGACACCCGGACGCCGCATCCCGTAGTCGCTGACTGATCGCTCCGCCTCAGATCGCCGCCGCCAGCGCCAGCGCCAGGTCCCCCCGCGGCGCCACCCGCACATCCCCCAGCCCCAGCCATCCCGCCATCGCCCGCAGCTCCGCCGCCAAGGCCGGCGCGGTTGCGGCGGCCGCCCAAGGCTCCGCGTGGGCGGACTGCACCATCAGGACGCCGGCCTTGCGGTCGGCCTTCAGGTCGACCCGGGCGGTGATCGCCTCGCCCTCCAGGAAGGGCAGGACGTAGTAGCCGTGCTGGCGCTTGTGGGCCGGTGTGTAGATTTCCAGCCGCACTCTCACGCCGAACAATCGCTCGGTGCGCTCGCGAAACCAGATCAGGTTGTCAAACGGCGAAAGCAGCGCCCGGGCCGCCACCCGGCGCGGCCGCCGCGCGGCGGGATCGAGCCAGGCCGGGGCGCCCCAGCCCTTAACCGCAACCGGCTCCAGGTCCCCGGCCGCGGCCAGTTCGGCGATGCGTGCGCGCGTCTCGGCGGGGGGCAGGCGGAAATAGTCGCGCAGGTCGCGCTCGGTGGCCACGCCCAGGGCCCGGGCGGCGATGCGGACCAGCTCGCGTTGGGCGTCCTGCCGGCTGGGCGCCTCCGGCGTATCAGCGGCCAGGCCATAGACCCGCTCGAAATTGCCGCGCCGTGTGGCGGTGGTCAGTTCGCCCCCCCAGAACAGGCATTCGGCGGCGCGCTTGGTCTCGCTCCACCCCCACCAGCCGCCCTCGCCCTTGACGCCGGCGTCCAGGTCCGAGGCCGCCGCGGTTCCCCGCCGGGCCACCTCCTCCAGCACCCGCTCAAGCAGATCGCCCCGCTCGCGGCGGAACCGGCCGATGCCTTTCCAGACGCCGATGCCGTCGCGGGCGTCGACCATGCGCCAGCCGAACAGGCCTCGCGCCTCGGCGGGCAGCAGCGAGGCTTCATGCGCCCAGTACTCGCAAAGCTGTGGCCGCGAACCCCAGGCCAGGGCCTCCAGGTGCTCGCGTGGATAGGGCCCGAGCCGCGAGAACAGCGGCAGATAGTGAGTGCGCGAGACCACATTGACGGAATCGATCTGCAATGCGCCCAGGGCCTGGATCGCACGCATAAGCCGCGCCCTGGTCACCGGTCCCGCCGGCCGGGGCGCGGCGAATCCCTGGGCTGCGAGCGCGATGCGGCGGGCTTCGGCCGCCGAGAGCGTCCGCTCAGCGCTCAAGGCGTCCGTCTGAGATCGCGGCCAACGCGAAGGGGAACAGGACCGCCGGATCCGGAGCCTCCAGCGTGGTGGCGATCTCCGCCGGGGCCAGGGTGCGCACCAGATGGCGGATCAGCGACAACCGGGCGCGTTTCTTGCGGTCGCCGCGCACGCAGACCCAGGGGGCCGCCTCTGTGTGGGTCCGCGTCAGCATCTCGTCACGGGCTTCGGTGTAGGCGTCCCACTTATCCTGGGCCACCGCATCCAGGGGACTGGCCTTCATGACCTTCAAGGGATCGTTCTGCCGTTCGGCCAGACGGGCGGCCTGCTCGGCCTTGGACACATCCATCCAGACCTTGACCAGCTTCACGCCGCTGGCCGTCAGCATGGCCTCGAACATCGGCGCCTCGCGCAGGAAGGCTTCATGCTGTTCGGGGGTGCAGAAGCCGTTCACCGGCTCCACGCCGCCACGATTGTACCAGGAGCGGTTGAAAATCGTCAGTTCGCCGCCCGCCGGCAGGTTGGGGACGAATCGCTCGAAGTACCACTGAGTCTTCTCGCGGTCCGAGGGCTTGGGCAGGGCGACCACCCGGGTGGCGCGCACCGACAGATGCTCGGTGACGGCGCGGATCGCCCCGTCCTTGCCGGCGGCGTCGCGGCCCTCCAGGATGATCACCGCCTTCTCACCATCCTTGATCGCCTGCTGCTGCCAGCGCACGAGGGCCAACTGGTGGCGTTCAAGTTCGCGCTGGTCTTCTTGATCGTCCGATTTTGACATAGGTCCAGAATAACCTCAGCCGCAGCGACCGCGCCATGGTCCTGAGCGAAAAGAGCGACATGATCCGCCTCTACGTCCCCTTCGACCTCGCGCCCGGTCTCACCGTCACGGTCGATCCCGATCAGGGCCGCTACCTGACCGCGGTGATGCGGCGCGGAGCGGGCGATGAGGTGGCGCTGTTCAATGGCCGCGACGGCGAATGGCGCGCGGTGATCGCCGCGGTGGGCAAGCGGGCAGTGCAGCTGCGCCTGGAGGGACAGGGGCGGACCCAGGCGACCGGCCCGGACCTTGACCTCATCTGCGCCCTGGTGAAGCGCACGCGCCTGGAAGTGATTATCGAAAAGGCCGCCGAACTGGGCGCGCGCCGCGTGCGTCCGGTGCTGACCGCGCGCACCAACGCCGAAACCGCCCGCCTGCCCCGCCTGCGGGCCATCGCGGTTGAGGCGGCCGAGCAGACCGGCCGCCTCGATGTCCCGGAGATCTGCGAACCCTGCCGGCTGGAGACGTTGCTGGACGGATGGGAGGAGGGTCGGCGGCTGCTGTTCTGCGACGAGGCCGGCGATTCGCCGCCGGTGACGCAGGCGCTTGCGGGGCGAACGGACGGCCCCTGGGCGATCCTGATCGGGCCGGAAGGCGGGTTTTCGCCCCAGGAGCGCGATCGGCTGCGCAGCCTGGCTTTCGCCGTTCCCGCCGGCCTGGGCCCGCGGATCCTGCGCGCCGACACCGCCGCCATCGCCGCCATGACCCTGTGGCAGGCGGCGCTCGGCGACTGGAGGCCTTGAGCTTGCCACGGTTGCGCCTACGTCAATGGGCGGCGTAAAGATCGCCGCCGCCCGCGACCTCGCCTCCGGCGGCGATCATTTCTGGGCCGGGGGAGGGACACATGGCTGACGCCAAGGGTGACGATCGGCCCGTTACGTTCGACGAGATCGTCGGCTGGTTCGAGGCCGGCGCGAAGCCCCGGACGGACTACCGGGTGGGCGCCGAACACGAGAAATTCCCTTTCCGGACCGGCGCGCTGGCCCCGGTGGCCTATGAACCCGATGGCATCAAGGCGCTGCTGGAAGGCCTGATGCGGTTCGGTTGGGTCGGGGTCTATGAGGACTCGGACAACGGGCCGGTGCTGATCGCGCTGGAACGCGCTAAGGCCAGCGTCAGCCTGGAGCCGGGCGGACAGTTCGAGCTCTCCGGCGCGCCGCTGGCCTCAATGCACGACATCGCCGCGGAGACCGCGACCCATCTCGACGAGGTGAAGTCGGTGGCGGCGGACCTTGGGATCGGCATGCTGGGTGTTGGCTTCACACCCCAGTGGACCCGCGCGCAGGTCCCGGTGATGCCCAAGGGCCGTTACAAGATCATGCGCGCCTACATGCCAAAGGTGGGCAAGCTCGGCCTCGACATGATGTTCCGAACCTGCACTGTGCAGGCCAACCTGGACTTCGCGTCGGAGGCCGACATGGTGGCCAAGTTCCGCGCAAGCCTGGCGCTGCAGCCGATCGCGACGGCCCTGTTCGCCAATTCGCCGTTCGTCGAGGGCCAGCCCACCGGTCTGCTGTCATCGCGGGCCAACGTCTGGACCGACACCGACCCCGACCGCACGGGTATGCTGGATTTCGTGTTCGCCGACGGTTTCGGGTTCGAGACCTACGCCCGCTATGCGCTCGACGTGCCCATGTACTTCGTCAAGCGGCAGGGCCGCTATGTGGACGTTTCGGGCCGCTCCTTCCGCCAGTTCATGGACCGGGGCTTTGACGATCGGCCGGGGGATCGGCCGAGCCTGAAAGACTTCGCCGACCACGCCACCACCATCTTCCCGGAGGTGCGGCTGAAGCAGTACCTGGAGATGCGCGGGGCTGACTCCGGACCGAAGGACATGCTCTGCGCCCTGCCGAGCCTGTGGACTGGTCTGCTCTACGACGATGCGGCGCTCGCGGCCGCCTGGGGCCTCTGCAAGGGCTGGACGTCGGAGGAACACAACGCCCTGCGCGCCGACGTCGCCCGCTGGGGACTGAAGGCCGAGGTGGCCGGCCGCACGGTGCAGGCGATCGCCCGCGACCTACTGACGATCGCCCGGTCCGGCCTCGCGGCGCGCGGTCTGGGCGAGGCGGTCTACCTCGAACCCCTGGACGCCATTGCGGAGTCCGGCCTCACCCTGGCCGATCGCCAGCTTGAGCTGTTCCATGGGTCCTGGGGCGGCGATGTCGCCCAGATTTTCGAGACGATGGCGTACTGACGGGCATGGGGATCTGGTTGGGATCGTGCCACTGCGGCGCGGTTCGGTTCCGCGTCGAGGCCGAGATCGCGGAACTCACCCGCTGCGACTGCTCGCTTTGTCGGCGCAAGGGCGCATTGATGGCTCAGGTCCCTGAGCGGGGCGTTCAGATCCTGGCGGGCGAAGACGCGCTTGCGCTCTACCAGTGGAACACCGGCGTCGCGCGCCACTACTTCTGCCGGGTTTGCGGAATCTATCCCTTCCACCGCAAGCGCGCGGCCCCGGACCACTATGGCGTGAACGTCGGTTGCCTGGAGGACTTCGATGCGGCGGCCTATCCCCTTCGACTGGCCGATGGCGCTTCAATGACGGTGGCGCACGACAACGCCCGCCCGGAGTGGACGGGACCGAGGCAGGCCTGAACCACAGCGCCTCGCTTGTGCGCACCGCGGACGCGTGGTCATCTCTAGGCAAGCGGTCGCTGGCCAGGGGGTATGAGGCGCAAATGAACATCGTTGTCCTGCTTGGCGTCATCATCACGCTCGCCACCGGAATTCCGGTGCTGCGCCAATTGATGCGCGACCATCCTCGCGGTCTGATGGTGCTGTTCTTCGCCGAGATGTGGGAGCGGTTCTCCTACTACGGCATGCGCGGCATCCTGATCTTCTACCTGACCCAGCACCTGCTGTTCGACGATGACGTCGCCAACGCCCAGTACGGGTCCTACACCTCGCTGGTCTATCTGTTGCCGCTGGTGGGGGGCATCCTGGCCGACCGCTATCTGGGCACTCGCAAGGCCATCGCCTTCGGCGCCCTGCTGCTGGTGGCCGGCCACTTCACCATGGCCTATGAGGGCCGCCCGGCCCGAGAGACCCTGGTCTATGCCGGACAGGCCTATCCGGTCGCCGCCGAGGGCCGGATGGAGGATCGCCAGGTGCGCCTGATGGTGGCCGGCAAGGCCTATGAGTTCGGCCCGGCCGAAGGCGGCGGCCTGGAGATCAAGGATCTGCCATCCGGCTCGCTCCTGCCGGCGGTGCTGCCCAAGGGCGGCTACACCATGACCAAACAGTCCGACCCGGTGGGCCGCGGCGCCTTCTATCTGGCGGTGTCGCTGATCATTATGGGGGTGGGATTCCTGAAACCCAACATCTCCACCATCGTTGGCCAGCTCTATCCCACCGGCGATCCGCGGCGGGATTCCGGCTTCACCCTCTATTACTACGGCATCAATCTGGGGGCCTTCTGGGCCTCGGTGCTCTGCGCCTTGCTGGGTCAGCATGTGGGCTGGTGGGCGGGCTTCGGGCTGGCGGGAGTGGGTATGGCGGCAGGCTGGATCGCCTTCGTGCTCAACAGGCCGGCCCTGGAAGGCCATGGCGAGCCACCGGATCCTGAACGGCTCAAGCAACCGGTGCTGGGGCCGCTGAACCGGGAATGGCTGATCTATGCCGGCGGTGTCGCCGGCGTCGCGCCGATCTGGCTGCTAGTGCAGCGCAATGACCTGGTGGGCTGGGGGCTGGGCCTGGCCACCGTCGCCTCGCTGGCCTTCATCGCCTGGTTCCTGGTCAGCAAATGCGACAAGGTCGAACGGGAGCGGATGAGCCTGGCCCTGGTGCTGATCTTCGGGGCGGTGATCTTCTTCACCCTGTTCGAACAGGCCGGCACCTCGCTCAATCTGTTCGCGGCGCGCAATGTCGACCTGGCGATCACAGCGAAAGCCGGCGCCTTCCTCGGCCTGCCCATGGGCAGCGCCGCTCAGCTCGCCGAGGCCGGGATCACGCCGGCGCACTGGTGGGGCTGGATCGACACCGGCATCGGCGCCGGCCAGACCCAGTCGTTCAACGCAGCCTTCATCCTGATCTTCGCGCCGGTGTTCGCCGCCCTGTGGGCCTGGCTGGGCCAGCGCGGTCGCGATCTGGACGCGACCCTGAAGTTCGGCCTGGCGCTGATCCAGGTGGGCCTTGGGTTCCTGGTGGTGGTTTGGAGCGCCGGTCTCGCCGACCAGAGCTTCCGCATGCCGCTGATCATGCTGGGCCTGCTCTACCTGCTGCACACCACCGGCGAGCTGTTCCTGTCGCCGGTGGGTCTGTCGCAGATCACCAAACTGTCGGTAGCCTCGGTGGTGTCATTCATGATGGCGGTGTGGTTCCTGTCCTCATCGGTAGCCCAGTTCGTCGGCGGCAAGATCGCCGGGCTGATGGGGACCGAGACCGTGGGCGGTCAGGTGCTGGACCCGGCGGCTGCGCTCGCCACCTCCTTGGACGGTTTCAACAAGCTAGGCTGGTGGGGCGTTGGCTTCGGCGTCGCCTTCATCGCGCTCAGCTTCGTGATCAAAGGCTGGGCGCACGGCGCCGACGACCACAATCCGACCTAGATACTCGTCCCGCCCACCGTCAGGCCGGTGATCTTCAGCGACGGCTGGCCCACCCCTACCGGCACGCTCTGGCCGGACTTGCCGCAGACGCCGATGCCCGGGTCATAGCCGAAGTCGTCTCCGATCATGGTCACCCGGGTCAGGCAGGAGGGTCCGTCGCCGATCAGGGTGGCGCCCTTCACCGGCGTGGTCACCTTGCCGTCCTCGATGAGGTAGGCCTCGGTGCACTGGAACACGAATTTGCCGTTGGTGATGTCCACCTGGCCGCCGCCGAAGTTGGCGCAGTAAAGGCCCCGCTTGGTGGAGGCGATCATTTCCTCGCGCGGGATGGAGCCGCCCATCATGGCGGTGTTGGTCATCCTGGGCATGGGCATGTGGGCGTAGGACTGGCGGCGCGCGTTGCCGGTGGGCTTCAGACCCATAAGCCGCGCGCTCATCCGGTCATGCATGTAGCCCACCAGGATCCCGTCCTCGATCAGCACGGTGCGTTCAGTGGGGGTGCCTTCGTCGTCGATGGTCAGCGATCCGCGCCGCCCGGGAACCGTGCCGTCGTCGAACACGGTGACCCCCGGCGCGGCCACCCGCTCGCCGATCCGGCCGGAGAAGGCCGAGGTGCCCTTGCGGTTGAAGTCGCCCTCCAGGCCATGGCCCACCGCTTCATGCAACAGCACACCGTTCCAGCCGGGGCCAAGCACCACGTCCATTTCGCCCGCGGGGCAGGGGACGGCCTCCAGATTGACCAGCGCCTGACGAAGGGCTTCATCCACGTCGGCCCGCCAGCTCGCCTCGGTGATCCAGGCCTCGAACCCGGCGCGGCCGCCCGAGCCGGTGTAGCCATTCTCGCGTCGGCCATCCTTCTCCACCGTGATCTGGACGTTGATGCGGCTGAGCGGACGCACGTCGCGGATCAGCCGGCCATCGGCCCGCAGGATCTCCACCGTTCGCCGTTCGCCGGCCAGGCTCGCCATCACCTGCACCACCCGCGGGTCGCGGGCCCGCGCCCAGGCGTCGATTTCCTGCAGCAACGCCACCTTGTCGGCGAAGGCGGGTGATTCGAGCGGGTTATCCTCGCCGTAGAGTTTGGCGTTGGTGGCCCGCGGCGCTTCTGCGGCGACGCCGGAATAGCCGCGCTTGGCCAGGGCGGCGCTGTCGCCCGCCCGCGTAATGGCTTCAAGCGAGATCTCGCTGGCGTGGGCGTAGCCGGCGGTGTCATCGGCCACCACCCGCAGGCCGAACCCTTCTCCGGCGTCATAGGCGGCCGATTTCAGCCGGCCGTCGTCGAACAGGAATGATTCGCTTTCAGATCGCTCGACGAACAATTCGCCGTCATCGGCGCCGGCAAGGGCCGCGGACAGAATCTCCCGGGCGCGCTCGGGCGCGACGCCGGCGGAGTCCAGGATCGAGGCTGTGGGCGAGTGGGCGTTCATCGGGAGCCTTGGGCGCGAGAGGTCAGGGTCCATAGAGATAGGAGGTTCGCGTCCGCGCGTCATCCGCCGATAAGCCCACGCCGCGATCGCGTCGCATCTGCGAAAATCCCTGTCGCCTCGACGCTGCTAGCGCCTTGGCAAGCCAATTCTGAGCGCGTATGCACGCCCGTTGAGGGGTGCGCGGCGCAAGCTGACGTCGCGGTCCTGCATTCAGTCGGCGGGGGCGATCGTTTTTCCAAAGCGAGACGCAGCCGGCCAATCAGACCGAGGGGACATGAAGTCGAGGTTTCACGGGATGCGGGCTCTAGCGGCCGGGGCCGCTGCGGGCGGTATGGCGGCCCTTTGGGGCGCAACGGCGCTTGCGGAAGACCTTGTTGGTCAGCCGACGGCCGGCGCCATTGATCTCCAGCCGGGCGTGACGTCGCTGCGTCACGACGCGATCTGGTTCCACAACATGATCCTGTTGCCGATCATCACGGTGATCAGCCTGTTCGTGCTGCTGCTGCTGGGGATCATCGTGGTGCGCTTCAACAGGCGCGCCAATCCGACGCCGGCCAAATGGAGCCACAACACACCGCTCGAGATCGCCTGGACGATCGTCCCGGTGCTGATCCTGATGGTGATCTCCATCTTCTCGTTCCAGCTGCTGTTCAAATATCACGACTTCCCCAAGGCCGACGTCACGGTGAAGGCGACGGGCTATCAGTGGTACTGGGGTTTTGAATACCCGGACCAGAAGATCGGCGAATATGTCTCCAACGTGCTGCCCGAGGACCAGGCCAAGGCCAAGAATGTGCCCTTCCGGCTGGCCGCGACCGAGCCGCTGGTGATTCCGGTCCACAAGAACGTCAAGGTGCTGATCACCGGCGCGGATGTGATCCACGCCTTCGCGGTGCCATCCTTCGGCGTCATCGCCGATGCGGTGCCCGGCCGGATCAACCAAGTCTGGTTCAACGTCGAAAAGACCGGGACCTATTACGGCCAATGCCGTGAACTGTGCGGTATCGACCACGCCTTCATGCCCATCGAGGTTCGTGTGGTGACCCAGGACGAGTTCGACGCCTGGGTGAAGTCCAAGACCGCCCCTGCGGCGCCCGCCGCCGCCCCCGCCTCCAATCCTCAGCCTGCGCCCGTTGCGGCGCCGGCCAAGAACTGACCGTAGGATAGCGTACGATGGCCCACGCCTCCGCCCCTGACAGCCATGATGATGGCTACGCCCACACGCCGAGTTTCTTCGTCCGCTGGTTCTTCTCCACGAACCACAAGGACATCGGCACCCTCTACATCCTGTTCGCCATCATGGCCGGCGTCGTCGGCGCATTGATGTCCGGCCTGATCCGTTGGGAGCTCGCCCAACCGGGCATTCAGATCTTCCGGCCGGATTCGGCGGTCCATCTCATGGGCCTCGTTGAACAATCCAAGCATGGCTACAACGCCGTGGTCACGGCGCATGCTCTGATCATGATCTTCTTCATGGTCATGCCGGCGATGATCGGCGGGTTCGGCAACTGGTTCGTGCCGCTGATGATCGGCGCGCCGGACATGGCGTTCCCGCGGATGAACAACATTTCCTTCTGGCTGCTGGTGGCTTCGTGGGTGCTGCTCTGCACCTCTCTGTTCGTTGACGGCGGGCCGGGACGCGGCTTTGGCGGCGGCTGGACGCTCTATCCGCCCCTTTCCACGTCGGGCCATACCGGGCCGGCCATGGACCTGGCGATCCTCTCGGTCCACCTGGCGGGCGCCAGCTCCATTCTCGGCGCCATCAACTTCATCACCACCATCTTCAACATGCGCGCGCCGGGCATGACCCTGCACCGCATGCCGCTGTTCGTGTGGTCGATCCTGGTGACGGTGTTCCTGCTGTTGCTCTCACTGCCGGTGCTGGCGGGTGCGATCACCATGCTGCTCACCGACCGCAACTTCCACACCCACTTCTTCGATGCAGCGGGCGGCGGTGATCCGATCATGTTCCAGCATCTATTCTGGTTCTTCGGCCACCCCGAGGTGTACATCCTGATCCTGCCGGGC
>CANJLH010000023.1 GCA_947475415.1 Caulobacteraceae bacterium
GAAATCGTCGCCGCCTGCGTCGGCGTCGCCTCGTTGTAGACCACCGAATAGGTCGCACCCGCGCCCGCGGTGTTCACCACCACATTGTCAGTCGCCAGAATACCCAGCGCCTGAGCCGCCGTGATCGTTTCGTAGAAATAGGTCGCCATGGGTCATCCCCCTCTAATTGGACCGTCCGTTGACGGTTGGAAGGCGCGCCGGATTGTCCCGAAGGCGGGCCGCCTGGAAGTTATTTCCTTACCATAAGTCCTGAGGTCCGCAACAACCGGGTGGGACCGGGATTTACATTCCCGACGATTGTTCCCTAAATGCCACTCGGCAGACACGCCATAGGTCCGCCGCAGCGAGGGGTCCCGCCGCACTCTCCAGGCGCGGGACCCCATTTGTTGTCGGGCCGTAATTAGATTCATCAATTCGGGAAACGCGTCATGACCGCGGGCGAAGACTGGCTGTTCGGAACCATCACGGATGAGGCGCTGGCGACCTTGCGTTCGCGGATCGGCAAGCTCAGGTCCGACAGCCCGCAGAGCGATCCCTACACGCGCGATGCGATCATCCGCTACATGGCCTCGGTTGGCGATGATAACCCGCTCTTTTGGGATGAGGACTATGCCGCCAAAACGCGCTGGGGAGGGGTCATCGCTCCGCCGCGCATGTTGCTCACGGGGTCAAATCGCACGCCGCGGGCGGTGACTGAGCCGATCGGCGACAAGATCACCTTCATGGGTGAGGATGTGCTGAAAGGCGTGTTCGCGATGATTTCCGGCACGCGGATCGTCTATGAGCGTCCGGTGCGGATCGGCGACCGGCTGCGCACTGAGAGCACCCCGCACCAGGTGATCGAACGCCAGAGCAAGATGGCTGGCAGATCCGTCGAGTTGGTCAACAAGATCGACTACACCAACCAGAACGACGAACACGTGGCCACTGTCTATGCCTCAGTGATCCGCATGGAGCGGGGCAAGGCGCGGGAGAGCCGCAAGTACCTGGACATTCCGGCGGCGGCCTATGAACCGCAGGATATGACGGCCTTGAGCGAACACTACCGCCAGGAACGCGGCCAACGCCGCGGTGCGACCCCGCGATACTGGGAAGACACCGAGGTCGGCGAAGACATGATCACCCTGGCCAAGGGGCCATTGACCATTACCGACATCGTGGCCTTTTTCCTGGGGCAGGGGGCGACTTACTACACCAACCGGATCAAGCACCTGGAATTGATCGCCAATCCGGCCGCCCGGCTGGTGAACGTCGACACCAATATCGAGGACGAATGGACCGCCGCCCACTGGGATGAATATTTCGCCCGCCAGAGCGGCATTCCGCGACCCTATGACGAGGGGCCGATGCGCTATGACGACATGGCCCACCTAGTCACGGACTGGATGGGGGATGACGCTTTTCTGCGCGAGATAACCGTAACCTTGCGCGCGCCGAACCTGCTGGGCGACCTGTCCTGGTGCACGGGCAAGGTGACCGGCAAGCGCCAGGACGACGAAGGCCGAAAGGTTGTCGACCTGGGCTTGTGGATAATCAATCAACGCGGCGAGCGCACGACCCTCGGAGCCGCGACGGTGGAACTCCCGTCAAGAGGTTAGGCTACTGCGGTGGACAGCCGTTGAATCGGCCGACCTTGATCGCCGAGAGGCGCGCAAGACTAAGGCGCCGCATTGGGCGCATGGAGGCAGGCCCGCTGCCGGTATAGAGATCGATCCGTTCGCCCTTGATCGCTCCGCCGGTGTCAGATGCGTACCAATAGCCGTTGTGACGTTCACCGCCCGGCATCGGCATGCCCACGGTTTCCTCGATGAACAGGACCGTCCGACGTGGGATCAGTCGCGGGTCAACCGCCGCCGTTCGCATGGCGACAACTCGACATCCAAGGGAATCCAGCGCTCCAACCCCCTTCGCGCTGGCATGATAGAGCGTCGCCTTCAAATTGAAGGAAGGCGTCCCTGGCGTCGAGGCGGTGACCAGCGACATGATAAGGTCGCCAATGGGGTCGTCCGGCGCGGCCTGGGCGGTAAAGCCCGACGCCAAAAAGGTCATAGCGGCCAGTGCGGCGAGGCGACGTCGCATGACGGCGGCTCCTTCGTCGTTGATCTGCTAGTGTCGTCACCGTAGCCAGAGTCGAGCGTCTCAACAACCCTGAAGGCCACAATCTCGACAATATGCCTAAGGCGAGCCGCTGATGAGTCGAATTATTTTCAGTAGGTTCAGTGTTTTGCATGAGGAGGCGAAGGTGAAAATCTATGGTGACTTGAAGTCGGGAAACTGCCTTAAGGTCAAATGGACTGCGGACTATCTCGGCATGACCTATCAGTGGACTGAAGTGGATATCCTTCAATCTGAAACTCGCACGCCTGACTTCCTGAAGATGAATCCTGCGGGGCAGGTTCCAACGATCGTCCTGGACGATGGCCGGCCGCTGGCGCAGTCCAACGCGATCATTCTGCATCTCGCGCGGGGTTCGGATCTCATTCCACCAGACGACTATGATCGCGCCCGGATGCTGGAATGGATGTTCTGGGAGCAGTACAGCCACGAACCTTATGTCGCCGTCGCCCGGTTCCAGGTGAAATATCAGGGCCTGGCGCTCAGCGACCTGGACACCCGCCTTGTAGAGCGCGGCGGGGTGGCGCTCCAGCGGGTCGAAGATGGGCTGGCGGACGCGGATTTCCTGGTGGGGTCTCGACTATGTCTCGCGGATGTCGCGCTCGTCGCCTACAGCCGTATGGCGTGCGACGGCGGGTTCGATATGTCGCGCTATGGCCGAATGGTCGCCTGGATCGCCCGCGTCGAAGCCGCACTTGGCCTGGAGGCCTATGGGGTGAGTTGATGAGTCGATGCGCACTTACTTCCTTGCTCGCGGCCATCCTCTGCACGACGCCGAATCCGGTGTTGGCCTGGGGCGGCTTTGGTCACCGATTGATCGGCGTCGCCGCGGCGCGGGCCCTTCCAGCGGAGGCGCCCGCAGTGCTGCGCCGGTCGGAATTCGCCGACGACCTTGGTGAACTCGCGCGCGAACCTGACCGTTCCAAAGACGCCGGCAGACTGCATGATGCCGATCGATCGCCGGCCCACCAGATCGACATCGATGATGACGGCCGCGTGCTTGGCGGGCCCGCGCTGGCGAATCTGCCGCCCACCCGACAAGAGTTTGAAACCGCCCTGCGCGCCGCCGGACGCGACCAGTGGGACGCCGGGTTCCTTCCCTATGCGATCGTTGACGAAACCCAGCAGTTGGCCAAGGATTTCGCGATCTGGCGCGTGCTGCGCGCCGCCGAGCGCAATCCGAACTGGCGGCGCCATCACGCCTGGTTCGTTCAGGATCGCCGGCGGCGTGAGGCGCTGATTTCCCACACCCTGGCTTCCTTGGCCCATTTCGTGGGTGACGGAAGTCAGCCGCTTCACGTCTCGATCCACTACAATGGTTGGGGGGATTATCCGAACCCGAAGGGGTACACCCAAGCGAAGGTGCACGCGCCCTTCGAGGGGGCGTTTGTCCGAGACAATGTCAATCTGGCGATGGTCAACGCCCGCATGACGCCATTTCGCACGCCGGATGGCCCGCTTGAGGCGCATGTGGCGGCCTACCTCATCGAGACAAACCGTCACCTGGAACCCTTCTATGAATTGGAGAAGGTCGGCGGGTTTCAGCCACACGACCCACGCGGGGCCGAGTTTGCGGCCAGGCGTCTGGCGGCTGGCGCCTCGGAACTGCGCGATCTGATCATGTTGGCCTGGAAGATGAGCGCTGAGCAGAAGGTTGGATGGAAGCCGATCCTGGTTGCCGACGTCTTGGCCGGACGTGTCGATCCTTATGATGCTCTCTACGGCGTGGACTGATGGCGGTTCCTCAATTCGGCGAACCTGATGCGGGGCGGACTTACCCTGATCGGCCAGCGGTATTTGGACTCGTCTTGAATGCCGGAAAGATCGCAGTTGTTCGGGTTGAAGTTGCGGGAATGGCGCCCTGGTGGGATCTGCCCGGCGGTGGGATCGAGGCTGGCGAGTCAGAGGCGCAGGCGCTGGTCCGCGAGTTCGGCGAGGAAGCCGGGCTGCTGGTTTCGCCGAACGCGCGCTTCGCATCCGCCGACCAGTATTTCTTCAAGTCGGATGGCGCGCCTTTCAATAACCGTGGTCATTTCTGGACGGTCGAGTTGGTTCGCGCTGCGCCCGAGTTGCAGATAGAGCCTGAGCATTCGCTCGTCTGGGTGGACGCGCCGTCCGCCATTGCGATGCTGCGGCACGACGCCCATGCCTGGGCCGTTGCATCCTGGATGCGATGCGTTGCGCCTGGCGACGTGAACCGCTAGGTCCGCTCCCGCAACCTCTGGAGCGTAACCCATGGCGCAAGCCCAGATTATCGACGGCAAGATCATGTCCGAACGCCTGCGCGCCGATGTGGCCGCCGATGTCGCCCGGCTCCGAGTTGAACATGGAATCCAACCGGGCCTTGCCGTGGTGCTGGTGGGCGAGGACCCGGCGAGTCAGATTTATGTGAGGTCCAAAGGCGAGTACTCCCTGGCCGCGGGCATGCATTCGGTGACCCATCGATTGCCGTCGGACACCGGGCAGGCGGAGCTTATCGCCTTGGTCGGCGACTTGAACGCTGACCCTTTGATCCATGGCATTCTGGTCCAGTTGCCGCTGCCCAAGGGGCTGGATGAGCGCGCTGTGCTCGCCGCCATTGACCCGGACAAAGACGTGGACGGCCTGCATGTGGTCAACGCCGGACGGTTGGCCAGCGGTCAGCCTGCGCTTACTCCCTGCACGCCGCTTGGCTGCATGATCATGCTACGTGAGACCCTGGGTGACCTTACAGGAAAGCGGGCGGTGGTTATCGGCCGCTCTGTGTTGGTGGGCCGTCCCATCGCTCAGTTGCTGCTGCAGGCTGACTGCACAGTCACTATCGCTCACTCGCGCACCCGCGACTTGCCTGCCGTGTGCCGGGAGGCCGATATCTTGGTGGCGGCGGTCGGAAGGCCCAGGATGATTGAAGCCGACTGGGTCAAACCTGGCGCGACGGTAATTGACGTCGGCATCAACCGCGTCCCCTTCGATGATCCAGTGAAGGCGGCTCAGGGTAAGACCAAGGTGGTGGGCGACGTGGCTTACAAGGAGGTGAGCGCAGTTGCCGGCCACATCACGCCCGTGCCGGGCGGTGTGGGCCTGATGACCGTCGCCTGCCTGTTGCAAAATACCGTCACCGCAGCGCGGCGGCTCGCCGGACTTCCGTAAAATCAGCTCGGGGCGACGGCTCGGTTCACCCAGGTGACCAGTTTGCCAAGGGTTTCCGCCACGGCTTTATCGTACCCGGCTGTTATCGCCGAGACACGGTTATCCGATGTCGAGACCCGCGCCTGGAAGATGTCTTGCGCGACAAGCGACCTGTCCCGCATGCGGGTGAGGTTCACCGCCATGCGGACCACGACGATGGGGGCCGCGCCGGGGCCGTTTTCGTAGACGGTCTCGAAATCCTGCACATCGAAATTGAGTACATAGTCCGCGCGACCGGATTCGCCGCGGCTCAACAGCCTCGCGGGTCCCGCGGCTTCGCCGAAACTCCGCGCCAGAGCTTCATCGAACAGGACGGCCGCAGGCGACACCCAGCGGGCCTCGGCGATGTAGGCGATCTGTTCGCCCTCGACCGTGAGGATTCGGTCGCCGGACGAGGCGCGATCAAAATTTCCGCGACCGCGGGAAATGCCAATTTTGGCGGCGCTGGCGGCATCGGTGGATGGCGCAACCGCATTCCCGAAGCGATAGAGCTGCGCCGGCTTCGATTTCGGAAGCAGGGAGATGCAACCGCTGAGCGAAAAGGCGCAGGCGCCGATGAGGATCGCGCGAGAGACGGCGCCGGTTCCGATCATGGCTTCACCTTTACTTCACGAGCCGGCGCCTTGCTCAGCGCGCCCTGCGGACTGGAGTGGAGTTCACTGACGAGGCGTTCAAGCGCCTCCGCCGATTGCTGCAACTGCACGGCGGCGCCGGTTAATTGCGGCAGCCCATTGGCGCTGAAATCGCCAGCAGGCGCCTCAATGGCCTGCATGATCTTGCGCGCGTCCGCCGCGGCGCCCCTCGCTTCGGTCGCCGCATCCGCGAGACTTGTCAGCGTTCGCTTGGCGTCGGTGTCCAGCAGTCCTTTGCCGCTGTCGGCCAGGGCGGTGAAGGATTGCGCCGCCGCATCTATGTTCTTCAGGGATGACTCAGCATTGGCGAACATGGCCCGACGAGCACGAAGTTCGGCCGTGACAGCTTCGACGTTCTCGAGTGTGGTGGAGAACTTCTTGACGTTCTGATCGGACAGGACGCGATTGACCCGGTCGAGGGCTTCAACTGCGCGGGCGACCGCGGCGCCTCCGCCCTCGAGCAGGTCCGCAAGGGAGCCTCGCTGGCTGGGAATCAGTGGGATTTGACCAGCCGCCGCAACATCCTTGAGCAGCTTTTTTGTGGGGGTTCCGGCGGTGATCTGAACGAGGTTGACCCCGGTGATCCCCAGGGGTTCGAGAACCGCGTATGAATCCGTGCGGATCGGCACGTTCGATTGGATGCGCACCGTGGCGATGACATTGCTGGTGTTCTTGTCGTCCAACTTGATTTCAGTGACTTCGCCAACCTTGATGCCGTTGAAGTGCACCTCCCCACCCTGGCTGACGCCACGGACCGGTCCTTTGAACAAGATATTGTAGATGTCGTAGTCGCGATCCAGATAGATGCGCGCCAGCCAGCCCAGAAAGATCATCAGGCCTACGGTGAGCAGTAGCGTGGACAAACCGACCAGCGCGTAGTTTGCGTTTTTTTCCATCAGGCTCTCGCTGCAACCATCCTAGCGCCGCCAGCGGCGCGTCCGCGTGGTCCGAGAAAATACTCCTGAATCCACGGGTGCTTGGATTTTTCAAGTTCGCGAACCGGCGCGGTGACCACCACCTTCTTGTCCGCTAGCACCGCCACTCGATCGGTGATGGCGTAGAGCGTGTCGAGATCATGCGTGATCATCAGCACCGTCAGGCGCAGGCTGCTTTGCAGGTCGCGGATCAGTTCGTCGAACGCCGCCGCGCCGATCGGGTCGAGGCCCGCCGTAGGCTCATCCAGGAACAACAATTCCGGGTCGAGCGCCAACGCGCGCGCCAAGCCTGCGCGCTTTCGCATGCCGCCGGATAGTTCAGCCGGCTTCTTGGTCGCCGCTTCAGGACCAAGTCCGGCCAGCGCGATTTTCAGGTCCGCAAGTTCGAAAACTTCCTTACGGGTCAGGCGAGTGTGCTCAAAAATCGGCGCGGCCACATTCTCTTTCACAGTCAGGTTGGAAAACAGGGCGCCCTGTTGAAAAAGCACCCCCCAGCGACGCTCGATCACGCTCCAACGCAGGCTCGAAGCGCGCTTCAGGTCCTGACCGAACACTCGGACAACCCCCGCCTGAGGCGCGCGGAGACCGATGATTGTGTTGAGCAACACTGATTTTCCGGTCCCGGAACCGCCGACCACCCCCAGAATTTCACCACGGCGAAGGGTCAGGTCGAGGCCCTCGTGGATCACATGGCTGCCAAACGCGGACTTAAGGCCGAACACTTCGACAGCAGGACCCTTGGTCGTGAGCCCATACTCATCGACTTCAGTCTCGGGGGCGTACGGATCGTGGCTCACACGTCAGCTCGCATGTAGATGAGCGCGAACACCGCATCGAGCAGGATGATCGCGAAGATCGCTTGCACCACCGCCGCGGTGACGTGCCGCCCCAGGGATTCCACGTCGCCCCCCACTTCCATACCCTGTCGGCAGCCGATCCCGGCGATGATCATAGCCATCACAGGTGCTTTTGACAGGCCAACCAGGAAGTGTTGCGATCCCACATTATCAACCAGGCGGTGCAGGAAGAACGCTGGTCCTAGACCCAGCTCCGCCCAGGTGACGACCATGCCGCCGAACAATCCCGCGATCGTTGCTACGAACGTTAGCAGAGGGAGCGTCACAAGCAGCGCCACAAATCGCGGAAATACGAGCGCCTCAAATGGATCCACGCCCATGACCTTCATGGCGTCGATCTCCTGGTTCATTTTCATTGCGCCGATTTCCGCGGCGAAGCTGGAGGCTGAGCGGCCCGCCAGCAGGACCGCGGTGATCACAATGTTGAACTCACGCAGGATAGAGACGCCGATCAGCTCGACAGCGAAAACCTCAGCGCCAAACTGCTGCAGCATGTCCGCGCCGATGAGGCCAATCACGGCGCCGATGAAGAATGCAGTGACGGCGACGATCGGCACCGCGTCCAGTCCCGCGCGTTCGGCCAAGGAAAAACAAGCCGCCCAACGAATCCGCCGGGGGTGGATGAGCGACATCCATCCCACGGCAAGCAGATGACCGGCGAAAATGATTGTCTCCCAGACATCGTCGAGGAGCTCAATCACGCCTTTGCCTATGCGAATAACCAGCTGCTCAAGGCTGGGCAGGCGCCGAATCGGCACCTGAATGACCCGGTAGGCATTGTCGACCAACTCCAGCAGGCGCATCGTATCCTGACGCCCGGTCGCCATGCGGAGTTCGAAAATGTCGCCGCCGCCCACGGCGCGAATGACGGCGTAGGCGCCCGCGGTATCCATCCGGTCCATCTCGGTGAGGTCGAAATGAACACCGGTCGCGCCGGACAGGGCCTTGCCCAAGTCATCCCCCGCCGTCCCCAGGGTCACGGCCGTCCAATCGCCGCGAAGCACGGCCACGACGCCAGCTTCCGAGCGCTTGAGGCTGAATTCGGCGGGATCATCCATACTCGAGGTTAGGCCTTCCTGGGTGCAGTCGAGGAAGTTCACCGTCGAGTCGGCCCCCCTCCCAACGGGTAGCTTATCAGCGCTGTCGCCGGACGCCGAATGTCTTCTGCGCGTTTCGGCTGCTGAGATTGCATACTCCTCGCGCGGAGGTGATTGGTTCGGCGAAGGAATGCCTATCTTTCGCCCAACTCGACCGGCTATGGCTGGATTGACTTCACACATGAGGTCGAGCGCCAATCGTCAGGCAGAGAGTGAGTCTTGTCTCAACAGATCGAATTCGTCGGCAGATCCGGTGCGCGTTACCGATACACGCGCCTGGACGAGGATCGGTTCCTACCGCCGGCCGGAGCGAACTATGTGATCGCGCAACGGGATGGGGAATCCCATACGATCATCATGGCGGGGGAAACGGATAATCTGTCGGGCCGAATCTGGCGATCCGACCTTGAGGTAGCGCGCGACAGGTTCGGCGATGTTGAGGTTTTGACGCGGCTAAATGTGAAGAGCGCGGTAAGGCGAGAAGAGCTCGCCGACATGGTCGGCAGCTATCATCCACCCATGAATCCGCGAGAAGACGGCAGTGGTGGCGCTGTGGGAGCGAGCGCCGCGCCATAGGCGCCTTAAGTCGGCGGCATGTTTGGATCGGCGCGCCTGGCCCCCCGCGATTGGGTGGCCATATACGATTGGGCGAGCCCCGAAATGAGCAGGAACGCGAGCGCGTAGATCCCATTGAGGGAACCTCCGGGCGGGGCGCCTGCGCGTAAAACTAATGTCAGTTGCGCAAGGGCGATGACCGTGGCGAAGAGGCTCACGACGCCAACCCACCTGAATCCGGCCGGGCGGATTACGTAGCCCCATGCATAGGCCAGGACGCAAATCGCTGCGCCGCCAAAGCCAAGATAGGATGTGAACGCGTTCGGATTCATGCGGAAAATCTCATGTTTCACATCATCGTAAGCCCATTTCTCTTACATAATCCCCAACGCGATCAGGGGGCCGCATGCGGGCGATTGTGGTTTTCGGCGCGACACTGACGTCGGACGGAGGTGCGAGCGCTGCGATCGCGCGCAGGGTTCGTTATGCTTGGCAGTCGGCGCAGGTTTGGCCGGAGGCTCCGATCCTGTGTAGCGGCGCTTCTCGTTATGGCCTTCCATCAGAAGCGGCCGTCATGGCGCGCCTGCTTATTGCCGGTGGCATACCTAAGTCCCTCTTATCGCTGGATGAGTCATCTCGGGACACCCTACAAACTGCGGTCGTGGCGGCGAAATTCCTGCGTCAGGAACAACGTACGAAACTGGTTGTCTGCACAGAGGCCTACCATATGCCCCGCGCCCGAATGTTATTGCATCGCCTGGGCGCGGCGACGGAGTCCGGTTGCCAGGCGGGGCGGCCAGCCGACGCACCAATGGCCTACTGGCTGCGCATGCAGCTGCGAGAGGCTCTCGCCCTACCTTACGATCTTGCTGTGGTCAGTTGGCGCTTGAGGCAACTGCGGGCTTTGGCCTTGGCATGATTTCCTCAAGCGCGAAGCCTTTGCTGTTCGACGTAATCGTCATCGGCGCCGGCGCAGCGGGCATGATGTGCGCCATTGAAGCGGGTAAACGTGGACGGCGAGTGCTTCTGGTCGACCATGCAGCGCAACCAGGCGAGAAAATTCGCATTTCCGGCGGGGGTCGCTGCAACTTCACCAACCTGGACACTCGGCCCGAGGCATTTATTTCACAGAACCCGTCGTTCTGTATCTCGGCATTGCGGCGATACCGCCCGGCCGACTTCATCCGCCTCTTAGAGACCCATCAGATCTCTTGGCATGAGAAATCCTTGGGGCAGCTCTTTTGCGACGGCTCGGCGCGCCAGGTGGTGCAGATGTTGTTGAGCGAACTGCGCGTCGCCGGCGCGGAGTTGCGATTGGCGGCAACGGTTGCGAATATCGCCCGTTCGGGGGAGGGCTTTCATCTGAGGGTTGGCCGCGACGTGGCGCAATGCCGATCGCTGGTGATTGCCTGCGGTGGGAAATCGATCCCAAAGATGGGCGCCACCGGTTTTGGCTACGACATCGCCGCTCAATTTGGGGTCCCGGTAGTGGAGACTCGTCCAGCTCTCGTGCCACTGACATTCGATGTGAGCCTGCTCGATCGCCTTAAGCCGTTGGCTGGCGTCGCGGCGTCGGTGGTCGCCGAAGCGGCGGGCAAGCGCTTCGCCGAGGCCATGCTGTTTACCCATCGCGGCCTGTCCGGCCCGGCCATCCTGCAGGTTTCTTCCTATTGGCGTGAAGGGGCGGAGGTTCGCATCGATCTTGCTCCAGGGATCGATATGTTTGCGCTGCTTCGCCAGGGCAGGGGCGAGCGCCCAAGGCAGAGCCTGGCCGGGGTCCTTTCCGATTTGCTTCCACGCCGTCTGGCTCAACTCTTAGCCCAGGACTTCGACGCCCCGGAGCGGTTGGCCGATGTCAGCGACAGGGTATTGCGGAATGTCGCGAACGCGGTGAACGACTGGCGAGTGAAACCCGTCGGTACTGAGGGATATCGGACCGCCGAGGTGACCCTTGGCGGAGTAGATACAAAGGCCCTCAACTCGCGGACCATGGCCGTAAGCAGTGTCCCGGGACTCTATTTCATCGGCGAGGTTGTCGACGTTACGGGTTGGCTTGGCGGCTACAATTTTCATTGGGCCTGGGCCAGCGGATGGTGCGCCGGCCAGGCCGTCTGAATCTTCACCCGTCGATATCGAGCCCCAGCGCCATACGTCCGGCGAAGGTTTGTTGCATGCCGTCGGCCAGGGGATGATAACGGACCGCCTGAGTGTCGCGGAGGCGCTGTTCGAGGCCTGAACTCCGGTAAAATCCATGACCACCGCCACAGGCCATGGCGCGTTCCGCCACCTCAAGCGCTGCGCGTGCGACTAAGGTGCGCAACATCATGACTCTGTTCGTCGTTTCCGGCCCGGGATCCGCCTCGGCCCCAAGAGCGATCATCGCCCGCACAAGAACATCCATCCCCGTGTGGGCGGTCTCCAGTTCGCCCACCCGAACGAGTTGCAGCGCGTCTGCGGACCGTTCGGCCGCCAGCGACAGAGCCGCATCGCGCATTCCGTCGCCCACGCCGGCGTACACAGAATAGATCAGCGGCATCGCCGCCTTGCTGATCAGGTGAAAAAGCGGATGCCACTTTCCCTTCGGCCTGCGCCCGCTGACCGCGGCCTCAGGAATGAAGACACCCTCAATCGCGACGTCATGGGAGCCCGTTCCGCGCATACCAAGCGTGTCCCAGGTGTCCAGCACCCGCACGGCCGGATCGGACATCGGTACGGGGAAGTGCAGAACCTCGTCGCCGTGAACGGCGCAGGTCATCATCAGATCGCCGGCCGGCGAGCCAGAGGAGAAAACCTTCCTGCCGGTGACGCGCCAACCGCCCTCGACAGGTTCAGCGACGCCGGAGCCTGCCAGCCAGTCGGACCCGCCGCTGGAAAGCACCCGCAGACCCTCAGCCACCCGCCGAAGCAGGGCCTCTGTCGGCGCGCCAGCCCGGCGCCGAAGGTCCGCCACCACAACCTGATGGGTGTGCATCGAAAGCGCCAGGGCCGTCGAACCGTCGAGGGCGCCGACGGCGCGCAGCATGGCGCACAGCTCGGAATAGTCAGCGCCACCCCCGCCAAGCTCGGCGGGGACCCCGAGGGTGAAGAAGCCCCGGTTGGCTAGGGCGTCCAGATTCGCGCCAACGAAGCGGTTCTCCCTATCGCAGGCCTGACCTTCGGCCGAGATTTGATCTGCGACTTCTAAGAGGGCTGATCGCCAGTCTGCTGCGGCGACGGTTTGGGGTGACGCGCGGAGATTGATGTTCATTTTCATTCTCTCGATGCTAGGTTGCGCACGCCCCGGCATGAGGCGCGAACCTGATGCGGCTTTTTGCGTTTGACCGAGGTTCGGGACCATGACTGAACGGCCGGCAATGATTGCAGCGACGCCGGACGTAGATCTGCTTTCGGACCTGTTGCGCGACGTCCGGCTATCCGGCTCTGTGTTTCTGCATGGCCGGTTCACTGAGCCCTTCGGCGTCACCAGTCCGGCGCGGTGGTTCGAGAGCCAGCCGTTGGCGCACCTTCGACATGTGAGCGTGTTCCACCTGATCGCCGGTGGGCGAGCGAGCATGGAGTTGCCCGACGGCGGCGTCGTGGAGCTCACGAAAGAAGACCTGGTGCTGATCCCGTTCACGCCGGAGCATCGGTTCTGGAATGGTGCGGTCACGGAATTCGTTTCGGGGGAAGACATGCTGCGACCCGGCCCCGTGCCGGGGCTCGGCGAGATCGCCTTTGGCGGCGGCGGCCCTGAAACGCGGATCATCTGCGGGTTCCTGGAATCGGCTGAACTGCTGCCCGCGCCCCTGTTCAGGTCGTTGCCAGCGATGCTGGTGGAGAGGACTGCCGGCGATGCGGTGTCCGCGACTTTGGCCGCCAGCGCGACCAGTCTGATCGAACAACTGGACAACGATCCCCAACCGGGCGCGGAGGCCATGCTCGGACGACTGATGGAACTCTTGTTCGTGGAAGTGCTGCGACGCCACAGTCGCCGGTTGCCCGAGGGCGCTCGTGGCATTCTGGCCGCAAGCCGCGACCCCATCCTCGCCCGCGCCATTTCTGCGCTGCATCGCGATCCCGCCCAGCGTTGGACCATAGAAGATCTGGCGCGCTACGCGGGCGCCTCCCGGACGGTGCTGAATGAGCGGTTTGGCGACATGATCGGCAAGTCGCCCATGGACTACCTCGCCGGCTTGCGGATGCAGGTCGCCTGCGACCTCTTGCGGAGCACGCGAAAAGCGCTTCCCCATGTGGCGGAGGATGTTGGCTATGAGAGCGTGGCGGCGTTCTCGCGAGCCTTCCGGCGGATTGTGGGCGTCAGCCCCGGCGCCTGGCGGGAAGCAATTTGAGCGGCGCACCACGCCGCGACCGGTGATTGGCGTCAGGCCGGATTTGGAATTCGTCCCGTGTGAATTCGCCGGGACTTGCGTTCAAGTGTGTTCAGCATTCACAGTGCGCGCCACCACCGACATCAAAAAGAAAGGGAGGGCGCGTGGAACGGCTGCTGCCCGTCATCGACGACTTGAATCGATACTATTGGGAGGCGGCCAAGGCGCGGCGCCTCGACATGCTGCGTTGCCAGGACTGCCGGATGTGGATTCATCCCCCGCGGGAGTCTTGCGCCAAGTGCCAGTCCTTTGAACTGAAAGCTGAAACCCTTAGCGGGCGGGGCAAGGTTTATTCGTGGTCGGTGATGCGCACGCAAGGAAACCCCGGCTTCGAGGAGAAATTGCCCTACGCCGTGGTGGTCGTGGAACTTGAGGAGCAGAAGGGCCTGATCACCGTCGGGAACATCGACTGTCCGATTGAAGACATCGACATCGGCCTCCCGGTCCGCGTGACTTTCGAGAAAATCAACGACCAGGTGACCTTGCCGCAGTGGACCGTGGCGGGCGGAAAGGACGGCCAATGAGTAACCCCCTTCGCGATCGCGCGGTGATCGTCGGCGTTGGCCACAGTCCGTGTTCCCGGGATTTGGGCAAATCGCCGATGCGGCTTACGCTTGAGACTGTCCTGGAGGCTCTGGATGACGCTGGGCTAAAGCCGTCGGAAGTCGATGGTGTTGCGGCCATGGGCGGCGCGCCGGAACCGGGCCCATGGGCGATGGCCGAGTCCTTGGGTGGCGACGGGATCCACTGGTACGGCGGCGCCTTGGGCGGCGGGGTGGGGCCATCAGTTGTCGCGAACGCGGCGTTGGCTGTCGCTTCCGGACTTTGCCACACGGCGGTGGCCTACCGCACCATGATGGCGCCGCGTCCCGGGGACTCGACTTACAACTTCATGGCGCGAGAGGGCCCCACGGGGGTCGCTGCTTTCACCGCGCCCTACGGACTCGGCGTATTCATGCAGTATTTCGCGTCCTGGTATCAGCGCAAACGCCGCGTATTCGGCGTCACCGACGAACAAATGGGCGCCTATGTGGTGGCCATGCGCGACAATGCATCTCGCAATCCCCATGCGGCGCTGAACAAGCCAATCACCATGGACGAATACCTCGCTTCGCGCTTTGTCTGCGAGCCGCTGCGCAGGTTCGACTGCGACCTGCCGGTAGACGTTTGCGGCGCGGTCGTCGTGACCACCCCGGAGCGAGCGAAGAACCTGAAAAAGAAACCGGTCTTTGTCGGAGGCGTCTCGACGGGTACGGGGCCGCGTCCGGATATGATCTTCTGGGACGACTACGACCGAAGTTCCGCCCACTGGGCCAATGAGATCATCTGGAACAACGCCGGACTAGGCCCAAAGGATATGGACTTTGGGATGATCTATGACGGTTTCGCGCCGCTGACGCTGTACAACCTCGAGGAATATGGTTTTGTGCCGCGGGGAGAAGCCGGTCGTTACTTTGGTGATGGCGGGCACCTGGCGACAGGGTCGTTCCCGCTCAATCCGCATGGCGGCAACAACTCAGAAGGACGCAGCCACGCGATTGGTCACGTCTGCGAGGCGGTGTTGCAATTGCGGGGCGAGGCGGGAGCTCGGCAGCTGAAGAAGGCCGACGCCACCTTCATCAACGGCGGGGCGATCACCCTGGCCGGGGCATTGGTTCTACACAACTAGGATGGGGCGCTGACCAAGGCTGAACGTTCGGCGGCGGTCAGGGGTCTCCACCGCCCTTCGGGCAGGCCGTTCAATGTGAGGGGTCCTACGCGGATACGCATCAGGTCGACGACCGTCAGATCCAGCAGTTCGCACATTCGGCGGATCTGACGGTTGCGACCTTCCCGCAGCACGAAACGCAGTTGCTGTGGCTCCACGATTGTCACCTTGGCGGGTTTCAATTGACGGCCATCGAGGCTCAGGCCATGGCGCAGTCGGTTCAGTTTCTTATCGCCAAGCGCCCCGGTAACGCGGACGAGATATTCCTTTTCCAACTCCGAAGTCGGCCCAATCACCGCCTTGGCCACCACGCCATCCTGAGACAGGATCAGCAGGCCGCGAGAATCCTTATCCAGACGCCCTACAGGCGCCAGCCGATCGTCGCGACCGGGAATCACATCGCTTTCGCCGATCAGGGCCTTGCGCGTCAGCAATCGCGCGGCTGGTGTCTCGCCGGGTTCAGGTTGAGCCGAGACGATTCCGATGGGCTTATGGAACATTATGGTGAGCGGCGGCGGACCCGAGTCAGCTTCTACTGTTAGAGTCTGGCCGGAAGCGATTTTTCGGCCGGGGTCGTCCACCCGCTCGCCGTCGATCATCACCAGGCCCTTGGTGATCAGCGTCTCGGCCTCGCGCCGGGAACAGACGCCGTTCTGGGCCAGCCAGCGGTTCACCCGCTGGGGCTCCGCTTCCTCATATCGGCGCGACCAGGCCATTGTCCCGCATCGCACATTGCCCCGCCGTTGTCGCGCCGCCATAAGTCGTTGCGCAAAACGAAAGGACGCGGCGGATGATCAGGTTCGACGGACAGGTGGCGCTGATCACTGGCGCGGGAAAGGGTATCGGACGCGCTTATGCCGAAACCCTGGCGGCGCGCGGCGCCAAGGTTGTGGTCAATAACCGCAAGCATGCGGGCGAGGCCGTCGGCAGCGCCGACCAGGTGGTGGCCGCCATACGCGCCGCCGGCGGCGAAGCTGTGGCCAACTATGACTCCATCGAATCCGAAGGCGCCGGTCAGCGCATGGTCGACCAGGCGCTGTCGGCGTTCGGCGACCTGCATATCCTGATGTGCAATGCCGCCGTCGGCCCGCGCGGCATGCTGCACAAGCAGACCGAACAGCTGATGCGCGACACCGTTGAGATCAATGTATTCGGCAGCGTGGAGCCGGTTCGAGCGGCCATGGCGCACATGCGGGCGAAGAAATACGGACGCATCCTGCTCACGACCTCAGGCGCAGGCATCGGAGGCAACATCGGTTTTGCCGTATACGGCGCGACCAAGGCGGCCATGCATGGTTTCGCAGCTTCCGCGACCCTTGAGGCGGACCGCGCGGGCATCTTGATCAACGTCATCTCGCCTGGCGCACTCACCAACATGACGAAGTGGATGCTGGAACTGGAGGGCTTTGACGCCACCGGGCGGGCCGCCGAGATGCCGGTCCAGTCTGTGGCCGAATGCGCGGCCTATATGGTCTCGAAGGAATTTGACGGCCGAGCCGAGATCTGGGGCGTTGTCGGCGGCAAGATTCATGTTACCCGCCTCCTGGCCAGCAAGGGCATCGACATTCCCCACGACCAGATGACCGCGGAAAACATCGCGGGCCTCAAATCGCAAATTCGCGACCTGACGGACGCGCGGTTGGTTGAGATCAAACCGGAATAGATAAGGGGTGGGTTCGAGGCCTAACCCACGTCAAGCCCGCCGCCATCAACCGCGGCTTCAACGCCGGTCACATATTCGTTCGCCTCTGAGCAGAGGAAGGCGGCCAGATTGGCGAAGCCCTCCGGCGTTCCGGCGCGACCGAGGGCGGGTATGTAGCCGATCTTCGCCGCGACCTCTATGAAGGCCTGGTTCGAGCCGCTCGCAGAGGCGGCGTCATTTTCGAGGAACCTGGCCAGCTTTTCCGGACCCAGCACATAGCCGGGATGCAGCGTATTCACGAGGATCTGATCCGCGCCAAGGTCCTTGGACAGGAACTTCGCCAGGTTCGTGAGCGCCGCCTTCGCGGCGGTGAAGTCGGGGTGCACGTCGACAGGCTCAATGCGAATGCCGACGCTGGGTTTGTAGATCGATCCGGCGCCGATAAACAGCATCCGGCCCCACTGGCGCTGGCGCATGTGGGGTATGACCGCCCTGGCCATGCGGACGCCGGCATGGAAGGTGATGTTGAATGTCTCCTCCCATTCATCGTCAGTGATGTCCGAAAACTGTCGATTGAGGTGCAGCGACGGGGCGAACACCATGATGTCGATCCGGCCGAATGCCTCCGAAGCTTGCTGGACAAACGACATGGCCGCGCCGCGTTCCGCCAGGTCGCACCGGATCGGGAGCGTGCGGCCAGGCAAATCCCGCGCATCCGCACATATCGCCTCCAAGGCCTCGGTCGATCGGGCGCATAACGCAACATCGCAGCCCTCCGCCAGGAGTCGCATCGCGGTCGCCCGCCCCATGCCCTTGCTTGCGCCGGCAACGACGGCCGCACGGCCACTTAAGCCAAGTTCCATCTCGTCAATCCCATCGTGAACTCTTCACTCTAGGATAACAGATGTCAGGTGAAATCCGAGAGGGCCTCAAGCCTCTGCCCAGGGATGGATGTAGTTCCGAGAAAATAGCTTTACATCCAGCGTTACGACAGTCGTTAGGATTTAATTGTCCTTTCATAACAACGTTTTGCATCGAGGATGCGGTTTGCCGATACTTATTTCTAACTTATTGCGCGCCGCGTCCCGCGAAGGGTTTTCCCGCGATGAACGTGGGGCGACTGCTGTTGTGTTCGCCCTCGTGTTTATTCTCCTGGTGGGTTTGGTGTTCGGAGTTTTAGACATCACACGCACATCAAATGCACGCCGTTCGCTGCACGATGGCCTCGATGCGGCCACGCTGGCGGCGGTTCGTTCTGGCGCGACAAAAGACGCTGACTTGAAAGCGGCAGGGGCCAAGTTCCTGGCGAACGAGATTCAAGGGCTCGGGATCCGAAATTTAACGAGTGATTTCAAGTTGACGGGAGACACCGCGGTGGGAACTGCGAGTGGCTACCTGGACCCCATCGTGCTCGGACTGTTCCTGGCCGGGCCGATGAAGGTGGAAGCCGAAACGCAAGTGACGCGCGACGCCACCCTCTCCACTGAAATTGTACTTGTGCTCGATACCACCGCCTCAATGAGCGGGGCTAAGATCACTGCGCTCAAGGCTGCAGCCAAGGATCTGGTTCAGAAGGTCATGTTGGGTGGAAAGGACAAAGTAAAGGTTGGCGTGGTGCCGTTCGCAAACTATGTGAACATTGGTGTTAAGCGGAGAAATGAGCCTTGGGCTTCCGTGCCGGCGGATTACACGACTTCGGATCCTGGCGGAGTTTGCTATGATAACACCACGACAACCTGTTTGATTCCCGCGAAATCCTACACTTGCACGGTTTACAATGATGGCGTCGCCAATCCTAATGGCACCTGCTGGACGTCCGCGCAGAACTGCACAACCGTAAAAACCGGAACGCAGACTTGCACGAAACCTTCGACGAGCAAGTATGTGTTTTACGGCTGCGTGGGTTCACCGCCTTACCCGAAGAATGTGCGCGACGATGACTCGGCGCGGAAATATCCCGGCTTCCTGAACGTCAAATGCACCAATGAGTTCACACCGCTCACCAGCATTCAGGGAACCGCAGTCGCGGCGACCCAAACGCTTACGGCAGCCGGTGACACCTATATCCCCGCGGGTCTTGCTTGGGGTTTTAATTTTCTATCGCCTCCGGTTCCAATGACCGAAGCGCAGGCCTACGACGCGACAGGCACAAACCAGCGACCTCGAAAAGCGCTCGTCATGATGACAGACGGCGCCAATTCAATGGCGCTGAACGCAGCTAACGGCAGCCACTACGGCGTTGGCGGGGCGCTCCCGACCCAGGCCAATCAGTATACCAAGGAACTCTGCGACAACATCAAGGCGGCTAAGATCGAGATTTTCACAGTCGCTTTCACCATCACGGATCCCACCGCCAAAGCCTTGGTGAAATCGTGCGCGAGCGACGCGTCGCACTATTACGACGCGACCGACACAGCCGCCCTGGGGGCAGCCTTCCAGTCGATCGCCGACGCCCTTCTTCAAATGCGCATTTCGCACTGAGGGGCGGCAAGAGAGTTTGGCTGGGTTCTAGAATTTTACGACAGGATGGTGGACGCGACAGGGATTGAACCTGTGACCCCCTCGGTGTGAACGAGGTGCTCTCCCGCTGAGCTACGCGTCCGCTTTCGGCGGTCGGCCGGGAAGGGATGGGCCTATAGACCGCCGCCCGTCGCCCGGCAAGGGTCGAGGAGTTTTTGGCAGGCGGCGACGAGTTCGTCGAAATGGTCGATCAACAAGTCAGGACCAAGCTCAACGGCCGGGACCTCGGTGTAGCCAAAACTCACCAGCACCAACTTGGCGCCGGCCGCGCGCGCAGCGCCGGCATCGGTTGCGGCGTCACCCACCATGACGGTGCGCTCGATGACACCGCCGGCGTCCGCCACCGCAGCGAGCAGGTGGCGGGGATCAGGCTTGGCCGCTGGCGCCCGGTCGGGGCCGGTGACGGCGCTGAAAAGGCGGGAGAGATCCAAGGCGTCCAGCAAGGCCACAGACAGTTCGGTGCGCTTGTTTGTGCAAACGCACAGGCGCGCGCCTGAATCACGCAGGCTCTCGAGGGCGGCGACAACGCCCGGAAACGGTCGGCTTTCATCAGCGATGTGCGTGCGGTAGTGGGTGAGAAACCGTTCGAACAGCTCCGTCAGCCGCTCGGCTGTCTGCGGCGCGCCCGCCGCGGTGAAGCCGCGTTCAATGAGCCAAGCGGCTCCCTTTCCGATAAATGGCCGCGCGACGGTTAGGGGCAGAGGCCTTAGTCCCTCTTCGGCCAAGAGATAATTCAATGTTCCCACCAGGTCCTGGGCGGTGTCGACCAGGGTGCCGTCCAGGTCGAAGGCGATGGTTGCGCCCGAAAGCGCCTGATTATCGCTCAAGTCCAACCTCCGCATCGAATCCGCTCGCCGTTTCGGCTAAAGCCCGCAAGATTGCAACGTCACCCGGATTCGAGGGGGTTTCCATGACACGCCGCGCCGCCGTGATCCTCGCCGCTGGTCAGGGCACGCGAATGAAGTCGCCACTGCCCAAGGTGCTCCATAAGGTTGGAGCTCGCACGCTGCTGGACCGTGTCATCGACACCGTCGAGCAGGCAGGATGCGAGCGAGTGGTGGTGGTGGTCGGAAACCACAGTCCGGCGGTGCGAAGGCTTGCGGAACAGCGCCTGGGCGCGACCTCCATCGTGGTTCAGTATCCGCCCCTCGGCACGGCGCACGCGGTGCTGGCCGCAAAAGCCGCATTGGCGGATTTCGACGGAGATGTGCTTGTCATCAACGGCGATTGTCCGCTGCTGACGCCTGAGGATCTGGAGCCGCTGTACCTACTCCGCAGCCATGGCGCAGATTTGGCGCTGCTGGGTTTCACTCCAGTCGACGCCCTGCTTTACGGGCGCCTGATCCGCGCCGAACACGGCGAAATCATAAAGATCGCCGAGCCCAAGGACGCCACCCCGCAGGAACTGGCCGCGCCGGACTGCTACGCCGGCATGCTGGTGGCGGACCGGGCGCGGCTGATAGGCTGGCTTGAGCGGGTGAACAACGAAAACGCCAAGGGCGAGTACTACCTGACCGACATCGTGAAGCTGGCAGTATCCGACAAAGGATCGGTCCGTGCCGCGCTAGCGCCGGAGAGCGCCGTGATGGGTTGCGACACCCAGGCGCAATTGGCGGCGGCGGAGGGATTTTTCCAGGAGAGGCAACGTGCCCGGTTCTTGGCGGACGGCGTGGCTATGCCCGCTCCCGCCACGGTCCACTTCAGTTGGGACACCCAGGTTGCGGGGGGCGCGACCCTTGAACAGTTCGTGGTATTCGCTCCGGGGGTGAAGGTTGAGGCTGGCGCCGTGATCCGCGCCTTCACCCATCTGGAGGGCGCCACCGTACGCGCGGGCGCAATTGTGGGCCCCTATGCACGCCTGCGCCCCGGCGCAGACATCGGCGAGGAGGCGCACATCGGCAATTTCGTCGAAGTCAAGAAAGTCACCCTTGGCCGCGGCGCCAAGGCCAATCATCTCGCCTATCTCGGCGATGGCACTGTCGGACCAGGCGCGAATATCGGCGCGGGCACCATCTTCTGCAATTACGACGGGTTCGACAAATACGAGACTCATGTAGGCGCCGGCGCCTTTGTCGGTTCCGACTCCGCGCTCGTGGCGCCGGTCAGGATCGGCGACGGCGCCTATATCGGCACCGGATCCGTAATCACCGATGATGTCGCGGCTGATTCCCTTGCGCTCGCCCGCGGCCGCCAGGTGGAGAAGCCGGGTTGGGCCGTGACATTCCGGGAGGGCAAGGCGAAAAAATGACCGCCGACGACCAGAAACGCGCTGCTGGAGAGGCTGCTGCGGCCCTGGCGGAGGCCGGCATGAAGGTGGGCCTTGGCACGGGGTCCACGGCGGCCTGGTTCGTCAAGGCCCTGGCGGCGCGTGAACTCGACATCCGCTGCACGCCCACTTCTCGGGCTACGGCGGACCTGGGGGCGGGGCTCGGACTGAGGATGTTCGAACTTGATGATTTGGGCGAACTCGACCTCACCGTTGATGGCGCCGACGAAATCGGGCCAGGCCTGTCGCTGATAAAGGGCGGCGGCGCGGCGCTGCTTCGGGAAAAACTGGTCTGGGAAGCTTCCCGGCGTTGTGTGGTGATCGCTGACGCCGCCAAGAAGGTCTCGACGCTTGGCGCATTCCCGTTGCCGATCGAGGTGATCCCGTTCGGCCACCGCAGCACACAGGCGCGCATATGCGATGCGCTGGTCGAATGCGATATCGGCATCGCGCCGCGACTGCGAATGAAGGACGGCGCGCCCGTTCTGACGGATAACGGGAACTACATCTATGACGCCGCTTGCGGCCGGATCGCAGAACCGGCGTTATTGGCCGGCGTGCTGAAGAGCGTGACCGGCGTTGTGGATCATGGTCTTTTCCTGGATCTGGCGGACATCGCCATGATCGGGACAGCGTCTGGCGTCGTCACAATCGAACCCTGAGGGGGGTATGTCCAAGTTCGACTACGATCTTTTCGTGATCGGCGCCGGGTCCGGCGGCGTACGCGCGGCGCGGATGGCGGCCCTGTCCGGCGCCAAGGTGGCCGTGGCCGAAGAACATCGCGTGGGTGGCACCTGCGTGATCCGCGGGTGTGTGCCCAAGAAGTTCATGGTCTATGCCTCAGAGTTCGCCCACCATTTCAAGACCGCCAAGGCCTATGGATGGTCGCTGGATAATCCCCGTTTCGACTGGGCGGCATTCATCGCGCAAAAGGACATGGAGATTGCGCGCCTATCCGGGATCTACGTCGCCAACCTGCGCAACGCCGGCGCTGAGTTGATGCATGGTAAAGCCCGGTTGATCGACGGGCATGCCGTTGAGGTTGAGGGGAGAGGTGTCGTTTCGGCGGAACGGATATTGATCGCGACGGGAGGGCGGCCTGCGGCGCCGGATGATGTCGCGGGCGTCGACCTCAGCATTACTTCCAACGAAGCCTTCCACCTGCCGGCCCTGCCGAAGCGGATCGTTATTGTTGGCGGCGGCTATATAGCGGTCGAATTCGCCGGAATTTTCAATGGGTTCGGCGTCGATACGACATTGGTTCATCGCGGTGAAAACCTACTTCGCGGCTTTGACGACCACGTGCGCACCCATGTCGCCGAGGAGATGGAGAAGTGCGGGGTAAAGATCCAACTGGGCCGCAAGCACGCGCGCCTGGAGCAATCGGGCGACGGAATCATCTCCACCTTCATTGACGGCGGGACCCTGAGTTCCGACGTCGTCATGTTCGCGGTTGGTCGCAGGCCCTATGTCGAGGGTCTGGGGTTGGAGGCGGCGGGCGTGGCGCTGAATCCCGGCGGCGCCATCAAGGTGGATGACTACTCGCGGACCAGCACGCCCAACATCTGGGCGGTCGGCGACGTGACGGATCGCATCAATCTGACCCCGGTGGCGATCCGCGAGGGCGCGGCTTTCGCCGAGACCGAATTCTATGGCCGTCCGACCCGGTTCGACCATGAGATGGTCGCCTCGGCCGTGTTCTCCCAGCCGCCCGTCGGCGCCGTCGGCATGACGGAAGCGGAGGCGCGCAGCGCCCTGGGGAAGGTCGATATCTATTTCACCCGCTTTAGGCCCATGAAGTACGCCTTCTCCGGAGAGGCCGAACGTTGCATGATGAAGCTGGTGGTCGAGAATTCGTCACAGCTCATCGTCGGCTGTCACGTCGTGGGTCCCGACGCCCCGGAGATGATTCAGATGGCGGCGATCGCTCTGAAAATGGGGGTGACGAAGGCCCAGTGGGATTCCACCTGTGCGGTGCACCCCACCCTCGCCGAGGAATTGGTCACAATGCGCGAGCCCTACGCACCAGCGGATGGGGTTGGATGACGCTCGCCTGGCCCTCTCGTGATCGGTTATCGGTCTGGTGCGGCGGTTGCCTCCTGGCGGCGCTGCTTCTAATGCCCGTGCTTGGCTGGGTTGGCCCGCTGGGATTTGCGCCGATCGTGGGTGTCGCAGGCGCCCTTTGCCTTCCTGTGCTTACGGTGCGAGAGGCCGATCGTCCGGTCTATATCGCAGGCATCATGATGCTGATCTGGGCAGTGGGTTCCACGGTCTGGAGTCCGTATCACCACGATTTGTGGGGTTCTCCTGCACTCAAATTGGTAGCCGAGGCGGTGTTTTATTTCGCGTTCGTTTGTGCGGCGCGCAGGGCTGAACCGGGGATGCGCGAGCGCGCACTTCTCGTGTTCGCCTGGGGCTTGCCGATCCTGGGTCTGGCGATTTTCGCCGAAGCGGTGACCGCAGCCCAGGGTTATCGGACGCTGCGAGCAATGCTCGGTGAGCCGCTGCGGCCGGATCTTGCCGCAAAGAACGTCGCCCAGGGGTTATTCGTACTGGCGCTGCTCTGGCCGCTGGCGGCCGTGGCGGCGCAGCGCACCGGCGCGGCGTTGTGGCTAACGGCGCCGACTTTGGCGGGGTTGATCGGGGGTTCCGTCGCTTTCGGATATGATGCCCCGATCCTTGCGCTGGCGGTCGCGGGCATTGTCGGCGCGGCGGTGTGGCTCTGGCCGGTCGTCGCGCCCAGGGTGCTGGCCGGCCTGACAGCGGCGTTTTTCATGCTGATGCCGTTGGCCGTCTGGATTTTGCAGACCACCGGTGTCCTGGACACGCTCAGGCGCGTCCTGCCGCCATCCTGGTCACAGCGACTGGGTTATTGGAGTCATGCGATCGGGTGGCTAGGCGATCACCCTCTCCGAGGTTGGGGACTGGAAGCCAGCCGGATGTTTTCACCTGGGATTCAATTGCATCCGCATGACAGCGCGCTGCAGCTGTGGATGGAGCTCGGGCTGATCGGCGCCGTTGCCGCATCGGTCATCTGGGCCAGCGTTCTCGCGCGGTTAAGCAATCCAGAGCGCGATGCGGCGCGGGCGGCGGCGGCGGCCAGCGCCATGGCCTACGTGGTGATAGGCGGCGTCAGCTTCGGCGTCTGGCAAGAATGGTGGCTTGCGTTGGCGGGCTTGGCGGCGGCCTGCGCAGCGGCGCTGATCCGACAGCCTGTGGTTCGGTCTGACGTCAGGAAAGCGGACGCGGTGCGGAAACCATCGACCTTGGCGCTATTCTCGGAGTAGAAGGCCCGCTTTCGCCCGTCCGCTCAGTCTGGAAGGGCGCGGAGCCCTTGAGATGAATGAGCCCTGGACCCCCGCCTCCTGGCGATCCAAACCCGGCAAGCACATGCCGGAAGACTATCCTGACGCAGCCGCCGTCGCTCGAGTTGAGCGCGAATTGCGGGCAATGCCGCCTCTTGTCTTCGCGGGCGAGGCGCGGCGGCTCAAGCAATTGCTGGGGGATGTGTCCGAGGGCCGCGCCTTCCTCTTGCAAGGGGGGGATTGCGCCGAAAGCTTCAAGGAATTCGGCGCGGACAATATCCGCGACACCTTCCGCCTCATCCTCCAGATGGCCGTGGTGCTGACTTTCGCGGGCGGCAAACCGGTGGTTAAGGTGGGCCGCATGGCGGGGCAGTTCGCCAAGCCGCGCTCATCTGCGACTGAGACGGTGGGCGATGTGACCCTGCCGTCCTACCGCGGTGACGTCATCAACGGCATGGAATTCACGCCCGAAGCCCGCACTCCGGATCCGGAGCGGATGCTGAAAGCCTACAGCCAGTCCGCTGCGACCTTGAACCTTCTTCGCGCTTTCGCCAGCGGGGGTTACGCCGACCTCTACAACATCCACCGCTGGACGCTGGGCTTCGTCGCCGACAGTCCGCAAGGCGCGCGCTATCGGGAACTCTCCGAAAAGATCAGCGAGTCGCTGACCTTCATGGCCGCGATTGGCGTCACGCCGGAAAGTCAGCCAGACCTACACCGCGTTGACTTCTTCACCTCCCACGAGGCTCTGCTTCTGGCGGCGGAAGAGGCGATGACCCGTGTGGATTCGACCTCGGGTGACTGGTACGACACCTCGGCCCATCTGCTGTGGATCGGGGAACGCACCCGGCAGCTCGACGGCGCCCATGTGGAGTACTTCCGGGGGATCAAAAATCCCATCGGCATGAAGGTCGGCCCCACGCTTGAAGCCGACGAACTCTTGCGGTTGATCGACGTGCTCAATCCCAAGAACGAAGCTGGACGACTGACGCTCTACGGCCGTTTCGGCTCCGACAAAATCGACGCACGCCTGCCGGGCCTGTTACGCGCCACCAAGGCTGCGGGGCGCAATGTTGTCTGGGCGATCGATCCCATGCACGGCAACACGCTCACCGCGAACAATGGCTACAAGACCCGTCCCTTCGACCGGATCCTCTCGGAAGTGAAGAGCTTCGTGGAGATCGCAAAGGCGGAGGGTGTGCATCCTGGCGGGGTCCATCTGGAAATGACCGGCCAGAACGTGACGGAGTGCCTTGGCGGCGCAAGGGCGTTGAGCGAAGGCGATCTCGCTGATCGCTACCACACGCATTGCGATCCGCGGCTCAACGGCGAACAGGCCCTGGAATTGGCGTTCCTGGTCGCCGAGAAGTTGAAGGAAGACCGGGTCGAAGCGCCTCAACGCGCAGCGGTCTAATCTTCAGGCGTAAGCCGCGTGCGGGCGTCCTTCCGCTTACCAGCGGCATCCTGCAGGCTGCCCGCAAGGCCCAGGCCATGGGGCGGCATGTTGTTGTAGATCGACTCATGGCGCCCTGGCGCGATGAGGTAGGTCTCGTGCCAGATGCCGACGTCTCCATCTGACCCCACGGCGCGGTTGAACGCCTGCCATGCAGGCAGGTGTGCGGCGTCGCCGCTCCGGGCATAGGCTTCGAGCAATTCGAAACTGCGCCAATATTGAATTACAAGGATGTTTGGGAAGCCAAAATGGCTCCGGGCGTGCAGCAACCCAAGCTCAGGCCGTTTGGCCAACTCAATAAGCATCTTCGGCATGGCGGCTGCGACCGGCCACCATTTCCAGAACTTCCAGGGCTTGTTGATCCGCATCCCGATCAGGAACACGACGAAATCGCCCTCAATCTCGGCGTAGACTCGTTTCTTCAGAATTGGGGCCACGCGGAAAGACCTTTCGTCAGCAGGCGGAACTCATCGGAGTTGAATGGGTCCCTTGTCGCGCCATTGACGTCAAGGCAGTCTCTCGCCGAACCTCCAGGCAGACCCATCATCCGTGGACATTGACCAATCTAGGACGCGTTCCGGCGATCAGGAGCGCCTCTCCCGCATCCTGACCGAACTGGGAGAGTTGATGAAACTCGCCGGTCCGGTCGTCGCGGCGCGTCTGGGCGTCATGACCATGGGACTGACCGACGCGATCGTGGTTGGGCGTCACGCCGCGGTGCAACTGGGCTACCACGCCATGGCCTGGGCGCCGACCAGCGTTGTGGTGACCATGGCGATCGGCCTGCTTTCCGGAATTCAGGTGATGACCGCCCGCGCCTTGGGCGAAGGCCGCAGCAGCGCGGCGGGCGCGGTGCTACGGCGTGGCCTTGTCTACAGCGTCTGGGTAGGACTGGCGGCGGCGGGCCTGTTGCTGGCGGTTGGTCCTGCGCTCTTGCATCTCCTCGGTCTTGAGAAGAGCCTTGCCGATGGAGCGAGCGCGCCCCTGCGGGTGTTCGCCTTGTCGCTGCCGGCCATGACTGTCGGCGTGGCGGCGGCGGGATGGCTGGAGGGCCTGTCGAAGCCTGGCCCGGCGGCCTGGGCCATGTGGGCGGCCAATCTGGTCAATCTGGGCCTTGTGATCTTGCTGGTCCCAGGAACTTTTGGCCTACCCGCGATGGGAGCTGTCGGCGCCGGGTGGGCGACCACCGGCGCACGCACGTTCCTGGCGGTAGCCACACTGATCTATATCGTGCGGATGCCGGAGGCCCGCGCGCTAGGTGTGTTCGACAAGCCGCCGCGTGACCGCGCCGCGTCGGCCGAACAGCATCGGATCGGACTGGGCGCCGGTGCGGCCAACTTCTTTGAAGTGGCCGCCTTCGCAAGCCTGAACATTTTCGCCGGTTGGATTGGCGCTATCGCGGTGGCGGTTTGGGCGATCGTTCTCAACGTGGCCGCAATCATATTCATGGTTCCTCTGGGGATGGGGGTCGCCGCCGCCGTCAGGATCGGGGGCGCCTACGGAGCCGGCGAGCCCGCCGAGATGCGCCTGCGGGCCCAGGTGGCGTTCGGTGTCACGGCTGCGTTCGGTCTGGGAATTTCTTTGCTTGTGTGGCCCAGCGCCGACTTGATTGTGTCAGCCTACACCCGTGATCCCGCCGCCCTCGCCATAGCGGGGCCGGCGCTGGTGCTGTCCTGCTTCTTCTTTACGCCTGATGCGATGCAGGTTGTGGTCGCCCAGTCGCTGCGGGCGCGCAGCGACATCTGGATTCCCACGCTGATCCAGCTCGCCAGTTATATCGCCGTGATGACACCGCTGGCCTGGTGGCTAGCGATCCCCGGGGGAATGGGCGTGCCGGGGATCGTCTGCGCGGTGATCGCCGCGAGCTTCCTGTCGGCGGGGCTGCAACTGGCGCGGTTCTGGGTGATGGCGCGGCGGGGTTGATCAATCCGGCGTCTTCAAAGACGCGTATTGACTGCAATACTCAACCAAAAGAGGATTGGTTGATCGGGTGGGGAGACACACAATGCTGCAGCGGCTTTTCGCGATCATGGCGGTTTGGTTGTGCGCCGCCGCCGCTATGGCTGAACCGCCGCCGATTGAGGATTACGGGAAGCTTCCGGGAGTTGAATTGGTGTCGTTGTCGCCGTCAGGCCAACGCTACGCCATGGTGGCGGTAGTCGGCGACCAGAGACGAGTGTTGGTCGTTGACGCCGCGGACAACAACCCAATTGAAATACAAAACATCGGAGTCGCCAAGGTGGACAGCCTTCGATGGGTTGACGACGATCGATTGCTTATATTTCACAGCGTGACTGCAAAATTGGATTTAGAATTTTCCGTCAGAACTGCAGAATTGATGGAATGTACAGTGTTAAATATCGCATCGAAAACTGCGGTACTGATCTTTGGAAATAAGTATCAAACTAAAGTTGCAAGTATGATTTCTGGCTATTTTGGTTATAGCGAAAACGACGGGCATCATTTTGGATATTTTGGTGGTTATTCATATAATAGTGTCTGGGATGGCGGAGACATAAAAACTACATCACGCGGGTTGCTTTATGCCGATCTATACCGGGTAGACCTCGATACCGGGGATTTCAAGTTGGAACTAAAAATGGAACCCGGAAGAAATGAATGGTTGGTGAGCCGAGAGGGAGAAGTCGTCGCCCATTCCCAATTCGATAGTGGCGGTGGGACTTGGCGCGTCGCCGCAGGACGTACCGGAGCCAATTTACTCACAGGGCGCTCTGCGACTGGGGCCGTCTCTTTGCGTGGATTCGGCCGGTCCGCGGAAACGATACTGGTCGAAGCAGAGGAGGACGGACGTAATATTCTCCATGAGGTGTCGCTGGTGACAGAAGGCTCTACCGCGAAGTTCGAAATCGATCGAACTGGCATGCCGATCATCGACGACGCCACGGGACTTTGGATCGGAAACCGAGCTGCGGATGAAGGCAAAGTCACCCTGTTCGACCCCGTTCGGCAGGCGCGAGTTGCCGGGGCCTTCAAGGCTTTTCCAGGATATTTCGTCGATCTCAGATCATTCAGCGCCGATTTCAGGCGGATGATTGTGTTTGCCGATGGCGGCGGCGACTCAGGCGGCTATTGGATGGTGGACATTGACAAACATTCGGCCGAGCAGATCGGGCGCGCATATCCCACTGTCAGGACCGCCCATGTGGGGCCTGTCCGGTGGGTCGATTACAAGGCGGCAGACGGACTGGCGATGCGCGGTGTCCTGACTTTGCCCCCGGGCCGCACCGCCAAAAACCTTCCACTCGTCGTGTTGCCGCATGGGGGACCGGAATCATATGACACGCCGGGTTTCGACTATATGGCTCAGGCCTTCGCCGCCCGTGGTTATGCAGCTTTCCAGCCGAATTTCCGTGGATCCGGCGGCTCAGGGGATGCGTTTCGTTACGCCGGGTATGGCCAGTGGGGACGTAAGATGCAGACCGACATCTCCGATGGTGTGTCCGAGCTATCACGACAGGGACTTGTCGATCCCAAGCGGGCCTGCATAATCGGCGTTGGTTATGGCGGCTATGCCGCATTGGCCGGTGTGACACTTCAGCAGGGGGTCTATCGATGTGCCGTCTCCTATGACGGCTATTCCGATCTTGCTGCCGTGCTCACCGGGGTGACAACTGGTTCGGGGGCCATCAGCGCGTCTGCGCGAGCCTGGAGGCGCTACCTTGGCGCCGATGCAGCGTCAGATTCTGGGCTAGATGATATTTCTCCAGCGGAGTTTGCTGGGCGGACCGACGCGCCGATTCTGCTGATGCGCGGCAAGGATGACAACGACGTCTTCGTCGACCAAACCCGTCGCATGGAAAGGGCCTTGAAGGCGGCGGGGAAGCCGGTTGATGTTATCCTGATACCCGGAGCGGACCCAGTGCTGATTCAGGAACCGTCGCGGATCGCCATGCTCAAGGCTTCGGTGGCCTTCGTGATGAAGCATAACCCACCGGATGCGCCGCCGGCCCACTAACCTGCCACGCCCAGCACCCAGCCCTCCTCGCGCTCAGCTTCCGTAACCGTTGCTTCAGGCGTGCCTTTCGGGGCAGCGAATTGCAGGCCGAGCTTGCCCGCCTCATCGAGCCGCGCGAACGCCTCGGCGGTTGTGCGGACCTGGGCCAAGTCCTTGACCTCACCGGGTGCGGGTTGAGCCTTGTGGAGCGACGGATAGACCTCGCAGACCACCGCCTCTACGCCATCGAGCTCGGCCGCAGTGAGCGGCTTCAGACCTGTTTCGAAAGGCCAGACTTTCACCGCTTCGCCGCGGGCCAGCTTTAGCCGCCGAACGGCGGGAATGCCGAGAAGCGCCTGACCGCCGACCGAGCCGTTGTAATAGAGCTTCCAGATCGGCGAAGATCCCTTGGCCAGCACTTCGGCGTGGCGGTATTCGGGCAGGTCGTCCGGTCCATGCTCGCGGCTGCGCTTGGGCTGCAAGGTGGTTAGGGTGTCCTTCGGCGGGCAGCCCCAGAAGGGGAATGGGCCGCCGGTAAGCCTGCGGTTGATCTCCGAGCCCACGCCAAAACGGTTGTTGTTGTTGTCAGGCTTGTCCTTGACCATCTTGTCGATCTGGGTCCAGACCGCCGCCCAGGGCTGATCGCCAGCCAAGTTCAGCGCGGCGGCGAATCCTCTTGGAAACCCAAGGGGAAAGTCAAATCCCACCAGGGCCCGTTCACCACGCTTCTTCAGGTCGTCCAAGATCGCCGCCAGCAGCTTCTCGGCCGCCGCGCGGGTCGCGGGATTGTGGGACTCGAATGTCATCCGGAAACGGACGTCGCGCTTCAAGACTCCGATCCAGACGGAATCCGCCCCGGTGTTGGGCTTGGCCGCGGCGCTCCAGTCGACAATCACATAGGCGCTGAATAGGCGCGACACGGGCTATCCTCTCAAATTGCCCGGCGCTTGTAGCGCCTGGGCGGGGGCGGGCCAACTGGCTTCGGTGGCGTCCAGGCCGCGGCTCGTGTAGGCGCGGGGCATGAGCGAGATTCTCCGGGGCGGCGTGATCGGCGCGGGCGTGTTCGGCGGCCACCATGCGCGGCAATACGCGCGGTTGCCCGGCGCCGTTCTGTCGGCGGTGATGGACCCGAATCCGGAGCGCGCCGCCGCCCTGGCCATGCCGCTCGGCGGCCGAGCCTTTACTGAGCTGGATGCGTTCCTGGACGCGGTTGACGTGGTCACCATCGCCTCGCCGGCCCAGGCCCATGCAGGTCAGGCCTTGGCGGCGATCGCGGCGGGCAAGCCGGTCTATATTGAAAAGCCGATCGCGGTCAGTCTGGCCGAATCCGAGGCGATCGGGAGAGCGGCGCAAGCGGCGGGGGTCATTGTAGCCTGCGGCCATCAGGAGCGGGTGCTGTTCGAGACGATCAGCCTGTTCGACGCAACAGAGCGGCCCCTGCGGCTGGAAGCGGTGCGCCACGGGCCGCCGTCGCCGCGCAGCCTCGACGTCTCGGTCGTCCTGGACCTGATGATCCACGACCTGGATCTGGCGCTGACGCTGGCCGGTGGGGGCACACGTAGCGTGGTCGGGGAGGGGACTGTCGACATCGCCCTGGCCCAGGTCGAGTTCGACGGGGGTCTGGTCGCACGATTTGACGTGTCACGCCGCGCCGACGCGCGCCGGAGGTCGATGAAGTTGGTCTATTCGTCCGGCGAGGTGGAGGTTGATTTTGTCCAGCAGACTTTTCGCAACACGACGAAACTGGCGCTGAACTCTGCGTTCGCTTCCACACCGTCCGGCCAGGATACACTGGCCGTTTCGCTCGAGCGTTTCCTGGCCGCTGTGCGTGGCGAGGTGGAGGGACCGCTAGTCGGCGTGGAGGCGGCGGCGCGCGCCCTCGGTCTGGCGTTGAGCATAGAAAAATTTCTCACGCAGTAGCGTTCAGCGCCTTGCAGCCCCCTGAAGCACCTTGATCCGCGTAGGGCGGGCGATAGGCTGCGACCCAGACCTGGGGGATAAAATGGAAATGATGTTCGTGCCGCTGCGGAAGTATGCGGATTTCAGCGGTCGTGCGCGCCGGGCGGAATACTGGCAATTCGCGTTTTTTATTCTTGCTTCCTTGTTGGCGGTAGGCGCGCTGACGATGGCGATGCCCGGCGGCGCGGATATGCTCGAAGGCAATGCGCCGCCTTCCCTGTTGTTCTCGCTGTTCATGTTGATCGTCGGCATTGGGATGCTCGGCGTATTCGTACCGGGGCTGGCGGTGACCGTCCGTCGGCTACATGATACCAACAGGTCCGGCTGGTGGATCCTGATCCGGCTGATCCCGTTTCTGGGCGACTTGGTGATCTTCGTGTTCTTAGTGCTCGACGGCACCGCTGGACCAAACCGTTTTGGCGCCGATCCCAAGGGCCGTAACCCTGCGGCGGAGGTCTTTGACTGACCGCGTCCGTGGCCCGAATCTAGTCCTCCAGGCGATCCAGACTGCGCACCGCGCCTTTGGCCGCGCTGGTGGCGAAGGCGGCATAGGCTTTCAGCGCCAGTGAAACCTGGCGACTGCGGGGTTTGGCGGGTTTCCAAGCGGCCTTGCCGCGCGCCAGCATGTTTGCCCTACGGGCGGTGATGACGTCGGCGGGGACCGCAAGCTTCAAAGTACGCTTCGGTATGTCGATCTCGATCCGATCGCCATCTTCCACCAGTCCGATCAGTCCGCCCTCTGCGGCTTCCGGCGAGACGTGGCCGATGGAGAGGCCAGATGTGCCGCCGGAGAAGCGGCCATCGGTGATCAGGGCGCAGGCCTTCCCGAGGCCCTTCGATTTCAGATAGCTGGTGGGATAGAGCATCTCCTGCATCCCGGGCCCGCCTCGGGGTCCTTCATAGCGGATCACCACCACGTCGCCGGCGACCACCTTGCCGGTGAGAATGGCGTTCACGGCGTCGTCCTGACTCTCATAAACTTTGGCGGGCCCCGCGAAGACCAGGATGGAATCGTCCACTCCGGCGGTTTTGACGATACATCCGTCAGGCGCCAGTTCACCGGTAAGGACCGCCAGTCCGCCGTCCTTGGAGAAGGCGTGGGCGGCGTCGCGGATCACGCCCGTCTCACGGTCCAGGTCCAGGTCATCCCAGCGGCTCGCTTGGCTGAAGGCGACCTGGGTGGGCACGCCGCCGGGGGCTGCGCGATAGAAGTCGTGCACCGCCGCGCTCTCTGTCTGGCGCACGTCGTAGCGGGCAAGGGCGTCGCCGATCGAGGGGCTGTGCACTGTCGGCAGATCGGTGTGCAGCAGTCCGGCCCGGTCGAGTTCGCCCAATATGGCCATGATGCCGCCGGCGCGGTGGACGTCCTCCATATGCACGTCGCTCTTTGCGGGGGCCACCTTGCACAGGCAAGGGACCCGTCGTGACAGGCGGTCGATATCGGCCATGGTGAAGGGCACGCCGCCCTCGTGTGCGGCGGCCAGGAGATGGAGCACCGTGTTTGTGGAACCCCCCATGGCGATGTCCAGACTCATGGCGTTCTCGAAGGCCTTGAAGCTGGCGATCTCGCGGGGCAGGGCGCTGGGATCGTTCTGCTCATAATATCGGCGGCAGAGGTCGACCGAAATACGGCCGGCTTCCAGAAATAGTCGCTCCCGGTCGGCGTGGGTGGCCAGCGTCGAACCATTGCCGGGCAACGACAGGCCAAGCGCTTCGGTGAGGCAGTTCATCGAATTGGCGGTGAACATGCCAGAGCAAGAACCGCAGGTCGGGCAGGCGGACCGCTCGACGCTGGTCACCTCTTCGTCGGTGTAGGAGTCGTCAGCGGCGACAATCATGGCATCGATCAGGTCGACGGCCACCTGCTTGCCCTTCAGCAGGACCTTGCCGGCTTCCATCGGGCCGCCGGAGACGAACACGGCGGGGATATTGATCCGCATGGCGGCCATCAGCATGCCCGGTGTGATCTTGTCGCAGTTGGAGATGCAGACCATTGCGTCGGCGCAATGGGCGTTGACCATGTACTCGACGCTGTCGGCGATGAGTTCGCGCGAGGGCAGGCTGTAGAGCATGCCGTCGTGGCCCATGGCGATGCCGTCATCGACAGCGATGGTATTGAACTCCTTGGCGACCCCGCCGGCGCGCTCAATTTCGCGGGCGACCAGTTGTCCGAGATCCTTCAGGTGCACGTGCCCCGGAACGAACTGGGTGAAGGAGTTGACTACGGCGATGATCGGCTTGCCGAAGTCGGAGTCTTTCATACCCGTCGCCCGCCACAGGCCGCGGGCGCCGGCCATGTTGCGGCCGTGAGTGGTGGTGCGGGAACGATAGGGGGGCATGGCGGGTCTCGGTTACGCAGGCGTCGGGATATGTAGCGCTGCAGAACGTTCCGGGGAACCTGTTACCCGAAGGACCCGCAGACGATGCTGGCGAATGATCGCGTTCATAGGCCACTCTGCCGCAGTCTGGAACGGCGCGAGGGATTCGCCTTGATGGTTCTTTTTGACACCCACACACAGCCATTCACCGAGGCGCCCTACGCAGCCCTCGGCCTCGCCCCGCTGATCGTGCTTGCCGTCAACAGGTCGGCGCGGCGGCGCTGGAGGTGGTTCTTAGGATTGGCGGTGCTGATCAGCGGCCTGGCGGCGGGGATACCCGCCTGGGATCGTAATCGTCTGCGCGCGCTACGGGATGTTCAGGTTGCGACCGGGCCGCTTAGGGGAGTCTGGCGTGAAACCAGCGTCGCGCGGGACTTCCCGAAGTCGAGTCTCGCCTACAAGCGGTGGACCACAGAGGGGTTCTGGGTGGGCGATGAGGGCTTCAGATATGTCATGGGTCGGGGACTCTCGAGCGCCGCCTTCACCAACGGCAGACAGATCGACCTGAAGCCATACGAAGGGCAGACCGTCGAAATCCGCTGGTTTGTCGACCCAGCCAGCCAGAATGAGCGCCGCATCCTGCGTCTGGCGGTTGTGAACATGGGCGCGGCGCCGCCAATCGCCACGCCTGCGGCGAGGATCGATCCTGGAAATTTCGAGCAAGTCTGGCGGAGATTTGCAAAGGCGGCGGCGGAGGGCGACCAACCGGCGGTCCGGGGCATGACGAAGTTGCCGTTCATGCTGGGTGGGAACGATGTCGCGGCGGATCAATTCGACACCCTGTGGGCGGGGCTGTTCACGCCTTCCACAAGGGACTGCCTTGCGAAGGCCAAACCGGTCGCAGATCAGCAGTTGATGGAGGCGTTCTGCAACGGGACGATCTTCATCTTCGCCAAGATCGACGGCGTCTGGAAGTTCACTGAAATCGGCGCAGACGATTGAACGTCAACGCTCGCGGGAGACGCTCAGAACACCCGATTGCTGTCCTCGAAATCCTCCACCATTTCATCAGGTTCCGACTCGGGCTCTGATTGGGCCTCCGGCGCCGGGGGAGGGGCCGGCTGAGCCGCAACGGCGGGCGCGGCGGGCGTGGCGGGCGCGCCCTGCCGGCGGAGGATCGACTCTGTGCGGGCGAGCCATCGATTCGCTTCCTGCAAAGCCAGCGCCGGAGAGGCGACGCCACGACGGGCCTCCAGCTTGTCCGACCATAGAGTGATCTCGAAATCGGGGTGGGCGGGATCATCGAACAGCAGGCGCAGCCCGACCTCCGCGGCGCCGACCGGGATCCGATCGATCGCCCGGCGCGCCTCGCCCCGATGGGCGCGACCGACAACTTCACCGTCCACCAGGACTTCGGCGCCCACGAGTTCCGACAGGCGGTAAACCAGGCACCAGGCGCCCTGATCCCAGGTCACCGCCAGGGAACTGCGTGAAAAGGCGAACCCAACCCCACGACCATGGGCGTGAACGGTGGCCTCCGGCGTCACGTTCAACACCTTGGTCAGAGAGCGGCGTATTCGTCGCTCTTCGTCCATGAACCAGACCGCCACGCCGCCTATCGCGGTCAGGGCGGCGCCGGCCAGAAACAGGAGCAGGATGAGGCGGGCGATTTCACTCATGGCGTTGACGGATTAGACCAGCTCGGAGGCGGCAAAAAGGCGAAGAGGTTAACAGGTAAGTTCGACCACCACCGGCACATGATCGGAAGGTTTATCCCATCCGCGCACGTCCCGATGGATGACGCAGCCGGCCAGCAGATCGGTCGCCTGGGGCGTGAGCAGGGCGAAGTCGATGCGGATGCCGTTGTTCCGGGGCCAGGCGCCGGCCTGATAATCCCAGAAGGTGTAGGCGCCCGACGCACCGTCAGCCTCAAGAAACGCGTCGGTGTACCCCAGCCATTTCAGAGCCCGGAAAGCGGCGCGGCTCTGCGGCTGATAGAGGGCGTCGCCATCCCAGTCCTTGGGGTGTTCGGCGTCACGGGGTTCGGCGATGACGTTGTAGTCACCCACCAGGGCGCAGGGCTCCTCATAGGCCAGGATCTCACGGGCGTGCGCCTCCAGCCTCTTCATCCATGCGAGCTTATATTCGAACTTCTCCGTGGCGACCGGATTGCCGTTCGGCAGGTAGATGGCCGCCACCCGCACCGGTTTCGGCCCGGATACCACGGCCTCCAGATAGCGGGCCTGTTCGTCGGCCTCATCCCCGGGCAGACCGCGTCGGACATCCTCCAGCGGCCGCTTCGAGAGGATGGCGACGCCGTTGTAGGTCTTCTGGCCGTGCACGGCGACGTTATAGCCCAACCGCTCGAAGGTTTCGGCCGGGAACTTCTCGTCTATGCACTTGATCTCCTGCATGCAGACCACGTCGGGCTGCTCCTGAGCGACCCATTTTTCGACCGTGGCCAGCCGCGCATTGATGGAATTCACGTTCCAGGTGGCGATGCGCATGGGGGGTTCCGAATATGACGGGATGAGTTGGACTGTGCGCGAAACTTTCGCCGGTCAACCCGAATTTGGGTCGGGAACCTTCTCGCACCAGAGGAACGGGAGACGCGTCATCATGGAAATTGCCTGAGGCGGGTGGCCTGTAAGGCTTCGCGCACTTCAACCCTATGCGCCGTTATGCGACCGGAATAGTCGTTGGGCCGTGTTTGGGAATCGAGGTCAGTGAGTGAGTATTCCGTTGCGGCTTGTCGTCCCCGCCAGCGAGGCTCCATGAGCGCCGATCGACGACCAGTTCGCCCGGAAAGCTAGATCCATTCCCATGCCTTCCCCAGCCGCCACAGTCACCAGCGTCAGCCTCAGCGGGACCCATGGATTCTGCAAGCCCACGCAGCCGCTGATCCGCCTGCTGGCGGGGTTGGGCGTCGAGGGAGACGCGCATATGGGCGCGACGGTTAGGCATCGATCGCGGGTGGCGCGCGATCCGGGCCAGCCGAACCTGCGCCAGGTGCATCTGATTCACGCCGAGCTGCACGACGAACTACGGGCCGCCGGGTTCCGGGTTGGGCCGGGAGATATGGGGGAGAACATCACCACGCGCGGGATAGATCTTTTGGCCCTTCTGCGGGGCGCGGTGCTGCGGTTCGAGGAGGGCGCGCGCATCGAGGTCACCGGATTGCGCAATCCGTGCCGACAGCTGGACGATTTTCAAGCGGGGCTGACGGCGGCGGTGCTTGATCGGTCGCCGGAGGGCCGGCTGATCCGCAAGGCGGGGATTATGGGCGTGGTGCTGGGCGGCGGCGTCATCAGGCCCGGAACTGCGATTGAAATCGAGCTTCCGCCCCCGCCACACCTGGCGCTGGACCGGGTCTAGATCGAGAAACTTACGCCGCAGCCGCAACTTGACTTGGCGTTGGGGTTACGGATCTTGAACTCGGCGCCGGCCAGTTCATCCACATAATCGATCTCCGAGCCCTTGAGCAGCACCAGGGAGATTTCGTCGACCAGGGCCGCGGCGCCGTCGCGCTCGATCTTAAGGTCGTCAGCCTCGGCGGTGTCCACCAGGTCGAACTGGTACTGGAAACCGGAACAGCCGCCGCCTTCCACCGCCACGCGCAGCATCAGGGGGCGGCCTTCCTTTTCTCCGATCGCCTGTATTCGGCGTGCGGCGGCGGCGGATAGGGTCAGATCGTGAATCGTCATGGAATGCTAAGAGTCCTGCACAATGCCTTATATGAGGTTGCCGAGGCATCGTCCAAGGGCTGCATGGAAAAGGCGAAATGACCGCGACACTGCGCGTCCCCTATGCCGAGAACCCCGCCGGGTCACGCGGGCGTCATTTCGCCGAGCCGGAGAGCCGCACGCGATCGGCTTTCGCACGGGATCATGACCGTATCATCCACTGCACGGCGTTTCGCCGGCTGAAGGAAAAGACCCAGGTGTTCGTGGCCCATGAGGGCGACCACTTCCGCACCCGGCTGACTCATTCCCTGGAGGTGGCGCAGATAGCCCGGTCGGTGGCGGGGGCGTTGGGGCTGGATCCGGACCTGGCCGAAACGGTGGCGTTGGCCCATGACCTTGGTCATCCGCCGTTCGGCCATGCCGGGGAGGACGAACTGCAAAAGCAGATGGCGGCGTTCGGAGGCTTTGACCACAACGTCCAGACCTTCCGTGTCGTGACGCGGCTGGAGCGCCGTTACCCGCAGTTCGACGGGCTGAACCTCACCTGGGAGACCCTGGAAGGCGTCATCAAGCACAACGGGCCGGTGGAGGCGAAACTTGACCGCCCCTCGTGGCGCGCCATCGCGGAGTTTGACGCCGAATATGACCTGAGGCTGGGGACCTGGGCGTCCGCCGAGGCGCAGGTGGCGGCGCTGGCTGACGACATCGCCTACAACAACCACGATGTGGACGATGGGGTGCAGGCGGGCCTGTTCCACCTGAAGGAACTGCTCGACGTGCCGTTGATCGGTCCGATCCTGCATGGGGTCTACAAAGAGTTCCCCGATCTGGACCCGGGCATTGTGCGGCTGGAGGCTGTGCGGCGGATGATCGGCGCCATGGTTGATGACGTCATGGCCGAGACATATCGACGCGCGGCGGCCGCGAAGGTGCAGACCAGCGACGACGTCCGCGCACTCAATCAAGCGGTGGTGGCCTTCTCCCGCGACATGGCTGAGGACCTGGCGCAACTTCGCGCATTCCTGATGGAACGCATGTACCGCCACTGGCGCGTCAATCGGACGCGGTCACAGGCCCGCCGTATTCTGGCCGAAATGTTCCAATTGTTCATGACAGAGCCTGACGTTCTGCCGTCGGAGTGGTTCGCCCAGTCGCAAGAACGCGACGACGCCGGTCTTGCCCGGCTGGTGTGCGACTACATCGCCGGAATGACCGATCGCTTCGCCATTGAAGAGCACCGCCGCCTTTTCCACCTCGACGTCTGGAATTAGGAGACGGGGGTGGTTCGAAGCGGATCATGGTTCGCTAGACTGAAACTCTGCGGCCGGCGATTCGCTGCGCCGCCGCACCGGAGCCTGTCCGATGACTGATACTGACCGCGGCGCCTACACGCCACCCACCGAAGCGCCGTTGTCCTTCGACGCCCGTAAACCAATCCGGGGATCGAGGCCCCTGCCGTTGACCTTGATCGTCAGCGGCCTGGTGCTTGTGCTGCTGATCGCCGCGATCATCGTCTTCTATCGCTCTGGCGTACGCCAGGCCGGGGAGGCGCCGGCGACGGTTGGCGATCCTGTGGGGCCCATGGTCGCCGCGGCGCCCAAGGACGCGCAACCGACCGATCCGGCCGCGGGCCTGCAGATTTACAAGGATGATGGCGCCGGGCAATCCGCGCCCACTTTCACGCCGCCGCCCGAGGCGCCGCAAGCACGGCCGGAACCTCCGCCGACCCCGGTTCCCGCAGCCAAGACCGTCCCTGCTCCGACTCCAGCACCAGCCCCAGCCCCAGCCCCAGCGGCTGTGTCGGCAGGGCTTAAACCAGCCCAACCGCCGGCCGCCGCGCCGGTCAGGGTGGAGACTCCCAGGCCGGCTCTGCCGAAGCCCGCGCCCGTGGCGGTCAAGCCTCCGGCGCCCGTCCCCGCACCGACGCCGAAGACTCCCCCGGCGCCGACGGTTGGCGGCGCTTCGGTGCAGATCGGCGCGTTCTCATCCCAGGCCCTGGCCGACAAAGGCTATGCAGACGCCGGGCGGATCACCGGAGTTGATATCGCAGGAAAGTCCAAGCGGGTCGAAAAGGTGGACAAAGGCGGCTCAACACTCTTCCGCACCACGGTGGTCGGTTTTGTGTCGCGAGCCGACGCGGTTTCGTTCTGCAATGAGCTCAAGGCCGCCGGGAAGAGCTGCTTCGTGAAGTGACAGACACAGCCTGCATCCTCGGCTGCGCCACGACGACCCTGTCGCCGGTCGAGCAGGCGTTCTTCCGCGATGTGCGACCGTGGGGGTTCATCCTCTTCAAACGCAACATCGAGACACCGGGGCAGGTTCGCGCACTGACGGACGCCCTGCGCGCCTGCGTGGACCGGGCCGATGCGCCGATCCTGATCGACCAGGAAGGCGGGCGGGTCCAGCGGATGGGTCCCCCGCACTGGAGCCGATATCCGCCCGGTCGGGCCTACGGCGATCTGCCCGGCAATGATCCGCTGATGCGGCGGGAAATCACCCGGTTGGGCGCGCGGTTGCTAGCCCATGACCTGGCGGCGGTCGGCATCAATGTGGACTGCGTGCCGGTACTGGATGTGCCGGTGGCGGGCGCGCACGATGTGATCGGCGACCGGGCCTATGGGGCGACGCCGCAGACAGTGGCCTTGCTTGGACGCGCCGCCGCCGAAGGATTGATCGCGGGCGGGGTCCTGCCCGTGATCAAACATATGCCCGGCCATGGGCGGGCCGGAGTCGACAGCCATCTGTCTTTGCCGGTGGTCGATGCCGACTACGACGCGCTGGACCGGGTGGATTTCGAACCCTTCCGGGTGTTGTCCGACATGCCGATGGGGATGACGGCCCATGTGGTCTACACCGCTGTGGACTCCAGGCGGCCAGCCACCACCTCCCGCAGGGCGATCCGTCAGGTGATCCGAGGGGCGATCGGATTCGACGGCCTGCTGATGACAGACGACATGTCGATGAAGGCGCTGAGCGGGGACTTCACCGAACGGGCGCGCGCCGCCCATGCCGCCGGTTGTGATGTCCTCCTGCACTGCAACGGCGACATGAGCGAGATGCGGGCGCTGGTGGCGGGTTCCAAACCGCTGGCTGGCCGCTCAGCCAGGCGTGCTCAGGCGGCGCTGGCGCGGATCGCTCGCGCGCCGGAGCCCTTTGACGCCAGCGAGGCCCGGGCCCGGTTCGCTGAAGCGTTCGAGGGGCGCTGGGCGGCATGAGCGAGGGTTTCCAACCGGTTCTGGACTTCGAAGCCGCCGCCGAGGCGGCCGAAGACGGCGAGGCGTTGATCATTGACGTCGATGGCTATGAAGGACCGCTGCATGTGCTGCTGGCCCTGGCCCGGAAGCAGAAGGTGGACCTGCTGAAGCTTTCGGTCCTGAAGCTGGCCGAACAGTACCTGGCCTTCGTGCAGCAGGCCCGGCGGCTGCGGTTTTCGCTGGCGGCCGACTATCTCGTGATGGCCGCATGGCTGGCTTATCTGAAGTCGCGGCTGCTGTTGCCCAGGCCTGAGCGACACCGGGGCGACGAACCGCCGGCCGAGGAGATCGCCGCCCATCTGGCCTTCCGTCTTGCCAAGCTGGAAGCCATGCGCCGGGCGTCCGATACGCTCAAGGCCCTACCGCAGCGTGGCCGCGATGTGTTCACGCGGGGCGATCCCGAGGCGATGCGCATCATTCCGTCCAGCGAAGTGGAGGGCGACCTCTATCAGCTGATGTCAGCCTACGTGGGCCAGCGGTCCCGGGTTCAGGCCCGCACCTATTCCCCGCGCGCGCCCAGCGCCTATCCGCTGGAGGACGCCCGCGACCGCCTGCGCGGCCTTTTGCCAGAGCTCGACCGTTGGACGCCGCTGGCCGGGATCGCGCCATTCGGCGGCCCGCTGGGGCCGTCACGGGCCTCCTACGTAGCCTCGACTCTGTCGGCCAGCCTGGAACTGGTGAAAGAAGGCGCCATGGACGCCCGCCAACTGGAGGCTTTCGCCGACATCTATCTGCGGGCGCGGAAGGAGCCGGCATGACCGAATCCTTCGATATTGAAGATCGGGTGGAGGCGGGGACCGCTGAACCGGGCGCCTATGATCGGGAGGTCGAGGCGCTGTTGTTCGCCGCGGCGGGGCCGCTCAGCCTGACGGACCTGACCCGCCGGCTGCCGGAAGGCGCCGATGTCGAAGGCGCGTTGGCCGCGTTGGCGGCGCGGTATGAGGGGCGTGGCGTGACCCTGGCCTGCGTGGCGGGACGCTGGCGGTTCCAGACCGCCGAGGACCTAGCCTGGCTGATGACCGAAGAGCGGCAGGAACCACGCCGCCTGTCCCGCGCCGCCCAGGAAACCCTGGCGATCATCGCCTATCATCAACCCGTAACCCGCGCCGAGATTGAAGCGATCCGGGGCGTTCAGGCCAGCCGAGGCACCCTGGATGTGCTCCTGGAATTGTCGCTGGTGCGCATGCGCGGGCGGCGGCGGACGCCGGGGCGGCCGGTTACCTATGGCACCACGGACGGATTCCTGGAGCATTTCGGCATGGCGTCCCTGGCGGATCTGCCGGGCGCGGCGGAAATGAAGGCCGCGGGGCTTCTCAGTCTTGATCTCCCGCCGGACTTCTCGACCCCCGACCCGATGGCCCAGCAGCACGACGAGGACCCACTCGAGGATGGTGAGACGCCGCAGTTCCACACCGACTATCTTGGGGAGGAGGCGCCGCCTTGACGTCTCGCCATGGCGCGATGCTTCGCAACGCACTATAATTGGTGTGAACAGTTGAAGGCGCAGTTCAGCGCCGCATCCCGAATTTGGAGTTTCGCCTGATGGGCTCTCTTTCGATCTGGCACTGGATGCTGGTGGCGGTGGTCGCCTTGTTGCTGTTTGGCGGCAAGGGAAAGCTCTCCGGCCTGATGGGCGATGCGGCCAAAGGAATCCGGGCGTTCAAGGAAGGCCTGAAGGGCGAGGACGAGGCGGAAAAGCCCGCAAAGCCGACGGCGACCGTCGAAGGCGGCAAGGACTGACGCGGCGCGTCCAACGCCTGATGCGAATTTGAGTTTTACGTTTAGCCTCCCGCCTAGGCGAGGCATAGCCTGAGGGCCTGTTTCCGCAATGCTTCCCGAAATTGGCGCTTCCGAACTGCTGGTGATCGCGGTGGTGGCGCTCATTGTCGTGGGGCCCAAGGATCTGCCGATGTTGCTGCGCAAACTGGGTCAGTTCATGGCCAAGCTGCGAGGCATGGCCGCGGATTTCCGCGCCAGTTTCGACGAGATGGCCCGCCAGTCGGAACTCGACGAGTTGCGCCAGCAGGTGGACGCCCTGCGCAGAGGACAACTGGACGAGATCGCCGCCCTCAAGGCCGATGAAGCCGAAGTCGCCCAAGTTTTCGATGAGATCGGCCAGGAATTGCACGCCAGCACGATCCCGGGGCCGACACTGTCTCATGACTATGCAGCGATCGAAAGCCTGCCCCCTGTGGAACCCGCGCCCGCCAAGCCGCCGCGGCAACGCCGGAAGCCGGCGGTTGAAGGTGTCGATCCGCCCAAGCCCGCCCGTTCACGCGCCAAGCGCGCCAGGACCGTGTCATGAGCGACATCGACCCTGATGACGCCGAGATAGAAGCCAGCCGGGCGCCGCTGCTCGACCACCTGATCGAGCTGCGGCAGCGGTTGATTGTCTGCGTTGCGGCGATCATCGTGGGGTTTCTGCTCTGCTTTAACTTTTCCCAGCAGATTTATGAGCTCCTGCTGCACCCCTTCGAGGTCGCCGCGCAGATTTTCGCCGCCCGGAAGCTGGGACAGGGCGCCGGCCCCTTTGACCTTCTCCTGGTGCTGATCGGCGCCAAGGCGCTGCCCGTAGTGGCCGGCGCCAACCTGAAATTCGTGTTCACCGCACCGCTGGAATTCTTTTTCACCAAGTTGAAACTGGCGGGGTTCGGCGCCGTGGTGCTGACTTTCCCGGTGCTGGCTTGGCAGGTCTATGCCTTTGTTGCGCCGGGACTCTACAAGCGCGAGCGGCGGGCCTTCCTACCGTTCCTGCTGGCTGCGCCGCTGCTGTTCATGGCCGGGGCGGCGCTGGTCTACTTCATGATCCTGCCCTTTGTGCTGTGGTTTTCCCTGTCGCAGCAGATCATAGGCGCAGGAGCGATCACGGTGGAACTGCTGCCCAAGGTGTCCGACTACCTAACTCTGGTCACCACCCTGCTGCTGGCGTTTGGCCTGTGTTTCCAGCTGCCTGTGGTCCTGACTCTGCTGGGCATGGCCGGGCTGGTGAGTTCGCAAGCCTTGGCCGCGGGGCGCCGGTACGCCATCGTCGGTGTGTTCGTGGTGGCCGCGGTGGTGACGCCGCCGGACCCGATCAGCCAGACCCTTTTGGCGATCCCGATTATCCTGCTCTACGAAGTCTCGATTTGGTGCGTACGGGCGATCGAACGCTCGCGCCGGGGCGAAGATGCCGGACGCCAGATCGTCCCGGTCTGAGTTGCGGCCTGGCGGCCCCGCTTGGCGGCCCCTCCCGCTTGGCGCCCCCTCCCGCTTGGCGCCTTTGCCGACGCGGACTAGACAGGGCCACGCAACCCCAGCCGGCGAACCATGCACGACATTCGAGCCATTCGCGACAACCCCGAGGCCTATGACCGCGCCTGGGGCCTGAAGGGCCTGTCCGGTCGGGCGGCGGCGATCCTCGACCTTGATACGAGGGTGAGGACGGCGCAACTGGCGCTGCAGACCGTCCAAGGGCGGCGCAATGAGGCCTCCAAGCTGATCGGCCAGGCCAAGGCCCAAAAGAATGAGACCGAGGCCCAACGACTGATGGCGGAGGTGGAGGGCCTGAAGGGCGCGCTGACCGAGCATGGCGAGGCGGAGCGCATCGCCACCGAGGAATTGCGGAATTTGCTCGCCTCCCTGCCGAATTTGCCTGCGGCTGACGTGCCGGCGGGGGCGGATGAAAACGACAACGTCGAAGTCCGGCGGTGGGGGGAGCCGAACACCCTGAATGGGGCGAGAAACCACGCCGACCTGGGCGAGGCATTGAAGCTTATGGACTTCGAGGCGGCGGCGCGGATGAGCGGCGCGCGATTCGTGGTGCTGAAGGGGGAACTGGCGCGGCTGGAGCGGGCGCTGGGTCAGTTCATGCTCGACATGCAGACTAGAGAGCACGGCTATCTGGAAGTTTCGCCGCCTCTGCTGGTGCGCGATGAGGCGATGTTCGGAACGGGTCAATTGCCAAAATTCGCCGAAGACCTATTCTTCCCGACTTCGATGCAAGGGCGCAAGAAGCAGCTGCGAGAAGCCCTTGAGTCACTCCCGACGCTCTGGGAGAATCGACGGTCCGCCGACCCGCACAGCAACCTCCTTGATGTCATTGACGAAGTGTTGGAAGGCGCGCCGACTAAGGAGGAGCGGTGGCTTATCCCCACCGCCGAAGTCTCCCTCACCAATTTGGTGCGCGAACAGATCACGCCGCAGGAACAGCTACCATTACGACTGACCGCGCTCACCCCCTGCTTCCGTTCCGAAGCGGGGGCCTCCGGCCGCGACACCCGCGGGATGATCCGGCAGCATCAGTTCTACAAGGTAGAGATGGTGTCGATCACCGCGCCGGAGGACTCAGAGGCCGAGCATGAGCGAATGGTGGGCTGCGCTGAGGCGGTGCTGAAGGCGCTGGAGCTGCCGTTCCGCACCATGCTGCTGTGCGCTGGCGACATGGGTTTTTCAGCCCGCAAGACCTACGACCTAGAGGTCTGGCTGCCGTCGGAGGGGCGCTACCGGGAGATCAGCTCCTGTTCCAATTGCGGGGACTTCCAGGCGCGGCGGATGGACGCACGCACCAAGGCGGCCGGGGAAAAGGGGACACGTTTCGTCCACACCCTCAATGGCTCCGGGCTGGCCGTGGGCCGTACCTTGGTGGCGGTGATGGAGAACTATCAGGACGAGGGTGGGCGGATCGCCATACCTCAGGCGCTGCACCCCTATCTGCCAGGTCTGACCCACATCGGCGCGGTGGCATGAGGATCCTCGTCACGAATGACGACGGTATTCACGCGGACGGCCTGGCGGCGCTGGAGGCCATCGCTGCGCAGCTTAGCGAGGACGTCTGGGTCTGCGCGCCGGAGGTCGAGCAATCCGGCGCTTCCCGCGCGCTTTCGCTCTCCGCGCCTGTGCGCGTGCAGCAGTTGGGTCCGCGCCGGTTCGCCACCAACGGTACGCCCACCGACTGCGTGATGCTGGCGATCCACGACATCATCGGCGGACCGAAACCCGACCTTGTGTTGTCCGGGGTAAATCGCGGCGCAAACCTGGCCGAGGACGTGACCCTGTCGGGGACAGTCGCCGGGGCCATTGAAGGCATGGTTCAAGGTGTGCCGGGCATCGCCCTGTCGCAAACCGGCGGCCCCCAGCGCGAAGACTATTACGAGCCGGCGACAGCCTTCGCGCCGGGAATCATCGCCAGGCTGATCAAGACCGGCTGGCCCGCCGATGTGGTGATCAACATCAATTTTCCCAACCGCGACGTCGCTGAGATCGAGGCGGTGGAGGTGACCCGGCAAGGGTTCCGGGACGTCCACATCCGCCACACCGAAAAGCGCACCGATCTGCGGGGCAAGGCTTACTTCTGGATCGGCTATCATCAGACCCCGTCCCAGCCGGATCAGGGGACTGACCTGAGGGCAATCTACGAGGGCCGCATATCGGTGACCCCATTGCATATCGACCTAACCCACGCCGCCACAGTTCACGCGCTCAAGGGTGTGCTGGGCGGTGCGCCGCCGAAGCTCTGACATGACCGGTCCCGAAACTCCCGCCGAGGAGAACATGGCGCGGCTGATTCTGTCGCTGCGTTCCCAGGGCGTAACCGATTCCAAGGTGCTGAACGCCATTGAGTCCACGCCGCGGCAGATGTTCACGCCAGAGCTGTTCCAGGACCGCGCCTGGGAGGACTCAGCCCTTCCGATCGCCTGTGGCCAGACCATCAGCCAGCCATACATCGTGGGTCTGATGACCCAGGCCCTGCAAATCGAACCGCGTTCCCGGGTTTTGGAGATCGGTACAGGTTCAGGGTACCAGACCGCGATCCTCTCCAAGCTCGCGCGGCTGATCTATACGGTGGAGCGGTATCGGACCCTGATGGCCGAGGCGCAGGCGCGCTTCAAGGCTCTTGGCCTGACCAACATCATCACCCGGTTCGGCGATGGCGGCGCGGGTTGGCCGGAACAGGCGCCGTTTGACCGCATTATGGTCACCGCCGCAGCGCCAGGTGAACCCAAGGCGCTGCTGGCTCAACTGAAGCCCAGCGGAATCCTGGTGGCGCCTGTCGGTCGCGGCCCTGTCCAGACCCTGCGACGCTATGTGGGAGACGGTGCGGGCGACTTCGCCGTGGAGGTGCTGGGTGACGTGCGGTTCGTGCCGCTGTTGGACGGCGTCGCCAAGGAACTCTGAATCCGCCCGGGATTTAGACAGCGCGAGGGTCGCGTTAACCGAACCGAAACCGTGGCGCCGCGACAGATTCCGGAACGCCGGGAGCGACGATGATCCAGGTTCTGACACGAGTAGGGTTCGTACTGCTGGCCACAAGCCTGTTGTGCGCCTGCGCCGACTATCGTCCGTTCGAAGGGCAATATGATCCGCTGAGCGCCAGTCGGGCGCCGTATCGTGTCGCCCAGGCGGATCCAGCGCCAACGCCGGGCGTTCAGACTGCTGTCTCCGCGCCGCCGACCCAAATGCCGGCGACGGTGGACGCCGCGCCGCTGGCGCCGGCGCAGACTGCGCCGAGTAACTCGCCAGCTTATGTGACGCCTTCAACGCCGCCGGCGCCGCCCGTATATCCGCAACAGCCGCCGCCATCTTACCCGGTGCCGCAACAGACCTATCCGCAGGCCTACCCGACGGCGCCGCCGGCATATCCGGTCCCGCAACAAACCTATCCGCCGCCGCCGCCCGCTTATCCGCCACCGCAACAGGCCTATCCGCCGCCGCCCGTTTATCCGACGCCGCAACAGCCGCCTCAAGCGCCGGCTTACGTTCCGCCTCTAGCGCCGGCTTACGTCCCCCCGCCAGCACCGGTGTCGCCGCGAATTCAGACGATTACCAAGACGACTGTCACCGGCAAGCTCGTCGAGGTCGACGGTCCTGGTCGCAGCTACACGGTGGAAAAAGGTGACGCCTTGGACGCCATCGGCCGCAAGCTCGAGGTTGAGCGCAAGGTCCTGGCCGAGCTCAACGGTCTTAAGGAACCCTATCGGCTACATCCGGGGCAGGTGCTCAAAGGGCCGCCCGTCAAGCGCAAGGCCTATGTGGTGGGCGCTGGCGACACGCTCTATTCGATCGGCCGGCGGTTCAACGTCAGCGCCAAGGCGTTGGCGGCGGAAAACGGATTGAAGCCGGGCTCTGGCTTGAAGTCTGGCCAACGCGTCCGCCTGCCTGAGAATTACCGTGATGGGGGTCCAATCAAGGTCGTGACCCGCGTGGCGGTGCCCGCCGCACCGCCGCCGCCGCAATACGCCACGCCTGTGCCCGTCGCGCCGCCGCCGGCCCCGGTTCCCAGGCCAACGCCGGCCCTCATGCAGCCGGCGCCGGTTCAACCGACGCCTGCGCAGCAACCCGCCGCTCCAAAGCCTCCCGCGGCCCCCACGGTTTCAACTCCGCCCCTGACCGACACTCAGATTGCGAACCTCGGCCGCGGGCGCTTCGTCTGGCCGATACGAGGTGAAACGCTCTCCACCTTTGGGCCCAAGACGACGGGTCAGCGCAACGATGGGCTCGACATCCGCGTTCGGGACGGCGAGCCCGTTCGCGCAGCAGCGGGCGGCGAGGTGGTCTATTCCGGCGACCAGGTGCCCGGCTTCGGCAATCTGGTGCTGGTGAAGCACGCCAATGGTTGGGTTACGGCCTACGGACATCTCGGACGGGCTGATGTGAAGATGCAGCAACGGGTCGCCCAGGGGCAGCAAATCGGTCTTGCGGGATCAACAGGCGGGGTCAGTGAGCCGCAACTTCACTTTGAGGTTCGATACGCCTCCACGCCGACAGAGCGGGCGCGCCCCATTGATCCGGTTCTGGTGCTTCCGAAATAGGGCTTGCATTCCGGCGTACAACGCCTGGGCGCCAAAAAATTAGGCGCCTTCTGTCCGGTTGGCGATGGATTTCATTCCGTTCCACCCATACGAACACGAGCCTGTTGCTTGGCGCAGTCTGCGGCGCGAAGCTTCCGACGTGGACGAACAGGACGCATTCTTTGATGAAATGGTGGGCGCCGGAGGGACGCCGAGGCCAGCCTATGAAGACTATCGTTGCTGGTTCGATTCCGAGAGCCAGACGCGCCTAAGACGCAAGTGACGTGACCCCCTGATTTCCATCCAAGAATGATTAGAGTCCGGCCCTGAGAGAAGGACGGACGATGAAGCGATCACGATTTACAGAAGAGCAGATTATCGGGGTGCTGCGGGAAGCGGAGGCAGGTGCGAAGACGGCTGACCTTGCC
>CANJLH010000024.1 GCA_947475415.1 Caulobacteraceae bacterium
ATACCTGGTCAACGCCGACGACATCCAGATCAAGATGGCCCAGGGCGCTAAGCCTGGTGAAGGCGGCCAACTGCCCGGCCACAAGGTGGACAAGAACATCGCCAGGGTCCGGCACTCCACGCCGGGCGTCGGCCTGATCAGCCCGCCGCCGCACCACGACATCTATTCGATCGAAGATCTGGCTCAGCTCATCCACGACCTGAAGAACGTCAATCCAAAGGCCCGCATCTCCGTGAAGCTGGTCTCGGAGGTCGGCGTCGGCACCGTGGCCGCCGGCGTCGCCAAGGCGCGCGCCGACCATGTGACCATCTCAGGGTTCGAGGGTGGCACCGGCGCCTCGCCGTTGACCTCGCTGACCCATGCCGGCTCGCCTTGGGAGATCGGCCTGGCGGAGACCCAGCAGACCCTGCTGCTGAACGGACTTCGGACCCGGATCGCCGTTCAGGTGGATGGCGGTCTGCGCACCGGGCGTGACGTGGCCATCGGGGCGCTCCTGGGCGCCGACGAGTTCGGCTTCGCCACCGCTCCTCTGATTGCGGCGGGCTGCATAATGATGCGCAAGTGTCACCTGAACACCTGTCCGGTGGGCGTGGCCACCCAGGACCCGGTGCTTCGCGCAAGGTTCACCGGCCAGCCCGAACATGTGATCAACTATTTCTTCTATGTGGCTGAAGAGCTGCGGGAAATCATGGCGGAGATGGGATTCGCCACGGTCAACGACATGGTCGGCCGTGTTGATCGCCTGGATATGGCGCCGGCCGTCGAGCACTGGAAGGCCCAGGGCGTCGACCTGTCGAAGTTGCTCTATGCCGAACCGGCCAAAAACCAGACGGCGCTTTGGAACCGTGATCGTCAGAGCCACGGTCTGGAAAAGGCTCTTGACGTGCAGTTGATCGCCGACGCCCATGCCGCCCTGGACTCGGGCCAACCGGTCCGCGGCGAGTATGCGATCCAAAACGTCAACCGCACTGTGGGCGCCATGCTCTCCGGTGAGGTGGCCCGCCGCCACGGCCACGTTGGGCTGCCCGAGGACACCATATCCTACCGTCTGACCGGCGCCGCGGGGCAGAGCTTCGGGGCATTCCTCGCCCGCGGGGTCAGTCTGGAGCTGGTGGGCGATGGGAACGACTATGTGGGCAAGGGTCTCTCCGGTGGCCGGGTTGTGGTTCGCCAACCCGCCGGTTCGCGGCGAGACCCCACCCAGAACATCATCATCGGTAATACCGTGCTCTACGGCGCCATCGCCGGTGAAGCCTATTTCGAGGGCGTCGCGGGCGAGCGCTTCGCCGTGCGAAACTCCGGGGCCATCGCGGTCGTCGAGGGCGTGGGCGACCATGGCTGCGAATACATGACAGGCGGCGTGGTGACCGTGCTGGGCGATACCGGGCGCAACTTCGCCGCCGGCATGTCGGGCGGCATCGCCTATGTCTATGACCCGAAAGGCCGGTTCCGAGACCTGGTCAACATGGCGATGGTCGATCTGGAGGCGATCGCGCCGGCTGGACCGGTTGATCGCACCGATGAGCCGTTCCGGCCCAGCCAGAGGTCGATCTCTGTCGACAACGCCGGTATGGGCGACCCGTTGCGATTCGATGCCGAGCGGTTGCGAATCCTTATTGAGCGGCACCAACTCTATACTGGCAGCGCACGGGCCAAGATGATCCTGGAGTCCTGGGACGAGAGCCTGAAGGCCTTCGTCAAGGTGACACCCAAGGATTATCGCCGCGCACTTCTGGAGCTGGCGGCCGAACGGCAGGCGGCGGCGGCCGTCGCCGCCGAGTAGAAATCTTAGTTGCGGAGCAAGCCCGATGGGAAAGCCCACCGGATTCCTGGAGTTCGAGCGTCGCGACCGTGGCTATGACAAGCCTGCGGAGCGCCTGAAAACCTGGAAAGAATTCGTCAAGCCGCTGCCCAAGGCGGACCTGCAGACCCAGGCCGCACGCTGCATGGACTGCGGGATTCCGTTCTGTCACCAAGGCTGCCCGGTGAACAACCAGATCCCGGATTTCAACAATCTGGTCTACCGCGACCAGTGGCGCACGGCGCTGGAGAATCTCCAGTCCACGAACAACTTTCCAGAGTTCACCGGCCGCATCTGCCCGGCGCCTTGCGAGGCGGCCTGCGTTCTAAACATCGATGAGAACCCGGTCACCATCAAGACCATCGAGGCCCAGATCATCGACCGCGGCTGGGATGAGGGCTGGGTTACGCCCCAGACGTCCGAACGTGGCACCGGAAAGCGGGTCGCGGTGGTGGGTTCTGGTCCCTCGGGACTTGCCTGCGCCCAACAGCTGGCCCGCGCCGGCCATGCCGTGACGGTGTTCGAAAAGAACGACCGCATTGGCGGGCTGCTCCGCTACGGCATCCCGGATTTCAAGATGGAGAAGCACCTCATCGATCGGCGCGTCCGGCAGATGGAATCCGAAGGGGTGATTTTCCGCACCAACATGGAGATCGGCGTCACGGTCTCGGTCCAGCGGCTGCTGGATGACTACGACGTTCTGGTGATGAGCGGCGGCGCGGAGCATCCCCGTGACCTCGAAGCGCCAGGCCGCGAGCTTTCCGGGGTTCACTTCGCCATGGAGTTCCTGACCCAGCAGAACAAGCGCAACGCCGGAGACCCGGAAGACGTCGCCGCCCCCCTCGGGACGCTGAGCGCAAAGGGTAAGCATGTAGTGGTCATCGGTGGGGGCGACACCGGCTCGGACTGCATTGGCACCTCCAACCGTCAGGGCGCCGCGGCTGTGGTGCAGCTGGAGATCATGCCCCAGCCGCCGGAGCGGGAAAACAAGACGCTGACCTGGCCGAACTGGCCGCTGAAGATGCGCACCTCGTCGTCCCAGGAAGAGGGCTGCGATCGCGACTTCGCCATCGGCACCAAGCAAGTGATCGGGTCCGGTGGCAAGGTGACCGCGCTTCAGTGCGTGCGCCTGGATTGGAGCCCCGATGAGCAGGGTCGCATGCAGATGCGCGAGATCGAGGGTTCGGAGTTCGAGATCAAGGCCGACCTGGTGTTGCTGGCAATGGGCTTCATCGGGCCTCGCAAGCCAGGCTTCGTTGAGCAGACCGGCGTGGAGATGGACCCTCGCGGCGCGGTCAAGGCCAATGTTGAGGACTACCGCACCACTACGCCGAACATCTTCTCCTGCGGCGACATGCGACGCGGTCAGTCTCTGGTTGTCTGGGCGATCCGCGAAGGCCGCCAGTGCGCGCGGGCGGTGGACGAGTTCCTGATGGGGTCAAGCCGCCTGCCGCGGTAGGGTTTCGACCTCCATCCCGCGTCTAACCCGGACGCACTCCGCAGGTCGTGATTTGACGACAGGGCGCATGGGGTTGATCCGCGAAAAAATGAAGTCCGGGCCTGATTTTCACCCCCCGCGCTAAGTCAGGAACAGACCGCCAATCCAGTAGAACGCCGCCGCCACCAAGCCGGCGGCGGGTAGGGTGATCACCCAGGCTAAGAAGATGCGCCCGGCCACGCCCCAATTCACCGCCGACGCTCGCCGCGAGGCGCCCACGCCCACGATGCAGCCGGTGATGGTGTGGGTAGTGGAGACCGGAATGCCGGTGTGGGTGGCCAGGAACAGGGCGATGGCCCCGCCTGTTTCTGCGCAAAACCCCTGCATGGGGGTGAGCCGGGTGATCTTCGTGCCCATGGTCCGCACGATCCGCCAGCCACCGGTGAGCGTGCCCAGACCCATGGCCGTGTAACAGGCTATCATCACCCACAGAGGCACGGCGAAGGCCTTGCCGGCGCCGTGCCCGTGCGAGATCAGCAGCGCGGCGATCACGCCCATAGTCTTTTGCGCATCGTTGCCCCCATGACCCAGGGAGAACATCGAGGCCGACAGGAACTGCAGCCGCCGAAACGTGGAATCCACCGCGAACGGCGTAAGGCGCACGAACAGCCAGGAGACGATCAGCACCAGGAACAGCGCCAGGAAGAAGCCCAGCACCGGAGAGCCTGGGATCGCCACGATGGTCTTGGTGAGCCCATTCCATTTGACGGCGTCCATGCCAGACGCCGCCAGGCCCGCGCCCACCAGCCCGCCGATCAGGGCGTGTGACGAGGAGGAGGGCAGGCCACCCCACCAGGTGATCAAGTTCCAGGAGATCGCACCGGCAAGAGCGCCGAAAATCAGCCGGTCGCCGATCAGTTCCGGCCGGATCAATCCAGACCCCACGGTCTTGGCCACCAGGGTGCCGAAAAAGAAGATGGCGGCGAAGTTGAAGAACGCCGCCCAGATCACCGCCAGGCGTGGCGACAATACCCGCGTCGAGACGATGGTGGCGATGGAGTTGGCGGCATCGTGCATGCCGTTGATAAAGTCGAAGGTGAGGGCGACGATGATCAGCAGGATCAGGATAGGCGTGAGGCCGGCGATGTCCAAGCGGCGCTCCCGCCTAGACCTGTTCGACGACGACGCCGCTGATGCGGTTGGCGACGTCTTCGAAACAGTCGAGCACCCTCTCCAGGTGGCCCAGGATATCCACACCGATGATGAAGGCCATCGAGTCCTTGGTCTGGGTCGCGGCCAGGTAGAGCGCCTTACGGCCCTGGTCGTAGATTTCGTCGGAGCGGTCCTCAAGCTGGACGATCTTCTCCGTAACCGCATGCAGCGCCTGGACGTTCTGGCGCATGCGAGGCAGCAGAGCCACGGCATCCTTGGTGAATTGCGCCGCCTCGACGATCATGTCGCCCATGGCCTGCATGGCCGGATCGAATGTCCGGACCTCGAACAGCATGACCACTTTGGCGGTCTTCTGCATCTGGTCGATGGCGTCATCCAGAGAGGTGATCAGGTTCTGAATGTCGCCGCGATCGAACGGGGTGATAAAGCTGCGTCGCACGCCCTGCAGCACCTCGCGGGTGACCTGATCGGCGTCATCCTCGTGCTTGAATACCCTGGCGCAGGCATCGGCGGCTCCATCCCCGCCCTTGAGTACGTCCCTTAACGCCGCTGCGCCCTCGGCCAATATCGCCGCGTGCGCGTCGAACAGCGGAAAGAACTTCAGCTCCTTAGGCATGATAGCCTGGAACCAGCCGAACATCGCACCCCCCCCAAATTGTTCGTCACAGGTTGAGTCCCGGAGACCCCCGCTTGTGCTCATAACAAGGTCCCGGGCGATCTTGTCCAGGTATGATTTGGTCCGGGACAAACGATTTTTCGGTCAGGTCTCCAGATCGCTCATCGCCCTGACGCCGGGGTCGGCCCCGTGCGACCAGACATGCGATAGTCCGCATCTAAGATAGCCCTCCGGCCTTAGCGATATCCTGTCGTGGGGGAAGTTGGATCAAGGTCCCGCAGCTGCGCCATTCTCGTCGTCCCCGGGATTGTCCGTCCATTTCGAACAACGACGAAAATCTGAATCAGATCGCCACCCCCTTGTTCGGGCTTGCGTCCTTTCAGCCCTTAACCTAGCTCCAAGTCAGTTCAGTGCGAGGCGAAACGCCAAATGAGCGGATCCAATTTGGGCGCAGTGCTCGTCACCGGCGGCGGCGGCTATATCGGCTCACACACCGCCAAGGCGCTGCACGAGCGGGGCTACCTTCCGGTCGTATTTGATTCCTTCAGTTCTGGTTCCCGCGACGCCGTGCGCTGGGGGCCGCTTGTGGAAGGCGATATTCGCGATGCGGACGCTTTGGCTCGGGCCATGGCGGAGCACAAGGCGGCCGCGGTGATCCACTTCGCCGGCCTGATTGAGGTCGGTCGCTCGATGAACCAGCCGGAGCTGTTTTGGGAACATAACGTGGGGGGGACGGCGACCCTGCTCGGCGCCATGCGCTCAGCTGGGGTCGGTCGTCTGGTGTTTTCCTCCTCTGCGGCGGTCTACGGGCAGGGCGGCCGCGGGCCGCTCGAGGCGATCTCTGAAGACGCGCTCAAAGCTCCCGCCAGTCCCTATGGCGATACGAAGCTCGCTGGCGAACGGATCATCGAAAGCGCCTGCGCGGCCTTTGGTCTGACGGGCGTGGCGTTGCGCTATTTCAATGCCGCCGGTGCTGATCCTTCCGGTCTGATCGGCGAGGCCCACGAACCGGAGACGCACCTGATTCCGCTGGCGATCGCCGCGGCCCTGGGCGACGGTAAGCCGCTGACCATTTTTGGCGACGATTTCGATACGCCGGATGGGACCTGCCTGCGCGACTACGTCCATGTGAACGACCTCGCCGCCGCCCATGTCGCGGCCCTGGAGGCGTCTCTGGGAACTGGCGTATTCGAGGCTGTGAACATCGGCGGCGGAAGCGGCAGGTCGGTGCGCGAGGTCGTCGCCGCGGTTTCCGAGGCGGCCGGACCTGTTCCGCACAGCCTGGGCCCGCGCCGTGCGGGCGATCCGCCCAGCCTCGTGGCCGACGTCTCCCGCGCGGCTGAATTGCTCGGCTGGCGGGCGCAATGTTCAGACCTCGCGACCATTGTGCGCGACGCACTGGCATGGGAATCCAGGCCCGCCTACGGCCGGGCGGGGCGGCGGCCTGTCAGCGCCCCTTGAAGGCCGGTTTACGCTTCTCGAGGAACGCGTTGCGGCCTTCCTTGTAATCTTCACTGGCGAAGCATGCGGAGATCGCCTGTTCCACCGCCGCCATGTCGCGTTCGGACTCATCCTTCAGTGCGGCGGCGATGCCGATCTTCGCGGCCTTGAGGGTCATCGGCGCATTGGCGGCGATCATGCGTACGTAGTCCGCGGTCACCACCTCAAGTTCGCCATCGGGAACAACCCGGTTCAACAGTCCCATCCGTAAAGCTTCATCGGCCTCGAACCGATGCGCTGTGAACATCAGTTCCTTGGCGCACGCAGGGCCCACCAGCGCCGTCAGCGCGGCCAGGCCAGGGAACCCATAGCCCAGCCCAAGCTGAGCGGCGGGAATACCATAGCGGGACAGGGAACTTGCGATCCTGAGGTCGCAGTCCAGCGCCAGCGCCAGACCGCCGCCGACGCAACTGCCGCGGATCATCGCGATGGTCGGCTTCGAACAATTCGCCAGGGCGGCGTGCCCAAGACCGGTTGCCTGGCTGTAGCGGCTTTCCGCTTCCGGATCAGCCCTTTGCCCCTCGAACTCGGAGATGTCAGCGCCGGATGCAAAGGAATGCCGCCCCGATCCGGTCACCACGATCACCCGAATGTCCGGGGCGGACTCAAAGGCGGCCACCACCTCGACGATCGACGCCCACATGTCCAGGGTGATGGCGTTGCGGCGGAGGGGATTGTTGATGGCGATCCAGCCCACCGGCGGTTGCTTGCGGCCGATCAGGTGTCCGGCGCCCAGATCGTCGGGCGCACGCTGTGTGAAGTCCGGCATTCGGATGTCCCGGTCGATGTTCAGAACATGGTTGCCTGGAAATAACTAAACATAGAGTGAAATCCTCAATCAGTATGAGGTGTTATGAGCGCTGTTGCGGCGCTTGGGCGTGCGTCGGTTTCCGGCGCGGCGCGGCCGGCGTCGCGCTGGGAGCTGGCACTTGCGACGTTTGATCCAGGCGCTTTGCGCGCTTCTCCTGGTCCTGGCGACGGCAGCCGGACCCGGCCCCGCTGCTGCGGAACCCGTCACAAGCGCGCCCGTCGAAATCGATCTCCAATATCGCAGGGGCCTTGAAGCCCTGAGGGTCGGTCAACTCGACCAGGCCGAGGCGGCTGCGTTGGCGATCCTCGGGCCGCAACCGCTCAACCTAAACGGCCGCCAACTCCTGGGGCTGGTGAAGGCCCGGCGCGGCGACCTGGTCGGGGCGGTGCTTGAATTCGACCGGGTGCTGGCCAAGGACCCGAAATTCGTCCAGGCGCGCGAGGAACGAGCGGTGCTACTGGCGCGCCTGGGCAGACAAGGCCGCGCCCGCGCCGATCTGGACGCCCTTCGGGCGCGTGCGGCGGAGTGCGGCCGCGCCTGTCCGCCGGATTTGCGCAAGGCGGTTTCACGTGTGGAGGCCGCACTCGTCGCCGTCCGTCCGGCTGCGAACCTCTGACACGCGGCTTCGAGGTTAGGTTCAGGCTGCATAGACCTGCGGCCGCATCGGCCGCACGCGCGCCTCGCTGCCGACTGATACGCCCGGCGGCAGATCGTCGCCACGGCACTGGAGTTCGAAGGCCTGGTCGCCGATCCGGCAGTCGATCCTGACGTCTGGGCCGCGCTGGGCGAACCCCTGGACATGCATCGGCAGTCCGAGGCCGTCGGCAGGCGCGAAGGCCACCTCGTCTGGGCGGAAGAACAGCTCCACGGCGCCAGTTGGCGCGCCCGGGGCTGCAGCGCTCTCCCAGTCAGCCACGCGCAATTGCCCGCTGTCGACCACGCCTGGAATCCGGCAGGACGGCCCGAGGAAGTCGAACACGAAGGGGGTGGCCGGATTGTCGTACACCTCGTTCGGCGTACCGATTTGCACGAGCTCGCCATCCTTCAGGATGGCCACACGATCAGCGAGGTCGAGCGCCTCTTCCTGGTCGTGGGTCACGAACACCGTGGTGACGCCTGCCTGGTCGTGCAGTTCCCGCAGCCAGCGCCGCAACTCGCGCCGAACCTGAGCGTCCAGGGCGCCGAACGGTTCGTCGAGCAGCAGCATTCGGGGTTCAATGGCCAAGGCGCGCGCCAAGGCCACGCGCTGCCGCTGGCCGCCGGAGAGCTGCGATGGAAAACGTCCGCCCAATGCATCAAGCTGCACCAGCGCCAACAGTTTCGCCACCCGATCGTCAATCTCGGATTTCGCGGGCCGCTCGCTGGCGGGACGCACGGTCAAACCGAAGGCGATATTCTGCGCCACGGTCATGTGACGGAAGAGGGCGTAGTGCTGGAACACCATCCCGACACGGCGTCTGCGCACCGGTAGGGCGAGGAAATCCTCGCCGCCAAAGCGCACCTCGCCCGCGTCCGGCTTTTCGAGGCCCGCCAGAACGCGCAATAGCGTGGTCTTGCCGGAGCCCGACGGACCCAGCAGGGCCAGGAACTCCTTGTCCCTAGCCTGCAGCGAAACGTTGTTCAGCGCTGGAAATCGGCTGTAGGCCTTGGATACGCCCTTGATCTCCAGAGCCAGCTGGTCCGGGCTAGTTTCGTCGATGGGCTGAAAGTTCACCAGCGTGCCGCCATTCGAGTAGGGTCTTGAGGACGAGGGTGACCAGCCCGAGGCTGGCCAGGACGGAGGCGGCCGCGAAGGCGCCGACGAAATCGTAGTCATTGTAAAGCACCTCGATGTGAAGCGGCAACGTGGTCGTGAGGCCGCGAATGCTGCCGGAGACGACGGAGACCGCTCCGAACTCGCCCATAGCCCGGGCGTTGCAGAGCAGGACGCCGTAGAGCAGCGCCCAGCGGATGTTGGGCAGGGTGATCCGCCAGAATGTCGTGAACCCGCCCGCGCCGAGGGTGAGGGCCGCGGCCTCCTCGTCGGCGCCCTGGTCCTGCATGAGCGGGATGAGTTCCCGGGCGACGAAGGGCAGGGTCACCAGCACCGTGGCCAGCACCAGGCCGGTGGTGGCGAAGATGATCCTCACGTCGTGGGCGATCAGCCATTCGCCGAACCAGCCCTGGGCGCCGAACAACAGCACCCAGACCAGGCCCGAGACCACCGGCGACATGGAGAACGGCAGGTCGATGAGGGTGATCAGCAGGCTCTTGCCCTTGAACTCGAACTTTGAGATCGCCCAGGCGGCCATGACGCCGAACACGGCGTTGAGCGGCACTGAGATGGCTGCGACGGTTAGCGTCAGCCGGATCGCGGCCAGGGCGTCAGGTTGCTTCAAGGGATCCAGATAGGCGTCCAGGCCCTTCGAGAGCGCCTGCTGGAACACCACCCCCAGGGGCAGAACAATAAGGACTCCAAGCACCGCCAGCGTCAGGGCGAGCATCAGCGGCGCGGCGCCGGGCAGGCGGATCGCACGCATCATGCGCGCCCCCGTCGGGCCAGGAACACCTGCGCCGCGTTCACAGCCAGCAGGGTCCCGAATGAAATCACCAGCATCGCCAGCCCCACCGCCGCGGCTCCGGCATAGTCGTATTGTTCCAGCTTGATGACGATCAGCAGCGGCGCGATCTCCGACTTCAGCGGCATGTTGCCGGCGATGAAGATCACGCTGCCGTACTCGCCCACACCACGGGCGAAGGCCAGGCTGACGCCGGACAACAGCGCCGGCGCCACTGCAGGTAGGACGACGTATCGAAATCGTTGAAAATCGGTGGCGCCCAGGGTGTGGGCGGCCTCCTCGACCTCACGGTCGAGATCCTGCAGCACCGGCTGCACCGTTCGCACAACGAAGGGCAGGCCGATGAACAGCAACGCGATGAACACGCCGACCGGACTGTAGGCGGTCTTGATCCCGATCTTGGCGAACATCGCGCCCAGGGGGCCGTTAGGCGAATAGATGGCCGTGAGCGCGATACCGGCCACGGCGGTTGGCAGGGCGAAGGGCAGATCGACCAGCGCGTCGACGGTCCGCCGTCCGGGAAACTCGTAGCGGGTGAGCGTCCAGGCCACCAGCAGGCCGAGCGGCGCATTCACCAGGGCAGCCAGGGCCGCGGCGCCGAAGCTGAGGCGCAGCGCCGCGGCGACCCGCGGATCGACGAGCGTGGCCCAGACGCCGCCAACCCCCAGCTCCCAAGGGCGGATGATCAGGGCGCTCAGCGGCAACAGTACGATCAGCCCGAGCCAACTGAGCGTCCAGCCCATCGCGAGGGGGAACCCGGGCAGGATGCTGTATCGCTTCCAACCCCGGATGAGGCCGGTCGGCAGATCCGCCGTCGGCGGTTTGATTGCGTACTCAGCCATTTCTAGCGCTTGTAGATGCGGTCGAAGACGCCGCCATCGGCGAAATGGGTCGCCTGGGCCTTCTTCCAGCCGCCGAATTGCTGGTCGATGGTGACCAGCGGGATAGTCTTGAATTGAGCCGCGTACTTGGCCTGCGCCTGGGCGTTACGGGGCCGGAAGTGGTGCTTGCCGATCAGGTCCTGGGCCAGGGGGCTGTAGAGGAAGTTGAGGTATCCCTCGGCGGCGGTGCGGGTCTTGTGGCGGTCCACATTGCGGTCAACCAGAGCGACGGTGGGTTCGGCCAGGATCGACAGGCTGGGGTAGACGATGTCGAACTTTGGGCCGAACTCCTCGATCGACAGATAGGCCTCGTTCTCCCAGGCCAGCAGAACATCGCCGATGCCGCGCTCGGCGAAGGTGGTGGTGGAGCCACGGGCGCCGGTGTCCAGCACCGGGACCTGGCGATATAGTTTTCCCAGGAAGGCCTCGGCCGATGCAGCCGAACCCCCAGGCTGGCGAAGCGCCCAAGCGTAGGCCGCCAGGTAGTTCCAGCGCGCGCCGCCTGAGGTCTTGGGATTGGGGGTGATCACGCCGATGCCGGGCTTGATCAGGTCGCCCCAGTCGCGGATTTTCCAGGGGTTACCCTTGCGGACCAGGAACACGATGGTTGAGGTGTAGGGCGCGGAGTTGTTGGGCAGACGGCTCTGCCAGTTGACCGGCAGCAACTTTGCGCGTTGGGCGATCTCGTCGATGTCGTAGGCCAAAGCGAGTGTGACCACGTCGGCCTGCAGGCCATCGATCACGGCCCGGGCCTGCTTGCCTGATCCCCCGTGGCTCTGGTTCAGCGTGAGAACCTGGCCGGTCTTGCTTTTCCAATAGGCCGCGTAGGCGGCGTTGATGTCCTTGTAGAGCTCCCGGGTCGGGTCATAGCTGACGTTGAGCAGGCTCAGCCCCTTTGCGGACTGCGCTTTCGCCGCCTGGGGTATCAGCAGCGGCGAAAGGCCTGCCCCCGCCGCGCCGGCGGCTCCGGCCGCGATTAGGCGGCGGCGTGTGTAATGGGTCTCGGTCATGGCGGTTCTCTCAGGTGGCGTGGGTCAGAAGGCGTACTGGGTGCGGAGGGACCAGATGTTCAGGTTTTGGCCCACCTGGGCGCCGGCCGGGGGCGTGAGCGCGCCGGCGCCGAAGGCCGTCCCGCCCAGGGAAAGCCGGTCCACTTCCACGTGCTGATAGTCAGCCAGGAAGCGGACGTTGTTGTTCAGGTACCAGTTCAGGCCCAGGGTCACGATCTTCTGCTCGCCGCCCCGGATCGCCGAGGCGATCGCGGCGGTTCCGGGGGCGCCGGCGCGGTCGTTCAGATTGAGCACCGAGTAGCGGGCCGCCAGCTCCCAGACGCCCGGGGCGCCGCCGCGCTTGAAGGGCTTCTCCACCTTGGGGGCGTCGAAACCGCCGCTGGCGGTGTTGTAGCGGCGCGGCTCGCCGGTGAGCGTCCAGGCGCCCTGCAGGTACCATCCTGTGAAGCTGGGGTCTGCCAGGGCGGACGCACGCCGCTTCACGTCGATCCAGAAGTGCTCGCCCTGCACGCTGAAGGCCTTGTGTTGCCAGGCCGCCTCCAGGCCGAGGCTAGTCAGACCGTCGGCGTCAATGTTGCCAGTGTCCACCAGCCGGGAGCCATCCACCCGCAGTTCCGGCCGCTCGCGCAGCCGCACCGGGCTGGCCGCGCCGACGCCTCTGATGTTCGGTCCCGACGCGGCCGGATTGATGATCAGGTTTGCGTTGGCGCCCAGGTGGACCAGGGAATCCAGAGTCTTGTAGGGCAGGTAGGTCACCCGGCCCACGGCTCCCAATTGCTCGTCGAAGGTCGAGGTGGTGACAGCAGCGCCGGTCACCGCCGTGAACAGGCTCCAATGGTCGCCGTTGGCCAGCAGGGCGGCGCCCGTGCGGCCGTCGCCGCCCGCGAAGCCGCGGACCAGTTCGGCAACCGCCGGACGTTCCAGGAACAGGGAGGCGGTGTTGGAGGTGGCATCCTCCAATCCGGTGACCGGCGCGAACGCCCCCACCCGCAGCTTCGCCGGCGCCAGGCCGGCGTATTCGATGTAGGCGTTGGTTATCTTGCCCGGTTCCTCGGCGCCGGAACCGCCGAAGTCGAACAGCAGGTTGTAGGCCCAGTCGCCCCAGGCCTTGCCCTCCACACCGAAGCGAACCCGACGGAAATTGGTCCCGTCGGCGAGGTCGCGGGCGCGGTCGGCCTCGGCGGCGTCACCCAGGGACCCGCGCCGGAAGTCCGCGGCCTGTGTCCCGGCCCGGCGCTGGTCGTAATGAGCCGCGTCCAGCTGGACGATCCCGCGCAGGGAAGCCGTGAACTGGCCGTCCCCTGTGGCGAACGTGGGCCGGCCGTTCGATAGGGACACGGTGTTGGCGTTGGCCTGATCGCGCAGGCCCTGGTCCGACGCCGACGTCTGGGCCTTAAGGTCGAGGATCTGCTGTTCGAGTTCCTCGTTGCGCGATTCCAGCGCATCCAGCCGGCCCATCAGGGCTAGAAACTGCTCCTGGCTGACTCCCGTGGGCGTCGCGTTCGCAGTGGGAATGGCCTGCGCCCAGGCCGGCGCGGCGCAGCAAACCATGGCTACCAGGGCGGTCGACGATAAGAGTCGTTGCTGGGCAGGGGTCATCGCGAAGGCTCCAAAATGAGCCCTGTCTATTGCGCCGAACTCCTATCGAGACAATAGGAAATAAATGACGGCGGGAATAGATTTTCTGCGACTCAACACGTCGTCACTCGTTAGCTGAGGGCGGCGGCCAGGGCGGCGATCTTGGCTTCGGTCTCCGCCCGCTCGGCCTGAGGCTGGCTATCGGCGACGATGCCGGCGCCGGCGCGGGCTTCCAGTCGCCAGCCGACCGCGTCCTGCACAAAGGCGGCCGTGCGGATCAGCACGCTGGAGTCCATCGCGCCGTCAAACCCAATGTGGAATAGGGAACCGAAGAACGGGCCGCGCGGCGCTTCCAGTGCGGCGATCACCTTCATGGCCTGCACCTTGGGCGCGCCTGTGATCGAGCCGGGTGGGAATACCGCGCGCAACAGGTCCACCGCACTCCTTCCCGGCATAAGGCGCCCGGTCACCGTTGAAACCAGGTGGTGGACGTTGGCGAAGGTCTCCACGCGCCATAGGTCCGACGCCTTGACGCTCCCGGGCGCGCAAACCCGCGCCAGATCGTTGCGCATAAGGTCGACGATCATCAAGTTTTCGGCGCGGTCCTTCTCGGAGATCGCCAGGGCGCTGGCTAGACGATGGTCTTCCTGCGCCGTTGCGCCTCTGGGCGCCGTGCCCTTGATCGGCTGGGTGCGGGCCGAGAAGCCGCCGTCACGGGGCCGCAAGCTCACGAAACGTTCCGGAGAGTTGGAGACCAGCGCCCGGTCGCCAAGACGCAGATAGGCTGCAAACGGGGCGGGGCTCGATCCAGCCAGCTTTTGGAACAGATCGAAGGGTCGCGCCCCGGCGCCAAGCCGTCCGCGCCAGCGTCGGGCGATGTTGGCCTGGAAGATTTCCCCCGCGGCGATGCGCGCCACCACGTTCGCCACCGCCGTTTCATAGGCTGCTGGGTCGTCGGCCTGCAGAATCGCATCGGGTCTCGCCGCATCGACCGAAGGGGTATCTAGCCATGCGCGCGCTCGCGCCGCCGCCGCCGCCGCCTCGCCTTGATCGTCGCCGCGGCCCACGGCCCACACTCGCTGTGCGCGCCGATCAAAGGCCAGCAGCGCCGGATAACGCGCGCAGGCCAGGTCCGGCCAGCCGTCGAACCGGGCCAACCCCAGGGGTTCCACCCGATCGCCGAGTTCGTAACAGGCCAATCCCATAACCCCGCCCTGGAAGGGCGGGCCGTCTTCGACGGGCGGTACAATCGGCCCAATCAGCGACGCCAATTCCGTGAAGGGGTCGCGCCGGTCTTGCGCGGTGATGGTCAAGGTCCGGTCGGGCTGGCGAGCGAGATAGGCCCAACGGGCGCCAGATCCCGCACCGTCAAGACATATTGTCCAAGGCTCGTCGGCGAAGGATGAAGCCGCCGCCGCCGGCTCGCACCAGGGGGACTCGATCAGGACGGCGGCCCGCATGGACAGCTCAGATATGCCGCAGGTCCGGGTCCAGGATCATTCCTTCGTCCAACTGAACACCAAAGGAATTCAACATCATGCAAACCTGGGTGTAGTTGCCGGCGGTGAACACGACGTCCATGCGCTGCTTGTCGGTGAAATGGGCCGCCAGGGCCTTCCACGTGGCGTCGGTGATGAAATGATCGTGGTGCAGTTCATCGGCCGCCTGCAGCAACGCCTTGTCGGCGGCAGACCAGCCGGGCGCGTCCGGCCCCTGTTTGATCTGTGCGACCTCCGCGTCGGTGAGGCCGACGCCCTTGCCGATCCGCACGTGCTGCATCCACTCGTAGCCCGAGCGGCAAAGATAACCGATCCGCAGGATGACGATCTCACGCTCCCGGGGCGGAAGATCATTGCGCTTGGACAGCACATATTCTCCCCAAGCCAGGAAGCCCTTCAACGCCTTGGGCGCGCGGGCGAGGGTGCGGAAGATGTTCGACACGTCCCGCCGCGCCCGCATGGCCGCCAGCACCTCGTTCTGTTCGTCGTTCATCTCCGCATCGGTCAGCGGCGTGAAACGGGGCTTGGCGAGTCTCATGGGGTCCTCCGGGTGTGCGGCGTCGCGCGCAGATAAGGCGAGGCCGGGGGGGAGGGCCAGCGGAGATTGGCAATCGGCATCGGAGGGCGTGGTTACACAATCCGGCGTCGCCATCCGGCGCCCCCGACAATCTGCTGGCCAGCCGGCGCGTACTGCCTGTCCCCCACATCACGAAGTCGTCACAGAATCAAAGGATAAGCTGCGAATCCTGGACGTTGGGGGGCGCCTCGTGAGTGAAGAAATGCCGGCTATCCGCTGCCGCGCCGCCTTCATCTCAGATATTCATCTGGGCACGCGTGGCTGCCAGGCGCAGCGCCTGCTTGATTTCATCCGTGATCTGGACTGCGAGACGCTTTATCTCGTTGGCGACATCATCGACGGCTGGAAGATGAAGAGCGGCATCTACTGGCCGCAGTCCCACAACGACGTCGTTCAGAAGATCCTGCGCCTGGCGCGCAAGGGCGTGAGGGTGGTCTATGTGCCGGGCAATCACGATGAGCGGCTGCGTGAATTCTGCGGCGAGCATTTCGGGGGGGTGATCGTCACCCGCGACGAGATCCACCAAGGCGCGGACGGCAGACGCTATCTGGTCACGCACGGCGACGAATTCGACGCCATCGTTCAGAACGCCCGCTGGCTGGCGCTGCTGGGCGACTGGAGCTACCGGGCGCTGCTGGCGCTCAACACGACGCTCAACAGGGTTCGCGCCCTCTGCGGTCTTGGGCACTGGAGCCTGTCGGCCTTCCTTAAGCAGCGGGTGAAGGACGCGGTCCGCTATATCGACCGCTTCGAGGAGACCATGGCCGACGAGGCCCGCCGCAGGGGCGTCCAGGGGGTGATCTGCGGCCACATTCACAAGGCCGAGATCCGCACCATTGGCGACATCATCTATCTGAACGACGGCGATTGGGTGGAGAGCTGCACCGCGTTGGTGGAGCGCCATGACGGCGTGTTTGAAATCATCCGCTGGCAGGATTCGCGGCCGGTCCTGCTATCTTCGCCGCGAAAGCCGTCCAAGTCGTCACCGGCCTACGCCGCCGCGCCCCAGAGTTTGTCCGCCGCAGCCAGCGCCGCCCCGTCCGCGCCGCCCGTCTCGGGTTGAAGCGACCGCAGGCGGAAGGTCCAGTAGTGCAGCTTATACTCGGTGGTGATGCCGATGGCGCCATGGAACTGGTGCAGATCGAACACCAGCTTCTGGACATGCATTTGGGCGTAGGTGGCCGCCAGGTCGGCGCGGACCGGGTCACCGGTCCAGGCCGCGTGCAGGGCGTTGTAGCGCAGGGCGCGCATGATCTGCCAACATTGGGCCAGGCGGTGTTGCACGGCCTGGAATGATCCGATCGGCTGGTCGAAGGCTTTGCGGAGCTTCACATATTCGACCGTGAACGGCACCGCGCTTTCCGCCGCGCCGGCGCATTCGGCCGCCAGGGCCACCCGCGACCACTGGTGGAGAACTGGCCGCGCTTCGGCGCCCAGCCTGCGGCCCTTCGACAGGTCCGGCGGCGTGCGGAACCGCCCGAAGGGCGCGGCCAGCATGGTCTCAACCGGTTCGACATTCTCCGGGTCGATGGGGATCACAACCACGTCGTCGCCGGTGTCGACGATGGCGTGGCGAGCCACCGACAGCATCCGCTGGGCCTTCTTCAGATCCCCGGACAACAGGGCGATCGGTCCCTCAGGCGGATTGGCCATCAGGTTGGGCGCAACCAGGGCCGAAGCGCCGGCCTCCACCGTTACCGGCAGGCGGCCGGCTTCCAGAACCAGCAGGGCGGCCTCCAGATTGCCCGCCTCGCGTGCCGTGTGGAAGAACCCGCCATTGACCAGCTTGCGTTGCAGGTCTGCGGCGAAATAGCTCTTGGCGCCTCGCCCTTCCTCGGGGATCTCGCCATAGGGCGCGAACATGGACTGCAGGCTGGAGACCAGGGTCTGCTGGTCGTCGGTCAGATCGAAATCCATCGCCCTAGCTCCGCGGCAGGTTGAGCGCCCCGTGGGCGATCAGGTTGAGCTGCACCTCATAGGCGCCCGCCGCGATGGTCGACGACAGGTTGGCCCGGAAAAACTCGTTGATCACATAATCGCCGCCGGTCAGCGCATCGGGGACATAGTCCATGATGAAGGCCTGCAGCTCCATGGTGGCGGCCGAGACGCTGACCCGGGCGATGTTGCCGTTGACGTCGTCGGAGCCCTGTTTCACCCGCTGGTCGATCACGTAGTAGGAGAGCAGCCGGCCAGCCTCCAGCAGGGCCGCGATGCGCCCGGCACGGACCCGCACGGCGGTGTCGCTGAACCGCCCCTCGGCCTGCAGCTGGGCCACGCAGCGGTCCAGCACCTTCCGACCGATATGGAACCGCGCCACGCTGACCCGTTCGAAGCGCAGGGCATAGGTGATGATCGGCCAGGCCTGGCCTTCCTCGCCCATCCGCATGGATTCCGGCACGACCACATCGGTGAAATAGACCTGATTCAGGTGGCCCTTGCCCACCAGGCCGGGGAAGGTGTGCACCTCGATCCCCTTCAGCGACATGGGGATCAGGAAGATGGAGATCGCCTTCTTCTGTTCGCCGGTGCGGGCCAGCAGGAAGCAGTAGTCCGCGAAGGGCGAATAGGAGGTCCAGATCTTCGAGCCGTTGATCAGATAGGAGCCGTCCTCCTGGCGTTCGGCCTTGGTCTTCATGCCGGCCAGGTCCGACCCGCCGCCCGGCTCGGAGAAGCCCTGGCACCAGACCACCTTGCCGCTGGCGATGCGGGCCAGATGCTCGGCCTTCTGTTCCGGCGTGCCGTGGGCCATCAGGGCCGGGCCGATCCAGTTGACGTTCATGTACTGCGGCCCGCGCGGCTCGCCGGCCAGCATCATCTCCTCGGCCAGGATCCACTGCTGCCAGGGATCGCCGTCGCCGCCGCCGTATTCGCTGGGCCACTGCTGGACCAGCAGGCCGCGCTCGGCCAGCTGGGCGCAGAAGGTGCGGGAGTATTCGATCTGCTCCTTGGAGCCGTAGCTGTGCGGCGCGATGTCGGTGGTCCAGTTGTCCGGCAGCAGCTCCTCGATGGTGGTCTTCAGCTTCTGCCGGTAGGCGTCCTGCTCAGCGGTCCAGGCGAATTCCATGTCGCGCTCCATTCCCTTTGGCCGCCATGGTTTGGCCGGGGGTGCGGGTTCGCGCAAGCAAAATGGGCCGGGTTCACGCCGGCCGGATGCCCCGGTCCCGATTGGAGCTTCGGGGCGAAAGCATGCGTTTGGGGTGAAAAAAGCCCCGGGGCCTCATTTTTCGCGGATCAATCCCTTGCACCTTGCCGTCAAGTCACAAGTCGGCGGGTGCGTCCGGAATTGACGTTGCGGCGAAGCCTATTTCCAGCCGGCGCAAGAGGGGCCTTGCCTTAAATCCCCGGTCCGACAGTCTGACCGCGGCGCCGGGCGCAGAGTCCGGCGACAGGCCAAATCAGCGGGAGGGCGTGCCCATGCGTTACAGGATCTTCGGGCGGCGGACGGGGTTGCGGGTTTCGGAGCTGGCGCTGGGGGGCTCCAACTTCGGCGAGCGGCTGCGGCCAGGGGCGGCGCTGGAGGAAAGCAAGTCGATCTTCGAGGCCTATGTGGCGGCCGGCGGCAATTTCATCGACACCGGCGACTACTACCAGCTGGGGGAATCCGAGGAGATCCTGGGGACGCTGATCGCCGGGCGGCGCGACGACCTGGTGATCGGCACCAAATACACCTACGGCAGCAACATCCTCTCCGGCCCCACCGCCATCGGCAACAGCCGCAAGTCGATGATGCGGGCGGTGGAGGGCAGTCTCAAGCGGCTGAACACCGACCGCATCGACATCTACTGGTGCCACCTGAGCGACAACGTCACCCCGATGGACGAGATCCTGCGCGGGATGGACGACCTGGTGCGGGCGGGCAAGGTGCTCTACGTGGGCCTGTCCAACTTCCCGGCCTGGCGCACGGCCCGCGGCGCCCTGATGGCCGACCTGCAGGGCTGGGCGCCGCTGACGGCGATCCAGGTGGAATATAACCTCATCGAGCGCTCCCCCGACCGGGAGCTGTTGCACATGTGCGAGGCCCTGGGCCTGGCCGCGGCGCTATGGGGACCCCTGGCGGGGGGGCTGCTCAGCGGCAAGCACCGGGCCGGCGCCGTGCAGGGCGCATCGATGGCTCTGCGCGCGATCTCGCGGTCCGAGGCCACGGCCCGGGACACCGCCATCATCGACGCCCTGTTCGCGGTGGGGGAGGAGACCGGCCGCACGCCGGCCGAGGTGTGCATCGCCTGGCTGCGCTCCAGGGCGGCGCGCTCGACCACGGCGCTGATCCCGATCCTGGGGCCGCGCACCCGCGCCCAGCTGGACTCGGTGCTGGGCGGCCTCGCCTTCGACCTCACGGCAGACCAGGCGGACCGGCTGGACGCGGTGAGCGCCCTGTCGCTGGGCGTGCCGCGCGAGTCCGGCGAGCATCAGCGCACCCGCGACATGGTGTTCGGCGGCGACGCGGCGCGGTTTGAGCTGCCGGCCAGTCCGGCGGCGTGAGCGGGGGTGGACGCAATCCGCTGGCGGCATCGCGACGCGGAGGTCCGGGGCCGGGCGCTCCGGCAGGGTGGGGGAGATCAGCCGGGTGAACGCTACGGTGACACTGTATGAAACTAATGCTCCCAGTCATTTTGCGCGAATAGTTTCATACAGAGTCACCGTAACCCTAGGGGGACAATGCGCACCGGTTTGATCCTAGGGACCCCGTCGCAAATCTCCGCCAGATTTCTAATCGCGAGATTTCCTACCTTCGAGCAAGTTCGCCGTTTGCAAGCCTAGGTATAATTCCGCAGACGACGCCAATGGAGAACACAGCAAATGGTCGTGCCTGACTACCAGGCCCTTATGCTGCCCTTGCTCAAGCGGTCCGCTGCGATGAAGAGACCTGTGAGCATCATGGAAGTGCAGCCGTTAATCGCGGCGGACCTTAAGCTCACCGATGAGCAACTGGCGGAGCGACTGCCCAGCGGTCGGCAGGGCGTCTTCCACAACCGCCTGCATTGGTCTAAGCAATACATGACACGTGCTGGCCTCCTACGATCTACGAGGAGGGGCCAGTTTGAGGTAACTGACGAAGGACGCGCCCTGCTGGCCAAAGGCCTCCTGGCAATCAGCAACGACGTCCTGAACCAGTATTCCGCGTTCGTGACGTGGCGTCAGCGTGAACCGGGCGGCGATGCTCCTACGTTTACCCAAGCCAAATCCGCGACACCGGTGTTTCAAGCGATCACGCCAGAGGAGCGCATTGAGGCGGCGCGCGGTGAACTCGACGCGAGCCTGAGAGCCGAGGTTCTCGACCGTGTTCGGCAAATGACGCCGGGTGACTTTGAAGCCCTTATCGCCCTGCTGCTGATACGCATGGGATACGGCCAGGGCCGGGAGGAAATGGCTGAGGCTCTTGGCGGTTCTGGCGACGGCGGCGTGGATGGCGTCGTCCACCAAGACCCCCTTGGCTTGGACCGCGTCTATATTCAGGCGAAACGCTACAGGGAGGGCAACACTGTTGGTCCCGATGCGATCAACAGCTTCATTGGCGCACTGAACATCAAGAGGGCAAACAAGGGCCTGTTCGTTACAGCGTCGGCCTTCACCAAACAGGCAAAGGACCATGCCGAGAGATCATCAACGCATGTAGTGTTGGTCGATGGAGACCGCCTCGCCGAGCTTATGGTGCGTCATGCCGTAGGCGTCGTGGTTCGAGATACGGTTGAGATCAAGGCGATTGACGAAGGTTTCTTTGGCGAATGAGGCCATGACGGCCATCTTAGAGGGCCTTCACCTCCCTCATCAGCAGAGGAGGTTTTCGCAACATCAGTAGACAGCGTCACGGCGCTTCGACGGTCTTACGATGGCGTATTGGATCAACCTCTGGTTACGGTGACACTATATGAAAGTAATCGTGCAACAAGGCTGGAAGCATTAGCTTCATATAGTGTCACCGTAACTGCGGCGCCTCTGTTGCGGCGGCGGCATGACAGTCGCGGCCGAACACCCCAAACCCAGCAGCGCCCATCAGCGACGCCGCCGCGAGACAAGCGGCGCCGCGCGTACAAAGTCATTGGCCGCAGCCTCCTCAAGCATCCATCGGCCCATGGCGTCATAGGAGACCGGCAGCCAGGAATTCAGGGCGCCGTCCCAATCGGCGGAGGCCACGGGGCGCTCGTCCTTACCCTTGGCATTGACCCCGGCGCGAACCAGGGTCCAGCGCAGCGACGCAAGTGCGCCGTGGCCCAGAGCCTCGACGACGGCCTGTTGCTCGCAGGCCCCGCGCCCGATCGTGCCTGGCATCCGGGAGAAGAAGCGCATGGCCGGGCTGGCGGGCTTTCCGGGGGCTGAGGTGAGGATCGTATTGATCACGATGAGGCGGTCGACGCCCGCAGCAAGCATGGCGGCTTCGACCGTGGCCAGGTTCCTGGACAGCAGGGCCGAGCCATCCCGGCTGGTTGACGTGACCCCAAGGGCCGTGAGCACCGCATCGGCTCCGGCGAACGCCCGCGTAAGGGCGTCCTGATCGGCGAGAGAGGTGACAACGGCGACGCGGGAGCCATCCGGCGCATCGGCGATCCGTTCGGGCCGGGCGCGGACAATGGCGGTGAACCCGACGCCCTGCGCCCGGCAGACCCGGAGGATTCCCTGGCCCAGACCGCCCGCGGCGCCAATAACGGCCACATGACGGGGCAACGGGCGCGCAGGGATATCGGCGACAGGCGTCGTCATCATGGGTCAGGAACCGATGCGTTGATCCGCCCGACTGCGCCTGTCGAGCAACAGCGCAGCCATTCCGAGCGCCGCCACCACGTCGTAGGCCCCGCAGAACGCAGGCCACCATGCCGGGGCGCCGGGTGCGGCCAGGAAGGCGTGACGGACAAAATCGAACCCGCCATGAAGCGCAAGCCCGGCGGCGACAATCCACAGGCTTGTGCGGAAACCGATGGCGGCCAATGCGGCGAACACACTGAAGAAAGCGACTTCGGGAATGAGGTCGCGGCCACCGCCAGCCATGACGGCGAACAGCACATAGAGGGCGCCAACCACCGTCAGGACGGCGGCATAGAAGGCCCTATCGCGGTCGTAGCCAACCACATGGGCGAACAGGCCCACCATGGCGGCGAGCGCCGCCCCGACGACGAACGGAGTATAGGATGTGACGTTATACATAATTCCGTTCCGCGCCCATGGACGGCTCTGGCGCATCACCGACGCGATAATTCCCTGAATTCAACGCCCTTGCAATATTCGCGCGCCCTCTTCCCGCCTCCTTCGGGGCGTCTCAATCCGTCCTTCGCCCGTCAATGCCGCTTGCATTGCGGCCCGCGCCGGTGATGTTTGGCGCGAACCCAAGCGAGGAGCCCCATGACCGCCGCCAAGCTCGCGCCGCCGCCGCGTCCGGCCCAGATCGTCGCCAGGCCGGTGCGGCTGGAAAACGCCTTCGACGACCCGCAAGCGGTGCTGGACCTGATCGCCGCGCGGGCGCCCTATACCCCGATCTATTCGGCCGAGGGCTATGAGAAGGCCGGGGGGACCGAGCCGTGGTTCCGGGATTTCTGGTATAAGTCCGGCCATGAACTGGTCGCCGACGCGCGGCCGTTTTTCACCAACCCCAAGTTCATCGAGGCCTCGAAGCAAGCGTTCGACGCCCAGGTGGTGCGGCCAACCTCCATCTATCTGAACATCTCCGCGCCCATGCAGGCGGGCCGGCCGCACTTCGACCTGTGCCGCTACCGGGGGATGGACGAGACCCGGCCGTTCTGGCTGCAGGTGGCGCTGCACCATTCGCTGCTGTTCATGCACTGGACGATCCTGCAGGCCACGGCGATCACCTGGTTCTATCGGGGGGAGGGGGGCGGCTATCAGTTCTGGCCGGATGGGCCGGACAAGCCGTCGCAAACCATCACGACGCCGCTGTGGAACACCGCCCTAGTCACCGACAACGACTTCATGTTCCACCGCGCCGAGGCGGTGGGACCGCGGGAGGCCTGGACGGCGCCGGGCGAGCTCAAAGGGGACGTCACCATCCACCATCAGGCCGATGGAAACTGGCGCATTGATGATCGTTCGGGGCCAAGGCTGACTTACGATCCCAAGGATCTGCGCTTCTTCGTGATCTGGAAGGGGCTGGTGTTCAAGGATCAGGCCCACGCCGACGCCTATGACAATCACACCGACGACCTGACCCTGGAGCAGGTGTGGGACATCTTCGCCAAGGACTTCGCCGAGCGGGGCGAGCGGTTGGATATTCCCGCCGATCCGCTCACCGATCGCAGCTTCCGCGAGAGAATCCTGACCGCCTATCCGCCGCCGGGCCAGCGCTACTTCGACGAAGCCCGCCGCGCGGATCGCTACGCAGCGGAGGCGTGACCTACGACAGGTTCCAGGCCTTCTGCCTTTCGCTGCCGGCGGCCAGCATGGTGGTGCAGTGGGGCGGCGCGCATGTGTTCAAGGTCGGTGACAAGGTGTTCGCCATCGCCGGGCATGACGACGGCGGCTTCGACGGCGCCTATGTGTTCAAGACCTCCGACCTGAGTTTCGAGATTCTCATCGAGACTGGGGTGGCTGAGCGGGCGCCCTATCTGCCCCGGGGCGGCTGGCTGGCCCTGAAGGGCCGCGACACTCAGTCGGACGGAGAGCTTGAGGCCTACATCGCCCAGTCCCACACGCTGGTTGCGGCGGGCCTGTCGAAGACCCGGCGGCGGGCGCTGGGTCTGGAGCCTTGAAGCCAGTCTGAACTCTCCGCCCATCGCGCGGACGGAATCAGGCGACAGTGGTCGGTGGTATGACAGTCTCCTTCGAAGGGTTTCCGCGCATCCTGGAGCGCACGGCGCTACGGCCCGGACGGTGGTTCGTCGCCGCAGACGGGGCGCGGCCCTTGCTGTGTCTGGTCACGGCGCTGGAGTCACGGGGCGATCCGGTCACGCTGGCCTTCGCCGCAACCGGCGTGGAGGTGGTTGATATCGCCGTGGTCGGCCTGTCGGCCCTGTCTGGTCCCTACTGCACGGTGGAGGATGAGGTGGTGTTCGCGCCCGGCCTGGCGGAGGGCCGCCCGATGCTGAGCGCGCCCCTGCGCCGGGCGTTTCGGGCGGGCGCGCTGCTTCGGCTGCGCAATGGCGACCTGGGCATCGGCTTCGTGACGGAACCCGACGGCGCCGCCGCCATCGTCTCCCTCGCCAATGGCCAGCCAGCTGAGGGGTTTGACCTGGTGTTCGAGCGCTGGTCGCTGTCGCTTCGCCGCGCCGGCCTTCAGACCCTGATCGGACACTTCAAGCCGCTGTCGTCATTAAGTCAGCGGCGGCGGGTCTGAGCCTTAGAGTCGCCGTGGGATAACCACCGGCAGGGCTTCATATCCATGGATGATGGTGTGGTAGTTGCGCACCGGATCGCCGACCACCTCGATCACCGGAAACCGCTTGAGGATTTCCTCCCAGACAATCTGCAACTGCAACTCGGCCAGGCGATTGCCCACACAGCGGTGGATCCCGAAGCCGAATGAGACATGCCGCCGCGGGTTTGGCCGGTCGATGATATAGCGGTCGGGGTCAGCGATTGCGGTTTCGTCGCGATTGCCTGAGACGTACCACATCACCACCTTGTCCCCGGCCTTGATCCGCTTGCCCTGGAAGTCGATGTCGCTGAGGGCGGTGCGGCGCATATGCGCCACCGGAGATTGCCAACGGATGGTCTCGGAGACCATGCCTGGCAGAAGCGCGGGATTAGCGTCCAGTTTGGCCCGTTGGTCCGGGTTCTGGTGCATGGCCAGCACGCTGCCGGTCATGGTGTTGCGGGTGGTGTCATTGCCGCCGACGATCAGCAGGACGACGTTGCCGTAGAATTCCAGGCGATCCATGTTCCGCGTCGCCGGCGAATGGGCGAGCATGGAGATCAAGTCACCTGTCGGCGCGGCGTTGACGCGGCTGTTCCAGAGGCCGGTGAAATAGGCGAAGCATTCGCCAAGTTCGCGGGTCTTCTGCTCCAGGGTCTCCACGACGCCATGGCCCGGAATCGAGGTGATGACGTCGGACCAGCGGGTAAGTTTGCTGCGCTCCTCGAAGGGAAAGTCGAATAGTGTCGCCAGCATCTGGGTGGTCAGTTCAACTGAGACCCGTTGCACCCAATCGAAGGGCTCCCCGATCGGCAGCGCGTCAAGACAGCGGACCGCGCGCTCGCGGATCAGCGGGGCAAGTTTCGACAGGTTGCCCGGCGCCACGGCCGGGCTCACCGCCTTGCGTTGCTCGTCATGCCGCGGGGGGTCCATGGCAATGAACATCGGCATCGTCTCTTCCATGCCCTCGTAACCATGGATGGCGATGCCGCCGTAGCGGGCTTCGGAGGAAAACACCTGATGATTGGAGTCCACGGCGATGATGTCGTCAAAGCGCGTAATCGACCAATAGGGTCCAAATTCGCTCTGGGGACAGTAATGCACCGGATCTTCTCGGCGAAGGCGCTCGAAGTAGGGCCAATGCGTGCCGGCCTGGAAAAGTTCTCCGCGGGCGACGTCGATGGTCTCAAGCGGCCGGGCGTAGGCGTCTGCGCGAGCAGCTTCCAGGGCGGCTAGGTCGGCCAAGGTCTATCTCCCAGTACGACGCGCAAGCATCGACTGGAGATATGGACTCGGCCTCAGTTCCGGCAAGTCCACAAAAGGGGGCTATAGCCGGCGCGGAATCACCACCCGAAGCGTTTCGTAGCCCTTCACGAATGTCGAATAGGTGCGCTTAGGCTCTTCCACCACCTCGATCACCGGGAACCGCTTCAGGATCTCCTCCCAGACGATCTGCAACTGCAGTTCGGCCAGTCGGTTGCCCAGGCAGCGGTGGATGCCAAAGCCGAAGGAAAGGTGCTGGCGCGGTCGCTCCCGGTCGATCCGGTAGCGATCCGGTTCGTCGATCACCGTGTCATCGCGATTGCCCGAGACGTACCACATCACCACCTTGTCGCCGGCCTTGATCCGCTTGCCCTGGAACTCGATGTCGGCGACCGCGGTGCGGCGCATATGGGCAAGGGGGGTCTGCCAGCGGATGGTCTCGGAGACCATGCCGGGCAAGAGCCCGTGGTCGCCATCCAGCATCGCCCGCTGGTCGGGGTTCTGGTGCATCGCAAGCACGCTGCCGCTCAGGGTGTTGCGAGTGGTGTCGTTGCCGCCGACGATCAGCAGCATGACGTTGCCGTAGTACTCCTTGGGGTCGATGTTCCTTGTGGCCGGCGAATGAGCCAGCATGGAGATCAGGTCACCGGCCGGCGGTGCGTTGACCCGTTGATTCCACAGGTCAGCGAAGTAGGCGAAGCACTCGCGCATCTCCTGGGTTTTCTGCTCCAGGGTATCGACGATTCCGAATCCCGGAATGGCGGTGGTGATGTCCGACCAGCGGGTCAGTTTGCGGCGCTCCTCGAACGGGAAGTCGAACAGGGTGGCCAGCATCTGGGTGGTCAGTTCGATGGAAACCCTGTCCACCCAGTCGAATGTCTCTCCGATCGGCAGGTCGTCCAGACAGCGGGCCGCGCGTTCGCGGATGATCGGCGCCAGGCGCTCGAGGTTGGCCGGCGCCACCACCGGGGTCACCGCCTTGCGCTGAACGTCGTGCTTGGGCGGATCCATGGAGATGAACATCCGCAGCGGTTCCTCCAGGACGGCTGATCCGGCGATAGTGATGCCGCCGTAGCCTGAATCCGAGGAGAACACCTGGTGGTTGGTGTCCACCGCCATGATGTCGTTGTAGCGGGTGATCGACCAGTAGGGACCGTAGTCGTGCTCGGCGCAGTAATGGACCGGGTCATCCCGGCGCAGGCGCTCGAAATAGGGCCAATGGGCGTCGGCCTGGAACAGGGCCGGTTGGGCGACATTGACCTGTTCCAGCGGAAGGGCGAAGGCGTCGGCCCTGGCCGCCGCCAAAGTGCTGCTAGCTCCAGCCATGATCTGTCTCCAGCTACGATCCCGCACGTACAAAAACCTGACGCGTCCGTCAACTTTACGCAGTATCACGCTATCGCCAAGTATGGCGCACTGGCTGCACCGGTGGCAGGTTTATCGTTCCCAAAGGCTGAACTCGGCGCTGAAACATACTCGGGAGAGTCGCGATGATCCGGAAAGCCGGTCTGCTGGCGGTGTTGGCGCCTCTCTCGCTGATGGCCTGCGCCGCCGCCCAATCGTCACCGCCCGCCGCTGCGCCGCCTGTCGCCGCAGTCGCAACCAGTCCCCGACCGCAGTTCGGGACGTTCGGGTTCGACTCGGCCGGAATGGATCCGGCGGTAAGGCCGGGCGATGACTTCTATGCCCACGCCAACGGCGCCTGGTTGAAGGCGACGGAGATCCCCCCCGACCGGACCAGCCAGAACACCTTCAACCTGGTGCGCGAGACCGCCCAGGCCCGCACCCGAACCCTGATCGAGGATCTGGCGAATGCGCCGCCGTCGGACGCCGAGGCGCGCAAGATCGGCGACTACTACGCGGCCTTCATGGACGAGGCGGCGATCGAGGCGAGGGGCGCAGCGCCATTGAAGGCCGCGTTGGACCGCATCGCCGCCATCCACACGCGACGTGACCTCGCCCGGGAACTGGGGGCGACCCTGCGCGCAGATGTGGATGTCCTCAACGCCACCGACTTAGCGACTGAGCGACCGTTCGGCCTGTGGGTCGCCGAAGCCCTGAATGACACCAGCCGTTACCGGCCTTATCTGCTGCAAGGTGGGCTCTTCCTGCCGGACCGCGCGTACTATCTGTCCGATGCCGCGCGGTACGTGGCGCTTCGCGCGGACTACAGCGCCCATATGGCCCGCCTGTTCGCGCTTGCCGGCATGGCGGACGGGAAGGCCAGGGCCGATCGGGTCCTGGCTCTAGAGACGGCGATCGCACGCACCCACTGGACACCGGTCGAAACCACCGATGTGGAAAAGGCCAATGTGGTCTGGACGCGCGGCGAGTTCGCCACAAAGGCGCCTGGTCTCGACTGGCCGACGTTCCTGGACGCCGCCGGCCTCGCCGACGAGCCTGAGTTCGGCGCCTGGCAGGCGAGCGCGATTACGGGTTTCGCCAGGCTGGTGGAATCGCAACCGTTGGAGACATGGCGCGACTACCTAGCCTTCCACGCCATCGAACGCGCCGCGCCTCTATTATCCAGGGCCTTCGTTGACGAGAACTTCGCCTTCCACGGAAAGACCCTCGGCGGGACCCTGCAACTGACGGAGCGCTGGAAACGCGGTGTGGACCAGACCAGCGAGGCGCTGGGTGAGGCGGTGGGCAAACTCTATGTCCAGCGCCACTTCACGCCGCAAGCCAAGGCCCAGGTCGAAACCATGGTGAAGAACATCCTCGCCGCCTTCGATCAGCGGATCGACCGCATTGCGTGGATGAGTCCCGCAACCAGGGCCAGGGCGCATGAGAAGCTCGCCAACTTCCAGGTGGGCGTTGGTTACCCAGGCGCTTGGCGCGACTACAGCGATCTGCTGATCGCCCGCGATGACGCCTACGGCAACTGGGAACGGGCGTCCTTGTTCGAGTACCGCCGCAACTTGGCCAAGCTGCGGCGGCCAGTGGATCGCGGCGAGTGGTTCATGACCCCGCAGACGGTGAACGCCCTCTATGCGCCTTCCCAGAACAGCATCATCTTCCCCGCCGCCATCCTGGCCCCGCCGTTCTTTGATCCGGCGGCGGATCCGGCGGTGAACTACGGCGCCATCGGCGGCATCATCGGCCACGAGATCAGTCACGGCTTTGACAACACCGGCGCTCTGTTCGATGCCAAGGGAAATGTTCGCAATTGGTGGACGCCTGAGGACTTCGCGCATTTCACGGCCTCCGCCAAGGCGCTCGCGGCCCAGTACTCGGCCTATCAGGCGTTACCCGACCTCGCCGTGAACGGCGACCTGACGCTGGGCGAAAACATCGCCGATCTGGCGGGCCTGGCGGTCGCCTATGACGCCTACCGGATCTCGCTCGGCGGAACGGCGGCCTCTGTCCTGGACGGCCTGACCGGCGATCAGCGGCTGTTTCTGGGTTGGGCGCAGAACTACCGGTCCAAATACCGGGACGATACCCTGCGCAGGGTGATCATGACGGATGTCCATTCTCCGGGGCCTTATCGCGCCGCGACCGTACGAAACCTGGATGCCTGGTACGATGCATTCGGCGTCAAGCCCCAGGACAAGCTCTATCTGGCGCCATCTGAACGGGTGCGGGTCTGGTGACGACGCCCGAACGGATCGTCCGCATCGAGAACCCGGACGACCCACGCATCGCCCTCTATCGCGATGTGCGCGAGCGCGACCTGGTCGGGCGTCAGGGCCTGTTCGTGGCCGAGGGGGTGGTGGTGCTGGAAAAGCTGCTGCGCTCAGACCGGCACCGGCCGGAGTCCGTGCTGGTGGCCGCGAAACGCACCACCGCCTTGTCGTCCCTGCTCGCCCAGGTTCCAGCTGACACCCCGATCTATGCGGCCGAGCAGGCGGTGATGGATGCGTTGGTTGGATTTCACATCCACCGCGGAGTGCTGGCGATCGGTCGCCGCGCGCCGGATGCCGATCCTGCAAGCCTGCTCGCCAGCCTGGCGGGCCACGCGACAGTGGTGGTGCTGGTCGGTTTGGCCAACCACGACAATGTGGGCGCCGTTTTCCGCAATGCCGCAGCCTTTGGCGCCGCCGCTGTGCTGCTGGACGCCGACTGCTGTGATCCCCTCTACCGCAAGGCTATCCGCGTATCAGTGGGCGCGGCGCTGGATATTCCATTCGCGCGGCTGGCCCCGGGAAGCGACTTCCTCCAACTGCTGACGCATTGCGATTTTGAACCGGTCGCCCTCTCGACGTCGGGCGCCGAGGTCCTCGCCGACTGGCGGCCGGCGCCGCGCACCGCGCTGTTCCTGGGTGCGGAGGGGCCGGGTCTGCCGCCAGCGCTTCTGGCCCGCGTGCGCGCCGTGCGCATCCCCATGGCGGCGGGCTTCGATTCCCTCAACGTCGCTACGGCCAGCGGGCTGGCGCTACACCACGTGTTTGCGGCGCGGATCAGCCGAGGCTGAAACGGATTGGAATGCGTACTTCGGCGCCGTCCACTGGTCGGCCGTCCTCGGTCTGAGGTTTCATGCGGAAATATTTCGCCAGCTTCAGGGCCGCCTCACCGAAGCCGGCGTTGGCGGGAGATTCATCAACCACCGCACAGTCGGCCACATCGCCGCGAGCGGTGACCTGGCACTTCAGGGTGGCGGCGCCCTGCAGGCCGCGCCGGATCGCAGACTCCGGATAGAAGCGCTCGAACTCCGCCGCGCCCGGCCGCTTCATCCAGTTGGGCCGGACCACATGCGGCGCAGGCAGAGCCGGCGGCTGCGGTGTCGGCTGAACTTCCGGAATTGTCGGTGTAATCGGGGTCGGCGGCAGGGGAAGGGGCGTGACGTCTGTCACCGGACCGATGGGTGGGTGTAGCGGGGGCGTGGTCGGCGGAGTTTGCATCGTCGGCCGCTGGGGCGGCGGCGGTGGCGGTTTCGGCAACCGCTCGGTCGTCACGACGGTGATCGGGTCCTCCACCTGTACGGGCGAAGCGATCACAAACCTCTGCAGGGCCACATAGGCGCCAACAGCGGCGTGCACCGCCAGCGAGGCGCCGATCGCCACGCCCACGCCGCGGGGCAGGCGGTGCGATCGCGGCGTGGCGAAGGGTGAAAGTGGCAGGGACTGGCGGATAATCATCGCGAACCTCCCGATTAGACATTGCTATAATGTCGTAATGTTGCAGAACAGTAATAATATTAGTTTGACCCTGCGTCAACAGCTTTCCCTGCGGGGCTGTAAACATGGTTAGCGAGGCGTTAACCCTCAGGCGTCAGGACAGGGCATGGCTGTCCAGGGAATCAGGGGGGTCGTCGAAGCCGCCATTCAGCGGGCGTCCAATGCGACGGGCGTGGATTTCGGCTTCCTGCTCAAAACTGCGAACCGCGAAAGCGGGATGAATCCGCGCGCCAAGGCGCCGAGCTCCTCCGCAGCCGGCCTGTTCCAATTCGTAGAGCAGACCTGGCTGTCGACCCTCAAGCAACACGGATCCAAGTATGGCTATGGCCGTTACGCCGAACTGATCAGCCGCGGGGCCGATGGCCGCTACCACGTGGGCGGCGGGGAGGCGCGTAAGGCGGTAATGGAACTGCGCCTCGACCCGCACGCCTCGTCGCTGATGGCGGGCGAGCTGGCTTCAGACCATGCCGCCTATCTGAAGGGGCGGGTCGGGCGCGCGCCCTCGGCCGGCGAGCTCTATGCGGCGCACTTCCTGGGTCCCCAGGGTTCAGCGCGCCTGATCGAAGCGATGCAGGCTTCTCCGGGCGCAGCCGCGGCGAACTTGTTTCCCGCCGCCGCCCAGTCGAATCCGTCGATCTTCTACCGCGGCGGACGAGCCGCGACCGTGGCCGAACTCTATGCCAACCTCACGCGGGCCGGCGGAAGCCCCGCAACCAGCGAGCGCGCCGAACCCGTGGACAACGGCTTCATCCAGTATGCGTCGGCGCGGGGCCGCGACCGTCAGCGAGACGAGGCGGCGCTGGTGGAAATGATCCTGCGCGGCCCCCAGACCCCGGATCGGGCTGGGGAGAGCCAGACCACCGGCGTGGCGAGATCGCTGCTGGATAGCGAGATGCTGCGGATGCTTTCCGAGGCGCGGGACAAGAGTTGACCGGCCCCCGCGCGCGGCGGGCTAAATCGGCCACCGGTCTAGGCGACCTGCCGGGCATGCTCCTTCGCCCCGGCGCCGATGGCATCCGTCACCGCCCGCACGACCGTCGCGACGTTGACCGGTTTGCGAAGAACCGCGCCTGCGCCCGCTTCAAGACATTCGTGGGCCTCGTCCGCATCGCCGCCAATCACGGCGATGATCGGCGTCCTCAGTGCGCCGGGCTGGGCCAGGATCTCGCTGATCGCCTGGGGTCCGTCCAGGACCGGCATGCGCCCGTCGATCATAACCACATCGAACTCGCAGATCCGCGCGAGGTCGACGGCGCGGCGGCCGTCCTGCGCGTGGACCACCTGGTGGCCAAGCTGCTCAAGGATCGCGCGCAACATGGCAGCGTTGAGGGCGTCATCTTCGGCGATGAGGATCTTCAGCGCCCGTGGGTCGGCCCCTCCCGCAACAGGCGCGTCCGCCAAGGCTCCTGGCGTCTCGGCGGCGGGATCGTAAGGCAACTCCAGCCGGAAGCAGCTTCCGACTCCGAGCGCGCTATGGGCGGAAAGCTCCCCGCCCATGAGCCGCGCCAGCCGTCGTGACAGCGACAGGCCAAGGCCGGCGCCGGAGGTGCCCAGGCTGGTCCGTTCAATCCTGTGGAATGGCTCGAACGCCTTCTCAAGCTCTTCGGGGGTGAGGCCCGGCCCCGTGTCGGCGATCTCGATGCAGATGCGGGTTTCCCCCGCGCGCTCCACCCGCGCCTCGATGCGGCCTCTCACGGTGAACTTCAACGCATTACCGACCAGGTTGGACAGGATCTGCCGCACGCGCGTTGGATCGGCGATCATCGCGCCGGACAATGCCGACGCCAGGTCCGGTTCCACATGCAGGCCGAACTCCAGCCCCTTGGCCGCGGCGTTTGGCCGATTGAGCAGCACCAGATCGCGGATCATCGCCACCGGCTCCAGGGCCGACGCCTCGATCGACAGGCGGCCGGCGTCGGCGGTTTCGGAATCCAGGGTCGTGTCCAGCACCGCGATCAGATCGTTGGCGGCGTCCAGGGCTGCGATCATCTGTTCGCGCGTGGCGAAGCGGCCGCTGCGCCCGGTCGCAGCGGCGAGCACGTGGGCGACGCCGGTCAGGCCATTACGGATCTCATGGGAGAGCGTCGCCACCAGATCGGACTTGGACTGGGCCAGGCGGCTCGCGGCCTCCACGCTGCCGGCGCGTTCGGCGATGAGTTGCTCTCGTTCGGCGGCCATGGCGAACTGGCGCCTGAGGATGCGGTTGAGGATCAGCGACAGCGCCATCGCCAGCGCGATCGCGCCCCAGCCCTGGACAGCCAGGTACTGGGTGTCGGCCCTCGCATAGAGCACCACCAGAGGACCAACGGCGACGGCCGGTCCGATCACCAGCAGGCTGGGTAGCCACGGCGCGGTGAAGAAGATGCAGATGACCGCGGCGGCCAGGGAAATCAGCAACATGGGCTCGCGGGCCGGCCCGGCGACATCCGCGAACAGCGCGATCTGAGCTGTCGCCACCGCCCAGCACAGGCCGCCCAGGATGTGGACCCGGCCTCTGAGCTCCAGTGATTGCGCCGCAGGAGATTTCAGCCAGTTCACCACGCCGTAGAACACCGCCCAGGCGCAGGCGAAGGTGATGAACGAGCCGCTCATCGCAAACGCGTCCGGCGCGTGGGAGCCGACCCAGAGGTAGATCGGCAAGCTGACGACGAAGGTCGCCAGCGCATAGGGCAATAGCGCCGCTTGCGCCTCAAGCGCCTGCTGCAGAATTGACGAACCGCCAGCGGTGGCTTCAGGCTTGGCGATGTCGGATCTGGGCGTCACGGCGGACCCTCGGCGGAACACACGCGAAGGTTACACGCTTCGGATTTGCAGGCCGTTAGCGAAGAGACTTAACTCTTGCTTGCCGGAAGCCGATAAGTCCGCGCCCGGGGGCGGGCGGCTAACTGATCGTTAAGCCTAATCAAACATTATCAACTGAACGCCAAGGGGCGAGCGAGGGGAGCATGTCGATCACCCGTGCGGCGCTGACGGACGAGGATATCCGGACTCTGGTGAAGGGGGCGACCGCCGATGAGCGGGCGGTCGCCGCGCACAAACTTTGCCGCACCATCGAGCGGGCGGAACTCACCGACGAGGAGCGCGAGCGGGCTCACGACATCCTGCGGGTGATGTGCCACGACGCCGCGGAACTGGTTCGCCGCGCCGTCTCCGTGACCCTGAAGACATCTACAATCGTGCCTCGCGATGTCGCGCTGAAACTGGCGCAGGACATCGAAAGCGTCTCACTGCCGATCCTGTCGTTCTCACCGGCTTTCACCGATGACGATCTGGCCGAAATCGTGCGCCTGGGCGGCCCTGTGCGGCAGGTCGCCATCGCCAAACGGCCGGAGCTGTCCACCAAGGTCACCGACGTCATCGCCGAGGTGGGCGTTGAGCGGGCGGTCGAGGCCGCCTGCGCCAATGACAATGCCCATTTTGCGGACAAGGCGCTCGACACGGTGATCGGTCGGTTCGAGCAGTCCGAACGGGTGCTCGCCGCCGTCGCCTATCGCAGTGTCCTGCCGCCCGCCGTGACGGAGAAGCTGATCAACCTTGTCAGCGATCAGGTCCTCGACCATCTGGTCAGCGCCCACGCCCTGTCGCCGGACACGGCGCTGCAGATCGCCATGGGCGCACGGGAACGCGCGACCATCGACCTGGTCGATCAGGCCGGACGGACCCCGGACGCCAAGGCGTTTGTCGCCCATCTCAATAAAAACCAGCGACTTACGGCGTCGCTGCTGCTGCGCGCGCTCGCGCATGGGCATATGACCTTCTTCGAATGGGGGATCGCCGAACTGTCCGGCGTGCCGCATCACCGGACCTGGCTGATGATCCACGACGCCGGGCCGCTGGGGCTGCGGGCGATCTATGAACGGGCCGGTCTGCCGGCGCGTCTGCTGCCAGCGTTTCGGGCGGCGGTCGACACCTTCCATTCCATGGAGTTCGACGGCGGCGCCCGCGATCGCGAGCGCTTCCAGGAGCGGATGCTGCAGCGGTTCCTCACCCAGGCTCAGACGGCGAGCCGCGAGGACGTCGAATACCTGCTCGACAAGATCGACCGCCTTGCCGACGAAGCGCGCAAACCCAAGCCGATCGCCCAGACGGCATAGCCGGACGCACAAATAGAACCTGACAATTGAGTGGGCAGGGAATGGGCGCTCAGAGCCCCGATCGATCTCGGCATGAAGCCATGCGATCAGGTGCTGGTCCACGCCGCGAGCACCGCGCGTATCGCCGTGACCAGGGCTAAGGGTTGGTCGATCATAACGTGGTGATGCGCGCCGGGAATGTCGAACTCGATTGCGTTTTTCGGCAGCACGTCAGGCCGGTCCGGCTCCTGTCGAAAGTAGCTGGATTGTCCGTGAATATGGGCAATCGGGACTTTGATCGAACGGCTGAAATCTTTTGGAAGCGGGATGTCGTAGTTGAACTTGTCCCAATAGTCCGGGTCATAGCGCCACCGCCAGCCACAGGCATGCCCGTCCACCGCGACCGGCTCCAACAATCGCCGAGCGATGTAGTCGACGATAAAGTCGTTCCTTATCGCCTGGAGCGGCAAGAGGCGAAAGCGCACCAAGGCGTCCGTAAGGGAAGCATATATGCGGTGACCTTGCGCGCCTTCGCCTGGCGTGCGGCGGGTGATACCTGCAAGCCCGCGATGTTTGGCCGCTGCTTCTCGGCTCGGCCCGCGCAGGCCGGTATCGACCAGGATCGCGCCCTTCATTAGCTCAGGGCTATGTCCGGCGAGGAACAGCACATGAGAACCGCCGAAGGAATGGCCTACAAAGAACGGTCGCTGCTTCGATCGCCCCAGGCCGCCAACATCGCAAACGGCTTCGGCGTCCGCTGCAATGTCGTTGAAGTCGTATTGATCGCGCCACTTTGAGTGGCCCATTCCGGGCAAAGAGTAGGCGACGACCCTAAAGTCATCAGCGAAGAATGGCGCGATGAAGCTCCACCAATCGGCTTGCGCACGCACTCCGTGAACGAAGACCAGTCCAGGCTTGCCGACTTCACCCCATGTAAGCAGTTCCAGGTTCGACCCGCGCGAACTCACCCAAAGTCGCTCCGGTTGGCGTTCCAGCGCCGCCTTGAACCAGTCTTCGGCTGGCGGCTCGGCCCCATTGTACTTAGCCAGTGGAGCCGCGGACGCAGGTGCGGCAGGCTCGATTGGAGCGGCCTGCGCTTCGTGGTTACTCATTGGCATGGGCGTCGATTTACAAGGCCGAGAATGATCGGCAACGACGGCTTCGCACCCGCCTTCGCGGCTTTGAACGCCCGCCAAGCGGCAAACATCAAGTCCTCGCGCAAGTCGCGCAACAACAGCCGTGGCCGCGCGCCGAATGGCAGATTCTATGGACCTGGTTCAGGCGCCCAGTTCGGCAACCTGACGTTCCAGTTCGGTGACCAGGACCTTGCCCACGGGGTGGTCGTCGGTCTTGATCCCGTCGCGCAGGACCGCCCGGACCGCATCAATATGGGCGTCGATCAAGACCATGGAGGCGCCAAGTCGCTTCTGCTTATCGTCGATCAGCCGGCAAAGTGATGCGGCGATGCGGGTGATGAGCGGATATTCGTAGGTTGTGCCAAGCCCCTTCAGATCGTGGGCGCGCAGGTAGAGCGCTTCCATGGTCTCGACGGTGGTCCCTTGAGTCTTGATGACCTGACGGGCGCCCTCAAGCTTGCCGACCTCATCAGCCAGCCACTGACCGAAGTTGGACGACAGCGCCTTCAGCGCGGCTTCAGCCTTGGCGATGGCGTTGGGATCGATCGCGCCGAGACGCCCGCCGACTTTGGCGCGAAGGGAATTGGGGACCTGAATGATCTGTCCCGGGTTGTGCTGGCTCACGCGCGACTCCTTGGCGAGTTGCGCAAGGCTAGGCGAAAGGCGTTAATAACACATGAGAAATGGCGGCGCGGCCGACCCGGCTAGACCGCGAACTGTTCGGCCAGCACCCGTTCCTCCAGGCTCCGGCCGGCGTCGAACAACATGGTCAGGCTGACGCTGCGGTCCTCGGCGACACGCACCTCAGCCACATCACGCACCTCGAAATTGTCGGCCACGGCGCTTACCGGCCGCTTGTCCGCCTCCAGGATCTCGAAACAGACCTTGGCGGTGTGCGGCAACAACGCGCCGCGCCACCGCCGAGGCCGAAAGGCGCTGATTGGCGTCAGCGCCAGAACCTTGGCGTCGAGGGGCACGATGGGGCCATGGGCTGACAGATTGTAGGCGGTCGAGCCGGCGGGCGTCGAAACCAGCACCCCATCGCACTGCAGTTCGCTCAGCCGGACCTTACTGTCGACGGTGATGCGCAGCTTCGCGGTCTGCCGGGTCTGACGGAGCAGGGAGACATCATTGATGGCCAAGGCGCGGTGGGTGGTCCCGCCGGCGTCGATCGCTTCCATCCGCAACGGGTGAATCACGGCCCACTCCGCTTCGCCGATGCGTTCGAGCAGGCCATCCTCGTTGTACTCGTTCATCAGGAAGCCGACCGAACCGCGGTTCATGCCGTAAATCGCCTTCCGCGCGCCGATGTGGCGATGCATTGTCTCCAGCATGAACCCGTCGCCGCCAAGCGCCACGATCACATTGGCTTCGGATTCCGGGATTTCGCCATAGCGCGCGATCAGGGCGTCGCGCGCCTGCTCGGCCTCGGGGCGGTCACTTGCGGCGAAGGCGACGCGGATCGAGGGTGGGGCGGATTGGTTCATGGGCCGCCAAGAAGGAGCAGGCCGGCGGCCTTGTCAAACGGCCTGGGCCACTTTACGGAAGGCGGAACTCGCCGGAGGCGTGGAGAAGGCGTCGGCGACGTGAAGTTCGCTCTGCGGGCCGCTGGGTCGCCCGCCGTTGGCGTCGCGAACATGACGCAAGATTGTAGCGAACAGACTCCGATCCATACCGGCCGCGGCGCATGCCCTGGCAAGGAGTTCAGGCTGGTTGCTGTCGAGCGCCGACCGCAATCGCCAGGCCTCGATCCCGCCCAGGGCGCTGAGGCCCGCGAGGAACAGTTCGAGCCTGCCATCGCGCAAGGCGTTCAACAGGAGCGCCGGGCCCAGCTGTCCCGCGGCGTGAAGTTTTTCCACCAGACGCCGGTCCATGGCGTCGCGCGCCTGGGGAAACTGGACGACCGTCGCGCAAGGCATTTCCGCCGCCCGTGTTTCATCAGCTAGCCGAAAACGGCCGGACAGCGTCTGGCGCACGGATTGGCCGCAGTAGGTGTAAAGCACCTGCGCGATGTCAGCTGTCAGCTCTTCGCGCCTCGCAAGCGGGGCGCGCAAGCCAGGCATCCACCGCGCCTGTTCGGCCAGGCGGCTGAGAGAACTGGCTTCGAGCCGTGCGGACGCGTTGGCGATCAGCGCTGTCAGGACTCGGGGACAATCCGCGTCCAGAAGCGCCGCTATGACGGCCCGGCCCAGTCCTGTCCTGCGCGCGATCTGCGCCTGATGGTCCGGCGTCGTTCGTCCAACGATTTCCAGCAGGTCCGCCTCACGCAGCACAGGGCTGGCGGCCAGCATCGGCCGGGCGATGCTGATATCGTCCAACGCGAGCCGACGCGCGAGGGCGGCCGGAGTCCAGGCCGCGGTGGCGACCTGCTCGGAAAGCCAGCGCCGGGTTTCCGCGTCCGCATCGACGGCCAGACTTAAGAACGTCGCGCTCAGCATGGCTTGAACGCCCGGCGCGGCAAGGATCGGGAGGTCCGCGCGCGACCGGCAGAAGTCGACAAGCGACGCCAGCAGCCGCGCCCGCTTTCCAGGCGGCGCCCCGGCCGCCGATGTGATCACGCCGTTGTCGAGGACGAGGTCCATTGTGGATCCTGGATTTGCGCCCATTACCGCCAGGCGACCATCCGGTGCGGCGCTGAAGACAGGGTTAACAGAGCCTTGCAGTGAGCCCGTGGTCCATGAAGCCGCCTTGACGCGGCCATGAACGGGGAAGAGATTCCAATGGCGGTTAGGGGGCACGGGAGGTCCGGAAATGGCTGATGGTTCTGCGGTTCAGGCGTCTGTTCGCGATAAGGTGAGTCCGGAAGAATGGCGCATTCGGGTCGATCTCGCGGCGCTTTATCGGCTTGTGGCGCTGCAAGGCTGGGACGACCTGATCTACACACACATATCGGCCCGCCTGCCGGGCGCGGAGCACCAGTTCCTGATCAATCCCTATGGGATGCTGTTCGAAGAGATCACAGCATCATCGCTCGTGAAGATCGATCTGGACGGGAACGTCCTTTCCGAGACCAACTACATGATCAATCCGGCGGGTTTCACGATCCATTCGGCGATTCACGAGGCGCGTGAGGACGCCCAGTTCGTGATGCACCTTCACTCAGACCAGGGCGTGGCGGTGTCGGCCCAAAAGGAGGGTGTGCTCCCCCTGTCCCAACATGCCTTGATCGTCTTGCCGCACCTAGCCTTTCACGACTACGAGGGCATAGCCCTGAATGCTGACGAGAAGAGCCGTCTGGTTGCGGACCTCGGCGATAAGCGTCTGATGTTGCTGCGCAACCATGGCACCCTGTCGGTTGGAAGCACGGCGGCGAACTGCTGGGTCGGGATGTATTACCTGGAGCGCACCTGCCGCACCCAGGTTCTGGCGCTGTCCGGCGGGCGGCAGGGCGTGTTGCACGCCTCAAACGCGGCCATCGACACCGTGCGCGACCAGAGCCCGTTCGCGCTTGCCGGCAAAATCGCCTGGCCCGCATGCCTTCGCAAGCTGGACCGCGAAAGTCCCGGCTACGACGCCTGAGCCGCCAGTTCGGCCTCGCGCATGTAGTCCCGTGTCAGGGGCAGGGCGTCGCGGCGCTTGGCCACCTGGATCTGGAAATTCATGTGGTTGCCGTGCCGGAACCCCAGTTCGGCGCCGCAGAGGTAGAATTCCCACATCCGCCGGAACCGCGCGTCGTAGAGCTGCGGAATTTCAGGATCGGCCAGGAACCGCTCCAGCCAGTGGCGGATGGTCATGGCGTAGTGCAGCCGAAGAATCTCGATGTCCGTGATCCACAGATTGGTCGTCTCGACCGCCGCGACAATCTCCGACAACGCCGGAATGTAGCCGCCCGGGAAAATATATTTGCGGGTGAAGGGGTTGGTGAGGCCGGGCCCCGACATGCGCCCGATCGAATGGATGATCGCCGAGCCGTCGTCGGCGAGCAGCCGCTTCACGGTCTCAAAATAATCTCCGAAGTGCGGCGACCCCACATGTTCCAGCATGCCCACCGAGATGATCCGGTCGAAGGGCTCGTTGAGGCTGCGGTAGTCCCGCAGTTCAAACCGCACGCGTTCGGCGACTCCGGCGTCCCGGGCCCGCTGGCGTGCGAGTTCCAGCTGCTCGGTCGACAGGGTGACGCCGGTGACCTGCACCCCGAAGTCGCGGGCCAGAGTTATGGCGAGTCCGCCCCAGCCCGAGCCGATGTCGAGCACCTTCAAGCCCGGCTTCAGCGCCAGCTTTGACGCCAGATGGAGCTTCTTGGCCGACTGGGCGTCTTCCAGCGAAACATCGGGCTGCGGAAAATAGGCGCAGGAGTACTGCATGTCGGCATCGAGGAAGCGCCGGTAGAGATCGTTGGAGATATCGTAATGATGCGCCACGTTGCGGCGCGAGGCGGTGGCGTCATTGAGCTGCTGCAACCGTCGCTTGGCCGTCTTCCAGGCCCGCTTGGGCCAGGATCCACGGGGCTTCGGCGCACGGCCGCCGCTGGCGCCGACAATCCAAAGCAGGTCACGCATCGTTCCCTGCTCGAAGACCAGATCTTCGTCCATATAGGCTTCGCCGAGGCCCAGGCTGGGATTGGCGACGACCCGCCGCAGGCCCCTAGCGGTTAGACGGATGGTCACCGCTGGCGCACTGCCGTCGCCGGCCTTGAGGCTGCGGTCGCCGGGAAGGCGAACGGTCAGGTCGCCGGTCTTCGCCATCCGGCCCAGCAGTGACTCGATCATGGGTGCAGCTTTACGGTCCTTAATGCCGGGAGAATAGATGATCTTGCGCACAATTTGCGCACAAGGCGTCTGACGCGCACGCAGGCCGGATTTCACCTGAGACATTCCCCGCCATCTTTCTGATATGGACGCATGTCATGGCATGGCCTTAAGACCCAATGGTCTGTTTCGTGGTCGACGTGGAGCCCCGGTGGGGGCTTGGGGGAGTTCTGGATTGATCCGACGCCATTTCTTCCTTGCCGGCGCCCTCGTGGTCCTGCTGCTCATGGCGTTCGCCGGCGGCGCAAAGCTCCTTTTCAAGAAGGCTGATCCGGCGGCCGGCGGCCCGCCCGGGGCCGCGCAGATGGCCAAGGGCGGAGGCGCGTCGCCGGGCGGGGGCGGGCCCCGCAGGGGCGGCGGGATGGGCGGACCGTCTCAGGTGACCGCCATCCCCATCGAGACCCGCACCTTCGTGGACGCCATCGAAGTTCTGGGTGTCGCCAAGGGCCGCCAGTCGGTGACCCTGAGCGCGGCGGCGACCCAGCTCGTCCAGCGGGTAAATTTCCGTGATGGCCAATATGTGCCCCGTGGCGCCATCCTGGTGGAGCTGAAGGACACCGAGCAGAACGCAGGACTGGCTCAGGCCCAGGCGCGGATGGTCGGCGCCCAGCGCGCCTATGACCGCTACAAGGCGCTGGGCGAGAAGGGCTATGCTTCCAAGGCGGCCATTGACCAGTACGAGGCGGCCTATCTGGCGGCCCGGGCTGATGTGTCCGCCGCCCAGGCGCGCCAGAACGACCGGATGATCCGTGCGCCGTTTTCGGGGGTAGTAGGCCTCTCTGACGTGGCCCCGGGCGCCTTGGTCAGTCCGGGCGCGCCGATCGTAACGCTCGACGACCTGTCCGCTATGCGGGTCGATTTCCCGGTTCCGGAACGCTACCTCTCCCAGATCCATGAAGGTCAGGCGCTGACCGCGTCGGTGGACGCCTATCCGGGTGACCAGATCGCCGGCCGTATCGCGCGCATCGACACCCGGATCGACGAACGCACCCGCGCCGTGACCGCCCGCGCGGAGTTTCCAAACCCCGGCCACCGATTGAAGCCCGGCATGATGGTGCGTGTGGCGATCTCCCGCGGCCAACGCCAGGGACTCTCCGCGCCAGAGTCCGCCGTCGCCGTCCAGGGTGATTCCGCCTTCGTCTACGTGATCCACCCCAAGGGTCAGATGGCGATGACGGAACAACGGATGGTGGTCACGGGCGTGCGCCAATCGGGATTTGTCGAATTGCGCGAGGGCGTCAGTCCAGGCGACCGCATCGTCGCCGACGGGCTCAACAAGGTCATTCCCGGCCAGCCAGTCAAACTGGCCGCCCCGCGGAGCGGCGGCGGATCTCCCGCACGGGACCGCGCGCCGACATGATGCTTTCGGACCTCTCGGTTCGCAGGCCAGTGTTCGCCGCGGTGGCGGCGATCATCCTGTGCGTGGTGGGCCTGGTGTCGTTCGCAACCCTGTCGGTACGCGAGCTTCCCAGCGTCGATCCGCCGGTAGTGTCGATCTTCACCGCATACCGCGGCGCATCCGCAGAGGTTGTTGAGGAGCGCATCACCCAGGTCATCGAACGCCAGATCGCCGGTATTCAGGGGGTCGACCGGGTGAACTCGGCTTCACGTGACGGTTCTTCGCGTATCCAGGTCACATTCAACCTGAACCGTCCGCTGGAGGACGCCGCCAACGATGTGCGCGACGCCGTGAGCCGTGTGGTGAGCGCGTTGCCCGAACAGGCTGACGCGCCACAAGTCGCCAAGGCGACGGCCGACAATTTTCCGATCATGTTCCTGGCGTTCAGTTCGCCGACAATGAACCGGCTCGAACTGTCCGACTATGCGGAACGGTTCCTCGTGGAGCGTTTCTCGGTGGTGCCTGGTGTCGCACAGGCCGGCCTTCAGGGCTCGCAGGCCTATGCCATGCGCATCTGGCTGGACCCTGACGCCATGGCGTCCCGCGGCGTGACGGTCGATGATGTCGAGGCCGCGCTGAACTCGCAGAATCTTGAACTGCCGGCGGGCGCGCTCGAGACGCAGTCCAAGGACTTCACCATCCGTGTCGCCCGCGGCTACGCGACGCCGGCGGATTTCGAACGCCTTCCCGTGCCGGCCAACGCAGGCCGTGTCGCCGGTGCGGCGCCGGCCGCAACCTCGGCCGCGGTAGGCGGCGCATCGGCGGGCGCCGGCGCGGCCCAGGGCGCGAACCGCAGCGTTGCGTCGTCGGCGAGTTCTTCGAACTACATCACCCGCCTGGGAGATGTCGCCCGGATCGAAGAGGGACCCGACGAACATCGCCGAACATTCCGGATCAATCAGCGCAATGAAATCGGGATCCGCATCCAGCGCCAGTCCCAGGCCAATGACCTGGAGATTTCACAGGGCGTGCGCGCGGCCATTGCGGAAATTCGCCCCACGCTGCCGAAGGGCGCGAAGCTCGACATAACCGTTGATTTCACGGAGTTCACCGGTAAGGCGATCCATGAAGTCTGGATCACCATGGCGATTTCGCTGGCCATGGTCGCCCTGGTGAACTTCCTGTTCCTCGGTACGCTACGCGCAGCGCTGATCCCGACGGTTGTGGCGCCGATCTGCATCCTGTCCACCTTCATCGTCCTGGCGGCCTTCGGGTTCTCCATCAACCTCCTGACGCTGCTGGCGTTGGTGCTGGCGATCGGTCTGGTCGTGGATGACGCCATCGTGGTGGTGGAGAATATCCAGAGGCGGATTGACGAGGGTGAGCCGCCGGTGGTCGCCGCCATGAGGGGCGCGCGCCAGGTGTTCTTCGCCGTGGCGGCCACGACCGTGGTGCTGATCACGGTGTTCGCGCCGTTGATGTTCATGCCGGGGTTTATCGGCAAGCTGTTCGTGGAGCTCGCCGTGGCGGTGACCGCGGCGATCGCCTTCTCGGCCCTCTTGGCGCTCAGCCTGTCGCCGATGCTGGCTTCGAAACTTCTGCGTCCCGCAAGCGGCGCCGGCGTTGTCGCCAGGACGGTGGATCGCGCCGTCCACGCGCTACGCCGATCCTACCAGGCGTCGTTGGAGGCCTTGCTTGGACGCCGGTCGGCCTCAGTGGGCGCCGGACTTCTGGTGGCGGGTCTTGCAGTCTGCGCGCTGGGCCTCTTTGCCGTGCTTCCCAAGGAGCTGACCCCGGCGGAGGATCGCGGGCGCATGTTCCTGAACACCTCGGGACCCGAGGGGGCGGGCTATGACTATATGTTTCCGGCCCTGCAACGGGTCGAGCAGATTCTTGAACCGCATCGGCAAAAGGGCGAGATTCAAGCCTACATGCTGGGTCTGCCAGGGTTCGGGAACAACGCCTACAACAATGGGTTTGGCAATATCTCACTGCCGGACCGGGAGCATCGCCCGAAGGGCCTGACCACTCAGAAACTGGCGGCGGTCCTGAGCCGCGAACTGTCGGCGGTCACGGCGGTGCGGGCGATCGCCGTGCCGGCGTCGGGCCTCCAGAGCGGCGGCCCGGGGTCCAATTCCTCGAGCGTCGACCTGATCCTCATGGGCGATGACTATCCCCAGATCGCCCGACAGATCGCGCCGCTGCTGAGGGCCGCCGAGGCGAATCCGCATCTGTTCCGTGCGCGCCTCAATTACGAGCCGACCAGCCCGCGTATCCTGGTGCACATTGATCGGGAGAAGTCGGCCTCGTTGGGCGTCCCTGCCCAGTCCGTTGGCCGGGCGCTGGAGACCATGTTCGGATCGCGCCGAGTGACGACCTATATCAAGGGGGGGCAAGAGTATGACGTCCTGCTGCAGACCGAGCGGGCGCGTCGCCAAACCGAGGAAGATCTCGCCAGACTCTATGTCCGCGCCTCTTCGGGCGCGATGGTCCCCTTGAGCGCCCTGGTCACCACGGAGGTGCGGGGCGACACTCCGGACCGGGCCCGGATCGACCGTCTTCGGGCGATTACCCTCAGCGCTCAGCTCACCCCTGGCTACACCATGGGCGATGCGATCAGCTTCTTCAAAGACGAACTGGCGCGCCAGCCGCCGGGCCTGATCATCAAATGGGGCGGCGCGGCGAAGGATTTCCAGGAAGCCACGGGTTTGGTCGGCGTGGTCTTCGGCATGGCGCTGCTACTGGTGTTCCTGGTGCTGGCGGCGCAGTTCGAAAGCTGGATTCATCCGGCCGTTATCATGCTGACCGTGCCTGTGGCGGCTCTGGGCGGTCTGTTTGGTCTTCTGATCGCGGGTTCATCCATCAACACCTACAGTCAGATCGGCCTGATCATCCTCATCGGGATCGCGGCCAAGAACGGCATCCTGATTGTGGAGTTCGCCAATCAGTTGCGCGACCAGGGACGCGGCATCCGAGAGGCCGTGATCGAGGCCGCGGCCCTGCGCCTGCGGCCGATCATCATGACTTCGATATCGGCTGCGGCCGGCGCTTTGCCATTGATCTTCTGGGGCGGGGCGGGCGGCGAAAGCCGCAAGACGATCGGCGTGGTGATCTTCTTCGGAGCGATCTTCACCACAATGATCACACTGTTCGTGGTGCCGGTGTTCTACAACCTGCTGGCCCGCTTCGCGAAATCGCCACAGGCGGCGGCGCGAAGCATCGAGGCGTTCGAGGCCGAGGAACAGGTGCGTACGGCAAACGCGGCCGAATAGAGCCTCAAGGAAGAAAGCGCCTTCCCCCGGTGCGGACGGGAGAAGGCGCTCGAGAGATCGTCCGAGCGCTTTTCATGCGGCGCGGGTGTGACGCCATGGCCGCGCGATCGGACGATGTTCGCCGGGAGCGGATGGGGGGATGAGCCGCCGGCGCAAGAAAAATACTGCGCCGGCCGACAAAACCCGTCAAGGTTGATTATATCGTAAATAACTCGATAACCGAGTTTATTTCGCCGGTGGCGTGTATCCAGATTCTAACGCAAGATATGCGACAACATCCACGCGGTCCTTAGCATCGTCAAATCCAGGGAACGTCATCTTGGTGCCGGGTAAGTATTGTGCGGGCTTGGCCAGCCAGGCATCCAGATGGGCCAGGTCCCAGGCGAAGCCGGCGTTTTTCAGCGCATCGGAATAGTTGAATTCGGCGGCCGAACCGGCCTTGCGCGCGAAAATTCCATATAGGTTGGGGCCGGTGAGTTTCGCCCCGCCCTGATTGACGGTGTGGCAGGAACGGCAAATTCCGAACTTCGCCTCACCCGCCGCCAGGTCGGCGGTGTTGTAGGGGGCGGGCAGGGCGGCGAGGGCCTTGGCGCGTTCCGCGTCATCGGCCGCCGCGTCAGCCGGAGCGGACTTCGCATCAACTGCGGCGACGGCGTCCTGCGGTGGTTTGGACTGGCCGCAGCCGGAAATCAGGACTGTGAGGCTGAGGCCCGCGGCCACACCGAATACGCGCATTAAGTCACTCCCTGGACGACAACCGCCAAGCTAGCGCAAGGTCGCGCGGATTCAACCATCACTTCCGCCCCCGCATCGCGCGCACCACCATTGTATCCAGCGCCTGCAGGAACTGTGAGCGGTCCGCGCGGCTGAACGGCCTGGGTCCGCCAGTGGTTTCGCCCGTGGCGCGCAGATGTTCCATGATCGAACGCTGCGCCAGGGCCGCGCCGATGGAATCTTGCGTGAACGACCGCCCGTTGGGCGCCACCGCCTGGGCGCCAGTACGCAGCACACGGTCCGCCAGCGGGATATCGTTGGTGACCACGATATCCCCCGATACGGCCCGTTCGGCGATCCAGTCGTCGGCGACATCCGGTCCCGCGTCGACGATCACCCGCTCAATCAGGCGGGAGGCGGGGACCATCATGAAGCTGTTGGCCACCACCCAGGTCTTCAGACCATAGCGGGCGGCGACCTTGTAGACCTCTTCCTTCACCGGACAGGCGTCGGCGTCGACGAAGATCTCGATCGGCCTGGCGGGTTCAGACATGCTGCGCCCGCCAGGCCGAGTGTGGATCAGAGCTGGCGATAGGTGATGTTCTTCAGCTCGGTGTAGGCGTTCAGGCCCTCGTCGCCCCATTCGCGGCCGATGCCGGAGCGCTTGTAGCCGCCGAACGGACCCATGTACGGCGAGCCGGCCGCTGACCCGCCGCCGTTGATATTGACCTGTCCGGTGCGGATGGCGGAGGCCATGTCATAGGCCGCGCCCAGGTCCGCCGACCAGATCGCCCCGCCCAGGCCGTAGGCGGAGTCATTGGCCATATCCACGGCCTCGGCGTCGGTGTCGAAGCCGATCACCACCCCGATCGGGCCGAACACTTCTTCCTGGGCGATGGTGGACTTGTTGTCGACGTTGTCGAACAGGGTCGGCTCATAGAAGAATCCCTTGTCGAAGCCCGCCGGCCGCTTGCCGCCGGTGACCAGGGTGGCGCCGGACTTCAGACCCTCGGAGACGTAGTGCTCGGTGCGCGCGCGTTGCGCCTCGCGGATCAGCGGGCCGAGGGTGACCGAAGGGTCTGCCGGGTTGCCAATCTTCATCGCCCGATGCGCGTCGGCCATGGCCGCCACATAGGCCTTGCGGATCGAGTTGTGCACAAGATGCCGGGTGGTGAGCACGCAGCCCTGGCCGCAGTGGGTGAGGTAGCCCATGCCGGCGGCCACCGCCTGGTTCAGATCGGCATCGCCGCGGATGATCAGGGCCGACTTGCCACCCAGTTCGAAGTGCAGGCGCTTCAGCGACGGCGCCGCCTGGGCCGCGATCGCTGAGGCCACCACATCGGAGCCGGTGAAGGTGATCAGGTCGATGCGCGGGTCGGTGGTCATCATCTCGCCGACCTCCTTGCCGCCGGTGACGATGTTGATGACCCCCTTGGGGAAGCCCAGCTCCATGGCCACCTCGGCGATGATCAGGGCTGAGAACGGCGTGAACGGAGAAGGTTTCAGCACCACGGTGTTGCCGGTGATCAGGGCCGGGAACAGCTTCACGATGTTGAGGAAGTAGGGGAAGTTATAGGGGGTGATTGCGGCGATCACGCCCACCGGTTCGCGCACGATCATGCCGCCCACCAGCTTCGAGCCGCCGGGACCGGGGTTGGTGCCGGAGGGCAGGGGGGTGTCGCGGAACCGCGAGCCGCGCTCGATTGCGTCCCCGGAGAGGAACATGGGGAAGTCGAACTGCACCGGCACCACCGAGGCCACCGAACCGGCCTCTTCGATGGTCAGGCGCACGATGTCATTGCGCCGCGCCATCAGGGCGGCGTGCAGTTCGCGCAGCTTCACCGCCCGTTCGGCCGGCGACATGCGCGGCCAGGGACCCCGGTCGAAGGCTTCGCGCGCCGCGGCGATGGCGTCGGACACCTCGGTCTTGCCGCCGACTGGCGCCAGGCCGATCACGTCCTCGGTGGCCGGGTTGATCACCGGCTCCGGGGCGCCGGAGGCCTTGACCCATTCGCCGCCCACATAGACGGAGTTGGTGATCTTCAGGGGCAGGTTCATGGGGTGTTTCCTCCGCAAGGTTTGTCGGGCCCGGAGCCTCGCCCCGCGGCGCGCCGCACTTAACCCCCTGGAAGGGTGTTTTCCAAGACCCGAACTTCAAACCATAGGCGCCGATCGCCTCCTCGTGTCATTCTGTCGCCGGTTTCGTTTTCCGGAGAGGTCATTCTCGTGCCCACCCCCAGATATCCCGAGCGGGTTCCGCCCGGCGTTCCCCTCGCCATGGTCTACGACTTCAACAAGGACACCGACCCCGATTTCGTGCGCGATCCCTGGGCCGTGCTCGACAAGGTCCGCCGCGAGGCGCCGCCGCTGTTCTTCTCCACCGACCACCCCGATACCGACAAGGGCGCCTGGTACGTGGGCAATGAAGCCATTATGCGCGAAATGCTGCAGAACCCGGCGGTGTTCACCACCTCCGAGGGAGTCTCGGTGGGACTGGCGCCCTGGCCGCGCAAGATCATTCCGCTCGAGGTCGATCCGCCGGATCACCTGAAGTTCCGCGCGATCCTGGGCCCGATCTTTTCGCCGCGCACCATCGACAAATGGGACGCGCGCGTCCGTGAGGTCACCGGCGCGCTGATCGACCAGGTGAAGGCGACCGGCGGATGCGATTTTCTGCACGCCGTGGCCAAGCCGTTGCCTTCGACCATCCTGGTGGAGCTGATGGGCCTGCCCCTGGACCGCCGGGAGGAGTTCGTGGCCTGGGTGGAGGAGATGTTCCACGGCGACGCCCCCGAGAGCCGCCGCGCCGCCGGCGTGCGCAGCATGGAGTATCTGAAGACCGTCATCGCCGAGCGTTATCAAAACCCCGGCGACGACGCGGTCTCCATCGTCTGCCGCGCCCAGGTGGACGGGGCGCCCATCGCGCTCGAACACGTGGAAGACATCGTCATGTTCATCTTCCAGGCGGGTCTCGACACGGTCACCGCGGGTCTCGGTCACGTGTTCCACTATCTGGCGACCCATCCGGACAAGCAGCGCGAGCTGATCGCCGATCCGTCGCTGATCCCCAATGCGGTGGAGGAGATTCTGCGCGCCTTCCCGTGGATCGGCCTCACCCGCAAGGTGCGCCAGCCCATCGAGTTCCACGGCGCCTC
>CANJLH010000025.1 GCA_947475415.1 Caulobacteraceae bacterium
CGTTCGCTGCCGACCTGAAAAAGCAAGGGGCTGCTTCGCTCCGCATAGCCGGAGGCTACGCTACGCAGCCCCTTGCTTCACCTGCCCACGTGGGCAACAACGATGCCGAGGCTCTAATCGCAACTGGATGATAGTTGGGGGTCACGTCAAGGCGCCTGGATGAATTGGCCAGACTGGGGAGGACCGAATGGGGCGTTTGAAAGCGCTGGCTGCGGCGGTGATCTGCGGCTTGATCGCCGCCAGCCCGGCATCGACGACGGACAAGACGGCGGCGCAGCCGTTCTGGGTCGAAGAGATCGTCAGCGGCCTTAATGTCCCATGGTCCATGGTCTGGACGCCGGACGGTGAACTGCTGATCCTGGAGAAATTTGGCGGCCTACGTGTGGTGCGTAGCGGCCACCTTTCGCCCGTGGTCATTCCGGGGACGCCCAAAGCCTACAAGGTGGGTCCGAACGGGCTGCTCGATATCGCGCTGGATCCGGACTTCAAGAAGACCCGCCGGGTGTTCATCACCTTCGATGACGGCGACGCCGTCACCTCACAACCCTCCCTGTTCCGGGCGCGCTACGACGGCAAGGCGCTTGTAGACGGTGAGGTGATCTTTCGGACGGACCTGCCGGCGACTGTCGCGCCCTATTCCAGCCTGACCCGCATCGTTTTCCTGCCGGATAAGACCATGCTTGTCAGTTCCGCCGTCGGCGATCCGCGCCGCCTGATGGCGCAGCGGCTCGACAACCACCTGGGCAAAATCCTGCGCCTGGACCGCGATGGCCATGCGCCGCCGGACAATCCCTTTGTCGGTCGGCCCGGCGCCAAGCCGGAAATCTTCGCCTACGGCGTGCGCAACGCCATTGGCCTCTACCGCGATCCGCGCACGGGCGTGATCTGGGAGGCCGAGAACGCCATGCGCGGCGGCGATGAACTCAACATCCTGAAGGCCGGCGCTAACTACGGTTGGCCGATCGCCACGCACGGCCTGCAGTATTCTGGGGAGAAGGTGTCCGATGCGACCGATCTTCCCGGGGTTGAACCGCCGATAACCTACTGGGTCCCGTCCATCGCGCCTTCGGGCCTTACGGTGGCGCAAGGGCGGCGCTATCCGGGCTGGAATGGCGACGTGTTCGCAGGCGCCCTGTCGGGCCAGCATCTGCGTCATGTGACTATCCGGGATGGCAAGGCCGTTGCTGAGGAGAAGTTGCTTACGGATCTGGGCGAACGAATCCGCGATGTGCGGACCGGGCCCGATGGATTCCTCTATGTGCTGACTGACAACGTGAATGGCCGCCTGTTGCGCCTGAGACCGGGCAAGCCTGGCGATCGGCAGATGATGCTGGTCGCGCACAAGCTGACGGTGCGTTCCAATCCCACGGTGGACACCCTGGACATGCGGCCCAAGCCATCGGACCCGGCGCGCGGAGGGCGACTGTTCGCACAGGTCTGCAGCGGCTGCCACAGCGTCCGGCCGAACGATCCGCCGGGTCCCGGCCCCAACCTGGCGGGTGTCGTCGGGCGCAAGGCCGGGAGCGGCGGCTTCGCCTACTCTGACGCACTCAAGGGGTTAGGTGTGACATGGAACCCGGAGGCGATCGAAAACCTCCTGGCCGGTCCGCAGGCCTTCGCGCCCGGCACGCTAATGGCCTCACCGCCGATTGCGGACCCCCAGGATCGGCGCGATATCGTCGCTTTTCTGAAGGGATAGGCGCGGGACGCCGTTAGGAATGTCAACAAGCCCGCCACCGCGTGCAATGGCGAAAAGCAAAGGGAGTTGGTCATGGATCTGGATCTGAAGGGCAAGCGGGCGCTCGTCACCGGCAGCAGCTCGGGGATCGGCGCCGGCATCGCCGAGCTCCTGGCCCGGGAAGGTGTCCTGGTGGTGGTGAACGGCCGAAATGTCGGCCGCGCCGAGGCGGTGGCGGCGGGCATCCGCGCGGCCGGGGGTCAGGCGGCGGTCGCTTGCGGCGATCTGGCGTCCGACGCCGAGGCCGCCGACGTGGCCGCGAAAGCGTTGCAGGCGTTTGGCGGGATCGACATCCTGGTCAACAACGCCGGCGGCAGCGCCGAGGTGGCCGATCCCTCCTGGTTCGCGGGGACGCCAGAGCAGTGGCTCGACACCTACCAATGCAACGTCCTGGCGGCGGTGCGGCTGATCAAGGCGCTGGCGCCGGCGATGAAGGAACGCGGTTGGGGCCGGGTCATCAACATCGCCACCGCCGCCGGGATCACCCCCACCAGCGGCCAGCCTGACTATGGTCCGGCCAAGGCGGCGATGATCAACATGTCGCTGGGGCTTTCCAAGGTGCTGAAGCGCACAGGCGTGACTGTGAACACGATTTCACCGGGCATGATCCGTACCCCGGGGCTGATGGATTTCCTGGCCAATTTCGCCAAAAAGCGAGGTTGGGGCGATGATATCGCCAAGGCCGAGGAATATGTCGTGAACGGCACCGGCCAGACCGCGCTCCGCGTTGGCGAGGTTGCGGACATCGCCTTCGCCGTCGCCATGCTGGCCAGCCCGCGCTCGGACTTCATCAACGGGACCAACATGCACGTGGATGGCGGGATCAGTCCGTCGATCAATTGACCGCAGGATCACTGATGCAGCCGGAACGTGAGTATATCGACCACCTGAAGGCGGGTCGCTTCGCCATCCAGAGAAGCCGTTCCAGCGGCCGCTATGTGTTTTATCCCAGAGTGGCGGAGCCTGGGACGGGGGCGCGGGACCTGGAATGGGTGGAGGCAAGTGGGCTGGGTACGGTCCATGCCGTGACCGTGATCAATCCCAAGCCGCCGGAAGCACCCTATAATGTGGTGCTAGTGGACCTGGACGAGGGGCCGCGCATGATGAGCCGGGTGGAAAACCTAGCGTCTTCCGACCTGCGGATCGGCATGCGGGTCAAGGCCCGGATCGTTGACGACCAGACCGCGCCCTTCGTGGTGTTCGACCCCGCCTGACGGAGCCCGGCGATGACGGCTACGGACGCCCTGGCGGCGGGTGACGGCGATGCTGAAGTCGTCGCAATGCTGGCGTCCAGCGTTGGCGCATTCCTGGCCAGACGCCATCAGCGCCGGCGGTTGCGCGACGGGACTGGAGGCCTGGACCTTTGGCGGGAAATGGCGGAGCTGGGCCTGACGGGCCTGACACTTCCGGTGGCTGATGGCGGCCTGGGGCCTTCAGCGGTGGCGGCGGTCGGGCGGATTTTCGGCGAACAACTGATTCCGGAACCCTTCGTGGCCTGCGCGGTGATGCCGGCGGCGGTGATTGGCGCGCTGGACGCCGGTGGGGTGCGCGATGAACTGGTTGCGGCCCTGGTCGAAGGCGCGGAACGTCTGGGCCTGGCCTGGCAGGAAGCGCCGCACCAAATGGCGGGTTTCCCCTGTGGCTGCCGCATCGGCTCGGATGGCCGGATAAGCGGCGAGAAGCGGTTCGTGATCGCTGCGGACAGGCGGGTCCTGGTAACCGCGATGGGGGCGGATGGTCCCTGTATCGCGCTGGCGGATCTGGCCGCGCCGGGCGTGACGGTCGTGTCCCAGGCCGCCAGCGATGGCGCGGCCTATGCGACCCTGAGGTTCGAGGGCGCGGCGGCCTTATCATTAATCGTGGGGACGCCGGCTGAGGTGGCGATGGCCGCGGCGTTCGATCTGGGTTTGCTGGCTGTGGCGGCGCAGTTGACCGGCCTGGCCGACGGCGTGCTGGCGCTCACCCTGGAACACTTGCGCACGCGGGTGCAGTTCGAGAGGCCGATCGGCAGCTTTCAGGCGCTTCAACATCGGGCTGTGGATATGCGCATCAGCCTCGCCTTGGCTGAGGCCTCGTTGCGCGAGGCCGTTCGGCTGATGGAGGCCAGATCGCCCCACGCCTCGGCGGCGGCGAGCGCGGCCAAGGCGCGGGCGAGCGCGACGGCGCTAAGCCTCACCAAGGAGGCCATCCAGATGCACGGGGCGATCGCCTTCACCGAGGAAGCCGACGTGGGCCTGTTCGCCCGGGCGGCGCTGAAGTGGTCCGGCTATCTGGGCGGAGCGCGGGATCATCGCCGCCGGTTCGTGGTCCTGGGCGGGGATCTGATCGATGACGAATGACCGCGCGGAGGCCCTGAGGGCCATGAGCGACGAGGCCTTCCGCGCCGAACTGCGCGGCTGGCTGGCGGCGACCTATCCAGATGCCTGGCGCCAGGACGACCTGCGCCCCTTTCGGCGCCTGCGCGGGGCCGACTGGCTGGCCTGGGTGGGGATGTTGAACGACGCCGGCTGGCGTTGTCCGGCCTGGCCGCAGGCCTATGGCGGGCTGGAACTGACCTTCCGCAAGCAGGTCATTTACCAGGAAGAGATGGAGCGGGCGCGCACGGCTCGGCTGATCGATACCGGCGAGGTGCAGCTGGGCCCCACCCTCATGATCCATGGGACCGAAGCCCAGAAAGCCCATTACCTGCCGGCGATCCGCCGCGGCGAACAGGTCTGGTGCCAGGGTTATTCGGAACCGGGGGCCGGATCGGACCTGGCGTCGCTGACCACGTCGGCCGAACAGGTGGGTGATGTCTTCCGAGTCCGGGGCCAGAAAATCTGGACCACACACGCCGACGAGGCGACCCACATCTTCGCCCTGGTGCGCACGTCCAGGGAGCCGCGCAAACAGGCGGGGATCACCTTCCTGTTGATGGAGATGTCGACGCCGGGGATCACGGTGCGGCCGATCCGCAACCTCGCCGGCGAGGCGGAGTTCTGCGAAGTATTCTTCGACGACGTGGAGACGCCGGTCGCCAACGCCCTGGGTCCCGTAGGCGAGGGCTGGACGGTGGCCAAGGCGCTGCTGGGCTATGAGCGGGTCTGGATCGGCAGCCCAGCCCTTGCGCGCCGGGCGCTGGCCCTGTCGCGGCAATTGCTGGCGGCGCGGGGCGGTGATGCAGGGCTGGCGGATCGCTACGCCGAACTGGCGGCGGAGTTGCACGATGTGGGCGCCCTCTATCGCCAAACCTGCGACGCGGTGGCGGCGGCCGGCGAACCGGGACCGGAGGTCTCGATCCTGAAGATCGTGGCTTCCGAACTCTTGCAGCGGATCACCGAGTTCAACGTCGAACTGGCCGGCGAAGCGGCGGGGCTCACCGGCGAGTCCCGGATCGGCCAGGTGCGGACCGACATCGCCTGGCAGTACTACATGGCCCGGCCGACGACGATTTTCGCCGGATCAAACGAGGTGCAGAAGAATATCCTGGCCCGCGCGATGCTAGGTTTGCCGACGGGGTGATCGCGCCGCTTCTTGGCGTCAGGCCGACGTCAGATCGGCATCTCCAGGATCAGCCGGTTGCGGCCGGCGCGGCGGACGTAGGCGGCCACCCGGCATACGCTCATGATCAAGGCCAGGCCCGCGCCACCGCCGCGTTCGAGGTTTGGGCCGTCAAAGGCGGCGGTGCGCGGATCGAAAGGCCTCCCGCCGTCGCTCACCGACAGTTGGATGACCGTATCGAGTCGGCGTAGGCGCAAAACGATGCGTGCGCCGTTCTGCGGACCGCCGTGTTCGACAATGTTGGCCACCCACTCCTCAGCCACAGCGGCGAACTGATCCGCCGCCGACGGTTCGAGGCCTGCGCCGGCGGCGAAACCGCGAGCCAGTCGTGCGGCGCGAGAGACCGCGGCGGCATCAGCCAGCAGCCGTGCGCGCGCCTCGGATTTCGGTTCAGAGGGGAACTGGGATATGATTGGACCGTGGTCTTCGGGGAGGTTGGGATGCGCGCACTTGTCATCGCAGGATTGCTGATGGCGACCGGCCTGTCGATGGCCCAGGGCGCGGTCGCCGGCGAGATCGGCCGCATAAAGTCCGTCGCAGGCGCCGCCTCGGTGGTGCGCGCCAAGACCGTTACGCCCGCAGTGGCGGGGCAATCCCTGATGGTCAGCGACGTGATCAGGACCGGGGCCGACGGGCGGGTGGGGATCACCTTCGTCGACAACAGCCGGTTCGCCTTGGGCCCACGCAGCACCATCGCCCTTAGCCAGTTCGAGTTCGACGACACGACCCATGTCGGCCGGTCCCTGACCACCGTCAATCGCGGCTCGCTCGCCGTCGTGTCCGGTCAGATCGCCAAGGAGAACAAGGACGCCATGCGGGTGCGCACGCCCACATCGCTGCTGGCGGCCCGGGGCACCCGTTTTGTGGTGGAGGTCAAGCCGTGAGGCGGATTGTGCTTCTGGGGATGTGCGCGGCGCTGACAGGGTGCGCCAGTTCGAGGGTGGTGCTTCTGGAGAGCGAAGCGGGCGGGGCCCCGGGCGCCGTGGCGGTGCTGGATCCAAAGACTGAAGTCGACCGCGGAAGCCTGACCGACGCCAACACCGAGGCTTGGCTGACAGGCGGTCCGGTCAAGGCCCGGCCGTTGAGCGCAAACTATGACGCCCTGCTTTCAGTGATGCCGCCGCCGCCGAAGGTATTCACACTCTATTTTATTGAGGGCGCGACGAAGCTTGCGCCGGAATCAATACAGACCCTTGAAGAGCTCCGGCGGATTGTCACGCCCGCTTCGGATGTCCAGATCACCGGGCACACGGACACCACGGGCGACGCCTCGGGAAACGACAAGCTGTCGCTCGACCGGGCCTTTGAGGTCCGCGCCGCGCTTGTTCAGGAAGGCTTGCCGGTGGCGAACGCCCACGTGACCGGGCGCGGCGCGCGGGAACTGCGCGTTCCGACAGGGCAGGGCGTCAGCGAGCCCGCCAACCGCCGGGTCGAGGTGATCGTTCGTTAGCGTAGACGCCCTCAAGGGCGGCGTATGGCGAGAATGGTGAGATCGTCACTGGGTTCGGAGCCCGCCTCAAAGGCGCGAACGGCCGCCACGACTTCATCCACCATCGCAGAGGCCGACCGGCCGGCGGCGGCCCGGCCCACGGCCGCCAGCAACTCGGCGCGGGGAAGCAAACATCCATCCGGCGACTGGGCCTCGGTAACTCCGTCGCTGAAGGCGAGCAGGGTCTCACCGGGCATGAGATATTGGCTCTCCACCGAATAGGGGAACGTCGGATCCACGCAGAGCGGCGGCCCGCCGAGCAGCGACAGTTCGTGAACCTGGCCGTCCGCGCCCACGATCAGTGGATTTTCGTGGCCGGCGCAACACAGGTCGATATGTCCGTCCGCCGTCCGCAGGATACCGACCAGAAGGGTCAGCGCCATGTCTTGGCGGTTGTCCTGCGACAGTTCTGTATTGATGGCGGCCACCGCCGCGGTCAGGTCGAGATCGGGGCGGGTCAGCAAGCTGCGGGCGAGGGATTTGCCAAGCGCCATGAACAGGGCGGCGGGAACACCCTTACCCGTCACATCGCCAACCAGGAAGCACAGCCTGGACGGGTCCAGCATGAAGGCGTCATAGAGGTCGCCGCCGACATTGCGGGCGGGTTGCAGGACGGCGTCGACTTCGATGGCCTTCGACAGGCTGGCCAGTTCATCTCTCGGCAGCAGCATGCCGGACTGGATGTCGGCAGCCGCGGAAAGTTCGCCCGCGACCCGGGCGGCCGCCAGTCGCTCGCCTTCTAAGGCCGTCCGCAGCCGGGTCTGCAATCTGCGGCCTTCCACGAACAGGGCCGCAACTGTGGCCGCGGACGTCGCCGCCGCGGGCGCCAGCGCCGGATACGGATCAAGCAACAGCCCGGATTGGAAGCCATACCAGCTCGCAGCCAAGGTGGCGGCGGCGCCACCTGTTGCAGCGGCCGCCATGGCTGCGAAAGGCAGCCTCGAAAACCCCATGCCGGCCGCGACCGCGAGCAGGACGCCAAGTCCCCATTCCACGAACGCCGCGCCGCGCGGTTGGTGAAGCGCCTCGCCGCTCAGAATGGCGTCGACCGCCTGGGCCTGGACGAAAACGCCATAGGTCTCCTGAGCGCGGGGTGTATGGACGACATCCGCCGTCCCGGCGCCGGTAAGGCCCACCAGCACGATCTGGCCCTTGAACAGGTCGTTCGGCAAACCCTGCCGGAGCAGGTCCGCCGCTGATGTCGTTGGTATCCTGTCCGCGCCGCCAAAACGTAGAACGAGCCGCCCATCGCCTGAGGACGAAATCCACCTATCGCCGACATGGACCGCCGCCAGCCGGCCGCCGGCGATCCTGAGACCGATCCTGTCCGCGCCCTTGGCCACGCGGACAAGTTCAAGCGCCAGACCGGGTGTGGGCGCTCCGGCGACCCGGGCGATCAGCGGGACGCGCCGGACCACGCCGTCCTCGTCGGGATCGCCGTTCACGAGGCCCAGGCCCAGCGCCGCGCCGTCCAGAAGCTGCAGATTGGCGACGACGTGCGAATAGGCCCCGACGCCCTTCGGAAGCGATTGCGGGATGAGCGCTGGCGGAGGCGTGGGCGCGCTGGACGGGGCGAGCGCATCGAAGGATTGGGCTTGCGCGCCGGCTCGGGCCAGCACCACCGGACTACGGGCGATCACCCGGGCGAAGACAGCGTCCATGGACGGCAGCGCCCGCACCTCCGCCGCCGCGCCCGGCGAGAGCTCCCGATAGAGATCGGCGAACCTGGGCGGATCCAGCCGGTCCGCCTCAGGCATCAGCAGGTCGAGCCCGATGCCCGTCGCGCCGCGTGCGGAGATCTCCTCCACCAGCCGCGCCAGATAGTACCGGCTCCAAGGCCATCCGCCGACCGTCCGAAGGCTATCGGCGTCGATCGCCACCACATGCACCTGACGCGAGGCCGCCGTCGGTGGAGAGAGGTTCTGGAACAGGTCGAACAGCGGCCTGTTCAGGCGCTCACCGACCAGCAGGACCAGGGCCATCGCCGCGAGGGCGGCCACCAGTCCCGCCAGCCGCACCCGTCGCCGGGCGCCGGCGTCCAGGTCGGCCAGGGGATCAGACCTCGATTTCGAGGCCGTCATAAGCGCAGATCACCTCGAGCTTCGGCCGCCCGCCGCGCACGATTTTCTCGTAGCGGACGGTTTCGTCGTGCATCCGTTGGATGTCCTCGTCGGAGTAGCTCGGCTCGTGGTGAAAGAGGGCGAGGCGCCGCGCGGCGGCGGCTTGACATAGATCCACGGCCACAATGTTTGAAGAGTGACCCAGGTCCTGCTTCAGGCTTACCGACTCGCCCAGGGAATACATGGTGTCGCAGATCACCAGGTCGGCGTTGGCGAAAAAGGCTTCGACGCCGCCCTCGGCGTCCATGTCATCCGGTCGGTGTTCGGAGTCTGTGGAGTAGACCACCGTCCGGCCCAACCGCTCGAAGCGATAACCGAAGGAACCATGTGCGTGGGTCTGGGAAATCAGGCTCACCCGCAGTCCGGCGGCCTCGAAGACCTCACCGGGGCGGTGAACGACGAACTCGATGCGGGCTCTGAGTTCGTCGAACGACACCGGAAAGGATATTTCCTCCTGCTGGCGGCGAAGCGCCTGCTCGGCGTCCAGGTGGCCGGTGTGGATCATGATGGTCACGCCGGACTCATAGGCCGGCCGGAAGTACGGGAACCCCATGATGTGGTCCCAGTGCAAATGCGACAGGAAGAAATGATAGACCCTGGGGTGGCCCTCGGCGCAGCGGCGCGTGGCGTTCACGCCGAACTCGCGAAGGCCAGAGCCCATGTCGCAAACGACAAACGCGTCTTCGTCGCCCACGATCTCGACGCAGGAGGTGGCGCCGCCGTACGTCCCGTAGGTGGCGAAGTCGAGTTCGTCGCACGCGAATTCGGCAGCTTCGGCTTCGTTGGCGAACCGCCGGCCCTTTGCGGCCACCAAGGCGCGGGCGATCCTGGCGAGCGTCGTGTCGCGCCGCTGCGCCACGGGTAGGGAGCCGCGCGTGCCCCAGAATCGAACCAGCATGTCCTTCCTCTCAGTTCGCCGGGTCGACGTCGTCGTCCACCGGGAACAACATGTTGTAGCGGCTGATGGTCAGGATCCGACGCATGGCCTCATTGGGCGCCGCCAGACGGATCATGATCGCGCCCTTGGCCTCATTCTTTGCAAGTGTGAGCGCCCGCAGGCCCTTTGAGGTCATGTAGTCCAGCCCGGACAGGTCGATCACCAGAGGTATGGAGGCGGCGACGGCTTCGCGCACGGCCGAAGTCAGATGGGCGCTGAAATCCTTCCAGCTCTCCTCATCCACCCGGCCCGTAGGCATGGCGACCAGCCGTGCGCCGTCATTCCGAAGCCGCCAGTCCATATCCGCTCCCGAAGGTGAGGCGCCTGCCGGCCAGACTGACGCGCCAGGCTTCGCCGCGCAACTGCATTCGGGGGACAGGGGCCTATTGTGCGTATGCGGCCCGCAGCACCGGCTTGTTGATCTTGCCGCTCGGCAGGAGGGGGATTTCGTCGACGAAGATCACCTTGCGGGGGCGCTTGAAGCCGGCGATCAGGGTGCGGCAGTGGGTCTCGATATCGGCTTCGGTGAGCGCGGCGCCGGGACGCAGGGCGACCACAGCACAGACAATCTCGCCCCACTTGGGATCCGGAGCGCCAATCACCGCGGCGGCGGCGATGTCGGGGTGGGCGATCAGGGCTTCTTCCACCTCGCGGGAGTAGATGTTCTCGCCGCCGGAGATGATCACGTCCTTCTTGCGGTCGACCAGGTAGAGGTAGCCGTCCTCGTCCATCAGCCCGACATCGCCGGTGTGCAGCCAGCCGCCGGCCAGGGTGGTCAGGGTGGCGGCGCTGTTGTTCCAATAGCCTTGCATGTTCGTCGGCCCGCGCACGCAGATCTCGCCGATGGACTCGGGCGGCAGGGGCTGATTTTCGTCGTCGCGGATCGTGACCTCGAAACCAATAAACGGGTGACCCACGGACGTCAGCCGCCGCTGGGCCTTGGCGTCGCCGTCGGGTTGATGGGCGCCGATCGGCAGGACGGTGGCGACCCCCTCGGTCTGGCCGTACATCTGCTGGAAGACCGGGCCGAACACGTTGAGCGCCTCGCGCAGCAGCGAGGGCGGCATGGCGGCGGCGGAATAGAGCACGGTGCGCAGACTCTTGAGGTCGAACCGTTCGCGGCCCGGCGCTTCCAGCAGGCCCTGGATCAGGACCGGCGCCATATGTGTGGCGGTGATCTTTTCCGCCGCGATTGTGCGCAGGACCTCCACCGGATCGAACTTGCGGTGCAGGTGCACGGCGCCCCCCACCCATTGCTGGCCCAGCGCCATCGCCTTCGCCCCGATGTGGAACAGGGGCATCATCAGCAACATGCTGTCCTCAGAGCCCAGGCCCATGGCGCCGGCGGTGGTGGCGGCCAAGGCGACCTCGGCGGACTGGGGCAGGGCGCAGCCCTTGGGCCGGCCGGTGGTGCCGCTGGTGTAGATCAGATAGACGAGGTCGTCGGGGGTCGGGGGCGGCAGCGGCGGCCCGGCGGGATCGCCTCCAGCCACGAAGGCTTCCCAGGGCGTGGCCCATGAAGGCGCTTCGCCGATGCAGATGTATTCGCGCACATCGGGAAGCTCGGCGCGGATCTGGTCAATGAGGCCGGTGAATTCGGCTTCGAAGACCAACACCCCGGCTCCGCCATCGTTGATGATGTAGCGCATCTCGGGCGCCGCCAGGCGGAAGTTGACTGTGGCGGCGATCAGGCCGTGCGCCTCACAGGCGCCATAGGTGAGCGCGAACTCGACAGAATTCATCGACAGGATCGCCACCCGATCCTGGGATCGCACGCCAAGTGCATGGAGAGACGAGGCGATCCGCCAAGCCTGGTCACGGAACTCGCGGTGAGTGACACTGGTCTGGCCGCAGCGGTAGGCTAGCTGATCGCCGTACCATAGCGCATTGCGTTCGATCATGTCGCGCAGGGTTGTCACAGCGCGGCCTCGGTTCCCAGCACCAGGGTCGCCTGGCTGGACAGCGTGCCGCCGTTGCCGTGGGCGAGCGCCAGTTCGGCGCCGGCGATCTGGCGTTCGCCGCACTCGCCACGCAGCTGGCGCACCGCCTCGACGATGGCCAGCAGGCCGTACATGCCCGGATGGCAGTAGGAGAGGCCGCCGCCGTTGGTGTTGACCGGCAGCTCGCCACCCGGCGCGATGGTCCCGCCGCTCACGAACCGGCCGCCCTCGCCCTTGGGGCAGAAGCCCAGGTCCTCCAGGAACAGGATCGTGTTGATGGTGAAGGCGTCATAGAGCTGGACGACGTCGATGTCCTTGGGGCCCACTCCGGCCTGGGCGTAGGCGCGGCGGCCGGACTCCGTGGCGGCGGTGACCGTCAGGTCCGGCATGGCGGCGATGTCGGAATGCCAGGTCTCCGCCGCGCCACCGAGGAGATATGCGGGGCGCTCTGCGTGGTCTCTGGCGCGGTCGGCGCGCACCATGACGATGGCGGCGGCCCCGTCGGTGACCAGGCAGCAGTCGCGCACGGTGAGTGGGCTTGAGACCATGCGCGAGGCCAGCACATCGTCAATGGAGAGCGGGCCGCGGGCGAAGGCCTCGGGATTGAGGTTGGCCCAGGCGCGGGCGGCGACCGCCACCTCGGCCAGGTGTTCGCGGGTGGCGCCGTACTGATGCATGTAGCGCGAGGCGGCCAGCGCATAGGATGACAGCGGGTTCATGGGCCGGTAGGGCGTCTCATAGGGGGAGGCCAGGCGCATGGAGACCAGGCCGCCGGCGGAGCGCTGGTTGCTGGCGTGGACCACCACGGCCACGTCGCAATAGCCCGCCTCCAGGGCCAGGGCCGCGACGATGGCGTGGCTCATGAAGGCCGAGCCGCCGGTGCGGTTGTTGTCGGTGAACTTCGGCCGGATCCCCAGATATTCCGAAAGGCCCAACCCCGAGAGCGCGTCATTGGAGGTGCAGACGAACAGGGCGTCCACCGCTGACAGGGGCAGACCCGCCTGGGCCAGGGCGCCCAGGGCGGCCAGGGCGGCCATGTCGTTGGGGGTCATCCCCGGCGCCTCGCCGATCCCATATGTCGCCGCGCCCACGATCGCGGTCTTGCCCCTGGGGAACCTGTCAACCAAGTCGCTTCCCGCCCAATGCACACGGGCCATTCGCCCGTGCGGTCAGTAGTATCCCGCCCTCAAACAGGCTGTCCAACGATGCTTGGATCACCTACGCGATGGATTGCGGCAAGCCGATTGACGCGCGGCGTGCGCAGGCTTGATGCTGACGCTGGTCCGGCGCCGCGCGGGCGACAGTCGGCCAACGGGAGACGGCGATGATGACGCTCAGCGAAGACCTGGAGATGCTGCGCGACAGCCTGCGCCGGCTGCTGGGCGACATCGCGCCGGACGCGACGGTGCAGGCCTGGGAAAGGGCCGACCATGTTCCGCGCGAGATGCTCAAGCCGCTGGCGGAACTGGGGGTCTGCGGCCTGTCAGTGGACGAGGCCTATGGGGGTGTCGGCAAGAATGTCGGCGGCCTCTTGATGGCGATCCAGGAAATCTCCAAGCGCTGCATGGCCCTGGGCGGGCTCTATGTGCAGTGCGCGGGCTATGCGGGCCTCAACCTCACCGAACAGGGCTCGGCGCGGCAGAAGGCGGAGCTGCTGCCCAAAGTGGCGGCTGGCGAGCTGGTCTTCGCCCTGGGCCTTTCCGAACCCAATGTGGGCGGCGACCTGGCCTCGGTGGAGACGCGGGCGGAGCGCCGCGGGGACAAGGTGGTGATCAACGGCGCCAAGCGCTGGTGCACGGGCGCCCAGATCGCCGACTATGTCTACGCCCTGGTGCGCAGCGGTCCGCCGGAGGATAGGCGGCGCAACCTGTCGTTCGTGCTGATCCCCACCGATGCGCCGGGCGTCGGCATCACCCGGATCGCCACCATGGGCATGCGCGGCGTGCCCACCAACGACGTGGTGTTCGAGAACGTCGAGATACCTGCCGAGAACATCCTCGGCGGCGAGGAACGGTGGAACCAGGGCTGGTCGCAACTGGCCGGGCCGACCCTGGAGGTGGAGAAGCTGCAGCCCAGCGCCATGGCGGTGGGCCTGGGCGAGGCGGCGGTGGAGGAGGCCTGGGCCTACAGCCAGCAGCGGGTCCAGTTCGGTAAGCGCATCTGCGGCCACCAGGCGGTGCGTCACCTGCTGGCCGACGCCCAGACCCGGATGCAGACCTGCCGCCTGATGCTGGCCCATTCCGCGGACCTGGTCGACCGCGGCCTGCCCAGCGCGGTGCAGACCTCGATGACCAAGCTCCACATCTCCGAGACCGTCCGCAACGTGGTGATCGACTGCCAGACGGTGATGGGCGCCTATGGCTACGCCGAGGGCTTCAACATGGAGCGCTATGTCCGCGACGCCATGGTGCTGCCGATCTTCGGCGGCTCCACGGCGATCCAGAAGAACAACATCGCCAGCCTGATGCGGTTGCCTCAGGAATAGGGGCGAAGCGCGCGGAGTCTGGAGGCGGGCGCGCAAATCGCGCACTTCAACCCCATGCGACGTTGTACGTCCGGAATTGTCGCAGGGGTCGGCGGCGGCGGGTTGCGCGGCGGAGCCACGGCGCCCGCATCATACGCCGCTCATTCCCGAGCCGGCGCCCGGGACTGATCGGTGTCGAGGGTCACTGAGGCTCCGGGATTATTCGGGTCATATCTGACGGTGAGATTGGCGCCCGGCGGATGCTGGTCGATCCAGCCTTGCGCCTTGCCATGGAACATCGTGCTCCGCTTCCAGACGCCTTGATGCACCGTTCCTGCAACCTCATAGGCATAGGTGATTGTCGCCACGTGGGCGGACTGGTTGTTTCCCCGCTGCTCCAATTGCAGGCTTGAGGCCTCAACTTTTCCCGCCGCTGTCGGCCAGGAGCGCGCGCGATTGCGCAGCATGCGGGCTTTCACCCAGCGCAGAGCCAGAAAAGCAAGGACGGCCACGCTGACAATGAGAATGATCGTGTTCTGGTCGATCTGGATCATTGGACGCGCTCCCCCAAATACCCCCTCACGGGCGCCGGGCGACAGGAATTCCCGTCGCCCGAACCCGCCCGCCCTATTTGCTGGTGAACTTCTCGATGGTCTTGCGGATGTCGTCGGTGCTGAACGACTCCTGCTCGGCGGCGGCGGCGAAGGGGCCCACGCGGAGCATGGCGGCCTGGAGGTGCAGGTTGATGGCCCGCTTGGTCTCTTCAAGGGCCTGCTGCGGCTTGGCGGCGAGGCGATTGGCCAGCGCCATGGCATCCTCCATCAACTTGGCGTCGGGAACGACCATGTTGGCCAGGCCCAGCGCGACGCAGTCGGCCGCGGGGATGCGGTCGCCAGTCAGCAGGTAGTACTTGGCCTTCAGGATGCTCATCATCGACGGCCACTGCACGGCGCCGCCGTCGCCGGCCACAAGGCCGATGTCCACGTGCGGGTCGGACATGTAAGTGGACTCCGCGATCAACACGATGTCGCAGGACACCGCCACCGAGCAGCCCAGGCCCACCGCCGGGCCATTGACCGCGGCGATCACCGGCTTGGGGCAATCCAGCATGGCGCTGAGCAGCCGCATGGCGCCGCGCATGGATTCGCGCCGATGCATCGGGTCCTCGTAGGAGCGGATGAAGCCCGGAACATTGCCGCCGGCGCTGAACGCGCGGCCCTCGCCGGTGAGCACGATGGCGCGAACGTCCCGGTCAAGCTCCAGATGCCACCAGATGTCCTGCATGCCCTCATGCATGTCGTCGCTGAACGCGTTCAGCATCGACGGGTTGTTCATGGTCACAAGGGCCACGGGGCCCTCCTTCTTGATGACCAGCTCGGGGATCGGGCGGTAGGCCATGGGGGTTCCTTTTGTCCAGGTCAGCGGGGCGGCCCCGCCGGGAATATCGATGCGGAGAGATTGCCACTAACCGGCGGCCCGGCGCCACCGCCAACCGTGGGCGGCGGCGCCTGTGATCCTGTATGTGATCAGTCCGGCTACAGCAGCGTCGTGACGCCGCCGCCGTCCACCACGATGAACTGGCCGGTGACATAGCTGGCGCGGGTGGAGCAGAGGAAGGCCGCCATGGCCGCCATCTCCTCGGGATAGCCCAGGCGGCCGACCGGCGTGCGGGCGAAATCGCGCTCCATGGCCTTGGACTCATCATAGGGCCGGCCGCCCCGCTCGGCGTTGGCCTTCATGTAGCTGCGGTAGCGCTCGGTGTAGAAGCCACCGGTACCCAGGGTGTTGATGGTGATGCCGTAGCGGCCCATCTCGTCGGCGATGCTCTTGTTCAGGGACGTGGTCCCCACCCGGGTGACGTTGGCGGTGACCAGTGGCAATTCCCGGTGGATCTCCTTGGAACAGGTGGAGTTCACCGTCACGATCCGGCCCCAGCCCTTGGCCTTCATGGCCGGCAGCACGGCGCGGCAGAGGTAGACCTCACTCATCACGATGTGCTGGTAGGCCTCCAGGAAGTCCTCGTCCTTGGTCTCATCCCAGCGGCCGTGGGTGGGGCCGTAGACGTTGCCGATGACGATCTCAGGGTCGCCGTAAGTCGTTCGCGCGAAAGCCACGGCGGCTTCGATGCCGGCCTTGCCGGTCATGTCGGCGGAAATGCCGGCCGCCTCGCCTCCGGCGGCGCGGATCGCCGCGACGGTCTCATCCACCGCCTCCTTGCCGCGGGCCGCGACCACCACCTTGCAGCCTTCTCGGCCCAGCTCCTCGGAGATGGCCCGCCCGATGCCCTTGCTGCCGCCGCCGCTTAGGGCGACCTTGCCCTTGATCCCGAAGTCCATGTCTCAACCCTTCTGTTCTGTTCGCACCGCCTTAACGTGGCGGCATCCGGATGGCGCCGTCCAGGCGGACCACCTGGCCGTTGAAATAGGCGTTGCGGCACATGGTCAGCGCCAGGTCAGCGAATTCCTCAGGCTTGCCCAGGCGGCGCGGGAAGGGGACTGAGGCGTTAAGGCCGGCGTAGACCTGCGGGCTCCGCTCGCGCATCGCCTCCATCGGCGGCGTGGCCATGATGCCGGGCAGGATGGTGTTGACGCGGATGCCCTCGCTCGACAGGTCGCGGGCGATGGTGAGCGTCATGCCGGCGATGGCCGCCTTGGCCGCCGAATAGGCGACCTGGCCGATCTGTCCGTCCTGGGCGGCCACGGAGCCGGTGTTTACGATCGCGCCACGGCAGCCGTCCTCATCCATTGGGTCCAGCGCCATCATGCCGGCGGCCGAATGGGTGATGCAGCGGAACGTGCCGACCGCGTTCAGGCGCAGCACCCGTTCGAAGATGTCGGTGCTGTGCCGGACCATTTCGCCGGTTTCCTTGTTGCGGGAGACAGTCTTACCGCCGCCGACGCCGGTGGGGCGGCTGCCGCCGGCGCAGGCGATCAGAATCCGCTCCTGGCCGTTGGCGGCGCGCGCCGCGGCGAAGCCCGCCTCCACCGCCGCCTCGTCGTTGACGTCGACCTGACAGAACACGGCGCCCAGTTCGGCGGCCTTCTTCTGGCCGGTCTCGGGATTGAAGTCGAAGATCGCGACCTTCACCCCCAGGTCGCGCAGCGCCTTGACGGTGGCGGCCCCAAGGCCGGATGCGCCGCCGGTGACGACGGCGGAGATGGAAGAGTCGAGGATCATGAGGGGCTCCGGAGAGGCTAATGGGATGTTGAGTCCTGTTATCACCGGATCGGCTGGAAAGTGTAGCGGTTCGGTGAGCGCAATTCCGGCTGGCGTTGCGCCGTGGAATGCCGGATGGAAGGCATGAATTTCGTCAGGAGAACGCTGTGACCGAAGCCTGGATTATTGACGCCTGCCGTACGCCCCGCGGGATCGGCAAGTTCGGCAAGGGTGCGCTATCCAGCCTGCATCCCCAACAACTGGGCGCCACTGTGTTGCGGGCGATCGCCGAACGCAACCGGATCGACACCGCCGAAGTTGACGACGTGATCTGGAGCACCAGCTCCCAGGTTGGCGCGCAAGGCCGCGATCTCGGCCGCATGAGTGCGTTGGATGCCGGTTATGACATCCGCTGCAGCGGCGTGACCCTGGACCGCTTCTGTGGCGGCGGGATCACCTCGGTCAGCTTCGCCGCCGCCACCATCGGTTCAGGCATGGCCGACCTGGTGGTCGCAGGGGGCTGCGAGATGATGTCGATGCCCGGCCGCACCCAGCCAGGGGCCGCAGGGCTCAATGACGTGGGCAACATGCGCCTGCGCGCGCGCCATCCCCAGTCCCAGCAAGGTGTCTGCGCCGACGCCATTGCGACCATGGAGGGGATCAGCCGCGAGGCCACCGAACAGCTGGCGGTGCTCAGCCAGCAGCGGGCCGCCCATGCGATCGCCAACGGGCACTTCAGTAAGAGTCTGGTGCCGGTCTATCACGAGGACGGCAGCCTGGCCCTGGACCACGAGGAATTCCCGCGGCCAGAGACCACCCTTGAAGGACTGGCTTCGCTGAAGCCGTCGTTCGCGGCCATGGCGGATCAACCGCTCGACGACCAGGGCGCGACCTACCGCAGCCTGATCCTGCAGAGGTACCCCGACCTAGACATCAAGTTCATCCACCACGCCGGCAATTCGTCTGGCGTGGTGGATGGCGCCGCGGCCCTGCTGCTGGCCTCGCCGGACTATGCCCGCGCCCATGGCCTGAAGCCGCGGGCCCGCATCGTCGCGGCCGTCAACATGGGCGATGACCCGACCCTGATGCTGAATGCACCCGTCCCGGCGACGAAGCGGGCGCTGGCCAAGGCGGGCCTGGACTTGGCCGACATCGACCTCTTCGAGATCAATGAGGCCTTTGCGGTGGTCACCGAGAAATACATCCGCGACCTGAAGGTCGACCGGGACAAGGTGAACGTTAATGGCGGCGCCATGGCCCTGGGGCACCCGATCGGCGCCACCGGCTCGATGCTGATTGGCACCCTGATCGACGAACTGGAGCGTCGCGGCCTGCGCCGCGGCCTGGTCACGATGTGCGCGTCCGGCGGAATGGCGCCGGCGATCATCGTGGAACGCCTGGACTAGCTTAAAATCGCGGCTTGTTCACCGACGGCGTGAGCTGGATTTCATGACTCCAGCAAGAGGGGTCCTGGGTGTGCAGATAGTGGAACGCTTCGGCGATCCGCGCTGGGTCGATCAAAGCCTCACGCCGCATTTGCGGGTGGCCCCTGGTGCCGGGTGAATCGATGCCACCGTCGATGATGACGTTGGCCACATGCACCCCGTGTTCGGAATATTCCTCGGTCAGCGCCTGCGCCAGGGCCCGCATCATCACACGCGGGTAGTACAAGGACTCCCCCGTGTGACGCTTCTGCCCCCGCAGGGACATGGGATTGTTGGAGAACATGAACGACCCGCGCCCGCGCCGGCGCATTGCGGGAAGGACCTCCTTCGCCACCAGGAAGGGTCCCCGACAGGAGATATCCAAGGCGGTTTCGAACATCTCCACGGGGAAGAACTCCAGCAACTCCTGTTCGGGGGGCAGGGCGCGCCCCTCCAGGTAGCCCGCATTGTAGATCAGAACCTCGGGGTTGCCGGCGTCGCGGCGAATCTGCTGGAAGGCTGTGGCGATCGACGGCTGTGACGCGAGGTCCAGTTCCACGACCATGCCGGCGCCGCCTTGATCGGCGATCGCCTGCGCCAGGCCCGCGGCGTTGGCGGCGGCGCGGGTTGTCATGACGACGAAGAATCCTTCCTGGGCGAATTTCTGGGCGATGGCGCCGCCCACCCCCCAGCGGGCGCTGACCGGCACATCGCCGTCGTCGACGGCCGCCCCGACCACCAGCCGGGTGTTGCGCCCGTCGGCCTGCCATTTCGACGTGGCGCCGATCACGACGGCGACGGCCTTACCCTGGCTGTTGATCATCTGCGGTCCATCCATCGCGCCTGCGCTGCTATGGCGCCAGGGCGCTCGGTATGGCGGCCGGCCGGATCGCCGTCAATCGAAGGGGCGGGCGGCGCGCCGATGTGCTAGCTGCGCCGGATGAGCGGCGGATGGATGATCGGCGTGATGGTGGAATTGCCGGGGGAGGCCATTCCGCTCCGGCACTTCTACGCGGTCGGCCAACTGGACCGCGCCCAGGCGGAATGGGCCGCCATCGATCAGGCCATGGTGATCGGCCCGATCGCCACCAGCCCGGTCGCCGGTCTGGAGCCGGTGCACATGGTCGCCCAGCTTTCGGCCCACACCATCAGGATGCAGGCGTTGCGGATCGGCGAGGTGCGCGCCTTGGGGCGCAATTGGCCGCATCGGTGGATCTCGGCCTAGCCGAACGGCCTCAAGGTGTTGCAATACGGGCGCTTGAGGCCACGCCGGAATCGCAGACGAAAGTTTGAGACTTGAACGACCAGTACCTTGAAGACCTCGTCGAACAGATTGTCGCCCAATCCCTGCCGACGCCGCGGACGGACAAGCGGTTGGCGACGATCCTGCGCGATACGCCAGCGTCGACGATCGCTTTCGAACGGGGCGAAGTCACGGCTTGGCGGCTGGGCGATGGTCCGGCGCTGATGCTGGCCCACGGCGCGTTTGACGACCACGTGCTCTGGGCGCCGCTGATGGACGCCGCCGTGGAGCGGGGCCATTCGATCGTCGTGCTGGATATGCCGGGCCATGGACTGTCGGTGAATGCGGAGCGGGGCGTCGACAGCGGCGTGGCGGCGCTTTGCGCCGTCGCCAGCGCCCTTGGTCCCATTCACACGATCATGGGCCACTCGATCGGCGCGGTTTCGGTGATCCGCGCGCTGTCGTCCGGCCTGTCGGCGCAGAAGGCGGTGTTGTTCGGCGTCGCCTTGCCCACGCGATGGGACCTATGGACGCTGCAGCGCAATATCGTGGCGCCGAAGGACGCGCCGCAGATCGCGATCGACCTGGCGCACAAGCGACTGCACACGCCGCCGGATGATCCACAGCTCAACTATGATGTGGAGACAGCGGCGCGTGGCCTGACGATCCCGGTTCTCGTGGCCCATTGCCGGGATGATCCCCACTGGTCATGGCGCACGTCCGAAATCATCGCGGCCCAGTGGCCTGGCGCGAAGACCTGCTACGCCGAGGGCCTCGGCCATCGCGGGATCGCGCGCGACCGCCAGGTGATCGAAAGCGTCCTAGACTTCGTCGAGGCGCAGGACTGATCGCCGCCAGTGATCAGGCGGATTGAATTTCAGCCAGGGCCTGTTCCGCAGACTTGTCGCCTCGGTCGGCGGCGAGGCGCAGCCATTGCGTCGCGGCGACCCGTGAAGCGGGATCACCAAGTCCACGGGCCAGGAGCCGACCGATGTTGCGCGCTGCGGTCGGGCCGGCAGTGTTCATCCACAGATGCAGGAGTTCATGCTGGATCTCCGGGCTCGTGGGCTGTTCAAGCACGATCGCCGTGATCTGGTTCAGGGCTGGCGTATGACCGCTGCGCCCGGCCTGCAGATACCAGGCGATCGCACCCTCCCGGCTCGGGATGATGCCCCGCCCGGCCATCAGTGCATCCGCAAGCCATGTTTGGGCGGCCGGTTCGCCTGCTTCTGCAGCGCGTCCGCACCAGCGAAGGGCCATGCCGATGTCGGCTGCGGCGCCGCGGCCGTCGGCGTACATGCGTCCCAGCCGCGATTGCGCGCTGGCGTCGCCCTCTTCGGCCGCCAGGGTCAGCAGGCCGAGAAGGCGTTCTGCGTCGACAGCCTGCGGGTCGTTGGCTTCGGACTGTTCCGCCAGCCTCCCGGCGGCCAGTCCGCAGCCGGTTTCGGCGGCCTTGATCAGCCAATGCTGGGCGAGGCTGGGATCATTTTCGCCACCCTCGGCGCCGCCGTAGTAATCGTGCAATCGCCACGCTGCGGCGCGGCTTCCGCGCTCGGCGGCATCGCGCAGAACCCGCAGCGCGAGGTTCGGGTTGGCGTCCGCCAACAGGCCCCGCATGTGAAGCAGTGCGAAGTTGCCGGCCGCGTCCAGGTGTCCGAATTGGTAGGCCTTGCGAAACCAAGTCGCCGCGGCGGAGTAATCGCTTTGGCCAAGTCCGCCGTCCGCGCAGATCAAACCGAGTTTCATGCAGGCCTGGGCGCTGCCTCGCTCGGCGGCCCTGGCGTACCAGGTCGCGGCGGCGCGTATGTCGCCCGCGCCTTCCGGGCTCTTTTCCGCCAGCGCACCCAGGGCGAACATCGCTGCGGCGTCGCCGGCTTTTGCGGCCTTGCGGAACCAACTGGCGGCGACGGCGGCGTCGCGCTCGACCCCAACGCCATCGGCGTACATTGCGCCCAGCCTTTCGCAGGCCTCGACGACGCCAAGATCGGCGGCGGATCGGTACCGGCGGGCGGCCTCAATGGAATCCTGGGGTACGCCGCGACCTTGCAGATAAAGTCTGGCAAGCAGGAACTGCGCCTCGCCATCGCCCAGATCGGCGGCTTGACGGAAATAGCCCGCAGCTGTCGCGGCGTCGCCCAAGGCGGACTCAAGCAATAGTCCGCCAACCGACACCATGGCCTTCGGATGTCCCCGCGCCGCCGCGCGCCTGAGCCAGGATTCAGCCTGCTGCAGGTCCAAGGCGACCCCGGCGCCGGCGCGGTAACATTGGCCGAGCAGATACATGCCCCCCAGATCGCCGGCCTCGGCGGCCTGCGCGAACAAGCTGGCGGCGCGAGCCTCGTCCTTCTCGACACCCTCGCCGCGGAGATAGAGCAACCCAAGCGAAATCTGCGCGCCGGCATGGCCGGAGTCCGCGGCCTTGCGGAACCACTGTGCCGCCTGGCCAGCGTCCGCTTGCTTGGCGTGACCGCCGGCGTGGAGCAGGCCGAGTCCAAAGGCGCCGCCATCGTGCCCCTTTTGCGCAGCCGCCCCAAACCATAGCTCAGCTTCGGCGAGATCCGGAACGAGACCGAGGCCGGCGGCGCACTGGTAGGCCCAGCGCACCTGCGCCGGCGCATCACCGGCGTCAGCCGCCAGCAGGTTCCAGTAACTGGCCGGCATTCGGATGAAACCGGGCCAAATTTAGGAATTATAGAATATGTCCCAATATCATTTGGAAGATAAGAGTTCCCGAAAACTTCTAGGTGGACCTCATTATAGAGAGTCCATATGGGAGTTATTGAGAAAGAAAAGTGCGAGAAATTATTTGGAGATCGGCGTCCGGGATGGAGAGACACTTATTGGCGCCACTTGTGAATCAGTGGGAATCGATCCGTATTTTGCATTCACATGCAATCCTGTGGGGGCCAAAAGGAGTCTTCAATTATTTCAGATTACTAGCGATGAATTCTTTCGAGATTTCGATGTGCAAGAAATTTTGAGAGATAATATAGATTTTGCATTCATTGATGGAATGCATTTGTTTGAGTATATTTTAAGAGATTTTATTAATGTTGAGAGGTGTTGTGATAGAAATTCGGTGATATTGCTTGATGATTGTCTGCCAGTAAATATTGAGATGACCGAGAGGACTCATCGGCCAGAGGCGCGGGCCGATCGAGCGGTGGCGGATTGGTGGACGGGCGATGTGTGGAAGATACTTGACGTAATTCGGGAGTATAGGCCAGAATTACGAGTTACACCGGTAGATGTGCAGCCAACCGGAAGCATTATAATAAGTAATGTGGATCCGGAATCTACGATTTTATACGAGGAATATTTCAATATTCTCGATAAATATTTGAATATTGAGCTTACGGAGGAAAGATTCGAAAAATATTGGGCTCAAAATAAGCCGGTTTCGGGCAAAGAGATTTTGAGAGAATTTGAATTCACGCAGTTTTTGCGACCATAGATTGGCTCCCAACTGCGACTAATTGCAATGTAGTGACGGGAGCACCGTTCCCCCGTCTCCGGGATGACGACGGGAAGGTCTCCCAACCGCCCCACCGTCAATCCGCATCTAAAGCCCTCCTCCCCACGCCAAACCCGGACGCACCCGTCAAATCGTGATTTGACGACAGGGCGCATGGGGTTGATCCGCGATTTTTGAAGTCCCGGGTCAATTTCACGCCGCGGGCCAGGCGACGCGCGCCCATCGCACGGGGACGCTGACAAGCCCCGCGACCTGCTGCTAGAGCGGGGCGGGCGGAAACAACGGACCAGGACGACAGACCCATGAGCATCGTGCGTGACCTGATCAGGGGGGTGCTGGCGATCGATCCCGATGCGCCGGCGGTGGAGATCCGCGGGGCGGCGCGCACGTTTGGCGAGATCGCGGCCCGGGTGGAGGGTCTCGACGCGGTGCTGAACGGCCTGGGCCTGGGCCTGGGGGCGGAGGCGCGGGTGGCGGTGTTCATGGGCAACCGGTTCGAGGCCTTCGCGGCGCTCTGCGCGATGCAGGCCACCGACCGCTGCCTGGTGATCATCAATCCCGCCTATCCGGACGCCACGATCAGCGCCGACATCGTGGAGCTGAAGGCGCCGGTGGTGGTGGCCGAGGCCGCCGACTGGGAACGGCCGGGCGTGCGCGAGGCGGTCCGCGCCATCGGTGCGGCGGGGGTGGTGATGGGCGGCGAGGGGGCGCCGGTGCGGCTGCTCGAAGGGTTGGACAAGGTGACCGGCGCCGAGCTTCGGCGCACGGCGCCGGGGGTGGTCATCGAGATGCTCACCAGCGGCACCACCGGCAAGCCCAAGCGCATCCCGCTTTCCCGGGCCTCCTTCCAGCACAGCATCGGCTCGACGGTGCTGGGCGAGGCGGGGGAGGGGGCGGTCCCGGCGCCGAAGCTGCGCAAGGGCGTGCAGATCCTGCCCGCGCCCCTGTCCCACATCAGCGGCATCGCGCGGGCCCTGACCGCCATCGCCTCCGGCCGGCAGAATTGCCTGATCGAACGGTTCAACGTGCCGGAGTGGCGCGACGCGGTGGTGCGCCACCGGCCGAAGATGGCCAGCGCGCCGCCGACGGCCCTGCGCATGATCCTGGAGGCCGACATTCCCAAGGCCGACCTGAGCAGTCTGGTGGGGCTCTCCAGCGGCACCGCGCCGGTGGATGACGCCCTGATCCAGGCGTTCCTGGACCGCTACGACCTGCCGGTGCTGGCCAATTACGGCGCAACGGAGTTCTCCGGCGGCGTCGCCGGCTGGAGCCTGGCCGATTTCCGCGCCCATTACGCCAGCAAGCGGGGCTCGGTGGGCCGGCTGCAGCGCGGCGCCGAAGGCCGGGTGGTGGATCCGGAGACCGGGGCGCCGCTGCCGTTCGGAGAGGTGGGCGTTCTGGAAATCCGCTCCAAGCAGCTCGCCGACCCGGACAACTGGCTGCGCACCACGGACCTGGCGGTCATGGATGCGGAGGCCTTCCTTTGGATCAAGGGCCGCGCCGACAGCGCCATCATCCGCGGTGGGTTCAAGGTGCACCCCGAGGATGTGGTCAAGGCGCTGGAGGCCCATCCGGCGGTGCGCGAGGCCGCGGTCGTCGGCGTCAAGGACGCGCGGCTGGGCGAGGTTCCCGCCGCGGCCATCATCCTGGCCGCCGGCGCCGCCGCGCCACCCGACGCCGAACTGACGGCCTTTCTGCGCGAACGGCTGACGCCCTATCAGGTCCCGGTCCGGTTCCGGTATGTCGACGACTTTCCCAGGACCTCGTCCCTAAAACCCGCGCTGCCGGCGCTGCGCCTGCTGTTGTCGGAGTAGGGCCAGGTCATCATGGTCCGCGCGCCAGCATGGCTCTGGAGCCGAAGCTCGCTTGCTTGACGTGTGACAAGCCGACGCCTACCGTTTCGCACCGATCAGGGAACCAGACATGCCGCGGCCGCTCCGTTTTGCACACGTCGTGATCCAATCCTACGACATGCCGCGGCTGGCCGCCTGGTACCGGGACGTCTTCGACCTGGACATTCTGGTCGCCAGCCCCCGGGTGACCTTCGGGACCTATGACGATGAGCATCATCGGTTCGGATTCGTTCAGTTGGCCGGCGAAGCCCCGAACGATGGCCGTCCGTCCCCGCTGAAACATGTGGCGTTCGCCTACGCCGGACTGGACGATCTGGTCGCGCAGTACCGGAAGCTGAAGGCCCAGGGCCACCTGCCGGCGGAATGCGTCAATCACGGGCCGACGCTTTCGTTTTACTACCAGGATCCGGATGGCAACGGCGTAGAGTTCTTCATCGACCGGTTCGCGACCATGGAGGAATCCAAGGCCTACATGCTCTCCGAGCCGTTCCAGAAGAACCTGTTCGGGTATTTCATAGATCCGGAAAAGATCGCCGAGCAGTTCGACGCGGGTGTCGCCCACGATGAAATTCTCGCATTCGACCAGAAGGCCTCCGAAGAATTCATGCGGTCAAGGACCTAGGTCGGGACAGCTTTTCGCAGCGATTGAGGGGATTGGGCGACATGGATCACCTGCCGCAGGAGGTGGCGCGCCTTGCGTAAAGTCCGCACCCAGGTCCTGGTTGTCGGCGCTGGGGGCGCCGGACTGTCGCTGAGCATTTTCCTGGGTGACCTGGGGGTGGACTCACTGACCATCGAACGGCATCCGGCCACCTCGCACCTGCCCAAGGCGCACTACATCAACCAGAGAACCATGGAGGTCTTCCGCCAGCATGGCGCCTCCGAGACCATCTACGCCAATGGTCCGAAGCGCGAGAACCTGCAGCGGATCCGCTGGTTGACCTCTATCGGGGGCGACGGTCCGCTGGACCGCATCAAGATCATTGCGCCGCCGATAATGGGCGGTTCGGACGCCGCGCCCGCCTATGACGCCAAGGGCACGACCCGGACAACCAACATACCGCAACTCAGGCTGGAACCGGTTCTGGCCGGAATTGTCGAGGCGCGCACGCCTGGGCGATTGCTGTTCGAACATGAGCTGGTCGCGTTGAGCCAGGATGAGGCGGGCGTGACTGCGACGGTCCGCAATCTGACCACCGATGAGACTTTTCAGATTGAATGCGACTACCTGATCGCCGCCGACGGCGGACGGACGCTGGGTCCGATGCTTGGCGTTGAAATGGTCGGCGACCAGGGTCTGGGCGATTTCTACACCATCTGGTTTTCGGCTGACCTGTCCGGCTATCTGGATGAGGATGACATACCGATGCGGCGGGTATTTCATCCGTCGGATCCCTACCGGGTGGCGTCCCTGCTGACGTTCGGTCCCACTCGCTTTGACCGCTACAGCGAAGAATGGGCCTCAAGCTTCAGCCGCGGCCGCAGGCTGATGAGCACCGTCGATCATGAGACGGTCAGCGATGAGGAGCTGGTCGAGGAAGGCCTGCGCCTGCTCAAGATCGATGTACCCGTGAAGATCAACAGCGTCAGCCGATGGCGTCTGGAAACAGTGATCGCCGACAAGATGTCGGTGGGGCGGGTCTATTTCATTGGCGATGCGGCCCACAAACACCCGCCGGGCGCCGGTCTTGGCCTTAATTCAGGTATCCAAGATGCGCACAACATCGCCTGGAAACTGGCCCTGGCGGTGAAGGGTCTCGCGCCACAGGCCCTGCTGGACACCTATGAGGTTGAGCGTCGGCCGGTGGTGAGCTGGAATGCCGAATGGGCCATGCAGGCGATGGCCAACGCCTTTGTGTTGATGGCCGCCCTGGGCGCCGTGCCCGGTGAGACCGAGGAACAGACCACCCGCCGGTTCAAGACCCTGATGTCCGACACCCGCATGGGCGCAACCCGGCGCGCCCAACTGGACGAAGTGTTCCGGGTGCAGCGGGTGGAATACGCCGCCCACGACATGGAAATGGGCTTCACCTACGACGCCGGGGCGGTGGTGGATGATGGATCCGCGCCAGCGTGGCGCGATCCGATGGGCAATGATTACCGCCCGACAAGCCGGCCGGGATCTCGTCTGCCGCACGCCTGGCTGAACCGCGGCGGTGAGAAGCTCTCCAGCCATGACCTGGCGCCCTTGGGTGGGTTCGCCCTGATCACCGGGTTGGGCGGCCTGGCCTGGTGCAATGCGGCCGCCGAGCTGGCGGCGGAGACGGGTGTCGACATCCATGCGGTGCGGGTGGGCGCAGGCGGCGATGTCGCCGATCCTTCCGGCGTCTGGGCGAAGGTCCGCGAAATCGCCGATGAGGGCTGCATCCTGGTGCGCCCGGACTGCCACGTGGGCTTTCGAGCCATGACCAAGTCTGCAGATCCGCGCGCGGCGCTGCGCAACGCGCTGTCGAAGATTTTGAATCGACCCCTCTGAGGCGAAACCGATGACCCGAATCCCGCTCAAGACCGACGCCGAGGTTGATGACGCCACGCGGGCCCTGTTTGAGGGCATGGTCCAGCGGGGCTCGAAGGTTCCCGACCTCTACCGGTTGCTGGCCAATGCTCCGGAGCTTCTCCAGGCCTGGACCGATCTGGCATGGCCGTTGCGCAATCTCGGTTTCGCTGGTCGCGATCTGCGCGAACTGCTGATCATGCGCACAGCCCAACTGACGGGGGCCAAGTACGAGTGGGCGCACCATTGGTCGATGGCGGTTGCAGCAGGCGTGTCGACGGAGAAGCTGCACGCCCTGTCGGACTGGCGCGCCAGCGAGCAGTTCAGCGAAACGGAGCGCGCGGTTCTGGGCTTCGCCGACGAAATGATTCGCGATGGTCACCCCTCAAGCGCAGCCTTCGCCCCCGTGAGGGCGTTGTTCGACGACAGCGCGGTGATCCACATCGCACTGACGGTCGCGTTCTACGTATGCGTCGCCCGCTTCGCCGGCGCCTTGGAGCTTGACCTGGAGCCAGGCTACGATGATGTGCCGCCACTGCCGGCTGTGCGCTGAGGTAAATCATGAGAGCGGTCGCCAACGACCTTGCCCCGGTTTCCGGCCTCGACATCGGAACCCGAGAGCGCATCTTGGCCGCGGCCTGGAAGATTATCGACGAAAAGGGTGAGGCCGCCGCGACCATGAAGGCGGTTGCGAAGCTGACCGGCGTGTCTCGTCAGGCCGTCTACCTTCACTTCGCCGACCGCTCGCATCTGCTTTCCTCCCTTTCGGACTATGTCGATGAGAAGATGGGTCTTGGCGGCTGGATGCAGGATGTCGAGGCCCTCGATGACGGTGAGAAGATGCTGCGCCGCGTCGCCGAGACCCGGGCGCAGCGCAGCCGCGTGATGGCCTCGCTGGTGCGGTCCATCGAGTCCGACCGGTTCCGCGACGAATCCGCGGCTGCGGCCTGGCGGCGTCGCCACGACCTGAACATCGCATGGATGGCGGGCACGGTGGTGCGCCGGCTGGCGTTGGAAGGCCGAGTGCATCCCTCATGGGATCACAAACAGGCGGCGACACTGATGGTGACGCTGTTCTCGTTCCGCGCCTGGGACGACCTCACCCAGTTCAGCGACTGGTCAACCGCGACTTATGTGGAAACGCTTACCGCCACCGTGCTGTCGATGTTGGCCGGGCCGGCTAGGCTATGACCATCGGCAGGGACATGATCCGCATCTGACCTACCGCGCCGCCATACTCGACCTGCATTGCGGGATCTTCGAGCCTTGCGTCTGGGAAGCGGGTGATCAGTTTTTGAATAGCGATCCGCAGCAGCGACTTGGCGAAATTGTTGCCCAGGCATAGGTGGGGTCCGGAGCCGAAGGCGATGTTTCGAGCGTTGCGCGTGATATCGAAACGCTGCGGATCGTCATACACTTCCGGGTCGTAATGCGCTGCCTGCGGGCAGACCCGAACCACCATGCCCTTGAGAATCTTCGTGCCGCCAACCTCGGTGTCGGCCACCGGAAACCTGGGGAAGGTGAGGTAACCGGAGTGCCAACGCTGGCATTCGGCGAAAGCCTGCGGGATCAGATTTGGATCGGCCTGAAGGCGCTGAACCGTCCCTGGATGTGAGTAGAGACTGTAAAGAGCCGATCCGGCGGCCTGGGTCGTGCCTGACAGGGCGCCGGCCGTGACAGTGAAAATCTGGTCGAACATTTCCTCGTCGGAAAGTTTGTCGCCTTCATCTCGGGCCGCGATCAGAGCGCTGATCAGGTCGACGCCGGGATTTTGGCGTCGCTCAATGACAATCTGATCAATCATTTTCCGCGCGGCGTCGAAGGCGCGTACGCATTCGTCGGGATAAGTCTCGCCGGCCGAAATGTAGGTGATCAACGGGATCACGCGGTGCATTTCCTTGAACACCGCCTTCTGGTCCGGCCCAAGGCCGAGCATGGTCCAGAGCATGCCCTCGTAAATCAGGTGATCCCCGAAATCCTTCATGCCGTCGAAGCGCGGCCCGCCAGCCTCGATGTCGTCCAAGAGCCGGTCGATGGCCGCGGTGACTCCATCCTCAAGGCGAGCGACGGCCTTTGGCGAAAGCGCCGGGGTCATCAATCGACGGATGCGATCGTGGGGTTCGCCGTCCATCTGGGCCAGGATTCGAACGCCCATGAACTTGTCGAACATCCGATAGGCGGGGTCCTTGGGGATGATGTTCGAAAACCGCTCGCGGTCGTGGTAGACCTCCAGGGCGTCGGCTTGGCGACCGACAATAACGATCACATGTCCCTCGTGCGGGACGTAAAACGGACTGCGATTACCCCAGTCGGCGCAGTACTTGCGCATATTGCGCTTGGTTTCCTGACTGCCGAGATCGATCCTCAGGACCTTGTCCTGATCCAGGGTGTCCACGTCGACCAGAGGCTTCATCGCGAAGTTTCCGCTTCAACACTTTACGTGTGTAAAGACCCCCCTATGGAGATCAACCGCCTGTGTCAACTCGGGCTGCGCCGTTGGAGTTGACGCCTGACAAGTGCGCGCCTAGGCCTTTCGGAAACAGGTGACAGGGGCGGGCGCGATGAAACTCATTCGAGGTCTTGTCGGCGGCGAGGCGCGGTGGGCGATTGCGAACCCAGAAGACGACACGGTGACGCCCCTGACGCCGCCGCTTTCGCAATGGGCCGCGGCGTGGCGGCGCGGGGAAGATATCAGCCGACTTGCCGAACCGGGCGCATGCCAGAAGCTATCGGCGACGACCTTGCTGGCGCCCGTCGAGCGGACGTCGAAGGTTATCTGCGTCGGCCTCAACTATCGAAAGCATGTGGAAGCATTTCCCGGCGCGGTGATGCCCGATGTGCCGGTGGCGTTCATCAAGGCGCCAACCGCGATCATCGCCCACGAAGACCCGATCCGATATCCGCCTCTCTCCACACAACTCGACTTTGAGATCGAACTGGTGGTGGTGATGGCCGGGCCGCCCGAGCCAGGGAAGCGCCCTTCGGCCGCCGCGCTTGGCTACACCATCGGCAATGATGTCACGGCGCGCAATCTCACCAAGGGTCCGCGGGGCGCCGACCTCTATTCCGCGAAATCCCAAGATGACACCTGTGGCGTTGGCCCCTGGGTGGTCACTTTCGACGAGATCGGCTTCGACGCCGACCTGCTGATGGAGTTGCGGGTGAATGGCGAGGTTCGCCAACATGACCGCACATCGACGATGGAGTGGGACGTCGACACCCTGATCTCATATGTGCACGCGCGAACGAGGATCGAGCCGGGGGATTTGATCTTCACCGGCACGCCGGCCGGCGTAGCCCTGGAGGACGGCCGGTTCCTCACCGACGGCGACGTGATCGAGTGCGAGATCGAGAAGATCGGTCTCTTGCGCAATGTGGTGCGCGGGCGTTCGCCGGCTCAGCCGGCCTGAAACAGAGGGCGCCATGCACTGGGTGACGACCAAGATCATACATTTCGACCGTGTGGCTTCGGCCTGGCTCATCAGCCGCTTTGTCGATCCGGACGCAACGTTCGGATTCATCGAGGCTGGCGGGCAGGCGCCATCGGACGCCACTACATTCAGCGTCGTGGGCGGCGATATTGGCCGGCACGACAAGGCCGGCACGACCTTCTCGAAGATAATCCGCCGATACGAACTCAAGGACGCGGCCCTTCAGGACATGGAGAAAATCGTTGCCGCCGGTGTTGCGTACGTGATGGAGGCGCGCGCGCCAGGCGCCGACGATCGTCATGCCTGGGTCGCCGTCGGCTTGCTGGCTGTGGCCGAGGGCATGTTGGCGATCGAGGATGCAGATGCGGCGATCCTTACGCGGAGTCTGCCGGTCTGGGACGCCATCTACGCGGATGCGGCCCTTCGTATGCTACGCAAGGAACCGCCGGGCGCAGCCGGCGATGGCGAAGCGTTGCTGGGAACCAAATTCGCAATGGCGCTTGCCAGAATTCGCCAAACCATAGGTCGCGCCCGCTCAGGAGCTGGCTAGGCCGCTGGCAGTGTGGCGCGATTGCATCGCTTATTTTACACGTGACAAGCACTTCTTGACGCGTGACATCCCCTGGCGATAGCGTTCGTCAGGCGCGTACTGGTCGCTTGCCGTTTGCGCCGGAAAGCGGCCGCGGAAAACATAGGCCGAATTTGGGGGGGAATTTATGAGCGATCTGGTGCGTCAACGTCATTTGCTGGCATGCGTCGCAGTCTCAACAATGGTTGGTGCGGTCTTCGCAAGCGCTACGCCTGCGTTGGCGGAAACATCGGCTTCGGCGGTTGACGAGGTGGTGGTCACGGCGCGGCGTCGTGAGGAGAACCTGCTGCAGGTGCCGGTGGCCGTATCTGCGGTTTCAGGTCAGGCTCTTGAAAAAGCAAGCATTTCCAACCCGCAGGACCTGACGCGTCTGGTGCCCGGCTTCATCTCAGGCGCCGGCAGTACTCGAGGCTTCAACCAACTGGTCCTCACGATCCGCGGCATGCGCAACGGCGAACCTGCGATCACCGCGGATCAGTCGATCGGCGTCTATTTCGCTGAGGTTCCGCAGAATGCGCCCCAGGGGCTGAACCAGGCCTTCTTCGACCTTGGCTCGGTGCAGGTGCTCAAAGGTCCCCAGGGCACGCTGTTCGGCCGCAACGCCACCGGCGGCGCTCTGTTGATCGAACCCAACCTGCCAGGTCCGGAATACGGCGGGTACTTGAAGGGTTCCATGGGTAACTTCCACCTGCAGGATTACGAGGCGGTGGTGAACGTGCCGTTTGGCGAGGGGGCGGGCCTGCGACTGGCCGGCAAATACGTTCGCCGTGAGGGGTATCTGAAGAACGTCCTGAATGGCCTGAAGTACAACGACGTCGATCGCTACGCCCTGCGCGGCGTCCTGCGATTTGGCCTGGGGGAGCGGGCCGAGACGGTCACGATCGCCAGCTATAATAAGTCCGATACCCGCGGCGAAGGCTACAAGCTCGACAAGATCAGTTCTCGCGCCAGCGCGACGCCGGCCCTTGCGCCGGCGTTCCTGGAGACCTGGCGTCTGCCGGCCTATGACTTCATGAACAGCACCCTCAAAACCACGCCTGGGGGTATTCCGAGCTCCTATGACCGCACCTGGTCGATTCAGAACACAACCCGGATTGATCTGAGCGGTGGCGGGTTCCTGGGCGATGCGCACCTTAAGAACATAATTGGTGTCCGCGACGTTCTTGACCGGGCCTATTCGGACGCAAGCGGCACGCGGGTGCCGACCCAACTCAGCCTGGTCACTGACGATCTGAGGGAGTTCAGCGAGGAACTGCAACTTGCGGGCAAGAGCGGCAGCCTGGATTACGTCACCGGGCTCTACTACTTCCAGTCCCGAGGCGCGGAATCGATCGGCTCCTACAACAACGGCATCAACCTGCTGCGGTTCTCGGATCTGGACGCCAACAACACAAGCTACTCAGGTTACGCCCACCTGGACTATGCCTTGAATGGTGTCGCGGAGGGCCTGTCAGTCTCGCTGGGCGGCCGCATTACCCACGACAAGCGTGAAACCATCCGCTACGGGCGTGACCAGATCGCGGTTGGCAGCAGCACCTTCCGCTGCCAGTTGCAGACCACGGTGACCGGCGCCAACAGCCGCGATCTGTGCAACGTCAAACTCCAGGTCAGCTTCACGAAACCCACATGGGAGACCAGCTTGAACTGGCAGGCGACGCCGGACAATCTGGTCTACGCCTCCTATCGGCGTGGCTATCGGACCGGCGGATTTTCTTCATCGGCCACGACCTTGCTCATCGCCACGACCCCATATCGGCCCGAGAGCCTCGACACCTTCGAGGTGGGTTCCAAGAACGCGTTCTCGACCGAAAATATTAGCGGGAACCTGACGCTGGCGGCCTATTACTCCGACTATCGCGACGTGCAGCGCCGGACCAATGTGCTGACGGGACTTAATCAGACCCAGAACTACACGTTCAATGCGGCCAAGGCGCACCTCTACGGTGGCGAGGCGGAACTGCACCTGCGTCTCTACGACCGCCTTAAACTGGATGCGTCCTATGCGCGGATCATCTACAAGTACGACAATTGGATAAACAAGGTGGTGGTGCTGGGCGCCACCTATGACCACGATATCTCGTCCAGCCGGCCCAACGATATCTCAAAGAACCAAATATCGCTGTCGGCGACCTATGATGTTCCCTTGGACGAGAACGGGGTCCTGTCGTTTAACGCCAACTATTCCTACCGATCGTCGTTCACCACCCAGAACGAAGTGAATCCGACCAACTGCATCATCACTGGCGCGCCAACCACCAACAACGCCAATATCAGCCCTGACTGCCTGAACCGGGCAGGCATTATTCCGGGTTATGACCTGATCAACGCCCGACTGACCTGGGAAAACGCACTGGGCAAAGGGGTCGACGCCTCCGTATTCGTGAATAACGTCACCAACAATTTCTACTACGCCAACGGCATCACCGCCCTTAGCACCCTCGGGATTTTTGCGGTGGGGATTGGTCCACCCCGCATGTGGGGCGTCGAATTGCGGGTGCCTTGGGGCGGGATGCGCCGCTAGACGTCAGGGTAACTTGACACGTGACAAGCTTAAGTCCAAGCCGAGGCTGTTAGCGGCTTGGACGCAGCTGGCGATCGAGCGTGCAACCTGGGGGAGCGGGCGTGGAGGCGTGTGAGATCCTGATCGTCGGCGGCGGACCGGTGGGTCTGTCAACCGCCATTGAGCTTGCCTGGCGGGGCCGGCGGCCGATTCTGGTCGATGACACAAATGGCGTCGTCGACCACCCGCGGGCGGGCGGCATCTCCCAGCGCACGATGGAGCATTTCCGCCGCTGGGGAATTTCCGAGAAGATCCGCAACGCGGGATTCAATCTGGATTTTCCGCTAAACCAACGGTTCTGCACCGGCGTGGTGGGTTACGAACTGGCGGTAGCGCGACATCCGTCAATGCGTGAAATGAAGCCGCTGCCGACCAGCCCAGAATCGATCGCGCGCTGTCGTCAGATGTGGCTCGACCCGATCCTGGCCGAGACGGCCCGGAATTATGGCGCCGACCTTCGATATGGCCGCCGCATGTCACGGTTCGAACAGGACTCCGATGGCGTCACCTGCGACATCGTTGACCTCGAGAGCGGGCAGACATCCCAGATCCGCGCGCAATACCTGATCGCGTGCGATGGTGTGAACAGTGGCGTTCGGGAGACCCTTGGCATCGCCATGGAGGGCCAGGATCTCGGACCGACGGTCAGCGTGCTGTTCCGATCCAACATCCGTCAGTTGGTTTCGGAACCGGCGGAGCGGTTTATCGTCCTGAACGCCCAGGGAACCTACGGCAACATCACCGCCATGGACGGTTACGACCTGTACCGTTTCATCATGCGTGGGCCCGACAACTTCGACATCGCCGCCTTTGACGCAGAGGCCTCGATCCGCAAGGCGATCAATTCGCCCGATGCGCAGGTGGAGGTGCTGTCGATCCGGCCCTGGCGGCGGCGCCAGATGTTGGCCGCGCGATACCGCGAAGGCCGTGTCTACCTGGCCGGAGACTCCGCCCACGTGATGGTGCCGACCGGAGGGTTTGGCGCCAATACGGGCATCGGCGATTCCGTCGATTTGGGTTGGAAGCTGGACGCAGTGTTGGGCGGCTGGGGCGGACCACGTCTCCTTGATACCTACGCGCTGGAGCGGCGGCCAGCGGCGGCGCGCAGCATTCATGCGGCGCTGAACAACTTCAAGGGTTGGACGCCAACCGCCTCCCTTTCGAAACTGCTCGACCCTACGCCTGAAGGCGATCAGGTCCGCGCCGCCATCGGCGAAGAACTGCTCGAGGCCACCAAGGCAGAGTGGGATTCCTCTGGGGTGGCGCTCGGCTACGCCTATCCGGACTCGCCGATCGTGATTCAGGATGGGACAGCCGCGCCGCCAGATGACCCCGGGTTCTATGTCGCCAGCGCACGGCCCGGCCATCGGGCGCCGCATGTCTGGCTGGCGAACGGCCGCTCGACGCTCGATCTTCTTGGACGTGGATTTGTCTTGTTCCGGTTTGACGCCAAAGAGACCCGTGGCGTCGATGAACTGATCGCCGTCGCGAAAAAGCGGGGCGTTCCGCTGGAAGTCACAGACATCGACGCCCCGGCGGCTGCCGACCTCTATGCTGCGCCTTTGGTTCTGGTGCGGCCGGACGGACATGTGGCCTGGCGCGGCGCGTCTCTTCCGGCGGCCAATGCCATGATTGATATTATCGTCGGAGCCTAGCCCCTTGAATCTACGGAATGTTGCGATCAGACGATTCCGTCAGATCGCAACATGATTTGAGCGCGCGGGTTTCACTTTTCCTCGGTTGCGGCGATCCTGGCGAGATTGTCCTCGTGCCTGCGCCTGTCGATCGGAAAGAACGCCACGACCACCATCGCGCTAGTTAGAAAGAACACAGTCGCGCACACCCACAATAGGCCCAGGTCGCGCAGATGCTCGACTCCGACGGTTCCCGGATGGGCCTTGCGTGGGAAGTCGACGACGGTGAGCACAATTCCGGCGATGAATACGCCCACCCCCGAGACGGCTTTTCGCGCAACGCTCTCTGCAGCGAAAATCAGGCCTTCTGAGCGTCGCCCGGTGCGGACCTGGACGTCCTCCACGACGTCGGCCAGCATCGATGGGATGAGTACGACGCCGACCACCAGAAACACATGGCTGACCGCCGCCTCCACCGCCAGCAGTGGGAAGATCAGCGGGTGACCGTTTGTCGGCAGAACGCCTAGCAGTCGCAGGCTGACCGGCGCGATCACCAGCAGCAATCCGAGGATTGTCGAAACCTGGGTTGCCGCCTTCTTGCCGAATGCGCGTACCGCAATTGGTGCGACGAACACGGCGAACAGGCTGGCAGGGACCTGTGCTGTGGTGATCAGCGCGACTTGCGACTGAGAGAGTTCCCAGAAGAATAGGTTGAAATAGATCGACAGCGCCTGGGTGATCCCGACCGCCGTCGAATAGAGCATCCCGGTGGCCGCCATGACCAGGAATGGTGCGTTGAGGAGCGTACGGCGTACTTCGCCAAGGCTTGAGCGTATCGAGTCATGGCCGGCGGACGGGCCGCTGAGCCAGGGGATAAAGCGCCGGGTCCCCAGGGTCGAGGCGATGATCACCGTCAGGACAAATAGGCCGCCGAAAACACCAAACGCGGCGTAACCCTCAGGTGAGGTCAGCCCGCCCCCTGACCCCTCGCGCATGAACACTTGATAGCCGGCGATCACGAAGAGGTAACCGCCGATGATCTCAAAACCCTTGCGGATGGCGATCAGGATCGAACGTTCGTCGTACCGCTGTGTGAGTTCCGGGGCCAATGACAGTGAAGGCAATTCGAACAGGGTGTCGGTAAAGCGGATCAACAGCAGGCACGCCAACAGGTAGGCCGCCAACTGCGCCTCCGCGAGCCCCGCCGGCGGCCGCCAAAGCATGAAGAAGGCCAGCGAGGTTGGCAGCGCCGCCGCGTACATGAGCGGATGACGCCGCCCCCAGCGGGAGCGCAGATTGTCCGAGAACCTGCCCACGATCGGATCGACCACCGCGTCGAAGATCGTCACCACCATGATAACGGAGGCGGCCATGGCGGCCGGCAGTCCCAACACCTGACTGTAGAACAACAGCAGGAATGCGTTGAGGCTACGGTTGATGCCTCCGGTCGCCGCCGAACCCAGCCCGTAGAGCAGGCGAACGCCTGCGCTCAGCGGTGGCCGCACCAATCCTGACGCCATCGAAACCCCCCTGGTCGGCGGTGCGGGCGCATTGACCGCCACGCCATTGTTCATAGAGTGCTCACAGAATTGACATGCGTAAAGCGCCCGACGCGGCGGAAATGCGGAGAATCGGCGCATGCGGGCGATGACCTTTGAGGCGGCTCCCATCCAGGACCGCGACGACGGCGGCGCCATCGGGCGGGTTCGGGTCCGCGACTACTTCGGCCGCGGTCATCAAGTCGCCCCTGGCCCCCAGGCCTATATCGGCGAACAGCTTGAGGCGGGTTCAGAGTTGTTTGCCCACTTTCACGACGTGGACCAGTTCCAGGTCGTGGTGATCGGCGCTGGCCGGTTCGGCCGTCATCGGGTGGCGCCTGTAACCATCCAATACGCGGACGCATATTCGACCTATGGCCCAATCGTCGCGGACAAGGGCGGGTTGGGGTATTTCGTATTTCGCCGCTGCGCCGCCACGGGCGGCTGGCGAATGCCCGACAACGCCCATCTGGCCGCAGGACTGGCAGGGCGACGATTCTTCATTACGCCGAAGAACCTGGACCATCGGATGACGGCCGGAGAGGCGGAACGTGACGTCTTGTGGGGGCCGGCGGAGGATGGGCTCGAGGTGGCCGTGCTGCGCTTGGGCGCACGGGCCTCGGTGATGGCGCCGGCCAAAGGCTGTGGCGCGCAGTATCTGCTGGTGTGCCGTGGGACGCTGGACCAGGACAGTGAACGGTTGGACGTGAACGCCGCCCTGCTGCAGGAGGCGGATGAGACGCCCGAGCCTATCACCGCGGGTCCCGATGGCGCCGTGGTGCTGGTCCTGCGCCTGCCGATGTCGACTTCGCGCAAGGGTTCCGACCCCACCCGCGTTGAACGCACCAGCGGCGGCTATGTGCGGGCCGTGAATTCCGCCTGAGGGCAGGCTTAACCTGTGGGCTGAGCAATGAGCTTGGCGCGGGTTTCCAAGAAGGCGTTGCGTCCGAACCAGGCAACCAATAGCGCCAGTGCCGCCGTCGGCACCGTCGTCAGCACCAGCGAGTACTTCAGCGCATTGTCGTCGTGGAACACATAGTCGGTGACCAGAGCCACCGCCGTTGGTCCCACCGCCCAGCCAAGTAGTGTTGTGACCAATAGCACCAGGGTCACCGCCTGGCCGCGCATGCGCGCGGGCACGACCTCCTGGGTGGTCATTGGCAAGGTGGCGACCGCCATCACATGGCCCACGCACTGGAGGGTGAACACCGCGAAGGAAACAGTTGGATTGCCGGCCAGCGGCCAGATGATCACAGCGGGGATAAAGATAAGATACCCCACGAACAGTGGCCGAAGTCGCGCATCGGGCCGGCCTCGGGCCAACAGGCGGTCGCTAATGAATCCGCTCAGGAAAAACCCGGTTGACGATCCGGCGAACAGCAGAATGCCCAGGATCATGCCGACCTTGGCCGCCGGCATGTCATAGGTGCGCACAAAGAAAGTCGGCACCCAGGGAACGATGCAATTGCCGACGAAGTGCACCAATACCTGAGCGGCCAGCACGCAGCCGAACGCCTTCCGGTTGCGCTTAATGTAGGCGACGAACTCCGCCGATGGTCTTTTTTCGCCGACCTCCGGTGCGCTGCCGTCACCTTGGCGCTTGGGTTCGCGCACCAGCAGCATCAGGAGTGCGGTGATAAAGCCGGGCGCGCCCACGATCACGAAGGCCGTCTGCCAGGGCGCCATGTCACGCAGCAGGGGCAGGTCGACCAACGGACCCTGCGAAACCGCGCCGACGATTGCGCCGCCCAAAAACAGAGATAGGGCCGTTCCTGCCGAAACGGCCGCCATGTAAATGCCCATCGCCCGGCCACGGACCTGCGGCTCCACGTAGTCGGCGATCATCGAATAGGCCGCCGGCGCCAGCACCGCCTCACCGATCCCGACGCCCACCCGGCTCAAGAGGAGTTGCCAATATGTCTGCGCGAAGCCTGCGGATACAGTCATGACTGACCAAAACAGGATGCCGAAGATGATCAGGTTGCGCCGGTTACGAAAATCGACCATCCGGCCGAACACCGGGCCCATGAAAGCGTAGAAAACCGCAAAGGCCGCGCCTTGGAACAGGCTGATCTGGGTGTCGGTGATATCGAACGCCGCGCGGATCGGCTTGACCAGCAGCATGGGGAACTGCTTGTCCATCTGCGAATGGCAGGACGCGATCATCAGGATCGCCACAACGAAGAAGGCGTACGCGCGGCGCGGATAGGCGGAAGCCTGTGGCGCGGCGCGATCTGCGATCGCTGTTGTCACGGTTTCCCCCTTTGGTTCCGGATCGTTACTTGTGGTCTCACCCACGACTTGACCCATGTCAATGACACCGGAAGTCTGCGCTATCTGTGGCGCAAAGCGGGAGATGGGTGGACCTTCCTAGGCGCTGGGCGGGCGGGCCATATTCCATGCAACTGACGCAATCTGGCGCCGGGGCGTTGTCAGTCGCGCCAGGCTGACGGCCAATCCTGTTCATTGAACCCGCTGTTTCTGCGAGTCTGGTTGGGAGGCCTAACCTGACAGGTCAATCGTACTGGGTATCCAAGTTGAGGGCCTCTGAACGATCCGCCTCCTCGATCATCTGGCGTCCGCGATTGCGGTGGGCGGTGATTGCCGTGGGACCCATCACCAAATGGAAAGGAGGGTCGTCACACTGCGCCATCTCCAGGACGATGGCTGCGAACTTGCCAGGGTCGCCGGTCTGGGCGCCGTCGCGCTGACGCCGCGCTTCGCTCTGGGCGGCCAGGTGTGGATAGGTCTCATAACCCTCGCGGCGCAGCGAGGGGCCCGCCCAGCGGGTGCGGAAGGATCCCGGGAGCAGGTTGCTCACCCGCACGCCGAACGGCGCCACTTCTTTCGCCAGCGCCTCGGAAAGGCAATTCATCGCCGCCTTGCTGCTGGCGTAGGCGGCTAGTCCCGCCGGGCCGCCGACGGAGGTGCTGGAAGACACATTGATGATCCGACCCGCCCGCCGCCCACGCATGAAAGGCAGCACCGCCTGGGTGACCGCGAGGGTCCCGAACAGGTTGGCGTCGTAAAGCCGTTTGAAGTCGGGGATCGAAATCGACTCGATCGGGCCCTCGTGGCCATAGCCAGCGTTGTTCACCAGCACGCTGATCGGCCCGACCTCAGCCTCGACCCAGGCGACGGCCGCCGGCACGGCGGCGTGATCGGCGATGTCCAACCGCACGCCGACCGCCCGTCCCGGCGCCAGGGCCTCAAAGGCCGCCAGATCGGCCGCACTGCGGATGGTTCCCGCCACGCGCAGGCCGGCGCTCAAGGCCGCCTCGGCGATCGCCCTGCCAAGTCCAGAACTGACCCCGGTGACCAGCCACACCCGATCCTCGCCCAAGGCGCGCCCCCTCTTCAATTGACAGCGGTCGTTGCGGAACGGTAGCCGTGGGTCTTTACGTCTGTAAAGCTCACTGGGGGCGCACGATCATGCTTCTTGGCCGCCGACTGGAAAGCGCCACTTTGGCGTGGAGCGGCCTTTCGGCGCGGCCGACGTGAGCGGGCCCGCGAAGTCGGGCATTGCACGGCTCGATCCGGAATTCACCCGCAAGCGCCTGCAGGCTTGGTTCGCGGCGCGAACACCGCGCGCGAAAGACCTCACCGTCGGGCCTGTCACTTTCCCCACGGAAGGCGGCCGGTCAGCAGAGAGCTCCTTCATCGACGTGAAATTTGTGCTGGATGGCCAGCTTGTCGAAGAGCAATTTGTTGTACGCCGGGAGTTCGGCGCCGGTGAGATATTCCTCGGCGCGGACCTCTCGCTCCCCTGGAACATGATGCAGGCCCTGGCCGGGCGACCCGGCGTGCCGGTTCCTGAGTGCGTGGCCGTGGAAAATGATCCCGAGGTGTTGACCACGCCGTTCCTGGTGATGCGTCGGCGGCCCGGGCGGATCGCGCCCTTGTCGCCCAATTACAATCTGCAGGGCTGGGTGGCCGAATTGACGCCGGATCAGCGTGGGATCCTGTGGCGCAACGGGATCGAACAGATCGCCCGCATCCACGGGCTGGACTGGCGCGACGGCTTCGGGTTCCTACACGAATCGGCCCAGGGGGCGCCGGGGCTGGATCAATATCTGTCTTGGCTGGAGCGCTGGTACCGCTGGGCGATCGGCGAGCGGCGTTTCGAGATCGGCGAGGCGGCGCTTGATTACCTGCTACGCAATCGTCCCGACAATCCGCGGGTCGATGTCCTGTGGGGTGACGCGACCCCGCACAACCTCCTGTTCAACGACGATCTAAGCGTCAGCGCGGTGCTGGATTGGGAGGCCGCCCGGCTCGGGCCGGGAGAGACGGACTTGGCCTGGTGGATATTTTTCAACGAGTTGCTGTCGGAGGGCATTGAGGTGGAGCGTCTGGCCGGCTTGCCGTCTCGGGCCGAGACTATAGCGCTCTATGAGGCTGCCAGCGGGCGAAGCGCCCAGGACATGGATTACTACAGCCTGCTGTCTGAATTCCGGATGACCACCGTGGGCATCCGAGCCGGCGACCGCCGCGCTGGCGGTCAAGGCAAGGTCCCGGTCGACGAATTTTATCAGAACCCCAGTGCGCGCATGGTGGCGCGCCGGCTCGGCATGACGCTGCCGCCCACAGGGCCGGCCTATGAGGCTTCCTGCGCGCTGCTGGGCAAGATCGGCAAATAGGAGCAACGCGTGGGCCATCCGACTGATATCCTCAGCGCCTACGCCTTGCCTGGGCGAGCGGCGGACTCGCGGCTGGCGATCACCCACGCCATCGAGGCCGAGCGGATTGGTCTCGGCGGCATTTGGGTTTCGGAACGGTGGGAGGGCAAGGAAGCCGCTGCGCTGTGCGGGGCGATCTCCCAGGTCACCCGGCGTATTCGGATCGTCGCCGGCTTGATTCATTTCGCCGGCCGTCATCCGCTGGTGATCGCCGGAGTTGGCGCCACCTTGCAGCGATTGAGTGAAGGCCGGTTCTACATGGGCGTTGGCCGCTCGTCGCCGACGCGCCTGCAAACCCAGGGGTTTGGACCATTTGGCCTGGCTCACATCCGGGACTACGCCGGTGTCGTGCGCCGGCTCTGGTCGGGGGAGCGGTTTTCCTATGAGGGCTTGCTGGGGCGCTTCAATGACATTGAACTCCTGCAGGCTCCGCCCTCTGCGCCGCCGCTGATCCTGGGCGCCGTCGGCCCCAAGGCGCTGGCTCTGGGCGGCGAGGTGTTCGATCAGGTGGTGTTGCATCCCTTCCTGACGCCCGAGGGCGTCAGCCGGTCCGCAGCGATCGTGCGCGAGGCCGCCGCCGCGGCCGGGCGTGACCCAGCATCAGTGAGGGTGGTCGCCTGCGTGGTCACCGGACCGGATTACCTGACGCCGGCGGAGCGCGCGGCGGCGGTCGAGGCCCGCGCCATGACCTATTTCCGTAGCGCGGTTCTGGGCCCGGCCATCGCTCGGGCGAATGGCTGGGACCCTGCGGCCCTGGACAAGGTCGCGGCCGCGGGTCTGGTCGGACTGGAGCCCAGGGGCGCGGATGCAAGTGCGGCCGCGCGTCGCTTCACGGAGGCCGCGGCGCTGCTGCCTGCGGCGTGGATCGCCGAGGGATCGGCGGTTGGACCTGCACACGTCTGCGCCGCGCGGCTGCACGACTACCGCCGCGCCGGCGCCGATGAGATCCTAATCCATGGCACGACGCCAGAGCGGCTGGAGGCCGTGGTGCAAGCCTATGTGAACGCCGACGAAGGTCTGCGCGCGAATTGAAGATTCGGCCTGGAAAGGTCGGCCCAAGTTGGCTTGACGACCTACAGCGGTCCAGAGTCCCAAGAGCCCTCAAAATGGTCGTGGAATCAGGAAACGACAGGTCACAATGGGCGCGATCACCTATCCAGAAGACTGAGGACACCAATCATGCGGCTTGAGTTTTCTTCCGCCGAACGCCAGTTCCGCGATCAAGTGCGGACCTGGGTGGAGGTCAACAAGCCTAAGGAAAAGCGGCCTGTGCGTGGCCTGGCCGTACGAGAGTTCGACCTGGCCTGGCAGAAGGCCAAGCACGAGGGTGGGTTTGGCGCGGTGTCCTGGCCCAGGAAATACGGCGGCGCGGGTCTCTCGGTCGTCGAACAGTTGATCTGGTTCGAGGAACTGGCCAAGGCCGACGCGCCCGGTGTGGGCTGCCTGAGCCCAGCCCTCAACCACGCGGGCCCTACCCTTATCGCAATGGCCAGCGAAGAACAGAAGACGTTCCACCTGCCCAAGATCCTGGCGGGCGAGGTGGTGTGGTCGCAGGGCTTTTCCGAGCCTCAGGCCGGGTCCGACCTCGGTGGATTGCGGTTGAGAGGCGAGATCGTCGGTGACCACATGGTGGTGAACGGCCAGAAGATTTGGACCAGTTATGCCCACTTCGCTGACTGGCAGGAGACCCTGGTGCGCACCGACGCGACGTTGGGCAAACACAAGGGCATCACCTGGACGATCATCGACATGAAGACGCCGGGCATTGATATCCGACCGCTTGAGACACTCGATGGCGGCCAGCACTTCTGCGAGGTCTTCTATGATAATGTCCGTGTTCCTCTGGCCAATGTGGTGGGAGGCGTGGATCAGGGCTGGCGCGTGGCGATGACCACCTTGGTCACCGAACGCGCTGCGGCGGCCGCCAGCCTGGGCGCCACGGTGGGGCGGGCGGTTGAACAGCTGATCGAGATCGCCAAGAATCGTACGGGACCCGACGGCCGCACGCTCTATTCGGACGAGGCCATCGCCCGGGACTTGGCGCGCCACCGCGTGGAGGCCCAGGCCTTGAGGGCCATGAGCTACGCGATCATTTCCCGCGAGGCCAAGGGTGTCGAGGCAGGTCCGGAATCAGCTCTGCCGTTCCTATATTTCGGCGAATTGCTGCAACGGGTGCGGGCCACCGGGATTGAACTCCTGGGAGGCGAGGCGCTGGCCCTTGATTCAGGGCTGGAGCAATGGGCCCGGGGCTTTCTGGCCGATCGCACCTATGTGATCGCCGGTGGCTCGGCCGAGGTGCGCCGCAACATCATTGCTCAATCCGTTCTTGGTCTTCCGCGGAGCTACTGAGATGAACGGTATTGATATCCTTCCGTCGGACGACCAACTCGAGATCGTGGATGGTCTGACGCGGGCGCTGGCCGACCTGCCGGTGGCCGGTGCGGACGTCGCCACGGTGGCGGCGCTCGGATTCGTGGGCGCAGGCGTCGCGCCGGAGTTCGGCGGCCCCGGCCTAAGCATCGCCGACGAGATGCTGCTAAACATTGAGTTCGGCCGCCGCCTCGCGGGCATCGAGATTCTTGCGGGGGGCCTCGCGGCGCGCCTCGCCGCCGCCTCAGGTGACCTCGCATTGGTCGCCGATCTGATCGCAGGGACCCGCACCGCGGGCTTCGCTGCGCCCATGTCTGGCTGGGGTGAAGGGGATGCGGGTCCCCGCGGCGAAGTTCATCTGGTCGGCGCGGCCGACGTTTTCCTGGCTGTATCACACAAGGGCGCGGCCCTGCTGGACCTTGGGTTGCTCGACGGTCTGGAGCCTGTCGAGGGTATGGACGGCGGGGCCAAGACGGTCCGCGCCAAAATCATCGGCGATCCGGCTTGGACGCAGTCCGGCGTTTGGCCGCTGGCAAGTCTCTGCTTCGCCGCTCAACTCTGCGGCGTCGCCATGGCCGCCCGGGATCTTGGCGCAGACTACGCCAAGGTCCGCGTGCAGTTCGACAAGCCCATCGGGTCATTCCAGGGAGTCGCGCACCAGCTGGCCGACTGCGCCGTTCGGGCCGAGGCCGCCTATTCCCAAGCGCTGTTCGCCGCAATCGCCCTGCGCGATGGGGCCGAGGATGCAGGTTTCCAGGTCACCGCCGCCGTGCTCACCGCCATGGACGCGGCCGTCCGAAACGCCACCACCAACATCCAGGTGCACGGCGCGATGGGCTATTCGTCGATAACCGGCGCACACCTGTATCTGAAGCGAGCGGTCGTATTGCGCCAACTGGCCGGCGGCCCCCGCCAGCACGAACGGGCGGCGCTAGCGGTCAGGCGCTGACGCGTCTCCACCTCGACGTAACTATCTCTGGCTCAATTTGGCCTTAGCCCATGGTGGTGCTGTCAGTTGAAAAATAAAACGTCTCCAGTTTGGGCCAATTGGGCCGGAGCTTGAGGGTGCGTCCTGAATCCAAATTGTAGCTGGCGCCTGCATGAAATGGTTGTCCGAATCCGCGGTCGTCGCCTGTACCTCTGGCGCGCCGTCGACGACGATGGCGAGGTCCTGGACATCCTGGTGCAATAGCGCCGCAACAAGGCGGCCGCGCTGCAGTTACTGAGGCGGTTGCTGAAGAACCCGGAAACCCATCCCGAGTCGATCACTTTCGACCGCCTGGCGTCCTACCGTGCAGCGGCCAGGATCTCACGGATCGACACCGTCCTGGCCTCCAGGGGTCGGCGCGGCATCGAGCCGGTGATCGCCTGAGGTCCCGATGAGCGGGTGCTCAGCAATAGTAGCCGGGCGCCTTGACGTAGTTCGGCCACGCATCGCCATCGTGGGAGAAGAACAGTTCGGCGTCGTGCTCCTGGGCGAGGTCCTGCAGGCGCTGCATCGACCGGTAGCCGGCCCGGGGGTCGACGTGGCTCCCGGAGATGGCGCCGAGGTCGATGCTGCGTTGGGCATAGCAGGCGTCACCTGTGAAGATCATCGGCCGCCGGTGGGCGAGCCTGACCATCAGGCTGTAGTGGCCGGGGGTATGGCCGGGTGTCTCGAACAGGGTGACGCCCTTGGCGATTTCCTGGTCGCCGGTGACGCATTCGAAGCGCGGGGTATAGATGTCGTCCGCCGCACCCAGGTCCGTCCGCGTCCGCCGCAGGTGCGGGGCGAAGCTCATGTCGGCGTAGCCGCGCGCCTCGAACGGCTCCGGATTGGCCGCAGCTTCGAGTTCGAGCTTGTGGCAGACTGTGGTCGCGCAGGTGCAGAACTTGTTCCCCCCGACGTGATCCAGGTGATAGTGCGAGTTCAGCACATGGGTGATGTCGCGCGGCGCCAACCCAATCAGCGCCAGGGCCCCCGGGATGGTCTGGGCGTCGGTCTGCTGTGCGTTCCCCGGGTTCAGCGCGTCGAAGACTTCTTTGTTGAAGCCAGTGTCGAACAGAAACCGGCCGTCCTTGTGCTCTACCAGCACGCTGTAGACAGGGAAGCGGACGCGCCGCCCGGGACTGCGGCCCCAGAACAGCTGCGAATGGTCGAGCTCGAGCGAGCCGCCGTCCAGGAGGTAGACCTTGGTATCCATGGGTGCTCCAGCCCGCCTCGCCGCAAGTGCTGAAGTCTTGCCTGTGACCGCCCGAAAAATCCACGAACAACCTGCGCCGGGCGACAGTCGTCGGTGCTTACCGCCGTTGCCTGGTCTGATACTGTCAGGCAAACCCTAACTCCTCTTCAGATATGGCCGCTTGGCCAGGATGGAGGCGTCGTTGGCTGTAGAGATCTCGGCTGATGAGGTGACGCTCCTGGCTGAAGTGGTTGTGAACCGTTCGGTGGACGGCCGCGAATTTCTGCAGGGTCTGCATCCAGCGGAACGGGATCCTGGCCCGCTCTCGTCGTCGAGACGGAAGGTGGCTGTTCCCGACGATCTACGTTGCCGATCTCCGTTAGTGCGACGCCATAGGAACGCAGGCTGTCAGTGACGATAGTGCGCGGACGACCATGGCGATTCATGGTTTTCTTGATGAATTTCAACGTCGAGGCTTCGTCCCGTGGCGAATGTCTATGCCGCGTTCGAACAGCATGTCCTCGACGTTCCACAGGGAAGGCGCAAAGCGGACCTACATCATGACGACGCGCCGGATGACCTCGGCGAGAAATCGAACCTGCGGAACGGGTCGTGGGTCTTATTCTGACGGGCCATATCGTCCGGCTATGACGTGACCCCCTGATTTCCATCCAAGAATGATTAGAGTCCGGCCCTGAGAGAAGGACGGACGATGAAGCGATCACGATTTACAGAAGAGCAGATTATCGGGGTGCTGCGGGAAGCGGAGGCAGGTGCGAAGACGGCTGACCTTGCCC
>CANJLH010000026.1 GCA_947475415.1 Caulobacteraceae bacterium
GGCAAGGTCAGCCGTCTTCGCACCTGCCTCCGCTTCCCGCAGCACCCCGATAATCTGCTCTTCTGTAAATCGTGATCGCTTCATCGTCCGTCCTTCTCTCAGGGCCGGACTCTAATCATTCTTGGATGGAAATCAGGGGGTCACGTCACACACCCAGCGGCACGGCCAACTTCGGCTCCACCTTCAAGAATCTGGCCCTTTTTGGTCAGGGTACGGTCAATATCAGCGAACAGCTGCGCCTGATCGCCGGCCTCCGCTACACATCCGACAAATTGTCTGTGTTCCACAGCCGCGTGACGACCTTGGCAGGGCCCGGCATCCAGCCCAGTTTCGGGCCGTTCGCCAGCAGCACCTCTAACGACAACGTGTCGGGTAAGGCGGGAGCGCAGTTCGATATCGCGCCCACGACCACGGCTTACGCCACTTATTCGCGCGGCTACAAGGGCCCTGCCTATAATGTATTCTACAACCTTACGGCCACCGGCACGAACATTATCGAAGCAGAGACGGCGGACAGTTTTGAAGTCGGACTGAAGAACGCGCTGTTTGACGGACGCCTGATACTCAATCTGGCCGCCTATTCCGCAAAATATCATAACTTCCAGGCCAACAATCCTGACATTGTGGCGGGCGTTCTGGTAACACGCTTCACCAACGCAGGCACCATCACCACAAGCGGCGGCGAGCTGGACCTACTGTTCAGGCCGATGCGCGATCTTTCGGTCTCCGGCGGCCTTGCGTACACCGGCGCCAAGGTGAAGCAATTCAAGCTTCCCACCAACGGCGTTATCACCGGGGTCGTACCTGCCGGAACCCAGCTGCCTTACGCGCCCAAGTGGAAGGGTTCGCTGGGGCTCGACTACCGCATCCGCACCGGTGGCCCGGTGGACGTGGCGCTGGGTGCGCAGGGATCGTTTCAATCGAAGCAGATCAGCCAGCTGGACGCCGCACTGGTCAATCGGGTCAATACGACCATACATGGGTACGGCCTGGTGGACATTTCCGCCGCCATCGTCGATCCGGAAGACCGCTACCGCGTGACTTTCCAGGTCAAGAACCTGTTCGACGAAAGCTTCGCGTCAGCGATCACCAGCGGCGGTCCGGGCGGTAGCTTCCGCTACATCATTCCCCGTGAGGCCGACCGCTATTACGGCATAACAGCGCGCCTGAATTACTGATCAGCGGGTGCTGACAATGTAGACGGCAGTGGCGGGAGGCCTTCCCGTCCCCTAGCCTGATCAGGCCGCTGCGGTGACGGCCGCCGACGCTTCGTGCGCCTCGGCGAACAGGGCACGAAGTCCAGGGCGGGAGATCAGATGCGGCTGGGTGTTGATGGTGTTGTGGATCGGATTTGACAAGTTAACCCCTGCCGCCGACGGTTTGGGCATTCGTGCTGATCGTTGCCCTCACCCATGCCTACTGGCTGCAGCGGATTACGCCCCCCCTTTCAGGCGGTAAGGGGGAGAATGGGCGGCCTCGGCCGCTTAACTTGTAAGGTCTGTCGTAGGAATAGCCCATGAAGGCCGCCTATCTTCTAGACAGCAAGATGCACGTCGGCGACATCCCGGACCCTGTTCCGGGAAGGGGCCAGGTCCTCGTCCGGACCTGCGCCTGCGGCATATGCGCGTCGGACAGCCACTGGCTGCACAATGCTCGCCAGATCGTCGACTACTCGAAAGAAAACGGTTGGATCTACGGCGCGGTGGATCTCGCCCGGCCGATCGTTCCGGGACATGAGTTCAACGGCGAGATCATTGGTTACGGTCCTGGGACCAGCCGGCGCATGAAGGTCGGCACGATGGTGACCTCCGGGCCGCATGTGAAGGCGGCGTCCGGCGGCGACATCGTAGGCCATAGCAACAACTATCCGGGCGGCTTCGGCGAGTACATGGTGCTGGAGGAGGATTTTCTCAAAGAGATCCCGACGTTTGTCGATCCGGATCTCGCCGCGATGGCAGAGCCCCTCTCGGTTGGCTTGCGACATGCGCGGACGGGTGAGCCAACAAAGGATGACGTCTCCATCGTGGTTGGCTGCGGGGCCATCGGACTGGCGGTGATCGCGGGCCTGAAGCTTCTCGGCGCGGGGCCGATTATCGCTGCGGACTACGCCGCGACACGGCGGGAGATGGCGCTGACAATGGGCGCCGATATCGCCATCGATCCGCGCGACGAGAACCCGTACGGACTGCAGCCGACGCTCAATAGCCGGCAAGGAAGCATCATCTACGAATGCGCCGGCAAGCCCGGGGTCATTGATCAGATCATCCGCGGCGCCGGGCCGGACAGCCGTATCGTCATCGCCGGTTTCTGCTGGGAGAACGATCAGGTGTTCACGCCGGGCGCGAGCGTAAAGCGTCTCACCATGATTTTCGGCTCGCGCAGCAAGGAAGACGACATGGAGATCGCGCTGCGCGCCATCTGCGATGGCCGCGTTGACGTCTCCACCTGGATCGGAGCGCGCGTCGGCCTGAACGGGGTCGCTGATGCGCTCGACCAGATGGGACGACCCGAAACGCCCATCCGCACGGTGATAAACCCCGCCCGAATTTAGCGCAGCCGAGCGCCCCCCCGTGACTCCAGGATCAGATCGGCCGCCTTTTCGCCGATCACGATGCACGGCGCGTTGGTGTTGCCGGAGGTGATGGTCGGCATGATCGAGGCGTCCGCCACTCTCAGGCCTTCGACGCCCCGGACCCTGAGTTCGGCGTCGACCACGGCCATCGGGTCGGACCCCATCTTGCAGGTCCCGACTGGATGGTAGACCGGGCCTGTCACCTTGCGCAGGTAGGCGACAAGTTTGTCGTCGTCGGGGATCGGAAAGGCGTCGGTAAAGCCCTCGCCGCGCAGGATCGGCGAGGCCATGATACGGCGCATCAGCGTCACGCCGGCGACGAGGACGCCCACGTCCACGGGACTCTCCAGGTAATTCGCGACCATGGCCGGGGGGTCAATAATATCGGGCGACTTCAGGGTGATCGCACCGCGCGATTCTGGACGAAGCTGACAGACCGAGACCGTCACGCCAGGCTCGGTCCTGGGCTCGATCCCGCCGCCGGGAATGGTCTTGTAGCTATATGGGCGGACGACGACCTGCACGTCCGGCTGATCGGCCCCGGGCGTCACCCGGGCCATCAGGGTCGCCTGCGCGGCGCCGTCGGCCAGGACGCCCTTTCGCGCCAGAACATATTTCGCTCCTTCCACATACTTCCTAAGGCCCAGAGCCTGGGGGTTCAGGGAATGAGGCGCCGGCGTATTGTAAATCTGGGTCAGATAAATGTGGTCGTGCAGATTGCGCCCCACCCCCGGCGCATCATGCATGACATCGAGCCCCATCTCGCGCAGGTGCTCACCAGGGCCGACGCCCGACAGCATCAACAGCTGCGGCGAATTGATCACGCCGCCGCACAGGATGATCTCGCCGTCACAGGGCGCCAGGACGCGCTCCCCTTGACGGCGGAAGCGGACGCCAACCGCCCGACGGGCCTCGAACTCCACCCGCTCGACCTGGGCCTCGGTGAGGATGGTCAGGTTCGGCCGGTGGCGGATCGGCTTTACGAACGCCTCATAGCTTGAGCAGCGGCGGCCGTTCCGGGTCGTGAACTGCAGGAAGCCGACGCCATCCTGGCCGCCATCGTTGAAGTCCGCGTTCAGCGGGAACCCTTCGGCCATGGCGGCTTCGACGAAAAGCTCGCCGACGCTGCGCCGAGCCACGAGGTCGGACACCGCGAGTTCGCCGCGGCCGCCGTGCATCGCGCTTTCGCCGTGCTGGTTGCGTTCGCCGCGCTTGAAGAGCGGCAGCATATCGTCCCACCCCCAGCCGGTGTTGCCCAGCTGCCGCCAGCGATCGTAGTCGAGGGGATGGCCGCGGACATAGAGCATGCCGTTTATGGCGCTGGACCCGCCCAGGCCCTTGCCCCGAGGCCAGTAGAGCCGGCGGCCGGCGAGGTAAGGTTCGGGCTCCGACATGTAACCCCAGTTGCGGGGGCCCGGCGCAAAGAGCTTCGCCATGCCTGCGGGAATGCCGATCCAGGGATCGGTCGGCTCAGGGCCGGCTTCGAGCAGCAGCACGCGCGTCTTCGGGTCGGCGGATAGGCGTTTGGCCAGCACGCATCCGCTTGAGCCCGCGCCCACCACGATAAAGTCGAACGGTTCGGTGGCCGGCAATTTCACCCCCCCTGCTGCGCTGGGAGACTACCTCGACGGGTCCCGCCGCACCACCGGTCGCACGCAACGTGTCCGCCGCGGCCGAGGCTCAGAACCCAGGCAAGTTGTAGCAACACGGACGGCGACCGTTGACAGCCAGTCGGCGAGGCCGGAGCGTCAAACGGGCGGATATGGCCGCAGGTCATCCGCACCCAGTCACCTGCACGGCGTGACCAGCGCAAGCAACAGGATACGAGAAGGCCCATGCCCCGTTACGAAACCTCGCAACACCACCTGGTCGAGACCGTCCGTTGGAGCCCTGAGCTGGGCGCGGAACGCATCAACGACCACATCCTGCTCTCGCGCGGCACCACCAGCAGCTATCTGGTGGTCACCGACGTCGGCGACGTGGTCATCAATACCGGCTTCGCCCACCAGGGCCCCCGCCATCGCGAGCGCTTCGAGCAGCTGCTCGGCCGGCCGCTGAACGTGCGCAAGATCCTCATCACCCAGTGCCACGCGGACCTGGCCGGCGGCTGGGGCGCCTTCGCCGACGCGGGCGTGGAGACCATCGTCCAGCGGAATTTCTGGTCGAACCAGGGCGACCGCAAGATGCTGGCCCCGTTCTTCGAGCCGCGCCGTAAGGCGGTGCTGCACGGCATCGTCCCCGACGCCCAGCACGCGCTTGTGGTCACCTATCCCCAGAGCCTGGCCCCTCAGAACGCCACCAGTTTCGCCGATTCCCACGCCTTCGAGATTGGCGGCCGCCGGTTCGAGACCTATTCCGTGCCCGCCGGCGAGACCACCTGCTCGATGATCGTCTGGATGCCGGACGATGGGGTGCTGTTCACTGGCAACATGATGGGCGCCCTCTATGGCGCCATGCCGCACCTCTACACCCTGCGCGGCGATCGCGACCGCAGCGTCCCGCAGTTCATCCGCGACGTGGAGCGCATCATCGAGCTTAAGCCGCAGCTGCTTTGCACCGGACACGACGATCCCATCGCGGGCGTCGACCAGATCCTGGCCGACATGACCCGGCTGCGCGACGCCGTGCGCCATATCCACGACGAGACCGTCAAGGGCATGGTCGCCGGGACCGACATGTGGACACTTATGCGGGACATCCAGCTACCGGCCCACCTGCAGATGGCGCCAGGGCGCGGACCAGTGTCCTGGTATGTGCGCGCGGTCTGGGAGGAATACACCGGCTGGTTCCGGCAGGAACACACGACGGAGCTCTATTCGCCGCCCCCCCACGCCATCTGGCCGAAACTGGCCGAGATGGCCGGCGGACCCGCCGCCCTCACCGCCGAGGCGCGCCGGCATCTGGCCGCCCGCGAGCCTGTGCAGGCCCTGCACTTCATCGAGATCGCCCTGGCCGCGGCCCCGAACGACAAGGCCGCCCGCGAAGCGGAGCTGGAGGCCCTCGAACAGCTCATCGACCTCACCGGCGGCACGACCTTCGACGAACTCGGCTGGCTGGAAACCAAGGTCAGGGAGGCCCAAAAGATTCTCGGCCGAACGTGATGTCTCTGACGGGGCGCACCTGCCCCGCCGCCCTACGCCGCCAACGCCGCCCGCTCGGCCATGGCCGCAGCGTAGTCCCGGCGCAGGGTGCGCGCGGCCATGAAGGCGGTGAAACTCGCCCCCAGCGCCGCAAGGCTGATGGTCGCCATGGTGTAGCGCAGGGTCTGGTCGCCAAAGCGTGGGTTGAGCACGTCATTGAGCCACCCGATGACCACCGGCGCCAGCCCCGACCCGACCAGGGTGGAGGCCAGTCCCATAAGCATCGACGCCGTCGCCCGCGCCCGTAGCGGCGCCAGGGTTTGGGCCATGGCGTAGCACCCGGGGATATGGAAGGTGAGCAGGAACTGCATGGCGAACACCGCCGCGATGGCTGCCCGCCAGTCTGCCGCGGTGATGAAGACGTAGACCGGGATCACGCAGAGCAGCGGACCGGCGCCCGCCACCCACATGTAGGCGCGCAGATCGCGCTTGCCGAGATAGTCCCCCAGCAAGCCGCTCATCACATTGCCGCTCAGCAGGGAGAGCGCCACCGCGCCGCCGAACCAAACGCCCGCCTGTGTCCCCGACAAGTGGTGCACTCGGATCATGAACGTCGGCCCCCAGGCGAACATGCCGTAGCCGATGAAGCCGCACAGGCCGACCGTGGCCAGGATCCACCGGTAGGTGGTGATCTTGAAGATCGCGGCGAGCGCGGCGCGGGTCGACATGGCGTCCGATTCCGCCGCCATCCCGTCCGACAGGCCGCGCACGGGCTCACGCACGGTCAGGAACAGCAGCAGCGCCAGCATGAGGCCGGGAACACCGACGATCATGAAACTCGCCCGCCAGCCGAAGGAGTCTGAGAGCCAGCCCCCCAGCAGCAGGCCCATGCCAATGCCTATCGATTGGGAGCCGGTGTAGACCGAGATCACCGTCGCCCGGCGCCCGAGTTCGAACAGATCCGACAGGATGGAATAGGCCGCCGGCGCCGCGCCGGCCTCGGCCGCGGCCACGCCCACGCGGGTCAGCGACAGTTGCAGCAGGGATTGGGCGAACCCGCCCAAGCTGGTCATCAGGCTCCAGAACCCCAGGCACGCCGCCAGCACCAGCTTGCGCGGCCGCCTATCCAGCAGGCGTGCCACAGGCAGCGCCGCGACCGCGTAGAAGCCGGCGAACAGCAGGCCGGTGACGATGCCCATCTGCTTGTCGCTGGCGCCGAACTCCATCTTGATCGGCTGCAGCACGATGCTGATGATTTGCCGGTCAAGCTGGTTGAAGACACCCACGAAGCAAAGCACCGCCAGCACATAGAGCCGCTGGGCGTTGCTCCAGTCCGGTTGTTTGCGCGCACCCGCGCCGGCATCCTCGGCCAAGACGGCTCCTAACTTCAGCTATCGGTTTCGAGGCTCGCGACGGCGCTCAAGCAAACGACACCGCCATGGGCCGCCCTTCCAGGAGGTTGAGCCTGACCTTCTCCGGCCGCAACGACCGCTCGATCATGCCGTAGGCGCTTTCGCCGTCCCAGGTGTAGAGCGCCCCGCCCTGATGATAGAAATTGCGCGCCAGGCCATAGTGGGTCCAGGCGCCGAACATGCAGCCGCCGGGCGGAATACAGGTGGCCTCGTTCGTGACGCCCTGGATGGTCACCCGGCGGCCCTCCGCCGTCTGCAGCACCAGGTCGCAGGGCGCGCCGTTGGGGGTGAACTCGGTCAGCCAGGGCGCCTGGACCTGGGTGACCGGGACTATCCGGCCATGCTCATAGATATAGCCTTCATTGAACCCGACGGTCCCGTCCGGCTGCGGCGCGAAAGCGGTGAGACCGAAGGCCTTGCCGCTGGGAAACACCGTCGACATCCAGACATGCCCAGTGAGACCGGCGGTATTGCGCACCCCGGTGCGGCGGATGCGCAGGCCCCGTCCCTTGAAGGCCACCTCAGCCTGCCCGGCGACCTTCAGCCGCCCCCTGGCCAGGAACAATTGCTCGAAGCGATGGCCGCCGCCGGCGCCCATGGAGGCCGACTCCGGACCGTCGGCCATCATCCGGCGTCGGCCCTCCTCGGTGAGCGCGCCATATTCAATCGGCGGGGCCGCGGCCATGCAGTCGATCTCGAACTGAAAGCGCTTCGCCGGACCGAGCGGCGCCTTGCGAGCCTGATCGGCGACCGTGGTCTCTCGCATCTCCCCGTCGTAGGTCACGCGCAGATGCTTGAACGGCTCAACCGTCTCGAAGCGCAGCGGACCCGCGCCCAGGATTCGCGGCTGGCCATCGGCGGCCACGGTTTCGTGGGCCGTCCCCGGTCCATGGCCCACAAAAACCCGGCCGTCGGGATAGGCGAAGTTGGCCTCGATCCCATGCTCATGCCAGTGGTGGGAGATTGCCTCGACGCATAGTCTTGGGAAGCCGAACCGACCTTCATCGTCGCTGACCCAGACCGAGGCGCTTTCCTTCATCTCGGGGTGCTCGGGCCGTTGCGGCAGGTAGAAGTCACGCCCTGGGTCAAGGCCGCCCGTCAGATCCGCCGGCATGTCCTGTCCTCCCTGATGTTCTTGTCGCCGCTCGGATACTCCACTGTTTGCGCGGCGGCGTCGAGGCTCGGGCATCGACATCGCGAATGGCAATTTCCCGCCGCGCGATGACCGCTGTAAGATGGATCAACCTGGACCGGCCGGTGAACGGACGGTTCGCCCCAGCATGCGGAGGTCCCGATGAGTGAAACCCTTGAGCGTGTGCCGATCAAGGTGCGGCGTCCCGACAGCTGGCCCGATATTCCGGCCCATGTGCCGCTGAATCTGGTCCATGAGCTCGACTACCTCGATGTGAACACCCTCGCCGACCCGTTCGCCGGCACCAAGGACATCTACAAGGATCTGCCGCCGGTGTTCTTCTCGCCGTTCACGCGGCCGATGATGTACAAGGGCCTGTGGGTGGTCACCCGCTACGAGGACATCCGCGAAGTCTACCAGAACAACGACCGCTATTCGAACGCGGGAGCGGCGAACTTTCAGCAGCTGGTGGGCGAGACCTTCCAGTCGCTGCCACTGTCGGCGGATCCGCCGGAGCACGGCAAGTATCGGCTGCTGCTGAATCCCTGGTTCTCACCCAAGGCGGTCAGCGTGCTTGAGCCGCAGATGAAGGCGGTGATCAACGACCTGATCGACAGCTTTATCGACAAGGGCGAGTGCGACGTCGCCTACGATTTCGGCCGCATCTATCCGGTGAAGGTGTTCATGGATCTGATGGGCTTCCCGTTCGAGAAGTTCGAGGACTTCCTGCAATGGGAATACGCCATCCTGCATTCCTTCGGGAACGCCGAGAAGATCGCCTGGGGCGTGCAAGGCGCCCTGGACTTTCTGCGCGGCTTTATCGAGGAGGTCCGCAAGACCCCTAACGAAAAGCTCGGCAGCGGCATCGTCCACGGCCTGATCGATGGGCGTCCGGCGACGGAAGATGAGATCATCGGCACGATGTTCTTCCTGTGGGTCGGCGGTCTGGACACGGTGGCGGCCACCACCTCGCTGATGTTCCGCCGGATGGCCCTGGACACCGCCCTGCAGCAACAGCTGCGCGACAATCCCAGCCTGGTCCCCGAGGCGATCGAGGAGTTCATGCGCATGCAGCCGCTGGTCAACTCCACCCGCCTGGTCAAGGTCGATCACGAGATCCGCGGCGTGAAGATCAAGAAGGGCGACAGCATCATGTGCTACAACGCCGCCGGCAACTTCGATCCGGAAGAATTTGAGAATCCGCGCGAGTTCCGCCTGGACCGTCCGGCCAACCGCCACTTCACCCTGGCCGGCGGATCGCACCGCTGCCTGGGCTCGCACTTGGCGCGGCGCGAGCTTCGCCTGGCGCTGAGCGAATTCCTGCGCCGCGTACCGCCGTTCCGCCTGAAGCATGACGCCAGCATGGATGTCTATCCCGGGCTGATCGCCGTGCCGCGCCTGCCGATCACCTGGTCCTGACTTCGGCGACCGACCAGGCCCGGACCTCGAGGACGTGGCCGTTGGGGTCCTCGAAATAGACCCCGCGGTCACCGTCGGCCTCGGCGATCCGCCCGTCCCTCAAGGCCGGCAGGAACGGGCCGCTGCCATAGGTGAGACCCTCGCTGCGGATGCGTTCGAGGATGATGTTGAACTCCGCCTCGCTGGTGCGGAACGCATAGTGGTTGGAGGGAACTTCGCGGCTAGTGGCGAAAAACACCGTCAGCTTCTCGTTCACCCGCACGCCGGTGAACAGGCCGCCCGGGTTCTCGTCGAATTCCAAACCCAGGGTGCGCGCGAAAAAGCGGCCGGAGCCCACCTTGTCGCGGGTGCGGATGATTGTGTGGTCGAGCTCAAGCATCCCACGGCTCCCTGAGCTGGCGGCTGACGGGCGGACAGGCCCGCAAGCTAAGGGCGCCGGGGCTTCCAAGTCCATGGGGCGGCGCCGGTCCTGAGCGAGGATGGTTTTCCGTGGCGGCGCGGATTTTTCCGGCCTAGACATATGCCGCCTTCGCCTCGCCAAATTCGCACCAAGGCCCGCGCAAATGCCATCTTTCCAACCCAATACGATGACCGAACCGGTGCTTGAGCCGGACCTGCAGATCTGCGACCCGCACCACCACCTGTGGGTCCGCGAGGGCTGGCCGCGATACCTGCTGGATGAATTCGCCGAGGACATCCGCGAAAGCGGCCACAGGATTGAGGAGACCGTCTTCGTCGAGGCGCACGCGTTCTATGCGCACGGGCGGCCCAAGGGCTTCGAGTTCGTCGCCGAGACCGAGGCCATGGCCGGGATCGCCGCCATGGCCGAGAGCGGCGCCTGGGGCCGCACCCGCATCTGCGCCGGCATCGTTGCGCGGGCCGAACTGCTGATGGGCGCCGTGGTCGCCGAAGTGCTCGAGTCTCACGCCAGGGCCGGCGCCGGACGGTTACGCGGCATTCGGGCCTCAGGCGCCTGGCACCCCGGCGATTCGATCCGCAACTCGCACACCAGCCCGCCCCCGGGCCTCTATGGCATGGCGGATTTCCGCGAGGGCTTCGCCAAGCTTGCGGAGTTCGGTCTCAGCTTCGAGGCCTGGCAGTACCACACCCAGATCGGCGACGTGATCGACTTGGCCCGCGCCTTTCCAGATACAATGATCATGCTGAACCACGCTGGCGGGCCGCTTGGCATCGGCCCCTACAAGGGCAAGCATGCTGAAGTCTTTCCGGGCTGGGCGGCCGACATCCGCGAGATCGGCAAGCTGCCCAACGTCTATGTCAAGCTGGGTGGGCTGGGCATGCCCATCAACGGCTTCGAGTTCCACAAGCGCGCAGCCCCGCCAGGCTCTGAAGAGCTCGCGGCCACCTGGCGGCCATATATTGAAACCTGCATCGAAGCGTTCGGCGTGGAACGGGCGGTGTTCGAGAGCAACTTCCCGGTCGACCGGACCTCATGCAGCTACGGTGTCCTTTGGAACGCCTTCAAGCGCATCGCCGCCGGCTGCAGCGCCGAGGAGAAGGCCGCGCTGTTCCGCGAAAATGCACTGCGATTCTATCGGTGCGCATGAGCATCTGAGGGGCCGGAATTCACAGGGTCCCGCCCTTGACTTGCGAGCGGCAGGAGAGCGACGATCTGCAGCGAACGGTTGGATGACTCCATGGAGGACAGCATGCCTAACATGCAGATGGACGATCTGGTCCTGGTCAGTGTCGATGATCACGTGATCGAACCCAAGGACGCCTTCATCAAGCATTTCCCCGAGCGGCTGAAGAGCAAGGCTCCCCACGTTGTGCGCAGCAAGGGCGCGGCTGGCCAGGAAGTCGACGCCTGGTATTGGGAAGGCCAGCGCTACCCCACCTTCGGGCTGAACGCCGTGGTGGGCCGGCCGCGCAGCGAATACGGCATGGAGCCGTCGAACTTCGATCAGATCCGTGAGGGCACCTGGGACATCAAGCAGCGCATTGATGACATGAACGTCAATGGCGTGCTGGGATCGCTGAACTTCCCCACCTTCCCGAGCTTTGGCGGCAAGGTCTTCCATGAGACGGCGGACAAGGCCATGGCCCTGGTCGCGGTGCAGGCCTACAACGACTGGCATATCCTCGAATGGTGCGCCTACGAGCCGGGGCGGATGATCCCCCTGGCGATCCTGCCCCTATGGAGCGTGCCCGAGACCGTCGCCGAGTTGAAGCGTGTCTCCAAGATGGGGTGCCACGCGGTGACCTTCCCGGACAATCCCGCCTTGGTCGGCCTGCCCAGCCTGCACGACCCGGTGTGGGAGCCAGTCTGGAAGACCTGCACCGAGCTGCAGATCGTGCTGAATTGCCACATCGGCACCGGCTCGCGCGCCGCCCACCCGTCGGAACTGTCGCCCATCGACGCCTATATAACCTCCATGCCCATGTCGATCGCCAACAGCGCCGCCGACTGGACCTTCGCCTCGTTCTGGAATCGCTACCCGAACCTACGGATGTGCCTGTCCGAGGGCGGGATCGGCTGGGTGCCCTATTTCCTCGAGCGCGCCGACTTCACCTATGAGCACCATCATGAGTGGACCTTCTCGGATTTCGGGGCCGGGAAGCCCTCCGACGTCTTCAAGCGCCAGATCATCACCTGCTTCATCGATGACAAGTTCGGCCTGGAAAACCTCGGCGCCATGAACGAGGATATGGTGGCCTGGGAGTGCGACTATCCGCACTCCGACGCTGTCTGGCCCAAGTGCCCGGAATACTTCTGGGCCACGGTGCAGAAGCTGACTGACGCGCAGATCAACAAGGTCTCCCACGCCAACGTCATGCGCGAGTATAATTACGACCCGTTCTCGATCCTCGGCGGCCGCGCCAACTGCACCGTCGGCGCCCTGCGCGCCAAGGCGACCCACGTGGATACGAGCATCCGCGCCAACCTGGGCGGGCTGAAAGCCGAGACCGAGGCCTATTTCGGCTACGGCAAGGAGAAGAAGCCGGTGACGTCCGGCCAGATTCTCAAGATGTACGCCTCGGCCTGATCTGACTAGCGCCTATCGCCAGATCGCCAGGCGGCGCGCGGCGTCTGCCGCCAGGCGGACGCGTTCCAGCGGTGAAACGCCCGCCTCAGCCCGGCCGCGCATCGGGGTCTCCAGGGCCACGACCAGGTCCTGCGGAAGGGCCTTGAGCAACGCCGCCAGCGGCAGTTCGCCGTCCCCCGGCGCCAGGCGCTCGTTCATGGCCTCATACATGTAACCCTCATCATCCGGGGACAGCGCCGGCGCGTCGCAGAGTTGCGCAAATCCGATCGATTGCGGATCCAGGGCCGCCACATCGGCCGGGGTTTCGCCGCCTCGGGCCAGATGCAAGGCGTCCACCAGGATCTGCAGGCCCGGATACTGGCCGCTGTTCACCAACGTTGCGGCCTCGCGCAGCGAGCGCACCTGCGACAGGCGCAGGAATTCCAACGTCACCCCCATCTCCAGGTCGACCGCCATTTCGCAGAACCCGGCCATCAGGTCGCTGGCTCGGGAACGGTCGGTCTCCCATACCGAGATGTTGAACCGCGGCGCGCCAAGTTCGCGCATCAACTCGATGGCCGCTCGGGCCCGGGTGAGATCGGTCTCCGGCGCCACCGACACCCCCTCTACCAGGTCGATGGTAATGCCGGTCTCCTTGAGCGCGCGGGCGGTTTCGGCGCGTAAGCCGGCATCTTCGAGCAGGGAGGCCTGGCTGGTCATCATCGCCGAGAGCGCCGCCGATATGCTCACCCCGCCACAGCCCGCCGCGGCGGCGATCCGCACCAGCTCCGGCGGCGAGACCCCCGGCAGGGTCAGATAACCGAGCGATAGCTTATGGGCCATGTCCAGACTCCATCCCGAGCCGCGCCGGGCGCTGTCAGTTCCTGGGCACGTCGGCGAAGAAGTCCGGTTGGCCGGACTTGGTCCACACATACTCCAGATGATGCCCTAAATGCTCCACCGCGTCAGCGTAGACGTATTCCAAGCTCTCTCCCGCCTTGCCGTGGCGCAGGATCGCCATGTTCTCAGCTTCGAGCGCCGCCATCACCTCGTCCCAGCGCGCTTGATCGCCCACCAGATAGCCCAGGTGATGCAGACGGATGCCCTTGGCCGGCATGGCCGGCGCATATAGCGGTGCGGCCTCGCGGATCGGTTGGATCAGCTCCACCATGGTTTCGCCGATCCAGGCCAGGCCTACCCGGTTGGGGTAGGGGTCGTCGGGCCGCGCGGCGGCGTTGTCGAACACCCAGAAACGCGGCGCGGCGAACCGGTCCCGATAGACGGCGAGAGCCGCGTCCAGGTCAGTCGTCACATAGCCGAGCTGAAAGAACCCGTGCTGCAACCCAGGCATGGACATCCCTATCTTTTTTCAGAACTTCCCGATCCTCGCATCATTGACCGGACGACGGGGTCACGACAACCCGGCGGCCTAGTAGATTACGCCGCGTACGGCGGGCGTCACCCCACCGTCGACCCGCAGGTCCGTGCCGGTGATAAACGAAGCCTGGTCCGAACAGAGGAAATCCACCGCCGCTGCGATATCCACCGGAGAGCCCCAGCGGCCGAGCGGTGTGCTATCCACGATGCGGCTAGTATCGGGCGCGGATTGGGCCTCCCTGCGGCCCATCGGCGTCCAGATCAGCCCCGGCGACACCGAGGCGATCCGCGCACCCCGCGCGCCCCAGGGGCCCGACCGCAGACCGCAGATGCGGATCACCGCGCGCTTCGACTGCGCGTAAGCGGTCCGGCGCAAGTCGGCGTTCGGCTCGGTAATCCGCGCCAGATGGACCTCGATGCGGGCCAGAAAGTCGTGGGCCATCGGCGAAGCCATCAACGCGTCAATCTCCGGATCGCGCACTGCGGTATGGGCGGCCATCGACGCCAACAGCACCGCCGCCAGACCCTCCGATAAATTCCGTTCCAGGGCCAGCAGCAGGCGCTCGGTCCCGATAAGGTTGATGCTCAGGATCGCGTCCCAGTCGGCCAGCGCCGGAGACAGGCCGGCGGTATGCGCCACCGCGCCAATCGCGCCGGCCTCGGCGATGATGGCGTCGGCGACGCCGGGAAGGCTGAGGTCGCCGGATGCGGTGGCGCGGACGACATAGCCTTCCTCTCGCAAGGATTCCGCCATCGCCGCCAGCGGCTCATCGCGAAGATCGGCCAGCACCAGATCATAGCGGCGACCGAGCTGGCGGGCGCAGGCTCGTCCCATGCCGCCGTAGGCTCCGGTGATCAGGGCGGTCTTGCGCATCGCACTCTCCTGCCATTTATCCCAATCAACACAAGGGCTCGCCCCTGCCGGGGGGAGGTCGTCAGGTCGATTCCTTGGCCGCGACTGTGAGAGCGTGATCGCGCCGCACCCACACCGCGCCAATGAACGCAGGTATAGCCGGCAGCGCCGAGGTCAGGCACATGATGGCCAGGGAATGGCGCACGGCCAGATCGCCGAACCGCGGTGTCATGAAGTCGCTCAGCGCGCCGATGATCAGTGGCGCTATGCCCGTGCCGACGAACACCGATGCCAGTCCCATGAACACCGAGGCGCTCGCCCGCATATGCGGCGGCGCCAGGGTCTGACCCAGCGTGTAGCCTGTAGGGACATGCACGGTCAGCAGCATCATGCCAAGGAACAGGCACGGGATCGCGAGCCACAGGGTCGGCGCGGCAGTGAACCCGATCAGCAATGGCGTGGCGACCAGGGGTCCGGCGCCGGCGACCCACAGATAGCCCCGCAGATCACGCCGTCCGGCCCGGTCGGCGAGCAACCCGCCCAGCATGTTGCCGCAAATCAGCGAGGCGGCGATTGCAATCCCGAATGTCGCGCCGACCACGCCGGGCGGCAGATGGTGCACACGGATCAGGAAGGTGGGCCCCCAGATCAGGGTCCCGTAACCCGGCAGGGCGGCGAGACCGATGGTCAGCACCAGGCAACGGTAGCTCGGCATGCGCCACAGGGTTCGCAGGGTGACTCCGAAATGGGTCGGGGCGGCCGGTTGGACGCGTCCGTCGGCCATGCCTCGCGGGATATCCGGCAGCATAAGCAGCACGATGGCCAGCAGCACCCCGGGCGCACCAACGATGAAGAAGCTCACCCGCCAGTCGAAGGCCTGCAACAACAGCCCGCCCAGCAGCACCCCCAAGCCTATGCCAAGGGACTGGGCGCTTGACAGCACGCCGATGGCGCGCCCGCGGCTGGTGAGCGGATAAAGATCGGAGATTATCGCATGGCTGGCCGGGACCCCGCCGCTCTCGGCCGCGGCGACACCGATCCGCGTCGCCGCCAGTTGCCAGAACGCCTGGGCCACGCCGCCCAGGCTGGTCATTACGCTCCACACAATGACGCAGGCGGCCAGCACCCGGCGGCGGTCGAAGCGATCCGACAACCAAGCCAGCGGTATCGACATCGTCGCATAGCAGCCGGCGAACACCAGCCCGGCCAACAGGCCCATCACCGTGTCGGAGACGCCGAAGGTTTCCTTGATCGGCTGTATCAGCATCGAAACGATCTGGCGGTCGATGTAGTTGAACACCGCCACCAGGCACAGGATCGCCACCACCCCGTTGCGGCGGCGCGGGGTCCAGACCTTGCTACCGATCGTGAACCCGGATGATTCCTGCGGCGTGGCTGCGCTCATGTCGGCCCTGTTTTCATTTCGCCTGACGTACGCCGCACCGGCTGGCCATGTCACGCCGCTCCGCCGCTCGCTGCTGATGGCGGATTCATTCACCATAGGAGCAATCCCGCCAAGGCAAAGGCCCGACTGCCCGGGTTGGTCTGGCCTGCTACCGCGACAGCGATGCGTTTCCCCCCAGCGGCTGGGTGCGGTGGATTTCCTCGATACGCAGGCGGGTCAGCTTAAGGGTCTTGATGTACCAGCGGCCGGCGATCTTCTCGTAGGTCTCGTGATAGTGGCCGTGGCTGCGCCGATAGACCGCCGGACTGTCGACGATGTCCTCCAGGAGCCAGATCGCCTTTGCGGTCGCAGGTGACAGCACCTCAATTTCGGCGGTGTGCCCTTGATGGACGGTCACCGTCTCGTGGCGGCTCGCCCGCACCATGTCGCGGATCTGCGCCCGACCGCTCGCCTGGATCTTATGACCACCGTCGCCGCCCCAGGTCGAGACCGCCGAATCCACCTCCAGCACCGCATCCTCGGAGAAGGTGTCGGCGAATTCCTCCCATTGCTTGGTGTCCAGGGCGCGGAAGTAGCGCGCCTTGAGCTGCCGCAGCGCCTCGATCTCCACCAGCCGTTGCAGGGCGTCTGAACCGTCGGTCATATGCTCGCTGTTCCTCTCGTTGGCCCGCGCACCTTCGTTCACTAGTAGATGTTCGCCATCCAGCCGCCATCGATGACGATAATGTCGCCGGAGTGAAACGACGAGGCGTCACTGGCCAGATAGGCGGCGATGGCCTCGAAGTCCTCCGGCCGGCCGACCCGGCGCAGCGGCGCGCGTTCGGTGAAAATCTGATCCGTGGCGCTGATTTCGCCCTGTGGCCGGCTGCGGCCCAGGTCGGTCTTGATGTAGCCCGGCGCGATCATGTTGGCCCGGATGCCATATTTCCCAAGGTCGGCGGCCATTCCCACCATCATTGACGCCATTGCGCCCTTGGCGGCGCCGTAGTGGATGCGGCCCGGCGTTCCACGGAATACGGTGAGGCTGCCGCAGATAATCAGCGAACCGCCCGGATCCCCCGCCTCGGCGCGCGCCACCATGTGCCGGGCGGCCTCACGCAGGGTGTAGAAGGCGCCATGCTGATTGGTGGCAAGCAGTTCGTGATAGATAGACGACTCCAGTTCGACGAACGACGGCGAGCCGTTGGAGATTCCTGCATTGGCGATCACGCAGTCCAGCCGCCCGAACACATCCACCGCCTCCGCCATCCCGGCTTTGACGGCGTCTTCCGACACCACATCGACAGAGCGCGCCTCCACCCTACCGCCATAGGCCGACAGAGAGGCCACGGCGGCGGTGTTCTTCTCGGGGCTGCGGCCCCACAGCATGACGTCTGCGCCCTGCTTGGCGAGGCCGCGGGCGAAGCCCAGCCCCAGGCCGCTATTGCCGCCGGTGACCAGCGCCGCCTTGCCGCTCAGATCAAACAGTCCCCGCACGTCGTTCATCGCTCACATCCTCCGCGCCGGTATCCTTACAACGACCGCCCGGCGGCGGCGCCCCCACCGCCCGGTCAGGGCCGCCGGATTTCACTGACCTGATGGGCGATCCCGTTAAGAGGCGGTGGCCGGCGCGTGGGCATCCGCCGTTACGGCGGCGGGATAGGACCGCTCAACCATGCCTATCGCCTCCTCGCCATCCCATCGATAACGCGCGATCCCCTGATGGAAGGGAAGCCGGCTGGTAGGACGGGCGACGATTTCGCTGCCGATATAGTTTCGCAGATCTCCGATCTCCGTTGTGTACGTCCCCGCCAGGTCGCTGCCTTCGATCCTGATGCGCCCCTCCGCCGTCTCGAGCACGAACGATAGATCCCGCGGGCGCTCCCAGGTCGTCATCCAGGGCGCCTCGACAACCCGCGCCGGCAGGATTCGCCGGTCGAGATGGACGAAGGCTTCATTGTAGGCAGGACCACCGTCTGCGCGCGGTGGGAATACCGTCATTCCGAACGCGCGCCCGCTCGCGAACAGCGCCTGCTGCCAGCAATGACCTCGCAGTTGGCTGGCTTCGCGAACGCCGCGGCGGCGCACACGCAGGCCGCCGCCCCGAATATCGATGACCTCGTCGCCGGCCTGGAAGCGGCCCGCACAGCGGAACAGGTGTTTGAAATTGTAGCCTCGACCGACCAACAGGCCGTCGGGTTGGTTGTTGATGAGGTCCTCCGATTGGTGATCCATTTCCCCGCGACGCCACGGGCGAGCGGCCATCTCGGTGTCAAGGTTCAGCACCACCCGCACGTCGGGCCCTGGTGGTTCCTTGAGGGCGAATTGCGCGTCCACAGTCGTCCAGCGGCCTGTCCCGTCGTACGTCAGCCGCCACCGCCGCCACGGCTCCAGGCATTCGAACGCGATCGGTCCGGCTCCAAATCGGTCCGTTCTGGCGGGATGATGCGCCGGAGCAGCCATCTTGGCTTCCAGGACGCGCCCATCCGGGAAGGCGAGATTCAGTCGGACGTATCTCTGTTCCCAGTTCTGGCCCCACGCCTCCAGAACAATGCGGGGACCTCCAATTCGGCCCTCGTCGTCCCAGAACCAAAGGTTGATCGCCTCTCTGATGTCCGGCTCCGGCGGCGCGAGCAGGAAAGCCTCCAGGGCCGGATCCAGGTCGCCCCAGTCGGATGGGTCGCGCATTGTCTCTCTCCCGTTCAAGTGAAAGTGCGGCAGGTCAAAAGCGCCCCTGACCCTGGGGCTCACCGAGCAGGAGCTCGAACCGCTGGCGATACGCCGGCGCCAACGCCTTCAGCGCCTCTGGATCCAGCCCAAACTCTTCCGCCGAGTAGGTGTGAACCCCGTGCTTGTCCTTCGGCTGATCCTTCATGTGCTGCGCGATACGCAGAGCATGCTCTTCCGTGAAGGGCAGCGCGAAGTGGTCATAGATCCGACGCACGGTGCCCACGGGATCCTGCACCGTGTCTCGATAGGCGATGTCCAAGATTCTGCCGTCCCTGTTCGGGTCCTGGCGCGCGATCGTGCTCCGCTCCAGGTGGGCGCCGAACACCTGCAGAACCTGCCGGCCTGTGGCTTGCTTGTCGATATCCGGCTTGTTGATCGCCTGAATCGTGCCGATGAGGCTGGCCACCGAGGGTATGGTGCGCACCGGGTCCCGATGGGTCTGGACGATGCACGCATCCGGGTAGGCGTCCATCAGATCAGGCAAATGCAGCAGATGCTGCGGTTCTTTCAGGATCCAGCGGCCCCGGGGTCCGCGCCATTGCAGCTGCTGCAGCGCGCGCTTGTGGGTTCTGTAGATCCCCTCCGGATGGGTTGTGCTCAGCCAGTGCGTATAGTCAGGCACATAGAAGCTGGCCATGAACCTGGTGGTGACAAAGCTCAGCGCCAGGAACGGCAGGCAATCGGCCGGCAGGGTCGCCCCCCAGGGGTGCATTGTGCGCAGGATCGGCATGGCGGCCAGCCGGGCGTCGATGGATTTTTGCGCCAGGGCGATCCGCGGATCCGTCGCGTAGGTTGCGATCTCCGGAGCCGGCCAGGGACTCTCGGCTTCCCACGTCTGCGGGGGGCGGCCCGCGGGGTCCAGGGCGCACAGGGAATGCAGGATCGTGGTGCCGGTTCTGGCAAGGCCGGTCAGGATCAAGGGCCGCTCGATCGGAAGCGATGTGATTTCCGGGTGCTGGTTCTCGTCCTCGACGAAATGTAGCCGGGTGACCAGCAGGCTGACGATCTGGTCCTCGAGGGCGGCGATGGCTGCGGGCGGGATGCCCGCCGTCTTGCCGGCTTCCGTCAATTGCTGCAGGCCGACGCGGAACGCCTGATCAGCGCCCCAGTCACTGAGCCCGCACGCCTGCTTGGCCCGCTCCAGCAGCTCGTCAACATCCAGAGCCATTCAGTCCTTCCCCACATCGTCGCACCGCAGCTCAGCATCAGGTGACACCTGGTCCAGCGGCGGCGGGGCGTTGAACCCTTTGAAATTGATTAGCAGCTCCGGCGCCGGGGCACACCTGCCAATGCGCTCGAGGAAAGGCAGCAGGCGGGGATCACCGGATGGCGCGCGCGACTTGAGCCGCCGCGCGAGGGGAACATTGCTCCTGTCCCCTCAATCGTTAGCCGCAAGCGACAGGGACACTTTCCCCGCCTAGGAGCAGCCCCTTGTCCGAACCTGCTCCGCAAAGCCCGCGTCCGTGCCGACCTCAAGCAGCTGATCTGGACCGAATACGAACCCGCCGAGACGCCCGAGCTGGAAGCCCACCTCAAACGCCTGCTCGACGCCGAGCCGGAAACCCTGGCCAGAGGCTCCATCGAGGCCCACATCCAGCGTCTGGGCAAGCTGCTGGGCGTCAGTTTCACGACCCCCTCCCCCTAACGGTCGGCGGACATGGACCCTCGGGACAAGCCCGAGGGTGACGTTCAGAGGTGGGGGTTCGTCCTGGAACCGATCCCCCGACGAAGCTCCGGCTAGCCGCCACCCAAGGATCGCAAACCTGCGATTTCAAGCGCAGCCATTATGGGGCAGACTTCCGCAGACCACATGCCGGGAGGCCAGGATGCGCCAGCTCAACCTACATGCAGCCGAGGATCTGCGGACCGACGAGGTCCCCATGCCAAAGCCAGGGCCCCGGGACATGGTGATGAAGGTGGCCGCCTGCGGTATCTGCGGCACCGACCTCACCCTTTTGCGACACGGCCCGGCCACCGCCGATCCTATGCCGCTCGGCCATGAGGCCGCCGGCGTGGTGCTGTCCCACGGCTCCGACGTCGCCGGGCTCAACGACGGCATGCGGGTGGTGATCAATCCCATGTCCACCAAGGCCGTCATCGGCTGCGGGGGCCCCGAAGGCGCCTTCGCCGACTATGTGCTGGTGCGGGAGGCCGAAATCGGCCGCAGCGTGTTTCCAATTCCTGAGGGCATTTCCTTCGCCGCCGCCGCCCTGGCAGAACCGCTGGCGGTAGCGCGGCACGGGGTCGAGCGGGCGGACCCGCGGCCGCACCACAAGGTCGTGCTGTTCGGCGCCGGGCCCATCGGCCTGGGTGCGGTGGTGTGGCTGCGCCGACGCGGGGTCACCGATCTGGTGGTGGTCGATCTGAACGATCACCGGCTGGCGCGCGCCAAGGCGCTCGGCGCCGCCCATGTGCTGAATCCAACCGACGTACGGCTCGACGCCGCTCTGAAGGACATTTTCGGCGCCGCCCGCAACGCAATCGGTGAAGACGCCGTCGATGCCGATATCTACATGGACATGGCTGGCGCACCGACCATCCCCAACCAGGTCGTCACCATGGCCAAGCAGAACGCCAAACTGGTGGTCACCGCATCCTACCGTGTGCCGGTCGAACTGGATTTCCACAAGCTGCTGAAGAGCGAGATGATCATCACCAGCGCCATCGGTTACCCGCATGAACTAGCCGCCGTGATGGCTGAAATCGCCGAGATGCCGGACGAACTTGAGATCATGATCAGTCACAGGTTCGACTTCGGCGAAATTCAAATGGCCTTCGATGTCGCCCGCAGCCTGGACTGCGCCAAGGTGATGGTGGAGTTCGCCGCCTGAGCACGCTCTAAGTTCTTGAATCAGAAAGGGTCTGTCGGGGTTCACGCCCAGCGGACCCCGCCGTCGATATGCAGCAGCTCGCCAGTGATGAACCCTGCGGCGTCCGAGGCCAGGTAGACTGCGGCCTGGCCGATCTGACTGGCCTTAGCCCATTTCTCGGGCAGCACGCCCTCTTTGAAGATCTTGCCGCGATAGGCCGCCTTGTCGGGGCTGAGGGTGGCGAAAACGCCCCGGGTCGGGTGATAGCGGCTGCCGGAACTGGGCGCCTCGCCCGGATCGTCGGCCCGCGTCGCATAGGGCGCGATGGCGTTCACGGTCACGCCGTACTCGCCGACCTCAGCGGCCAGCACCCGGCTGAAACCATGCAACCCCGCCTTGGCCGCGGAATAGATGGCCAGATAGGGGTCGCCGATCTCCCCTGACATCGAGCCGATGTTGATGATCCGACCCTGACGGCGCTCGATCATGTCGGGCAGGAACTGGCGAGTGCAATAGAGCGCGCTCATTAAGGTCAGGTCGATGTCGGCCCGCCACTGATCGGGCTCTGACTGGGCGAACGGCCCCAGGTCGACGTTACCGCCGACATTGTTGACCAACACGCCAACGGTCGAGAACGCCTCCAGCACCGCCCCGCGAAGCGCCTTCACCTGTTCGTAATCGGTGACGTCGCACCGCCCCCATATGGCCGCCTGCGCTCCCGCGGCCAGGGCCTGCTTGACCACCACAGCGCCCGCCTCATCATCGCGGCCGACCACCACAAGCCGCGCCCCCTCGGCGGCGAAGGCCACAGCGATGGCGCGGCCGATGTTCGCCGTCGCCCCGGTCACCACCACCACACGGCCCGCCAAGCCCGTTTCCATCACCGTCGCTCCAGTTCGCCGTTGCTTTAGTCCTCCGCGCCGCGCGGCATGACGCGCCGCGTGGACTGGACCAGCCGCCGGACCCGCTCCAGCGGCGTCAGCCCCTGGAAGGCTGCGGACGTAGAAGGAACCTCAAGCCCGAGCGGCAGGAGGGGCAAGGCCTCGCAAAAGGCCCGGATCGGAAAGTCGCCCTCGCCCGGGATCATGCGGTTGGAGCGGCTCTCGATGGCGCGGGCCTCCGGACTGATCGTCGCCGGCCCATCGCAAAGCTGCACGTGACCAATGAAGCTGGGATCAAGCTGGCGCACTTCCTCGACCGTACCGCCGGATCGCACCAGATGCAGCATGTCGATGACGATCCCGGCGTTGGGCTGGCTCGCCCGGGCGAGCAGCTCCTGCGCCTGCGCAAGGGACCCCAGGCTCTGGTTGGAGATGAACTCCGCGTTCACGCGCAGGTCGAACTCCGCCGCAAGTTGGCACAGCGCTACAAACTGGGCGAGCATCAGCTGAGGATCGGTGTGTCCGCGCAAGATCGCCGTCGCGCACCTGGCTCCGATCTGCGCGCCCATCTCCAGCGCGCCGCGGTAGGCGGCCACATTGGCCTGGGGCGTCAGGTCGAATACCTCCAGGTTCAATGGGCGCACACCGGCCTCAGCCAGGGTTCGGCGGACGCCCGCGGCCATCTCTCCCGGCTCAACCAGGCACCGGACTGGAAAGTCCGGACCCGGCGATTGCACCCACAGGCTGAGCCAGCGGCACCCGGTCGCCGCGGCGATCCGGACGGTCTCCTCAGCCTCGCAGTCCAAGACTGTCAGGGGATCGAGACAGAACGCAACCTCATTGGGACTGAGCGGCATCATCTGACCTCCAGTTGCAGTAAGCTCTTAGCCAGCCGCGGGCTGCGGGCGATAGGCCGCCGAGGGCTTGGTCAGGCCAAATCCGCCAGTCGGCATGAGGTAGGGCGAAATGACCCGCCAGAAGAAAGCCCACGATACGTTCCGCCGGCTTGGCTCCTCGCCGGAGGTAAGCCGACTGGTCGCCATGATGCACGATCGAGACCGGCTGTCGTTGCGCAAACTAGAGGACCTAGTTTTCGAACGCGCCATCGACTTATGCCATGAAACTGCGCGCCTGTAGCTGAGCCGGTTCGGGCCGATGTGCGCCGTGCTGATCCGCCGCAACCATGTCCAGAACATTCGGGCTCTCACCAGCTGTGTTGGGCATCTCGAAGAGATGTTCGTGAGGATCTACGGCAAGCTTGGCGGAGTGCCGCGCAGTGGAGGGCTAAGGCCAAGTTAGGATTGGGGAAATTGCATCTGACTGGAGGTAGATTGTCGATTGCCTGACATCAACGCCAATATGGCGCGCGTTTCGATCAACTCCATCGTCTCAGCCGGAATATCAAAGCCGTCGCTAACCTCCCCAATTGCGCCTTGACCGCAATCAAGGCGCCTTGAGGTCAACCGTCCAAACTCGCGCAAATGCGAGAAAGGACGTGAAGTGGCATCGGTCCCGCCGCCCGGCGAGCGCGCCTTCTCCATCCGGAGCCTGACGAAGGCCTACGCTACCGGCGGCGGTCTGGTTCACGCATTGCGCGGTGTGGACCTGGACATCGCGCGGGGCGAAATGCTTGTGCTGCTCGGCCCGTCAGGATCGGGCAAGTCCACCCTTCTCAATATCCTGGGCGGTCTAGATCGGGCGAGCGCTGGATCGGTGCGGTATGGTGAGCGGGAGCTGACCGCGGAACCTGAGCGCGGTCTCACCGCGTACCGCCGCGCCAGCGTGGGGTTCATCTTTCAGTTCTTCAATCTGGTTCCAAGCCTTACAGCGCGGGAAAACGTGGCGCTGATCACCGAAGTATCGCGCGACCCGATGACGCCGGAGGATGCCCTGGCCCGGGTAGGCCTGTCCGACCGCCTCGATCACTTTCCGGCCCAGTTGTCCGGCGGCCAGCAGCAGCGGGTGGCCGTCGCCCGCGCCATCGCCACGCGGCCAGAGGTGCTGCTCTGCGACGAGCCCACGGGGTCGCTGGACAGCGAGAGCGGGGTGCAAGTGCTCGAGGCGTTGGTCGATGTGACGCGCGAAGTCGGCGCGACCACCATGATCGTCTCCCACAACGCCGCACTGGCCAGCCTCGCCGATCGCGTGATCCGGTTCCGCGATGGGGCGATCACGGAGATCGCCGCCAACTCCGTCCGGCGCAGACCCGCGGAGATGGTCTGGTGAGGGCGCTAGACCGCAAACTCCTGCGCGACCTTTGGCGCATGAGGTGGCAAGTGGCCGCCATCTCGCTGCTGATCGCCTGCGGCGTGGCTGTGGCGGTGATGGCCTATTCCTCTTATGAGGCCCTGGTCGCGGCCCAGACGCGGTTCTACCGTGAAACCCGCTTCGCCGACGTGTTCGCAAGCGCCAGGCGCACACCATTGTCCATCGCCGCACGCCTGGGCCGGATCGACGGGGTCGCAGCCGTCGACGCTCGCATCATGGAGACAGGCCTGATGCGGGTCCCCGGCCTTACGCGTCCGGCGACAGCCCACGTAATCTCTTTGCCGGCGGATGAGCGCTTCGCCCTTAACAGGGTGCTGCTGGCGCGCGGCCGCATGCCCGATCCAATACGCACGGATGAGGCGGTGGCGCTCAAGACATTCATGGATGCCGCGGGCGTACGGCTTGGCGACCGGCTGAGCCCCGTGATCGCTGGGCGAACCTTCAGCTTCCGCGTCGTGGGCGCGGTGCTGTCACCGGAGTATGTGTTCACCCCCAGCCCGGAATCCTTCATGCCGGACGACGCCCACCAGGCGGTGTTCTGGGCCCCCCAGCCGGCCGTCGAGCGGGCCGCCGGCCTGCACGGCGGGTTCAATGTCGTGTCCCTTGACCTGGCCGCCCGCGCCTCAACCCCCGCTGTTCTGGCGGCGGTGGACAGGATCCTGGCGCCTTACGGGGGCCGGATCGCCTACGCCCGCATCGATCAGCCGTCGCACGCCTTCCTGAACGCGGAGTTGAAGGAGCTCTCCACTTCGGCCACGATCCTGCCTCCGGTATTCCTGATCGTGGCGGCGGCGCTGGTTCACTTGGCCATGGGACGCATGGTTGACGCCGAGCGCGAGCAGATCGGCCTCCTGAAGGCGTTTGGCTACGGAGACTTGACGGCCGCCACCCCCTACCTGCGCTTCGCCAGCGTGATCGGCCTTATTGGCGCGATTGGCGGCGGTCTTGCGGGCGCTTGGCTCGCCGTCGCCGTTATGGGGCTCTACCGGCCGTACTTCCGGTTTCCGACCCTTGAACCCGCGTTCCATTGGGGCGCCTTCCTGGGCGCATCGGCCGCCGCGACGACGGCCGCCCTGGCGGGCTCGGCCTTCGCCGTGCGCAGGGCGATGCGGCTGTCGCCCGCCTTAGCCATGCAGCCGACGCAGCCGGCCGCGTACCGAATAGGACTGTTGGACCAGCTGGTTCCCGGGCGCACCATCGACCAGGCGACCCGGATGATCGTCCGCAACCTTGAGCGGTTTCCCTTGCGCGCGGGCCTCACCGTCGCGGGACTCGCCGCCAGCCTCGCGCTTTTGTTGGGCACGCAGTTCGTATTCTCCAGCTTTGATTTCGTTATCGATCATGCCTACTACCGGGCGCAGCGCTGGAGCGATGCGGTGGGGTTCGCCGAGGCGCGATCGACGCGCGCGGTCGCCGAAGTCGCGCGCCTGCCCGGCGTGTTCGCCGCCGAGCCAATGCGCACAGCCGCAGCACGGATCAAGGCGTCGGGCCAGGAAGCGCGCACGCGGCTAATCGGTCTGGACGCAAATGCAGACCTCAACCGCCCGCTCAATGCGCAGGGGCGGGTGATCGCCTTTCAGGGCCGCGGCGTGATCGTGAGTCGAGTCCTCGCGGCGAAGCTGCGGCTGAAGCCCGGAGACCTGGCGAACATCGAGGTGGTCGAGGGCCGCCAGCCTCAGGCTCTGCTACCGGTGACCGCCCTTGCCGAAGACTACAGCGGCGACGCCATCTATATCGACCGCAGCGAATTCAACCGCCTGATGGCCGACGGCGATCTCGCCAACGGCGCTCAGCTCCTGATGCGCCCGGAACAGCGCCCGGCCTTCTACCAGGCCATTGAGCGGATTCCCCAGATCGCCGCCGCCTCGTCGCGGGACGATACGGTGGCGAGCTGGCGCAAGGTGCTCATCGAGGCGTTCCGGGTGAACATGACCTTCTACGTAGGGTTCGCCGGCGCGATCGCGTTCGGGGTGGCGTTCAACACCTGTCGGATCGCCCTGTCGGAGCGCGCTCGCGACCTGGCGACCTTGCAGGTGCTGGGATTCGAGCGGCGGGAGTGCGCCTACATCCTGTTGGGTGAGCTTCTGGTGTTGGCGGCGATAGCCGCGCCCCTCGGCCTGCTTGGGGGCAACGCCCTGGCTCGCGGACTTGTCGCGGCCTATTCGCGCGAGGAGCTTCGTCTGCCGCTCATCCTATCTAGTCAGAGCTATGGGGTCTCGCTTTGCGCCTATGCGGGCGCCGTCTCTCTCGCCGCCGTCCTGGTCGGCCGCAGGGTCTGGCGGTTGGACCTGGTGGCCGTTCTGAAGACACGGGAGTGACAATGGGCGCGCGTCAATACCGATGGATCGTGCTGGCGGGGCTAGGCCTGGCTTGCGTCGCAGTCATCGTCTGGCTGTTCCTGCCCAGGCCGGTTCCTGTCGAGCTTGCACTGGCCTTCAGGGGGCCGATCGCCGAATCCGTCGCCGATCAAGGCGCCGCGCGGGTGCGTGAGGCCTATGTCGTCGCCGCCCCTGTCAGCGGGCGTCTGCATCGCATCGAACTGCACGTTGGCGATCCAGTGAGTGCAGGCTCCACCGTCGTCGCGCGCATCGACCCCGCCGCCGACCTGCTGGACCCGCGCGCCCGAAGCCAGGCCCAGGCGGCGGTAGCCGCCGCAACGGCCGTTATCGCCGCCGCGGAAGCCGAGCGTGACCGTCTTGCCGCCGAGGCGCTGCGGGCCGAGTCTGCGCTTGCGCGGACCCGCACCCTCGCCGGCAAGGGCTTCGCGGCGCGTCAGTCATTGGATGACGCCGAGGCCGCGGCGCGCGCCGCCCGCGCCGCCGTCCGTTCCGCCGCCGCCGCCATCGGGGCACGCAGGGCGGAGATGCAAAGCGCGCGGGCCGCCCTTTTGGGTCCCGAGTCCGATGGTGGTCGCATGGTCGAGGTCAGGGCGCCCGCGTCGGGGAGGGTCACGCGGGTGCTGCAAGAAAGCGTGCGCATGGTTCCCATGGGCGCGCCCCTCATCGAGATCAGCGACCAGGGCGGACTGGAGGCGGCGATCGAGTTCCTCTCCCAGGACGCCGTACGCATACGCGAGGGGATGAGCGCGGAGATATTCGACTGGGGCGGGCCAGACGCAATCGCCGCCATCGTTCGGCGCGTCGAACCGCAGGGTTTCACCAAGGTGTCCGCCCTGGGCGTCGAGGAACAGCGTGTGCTGGTGTTGCTGCAGTTCACCGGCGCACCGGCGAAATGGGCCAGTCTGGCCCCGGCCTATCGGGTCTGGGGACGTGTGTACCTACGCCGCGACCCTTCGGTGCTGAAGATTCCCTTGGGTGCGCTGGTCCGCGCTGACGGTGGCTGGGCTGTGTTCCGAGCGCAGAACGGGCGCGCGCGCCTGATCCCGATCCGGGTCGGCGCGATGACCGATCGGGAAGCCGAGGTGCTGGCCGGGTTGGCCTCGGGGGACCCGGTGGTGCTGTTTCCGTCAGACCGCGTCACGGATGGCGTGAGGGTGCGCGCGCGCCCAGATACGTGAAAAACGAGTCGCGTTCCTGCGTTGGCCCAACAGTATCGATGGGTCACACCGCCGGCCCATCTAATTCTCGCGAATTCACGTCCGCATTTGATGCAAATCAGCGTTGAGCCGCAAAGGTCGGATTATTCGCGAAATTACTTACATTACCCCACGAAAGTTGGCCATCATGCGTATCGCTCTAACTCCTGTTCTGTTCGCCATCGCGCTGGGGGCCGCTTCCGCGGCAAATGCGGCAGATCAATCCTCGCCAGCCAGGATGGGTGGCGGAATGATGGCTGGCGGATCGATGAACATGAGCGACATGCATGGCATGTGCATGTCAGACGAGCAGCTCGCCTCGGCGAAGGCCGAACTCAAGATAACTGATGGCCAACTCCCGCTCTGGAACGGCCTTGTCGATGCGATGAAGTCCTGCGCCCAGACTATGCGGCAAGGCATGGGCATGATGCAGGGCGCTGGAATGAGCCAAGGCGCACACACTGGATCCGGTATGATGATGGCTGGCCCATTGCCTCAGCGCCTGGAACGCCACGAACAGGCCATGTCGGCCCACCTCGACGCGATGCATAGGGTGAGAATGGCTATCTCGCCGCTATACGCCACCTTCTCGCCAGACCAGATGGCCAAGGCTGATCAGCTGCTATGCGCCGAGATGGGCCACCATGACAAAGGAGCGACGAAGGGTCACGACAGTCATTCTCATCCCCATCAATGATGTCGTCAGCGACACTCAGCGGACCTGCAGGCGTGGTCAGCTCATTTTGACGACGCGCAGACCTCGGCTAGATCGCCGGCAGCATGTCCAAACCTAAACCTGCAAGTTCGTTAGGCAGAGTCCCGCCAGCTCACGTCGGCTCAGGCCGCCGATCCGAACGAAAAGCTCGTCCATATGCCAGCGTCCCGTCGGTGGCCTGGGGCCAGGTCAAGTTTGAGGAAATTGTGTGCAAATGAAGTTGAGTTCTCTTGTGACTGCGCCCGCCGCTCAGTCGCCATGCAACAACGCCCTTAGGCGATATGCGGCTGCCACCGCCCCGCCCCGGGCGGCCACTCCGGCGCTTTGCGCGGACAGCGTCTCACGCTCGGCGTCGAGCAGGTCGACGGTCGGTCTTTGTCCGACGCGGACCTCGTTGCGGACGCTATCAAGCGCACTAGCCGCGGCCGTTTCTTGATCGGCAGCGGCCTCCACGAGCACGCGAGAGGTCTGGACGTCCTCCCAGGCGCCGACGACAGCCTCCCGGACCTGGGCTTTCGCGCTGTCGACGCCAAATCCGGCGCCGCGGGCCCCAGCGCGGGCTTCGTCGATCCGACCACTGACCAAGCCGCCGGTAAATAGAGTCCAGCGTCCTTGGACGCCGAAGCTCACACCATCGGCGCGATAGCCTGGGAAGAACTGGTCCCGCGCGCTGCTGGCCGTGGCGGACAGGGCGAGGGTCGGAAGCCGCTCGGCCTTAGCGTAGCGCACGCCGGCGTCGGCGGCCCGCGCCTGGGCCTGAGCGGCGACGAGGGCCGGACTGGTCTGCAGCGCCGTGGCCATCGCCTCGTCCAGCGATCGCGGAAGCTCGGGCGGCGCGGGGAGCGACTCAAGATTGTCCGGCTCCATACCTACGACAGTGACAAAGTGCGCCCCGGTTCGGGCGACATCGCCACTGGCGCGGGCGAGCGCCGCGCGCGCTTCAGCCAGCCTAGCTTGCGTCTGGGCAAGGTCAGTGCGCGAAATCTCCCCGCCATTGAACTGCAGCTGCGCTTGCCTGGCCATCTCACCCATCTGACGGACCTGCGCCTCGTTCAATGCCAGGATCTCCCTTGCGGCCAAGACGGCGACATACGCCTCCGCCGCCTGGGCCGCGAGCAACGCCTTAGCGCCCCCGGCCTGGGCCAATGCGGCGTCGCGCCCTTGGCGGGCGCGTTCAATAGCCGCGCTCACCGCCCCGCCCGAAAACAGCGGCTGGCGCAGTTCCAGGTTCGCCGCGCGCGGTGACACATCGGCGTGGCCGAAGCCGAAGAAGCCCCCGAGATCTGTGGTCCCCTGCCCGGCCTCACCGAAGAGAGTGAGGCCGGGTAGCCGTCCGGCCCGCGCTTGGGCCAGGCGAGCCTCGGCCGCATCTGTCCGCGCCTTGGCTTGGGCGAGGATGGGATTTGCGCGTTGGGCAAGCGCGATCGCCTCCTGCAGAGACAGAGCGAAAGCGATCTGCGGCGCGGCCAAAACCGCAATCAAACCTGGGATCAACAGCGCGCGGCCGAGGCTCAACGGAACGCGACCCCAGGCTTGACCCCCAGCCTCTTGAAGACCATGGCGGCCGGGCAAAACCCGGTGAACGCAGCCTGGATCATATTCAGGCCGGCGAACACGGATAGGCCAATCCACCAGGGATTGACGTAGTGGGCCAGCGCCACGCCCAGCAGCACAACGCAGCCGGCGAAGGCCAGAACCATGCGATCGACACTCATGATCAACATCCTCGCGGCGCCCGGGATTGCACCTGGGCGAGAGCCTGGCGCGTCCAGGCGACGATCTGTTGGGCGCTCATCAGGCCAGCAGTGCGGGCGACCGATTGGCCGTCTCGAAAGAGCAGCAGAGCCGGAATTCCGGATACCCCGAGGCCGGCGGCCACCTTCGGTTCGGCCTCTGAATTTAACTTCAGGAGCCGGACATCTGGCTCCAATTCCTTGGCCGCGGCCGCGAAATTGGGCGCCATCGCCCGGCAAGGTCCGCACCAGGGTGCCCAGACATCGACCAGTACCGCTGCGCCTTTGGTCGAGGTCCGGTGCGCGGCCAGGGATTTGGCGTCAACCTCGGTCGGGTGGCCGCTGAACAGGGGTTGGCCACAACGACCGCACTTGGCGGCCAGCGGATCCTTTCCGTCCGGTGCGCGATTGGCTGCGCCACAGCCCGGGCATACGTATAGGCGCATGGCTCAGCCCTTGATCTTGCGCAGGCCCATCACGTCCAGGGCCAATTTTTCGTAGAAGGGTTCGCTCTCGCCGCGCCTGATCTTGCCCAGGAAGTATTTTTCGAACCCGACCTTGGCCAGATGCACCCACTTGCCACTAGCCGACCAGTTGACATTGCGCGGCGGTATCTGCGGCTGGGCGACGAAAGCCACGCCGCCGTCGCCGAAGTCGGCTAGGCAGAAGGCGTTCCACGTCGCTTCGTGTGTCGGCTCCCTGTCGTCGATGATCTCAGCTAAGTTGAGGGCGATGGCGGTGACCATGCTCTCGATCATAAAGCCGGTCTTCGGAACGCCGACGGGCACAGGCGTCTTGCCGGTGGGCGCGATCGCGACGCAGACGCCAAGAGCAAACACGTTCGGGAAGCTCGGATTGCGCTGGTACTTGTCTATGACGATGAACCCGCGCGGATTGGTTAGGCCTTCGACGCCACGGACCGCGGCGACGCCGCGGAACGCCGGCAGCATCATTGAATAAGCGAATGGCAGGTCGTGGGTCTGCTTGACCGAACCATCGTCGGCGATCTCCTCGACGTGCATGACGCCCGCCTCCACCGAGGCGACCTTGGCGTTAGTCACCCACTTGATGTGGCGCTCGCGCATCTCGCTCTCGAGCAGACCCTTGGTGTCGCCGACTCCGTCGAGCCCGAGGTGGCCCACATAGGGCTCCGAAGTGACGAAGGTCATCGGCACCTTGTCGCGCATCTTGCGACGCCTCAGTTAGGTATCGAGGATCATCGCGAATTCGTAAGCCGGGCCGAAGCAGGAGGCGCCCTGGACGGCCCCCACCACGATCGGGCCCGGGTTCTCGACGAACTTGTCGAAGGCGGCCGCCGCGGTCTCGGCGTGATCGATATGGCAGACCGACTGGGTGAATCCGCCATACGGCCCAAGGCCCGGGATTTCATCGAAGGCGAGGTCGGGACCGGTGGCGATGACCAAATAGTCGTAATCGATGATATTGCCGTCGTTGAGCTCCAGTTGGTTCTTGGCCGGTGAGACCGTTTTGGCGCCAACGCCGGTAAAGGCGATGCCCCGCTTCTTGAACACCGGCGGCAGCTTGACCTCGATGGCGTCGCGTTTGCGCCAGTGAACGGCGACCCAGGGGTTGGATGGGACGAAGTGGAAGGTGTCGCTTTGGGACACAACGCTGACCTCGGCCTTTTCGCCCGCGGCGTCCTTGACCTCAAAGGCGGCGATTGCGCCACCCAAACCGGCGCCCAGAATGACAATGTGGGGCTTGGCCATAGTTGGTCTCCTCCAATGGCCGGCGTTAGCCAACGGCGAATGTCCACCGCTTTTCACGGGGGCGCTTTGATGCGGATCACGGCCTGGACGGGCTACCGGCCGTACAGGTCAACTCATCTAGTTTGACTTTATATTTGTATTGGCGCATATGTGCAAGTATGAAATTATTTGCCGTAACTTTCAAGGCCTCGGCCGATGACGCGCGCCCTCCTTATGGCGCAGGCGAAACCGCTTCGGCTTATGATCATCTGCGCCCCGATCGGCAGCGAGCAGTCGGTCGGGGCACTGGTCGAAACCCTTTCCCGCCTGTTCTGCACGGTCCCTGACCGCGCCGCCTCCTAAGGAGCTTTGCCTATGTTTGGCGCCCCAAAGACCAAAGACCTCACCCCGATGCAGGTGAAAGCCGCGCTCGACGCCGACCAGATTCTGTTGATCGACGTGCGCGAGCCCGACGAGTTCAATGCCGAGAAGATCTCGGGCGCTTTGAATGTTCCGCTGTCGACCTTCAATCCGACCGGCCTTCCCGACGCAGCCGGCAAGACGGTTGTCCTGCAGTGCGCCGGCGGCAAGCGCTCTGCCATGGCGATCGACAAATGCCGCCAGGCCAACCGGGCTATCGAGACGCATCTGGCCGGCGGGCTCGCGGCCTGGAAGGCCGCCGGACTCCCGACCGTCACCGGTTAGGTAAAAGTCACAAGCGCAAACCGGGAGGGCGAACCATGGCGTCACGGCCGTATTTGATCAGCGCCTTCGGCGCCGCATTGCTGCTGAGCGCCTGTGGGGAGGCCAAGCCCCCTGCTCCGGCCCAGCAAACCGCCCCGGCGGCTGGACGCCTGACCATCCAAGCCCAGACCGTCGCCGACCTGAAACCGGTCCCGGCGACGCTCACCACCCGCGATATGGCCGAGGCTCGCGCCCGGATTACCGGCGTGCTGGTCAGCTTTGCGGTTAAAGAGGGCGACATGGTCCGCCAGGGCCAAGTCATCGGCCGCGTGAAAGACGACCGCCTCGCCCTACAAACCAGGGCCTTCGACGCCCAGGTCTCGGCTGCGGCGGCTGAAGCCGCCCGCGCCAACGCCGACCTTTCGCGCACCCGCGATCTGTTCTCTCACGGGGTCTATGCCCAGGCCCGCCTCGATCAGGTCGAGTCTCAGGCCAAGGCCGCCAACGCCAATCTGGCGGCGGCCCGGGCCCAACGCGGTGCGAGCGCGGAACTGAGCGCCCAGGGTGCGATTCTGGCGCCCGCCGCCGGCCGCGTATTAATGGCCAATGTGCCGGTCGGTTCCGTGGTGATGCCGGGCCAGACCCTGGCCAAGATCACCGCCGGGCCGATGGTTGTGCGGATCGAATTGCCGGAAGGCCAGGCGCGCGCGCTCAAGGTCGGCGATGTTGTGCGACTGTCGGCCGAGGACCTACGCGGCGTGGCCGCGCAAGGGACAGTCACCCAGGTCTTTCCGTCCGTGACCGGCGGCCAAATCACCGCCGACGTTTCCGCCCCCGGCCTGCCGCAGGACCTGATCGGCCAGCGTGTGCGCGCCCAGATCAAGGTCGGGTCGCGCCCGGCCTTGGTCGTACCGCGCCGCTACATCGTTACCCGGTTTGGCATCGATTACGCGCGCCTCGTCCGTTCGGATAACACCGTCACCGAGAGCCCCGTCCAGACCACGGCCGGCCCTGCCGCCGACACAGTCGAAGTGCTGTCGGGCATCCGCGCCGGGGACGTCCTGACCCCCGCCAGACCAGCCCGATGAAACTCGGATTCTCAGGACGACTGACAAAGGCGACCATCCGTTCGCCCCTTACTCCTCTCTTTCTGCTGGCCGCAATCGCGGTCGGCCTATTGGCGCTCGTCTCCATCCCCCGCGAGGAAGAGCCCCAGATCAGCGTGCCCATGGTCGACATAATGGTCGCCGCGCCAGGCCTGCGGGCGCCAGACGCTGTCGAACTGGTCGGCAAACCGCTGGAGACGATCGTCAAGAGCGTCGACGGCGTCGAGCACGTCTACACCTTCGCCGACGACAACCAGGTCATGGTCACCGCGCGCTTCAACGTCGGGACCGACGCGGACTCCGCGGCGGTGCGTATCCACGAGAAGATCCGCGCCAACTATGATCGCATTCCGGCGGGCATCGCTGAGCCGCTGATCCAGACCCGCGGCATCAATGACGTACCCAGCCTGGTGTTGACGCTTTCGCCCAAGCCAGGCGCCGCCGGCCAGTGGACCGACCAGATGCTGTTCGAGCTGGCCGGCAAGCTGCGGACCGAGATCGGCAAAGTCGACAATGTGGGCCTGACCTTTACCGTCGGCGGCCGACCCCAGGAGATCCGCGTCGAGCCCGATCCCGCGCGCCTCGCGCAACACGGGGTATCGCTGCGCGCCTTGATGGACACTATCCGCCAGGCGAACCGCGCCTTCCCGGCGGGTCAGGTGCGCAACGGCGGCCAGGCCGTCGATGTCACGGCCGGGCGGACGCTCGCTAACGCGACCCAGATCGGCCTGCTCGCCCTGCCCTCCACCAAGGGCGAGAGCGTCTATGTCCGCGACGTCGCCAAGGTGATCGAGGCGCCGCGTGAGGACCAGGCACGCGCTTGGCGCTATGCGCGGGCGGGTCAGGGGTGGAGCGAGGCGCCCGCCGTCAGCCTGGCGATCGCCAAGCGCAAGGGCGCCAATGCCGTCGTCGTTTCGCAGGCCGTGCTGGCCCGAGTCGACGCGCTGAAGGGCTCGCTCCTGCCCGACAGCTTGAGCGTGGCGGTCACCCGCGACTATGGCGCGACGGCTAACGAGAAGGCCAACGAGCTGTTGTTCCACCTCGGGCTGGCGACGCTCTCCATCGTCGTCTTGATCGGTTTCGCCATCGGTTGGCGTGAGGCGGGCGTCACCGCCGTGGTCATTCCGACCACCATCCTGCTGACCCTCTTCGCCTCTAACCTGCTAGGCTACACGATCAATCGAGTCAGCCTGTTTGCCCTGATCTTCTCCATCGGCATCCTGGTCGACGACGCTATCGTCATGATCGAGAACATCGCCCGACACTGGGCGATGGCCGACGACCGAAGCCGGGTCGATGCGGCGGTCGATGCTGTGGCCGAAGTGGGCAATCCGACCGTGGTCGCCACCCTGACCGTGGTCACCGCCCTGCTGCCGATGCTCTTCGTCTCCGGCCTGATGGGCCCCTACATGGCCCCGATCCCAGTCAACGCGTCGGCGGCCATGGTGTTCTCGTTCTTTGTAGCCGTGGTCATCGCGCCTTGGCTGATGGTTCGCTTCGCTCGCAAAACCCTGTCGCCCGGCGCCGCGCATCACGACGAAGGCAAGCTCGGCGCCCTCTATCGCAAGGTCGCCACGCGGGTGATCGGCACGCGAAAGTCCGCTTGGACCTTCCTGATCGGGGTGGGCCTCGCCACGCTGGTGGCCTGCGCCATGTTCGCCACCAAGACCGTGACCGTGAAGCTGCTGCCCTTCGACAACAAGTCCGAGCTGCAGGTGGTGCTCGACATGCCGGAAGGCGCGGCGCTGGAATCCACACAGCGGGCCTTGGCCGATGCGGCGATCATTACCCGCGACCTTCCGGAAGTGGTCGCCATCGACGCCTATGCCGGGACTGCCTCGCCATTCAACTTCAACGGCCTCGTGCGTCACTACTACCTGCGCAACAAGCCGGAGATGGGCGATCTTTCGGTGGCCCTGGCCAACAAGGGTAAGCGCCATCGCTCAAGCCACGCCATCGCGCTCGATCTGCGCCAACAGCTCTCCAAGGTCGCCCTGCCCGCCGGCGCGGCGATCAAGGTGGTCGAGGCGCCGCCCGGGCCACCGGTGATGGCGACCCTGCTGGCTGAGGTCTATGGGCCCGACGCGGCGACGCGCCGCGCCGTCGCTGAGCGGGTGAAGGCCACCTTCCATTCGGTGCCCTACATCGTCGACATCGATGACAGCAACGGACAGCCCCGGCCTGGCCTGCGTCTGGTTCCCGATCGCGATCGGTTGGAGGCCCTGAACGTCAGCGACCGCGACGTTTACGATTCCGTCGCCGCCGCCCTAGGCGGGCAGGTGGTCGGTTACGCTCATCGCGGCGAAGGCCGCGATCCGCTGGAGATCTCCGTGCGCCTACCCCAATCGGCCCGCAGCTGGGGCGAGGGTCTGGCCGCCCTGCCGGTGGCCGTTTCGCAGGGCCCGGCCGGCGGCCGCCTGGTGTCTCTGGGCGAAGTCGCCAAAGCGACAAACGAAGCCAGCTCGACCCACATCTTCCGTCGCGACGGTCGCGACGTAGACATGATCATGGGCGAGCTGGCCGGCGCCTACGAGGCGCCGATCTACGGCATGATGGCGGTCGACAAGGCGATCCGACAGGGCGACTGGAAGGATAGTTCGAAGCCTGACATCCGCATGCACGGCCAACCGACTGACGAGAGCCGGCCTACGGTGCTGTGGGACGGCGAATGGGAAATCACCTGGGTGACCTTCCGCGACATGGGCGCTGCCTTTGGGGTGGCCATCCTCGGCATCTACGTATTGGTGGTCGCTCAGTTCAAAAGCTTTCGCCTGCCACTGGTGATCCTGACGCCAATCCCGCTGACCCTGATCGGGATCGTCATCGGGCATATCCTGTTCCGCGCGCCGTTCACCGCCACTTCGATGATCGGTTTCATCGCGCTGGCCGGGATCATCGTGCGAAACTCGATCCTGCTCGTGGACTTCATCCGCCACAGCCAGTCAGAGGGGCGCTCGCTGCGAGAAGTGTTGCTCGAGGCCGGCGCGATCCGCTTCAAGCCGATTGTCCTGACGGCGGCGGCGGCGATGATCGGCGCGGCCGTGATCTTGACCGATCCGATTTTCCAGGGGCTGGCGATCTCACTGCTGTTCGGCCTCGCGTCGTCGACACTGCTCACCGTGCTGGTTATCCCGGCGATCTATGTGGTCCTGCGCGACGACGGCGTACTGTTTCCGAAGGCGCCGAATTGAACAGCGGGGCCAGCCCAACGGACGTGGCTTTATTGAACATTCATGCGTACCTTCTACATTAAGCAGATGACCAGCCTCGCCGCCCCCCCCTCGCCGACTCGACTCTTCGAACTCGAAGACAGTGCTCACTCGGCCGCTCGCCTGTTGAAGCTGCTTGCGAGCGAGCAGCGGCTGCTGTTGCTATGCCGCCTAGTCGATGGGGAAGCGTCGGTGGGCGTGTTGGCCGAACACGCCAAGCTGGCCCAGTCGGCCGCCTCGCAACACCTTGCCAAGATGCGCGCCGAGGGTCTGGTCGCCACCCGGCGGGAAGCACAGACGATCTTCTACCGGCTGGCCGATCCGGCCGCCATGCGGGTTCTGGACACCCTTTGCGACATCTATCGCGGCCAGGCGGCGGCCCAGGGTACGGCCAGCCGCTAGGGGCCCGAGGCGCGCTAGGCCACGTAAGCTGCGAGCAGAGGCATCAGGCTAGCGAAGAGCCGCCGCGCCGACTTTGACACCTCAACAGGAACAGGCCGCAGAGGGGCGTTGACAACTCAAATGCAGCGGCCGGTAACGGATATTGTTTTGGCGGGCGAAATGGCCCGTCGGAAAGAGGGACCCACGGCCCGTTCCGCTGGTTCGACCCCTAGCCGGAAGTGATCCAACTGGTGGTGATGATGGACATCCGGTTTCCACTCTTGTTGTCCGTGGTGCGCAGCCATGGGCTAATGACAGGTCGGGACTGGGGAACTTGGGCCCAAAATTAGGCCAGTTGTCGTTCGCCTGACGCTGCTAGCCGCCTCGCCTGCGACGCACCTGTTGACCCCTGATTTCCAATCAGGGATGAGTATCGCCGTCCCCCCTGTTCTGCGGACGCTTCGCAAGCTGGGATCGGGCGATCAGGGGACAAGAATGCTTACGGGAAAGAGGATCTTGTTGACCGGGTTTACCGGTCAGGTCGCCGGCGCTTTCGCCGATCACCTCGGACCCCGAAACGAGGTGTGGGGATTGGCGCGATTTACGCTGCCCGGTTCGCGCGAGAGGGCGATCGCCGCCGGCGTGCGGCCTATCGTCGGCGACTACGCCGCCGGGGAGTTTGACGGGATCCCAACCGATCTCGACTGCGTCATACACGTCGCGGCGTCGGTGCGACCTGGTCAGGCGGAGGTTGGCATGGTCGCCAACGCCGAGGGCACGGGCCGGCTGATGTATCATTTCCGTGAAGCGAAGGCGTTCATCTACGCCTCCGCCACCGGGATATACGCCGCCAATCCTGATCCGATGCATCACTACCTTGAGACCGACGACCTGGGCGGACAGACTCTGTTCTCGCCAAACTACGGCGCGACCAAGACAGCCGCGGAGGGCGTTGTGCGGACGCTGTCGATCCTGCACGGCATCCCGGCTGTAATCGCCCGCGTAAACGTTTCATATGGCGGTCCCTACGACGACGGCGGCCTTCCTGGTGCTCTGTTGGAAATGGTCCTTTCTCGGACGCCGATCGTGCTGCCTGCGGAATATCCGTTCATGTGCTCGCCGATCCACGACGAGGATATGTCGCGCCACCTCGAACAATTCGTCGCCGCCGCATCGACCCCAGCCCTGGTGGTGAATTGGGGTGGCCCGGACGCCGTGGACATGAAGCAGATGGCCGACCACCTCGGCGCGTTGGTGGGGATCGAGCCAATCTATGAATACAGCGAAACCTTCACCCTGCCCGCCTGTATAACCGAGACGACACTCGGCCGGAAAATCGGCCTGGAGTGGCGAATTCCCTGGAAGGAGGGCTTCCGCCGCATGGTCAAGGCGCGTCACCCGGAAATACCATTGGTTGGTTAGATGGGGGTTCCAGAATTTTGCGATGGGTGTTCGGGAAAGCAGCGTCTCCCACTCAAGCTCTTCCCAGGGTTTTGATACCTAAACCGGGGCAGGCCGCAGGACATCTCCTTCACGCCGCCCTAGCCAAACAGGTGTCGATTTGCACAAATGGTTGCAAGCTGCGGACGACGGCTAGACCAGGGGTATCGGGAGGCGACGGATGTGGCGCAGGGGACTGGCCGGCTGGGCGGCTGTGGCGCTTGTGGGGACGGCCGTCGTCGCCGGTCCGGCAGTAGCGCAGCAGGCGGCCGGGCCGTTTACGGTGGCGCAGGCGGCAGCGGGCGAGGGGGTTTATGGACAGCGCTGCGCGAGCTGCCACGGGGCGGCCCTGGGCGGCACGGCCAACGGCAAGACCCTATTGGGGCCGGCAATGCTCGCGACCTGGGGGTCGCGCACCGCAGGCGAACTCGTCCAGTATATCGCCCGGGAGATGCCGCCTCGGGCCGGAGGCTCTCTAAACGCGGCCGAATATGCAGCGGTGACCGCCTTCATCCTCCAAGCCAACGGCCAATCACCCGGTCCGACGCTGCTCACCGCCGCTGCGGAGGGAAAGGTGCGGCGGGGCGGGGCCGCGGCCGCCGACCTTGGCCAGGGCCGCAATCCGCAAGCGGCGCTGTCACAGACTCGCGGACCGGAAACGAGCTATCCGCAGCGGCAGGTGGCGAACTTCCGCCCGGTCACCGAGGCGATGCTGAACGCGCCGCCGCCGGGGGACTGGCTGAGCTGGCGGCGCACCCGCGACGGCCAGGGCTACAGCCCGTTGGCCCAGATCAACACCAAGACGGTAGGCGGACTGAAGCTGGCGTGGTCGCTTTCCCTGGACGAGGGGACCCAGGCGCCGACGCCCCTGGTCCACGATGGGACGATGTATTTCACCTCGCCAGGCGACCAGATCCTGGCGCTGGACGCCGCCACCGGCGACGTGATCTGGCAGTACCGCTACATGTCGCCGGAGGGGAAGAAGGCGCCGGCGACTGCGCCGCGCAACCTCGCCCTGTTCGGCGACAAGCTCTTTCTGGCTACCTTCGACGGCGCCATCGCGGCGATTGACGCGCGCAACGGCAAGCAGCTGTGGCGCACCCAGAAGGCCGACCCGAAGCTGGGGCTGGCCAATACCTCGGGCCCGATTATCGCCGGCGGGGTGGTGGTCACCGGCATGGGCGGCTGCCAAGCCTACAAGGAGGAGCCCTGTTTCATCAGCGGCTACAATCCGGAGACCGGCAAGGAGCTTTGGCGCACCCACACCATCGCCATGCCCGGCGAGCCCGGCTTCGACAGTTGGGGCAAGCTGGGTCCAAGGGAGCGGGCCGGCGCCGACAGCTGGATCCCCGGCAGCTACGACGCAGAGCTCAACACTTTCTACATCGGCACCGCCCAGGCCAAGCCGTGGGCCGCGGTGAGCCGCGGGATGTCGCCCCTGGACCCGGCGCTCTACTCCAACTCGACCCTGGCGCTCGACGCCACGACGGGCAAGATGAAGTGGTACTTCCAGCACGTGCCGGGCGAATCCCTCGATCTCGACACCGTCTACGAACGGGTGCTGGTGGACGTGGATGACAAGCCGCTGCTGATCACCATCGGCAAGGACGGCATTCTGTGGGAACTGGACCGACGGACCGGCAAGTTCCTGGACTACAGGGAAACCGTCTACCAGGACGCCTACCTTTCAATCGACAAACAGACCGGCAAGGTGACCTACCGGCCCGACGTTATAAATGCCAAGGCGGGCGAGTTTCTCTCCTATTGCCCCGGCGCGTTGGGCGGCAAGAACTGGCAGGCCTCGGCCTATAGCCCGCAGACCGGTGCTCTTTATGTTCCGCTGCTGCAATTCTGCGGCGGCTTCATGCCGGCGCCCGCGAACCTCACCTTCGGAACCAGCAACAACGGCGTCATGGGCGACCGCAGCGACCCCAGGATACGGCGCGAGGCGCCGGGCTCAGATGGCAAACCCGGCAAGTTCACCGCCTATGACGTGCGCACGCTCAAGGAGTTGTGGGATTACCGTCAGCGGGCGCCTTTCACCACCTCGGCCCTGACCACAGCGGGAGGATTGGTGTTCCTCGGGGATTCCGACCGCACCTTCCGGGCCTTCGACGTCAAGACCGGCAAGATCCTGTGGAAGACGCGGCTGGGCTCGCCGGCCTACGGCTTCCCGGTCACCTATTCGGCCGGCGGCAAGCAGTACCTGGCGGTCTATTCCGCCCCGCTGTTGTGGTTCCGGCTGATCCTCGACGCCCTGCCGGACATCTACCAGACCAACGCCGGCAATGCGCTCTACGTCTTCGAGCTGCCCGACGAAAGGTAGGCGAGATCGGATCCAGGCAAACCGCTTGAAACACTTCTGGACTGCGTCAGCCGACCACCCAGATTTCATGGCGCAAAGCCTAATCGAGGCGGCGAGGCGCCAGCCGTTGCAAAGCAGTGCGGCGCGCGCCGTCCACTCTACCAAATGGGAACGCAGCGCTTGCCTGCCGACGGGACCGGCCATACCGTCATTTGCGGATGGCGAAGACCATCCTGGGCGCGCGCGACCCATCGCGCCGCCGCGAGCATCGGAGGAAGCTGTGAAACACATCCCCACCAAGCCCGGAATGCGTCTGCTGGCCGCGGGGCTCGCCGCGGGCGGCGCCCTGTTCGCCACATCTTCGCTGGCCGCACCCACCTGCACCGTCGAAGCGATCCAGGCGATGACCACAGCCGAGGTGACCATCGTCTCGGCCACGCCGACCGCCACGCCGGTCCCTCATTGCAAGATCGACGGCTACGTCACCACGGTGAACCCGGGCCCCAACAAGGTGAACTTCCGCCTGCAGCTGCCGGACCAGGGGTGGAGTGGGCGCTACTACTTCATCGGCCTGGGGGCCACGGCTGGCTATGTCCCGACTGATTCACAGATTCCCGCCGGCAATCCTCTCGTGAAGGGCTTCGCCGTGGCCGGCACCGACACCGGCCATCAGAACCGCGCCGACTGGAGCTTCATCGAGCCGCATCCGGACCAGGGACTGGATTACACCCACCGCGGCGGCCACGTCACCGCGGTGGCGACACAGGAAATCACCCGAAAATATTACGGGCGGGCGAAGATCTTCCGTTACCACTCGGGTTGCTCGGGCGGCGGTCGGATGGGCGTGGAAGCCATCACGCGCCATCCAGAAGACTATGACGGCGTCCTGCTCGGCGCTCCGGGCATGGGCCCCAGATTCGGGGCCGAGACCATGATGGCCTTCATCCACATGGGTCAGCAGCTGACCCGCGAGCCGGGCGCCTGGCTCTCGCCGGCGAAACTTGCGATGCTCGACCGAAAGGTGACCGCCAAATGTGACCCGCTGGACGGCGCCACCGACGGCGTCGTCTGGGAGCACGAGGCCTGCACCTTCGACTTCAAGACCGTGGAATGTGTGTCGGGCGATGGCCCGGAGTGCCTCACCGCGCCTGAGCGGCGCACGGTCGAGGCCATTGTGCGCGGTCCGCGGGGGCCGAACGGCTCACTCATCAAGCACGGCTTCCCGATCACCAACATCAGCTCCTGGAGCTTCATCGGCGCCGAGCCGCCCTGGCCCGACGTGACGCCCAGCAAGATGACCCCTGAGCAGCGGAGCCATGTCTCCAGCGGCTACATGATGGGCGACTCCCTGGCCAAGGCCTACTTCGGGCCGAGCTTCAACAGCCTCAGGGACTTCGATTTCAACGATCAGAAACGCATCGACGCCTGGTGGACCGCCGCGCAGCGCATTGGATACGGTACGCCCTATTCCACAGACCTCAGCGGGCTGAAGAAGTCCGGTGGCAAGGTGATCTTCTGGAACGGCGTCAGCGATCCCTGCTGCCATGACCAGGACCTGATAAGCTACTTCAACACTGCCGCAGGCAGAGTCGGCGGGCCCGCGGTGTTCGGCGGCTTCGCCCGCTTCTACAAGATCCCCGGCATGGGCCACTGTGGCGGCGGCACGGGTCCGCAGGACACCCCCGACCGGCTCCTCGAAGCGCTTATCGCCTGGGTCGAGCAGGACAAGGCGCCGGGCCCCGTCATCGCCCACCGCGGCGATCGGGCCCAAATGGCCTTTTCCGACCCAAAGACCGGAACCGTGTCGGGTGTGGTGGTGCCGCCGTCCGTTGGCGCCAGCCGCGACTTCCTGCTCTGCCCATATCCCACCATCGCCAGGTTCAACGGAAAGCCGGGCGGTGAAGCGGATGCAGTGAACTGGTCCTGCAAGCCATCGAAACCGACCCGCATGGCGATGAAATGAGACCGACTTGCGCACCGCGATCGGCCGCAACGCAGGATCTGGCAGGTAGCCGTTCCTGAGCCGGAGAGGCCCGCTACCCGGCGCGGTGATCACACAGCCGCCCCCATCCGATGCGCCTCTGTCCGGAGCCGGCGGAGGGTCGGTCGGCAGATCAGATTCGGTTGTAGATTGAAGGCGTTGTAGATGGCCGCGTGGGTGGCGAGAAACTTCTGGGCCGAGGGCACGGACATGAACTTGTGCTGCGTTCGCTCCCGCTGCCGGAGCTGCGCACCATCTCAGTCAGATGCCAGGGGCCGCCGGCTTGAGGCGTGAACGCCGCAGATTCTGGGCGAGGAGCCGGCCGAACTTCAAGGTTGAAGGCCGGGTCAGGGTCTACACTTATTGTATTCAAGCCACGATTCAACGGTCAGGCGATTGCATCTGACCGCATCGTGCTTTCGCGTCTAGCGATACCCCGCGAAGGCGACGCGCAGACTTTCGATCAGCGGCCGTCGGCCGTCCAGCCCCGGGAAGTGGCCGCCAAAGGGGGCGACCTCGTAGTCGGCCACATTGTAGCTTCGCTCGGCCGTCCGCCGCGGCGCCGGCAGGCTGACGTCGTCGGGGAACAGACAGAAGTGGCTGGGGGTCTCGATCCGACGGCCCGGCGGCAGGATGAAAGCCGAGCCGTCCACCAGATACTTGTACATCCAATAGGCCGGCCCCGGGCCCGGCAACCAATGGAACATGATGTTGGTGATCAGGTCGTCGATCTCCATCGGCGGCGGCGCGTCCTTGCCCCAGGACGCGCTCCAGCGCTGGAACTTCTCCAGGATCCAGCCCGCCAGGCCGGCCGGCGAATCGGTCAGGCCGTAGGCGAGGGTCTGCGGCCGGGTGCCGTGCTGGGTGGAATAGCCAACTTCCCGCGTCATGCGCGCGGCCTGGGCCTCATAATAGGCCAGTTCCTCGGCATCTGGGGCCGCATCCCCTGGCTCCGGCGGCGTGCGCACGATCGCCAAGGTCAGGTGGATGGCGGCCAACCGGTCGGGGTGATCCAAGGCGAGCCAGGAAGTGATGGCGGCGCCCCAGTCGCTGCCGTGGGCCACATAGCGATCAAACCCCAACTCATCGCACATCAGCCCATGCCACATGCCACCCACCTCGCGCGGCGAGATCGGCACGCGGGACGGGTCCGACCAACCGTAACCCGGCAGGCCCGGAACCACGACGGTGAAGGCGTCCTTCACGTCGCCGCCGAACCGCTCAGGATGGGCCAGCGGCTCGATCATCTCGGCGAACTCGATGATACTGCCCGGCCAGCCGTGGCTGAGCACCAGCGGTAGCGGATTGGGCCCCGACCCCGGCTCGATGATCGTCTGCACCCGCATGTCGCCCACCGGGATCAGATATTGTGCGAAGCGGTTCAGCCGCGCCTCCTGGGCGCGCCAGTCATAACGTTCGCGCCAGTAGTCGAGGAACTCTCGCATATAGGCGAGCGTGGTTCCGTATTCCCACGGCGCGCCGCCCTGCGGCTCCTGGGCCGGCAATCGGGTGCGCTTCAGGCGCAGGGCCAGGTCGTCCAGCTCAGCCTGGGGAACTTCCATGCGGAACCGATGGGCCTCGACGTCCTTCATAGCGGGCTCCTTCTTTGGCGCGGAGCCAGATTGGAGCCGTCGGCGCAGGACTGCAACCCAGATGGAGGCGCAGCGCTGATCCGGGCCTGAAAACGGTATTGGGAGTGAAAAAAATCCCTGGGATTCAAAAAACCGAGGATCAATCCCATGTGTGGATGGCCCCCGTCTCGCAAGAGGATTTTGATGGCTTTTGGCGTGGGTTGGGTTCGCTTGCGTCCATGTGTTCGGCCTGTAGCGCAGCTTTATGTGGCTGCTGGCCTGGATGGGTTTCGCGGACCGGTCTCACATCATAC
>CANJLH010000027.1 GCA_947475415.1 Caulobacteraceae bacterium
ACCGGACACTCAGACAACCCCATGGGCCTCAAGCCCGTGCGTATGATGTGAGACCGGTCCGCGAAACCCATCCAGGCCAGCAGCCACATAAAGCTGCGCTACAGGCCGAACACATGGACGCAAGCGAACCCAACCCACGCCAAAAGCCAAAAAAATCCTCTTGCGAGGCGGGGGCCATCCACACATGGGGTTGAAGTCCGCGCTTCTATCCATCCCCACCCCGCTCATTCCCGCGCAGGCGGGAACCCAGGCTTGTTTTTTCGTTGCTGCCGAACCCCACCCCAAAACGCCGGCCAAACTGTCCAGACCCAAAAAGCCTGGATCCCGGCCTTCGCCGGGACGAGCGGAGAAGGCTGGGGCTCACCCCGTCGTCCGTGTCATCCGTGTCATCCGTGAGCGAATAAATCTTCAAAATCCTTGACTCCCACCCCGATCCATGTTCTCCATTTGTTCATGGCCGGCGCAGACGAAAACATCATCGAACGCCACGAGCTCTATCTCGATGAGCTGGCCAGGATGACCCTTGTCCTCGCCCGCGATCAGCAGCAGCGCGCTTTGGAAACCGACAACCCGGAACAAGCCGCCGTTTTCGGCCGGCTCTACAACGCCACCGCCCGGTCGCTGCGCCAGACACTCGCCCTCAAGGCCCGCCTCGACCGCGAATGCCGCCTCGCCAACCGCGAACGGCGCGAGGAGACGGCCGCGCGCAAGGCCCCCCGCCCCGCCGCGAACCAAGCGTCACGCAGGGCCGAATACGAACGCCTCGACTGCGCGCGGGAACTGAACGGCGAGCGTGAACCCGCTGCCGACACCCGTCCCGACGCCATCATCCCGCCGGACACCGCCGCCTTCGCCGCCGTTCCGCGTGCGAGCCGCGGCCCCGCCGCCGTCGGTCTCTCCCACGAGACCCCCTGGCGAAGCTCCGCCTAATCCCCCTTGCGCCGCGCACGGCCTCGGGCTCCCATGGCGGCTGCTGAAATCCGGAGCGCGCTCATGTCCCACCACCCCGCACTCATCCCCGGCAAGGTCGCCGTCGTCACCGGCGCGGCCAGCGGCATCGGCCTGGCCTCGGCGCACCGCCTCGCCGGCCTCGGCATGACCGTGGTGCTGGCCGACCTGCCGGGCGAGCCATTGGCCAAGGCGGCCGACGAACTGGGCGAACAGGCCCACGCCGTGGCCTGCGACGTAAGCAATCCGGCCGACATCGCCCACCTGAAGGCCGCCGCCTACGCGCTCGGCGACGTCACCGTACTGATGAACAACGCCGGCGTCGGCGGCGGCGGCAAGCCCTGGGTGAACCCCGAGGGCTGGCGACGGGTGCTGGAAGTGAACCTGTGGGGGGTAATCAATGGCGTCCAGGCCTTCGTGCCGCAGATGCTGGAATCCGGCCTGCCTGGGGCGGTGATCAACACCGGTTCCAAACAGGGCATCACCACTCCGCCCGGCGACGCGGCCTACAACGCCAGCAAGGCGGCCATCAAGGTGGTCACCGAACAGCTGGCCCATGAGCTGCGCAACCAGCCGGGCGCGAAGATCTCCGCCCACCTGCTGATCCCCGGCTCCACCTATTCCGGCATGATCGCCCGGCGCGTTCCCCACAAGCCGGCCTTCTCCTGGACGCCGGAACAGGTGGCCGACATGCTGATGAGCTCGCTGGACGCCGGCGACTTCTACATCCTGTGCCCCGACAATGAGACCCCCCGGGCGCTGGACGAAAAGCGCATCCAGTGGGCCGCCGAGGACCTGATCAAGAACCGGCCGGCCCTGTCGCGCTGGCATCCCGACCACGCCGAGGCGTTCAAGACTTTCGTCGAGGGGGACTGAACCTCAGCCCCAGGGCTTGAAGTGCTTGGAAAGCTTCAGGCCCTGGCGCTGGTAGTGCGACCCCTGTTCGCCGTAGAGCCGGGCCGGCCGCTCGGTGAGCGGTTCATAGACCAGCCGCGCCACCGTCTGGCCGTCCTCCAGCAGGAACGGCGTCTCGTGGCTGCGCACCTCCAGCACCCCGCGCGAACCCGCGGCCCCGGCCTCCGCCGTGCCAAAGCCGGGGTCGAAGAAGCCGGCGTAATGCACCCGGAACTCCCCCACCGAGGGATCAATCGGGGTCATCTCGGCGGCCTGCAGGACCGGGATCTCGATCGGTTGCTTGGAGGCCAGGATGTAGAACTCGCCGGGATCCAGCAGCAGTTCGCCATGGCGCGGGACCAGGGGCTCCCAGTAGTCGCCCGGGTCGTGGCCGTTCTCGCGGTCCATGTCGATGACGCCGGCGTGGCGCCGGGCCCGGAACCCCGCCACCTCGCTGGTCAGGTCGACGCCCACGCTGCGGCTTTCCAACCGCGCCGGCGTCCCGCGCTTCAGGCGCAACTGGTTCAACCGCGTGCCCGCCCTGACCAGGATCGAGAAGGTCTGCGGCGCGATCTCCACGAAGGTCGGCCCACCATAGCCCTCAGCCACATCGTCGAAGGCGGCGCTGTGGTCGGTGAGCAGGCGCACGAACACATCGACCCGGCCTGTGGAGCTCTTCGGATTGGCCCTGGCGGAAACCCCCGCCGGCAGGGCCAGCTTCTCCTGCAATTCGGCGATGTAGACGCAGCCCTTCTCCAGCACCGCGCCCTTCGACAGGTCGAGCTCGTGCATGGCGACGCCCTCCAGCCGCTGCACGACCTTGCGGCTGACGCCGGGCAGGAACGAGGCTCGGACCCGCCAGGCCCGCGTCCCCAGGCGCAGGTCAAGGCTGGCCGGCTGAACCTGGTCGGGGTCGAACGGCCGGCGCGCGACGATCGCGCCGGCGTCGATCAGCGCCTCGATGGACTGGCAGGGCAGTATGCCGGCGAGGGGGTTGGGGGCGGCGTCGTTCATCGCCGCGACACTCGCCGCAGCCCTTGAGTCTGACAAGGCGCGATTCGTCTCGCCCTTGACCGAAGCGGCCGCCATGAGGTTCATGCGCCCCTCGCCAAGCCAAGGAGGGCGTCATGGCCGAAGATCCGAACACCTGGGAACTGGAGACCCGGCTGGTGCGCGGCGGCATGGCCCGCACGCCTTACGGCGAGGTGAGCGAGGCGCTGTTCCTGACCCAGAGCTTCGCCTACGACAGCGCCGCCGCGGCCGACCGCCGTTTCGCCGGCGACGACCCTGGCTTCATCTACCAGCGGTTCGGCAACCCCACGACCCAGATGTTCGAGGACCGACTGGCCCTGCTGGAGGGCGCCGACGTGTGCCGGGCCACCGCGTCCGGGATGTCGGCGGTGCACGCCTCGCTTTGCGGCCTGCTGCGGGCCGGCGATCACCTGGTGGCCGGTCGGGCCCTGTTCGGCTCCTGCCGCTGGATCCTGTCGGAGTGGATGCCGCGGTTTGGCGTCGAGGTGACCTACGTCGACGCCACCGACATCGAGGCCTGGAAGAACGCCGTGCGACCCAACACCCGCGCCTTCCTGGTGGAAAGCCCGGCCAATCCACTGCTGGAGGTCACCGCCATCGGCGCGGTGGCCGACGTCGCCCATGCCGCCGGCGCCAGGCTGGTGGTCGACAACGTCTTCGCCACGCCGATCTTCCAAAAGCCCCTGGCTCTGGGCGCCGACGTCGTCGTCTACTCCGCCACCAAGCACATCGACGGCCAGGGCCGGGTGCTCGGCGGCGCGATCCTCGGCGGCGCCGAGGTCATGACCGAAGCCTACAAGGACCTCCTGCGTCACACCGGGCCGGCGCTTTCGCCGTTCAATTCCTGGGTCCTGCTCAAGGGCCTGGAGACCCTGGACCTTCGGGTGCGCCGCCAGACTGAGACGGCGGTCAAGCTGGCCGACCAGATCGCCGCCCACTCCAGGGTCAAGGCCACCATGTACTGCGGCCGGCCCGACCATCCCCAGGCCGCGGTGATCGCAAATCAGATGAGCGGCGGCGGCAATGTCATCGCCTTCGACCTGGGCTCCCAGGCGGCCGCCTGGCGGTTCCTGGACGCCCTGGCGATCGTCGACATCTCCAACAACCTGGGCGACGCCAAATCGATGGCCACTCACCCCTCGACAACCACCCACAGGTCGATGCCGGAGGAGGAGCGCCTGAAGATCGGCCTGACGCCCGGCTGGGTTCGGATGAGCGTCGGCCTGGAAGGCGCCGGCGACCTCAGCCGCGACGTGGGGCGCGCGCTGGACCAGGCCTAGGTGAGCGAAGCTGGCGCCACGTCGTAGGTGCGGCTGCAGAATTCGCAGGTGACGCGGATCATGCCGTCGTCCTCGACCATCTCGGCCCGTTCGGCCGGATCGAAGGAGGCCAGCACCGAGACGATGCGGTCCTGTGAGCATCGGCACAGCGCCTGCAGCGGCTTGGCCTCGAATACCCGCACCCCGTCCTCATGGAACAGCCGGAACAGGAGTTGGTCAGCAGCGAGCAGCGGGTCAATCAGTTCGTCCTCGCCGACGGTCTCGAACAGCGCCTGGGTGCGGACCCAGGCCTCGCGGGTGGGGCCGCGGGCGTCGTCCTCGGCGATGTGCTGGATCAGCATGCCGCCGGCCCGCCAGTGGTCGCCATCGCCGGAATTGGCCCGGCCCACCGCCAGGCGCACGCGGGTCGGCGTCTGCTCGGACTGAAGGAAGTACTGCTCGGCGCACAGCGCCAGGGTCTCGCCCTCGATGGCGGTGACCCCCTGGTAGCGGTCCATGTCAGGGCCCTGGTCGACGGTCATGATGAACAGGCCTTCGCCCAGCAGTGAGCGCGCGCCCGGCCGCGCGAAGCCGCCCTCAACCTGCGCCAACCGTTCCGGATCGAAGCGGCAATAGCCACGCAGCGCGCCCTCGGTATCGTAATCCGCCACCACATAGCGCACCGCCCCGTCGCCCTGGGCCTGGACAATAAGCCGGCCCTCGAACTTCAGGCTGGAGCCCACCAGGGCGGCGAGCGCGCAGGCCTCGCCCAACAGATTGGCGATGGGCTCGGGATAGGCGTGGCCGCAGATGATCTGGTCCACGGCGTCGCCCAGGCGCACGATGCGGCCCCGCACCGGTTCGCCCTCGATCTGGAAGGCCTCGACGAGATCGTCAGCGGTCATGTCACGACCCTAGCCGATGGCCCCGAAGCACCAGGCCAGGATCGCTTTCTGGGCGTGGATGCGGTTCTCGGCTTCGTCCCAGACCAGCGACTGGGGCCCGTCCAGCACCTCGTCGGTTACTTCCTCGCCTCGGTGTGCCGGCAGGCAATGCAGGAACACCGCGTCGGGGGCGGCGAGGGCCATCAGGGCTGCGTCCACCCGGTAGGCTTCAAAGGCGTCCAGGCGCTCATCGTGGTCGGTGTCACCCATGGAGACCCAGGTGTCGGTGATCACACAGTCGGCGCCGGCGACCGCGGCGTGCGGATTGTCGGTGATCTGCACCGTCACCCCGCGCTCGGCGGCGCGGGCCAGGTCGACCAGATCCGGGTGATAGGCCGGCGGGCAGGCCACCGCCAGCTTGAAGCCCAGCAGGGGGGCGGCGTGTATGAAGCTGGAGCAGACATTGTTGCCGTCGCCGACCCAGGCGATGGACTTGCCGGCGATGGCGCCGCGGTGTTCCTCGTAGGTCATGATGTCGGCCAGAATCTGACAGGGGTGGCCCTTGTCCGACAGGCCGTTGATCACCGGGACGGTAGAACCGTAGGCCAACCTTTCCACATCCTCGTGACGGTTGGCGCGCAACATCACCGCGTCAACCATGCGCGACAGCACCTTGGCGGTGTCCTCGATGCTCTCGCCGCGCCCGAGTTGCATATCGGCGGCGGTGGAGATGATCACGTCGCCGCCCAATTGGCGCATGGCCGCGTCGAAGGAGAAGCGGGTGCGGGTGGAGTTCTTCTCGAAGATCATCGCCAGGGTCCGGTCGCGCGCCGGGGCGTCGGCGTCCACGCGGCCCTGCGGCCAGCCCCTGCGGGCGGCCTTGCGAGCCTTGGCGTCCTCAAGGATCAGCCCCAGGTCGGCCGCTTCGAGCCGCCACAGGTCGATGAAGTGTCTGGGATGGGTCATCGGTTGAATCCGAAAAAGCGCCGCCGCCCCGGACGTCCAAGGTCCGGGCGCGGCGCGCGAAGAGTGCAAGGGGACTAGACTGCGGCGGCGGCCTTGCGGGCGGCCGCGCAGGCGTGTTCCAGGCGTTCGATGGCCTCGCGCGCCTCGTCCAGGGTGAGGGTCAGCGGCGGCAGCAATCGCACGCAGTTGTCGCCACCGCCGGCGATCAGCAGCTTCTGTTCGCGGGCGTGCTGCATGAAGTCGCGGTTGGGGGTGACAAGCTTGATTCCGATCAGCAGGCCCTTGCCGCGGATGTCGGCCACTACATCAGGGTAGCGGTCCTTCAGGCCCGTGAGTTGCTGGTTAAAATAGCCGGCCACCTCGCGCACGTGGGCCTGAAGCTCGGGCTTGACCAGTTCCTCCACCGCCGCCAGCCCGACGGCCATGGCCAGGGGATTGCCGCCGTAGGTGGAGCCGTGGGAGCCCACGCTCATGCCGCGCCCCGCCTCAGCGGTGGCCAGGCACGCGCCCACCGGAAAGCCGCCGCCCAGGGCCTTGGCGATGCACATAATGTCGGGGGCGGCGTCAGCGGCCCACTCGTATGCGAACAACTTGCCGGTGCGCGACAGCCCGCACTGGATCTCGTCATAGATCAGCAGCGCGCCCACATCATCGCACAGCCGGCGGATCGCCTGAAGGCTGGCTTCCGAAAGCGACCGCGCCCCGCCCTCCCCTTGCACTGGCTCGATGATCACCGCCGCCGTCGTCGGGCCCATCAGCGCCTTCAGCGCCGCCATGTCGTCGAAAGGCGCCTGGATGAACCCCGGCATGCGCGGCCCGAACCCTTCCAGGTAGCTCTCATTGCCGGAGGCGTTCACCGCCGCCAACGTGCGGCCATGGAAGGAGCCGTCGAAGCCGATGATGTCCACGCGGTCGCGGTCGCCCCGGGCCCAGTGATACTTGCGCGCGGTCTTAATGGCGCACTCGACAGCTTCGGTCCCCGAATTGGTGAAGAACACCACGTCGGCGAAGGTGGCGTCGGTGAGCGCCTTGGCCAGGGCCTCCTGGCCGGGAATCGTGAAGATGTTGGAGACGTGCCACAGCTTCTCGGCCTGGGCCTTAAGCGCACTCACCAGTTTGGGATGGTTGTGACCCAGCGCGTTCACCGCGATGCCGGCCAGACAGTCCAGATAGGCCTCGCCGTCAGTGGTGAACAGGCGCGCGCCCTCGCCTCGCTCGAACGCCAGCGGGGTGCGCGAATAGACACCCATGATGTGGTCGCTGGGAACAGGCGCGGCGCTCGGCGCGGTCTTTTCAGTCACGGAAAGGCCCTCCAAAAAGGCAAATATCCCCGCCGCGAGGCGACGGGGACTGGAAGGCTGCACCTTTTCGTCGCCGATGGGGTCGATGTCAACCTCGCGGGTGTGCGGAGCGGACGCCCGGCGCGTCGCCTTGAGAACAAACCAGAAGCAACTGGGCGTGGCGGGGACTTGGAATTTTGGTTCAACCCGGCATTGACCCTTAACTCCATATGGTGCGGCGACCAGGACGGACACCAAAAGGCGATTTGTCTTCAACTGGATCGCCGCAGTCGTGATGGACTTTGGCTCAGGTCAATTTGATGCCTTGGTAACCGCACCGGCGACGTCATCGCCGACATGCCCGACTCCGATCGCCGCGAGGGCGGCTCGAGCGTCGTGCAAGCTCACCTGGCACAAATTGGCGATGATCGATTCTCCGAATTGCTTAGCGCTCTGCAGGGGCCTTCCCTCTATGCTGGCACTCAACAGTACCGGTGCATCGCTGACCTTCGAGAGGCAGCCGAATTCAGCTATAACTCCATCGTCCATAGCGTGACTGATGAGCGGAACACTGTACCTAAATGACTTTTCGACCATGGTGACGGTCTGGATTATCTCGGACTTCCAGACCTGCTCGCGCCAACCCATCCTCAACATGCCATTTTCCACCGAGCGGTTGGCTTCCTGCGCGGCAGCCTCATCGGAATAGACGTCGATGAAGACATTTGCGCCGTCGTGCGGGATCCATTGAAATCGAGCGACAGCCGCGCTCCCAGTTGGTATTGATATTTCAATGATTTCTCCGCCATCAGCGAGGGAATGCGTCGGCGAGACGTTCATAGCATGGCGAATGTTCGCCCCGGCGACGCCGCCACCTTTGGCGATCTCGGCCAGCGTCGGTCCGGAACTTGTCGGCCCCGACGGACCAGTGGGTTGGGGCTGCGTCGCTGACGGCATGGGTTGAGGGCTTGGAACCGCATCGTTCTTCTTTTCGCAGCCAGCAAGCAACGCAATCGCACCGATTACACTGATTGCACCAGCAACGAATGCCGTGCGACCGGCCGGAAGGATCCAAGCTGAATTTTTCTGATAGGAACTATCAAGTTGAATCGACTCGGCCACAGCTTCCGCCTTCCGCATCATTGAATTGGCAGCCGCCTGATGCTTCCATCGGGAATTGGCTTTTGGCAAGTTCGACTATGCGGGAATAATGCGGAACGCTCGAGGTGAGTGGCGACGTATGCATACATGGCCGATCAAGTTGCGAATTGGGCTGGCCCTAGCCTTGGTGATGCTTGTCGGGTCACCTGTCGCCGCACAGCAAGGCGACGTATTTGCCTCCTCCCCCGGCGCGGCTCGCCCAGCCAGTACGGACACAGGTCCATGCCAGGATCGGCAGATCGCGATCGAAGAGGGTCGCCGTCATGCCCGCGCCTACCGGGATACTGATGGCCGCATCCAGGCGGCAGTCAACTACCTCGCCACCAAATACGGCGATCCATCTATCAACCGGGGCGGTGTCTGCGCAAATGCGCCGGGCGTGATCTATTTTGTCGACAATCGGTTCGACGCTGAATTCCATGACATCTTGAGCAAAGCGGACGAGTTCAACGCCAATCCTCGCCAGCCGCCGGGCCCATCCAGTCCGCAACCGGATAGCTATTCGGTCTCGCCTCCGGGGCAGAGCCGCTTGAGCAGCATCTCGAGCACCGGTTGTCATTACCCGGGCGATATCGACCCGAACCGGATGTCGCCGATGATTCCGGCGCAGGCGCGGATCGGCAACGCGGAAGCCGCGTTTATGCAAAGGGTGCGGCTTTGCCGGCAAGGACAGGGCGGTTTGGTCAAGGGTGGCTGCGCCAGCGTCTGCGAGGGAAAAGACGTCTTCGCCACAGCGCCCCCGGCTGGCGGCAAATCAATACACCGGACAGGTCCAGGCCAACCCGCCCCGCGCCCCCCCCGCCAGGCCGGAGACCTTCGACAAGGCGATCGACGCGTGTTTTACGCTACATCAACCGGAATATCGCAGCCCGGATTGGAGCGATTTCCCGCCCGAAGCGCTTGAACCCCAGGCCACCGACGCGCTCCGCCAATCCTTTTTCGTATCGCGCGTTGGCGCCGAGCAGGCGCTTCGCCTGGACGAGGCGCATCGGACGGTCAAGTGGCGTGACCACGAGCTTATGCTCGACCATCTGATCGGTTGGCTGACGCGCTGCTTGAACGAACGTAACGTTCTGCCGATGGAAGACCCCCGCGCCAGCTATCGCCAATATGCCCGCCTGCAATATCCCCAGGCAACGGCAGACCGTTTGAAAGACCATGACCGGATATTCTTCCAAGGGTATTGGGGGTATCCCCTGCCTCCATTCTGGGATTCCGCATGGAGCCAACCTTAGACGCTGAAAAACCGGGCGGGAAAATCTCGATGAGCAAGATATCGCGGACGCTGGTAACCCTGGCTATCGGCATACCACTGATGGCAGCCGCTTATCTCGTAGGCGGGATGATCGATACCCGGGCCTATAGAAGTTACGCGTCAGAGCATGGCGTCGACTGCTCGCAGTTGGGTTGGAACGCTTGTCTTACAGAACTCCGCTCAATTTATCTTGAATCTCTGAAACATAGCGCTTTATTTCCAAGCTTCAACTGGCATCAAATACTCCCTGGAATTATATGTATTGTGGTTCTGATAAGTATATTTCAGGATTGGAATCGGAATTAGGCGCATAATTATTTGTAAAAATGACGCGAAAAATAGTCCTGATATTGGAGGAATTTCTGAAATTGTGTTGAACTAGCGAGAAATTAAACCGACCTCGCGCCAATTAAGCTTGGCGCCGCTGTAAGCCGTCATCGCAACCCGGCTTCCGGCTTTCTCAGTAGCCCCCTCCGTCACGGCGTTGCACGCGCTGCGCGACCTCAGCAAGCGCTTCGCCTCTGGGCAGGAGAGGCATCAGGGCGCTGCTCCACAGGAGGCGCCGTTGGCGCCTAGCTATCAAGTCTTGATCTTGTACCCGGTCTCGAACATCCACAGGCACACGCAGGTGAGGCTGAGGGTCAGGCCGGCTATGATGGCGGCGCCGGCCGCGATGGAGCCTTCGGCGTGGCCGATGACGCCGTAGCGGAAGCCGTCGATCATGTAGAAGAAGGGGTTGAAGCGGCTGGCGATGCGGAAAGGTCCCGGCAAGCGCTCCACCAGATAGAAGGTGCCGGACAGGAAGGTGAGCGGCATGATCAGGAAGTTGGTGACCGCCGACATCTGGTCGAACTTCTCCGCCCACAGGCCGGCCGTAACGCCGAGCAGGCCCAGGATCACCGCCGCGCCGACCCCGAAGTAGAGCACCGCCCACAGGTGGACGACCGGCACGGCGGCGAACGGCAGCACCGCGGCCCAGGTCACGAGGCCCACCAGCACGCCGCGGGTGGCCGCGCCCAGGGCGAAGGCCGCCACATGCTCCACCGGCGACAGCGGTGGGGTGAGGAAGTCGCCCATCAACCCGTTCATCTTGGCCTGCATGAGGCTGGAGGAGGAGTTGGCGAAGGCGTTGTTGAGGATCGACATCATGATCAGGCCGGGCGCCACGAAGGTGGCGAATTCGACCCCATGCACCGGCGGCCGCGCGCCCTGGGCCGCAACCACGAATACCATCATATAGAGCAGGGCGGTGACCACCGGCGCGGCCAGGGTCTGAACGCCCACCTTCCAGAACCGCAGCACCTCGCGGCCATAGAGCGTTCGGAACCCGGCCCAGTTGACGCCGTGGTAATCCCGGGGCGAAGGCGGCGCGGGCGGCGCCTCCGCGACAGCGGCCATATCCATCATCAGCCCGATGTGCACGGACGGCGTCGACAGCGCAAGGGTGCGGCGAGCTGACGCTACATCTAGTTCCTGTGGACGAATGAAGGGGCGCCTATTGTGGCCCTTAAGGATGTGTTTACGATATCTAGTGGCAAGTGAGGCGGGCGTCGGGTCTGCGCCACCAGATGTCGGACCCCGGCGCCGGCAGGCCGGAACTGGGGCTCAATCTACGCTGTGGGAGGCGAATATGGGTTGGACGGACGAGCGGGTTGAATTGCTCAAGAAGCTCTGGCTGGACGGACTTTCCGCGAGCCAGATCGCCAAGCAACTGGGCAGGGTGACGCGCAATGCGGTGATCGGCAAGGTCCATCGCCTGGGCCTGTCTGGCCGCGCAACGCCTTCGAAGCCGGCGCGTCCGGTGTTCAAGGCGCCCAGGCCGCCAAGGCCGGTGTCCGCGCCGCCGTCGGCGCCGCGCCGGATCGCTGAGCCGGTGGTGGTGGCCGCCGCGCCGCCGCCGCGGCGGTTTGAACCCGAAGAACCCGGCTCGGCCACCGTGCTGACGCTCGGCGCGCACATGTGCAAATGGCCGATCGGGGATCCATCCTCGGACAATTTCACCTTCTGCGGCCGCCGCTCGGGCGAAGGCCCCTATTGCGACGACCACGCCGCCATCGCCTATCAGCCCGCGCAGCCCAAGAAGCGCGGTGGTAACGAACTGGCCCGGTCGCTTCGGCGCTACATCTAGCGCGGGCTGGCCAGGACCGGATGGAGCCTGGGGCCTAGCCGCCCTATGGTGACGCTATGTCCAACGTCGCCGAACCTGAGTCGAACGCCAGACCATTCTCCGTCTCGGAGCTGTCGTTCGCGCTCAAGCGCACGCTGGAGGACGCCTTCGGCTTCGTGCGTCTGCGCGGGGAACTTTCAAAGGTCACCTTCCATTCTAACGGCCATGTCTATCTGACGCTGAAGGACGAGAAGGCCGCCATCGACGGGGTGGTCTGGAAGGGCCAGGTCCGCGGCCTGGGCGTACGTCCCGAGCAGGGCCTTGAGGTGATCGTCACCGGCAAGATCACCGCCTATCCGGCCGGGTCGCGCTATCAGATCGTGATTGAGACCATGGAGGCAGCCGGCGTCGGCGCCCTCTTGGCGCAACTTGAGAAGTTGAAGGCGAAGCTGGCGGCGGAGGGGCTGTTCGACGCCGCCCGCAAGCGGCCGATCCCGCAGATGCCCGCCGTGATCGGCGTGATCACCAGCCCGACAGGCGCCGTGATCCGCGACATCCTGCATCGCATCGCTGAGCGCTGGCCCTGTCGCGTGGTGGTCTGGCCGGTGGTGGTGCAGGGCGAAACCGCCGCCGCCCAGGTTAGCGCCGCCATCCGGGGCTTCGAGGCCCTGGCGCCCGGCGGCCCGGTTCCGCGCCCGGACGTTTTAATCGTCGCCCGGGGCGGCGGGTCGGTGGAGGACCTGTGGCCCTTCAATGACGAAACGCTGGCGCGTACGGCGGCGGCGTCAACGATCCCTCTGATCAGCGCGGTGGGCCACGAGACCGATACCACCCTGATCGACTTTGTCTCCGACCACCGGGCTCCGACCCCGACGGCCGCGGCGGAACGGGCTACTCCGGTGATCGCCGAGCTGCGCGCCGCAGTCTCCGACTATGCAGCCCGGCTGGCGCGCACCAGCGGCCGGGTGCTGGAGGACCGTCGCAACAGGCTATCCGCGGCGGTCCGAGGGCTAGGCCGTGCGGCGGATCTGGTGGAGCTGACCGGACAGCGGTTCGATCTGGCCGCCAGCCGGCTGGGGGCGGCGCTTGACAAGAACGCCGCGGTGCACGAGCGCAACCTAGCGACTGTGGCGGGACGGTTCGCGCCGATCCTGCTGCAGCGGCCGCAGCGCGTTCAGGCCGAGCGGCTTGCCGGGGTGGCGGCGCGGCTGGCGCCTAGCGTGGAGCGGGCCATGGCGCGCACGACGGAACGGCTGACGGCGCTCAGCAAGCTGCACATGGCGGTCAACCCGGATCTGCCGCTGGACCGCGGGTTCGCGCGGATCCACCGCGCCGACGGGACACTGGTGCGGCGCGGGGCGGAACTGGAAAGCGGTGAGGCCATCGACCTGAAATTCGCAGACGCGACCCGACGGGCGGTGGTCGACGGCGATGCGCCTGTAAGGACCGCGGCCCGGCCCCGGGCCCCGAAATCCGTCGGCGCAGATCAGGGTGATCTGTTCTGACGCCGTCTGGCGCGCTACAAGGGTGGCCATGAACGCGCATGATCGCAACCTTCCCGGCGCCAAGGACCTCGCAGTGCTTCACTACGGTGACGGAGAATTCGCCGTGATGAAGCCCGGCCGCTTTGTGATTTGCGCGGTCTCCGGCGTGCGTATCGCCCTGGAAGACCTGCGCTACTGGAATCCCGAGACCCAGGAAGCCTATGCTGGCCCCACGGAAGCGCTGGCGCGGTGGAAGGAACTGAACGGGCGCTAACGCGGCCGCTTGTAGATCTCGTTCGGCCAGCGCCTGTGGACCCAGAACCATTCCGCCGGCCGTTCGCGCACACGCGCTTCGATGAAGGCGTTGACCTTTCGCACCCCCGCTTCGATGTCGGCGGTGCGATCACCGGTGATTTCCAGCCTGATCGGGTCGTGGACGACGACGCGGAAGCGGGCCTTGTCCTTGCGTTGGACGCTCATAGGCTGGAGCACAGTCCCAAACCGGATCGCCAAGCGTGACGGTCCCGGCGCCGTGTGGGCCATGACGCCGAACAGGGGAGCGGCCACGCCGTCGTTGAATTTCTGATCGTTCATCAGCGCCACAGACTCGCCCCGGGCCATGCCCTCGAGCAGCTCCCTCGCGCCATCGCCGCCTTTGGGTGCGAACAGGCGCACGCCGTAGCGCCAGCGGCTAGCGCGGAAGCGGGCGTCGATGTGGGGGTTGTTCGCGGCGCGGTAGGTGATCTGGCAACGAATCCCCGCCTGGATGATCACCGCGGGCATGATCTCGAAGGACGAGAAGTGGCCCGAAACGAACACCACGGGCTTGCCGCACCGAGCGATCTCAGAAAGGCGCTCGGCGCCGACCACCTCCACCCGGGCGGGATCGGCGACGATCCGGTCCAGAATCGGGAACTCCACCGCCCAGCGACCGGCGTGGGCCCACTGTTCCTTCAGCAGCGCGGCCACCTGGGCGTCAGAGAAATTCGGAAAGGCGATGCGGATATTGGTCCGGGCGACCCGATGGGCGGAGGTGAGCGGGCCGAGGCGCTTAAACAGCCAGGCGCCGAAATCCGACACCACGTCGATGGGCGCAGCTCGGGCAAGCCCGGTCAGCAGATCAAAGCCCAGGGCCTCCAGCCGCCAGGCCAGGTCCTGGAGGAGCGGTGTCTTCGCCGGAGCCATGGCCCTAGGTAGGCGCAGCCGGCGCCTGGACGCAACGCGAACCGCACTCGCTTGGCGCGCGACTTGCCGCTGATTGGCCCAATCGTCCCGATCCGGGACTGGGCACGAGCAGACGAGTGTGGGGCAATGGCGCCAATGGGCACTGACATCGACGTTCATCTGGGCAAGCGCCTGCGCAGGCGCCGGCGGCTATTGGGACTGACCCAGCAGCAACTGGCTGGTTCCTGCGGTGTGCGCTTTCAACAGATCCAGAAGTACGAGTGCGGCGCCAACCGCATATCGGCGGCCCGACTGTGGCAACTGTCGGAGGCGCTAGAGGTGCCGGTGGGTTATTTCTACGATGGCCTGTCCGACGTGCAGCGGATGGCGCACAATGATTCCGAGCCGGCCGGGGAGATGTTCGCCCGCAAGGAGACCCTGGACCTGATCCGCGCCTACTACCAGTTGGGCGAACGGCCTCGCCGACGCCTGCTGGACCTGGCCAAATCGCTGAACGGCAACGAGGCCGACGTCGCCTGACGTCGTGACGGACGCGCGGGCATGGGTTAGACCGATCCCATGCTCGCTCCCGAACGCATCGCCGAGCTCGACGCCTTCCTGGTCGAGCTGAACCACGCCTCCGCCGAGGTGATCCTACCGCTGTTCCGCGCCGACCATGGTCTGGTGGACAAGGGCGGGGCGGCCGGATTCGACCCGGTAACCGAGGCGGACAAGGGCGCGGAGGCCGCCATCCGGCGGCTGATCAGCGCGCGCTATCCCGACCACGGAGTGATTGGCGAAGAATATGGCGAGGACCGGCCCGACGCCGAGTTCGTCTGGGTGCTGGATCCGGTGGACGGCACCCGGGCCTTCATCGCGGGCCTGCCCCTGTGGACCACCCTGATCAGCCTGCGCCACCAGGGCGATCCCACGCTGTCCTCCATCGGCCAGCCTTATCTGGGGGAGATCTTCATCGGCCACGCTGGCGGTTCGCGGCTGATCGACCGGGCCGGCGAGCGGCCGATCCAGGTGCGCCCCTGCCCGCTGCTCACCGATGCAGTGATCCACACCACCGATCCCAACCAGTATTTCAACCCCGCCGAACTGGGCGCCTGGAATCAGGTGCGCGCGGCGGCCAAGCTCGCCCGAACAGGTTGCGACGCCTATGGCTACGCCATGGTGGCCATGGGCAAGATGGACCTGGCCATCGAGGGGGTCTGCTGCAAGGCCTGGGACATCGAGGTGGCCCAACCGCTGATCGAGGGCGCCGGCGGGGTGGCGACCAACTGGCGCGGCGAGAGCATCGGCCGGACTGGCGGCCAACTGGTTGTGGCTGGCGACCGAGCCTGCCTGGACGAGGCGCTGGTGGCGCTGCGGCGCTCAGCGAAATAGGCGGCGCGGCGGGTGGAAGTCCGGCGCCTAGGTGCTGGAAGGCGAATGTGTGCCGATTGCGGGCGCCACTATTTCAAGTCTCTGTTGCTCGCTGCGTCGCCACTCGGTCCGCCAGCCCGTCAAACGCCGCCCAGAACACCGCGCGACGCGCGTCAGTCTCCTGCAGGATCTCGTGGCGGGCGTCTTCCACGACCACATAGCGGGCGTCGGGCAGCAGGCGCGCAGCGCGGGCCTGTGCGGCGATCTCGACGATCTGATCGCCCCCGGCGGAGAAGACCAGCACGGGGATAGTGACAGCCGCCAGGCGCTCAGGATGGGACAGCTCGGCCATGGCCTCGAAGGCGAAGGCCAGCCAGCCCCAGGTGACGTTGCCCAGCGCCAGATCGGGGCAGGCGTGAAGCTGACGGCGATGGCGCATATAGCGCCCCTCGTCACTGGTCAGGCGATTGCCTTCGAAACGGTCGGCCAGGGGTTCGCCCTCCTGCAGGAAGACGTAGCCGCCCCGCCGGCCAAGGGCGCAAAGGCCTCGGGCCAGGGCCGCCGACAGCCAGGGTGGCAAGGGCAGTTGCAGGCCCAGCATCGGCGCGGAGAGCACGCCGGCGGCGAAGCGGTCCGCAAGGCCCGTCGCCAGGGCCAGCAAGGTCAGGCAACCTCCCATGGAATGGCCCATGGCGATCCAGGGCTTGGGCAGGCGATCAACGAATGCGTCGATAAGGTCGCGGTAGTCGCCCAGGAACGGGGCGTAGCCGTCGGCGTGGCCCTTTTGCCGATCCGGCAATAAGCGTTCCGAAAGGCCCTGGCCGCGCCAGTCATGGGCGAGCACGGTGAAGCCGCGGCCCTGGAGTTCGGCGATCACCTCGAAATATTTCTCAATGGGTTCGGTTCGGCCGCCGCTCAACACCACAGAGCCGCGACAGCTTCCCGGTGCGGGAAAAAGCGCTGCGCGCAGCCGTTTGCCATCCGATGCGACCAGCCACCAGGCTTCGCCGCCCGTCGGAACCGGCGCCTCCAGCGTCGCGACCAGGGGGGCGGCTTCGAGCACGGGCCCTAGACAGCCCTGGCGAACAGGGCCTGGATTTTCGGCTGCAGACTGAGCGCCAGGGACATATCGGACAGCTTTAGGCGGCCGGTCATCATGGCGCGCATAGGATCTAGTTCGCCCTTTCCCAGGGCCGCGAGGTCATTGGCTGTGATGCGTACGGTGAGATCGGCCGGGCCGTCGTCATTGCTTACCTGGCCGCCGGCGATGCGGATGAATCCATCGCCCTTCAAGTCGAGCTTGAAGCTCGTTCCCAGATCCGCGCCATCGGCCACAGCGCGCCGGATGCTCTCGGTCAAGTCCTGCAGGCTGGCCACTTGAATCTCCGGGGGAGGTCAGGCTTCCAGCTTGCCGGCTTGACGCTGTGAAGGCAAATCCCGTTCAGATTGGTTTGACGAACCGCATGGTCATGCGGTCGCTCTCGCCGATCACGTCATAGGGCGCGTGATCGAAACCTGGGTTATCGGGCTGTCCCCTGGGGGAGGACCGGCGCACCGGCGGCAGTGTCCAGACGCCGAAGGGGTGGTTGCGGTCGTCGGCAGGATTGGCGTTGATTTCGGACGTCCGGTCCAGGACGAACCCCGCCTCCTGGGCCAACTGGATCGCATAGGCCTGTTGGACATAGCCGTCTCCGGCCAGGGGGTCCTGGACCCCGCCAGGCGCGGCCCTATGTTCCTCGATCCCCAGCACGCCGCCGGGCTTCAATGCCGTGAAGGCGTCATGGAACGCTTTTTCGGCGATGCCGGCCGCCATCCAGTTGTGCAGGTTGCGCAAGAACAGCGCGAGGTCGGCGGAACCGGCCGGCGCAACCTCCTCGCTGGTGGGTCCGAACGCCGTGATGGCGACGTCGCCATAGAGCCCGGGATTCGCCTTAAGCTTGGCGCGGAACACCTCGACCATCCCGGACGCGGCGTCACCGGGCGCGCCAACTTGCAGATTGGCCGCGTAAAGCTTGCCGCCGTTGGCGGCGAGATAGGGCGCGATGATATCGGTGTACCAGCCGGCGCCGGGCCAGAATTCCACAACGGTCTGCCCAGGCGCGAGGCCCCAGAAGGTCAGGCTTTCCACAGGCCGCCGCCAGATGTCGCGGGCGCGATCCGCCGACGAGCGCCAGGGCCCCGATGCAGCCTGGGCGATGGTCATAGCGCCGTCGCCGCGGGCAGGTCCCCGGCCACATCCGACGAGCAGGCCGCCCGCCGCCGCGATCAGGGCCCGACGAGAGAAATGAGACGCGCGAGCGGCGATCATGAGCGACCCTGGCGGGGCCCCTTGGTCAAAGGCTCAGCCCGGCTTGACGAACCGCAGGGTCATGCGGTCGCTCTCGCCGATGGCGTCATATTTGGCGCGATCGAAATCCGCGGGCGTCTCGACCCCGGCGCGGGAATTCATCCGGACGGGCGGTAGGGTCCAGACACCGAACGGGTGGTCCTTGGTGTCCTTGGGATTGGCGTTAACCTCCGACTGGGCGGCCAGCTTGAAGCCCGCCTTTTGCGCCGCGGCGATCACATTGGCCACGGCCACGTAGCCGTCTCGCGCCTCGGGAACCTGAGCGCGCGGATCGGCGCGATGCTCCTCCACCGCAAGGACGCCGCCGGACTTGAGAACGGCGAAGAAATCGGCCATCGCCTTGTCGAGCGTGCCGGGCGTCCACATCCAGTTGTGGATATTGCGGGCGGTTATGACCATGTCGGCGGACCTGGGCGGCCCAAGCGGCTTGGACTGGGCGCCGAAGTTGGCGTAGGCGATCTTCCCCCACTTGCCGGCGTCCGCATACTTGGCCTCAAAGGCGGCGCGACCCTTGCGGGCCTGTTCCGAAAGCTGCGGATTGTCGAGGTCGGCGACGCCGGCGACATAATGGCCGCGTGTCGCCTTGGCGTAGGGTGCCAGGATCTCGGTCCAGTAGCCAGTGCCCGGGATGATCTCGATGACCGTCTGACGGGGCTTCAGGCCCCAGAAGGCTAGGGATTCAAGAGGATGGCGCGCGCTGTCGCGGGCCACGGAGTCGGGCGCGCGGTCGGCGCTGGCCACGGCGGCGGCGAGGGCTGCGTCCTTGGCGCGGGCCGCAGGCGCCGCGAGCGCCAGCAGGACCAGTGAGGCGGCGAGGGTTCGCCCAATGCCAGACAGGCGCTTCATGAAATTCTCCTGGACCTGAATTCGCAGCGGCCAGCCTATCCCCCGGAACGCCGAGCGCAAGCCGCCTTGCGCCGGCGCCGGCCTCTTGAAACCCGCAGCCGGCATCCCACCTAGAATATCGAAGGTGCTGGAATTCCGGGCCTTCCGGGCGCGACGAGGCCAGACGGCTCGCCGAACCTGCATGACAACAACCCTTGCTTCCTTAAAGAAGGTGAACGCTATGCGTGCGATCGATTTCTCCCCCCTTTACCGCTCAGTCGTCGGTTTCGACCGGGTCGCTGATCTGCTGCAGACGGCGACGACCGAAGCGGCCTCCGGCTACCCGCCCTACAATATCGAGCGGGTGGACGATAACGCCTACCGCGTCGAGATCGCGGTGGCGGGCTTCAAGCCGGACGAACTCAACATCGAGGTCAAGGAAAACCTCTTGACCGTCCAGGGCCGCAAGACCGCCAATGACGAAGCTCGGCGGTTCGTGCATCGCGGTCTGGCCGAACGCAATTTCGAACGTCGCTTCCAGCTGGCCGACTATGTGGTGGTGACCGACGCCCAGTTGGCCGATGGCCTGCTTTCGATCTCGCTCCAGCGCGAGCTGCCAGAGGCGCTCAAGCCGCGCCGGATCGAAATCGGGACTGGCAAGTCCACACTCATCGAAGGCGAGATGGCGGCCTAGTTCCCCCCAACCAGGCTTCTGTCTCCCAAGGGGTGGCGCGCAGGCTTGCGCCGCCCCTTTCTTCGTGGGCGTCAGCCGGCGGCAAGCCCCCTTGCCCCTTCGCAGTCCGCGCCGGACAGATCGGCTTGGGCGAAGCGGGCGCCGATGAGGTTCGCGGCCTTCAGGTCCGCACCGCGCAAATTGGCGCCGCGCAGGTCCGCGTCCTTCAGGTCGCAGGCCATCTTGCGGCCTCCCGGTACGTCCAAGGACCCCAGGCAAGCGCCGCGCAGATCCGCACCGGCCAGCCGGGCCCCCGCCAGGCGCGCGCCGCGCATGTCCGCACCGCGAAGGTCGCAGGCGCGGAAGTCAGCCCCTTCGAGGCGCGCGCCTTGGAGCTGCACGCCCATCAAATTGAGCCCATAGAACACCGCGTTCTGCGCCGTAAGCGCCGTCAGATCGAAGCCGCGCAGGGGACCGACGCCGCGCAGATCGGCGCCGCTGAGGTCGGCGGGCGCGCCTTCACGCCCGCCTGACTGGCACCAGCTAGCATGACTGCGTATTCGCTCGCCCAGCGGCGGCTCGGGCTTGTCGCCGGACGGTGTGTCCGTCAAGGCGCCGGTGAGGTCGGCCTCGCCCAGGCTTCCTTCATCCGTCGTCGCGCCAACCAGGACGCTGTCGCGCAGATCGGCGCCCTTCAGGTCGGCGCCGGAGAGGTCGGCGCTGGCCAGGGTCGCCTGGCTGAGGTTGGCGCGAACCATCTTCGCGTCCTTTAGGATCGCGTCGGTGAAGTCGGCCCGCACGGCGTTGACGCCGGACAGGCGGGAACGGAAAAGATTGGCGCCGGCCAGGATGGCGCGGCGCCAGCCACTGGCCGGCGCAGCCTCCAGCGGCGCACGCATGCCCTGGACCGGATCGACCGCCGAAATCGCGGCCTCGCGCAGATCGGCCTCGAACAGGTCGGCGCCGGTGAGGTTTGCGCCGCGCAGGCAAGCACCACGCAGGTCGGCGCGCACCAGCATCGCCTCCGTGAGGTCCGCCCGCTGCAGATCCGCGCCATAGAAATTCGTCCGCTCCAGGTTGGCGCCCACGAAGCGGCAATCGGAGAGGCTCGCGCCGGTGAAATCGGCCTCGCGCAGGTTGCGGCCGCCAAGGTCGAGGCCGCTTAAGTCAAGCCAGGCGAACATGGCGTGAGCACCGCCGGACTTGCCGCTCAGCAGGCGCTCGTGGCCGGTGCAGATGGCGTCGACGTCGGCCTGGCTCAGGCGGGGCGTCACAGTTGCGGACGCAGATGATGTGGCCATGGTCGCCGAACCTAGTTCGCGAGCCTTAACGGCGCATTTATTCGCCGCCGCTTGCCGCCGCCGGACGATAGTCCGCGTAGAGCGCCGCGGCCTCCTCGCGCAGCATCCCCAGGACGACCCCAATTCCCGCGGCGCGCAGCCGCTCAGCGCCCTGGCCGGAGGCGAAGGCGGAGGCATCTTCACAGGCGATCATCACCTGGGCCACGCCGGCGGCGATCAGTCGGTCCGCGCAGGCGACCCCACCGGACGAGCGCGCGCCGCAGGGTTCAAGCGTGACATAAACGGTTGCGCCCTCGGCCCTTGCACCAGCCTGGTCCAGCGCCTGTTCCTCGGCGTGGGGGCGCCCCCCCTCAGCGGTGGCGGCCTGAGCGACGGCCCGGCCACCGACTACGATGACGCAGCCCACCGCCGGGTTTTCTCCGGTCAGGCCCACGCTGGCCTGGGCGAGCGAGATGGCCTGGCGCATATGGCGCAAATCGGATTTGGTGGCGGAGGACATCACCTCACGCGGCCGGGAGCGGCGTCGCGCGGGCCTGGTCAAGGTAACGGGCGGTGAGGGGCTTCAAACCCGAGTCGAGATCCACCACCAGCGGATTGCCGGTTGGCACCTCAACATCGATGATCGCCTCGGCGGTGAGGCCATAGATGAGCTTGACGATGGCGCGCAGAGAATTGCCATGGGCGGCGACCAGCAGGGTCTCGCCCGCGGAAAGGCGCGGCGCGATGTCGGAGTTCCAATAGGGCTGCACCCGCTCGAGTGTTGTCTTCAGGCTTTCAGTTAGCGGCAGCATCGCGCCCGCGTAGCGTCGGTCGCCGGCGAAGTCGAATTCACCGCCCGGTTCGAGCGGCGGCGGCGGAATGTCATATGACCGGCGCCAGACCTTCACCTGATCGGCGCCGTGCAGCTTGGCGGTTTCGGTTTTATTGAGACCGGTGAGACCTCCGTAGTGGCGCTCATTCAACCGCCAGTCCTTGATCTCCGGCACGAAAGCCTGTCCCGCGGCGGCCAGAGCCAGCCAGGAAGTGCGGATGGCGCGGGTCAGCACGGAGGTGAACACCCGGTCGATGACCAGGCCCTCGGCCTTGATGAGTTCGCCGCCCTTTCGCGCCTGGGCCTCGCCCTCGGCGGTCAAATCCACGTCGACCCAGCCGGTGAAGCGGTCTTCAAGATTCCACTGGCTCTGGCCGTGGCGGAGCAGAATGAGTGTTGGCAAGACGGATCTCCGGGCTACTAGCGCGACAGGCGCTAGGCTGCGGCCCGCCGCCCGTCAAGCGGTGCGCTCAGGCGGGGTTGGCCGGACCGGCGGTGAAGGTCTATACCAGCGCGGATGCTCGATCGCCTCTATCTGCCGCTGCTGGCCATCCTCGCGGTGCTGACGACGGCCTTCGCCGCGGTCTGGCCGCAGGGACTTGGCGACCGCTCGCCAGCGCCCTTTGGGAGAGAGCCCGTTCAACGCACCGCGCAGATGCAGGCGGCTATGAAACGCGAAACAGAGGCTTCGGAGCGGCGGCTGAACCGCGCTCGCGAGGCGGTGCGCGACCTGCAGGCCCAGACCCTGGCGCGGGGTCAATGAGCGACTCCGACGCTGTCGCGGCGGGCCGTCGCGTGCTTTCCGCCGAGGCCCAGGCCCTCACCCTCCAGGCGAGCCTACTGGACGGGCGATTCGCGCAAGCCGTGGATCTGCTGTTCGCGGCGAAAGGGCGGATCATCTGCACCGGAATTGGCAAGTCGGGACATGTGGCGCGCAAGATCGCCGCCACCTTCGCCTCCACCGGCGCGCCGGCGAGCTTCGTCCACGCCGCCGAGGCCAGCCACGGGGATCTCGGGGCGATCGGGGCCGGCGACGTGGTGCTGGCGCTGTCGAAAACCGGCGAGAGCCGCGAATTGGCGGATGTGATCGGCTACGCTAAGCGTTTCGGCCTGCCGCTTATCGCCATGACCGCCGCGCCGGACAGCGCGCTCGGACGCGCTGCTGACGCAGTGCTGGAAATCGCGAACGCGCCTGAGGCCGCGGACACGCTGAACGCGCCGACCACCTCGACAACCCTGCAGATGGCCCTGGGCGACGCCCTGGCGGTGGCGGTGCTGGAGCGGCGGGGGTTCACGCCGGCGGACTTCGGGCGACTGCACCCCGGCGGCAAGTTGGGGGCGATGCTGCGCACGGTGGGCGACCTGATGCACGGCGCGGCGGAACTGCCGTTGGTCAGCCCGGACGCGCCCATGCGCGAGGCGCTGCTGGTGATGACACAGAGGCGATTTGGCGTGGTGGGCGTGCGGGAATCCAGCGGCGCGCTCTCAGGCGTGATTACCGATGGCGATCTGCGACGCCACATAGATGGTCTGATGGATCGCACCGCTGGCGAGGTGATGACCCCCGGTCCGCGCAAGACCGCCCACCCCGACATGCTGGCGTCCGAGGCCCTAGCGCTGATGAGCGACCCGCCGCCCTCGGTTACGGTGATGTTCGTAGTTCAGGATTCGCGGCCGGTCGGCATTTTGCACGTGCATGACCTGCTGAGGGCCGGGGTGATGTGACCTAACCTTAACGGGTGGCGTGGCAGGTTGCGCCCACAGTCGGCGCCCGACGCCCACATTCACCGCTCGACGGACGTTCAGATGCTTCAGGCCCCCCGCGCCGATATTGTCGTCAACACCGCCGCCTTCGAGAACCTGCCGCTAGTGAAGGCGACGGGATTTCGCGAATATGATGCGCGCTGGCTGTTCGGCCCGGACATCAATCTGCTGGGCATTCAGGCCCTCGGCCTGGGCCTGGGGACCTATATCCATGAGCTCGGCCATTCGCGGATCGTCGTCGGCCATGACTACCGATCCTATTCGCTGACCATCAAACAGGCCCTGACTTTGGGGCTGATCGGGGCTGGCTGCGAGGTGTTGGACATCGGACTGGCGCTGACGCCTACCGCCTATTTCGCCCAGTTCGACCTGGACGCGCCCTGCGTGGCCATGGTCACCGCCAGCCACAATGAGAACGGCTGGACCGGGGTGAAGATGGGCGCCCAGCGGCCGCTGACCTTTGGGCCTGACGAAATGGGCCGGTTGAGGGACATCGTGCTGGCGGGGACCTGGAAGGAACGCCCCGGCGGCAAGCTGACCCATATCGACGGCGTTGGGGAACGCTACATCGCCGACGCGGCGTCGCGGACCAGCCTCAGCCGCCCACTGAAGGTGGTTTGCGCCTGCGGCAACGGCACCGCCGGCGCCTTCGCGCCCGAGGCCCTGCGGCGCATGGGCGTGGCCGTGGTGGTGGAGATGGACTGCGAGCTCGATCACAGTTTCCCGAAATACAATCCAAACCCCGAGGACAGCGTCATGTTGCACGCCATGGCCCAGGCGGTGCGCGACTATAACGCCGACCTGGCGCTGGGCTTTGACGGCGACGGCGACCGCTGCGGCGTGGTGGACGACGAAGGGGAGGAGATCTTCGCCGACAAGATCGGGCTGATGCTGGCCCGGGACCTGTCGGCCCTGCACAGTGACGCGACCTTCGTTGTCGACGTGAAGTCCACCGGCCTGTTCGCCACCGACGAAGTGCTGAAGTCCAACGGCGCCACCACGGTCTATTGGAAAACCGGGCATTCCTACATCAAGCGCAAGACCGCTGAACTGGGCGCGCTGGCGGGCTTTGAGAAAAGCGGCCACTTCTTTTTCAATCCGCCGATCGGCCGCGGTTATGACTGCGGAATTGTCTCGGCTGCCGCGATCCTGGCGATGCTCGACCGCAACCCGGGCAAGAAGCTCTCAGACCTGAAAAAGGCCCTGCCGGTCGCCTACACCTCGCTCACCATGTCGCCGCACTGCGCGGACGAGTTGAAGTATGGCGTCGTCGACGATGTGGTGGCCGAATACAAGGCTCTCCAGGCCCGCGGCGAAACCATCCTAGGGCGGCGGATCACCGAACTGATCACGGTGAACGGCGTGCGCGTAGCGCTGGAGGACGGCTCCTGGGTGCTGGTGCGCGCCTCGTCGAACAAGCCCGAAATCGTGGTGGTGGTGGAAAGCGCCCGTTCAGAGGACGACATGCGCGCTCTATTCCGCGAAGAGGTGAAACCCAGGTTGGCGAAGCGCGCCGAGGTCGGCGCCTACAACCAAGAGATCTGACAGGCCGATCGGCGCGATTCTTGATCGGAGTCGAATATCAACGAGGACGAACGTCCCATCCTGAGGCATTGGCGGCGGGTGACGCATTCACCACAAGGTCAATGACGCAATTTCCTCCCTAGGGGTTCTAAAGCATGCGCGTGGCGATGATTGGGACGGGTTACGTGGGCCTGGTGAGCGGAGCGTGCTTCGCCGACTTCGGCCACACCGTCACCTGCGTCGACAAGGACGCGACCAAGATCGAACGGCTCAAGTCCGGTGGCATGCCGATCTACGAGCCGGGTCTGGACTTGCTGGTGGCTCAGAATGTCCGCGGCGGCCGGCTGGCGTTCACCACCGAAACTGAAAGCGCCGTGCGCGCCGCCGATGCGGTTTTCATCGCCGTCGGCACGCCGTCGCGGCGCGGCGACGGACACGCGGACCTCTCCTACGTCTACGCCGCGGCCGAGGAGATCGCCGCCGTGATGAACGGCTTTACGGTGGTCGTGACCAAATCCACGGTGCCTGTCGGCACCGGCGATGAGATCGAGGCGATCATCCGCAGGGTTCGGCCGGATGCGGATTTCGCCGTGGTCTCGAACCCGGAATTCCTGCGCGAGGGCGCGGCGATCGAGGACTTCAAGCGCCCTGACAGGGTCGTGGTGGGGACCGACGACGAGCGCGCCCGAAAAGTGATGACCGAGCTCTACCGGCCGCTCTACCTCAATGAGACGCCGGTGATGTTCACCAGCCGACGGACCTCGGAGCTGATCAAATACGCCGCCAACGCCTTCCTGGCCCTGAAGATCACCTACATCAATGAGATGGCCGATCTCTGCGACGCGCTGGGGGCCGACGTTCAGCAGGTGGCGCGGGGTATTGGCCTGGACAAGCGCATAGGCTCGAAGTTCCTCAACGCCGGCCCAGGCTATGGCGGCTCATGTTTTCCCAAGGACACTCTGGCCCTGGTGCGCACGGCGCGGGACGCTGGATCGCCGGTCAGCCTGATAGAGACAACGGTGGCGGTGAACGACAAGCGCAAGCTCGCCATGGCCGACCGCGTCGCCAGCGCGCTGGACGGAGAATTGGCGGGCAAGACGGTGGGCGTGCTTGGCCTAACTTTCAAACCCAATACCGACGATATGCGCGACGCTCCCTCCCTGGCGATCATTCCTGCCCTGCAAGCCAGGGGCGCGCGCATCCAGGCGTTCGACCCGGAAGGCCTAGCCGAGGCGCGGCAATTGCTGCGCGATGTTGACTTCAAGGACGATCCCTATGACGTAGCCTCCGGCGCCGATGTGCTGGTGATCATTACGGAATGGGATCAGTTCCGTGCCCTGGACCTGGATCGCATCAAGTCGCTGATGCGCCGGCCTGCGCTGGTCGATCTGAGAAACATCTACAAACCGGACGACATGAGGGCGCGCGGCTTCGCCTATTCAAGCGTGGGCCGCCCACAGACTTAAAGGCCGTCAGCTGTAGCCAACCAGCAAGGCGTGAATTTTGCCGCCGACCCAGACCGCCCCGGCCCAGGACGCCAGCGCGATCAGGATAACAAAAAGTAGACAAGCGCAGGACCTAGTTGCCCCACCGTGGGCGCGCGGCCCGCCTGGCGATGCGAAAATCCGCCGCATTCCGCCTCCCATCGCTTCTGTGTCGCGCCGTTCGGGCGGCGCGTACGTGTCGAGACTGACACGAAACTAGGAGGTCGGGTAGGGGCGTTTTGGCGGTTGTTTCCGGTCCGCAATCCTGACCGCGTTGTCCCGCCCCCCAGATTGTTCAGATTGCGGCCTGTTTTACGGCGCCTGCGATCTCGCGCACCACGTCCTTGACCAGCGACTCGTCGTCGCCTTCCGCCATAATGCGGATCAGCGGTTCGGTGCCCGATGCGCGCACCAGAATGCGACCGCAGCCGTTGAGGCGAACCTCCGCGTCGGCGATAGCGCCCATGACCTTGGCGTCCTCCAGCGGCTTGCCGCTGGCGAAGCGGACGTTCTCAAGCAATTGCGGGACAGGTTCGAACTGGCGCGCCAGGGCGCTCATCGGCAGGTCCCCCTCGCGCAACACGGCCAACACTTGCAAGGCTGCCAACAGGCCGTCGCCGGTGGTGGAGAAGTCCGACAATATCAGGTGCCCGGACTGTTCGCCGCCCAGGTTGAACCCGCCCTCGCGCATGCGCGCCATGACATATCGGTCTCCGACCTGTGCGCGTTCCAGCTTGAGGTCCCGCGCCTTCAGGAAGCGTTCCAGGCCCAGGTTCGACATGACTGTGGCGACCACGCCGCCGCCGCGCAACATTCCGTGCTTGGCCCACTCGCCGGCGATCAGCGCCATGATCTGGTCGCCATCGACGCCCTGGCCCTTTTCGTCGCAGATCACCAATCGGTCGGCGTCGCCGTCCAGGGCGATGCCGATGTCGGCGCGATATTCGCGCACGGCGCGCTGCATCGCCGCCGGCGCTGTGGAGCCGCAGTCGCGGTTGATATTGAAGCCATTGGGCGCAACGCCGATCGGGATCACCTCAGCGCCGAGCTCATGCAGGGCCTCGGGCGCAACCTTGTAGGAAGCGCCATTTGCACAATCGACGACGATGCGCATGCCCGAGAGGTTCAGGCGGCGTGGAAAAGTGGCCTTGGCGATCTCGATATACCGGGCCTGGCAGTCGTCAATCCGCTGTACGCGGCCCAGCGCATTGGGCGCTGCCAATCCCTCGGCCAGCCCCTGACCCATTAGCGCCTCGATCTCCAGCTCCTTCTCATCGGAGAGCTTGTAACCGTCGGGGCCGAACAGCTTGATGCCGTTGTCCGCATAGCCGTTGTGGGAGGCGGAGATCATCACGCCCAGGTCCGCCCGCAACGAGCGGGTCATCATGGCCACGCCCGGGGTCGGCAGCGGCCCGAACTGGCGCACATCCATGCCGACACTGGTGAACCCGGCCACCAGGGCGGTCTCGATCATATAGCCGGACAGGCGGGTGTCCTTGCCGATCACCACCAGATGACGGCGCTCGTCGCCCGACATGAACATTTTTCCGGCGGCCATGCCCACGCGAAGGGCGACTTCCGCCGTCATGGGGTGGCGATTGGCCTCACCGCGGATGCCATCAGTGCCGAAATAAGCGCGCTTGTTCATAAACCGATCTCACGAAACGTTCTGAAACCTAGGTTTAGTCGACCAGCCGTTTGCGAATGCTAAAGGCGGAGCGGCCAATATGTCTTTATCTCATCTAGCATCGAGGCCCTAGCGTGTGCGGAATCATTGGCGTCGTCGGCAAAACCTCCGTCCAGGAGCGGCTGATCGCCAGCCTGAAGCGGCTCGAATACCGCGGCTATGACTCAGCCGGGATAGCCGGCTTTGTTGACGGAAAAGTGGAAAGGCGACGGGCGAAGGGAAAGATCCGCGCCCTGGAAGACGTTCTCGCTGACCAGCCGCTCAACGCCACGGTCGGGATCGGGCATACCCGCTGGGCCACCCACGGCGCGCCGTCGGCGCCCAACGCCCATCCGCACACCCAGGGCCGGGTGACCCTGGTCCACAACGGAATTATCGAAAATTACGCTGAACTGCGTGAGCGCCTGCGGGCCCAGGGCCGGACCTTCGAAAGCGAAACCGACACCGAGGTGATCGCCGCACTGCTGGATAGCGAGCTTGCCGGCGGCGCGGAGCCGTTGGCCGCCCTAAAGGCGACATTGGATCAGCTAGTCGGCGCTTACGCACTTGGCGTACTTGTGGACGGCTTTCCCTCGCTGATCATGGGTGCGCGGCGGGGTAGCCCCCTGGTGGTGGGCTATGGCGACGGAGAGATGTTCATCGGCTCCGACGCCCTGGCGGTCGGTCCGTTCACCAGCCGCGTCTGTTATCTTGACGAGGGCGACTATGTGGCCATCGACCACGATGGGGCGCGCATCTTCGACCAGGCGGGCAAGCCCGCGAAACGGGCCATTCGCACGGTGCCGGCCTCGGCAGCCCTGGTGGAGAAGGGCAACTACCGTCATTTCATGGAAAAGGAGATCCATGATCAGCCTGAGGGTTGCCAGCATACGATCACCGCCTATGTCGACACGCTGAACGCGCGCACCGCGATCCCGGGCGGCGTGGACTTTGCGAGCCTGGCCCGCATCCAGATTGTCGCCTGCGGCACGTCATATATCGCCGGCATGCTCGGAAAATACATGATCGAGCAATTGGCGGACCTGCCGGTGGATGTGGAGATCGCGTCCGAATTCCGATACCGCCAGCCGGCTCTGCAGTCCGACTCACTGGTGGTGGCGATGTCGCAGTCGGGGGAAACCGCCGACACCCTGGCGGCGCTCCGCTACTGCCAGGCCAAGGGCATGCGCAGCGCAGCCGTGGTCAATGCCCAGGAATCGACCATGGCCCGCGAGGTCGACGTGGTCTGGCCTATCCACTGCGGACCAGAAATCGGCGTCGCCTCCACCAAGGCCTTCACCGCCCAGATTTGCGTGCTCACCGCCGTCGCGGTGGCGGCCGCGCGCGCGCGGGGCAAGATTGATGAGGCCGAAGAGCAGCGGCTGGTGCGGGTTCTGCTGGAAGCCCCCCGGCTGGTGGCTGAATCCATCAAGCTGGAGGACGCCGTGCAACGGGTCGCCACCGAGGTCGCCAAGGCGCGCGATGTGCTCTACCTGGGACGCGGCCCGATGTTTCCGTTGTCGCTGGAAGGGGCGTTGAAATTGAAGGAAATCAGCTACATCCATGCCGAGGGTTATGCCGCGGGCGAACTCAAGCACGGCCCCATCGCCCTGGTCGACGACAAGACGCCGATCGTCATCCTGGCGCCCTTTGACAGCTATTTCGAGAAATCGGCCTCCAACATGAACGAAGTCATGGCGCGAGGCGGGCAGGTGATTTTCATCACCGACGCCGACGGCGAAAAACATGCGCCTAAGGGCGCGCGCGTGGTGGTGACCGCACCGCGTTGCGATCCGCTGATCGCACCGCTGGTCTATTCGCCGCCCATTCAGTTGCTGGCCTATCACGTGGCCGTCCAGAAGGGCGCGGACGTGGACCAGCCGCGCAATCTCGCCAAATCCGTGACCGTGGAGTAGCCGCTATGATCCGACCTGTCCGCAAGGCCGTGCTCCCCGTCGCGGGTTTGGGCACACGCGTTCTGCCAGCCGGCAAGGCTACGCCAAAGAACCTGCTCAACGTGTTTGACCGGCCGATCCTATCCTACGTCGTGGCGGAGGCGCGGGCGGCGGGGATCGAGCACATGGTATTCATCATGGGCCGCGGCCAGGAAGCCATCGAGGCCTATTTCGATAACAATCCGGAACTGGAATCCACCCTGGAGGCCAAGGGCAAGACCGACCTCCTGGATGAGGTTCGCGCAGAATTGGCGAGGCCGGGCGAGATGAGCTTCGTGCGCCAGATGGCGCCGCTTGGCCTGGGGCATGCGGTGGGTTGCGCCCGCGATGTGATTGGCGACGAACCTTTCGCAGTGCTGTTGCCAGACATGCTGATGGCCGCCCAGCCGGGCGCGCTCGCCCAATGCGTGGCGGCCTATGGCCAGGTGGGCGGCAATGTGGTGGCCGTGGAGCCCGCGCCCCCCGGCGAAGCGCACAAATACGGCATCGTGGCGCTTGACGGCCAGAGCGGCCGGCTCAACCGAATGACCGGCATGGTGGAAAAGCCGCCACCCGGAACCGAACCCTCGAATCTGTTCATTTCCGGGCGCTACATCCTGCAGCCCGAGATCTTCGAACTCCTGGAAAGCCAGGGGAGCGGGGCGGGCGGCGAGATCCAGCTCACCGACGCCATGGTCCGCCTGATGGCGACCCAGAGCTTCCATGCCCTGGAGTACGAGGGAACCACCTACGACTGCGGCGACAAGATCGGGCTGCTGCGAGCCAATGTGGCCTTCGCCCTGATGCGGCCAGACCTGGCCGAGGCGGCGCGGGCGGCGGTGACGGCTTTGCTCTAGCGTGCGCCTGCTGGTCTTCGGCTATGGCTTCAGCGCCAGCGCCCTGGCGCGACGGCTGCGGCCCGAAGGGTGGTCGATCGCGGCGACGTTTCGCTCAAGCCCCGAGCCGCTGATCGCCGACGGCGTCGAACCGGCGCCCTGCGACGACCTTGATCAATTGCGCTGGCAATCAACCAGGGCGACAGCGATCCTGATCACGGCGCCGCCTGGACCGGTGGAATGCCCCGGCCATGGCGCGCTGATCCCTGCCCTGACGGCGGCGCGGGCGCGCCCCAACTGGATCGGCTATCTGTCCACCACGGGCGTCTACGGGGACCGTCAGGGCCGATGGGTCACTGAGCGCAGCCGTCTGGCCGCCATCTCTGTTGAGGGCGCACGCAGGGTCGCCGCCGAACGTGACTGGCTGCGGAGCACCGACGCGCTGGGTTTAAACCTGGCCATATTCCGCCTGCCGGGCATCTACGGCCCCGGGCGCTCGGTGCTCGACCGGCTGCGGGCGGGCGCAGCGCGGCGCATCTCCGCCCCGGGTCAGGTCTTTTCACGCATCCACGTGGACGACATCGCCGCAGGGCTGGCCGACTCCATCGCGCGGCCCCGGCGTGGAGGAATCTACAATCTTTGTGATGACGAGCCTGCGCCGAACAGCGATGTCGTCGCCTATGGGGCCGGATTGCTCGGCATGGCGGAACCGCCCGAGGTGGCGCTGGCCGACGCCGGCCTGTCACCGACCGCACGACGCTTCTATGCGGAGAGCAAGCGGGTCTCCAACGCCCTGGCCAAGGCCGAACTCGGATGGCGGCCGGCCTATCCGAGCTACCGCGAAGGGCTGGCGGCCGTACTGGCGGTCGGGGGCTAGGCGAATTCCGCGACCGTGGCGATCAAGCGGGCGATGTCAGCGTCGCGGGACAGGCGGTGATCTCCGTCCTTGATCAGACTGAACACCACATCGCTGCTGGCGAGCGCCTGGGCCAGAGCCAGGGAATGTGTCCAAGGCACGGCGTCGTCCTCACCGCCTTGCAGGATGCGCACGGGAACATTGATGGATACCGGTCCCGGCAGGATCGACCAGCAGGCGCCATCGGCCAGGAAAGCGCGGCTGATTGGGTCCGGGTCGCCGTAGGGTGAGGGACGGAGCCAGACACCGGCGCTATCAAGGGCGGCGCGAGCTTCAGGCGTCAAGGCGGGCTCGATCAGCTTTTCGGTGAAGTCTGGCGCTGGCGCGATCAGGGTCAAGGCCCGCACGCGACCGGGTCGGGCCATGGCCGCCAGGCAGGCGATCCAGCCGCCCATGGACGATCCGACCAGGACCAGATCACCAGAGGTGAGTTCGTCAAGCACCGCCAGGGCGTCATCACGCCAGCGGCTGATGGTCCCGCTGACGATGTCGCCGGAGGACGCTCCATGCCCGAAGTAATCGAAGCGCAGGAAGGCGCGGCCCGCCTGTTCGGCCCATTGCGCCAGGGCCTCAGCCTTGCTCCCGGCCATGTCGGACCGGTAGCCGCACAGCCAGACCAGCGTCGGCCCGCCCCCCTCAATGCGTCGCCACGCCAGGCGTTCGCCTTCCGGTCGCGGCAGATATCCGGTGATTTCACCCATGCGTTCCCCCAACGGCGGCTTTTACCAAACCATTATTAGCGTTATCAAAGTTCGCGTGACGCTACCCCCGAACTTCACCCTCCTGCAGGTGGTGCCGGAACTTGAGACCGGCGGCGCCGAGCAGTCGACCCTTGATGTCGCCCAGGCCGTGGTCCGGGCCGGCGGCAAGGCGCTGGTCGCAACCCGCGGCGGGCGAATGACCACCCGCCTGGAGGCTGATGGCGGACGCCTCGCCCAGTTGCCGGTGCAATCGAAAAATCCGCTGGTCATGCTGGGCAATGCGGCGCGGCTGGTGGACCTGATCCGCAAGGAATCGGTCTCAATTGTCCACGCGCGGTCACGGGCGCCTGCATTCTCGGCGCTGTGGGCGGCGAAAAGCACCGACACCCCATTCGTCGCCACCTATCACGGCGTCTACAACGCCCGGTCCTCGCTCAAGCGTTGGTACAACGCCGTGATGACGCGAGGCGATCTGGTTATCGCCAACTCCCAGTACACACGCGACCATGTGCTGACCGAACATGGCCTCGCCGCCGAGCGAATAGTGACCATTCCCCGCGGCGTGGACCTGGAGCGGTTCAATCCCCGCTGGGTGGATCCCGACCGGGTCGACGCCCTACGCGCCGCCTGGGGGGTGGAGGCCGGCGATCCGCGCATCAAGTTCGTGCTGGGCGGACGTTTGACCCGCATCAAGGGCCATCTGTTGATCATCGAGGCGGCGGCGCGGCTGAAGGCTGAGGGCCGCGACGACTTCATCGTGCTTTTCGTTGGCGATGACCGCGGCAACGCCGACTACAGCCGTGAGGTCGAGGGCGCCGCCCGGGCCGCAGGAGTCGGCGACCGAATCCGCGCGGTGGGCCATTGCGACGACATGCCGGCCGCCTATCTGGTGGGTGACGTGGCCATGCTGCCCACGACGAAGCCTGAGAGCTTCGGCCGCGCGGCGGTGGAGCCCCAGGTGATGGGCCGGCCGGTGATGGCTTCGAACCATGGCGGGGTCACCGAGACCGTTGTCGATGGCGAAACCGGCTGGCTGATCACCTCCGGCGACGCCGCGGCCTGGGCCGTGGGCCTGACCCGGGCGATCGACACCGAGCGCGTCCGGCTGGCCGAAATGGGCCAGATCGCCGCCAACCGAGCACGGCGGCTATATTCCGTCGACGCCATGTGCGAGATGACGCTGGCCGCCTATGGCCAAATTCTGGATGCGAGACGCTGATGTCCGCTGCGCGGGCCGAAAGGATCCTGCTGATCTTGCTGGGCGGCGTGCGTGAATTTGTGCGCGCCGCGCCGGCGATGGCCCAAATCCGCCAGACCCACCCCGCCGCCCAGATCACCCTGCTCACCACCGCGCCTTTTCAGGGCCTGGCGCGGGGATCGCCATGGTTCAACACCGTGGACGCCGAGGGCGAAACCAACGGATTCGCCGAGCGGATGGCGCTGATCGGGCGTTTGCGCGCGATGGGCCTGCGGAGGGTCTACGACCTGCAGGGATCGGCGGCCTCGCGGATGATCACGTCCGGGGTCGGGTTTCTTGGTCCGAAGGTCAGCGGCGCGCCGCGGATGGATTACCCGCCGCCTGACCTTTCGTGGATCGTGAACTCGGCGCCGGCGGAGCGGCAGTTGCTCAGAGGGCCGGACCGGAGAGCCTACGCCCTGCTGATCCCGGGCGCGGCGGAAACACCAGACCCCTACCAGTGGCCCTCGGATCGCTATGCCGAGATCGGCCGCCTGCTTCAGAAGCGTGGCCTAGATATCTTCATCGCGGGCGGCCCCAAGGACAGCGCCGTGGCGCGAACGATCCAGCACAAGACCCCTGGCGCTCGGGACATGACGGGCGTCACCGACTTCGGCCGCATCGCTCTGTTGGCCGCCCGCGCGGAGGTGGTGATCGGCGCCGATTGCGGCCTGCTGCACCTGGCCGCGGCCACGGGCGCGCCGACGGTGGTGATCTATGGCGTCGCCGTCGATCCCGCGAACATCGCCCCGCGCGGCCACGTCGCGGTTTTACATGCCGATAACCTGAACGATTTAAAGGCGGAATCCGTCGTACACGCCGTCGAACTGTTATCGCCTGCCGGGGCGCGCAGCGCTTGATCGAAGTCGCCGCCTTCTCCATATTCCGACCGCGCGTCCGATACGCCCCGCGCACCACCTTCTGAAACAGTCAAAGGAGCATCGCCTATTCGTCGTCCCATGCAGACGCCACCCGTCAAGGACGGGCCGCGCACCAACGAAGACATCCGCGTTCCACGTGTGTTGCTGATCGATCAGAACGGCGAAAAGCAGGGGGTTATGCCCATCTCTTCGGCGTTGGAGGCGGCGGAGGAAGCGGGCCTTGACCTGGTGGAGATTGTCCCCAGCGCCGACCCGCCGGTCTGTAAGATCCTCGACTATGGCAAGTTCCGGTTCCAGGAACAGAAGAAGAAGAACGAGGCGCGCAAGCGCCAGAAGGTTGTGGAGCTGAAGGAAATCAAGCTCCGCCCCAACATCGACATCCACGATTACGACGTCAAAGCCCGTTCGATGACCCGGTTCTTCGAGGAAGGCGACAAGGTCAAGGTGACCCTGCGCTTCCGCGGCCGCGAACTGGCCCACCCCGAACTGGGTATGAAGCTGCTGCTCAAGGTCCGCGCCGATTTCGAGGAAATCGCCAAGTGCGAATATGAGCCCCGCATGGAGGGTCGCCAGATGATCATGATCCTGGCGCCGCGGTAGGCAGCCGCCAGGTCGGGGACGCCTTGCATCCACGGCCCCTTTCGCGTATTGCACCGCCCCTTCGGAGCTGTCTGGCCAATGGCATGCCAGGGCGGCTCATCAAGACTCCAGAGGACGGGGTTCGCGCCCCGCAGTGAAATGCCGAAACTGAAGACCAAATCAGGCGCCAAGAAGCGCTTCAAGATGACTGCGTCCGGAAAAATCAAGGCCGGCGTGGCGGGCAAGCGGCACCGGCTGATCAGCCACAGCGCCAAATATATCCGCCAGAACCGGGGCACCAAGGTGATGAGCGCGTCTGACGCGCGGATCATCAAAACCTACCTGCCCTACGGCCTTTAAGTTCAGGAGCGCTGACACATGGCTCGCGTCAAACGGGGAGTAACCTCCCACGCACGTCACAAGAAAGTTCTCGAGCAGGCCAAGGGTTTCCGCGGCCGCCGCAAGAACACCATTCGCACCGCCAAGGCCGCCGTCGACAAGGCCGGCCAGTACGCGTACCGCGATCGCAAGGTCCGCAAGCGGAACTTCCGTTCACTGTGGATCCAGCGGATCAACGCCGCGGCGCGGATGGAAGGCATGACCTACGCCCGATTTATCCACGGCCTGGGACTGGCCGGGATCGATATGGACCGTAAGGTTCTCGCCGACATCGCCGGCGCCGACCCGGTTGGTTTCAAGGCCATCGCCGACAAGGTGCGCGCCGCCCTGGCTTAAGCGTCGACGGAGTTCGCTCCCGACCTGCGACCAAGCCCTCCGGCGCCGCCGTCGGAGGGCTTTTCGCCGTCCGCACGGCGCCAACACCTCGCTTCAATGCCAGAGCCGATCATGACCGACATTTCGCAATTGGAATCCGATCTCGCCGCCCGGGTGGACGCCGCCGCCGACGTGGCCGCCCTGGAGGCCGTGCGCGTCGCCGCCCTGGGCAAGTCAGGCCAGGTGTCGGAACTGCTCAAGTCCCTGGGCGCGATGAGCCCGGACCAGCGGCGGGCGCAGGGGCCGCTGATCAACGGACTGCGCGATCGGCTGACTGCGCGCATCGCCCAGCGGCGCGCGGCGCTGGACGCCGCTGCGCTGGACGCCGAACTGGCCGCAGGGCGCCTCGACCTGTCGCTGCCTGCATCCACCCGTCGTCGCGGCGCAGTACATCCCACCATGCAAGTGATGGATGAGATGATCGCCATCTTCGCCGAGATGGGATTTGCGATGGCTGAGGGGCCGGACATCGAGGACGATTTCCACAACTTCACCGCCCTCAACTTCCCGCCCAAGCACCCGGCGCGAGAGATGCACGATACCTTCTTCCTGCAGGCCGACGCGAACGGCGATCGCAAGGTGCTGCGCACCCACACCAGCCCGGTGCAGGTGCGCGTCATGCAGAAGACCAACCAGCCGCCTCCGGCGCCCTGGATCGCCTCGGGTCAGACGCCGCCGATCAGGGTGATCGTACCGGGCCGCACCTATCGCTCGGATAGCGATGCCACCCACACACCGATGTTCCATCAGGTGGAGGGGCTGGTCATCGACCGAGACATCCACATGGGCCACCTGAAGTGGACACTGGACACGTTCATCGCACGGTTCTTCGAAACCTCGTCGGTGGAGACCCGCTTTCGGCCACACCACTTTCCCTTCACCGAGCCTTCGGCGGAGATGGACGTGCGATGCGACCGCTCCGGTGGGGAGACGAAGATCGGCCAGGGGACCGACTGGATGGAGATCCTGGGCTGCGGAATGGTGCATCCCAATGTGCTGCGTAATTGCGGTCTGGATCCGGACGAGTGGCAGGGCTTCGCCTTCGGCTTCGGGGTCGATCGGCTGGGATCGTTGAAATACGGCATGCCGGACCTGCGCGACATGTTCGCCGCCGACACCCGCTGGCTGGCGCACTACGGGTTCTCCGCCTACCAGACGCCGAACCCTGCGACGGGGCTGAGCTGATGAAATTCACCGTCTCCTGGCTCAAAGAGCACCTGGACACCGACGCCACCCCTCAGCAGGTGGTGGACGCCATGACCATGGCCGGACTGGAAGTCGAGCATGTCGACGATCCGGCCGCCAAGCTCGCCCGGTTTTCGGTGGCGAAGGTGGTCGAGGCGGTCCAGCACCCCAACGCCGATCGCCTGCGCGTATGCCAGGTGGACACCATCGACGGGCGCAAGGAGATCGTCTGCGGCGCCCCCAATGCGCGGGCGGGGCTCACCACGATCTACGCCCCCATCGGCGCCTATGTGCCGGGTTCCGGCGTGACCCTGGAGGCGCGGCCTGTGCGCGGGGTGGTGTCCAACGGTATGCTCTGTTCCGCCAAGGAGCTTGAGGTCGCCGAGGAATCCGACGGCATCATGGAGCTGGACAGCGACCTCGCGGTGGGCGCGCCGGCGGCGCAGGCGCTGGGCCTTGAGGCGGTGATCGACTTCGAGGTGACTCCCAACAGGCCCGACTGGCTTGGGGTGCGTGGCATCGCCCGCGACCTGGCGGCGGCTGGGATCGGGGCCTTGAAGCCAAACTCCGTGCAACCGGTGAAAGGAAGCTTCCCCTGCCCGGTGGTGATCCGCATCGACGGCTCGGGCGCCTGTCCCGTGTTCGCCGGGCGCGTCATCCGCGGATTGAAGAACGGCCCCTCCCCCGCCTGGCTGCAACAGCGGCTGATCTCGGTCGGTCTGCGCCCTATCAACGCCCTGGTGGACGTCACCAACCTGATCTCCCAGGACCGCGCCCGGCCGCTGCACGTCTATGACCGCGCCCATATGGTGGGCGACGTGATCGAGGCGCGCCTCGGCCGCGGGCATGATGAACCCTCACGGGGTCCCTCGCCTGCGGCGCACGCCGATGAGCAGCTGATCGCCCTGGATGGCAAAACCTACGACATCAGCCACGAAATGTGCGTCGTCGCCGACGCCGGCGGCGATCGGCCGATTGGCCTGGGCGGGGTTATGGGCGGCGCCTCCACCGGATGTTCGGATTCCACCACCGACGTCTTTGTCGAGAGCGCCTGGTTCGACCCGATCCGCACCGCCCAAACCGGTCGCACCACCGGCATCGCCTCCGACGCCCAGTATCGCTTCGCCCGCGGGGTCGATCCGCAGTCCGTGATTGCGGGCCTGGAGCTGGCCACGCAGTTGATCCTGGACCTATGCGGCGGTGAGGCCTCTGAGGTGGCGGTGGCCGGCGCGGCGCCCCCCCCGCCCGGTCCGATCAACTTCGACCGCGCCTATGTGCGCAGGCTCTCCGGCCTCGACGTAAGCCCGGCGCGGGTGGACGAGATTCTCTTGGCCCTCGGCTTCGCCATCGACGGCGAAAAGGTGACGCCGCCCAGCTGGCGGCGCGACGTGGGGGGCAAGGCTGATCTGGTGGAGGAAGTGGCGCGGATCGAGGGCTTCGCCGCCCTGCCCGCCACGCCCTTGCCGGAAATCCCGCGACCGGCCGGCGGCGTGCTGACGGTGCGCCAAGGCCGCATGCGAACCGTCCGCCGCGTGCTGGCGGCGACGGGTTATTCGGAGGCCGTGACCTGGAGCTTCCTCAAGCGCGCCACAGCCGCGATGTTCGGTGGCGGCGCCGAGGCCCTGGTGCTCGCCAATCCCATCGCCGCCGACCTGGAGTGCATGCGCCCCTCGGTGCTGCCAAACCTGATCGAGGCGGCGGGCCGCAACGCGCGCAAGGGCTTCCCCGACGCAGCGCTGTTCGAGGTCGGCCCGATCTACCTGGGCGACCTGCCGGGCGATCAGCGCACCGCCGTGGGCGCGATCCTGGCGCCCCACCCCGCGCGCCATTGGGCGGGGGCGGCGTCGGAACCCGTGTTCGCGCTGAAGGCCGACCTGATGGCGCTGCTGGAGGAGCTGGGCGCCCCGCCGCTGCAGCTGGTCCAGACCGGCGCCTCCGACTGGTGGCGGCCCGGCCGTGCGGCGCGCCTGCAGCTTGGGCCGAAGACTGTCATCGCCGAGTTCGGCGAGCTACATCCGCGGGTGCTGAAGGCCCTGGATACGGACGGCCCGGTGCTGGGCTTCGAGATCATCCTCGACGCCCTGCCGGAGCCCAAGAAGAAGGCGGTGAAGACCAAGGCCGCCCTGTCGCTTTCGCCGCTGATGCCGCTGTCGCGTGACTTCGCCTTCGTGGTGGACGACGCCACGGCGGCCGGGGACCTCACCCGCGCCATCGCAGGCGTCGACAAGACGCTGATCGCCGATGTGCGTGTGTTCGACGTCTATCGAGGAGCTGGCGTAGCGGATGGCTTGAAATCCGTCGCCGTCGAGGTGGTGCTGCAGCCCCGCGACAAGACCCTCACCGAACCCGAGATTGAGGCTCTGTCAGCTCGGATCGTGGTGGTGGCGGAAAAGGCGGTTGGGGCGAAACTGCGCAGTTAGAGACTTGCCTCCGCACGGGGTGTGACGACAGCGATTTGGCCTAGGCGGGGCTACATGGCGGCTAGCCGCTGCGGCGTTGTTTGCCGCCAGAGACCGCCGGCAGGTACCAGACAGAGGGATCAGCCCCGGTCTCTTCCCCCAGACGGAACGCGTCCGATCGGCCGCTGAGCGCCGACACGGCGCTGTCCGGATCGTCCAAGTCGCCAAACCGGATGACCTGCGTGGGGCAGGCCGTGACGCAGGCCGGCTCAAGCCCCTCATCGATCCGATGAACGCAGAAGCTGCATTTTTCGACCACGCCGGCTGTCCGCGGGGTCACCTGCGACGCCCCGTGGCCGCCTTCAAGGCCCTGGGGCAACCGCGGCGCGACCTGATTCATCTCAATCGCGTCATAGGGACAGGCGGGCTGGCACTTACCGCAACCGATGCACCGGTCCTGCACGATCTCCACGATCCCATCCGCTCGCTTCACGATGGCTTCGGTCGGGCAGACGGGAATACAGGGCGGCTCGGCGCAGTGAAAGCAGTTGCGCGGGCGATAGTGCTTGTGCACCTGCGGAAACACGCCAGCGGAGGTGTCGATGGCCGGGCCGCCGATGGTCTGCACCTTTTGCCACCACAGCCCTTCTCCAACGCTGTTCTCCATTTTGCATGCCACCGCACAAGCCCAGCAGCCGATGCACCGATCCAGGTCCAGCACCATTCCCAGTCGGCTCATGTTTGCACCTCGCCCATCGGTCGCACCTCAACACGGGTGTCGAAAAAGGGAATGTTGGCGTGACCCCAAAGCAGGTTGTGAGCCGCATTGACCTCGTTATTTGTCAGCTCCTGGACATTGCCGGCGACGTACTGGTGCTGCTTCCAGCCCTCGCTGACATTGCACATGCCGGGCGGGAAATCCGGGTTGCAGACGACGCGCGCCGCGACCCTGCCACGCTTGTTGTAGGCTTCACCGAGGTCACCGGTCTGCAGGCCGCGCGCAGCGGCGTCGTCAGGGTTCATCTCCAGGATTGGTTCGGGCCAGATCTCCAGGGTCCAGCCGGTGTTGAAGAAGGTGGAATGAGCGCGCTGGCGCGCGTGGGCTTGCACCAGCACCAGGGGGTAGTGTTGCGCCAATGGATGCGCCACCAGGGCTTCGTGATCTTCAACGAACACCGGCAAAGCC
>CANJLH010000028.1 GCA_947475415.1 Caulobacteraceae bacterium
CGAACCGCCGCGTAGGACTCCACAACGTACATCCCCCGGCGCTCCCCACTCTCGGGAAAACGCCTACCACTGGCCGGGTTTTACACCGCCCGCAGCCGCATATCGCCGCCGCTCCAGTGGCCTACTTTTACTCCGCCGCGCACAGGCGCGGAACACCAAGTGCCCTATACTGGAATTCCAGGCGCCCTATACTCAATTGACGCCCGCCCCGCGCCCGCCTCCCGTCACCCAGCGGCGCAACCATCGCCAGCCTTAGTTTGTCAATGATGGGGCCTATGGCCGTGGGGAGTTAAGTATAGCGTCCTCGCAACGCCCCCGGATCTTCCGCAGCGCCCTGTTAACCTATCAATTTTTGATAATATTTGACATGCGTTTGGTCGTCGACAATCGTCGCGTTAAATCGGGAGGAAGATGTGCCACGTACCGCAGCCGATATGGGCGCGCACGGCGTCGCGGCGATCTTGGCCGTCTCGACAACCATTCCAGCAATCGCGATGGCGCAGAGCGCTTCATCGGCGGCGGTGGTCCTGCCGGCGCCAGAGCCCCCGTTTGCCGGCAAGATTGGCCGCACCGTTGATGAATCGAAGGCGGCCTTCCCATTGGACGTGCGGGCGCCCGCCGGCGCGCCGAATGTGCTGCTGGTGCTGACCGACGATGTCGGGTTCGGGGCCAGCAGCACCTTTGGGGGTCCAATCGCCACCCCAGTGTTGAGCCGGCTCGCTGAGCACGGGCTGCGCTATAATCGTTTTCACACGGTTGGTATCTGTTCGCCGACTCGCGCTGCGTTGCTTACGGGGCGCAATCATCACTCCGTCGGAATGGGGCTATTTCCCAACCTTTCCTCCGGATTTCCTGGCTACAACGGCATGATCCCAAAATCGGCCGCAACGATCGCCGAAGTCCTGCGTCAGAACGGCTACAACACGGCGATGTTCGGGAAAAACCACCTGACCCCGGACCTTGAGCTTGGCCCGACCGGTCCGTTCGATCGCTGGCCGACCGGTTTCGGATTCGAATACTTCTATGGCTTCAACGCCTACGGCGTGAATCAATGGTCGCCGCAACTTTATCAAGGCACGACGGCGATTGAGCCGCCGGCCGACGATCCCAACTATCACCTGGATGACGATTTGGCGGATCACGCCATCGATTGGATTCGCACGCAGAAGAGCGTCGACCCTGACAAGCCCTTCTTCGCCTACATCGCCACCGGCACGGCGCATGCGCCGCACCATGCGCCGCAGAACTGGATCGCCCGCTACAGCGGCCAGTTCGACCAGGGTTGGGATCGGATGCGGGAGGAAACGTTCAAGCGGCAGAAGGCGCTGGGCGTCATTCCCTCCGATGCGAAGTTGTCCCCGAGGCCAGCCGGAATTCCGGCATGGGACAGTCTGAGCACGGTCCAGAAGCGGGTATATTCCCGCATGATGGAGGTCTATGCGGCGTCCCTCGCTCATGCCGACGACCAAATCGGGCGCGTGATTGACGCCATCCAGCAGACGGGACAACTCGACAACACGATGATCGTGTTCGTCGAGGGCGACAACGGAGCCAGCGCTGAGGGCACGCTGCAGGGCAGCACCAACGAGACGGTCACCCTCACAAAGCAGATCGAGGAGCCGATCTCCGAACTGGCCAGCCGCCTCGACGAACTGGGCGGGCCAATGACCTATGGTCACTACCCGGTCGGCTGGGCCTGGGCCATGGACACACCGTTCCAATGGACCAAGCAAATCGTTTCGCATTTCGGGGGAACCCGGAACGGGATGGTCATCTCCTGGCCCAAGGGCGCCGACCAGGGCGGTCTGCGGAACCAGTTCGGGCATGTCGTCGACATATTCCCCACCATCCTCGAGGCCGCGGGCATCCAGGCGCCCACAGTGGTGAATGGTGTCCCTCAGAAGCCACTGGAGGGCGTCAGCCTCGCCTATACTTTCCATAATCAAAAGGCGCCCGAGCGGCACACGACGCAGTACTTCGAGCTTATGGGCAATCGGGGAATCTATAAGGACGGATGGTTCGCCAGCACGACGCCGCGGCGCGTGCCTTGGGAGGTCGGTTCGAGGCCCCCCGGCAATGCGGCGGATGATTACAAATGGGAACTCTACGACCTGCGAAAGGATTATTCTCAGGCCATCGACATCGCCAAATCGAACCCAACCAAGCTCGCCGAACTCAAGGCCGCATGGTGGAGCGAGGCCGAGCGGCACAATGTTCTACCGATCGACGACAGCTTTGTGGATCGGCCAACCTTGGTCGGACCACAGCCCCGCCTTCAAGATCATCGCAAGTCCTTCCATTTTCCAGGGAATCTGACCCGGCTTCCCAGTGAGGTCGCGCCGGATATCGGCCGTCATTCGTTCAAGGTTACGGCCGACGTTGTGATTCCAACGGGTGTTCAGCCCGCCGGTGTGGTGGCGACCCTGGGCGGGCGCTTCGGCGGCTGGGGATTCCTAGTCCTCGACGGTCACCCAGTGGTCATCCACGCACTCTCTGAACAGGCTCGGTACAAATACCGTGTCCCTGCGGCGGATACGCTGAAAGCCGGCAAATCGACGCTGATCTTCGACGTCCGTTACACAGGCGGTCGCCCGGGCGGGCCTGCGGACGTGACGATCACGGTGGATGGGCGACAGGTCGCGTCCGGCCAGATCCCGAAGACATTGCCCAGCGGCAAGGGAAGTGGCCCGGAGACCTTCGACATCGGCCGCGACACCGGCACGCCTGTTGTCGAGGACTACGCGGTTCCGTTCGCGTTCAAAGGCGAAATCAAGCAGCTCACCGTCGATCTAGACTGAGAACGCCGTACGATTTCTGCTGAAAAGCAACTTTGTATAATTCAAGTTATTGTAAAGAATCCCAAATAGCGATTTCGAAAACTACTTTTCACCATTGACCGGCAATAAAATGGGAGTCCAATCGGATTAATGTCCCGTAGCATGTTTCAAAGCCGCTTCGCCGGCATGCGGTTGGTCCGCGGCGGCCGGTTTCTGATGGGCTCGGAGAAATTCTACGCCGATGAGGCGCCGGTCCGCCCCGCCGCAGTCGGCGACTTCTGGATGGACGAGACGCCGGTCACCAACGCCGAGTTCGCCCGCTTTGTCGCCGCTGTCGGCCACATGACTTTCGCCGAGATCGCCCCGGATCCCGCCATGTATCCCGGCATGGATCCGGCCCTTGCCCACCCCGGCTCCATCGTCTTCTCCCCGCCCGCCGGTCCCGTGCCGCTGCATGATTCGACAGCTTGGTGGCGCATCGTTCTGGGCGCCTGTTGGCGTTGGCCTCTGGGTCCCGAAGGCCCGCCCGCCCAGGACGACCACCCGGTGGTGCACATCGCCATCAGTGACGCCCAGGCCTACGCCGCCTGGGCGGGCAAGGCGCTGCCCACCGAAGCCGAGTTCGAATACGCCGCCCGCGGCGGCCTGGTCGGGGCCGATTACGCCTGGGGCGACGAACTGGAGCCTGGCGGCCTGCCCCGAGCCAAGATATTCCAGGGCGAGTTCCCCTGGCGCAACGACGCGCCGCCGGGCCTTGAGCGCACCAGCCCGGTGCGCAGCTATCCGGCCAACGCCTATGGCCTGTTCGACCTGATCGGCAACGTCTGGGAGTGGACGGAGGACTGGTACGACAGCGCCAAGCCGGCCGGCGCGCCGCGTTGCTGCGGCGAGGGGCTGCGCGGCACGCCGGAAGGCAGCGCCGAGCCGGGCTCCGGCACGCCGCGCAAGGTGACAAAGGGCGGCTCGCACCTGTGCGCGCCCAGCTACTGCCAGCGCTATCGCCCCGCCGCCCGCTATCCCCAGCCTATCGACACCACCACCTCGCACCTGGGCTTCCGTTGCATCGTGCGTCGGTAGCCGCGGGACGAGTTCCCTGATCGGACCTTTGGGGTTGCGAAAGGCCTGTTCCGGCGCTCAATCATCCCAAGAGGTCGACCCTGAAACGTAATTCCGGTCCCCGCAACTCTAGTGTGCCCGCAACTCCAACTCCCGGCTTCCGGACGCTGGCCGGACGTGCGAGGCTTAAGGGGCCATCCCAATAGATTCGGCGGAGCACGCTTGGCCAATTTCGTACATCAGGGCGACTTGCCGGACGGCGCTCTGGCCGGCGCTCAAGCCGTGGCGGTGGACTCCGAAACCATGGGCTTAAGGATCGGCCGTGATCCACTGTGCGTGGTGCAACTGTCCGATGGCGGGGGTGACGCCCATCTGGTGCAGTTCGACCGCACGACCTATGACGCGCCGAACCTGAAGCGCCTGCTGACGGACCCCAAGGTGGTGAAGATCTTCCATTTCGGGCGCTTCGATATCGCCATGTTCCATCTGCACTTGGGGGTGCTGGCGCAACCTGTCTATTGCACCAAGATCGCATCGAAGCTGGCGCGCACCTATACCGACCGCCATGGGCTCAAGGACGTGACCAAGGAACTGCTGGGCGTGGACCTGTCCAAGGCGCAGCAGAGTTCCGACTGGGGTGCGGCGAAGCTGTCTGCGGAACAAGTGGCCTACGCGGCCACCGATGTGCTGTATCTGCACGCCTTGCGTGATCGCCTGGACCAGATGCTGGCGCGCGAAGGCCGTGACGGCCTGGCCAGGGCCTGTTTCGAGTTCCTGCCTCATCGCGCGATTCTCGATGTCGCCGGGTGGGAGGACGTCGACATTTTCGCGCACAGCTGACTCTAATGACCGCGTCGAGCCTGACTTTCGCTTCCCAGGGCCTGAGGCGGCGCGACATCCAGCGCTGGCGCCTGCGTTCGCGATTGATACGGGCGCTGCGGATCCTGCTGCCGGCGCTGATCGCGGCGATCTTCATAGGGCTGGGCGTTCAGGTGGTGCTCCACACCCTCGCCTCCGGGGCCGAACCTGCGGAAGCGGAAGGGCCGATCCGCCTGTTGAACCCAAGATTCGTCGGCCGCGACGGCAAGGGGCGGGCGTTCGTGTTGACCGCGGAGGCGGCCGTGCGTGACCGTCGGGATTTCCAGCGGGTGATTCTCTATCGGCCGGCGGTGTCGATCGAGGAGGGCGCAAACAGTCTCACCCGCCTGGCGTCGGCCAAGGGCGTCTATCATGAAGGCACGCGCCGGCTGGTGCTGGACGGCGGCGTACGGCTGGCCAGCCCGCAGTCCGCATTCGACACCGCCGCGTCGGTCTATGACACCCGCAGCGGCGAACTGATCGGTTCAGGCCCCATTCAGGGGTCAGGGTCCCTTGGAGAAATCAACGCGAAGTCCTATGGCGTGTACGAAGAGGGCGGTCGCCTGGTGTTCAAAGGGGGCGTGCGCGCCCGCATCGATTCCAAGTAGGGCCTGATGGTCAAAACGAGACTGGCGAAAATGACACGGGTGGCCGCCGCGGTGATCCTGGGCCTGTGGGCTGCGCCCGCCATGGCGCAGATCGCGCAGAATTCCGACGCGCCGGTCGACCTGACCGCCGATGAGCTGGAGGTGATCAACGCCCAGTGCCTGGCGGTCTGGCGCGGGGCGGCGGAGGCGCTGCAGGATACATCTCGGCTGCGCGCGGACATATTGAAGATCTACAACAAGCCAGGTCCGCCAAAGCCCGGCGGCGCAAACGCCAGTTGCGGCGCGGTGCAGCGGATGGAAGCCCAGGGCAATGTGTTCTATGTCACGCCCAGCCAGCGGGTGCGGGCTGACAACGCCGTCTACGACAAGATCAGCGACACGATCGTCCTGACCGGTGATGTGGTGGCGGTGCAGGACAAGAACGTGCTGCGCGGCGAGCGGATGGTGATCAACGTCAAGACCGGCCAGGCGCAAATGCAGACCTCTGTGCGCGGCCGCAACAACCCGGGGCGCGTGCGCGGGGTCTTCTATCCCAGCGACAAGAAGCAGGCGGCAGCCGGGAAGTGATCGCGCCGTGAATTCCGATCAGAACGCCGCGCGGATCATCGCCGCCGCCAACGATGGCCTCTTCGTCGATAATATCGGCAAGTCGTTCCGCGGCCGTCAGGTGGTCAAGGGCGTAACCCTCACCCTGAAGCGGGGCGAGGTGGCCGGACTGCTGGGCCCCAACGGCGCCGGCAAGACCACCTGCTTCTACATGATCACTGGCCTGATCCCGGTGGACTACGGCTCGATCTTCCTCGATGGGGAAAACATCACCGAGCAGCCGATGTATCAGCGCGCCCGCATGGGCTTGGGCTACCTGCCTCAGGAGACGTCGATCTTCCGGGGCATGACGGTGGAACAGAACGTCATGGCGGTGGTCGAACTGCGCGAGCGCAACAGCAACCGCGCCCGCGACATGGTCACCGACCTGCTGCAGGAACTGCATATTGAACACCTGCGCAGGTCGCCGGCCAATTCGCTGTCCGGCGGCGAACGTCGGCGGGTCGAAATCGCCCGGGCGCTGGCGTCTGAGCCCTCGTTCATGTTGTTGGATGAACCCTTCGCGGGTATCGACCCCTTGGCGATCGCGGACATCCGTGAGGTGATCAAGTACCTGAAACAGCGCGGGATCGGCATTCTGATCACCGACCACAATGTGCGCGAGACCCTGGATATCATCGACCGGGCGTCGATCATCCATGCGGGTGAGCTGCTGTTCGAGGGCACCCCGGAAGAAGCCGTGGAAAACACGGAGGTCCGTCGCGTCTACCTAGGCGACCGCTACTGAGCGTACGCCTTATTCCACGGCGATGATGATGTGCGGCGCCTTGATCAGCGCGGTGATCGGATCGCCCACGGCGATCTCCATCGCCCCGGCGCTTTCCAGGGTGATGGACGCCGTGAGAGTCTTGCCGGCGCCGATGGCAAGGGTGATCTCGCTGGACGCCGCACCGTCTTCACGGCCGCAGACAACGCCGCGGATCTGATTGCGCGCGGACGTCCGCAGGTCCTCGCCCTTGGCCAGCACCACGAAACTCGCCTTGATCAGCGCGATGGCCGGACGGCCCACCGTCAGGCCCAGGGCCGCGATGCTGCGGGCGGTGATCACCGCCGCGACTTCCACGCCGCCGCCAAGGTCGAGGACCACTTCGCCATTCACCTCGCCGCGGGTGAGGCGGGCGACAACGCCGCGCAGGGGGTTACGGGCGCTCGTTCGCATGCCGAGGCTCCAGAAGAGGTCGCCGGTGGGTTCCCCCGCCAGGGCGCCCTCAAGCTTTTGAAGGGCGGCGTCGATTTCACCTTGCACCCTGTGGAAGGCGTCGATCACCGCGCGACCCCGGACAGTCACCTTGGCTGCGCCCCCGGTGCGGCCGCCGGGCGCAGCCTCGACGAGCGGAGCGTCGAAAAGGTTGTTCAGGGCCTGCAGCGCATCCCAGGCGCCCTTGTAGGAAAGGCCCAGCCGCTTCGCCGCGGCCGTGATCGAGCCCAAGTCGTCAACCGCCTCGACCAGGGCGATCCGCTCAAGACCCACGCGCGCCGCCGCCCCGCGCTTCAGGGAAAGCGTGGCGGTGATGTCGGACCTGGCGGTTTGTCGGTTCGTCACTGTCTTGACCCGTTATGAACTCTAGATACATATCGCCCCGATGGGAACCCGCACGGCCAGGTTATTCCGCGCTCTGCTTTTGCGCCTAGGAGGTCTTGCCGCCGTGGTGCTGGTCGCCGGTCCAGCGTCGGCGGGCGAGGTCCAGGTGGCGGTCGCATCGAATTTCAGCGAGCCGGCAAGGGAAATCGCCGCCGCCTTCAGGGCCCGCACCGGACACACCGCGAACCTTACCTTTGGCGCTTCCGGCCAGATCTACGCCCAGATCGCCCATGGTGCGCCGTTCGAGGTGTTCCTTTCCGCCGACGCCGAGCGGCCGGCCGCGGCGGAGCGGGCTGGCCTGACGGTGGTCGGATCGCGTTTTACCTATGCTGTCGGACGGCTGGTGCTCTATTCGGCGACGCCCGGGCTGGTGGACACGCAAGGGCGGGTGCTGGCCCAGGGCCGGTTTGCGAAGATCGCCATCGCTGATCCGGCCGCCGCGCCCTATGGTGCGGCGGCGGTGGAAGTGCTGCAAAAACTCGGGCTCTACGAGAAGCTCAGGCCACGGATCGTAACCGGCGCCTCAATCGGCCAAGCCTACCAGTTCACGTCGACGGGCGCCGCGGAGCTGGGCTTCGTGGCCCTGAGTCAAGTGGCCGCGGTGACGGGAGGCTCGCGCTGGGTCGCGCCGTCTGGCCTGCACAGGCCGATCATCCAGCAGGCGGTGCTGCTGATTCCCGGAGGGAATAACCCGAGCGCGCGGGCGTTCGCGGCCTTCCTCAAGTCGCCGGCGTCCAAGGCGATCATCCGCCGCTACGGCTATGAGGTTCCTTGAGGATGGGCGAGGTCATCTGGACGACGATCCGGCTGGCGGGGTTGACTACATTCCTGCTGTTGTTGCTGGCGACGCCGTTGGCCTGGTGGCTGGCGCGACGCCCGGCCTGGTGGAAGGAGATCGTCGCCGCTCTCACCACCCTGCCGATCATTCTGCCGCCAACCGTTCTGGGTTTTTATCTGCTGATCGCCTTTGCGCCGAGCAGCCCATTGATGGCGCCATTGCATGCGGTGGGCATCCGCACGCTGGCCTTCACCTTCGAGGGACTGGTGATCGCCTCGATGATCTATTCCCTGCCCTTCGCTGCGCAGCCGATACGCGCCGCGTTCGAGGCGATGGGCGCGCAGCCGATGGAGGTGGCGGCCACCCTGCGCGCCTCGCCGATCGACGCCTTCTTCTCTGTCGCCCTGCCGCAGGCGCGGCGAGGCTACCTGGCCGCCGCCATCCTGGTGTTCGCCCATACGGTTGGCGAGTTCGGCGTGGTGCTGATGATCGGCGGCGCGATTCCGGGCCGAACCGAGGTGATCTCCACAAGGATATTCCATTTGGTGGAGGCGCTGGACTATGGCCAGGCGCACAGACTGTCGGCGGGCGTCGCCCTCTTCGCCTTCGTGGTGTTGCTGACGATGCTGCTGGTGGAGCGGCGCGGCGGACGCGCGACGTGAGCGGCGTCGAGGCGAGGTTCGCGGGCCGGCTTGGGGACTTTGTCCTAGACGTCGATTTTGAGCTGGAGTCCGGCCTGATCACCGCCCTGAGCGGACCCTCTGGCTGTGGCAAGACCAGCCTCGTGCGGTGCCTGGCGGGCCTGACGCGGCTGCCTGGCCGGCTGGTCGTCGACGGCGATGTCTGGCAAGACGAACGCGTGTTCCGGCCGCCGCACCGACGGCAAGTCGGCGTGGTGTTCCAGGACTCAGGCCTGCTCCAACATCTGTCGGTAAGGGAAAACCTGTTGTTCGGCGCGCGCCGTTCGGGGGGCGTCTCGGCTGAGGCGTTGATGGAGGTCACGGACCTGCTCGGCCTTGCGCCGCTGATTGGCCGGGCCACATCGCGGCTGTCGGGGGGCGAACGCCAACGTGTGGCCCTGGGCCGCGCCCTATTGGCGAGGCCGCGCCTTCTGCTGCTGGACGAGCCCCTTTCCAGCCTGGACGCCGCAGCCAAGGCGGAGATCATGCCCTATCTGGAGCGCACGCACCGGGCGCTGGCCATCCCGACGCTGTACGTGAGCCATGACGCCGTCGAAATCGACCAACTCGCCGACCGGATGATCCATATGGCCGCCGGGCGGATCACGCCTGCGCCTGAACCCTCGGCTGAGCTTGCGGGCCTGTCGGCGTCGGAGCGGGACGCCCTGGCCCTGGCGGCGCTTCGCGCGGGCCTTGCGCCTACAGAAGGTCGTCGCGGCCCGCGGCCCTGATGGCGTCAACCGCGGCGCGGACCGCCGCCGGGTCGTCACGGCGCGCCACCAGGATGGCCCCATTTTCCACCACGACGACAAGGTCCTCGACGCCGGCCAGCACCACGGCAGGGCCGTCGCTGCGCGCCAGGCAGCCTGTCGATTTCACGACGATCACCGGGCCATCCAGGGCGTTGGTTTCCGCGCTCTTGGCCGTAAGCGCGTAAAGGGCGTTCCAGTCACCCACGTCACGCCAGCCGATATCGGCGCGGATCACGCCGGCGCGGCCGGTCTTTTCCAGAATGGCGGTATCGATCGCCTCGGATGGCGCGGCCAGGAAGGCGCTGGACAGCCGCACAGTCTCGCCCTCCCGCTTGGCCTGGGCCACCGCGGCCAGGGCCGGTCCGGTCAGGCCAGGCGCCAGGGCCCCGGCCTCTTCCAGGAAGGCGCCGGCTTTGAACATGAACATGCCGGCGTTCCAACTGTAGGCCGGATCGGCGACATAGGCGGCGGCCGTCGCGGCGTCCGGCTTCTCCACGAATGCAGCGACGCGGCGGACCGTGGCGGTTCCTTCCGCGGCGCGGATATAGCCGTAGCCGGTGTGCGGCTCGGTCGGGGTGATCCCGAAAATCACAATCGATCCCGCCGCCGCCGCCTCGCGCCCGGCGGCGATGGCCGCGTGGAGGGCCGGTACGTCGGCCACCAGGTTGTCGGCGTGGAGCAGCAGCATCATCCCCTCGGGGTCGCGTTCGGCTCCGAAGGCGGCTGCGGCGATGGAGGCGGGTCCAGTGTTGCGCGGCGCGGGCTCGGCGATGATCGCCGCCGGTCGGACGCCGACAGCGGCGAGCTGGGCGCGGACCAGATCGATGTGCGCCGCCGCGCAGACCACCACTGGGTCGTCAAACATCGGTCCCGCCACCCGCAGGGCGGTATCCTGAATCATGGTCCGTTCCCCGCCAAGGCGGTGAAACTGCTTGGGCACCCCCTTGCGCGAAAGCGGCCACAGCCGCGTGCCGGCGCCGCCGGACATTAGAACGGGGGTGATCTTTCCCGGCATCAGGCGGCGTCCGCTGGCGGGTCGAATTCACTGACGAGGTGGCCGGGGGCGACTTCGCTTAGGTTTGGAACATAGACCGGCGCCGACGGATCCGACGACAGCCGCGAGGGCAGGAACCGCAGCGCCGAGCGTGGATCGAGCGGACTGGGCGGATCGCCCGCCAGCCGAATACGCACACGGTTGCGCTCCCGCGCCGGGTCCGGGATCGGGGCGGCGGACAAGAGGGCCTTGGTGTAGGGGTGCTGCGGCGCTTCATAGATGCGCTCACGGTCGGCCAGTTCCATGACGCGGCCCAGGTAGAGAACCATCACCCGGTGGCTGATCTCGCGGACCACCGCCAAATCATGGCTGATGAACATCATCGCCAGGCCCATTTCCTTCTGCAGCGCGATCAGAAGGTCGATGATCTGGGCGCGGACCGAGACATCAAGCGCCGAAACCGCTTCGTCGCAGATCACCAGCTGGGGCTTCAGGATCATCGCGCGGGCGATACCGACCCGCTGATTCTGGCCGCCGGACAGCTCATGTGGGTAGCGGTTGATCAGCGCCGGATCGAGCTCGACTCGCGCCATCATGGCCTGGACTTCGGCGTCGCGTTCGGCCCGGTCGGTCAGCGGCCGATGGATGCGCAGGGGTTCGGCGATGGAGTCGCCGATGGTGACGCGGGGGTCGAGACTGGCCAGCGGGTCCTGGAAGACAATCTGCAAGTCGCGGCGGGCCGCACGCAGGGTGTCGCGATCCGCTGCGGTGATGTCGCGGCCCAGCAGGGTGACCGCGCCCGCGGTGGGGTCGATGAGGCGCAAAACCGCCCGCGCCAGAGTGGATTTGCCGCAGCCGCTTTCACCGACCACTCCCAGGGTCTCACCCTTTCGCACCGTGAAGGACACGCCATCCACCGCACGCAGTTGCTTGCGCGCACCGAGGAATCCCTCCTGCACCGGGAACCAGACTTTCACATCGTGCGCCTCGGCGACGACAGGGGCGTCAGGCGCCACCGGCTCCAAGGTGGGTCGTCCGCCGCGGTCGATCCGGTCAAGACGGGGAATGGCCGACAACAGGGCCTTTGTGTAGTCGGACTTCGGCCGGGCGAAGATGTCCTCCACCGGGCCTTCCTCAACATAACCGCCGTCCTTCATCACACAGACCCGATCGGCCAGCCGGGCGATCACCCCCATGTCGTGGGTCACCAGCGCCATGGCGGTCCCGGTCTCCCGGGTGAGCTCAGCCATCAGGTCGAGTATCTCGGCCTGTACGGTGACGTCCAGGGCGGTGGTGGGCTCGTCGGCGATCAGCAGCTCCGGGCCACCGGCCATGGCTGCGGCGATCATTACCCGCTGGCGCATGCCGCCGGACAATTCGTGCGGATACTGCCGAAGCCGGCGCGCGGCGTCGGGGATACGGACCTTCTCCAGCCATTGGCGGGCCCTGCCCATGGCGTCGTCGGCGGACAAACCCAGGTGCAGGCGCAGGGGTTCGGCGATCTGCTCGCCGATACGCACGTGCGGGGTGAGCGCGGTCAGCGGGTCCTGAAAGATCATGGTCATCTTGGAGCCGCGGATTCGGTTGAGCGCCCGCGGCTTCAGTCCCAGCAGTTCGGTCCCCAGAAACCTGGCGGAGCCGCTCGCCCGACCGTTGGCGGCCAGCAGGCCCATGACCGCAAGAAAGGTCTGGCTCTTGCCGGAGCCGCTTTCGCCGACCACGCCCAGAGTTTCACCCCGGGCGATGGTGAGGGACACGCCGCGCACCGCTCGGACCACCCCGTCATGGGTGTCGAAGTCGACCGTCAGGTCATTGATGGACAGCACGGGTTCGGCCAAGAGCGCCTCGCATCGGTCAAGCGCCCCTTCATAGACCGCGCCGCCCGGTCGCGAAACAGCGCGCGCAACGGCCCATCGGGCGTTATCATACAGGCGTGAGCGATGCGCCTGCCCTGAAACCCGCCCTGTTCCTCGACCGCGACGGCGTCCTGAACGAGGACCATGGCTATGTGCACCGCTGGTCCGACTTCCGCTGGATCGACGGCGCCTGCGAGGCGGTGGCGGCGTTCAATCGGGCCGGTTGGCTGGTGTTCGTGGTGACCAACCAGTCGGGAATTGGGCGCGGCTATTACACCGAGGCGGCGATGCACGCCCTGCATGGGCGGATGGCCGAGGAGCTGGCGGCGGCCGGCGGCCACATCGACGCCTTTTATTTCTGTCCACACCATCCCGAGGCCGCGCTGGAATCCTACCGCCACCCGGACCCGCCAGACCGTAAGCCCAACCCCGGCATGATCCTGCGGGCGCTGTCTGAGTGGCCGGTGGACCGGGCGCGCTCGCTGATGGTCGGCGACAAGCCCGCCGACATGGAAGCCGCGGCGCGCGCCGGGGTTCGCGGCCGGTTGTTCGGAGGTGGTGATCTGGCGGCGTTCCTGGCCGGCGAAGTCGCTGGTTAAGGGGCTTTTTCAGGGTTCGCCGCGACGGACCTTCGGCGCAGCTTCGGCAGCCGGCCGCGAACCAGAAACCAGACCCCGCCCAGCGCCAGGACCCAGGGCAGGGCGGTGACCACCAGCCGCACCAACATGCCCAGGCTGCCTGCCAGCATCGCGCCGATGTCGCCCAACGCCTCGGTAAGCGGCCGCCAGGCGCCCGGTTCGCCTGCGATGCCCGTGGAGGCGTAGTTGATGGTCAGGGTCGAAGTGGCGACCCGGGTCCGCATCACGGCGAGCTCCGACTGGGTGGCGTCGAGTTCCTGCTGAACCTGGGCCAGCGCCTGTTCGAGTTCGAGCAGTTCGGAAAGCTTGCCCGGCCGCGACGCCAGGTGACCCTGCAGGCGGTCGCGAAGCGTGGTCTTGGCGCGAATCGCCGCCTCCGTGTCGACGAGCTGGCGGGTGAGGTCCTCAGACACCGCGCCGGAGCTCATTACCTCGCCACCGGCTTCACCGGCCTGCTTTTCGAGCCCGACGCGGAATTTTCGCAGCCAGCCTGGTTCGGCGCGCAGCGACAGCGTTCCCTGGACCTCGCCCTTGCCCTGTTCGGCGACATTGGAGGCGGTCACCTGACAGACGGCGGGACCGGCGGCGAGGCAGGCGGTTTCGTGCCGGGCGACGAGAGACCGCACCCCCTTGGGCGGCGCCGAGATCCGATAATCGTAACTGTAGGCCAGCATGGGCGCCGTCGGTCCGCCGGGAGCGGGCGACATGGCTGGACTCTGCGGACCGGCCGCCTTCGCCTGGGTTTCGGCAGGCGCCGACCTCGGCGCCGCGGTCGCGTCGGCGGCGGGCGCCTCAGCCACGGCGTCGACGGCGGCGCCGGCCGCATAGTCGGCCTGGGCCGGAGATTGGGCCGCCTTGCTGCAACTGACTAGGATCAGGGTCGTGAGGAGAATGGCGTGGACGCGCATTGGTCAGCTCCGATCACAATATCGTGAACGATAGCAGGATTGAGAGCTCACGCAAGCGTGATCAATGCGCCGCCGCAACAGCCGCCAGCTCCGCCTGGGCGCGAGCAATCGCCGACGGGTCGCGGCGAGCCTCGGCCTCGGCCAGCTGCTGGCTGGCCAGCATCAGGCGCAACGGATCGAGCGCAGCGTTCTCGGCCGGCCCGAAGCGTTGGATCCCCAGCGCGTTGAGGGAGGGTCCGTCATAGTCGAACAGGAAATCGGCGATCGACGCCTTGAGGGGCGCCGGCATGGCCTTGCGTCGGACCAGGAACGCATCGGGCAGGACGGGAGACGCCCAGACCGACTCTACCTGTTTGGCGGGTGCGCCCCCGGCCGTGGGCCGCTGGCCAAATCGCGTCAGGGCGCCAGCGTCAATAATCGCGGCGTCGAGGACGCCGGTCGCCACGCCATACAGATTGGCCTCGGCGCTGGCCGTGCGCAAGCTGCGGAAACAGCGATGTGGATCTATTCCGCGTGGGCGGAACAAATAGGCGGCTGGCGCCAGGTCGCCCTCGATGGATCCCGGTTCGCCAAGGCCGATCACCAGACTTCGGTCACAGGCGACGATTCCGGAAAGCCGCGGCCCGGACCCTTTGCGGACAATCAGCAGCGCGCGCTCGCCATCGGGCGCCCAGGGCCGCACCGGCCGGGCGAACACCTCAACATCGGCGCGGCGCACGGCCTCGAGGGCGGCTGTGGCGTCGAACCAGGCCAGGTCAACCTGGCCAAACCGCAACGCGTCGATCGCCGCCCCCTGGCTGGAACCCCGCATCGGCTGGACCCGCCGTCCGGTCGCCTTGCGCAGGCCGGTCAGCAGCGGATGCCAGGCCTCGGCGGCGGAGGCGTCGCCGGCGGCCGGCAGGGAAAAGATCACCGGCGCTTCGTCCTGGGCGCATCCGGTGATCAAAATCGCCAGTCCGGCTAGGAAGGCGCACAAGAGGCGTCGGATCATCAGCGCTCCGGGCGGGATGGGCGGGGTCTCCGCCGGCAAAGCTTGGTCTTAGCGTCCGCCGAAGTCCACTCGCCATGAAATGCGTCCTTGAGGCGCACGGCGTTGAGCGCTACCGCCTCGCGCCATGTTGCAAGGATTGTCTCACCGTGCGCGCGAGGCGCGAAGCTGGCCCTTTGAGCAGGCGCGCCTGTTGCTCAGCCGGGTGCTGCGCCTGCGCCTGTCAGACGCCGAGCGTGACCTCGCCGCCAGTCTGTTCGTCGAGGGCAAGTTCCTGGAGGCGGTAGCCACCCTGCCGGCGCTCGCCCAACCGGTGGTGTTCCAGTGCGGCTACGGCGCCTCGGGCTTGCCGCACATCGGCACCTTTGGCGAGGTGGCGCGACCGACTATGGTGCGCACCGCGTTCCGGGCGCTGACCGAGGATGCGCTGCCGACCCGGTTGATCGTGGTCAGCGACGACATGGACGGTTTCCGCAAAATTCCCGACAATGTCCCCAACCGGGCCATGCTGGAGGAGGATCGCGACAAGCCGGTCACCTCGGTCCGCGACCCCTTCGGGGAACATGAAAGCTTCGGCGCCCACAACAACGCCCGCCTGCGCGCCTTCCTCGACGGCTTCGCATTCGACTATGAGTTTTTCTCGGCTACCGATGGCTACAAGTCCGGCCGGTTCGACCCGACCCTGCTCAAGGCCCTGGAGAGATTCGACGCAATCCAGGCGGTGATGCTGCCGACGCTCGGCGAGGAGCGCCGCGCCACCTATTCGCCCTTCCTGCCGATCAGCCCAAAGTCAGGCAAGGTGCTGCAGGTCCCCACGCTTGAGCGTCACCTTGACCGCGGAACCATCGTGTTCGCCGACGAGGATGGGACACTGACCGAGCTTCCGGTGACCGGCGGTCATGTGAAGATGCAGTGGCGTCCGGACTGGGCCATGCGCTGGACGGCGCTAGGCGTGGACTATGAGATGTCCGGCAAGGACCTGATCGATTCGGTGAAGGTGTCCAACAAGGTGGCCCGTGTGCTGGGCGGCGAACCGCCGGAGGCTTTCCACTACGAACTGTTCATGGATGAGCAGAACCAGAAGATCTCCAAGTCCAAGGGCAACGGGCTGACCATCGAGGAATGGCTGCGCTATGGCGCGCCCGAGAGCCTCGCCTACTACATGTTCCAATCGCCCAAGTCGGCCAAGCGGCTCTATTTCGATGTGATCCCCAAGGCGACGGACGAATACCTGCAACAGTTGGACGCCTTTAACCGTCCGTCCACTGACGGCCCGGCCATCGACAATCCGGCCTGGCATGTGCACCGGGCTGATCCGCCGGCCAAGGGCTCACCGGTGACCTTCTCGCTGATGCTGAACCTGGTGTCGGCGGCCAACGCCTCCAGCAAGGAGATCCTCTGGGGGTTCATCAGCCGTTACATTCCCGGCGCCACGCCGCAGAGCGAGCCGCTGCTGGACCGAATGGCGGGCTATGCAATCAACTACTATGAGGACTTCGTCCGCCCAACGAAACAGTTCCGGGCGCCGGATGAACGCGAACGGGCGGCGATGCTGGATCTGGCGGCGCGGCTTCGCGCCCTGCCTGCAGGCTGCCAGGACGCCGAGCTGATCCAGAACGAAGTCTATGAGGCGGGTAAGGTCGCCGGATTCGAACCGCTGCGGGGCTGGTTCACCGCCCTCTATGAGGTGCTGTTGGGCCAGAGCCAGGGTCCGCGCTTCGGATCCTTCGCCGCCATCTTCGGCATAGACCGGACCCTGGCGTTGATCGACCAGGCGCTGGCCGGGGAACTGACAGCCTAGATTCGGCCCAACTGTCCGCGCGCCCTTGGCGGTTCATCTTGACGTTTACGTAAGAGGAAGTAGCGTCCGCCCTCGCCTCGAGAGAAACTCAAATGGCCGCCGAACTGCGCCGCCCCGAGCGCACCTATTCGATCCGCGAGCTATGCCAGGAGTTCGCCTGCACGCCGCGCGCGTTGCGGTTCTATGAAGACAAAGGGCTGCTGGCCCCGGCGCGGTCGGGACTCAATCGCATCTATTCCTAAAAGGACCGGGCGCGATTGATGCTGATCCTGCGCGCCAAGCGGGTGGGACTTTCCCTGGCCGAGATCGGGGAACTGTTGGATCTTTATGAGATCGACGACGGCGGCTTCGCCCAGACGGCCAAGTCGCTGGGCGTCTGCCGCGACCGGATCTCGGCGCTGGAACAGCAGCGCATCGACATCGACAACGCCATCGCGGAATTGAAATTCAATGCGATCGAGCTTGAACAGCGGCTGGCGCGGATGCGCCCGGAGGCGCTGCCCCGAGCGGCCGACTACGATCTCGCCCTGCGCCAGCGCCTGGACGGCGCGGAGCAAGACTGAATCTCGCCGCCGCCGGCCGCCGGCCGGAGGTTTCAACGCCGGAGCGCGCCCATGAGCTACCAAGCCCCCGTCCGTGACCAGTTGTTCATCCTGCGCGAGGTGCTGGACATCGACCGCTACGCCAGCCTGCCAGCGTTCGCCGACGCCGCGATGGACGTCGTCGAACAAATCCTGGAGGAGGCTAGCAAGCTCGCCTCGGAGGTCCTGGCGCCGCTTAACGTCGTCGGTGACAAGCAGGGATGCGTCTGGCGTTCCGATAACACGGTCACGGCGCCCGCCGGTTTCAAGGCCGCCTACGACACCTTTGTCGCCGGGGGCTGGCCCGCCCTCAGCGCCGACCCCGATTATGGCGGTCAGGGTCTGCCCGCAGTGGTCAGCCTGGCGGTGTCGGAGATGACCTCGGCGGCCAACATGGCCTTCGCCATGTACCCGGGACTCAGCCACGGCGCCTATGCGGCGATCCGCAATGGCGGCTCGCAGGCGCAGAAGGATATCTACCTTCCGAAAATGGCGGCCGGGACCTGGACCGGCACCATGAACCTGACCGAGCCCCATTGCGGCACGGACCTGGGCCTGCTGCGCACCAAGGCCGTACCGCAGGGCGACGGGACCTACAGGATCTCCGGCCAGAAGATCTGGATCTCCGCCGGCGAGCACGACCTGTCGGAGAACATCATCCATCTGGTGTTGGCCCGGATCGAGGGGGCGCCCGCCGGCGTGCGGGGCATCAGCCTGTTCATCGTCCCGAAGTTCATTCCCGACGCCCATGGCCAACCTGGCGTGCGCAACGGCGTCAAGTGCCTGGGCCTTGAAGAGAAGATGGGCATCCATGGCAACGCCACTTGCGTGATGTCCCACGAGGATTCCGTGGGCTGGCTGGTGGGCGAGGAGAACCAGGGCCTGCGGCTGATGTTCGTGATGATGAACGAGGCCCGCATCGGCGTCGGCGTTCAGGGTCTGGCCCAGGGCCACGCCGCCTATCAGGCCGCCGTGGAATTCGCCCGCGAGCGGCTGCAGGGAAGATCGCTCACCGGGCCGAAGAATCCCGAAGGCCCGGCCGACCCCATTCTGGTGCACCCCGACGTGCGCCGCATGCTGATGGATTCCCGCGCGGTGCTGGAGGGTGGCCGGGCCTTCATCCTCTGGACGGGTCTGCAGGGCGACCTGATGCATGCCAGCCCGGATGAGGCGGTGCGAACCAAGGCCGCCGACTACATGGCCTTGCTGACGCCAGTGGTGAAGGCCTTTCTCACGGATCGGGGCTTCAAGGCCTGTTCGGACGCCGTCCAGGTGCATGGCGGCTCCGGATTCACCGAGCATTTTCCGGTCAGCCAATATCTGCGCGATTGCCGCATCTCGATGATCTACGAGGGCACCAATGGGGTTCAGGCCCTGGATCTGGTGGGTCGCAAGCTGGCGGCGGATGGCGGCCGCGGCGTCATGACGTTCTTCGCCGAAGTGGACGCCTTTGTCGCAGCGCACCAGGGCGACGAGACGCTGGCTGTCTTCACAGCCGGCCTGGGCTCAGCCAAAGCCCAGTTGCAGGACGCGACCCTTTGGCTGATGCAGAACGGGTTGGCCAATCCGGACAATGCGGGCGCGGCGTCCTCGGATTATCTGCAACTCTTCGGTCTAACCGCCCTGGCCTATATGTGGGCGATGATGGCAAAGGCGGCGCAGGCCAAGGTGGCGGCGGGCGACGTCGATCCGTTCTACGCCAACAAGCTCATCGTTGGCCGCTATTATGTCGAACGCATCTTGCCCGAGGCGGCCTCGCATCTGGCCAAGCTGAAGACCGGCGCCGCGCCGGTGATGGCCCTGGCGGCGGACGCCTTCTGATGGCGACCTATGTTGCGACCATCGACTGGAAGCTGGGCGAAGGCGAGGATTTCGCCAAGGGACGCTACAGCCGGGTTCACACGGTCAGTTTCGATGCGGGGATCACCCTGCGCGCCTCGGCCTCGCCCCACGTGGTGCCCAAGCCCTGGTCCGCCGAGGACGCGGTCGATCCTGAGGAACTGCTGGTGGCTGCGCTCTCCAATTGCCACATGCTGACCTTTCTGGACATCGCCCGGCGCGCCGGGTTCGTCATCGGCGGCTATCGGGACGAGGCGCAAGGAATCATGGAGAAGACCGCCGAAGGGCGCATGGCGCTCACCGTGGTGACGTTGCGTCCGCAGATCAGCTGGATCGGCGCAGCGCCAGATCCGGCGGCCCTGACCGGCCTGCATCATCAGGCGCACGAGGCCTGCTTCATCGCCAATTCGGTGCGGACCAGGGTTGAGGTCGAGCCGGCCTGAAGCGGGGACTTCAGGGGCCTTTACCGATCCTTCAGCGGTGCGGCGCTGAATGTTCCATCGCGGCTTCGGGGAACCTGCCCCGCGACGGAGACCGGCATGGCGACGCATACGAAGAGCGCACAGGTGCGCCATGCTGCTGCGCCGCACGTCGAATTGATCCTGCGGCCCCGCCCGGCGACCTGCGCCTGGCTGCTGACAGGCGTCGCAGTGGCGCTTGCCTGGCTGGCCGGCGTCTGGGGTCCGATTGTCGCCGCGATCCTTTTGTGCGCGGGTCTGCATGGCGCGGCCTTGATAGAGAAATCCTCAGAGCGCGCATTTCTGCTGGCCGCGGGTCCCATCGCCGGGGGTCTGACCGGGCTGGCGATTCTGGGCGGTCTTCGCGCAGGCGTGGCGGGCGGTCTGGGCATCGCGCTCGCCGGCGCGCTCGCCTGCGTCACGGCATGGCAGGGGTGGAAGCACGGGGTCGAAGGGTTCGAGCGGCGCCGGCGGGCGAGGATGGAGGCCGAACGCCGCCGGCATGAGGCTGAGTCCGCGGCGGCGGCCGCGGCGGGTTTCGCCGCCGCAGCCGGTCGGGAGCTTCACGCGCCGCTGCAGGCCATCCTTAGCGCAGCCGAGATGATTGAGCGTTCACCCAACGCCGAAGCCCTTATTGTCGGGCAGGCCGCCCAGATCAGCGCCGCGGCGCGCAAGGCCCTGGCGGCGGTCGGCGACCTGAGCGATGGGGCGCGGCTGGATGCCGGGCGGATGGTCCTGGAGCACAGCTCTTTCGATCCGCGTGCGTTGGTGTCGGAAATTGTCGCGAGCATGGCCGGGCCGGCCGCGCGCAGCGGCGTGGATATTCGCTTCGAGGCCGCCGAAGCTTTGCCGCGGCTCGCCCGCGGCGACCGCGCGCGCCTGCGGCAGGTGATCGAAAGCCTCGGCGCAAACCTGCTGGCGGCGTTCGGCGGTCCAGGGGTTCTGGTGATCCGAGCGCATGCGATGCGGCTCGCCGGCTATGAGCGGCGCGGCGACGATCCGGCGGAGTGGCTGGTTCGGCTTGAACTGGCCTGCACCGGCGCATGTCTACGCGGCGGGGAAGTCGCCCGCCTGGCCGCTCAGCTCGATCCCACCCAGCCGCCGGGCGGCGTGGGCCTTGGCGTTAGCCGCGGGATTGCGCGACTCATGGGCGGCGATCTGTTCGCGGAGGCGCGGGGCGAGGCGGGCGCAACCTTCACCCTCGAAATCGCCCTGGGCGGCGCGGCGGAGGCTCAGGCGGACGGTGTTAAGACCCTCCGCGTCCTGGTGGCTGACCCTCAGGTGGCGGCGCGGCGGGCGATCAGCCTGCTGCTGGAGCCCCACGGAGTGCAGGTGGTCCTGGCCGGAGATCCGACGACGTCATTGGCGCTGCTGTCCGCACAGGTCTTTGATGTGGCGCTGCTGGACATAGAATCGGGCGGGCTCGAAGCTTGCCGCCGTCTGCGGTCCCTGTCTGGCCCGAACCAGCGGACGCCGGTGATCGGTTGCGCAACATCGTTCACCGATGAACTGCGTGACGCCTGCCGACGCGCGGGCGTGACCGAACTTGTCTCAAAGCCGGTCGAGCAACTCGCTCTCTACGCGAGCCTGCAGGCCGCGCTCAGGTCTGGCGGGCCCCAGGTTGAGGCTGCCGCCTGACTTAGAGCGTGACAGCCACAAGTGGATACCGGTTGCGGCGCCGCCATGCTCTAAACATTTGACGATCGACCCTTATGATCCGGATCAGGTGAATCCACCTGATCCGGCAAGGCTCTAGAAGCGGTACTGCAGTTCCGCCCCATAGGTGCGCGGCGGTGTGATGCCGATAGTCTGCTGCACCCTGCGCGAGCCTTGCAAACTAGCCTGAACCCCGTCGTAGCCCGTTCGGTTGAACACGTTCCTCACATAGCCGATCAGCGAATAGCGTTCCTCAGGTCCGCGCCATGTCAGCCGCGCGTCGGTCTGATCGTAGGATTTCACGTGATTGTAGCTGCGGTTGAACACCGAGTAGTAGGCGCCGCCCCGATACACATAGCTCGCGGACGCCGCCAGCGAACCGGCGCCGAAGGTCCAGGTGTAGACGGTGTTGAGGGTCACCCGATGTCGGGGCGTCGCAGGCAGCTTCTGGCCCTTCAGGTCCTGGAAACCCTGGGCGTTCACAGGCCGTGCGCCCGGCTGGACCGCGGCGGGATCCTGCGGGTCGCGGAAGCAGCAGGCGTCAACCAGCCTTGAGTTCAGATATGCGTAGTTGGCGAGGATCTGCAGCTCGGCTGTGGGCGCCCAGGCGGTCTCCAGCTCCAGGCCGCTGATCCGCGCCTTCGGCACATTGAAGAGTGAGGTGGTGATCACCCCGCTGGTGACGCTGCTCAGCGGAACCTGGATGTCACGATAGTCGTAATAGAAGGCCGAGGCGTTGGCCTGCAGCTTGTGGCCAACGGATTTTTTCACGCCGAGCTCGTAAGCATTGATGAATTCGGGCCGGGTGGTGGGGAAGGCCACCAGGCCGCTGGCGTTGAATCCGCCGGCCTTATAGCCGCGGGTGTATTTCGCATAGGCCAGGGTCTGGCGATCCGGCGTCCAGTCGAAACCCGCTGTGCCGGTGGTGGCGCGCCAGGTGTTCTTCAGGGTTCGGTGCTTCAGACCGGTGGTTGGATCCACGAATATGGGTCCCACCACCGACGGATCGGGCGCCAGGCCCGCTGGCGGCAGGCCGCTGGCGCCGGCTCCGGGCACGGAGGTGACATCGAACACCTGCGGAAGCTGCGGCCCGGTCAGACAGCCGGGCGCCAGGAAGCAGAGCAGGCGGTAGCTTTCGAACGCATCTTTGCGGTCCCGGGTGTGGCGAAGTCCAAGATGGACCTTGAACGTGTCGTTCAGGGCGTAGTCCGCCTGGCCGTAGGCCGCCACCGAGCGGCCTGAACCGTCATTGCGGTTGAAGATGAACAGCCGGTCGGGGTTGGGGGCGGCGTTCACGCAGGGCGCGGCGACCGTGCAGGTCCCGGGGATCGGTAGCCGGGGCGCGCTGAACTGCGGCTGGTCCGGGTATCCCAGGCGGATCGGTTCGTAGGCGAAGGATTCCTTGAACTGGTAGGCGCCCACGATCCACTGCAGCGGCCCCCCGCCGGAAGAGGCGACCGAAAGCTCATTGGAGAACCACCAGTGATCATCGGTGTAGTCAGCGACCACCGTCGGGAAGACCAGGGTCCCCGCTGCGTTCTGGGCGGCCAGTTGCGCCGGAACGCCTGCGGGGAAAGCGAAGGGCGCGCTGCGCGAGGAGAAGTCCGCATCGCTGCGCGCGCGGAACAGATAGTGCTGGTAGCCGCCCACGTACTTTACGTCGGCGCCGTCCAGGTGCAGCACCGCCTCGGCGGCCACGATGGCGTTCTGATCCAGGCGGACGCGCTGCGGGGTGTTGGTGTCGAAGGCGCGGATGTCTCCCGTGGCCGAAACAGGGAACGGCGTATTGAGTCCGAAGACCGGATTGGGCGCCACCTCACTGATCGGCAGGGTGGAGTCATAGGCGCCCACGGTCATGGTCGCGCGCCCGCTGGGGCCGCCGCCCACATTGTCAAACTTGGCGCCCGCGCCCTTTACCCACCATTCCAGGCGGCCGACGTCACCCGCCAGTTGAACCTCGGCGTAAGACTCATCCAGCCGGTTACCTTCGCTGGGGCCTCCTGAAAGATTGTGGAACCAGCCTTTTCCCTGATCGATCTTGCTGGCGCCGGCGCGAAACCGCAGGTGCTCATTGATCGGGCCGGACACGGCGGCTTCGAACTGGGTGTAGTTATAATTGCCGACCACCGCGCGTGCTTCGCCGCCGAACGTCTTGGACGGCCGCTTTGAGATCACATTGATGGCGCCGCCGATGGCGTTGCGGCCGTAGAGGGTGCCCTGAGGTCCGCGCAGGACCTCCACCCGATCCACCAGAAGCGGACTCTTCGCCGCCTCGATGGCGAAGGTGGTGTAGATTCCGTCCGAATAGTTGGCGATGCCGCCATCCGTGGCGAGGTTGTTGGCGAAGCGGCTGACGCCGCGCAGGCTCAGGCGATCGGTCACCGTGGAATAGCTCAGGCCCGGTGTGAAATTAGCGATGTCCTGCACGCTGAGCACGCCGATCAGGTCGCGTTTTTCCGCACTGAATGCGGAAACCGAAACCGGGACATCCTGCAACTTTTGTTCGCGCTTCTCCGCCGTGATGACGATTTCTTCAAGGACTGTTTCGTCTTGAGCGTGGGCGCCGCAAGCAATGAAGCCGAAACCAAGCGCCGTTGCTGCGAATAAATAGCCTTTATGACGCACTTCCCACTCCCATATCCCCGTTACGTCAAACCGTAACGCGACTGTAACTAGACGCCGTAAAGCAAAAATGGCCGCTAGACTTGAGCAACCGCCAGAGCAAGCTTCTGCCAGGGAATGGTGTCGCCTTGTTTAATTTCCATTGAGCAAGTTCGCCCTGAATGCCCGCAATCAGGGAATGAGGACGATCTTTCCGACGAATTGTCCGCCTTCCAATATGGCGTGAGCTTCGCCAGCCGACGCCAGCGCAAGGCTGCGGTCCACTACGGGGCGGACCTTTCCAGCGTCGATCCAAGGCCAGACGCGCGCTTCCACGGCGCCTGCGATGCGGGCCTTTTCGTCCGCGTCGCGCGGGCGCAGCGTCGAGCCGGTCAGGACCGCGCGCTTCATCATCAGGCGCATGACCGGTAGGGTGACCTGTCCGCCCCCCAGCGAGGCGATGAAGACGATTCGACCGCCGGTCTTCAAAGCATCCAGATTCTTCGAGAAGTAGTCGCCGCCGACCATGTCGAGCACAACGTCGACGCCGCCAGCCGCCTTGGCGACTGCGGCGAAGTCCTCTTTGGTGGCGTCGACGGCGATGTCGGCGCCCAGCTTGGTGGCCGCGGCCGCCTTGTCGGCTCCGCGTGCGGTGGCGATCACCCTGGCGCCGGCGGCCTTGCCCATCTGAATGGCCGTGGTGCCGATGCCGGATGTCGCCCCATGCACAAGCAGGGTCTCGCCCGGCTTGAGCGCGCCGTGCTCGAAAACGTTGGCGAATACCGTGAACACCGTCTCCGGCAGGGCGGCGGCCTGGACGAAATCCATGCCGTCCGGGACCGGCAGGGCGTGACGCGCATCGGCCACCGCATAGTCCGCATAGCCGCCGCCGCCCAGCAGCGCGCAGACGCGGTCACCGGCTTTCCACCGGCCGGCGCCGGTCACAACTTCCCCCGCAACCTCAAGACCCAGAGTTTCCGGCGCGCCGGGCGGCGGCGGATAGTTTCCTTCGCGCTGGACCAGGTCGGGACGGTTGACGCCTGCGGCCCGCACGCGGATCAGAATCTGACCCGGACCGGGAGCCGGTCGAGCGATTTCGGCGATCCTCAGCGCCGAGGCTGGTCCTTTTCCGCCCTCGATCACCACCGCCTGCATGGTTTCACCCGGGTTTGATTCGCTCATTGTCCGCCTCGGTACTAGTTTGCCTCACCCCTGATACAGGGGGATGGGGAACGAGCAAGCATACGGGCTGGGCGGGATGGATGAACCTGCAGAGGCGAGGGTTGGCCGCGGGCAACGGTTGAACGAAGCCGTGCGCGAGGATCTTGACCTGTTCAGCATCGGTGAGCTTGAGGAGCGCATTGGGTTGCTGCAGGGTGAAATCGAACGGTCGCGCGCGCAGATCGAGCGCAAACGTTCGGGGCGGGCGGCGGCCGAAGCCCTGTTCGGGACCCCCTAGAATTGATCGGAGTTCGGCGGCGGAAATATTCGCCGTCGGTCGCTCTCCGAGACGTAAGGTTGACCCCTTGCCGGCTTGGGCTTCGCCGCTCGAACCGGCGAGGGTTCGGACGCCCGGGGCTGGGCGAGGGTCGGCGTTGCGCGTGGCACAAGGGTTGCAGCCGTTTAGCTGACGGCTGGGGTCCTTGGTCCGTACACCGCGTGATAGAGTGGGTGATAATGAACGACGGAATCACATCGGCCGAACCAAAGAGCGCGCACGTGATACGTGATTTCGCGCGCTCCGAACTCTTCAACCGCACCTTCCAGGAAGGCATGGAGCTGGTGGAGGAAACCGCCGCCTACCTTGACGGCGGCGGGCGCCAGGAATCCAAATTGTTGTCGCGCAACGCCGCCCTGGCCTATGCGGCCGAAAGCATGCGCCTCACCACCCGCCTCATGCAGGTGGCGTCGTGGCTCCTCGTCCAGAGGGCGGTGCGTGAGGGCGACATGGCGCCGGAAGCCGCCTGCGAAGAGCGATACCGGTTGAGCGCGGAGGCGGTATGCCGCACCGGCGCCACCGAGGGGATCGAGGATTTGCCAAACGGGTTGCTGGGCCTGCTGGACAGGTCTGAAAAACTATACGAACGCGTTCGCCACCTGGACCGGCGCATGTATGTGGAAATCGCTGAAACGGCCCACCCCGTGCTCACACAGTTTGACCGCCTGCGCAGCGCGTTTGGCGCAGCCTGAGCCTTAAACCTTGTCCGGATCAGGCGGAATCGCCTGATCCGGACAAAAAGGTTCTATCTTCAAAAGTATAGAGCGTGACAGGCGCTTCGACCGGCATCCAAGTGATGCGGCCGCCCCCCTGACTATTTACGGGTGAAGGCGCCAAATTTGGCGTTGAAGCGCGACACGCGGCCACCGCGGTCCAGCAGATGCTGGTTGCCGCCGGTCCAGGCCGGATGCGTCTTCGGATCGATATCTAGATTCAGCGTCGCATCCGCCTTGCCGTAGGTGGAGCGGGTGCGATAGGTGGCGCCGTCCGTCATCACCACGGTGATGAAGTGATAGTCCGGATGGGTGTCTTGTTTCATCGCAGCGACGCCTGACGTATTGGAGCGGCCCCAGAGGCCTGCGCCCGCCAGAATGTCGGGCGCGAAAACGGAAGCCGGGCGTATACGCGAAATGAACTCCGGGAATCAAGGGCGCAACGGCCAATGAACGACCATAGCTCCGAAGCCGTCGCGGAAGGTCGGCCAAGCGTCGGAGCCGAACTTGCACGTTCGCTGGACGAGGCGGGCGGCCGACGCCCCCGCGGGCGCGATGTGCGGGCTCTTGGTCGGCTGGTCCCTTTCGCCCGGCGGCGCTGGCCCGATGCGGCGGCCTCGCTGGTTTTTCTGATCTCGTCGACGGCGGCGACGCTCGGGCTGTCGGGCGCTGTCCGGCTGCTGGTGGACCATCTAACCAAGGCGCGCAGCGAACATGCGACGCCCGGCGCCATCAACGGCTGGTTCCTGCTGATCGGCGCGGTGGCCCTGGCGCTGGCGGCGTCCTCGGCGCTACGGTACTTCTTTGTCACCAAGCTTGGCGAGCGCGTGGTCGCCGACCTGCGCAAGGCGGTCTACGCCCATATCCTGACCCTGGACCCGAAGTTCTATTTGGACAATCGGGTGGGCGAGGTGCTGTCGCGGCTGACGACGGACATCCAGATCGTCGAGAATCTCCTGTCCACGTCGATCTCGGTGGCATTGCGGAACCTGCTGACGCTGGTCGGCGCGTTGGCGATGCTGGTGGTGGTCAGCCCGCGCTTGACCGGCCTGGTCCTATTGATCTTTCCCGTCGTGCTCGCCCCGCTGTTCCTGTTCGGCCGCAGGGTGCGCCGGCTGACCGCCTCGACGCAGGATCAGTTCGCCGGAGCGGTCGGCTACGCCAGCGAGACCCTGGATGCGCTGGAAACCGTGCAGGCGTTCGGCCGCGAGGCGGCGGCGGCGGAAGGTTTCGGCGCAGCCGTGGAGCATTCGTTTCGCACCTCCCTGCGGCGAATGACCGCGCGGGCGATCATGACCGCCCTGGTCATCGCCCTGGTGTTCGGTGGCGTGGTGGCGATCTTCTGGCTGGGCGTGAACGCTGGTTTGAAGGGGGACATGTCGTGGGGGGCGCTATTCCAGTTCGCCTTCCTGTCGGTCCTGGCCGCCGGCGCGGTCGGCGCGCTGGGAGAAACCTGGGGAGACGTGCAAAAGGCGGCGGGCGCCATGGAGCGGGTCGCCGACCTCCTGGACGCCCAACCCACCATCGCGGCGCCGCCGAACCCGGTCCCATTGCCGACGCCGTCCCGGGGCGAACTGGCGTTCGAGGGCGTCACCTTCGCCTATCCTGGCCGGCCCGACCTGCCGGCGCTTCGCAACTTTTCCCTCCATGTGCGGCCGGGAGAACGGGTGGCGCTGGTGGGTCCTTCTGGCGCGGGGAAGAGCACGGTCTTCAGGCTGTTGCTGCGGTTCTACGACCCGCAGTCCGGCGTGGTGCGGCTTGACGGCGTCGATCTTCGCCAGGCCGACCCCGGCGCGGTGCGCGCCCGTGCGGCCCTGGTCGCACAGGACTCGCCGCTGTTTTCCGGCCCCGCCGCCGACAACATCCGTTTCGGCCGTCAGGACGCTTCGGCCGAGGATATCCGCGCCGCCGCCCGCGCCGCCCAGGCGGAGATGTTCCTGGACGCCCTTCCGGAAGGTTTCCAGACTGCGGTGGGCGAGCGGGCCCGCAGCCTCTCTGGCGGACAGCGCCAGCGCCTGGCTATCGCCAGGGCCTTGGTGCGCGAGGCGCCGGTGCTGTTGCTCGACGAGGCGACCAGCGCCCTGGACGCCGAGAACGAACGGCTTGTGCAACAGGCGCTGGACAGCGCCATGGAGGGCCGCACGACCCTGGTCATCGCCCACAGACTGGCCACCGTGCTGAAGGCCGATCGAATCGTGGTGATGGACGAAGGGCGCGTGGTGGAGGAGGGCGATCACGCCACGCTGGTCAAACGCGGCGGTCTCTATGCGCGACTGGCGGCTTTGCAGTTCGAGGCTGCGTGACGGCGTAGCCGCTGGGGAGGCGTGCATGGCCGCGACGGGACTTGACCCACACCGGCTGATCGCCGAATCCGAAAGTCGGACCGGGCTGAACAATTGGGGCGGATCTGCGTTCACGGAGGGTCTTAAGGCCTACTGCGATGCGGCGTCAGGGGATGCTGGCCTGGCGCCGAACGCGCGAATCGAGACGCGGGATATGATCCTGCGACTGCTCTCCCAGCGCCTGGCCCTCTACCGCGACCGTTCGCTTTATCCCGAGATCGCCGACCAGCGGATCGAGCGCCCGTTGTTCATCACCGGCCTTCCCCGGTCGGGATCCACGCTGTTGCATGGCCTGCTCGCCCAGGATCCGCGCGCCCGCTCCATCGCCACCTGGGAGCATGAGGATATCTCACCCCCGGCCCGGGCGCAGACCTATGCCGACGACCCGCGCATCGCCCGCACCGAGGCGCGCATCGCGGCCGTCCCGGCGCAGGTCCAGGCGATCCACGCCGTCGGCGCTCGGTTGCCGGATGAATGTAATTTCATCACCGCCCTAGCCTTCCAGAGCGTCAATCTGCACACACGCTTTTACGCCAATGCCTACGTCGACTGGTACCTGCAGGCGGACGACACACCCGCTTATGAGGTGCACCGCCACGCGCTTCAACACATGCAGGCCTTCTGCACGCGGGACTGGTGGGTGCTGAAGTCGCCGCCGCACCTGTTCCACCTGCCGCGCCTGTTCGCCACTTATCCGGATGCCAGGGTGGTCTTCCTCCACCGGGACCCGGCCCGGACCCTGCCTTCAATCACCAACCTGTTCTCACAGGCCAAGCGGCGCAGCTACGCAGATTTCGATGCGCGTCGGGCGGGGCGCGAGACCCTGGCCTGGTGGGCCGAGGGGCTGAGGCGGGCGCTGGCCTTCCGCGCCGGCGCAACTCACGCCAGCCGATTCTTTGACCTGACCTACGAGGGGTTCATCGCCTCACCGCTGAAGGCTGCGGCGAGACTTTACGACTGGATGGGGATCGACCTTGCGCCGGCCGCAACGCCGATGACGCGCTTTCTTGCCGACCACCCCAAGGACAAGTTCGGGCCGCACCTCTATTCGGCCGCGGAATACGGCCTGGATACGGCGAGCCTTCGAAGACACTTCGCGGATTACATCGACGCCTTCGATATCCCACTGGAGCCGGGCGCGCCGTAGGACCGCCTCAGGCCGCCGCCCGCAGCCGCTCCAGCAACAGCGGTTGCACGTCTGGCGCGCCGGCGCAGATCGAACCGGACTCCATCATCGTCTCGCCGCCGTCGGCGTCACGGACGATGCCGCCGGCCTCTGTCACCAGCAGCAGGCCCGCCGCCAGGTCCCAGGGCTTAAGATCCCGCTCCCAGAAGGCGTCGAATCGGCCCGCGGCGACGAAGGCAAGATCCAGCGCCGCCGAGCCGAACCGGCGCACGCCGGCGACCTTCTGGCTGACCTGGTGCAGTTCCTTCAGGAATTTGGCGTGCTGACCATGACCCAGGAAGGGGATGCCGGTGGCGATTACCGACTCGTCCAGCCGGGTGCGCGCCGAGACCCTCAGCCGCCGGTCGTTGACGAAGGCGCCCTTGCCCTTCTCGGCCCAGTAGAGATCGTTGGTGACCGGGTTGTAGGTCACCGCCGCAACCACGGCGCCGTCCCGCTGCAGGGCGATATTGATCGCGAAGTGGGGGATGGCGTGCAGGAAGTTGGTGGTCCCGTCCAGGGGATCGACCAGCCATGTGTGGGTCTTGTCGGTGCCGGCGATCAGGCCGCGCTCTTCTCCGATGAAACCATAGCCCGGCCGCGCCTTGCTCAGCGCCTCAAACACGGTCTGTTCGGCCCTGAGATCGGCGGCGGAAACAAAGTCGGCCGCGCCTTTCTTGGAAACCTGAAGCTCGGCCACTTCACCGAAGTCGCGGTTAAGTCCGCGCGCGGCCTTGCGGGCGGCGTCGGACATCACCTTCAAAAGGGCGGACTGGGTCGACATGAAAGCTTTCGGGAAACGTGCGAATTTCGCGCGCGGAACCTAGTTGGCCCCTTCACCCAAGGCAAGGAAGGACGTAACCAGCCGGTCCGGCGATGAATATTGTCGCGCCAATTGAAGGGATAACGCCATGCAGCGGGAAGCTGCCTGCGCATGTGGGGGGCTGCGGATCGTTTTGAACGGCGAGCCGTCGTCTGTGTCGAGTTGTTGTTGCCAACAGTGTCAGAGGCGCACCGGCGGCTTCTTTGGGGTCGCGGCCTTCTACACGAAGGCGCAGGTCGCCAGTGTCATGGGTGAGTCCCAGACGTTTCGTCGCATTGGTGACAGTGGCCTCGGTTTGACCTTCCACTTCTGCAAGTCCTGCGGGTCGACGGTTTACTGGGAGCCTGAATTCCGACCGGGCAGCATCGCTGTCGCCGGCGGGGCGTTCGCCGATCAGAATTTCCCCGCGCCCGCCCGGATGGTCTGGACGGACTACCGGCACCCCTTTGTGCGGGTTCCCGAAGGTACGCCAGAATTCAAGCGCGCTCCGCCGTAACGCCAAATTGACTCAGACCGTCGCGGCCCGCGCCGCCAGGCCGCGCGCTATGGCGGCGTTCAGCGCCTGTACGGCCTCGGCCGGTCCCTGCGGATAGGCCCAGACTCCGGCGCAAACCGCCGCGAAATCCGCGCCGGCCTCGGCCACCAGATGAACATTGTCCGCGGTGATCCCGCCGATGGCGACACAAGGGATTTGCATGGTCTCCTGCCAGACTTTCAGGATCTCCAGGTCCGGGCGGGCGGCGGTTATCTCTTTGGTGGTGGTTGGGAAGAACGCCCCGAAGGCCACATAGTCCGCCCCGGCCTCGGCGGCCTCCATGGCCAGATGGCGGCTGTCGTGACATGTGACGCCTACGGTTGCCTGGGCGCCCACGATACGCCGCGCCTCGGCGCAGGAGGCATCGGACTGACCCACATGGACGCCGTCGCAACCCAGCCGCGCCGCAAGATCGGGCCGGTCGTTCATGATCACCGCCACGCCGCGGGCCTGGGCGATGGGCGCCAGGACGTCCGTGGCCGCGGCGATGATCGCGTCATCGACGCCTTTCAGGCGGATCTGCAGCGCCGCCACGTCGCCTGCGTCCAGCGCGTGGGCGAGGTCGCGGCCGAACGCGACCAGGTCATCGATGCCCGGTGGGGTGATTAGATAGAGTCGGCATGCGGGGGGGGCGGCGGACGTCAAGCGAGGCCTCGCCGCGTCATAAGATTACTCCGCCGCCTGGCGAGAGACCCCGACCTTGGGGGCCAGTTCACCGCCGGCGTAGCGCTTGGCCATCACCGACAGGGGAAGCGGCGTGATCTTGCTGGCCCAGCCGGAGGTGCCGAATTCCTCGAAGCGCTGGCGGCAGACCGCGCGCATGGCGTCCATGGCCGGCTTCAGGTATTTGCGCGGGTCGAATTCGCCGGGGTTCTCGGCGAAAATCTGACGGATCGCGCCGGTCATGGCCATGCGGTTGTCGGTGTCGATGTTGATCTTGCGCACACCGTGTTTGATGCCGCGCTGGATCTCTTCCACCGGCACGCCCCAGGTCTGCGGCATCTTGCCGCCGTACTTGTTGATGACGTCCTGCAGGTCCTGCGGCACCGAGGACGAGCCATGCATCACCAGATGGGTGTTGGGCAGGCGGCGGTGGATTTCCTCGATGACGTTCATCGCCAGGACATCGCCGTCGGGCTTGCGGGTGAATTTGTAGGCGCCGTGGCTGGTGCCCATGGCGATAGCCAGCGCATCGACTTCCGTGGCCTTGACGAACTCCACGGCCTGGTCCGGATCGGTGAGCAGCTGGTCGTGGCCGAGCTTGCCCTCAAATCCGTGGCCGTCTTCCTTTTCGCCCATCCCGGTTTCCAGGCTGCCCAGAACGCCCAATTCACCTTCGACGCTCGCGCCCACCCAGTGGGCCATATCCACGACATTGCGGGTAACCCGGACATTGTAGTCGTAGTCGGCCGGGGTCTTGGCGTCAGCAGCCAGCGAGCCGTCCATCATCACCGAGGTGAAGCCATATTGGATCGCGGTGGCGCAGGTCGCTTCGTTGTTTCCGTGATCCTGGTGCATGCAGATCGGAATGTGCGGATACATTTCCGCCAGAGCGTCGATCAGGTGCTTCAGCACGATGTCGTTGGCATAGGAGCGCGCGCCCCGACTGGCCTGGATGATCACCGGCGAGTCGGTGGCGTCCGCGGCTTCCAGGATCGCCAGCCCCTGTTCCATGTTGTTGATGTTGAAGGCGGGTACGCCGTAGCCATGCTCGGCGGCGTGATCGAGAAGTTGCCGCAGTGTGATCCGGGCCATGCCCTTGTCCTTTACGTCTGTCGTATCAATTTGAGAGGGCCGCCACGCCGGGCAGCGTCTTGCCTTCCATCCATTCAAGAAACGCGCCGCCGGCGGTGGAAACGAAGCTGAAATCCTTCGCCGCCCCGGCCGCGTTCAGGGCCGCCACCGTATCACCGCCGCCGGCCACCGCCACCAGCTTCCCCGACTTGGCCAGCGCACCGGCCGCTCTTGCCGCGGCTACGGTGCCGGCGTCGAAGGGCGGGACCTCGAACACGCCGAACGGGCCGTTCCAGATCAGGGTCTTGGAGGCGTTCATGGCGGCCAGCACCAGCGCCAGACTCTCAGGTCCGATGTCGAAGATCTTGTCGTCGGCGGTGAGGTCGGCGCCCTTGGCCAGGGTTACGGTCCGGTTGGCGACGCCCGGCTTCAGGTCGGCGGCCACCACCACGTCGGTGGGCAGCAGGATCCGGCAGCCGGACGTCTCGGCCTTGGCCATGATGTCCCGGGCGGTGTCGGCCATGTCCTTTTCGCAAAGCGAGCCGCCGATGCCGAACCCTTGCGCGAACAGGAAGGTGTTGGCCATGCCGCCGCCGATCGCCAGGGTCTGGAGTTTGCCCACCAGATTGTCGAGCAACTCCAGCTTGGTGGAGACCTTTGCGCCGCCCACGATGCCCATCACGGGCCGCTCAGGAGCGCCCAGGGCCTTTTCCAGCATCTCCAGTTCACGCCGCATGCTCTCGCCGGCGTAGGCGGGCAAGGCGCGGGCCAGGCCCTCGGTGGAGGCATGCGCCCTGTGGGCGGCGGAGAAGGCGTCATTGACGTAAAGGTCGCCGTTGGCCGCAAGCGCCGCGGCGAAGGCGGGGTCATTAGCCTCCTCGCCAGCATGGAACCGCAGATTCTCCAGCAGGATCACCCCACGCGCCGGCAGGTTCGCCACCGCCGAGGCCGCCGCATCGCCGACGCAGTCGTCGGCGAAGGCCACCGGCTCGCCCAGCAAGGCCGCCAGCGCCGGCGCGACGGGCGCCAGGCTCATTTCCGGGACTCGCTTGCCCTTGGGTCGGTCGAAGTGGGCGATGAGCACCACCTTGCCGCCACCCGCCTGGATCTTGCGGATGGTGGGCAATGCGGCCCGCAACCGGGTGTCGTCACTCACCGCGCCATCGGCCATGGGTACGTTGAAATCGACGCGGACCAGGGCGCGCTTCCCCGCCAGGTCGGCGTCGTCGAGGGTGCGGAACCCCATGTTCAGAGGAGTTTCGCCATCGCCAGGGCGGTGTCGCTCATCCGCGTCGAGAAGCCCCACTCGTTGTCGTACCAGGCCAGCACCCGCACCAGTCCGCCATCGACGACCTGGGTCTGCGGCAGGGCCACGGTGGAGGAGAAGGCCACGTGGTTGAAGTCCACCGAAACCAGTGGCTCCGAGGTCACGCCCAGCACGCCCTTCAGCGCGCCGGAGGCGGCTGCGGCCTCGAATGCGGCGTTGATCTCTTCGCGGGTCACTTTCTTGCCGGGGACAAACTTGAAGTCGACACAGGAGACATTGGCGGTGGGCACCCGGATCGAGGACCCGTCCAGCTTGCCCGCCAGCGCCGACAGCACCAGGCCCAGCGCCTTGGCCGCTCCGGTGGAGGTGGGGATCATCGACAGCGCCGCCGCGCGGGCGCGATAGAGGTCGGAGTGCAGGGTGTCCTGGGTTGGCTGGTCGCCGGTGTAGGCGTGTATCGTGGTCATATAGCCACGTTCGATCCCGCACAGGTCCTGCAGGACCTTGGCCACCGGCGCCAGGCAGTTGGTGGTGCAGGAGCCGTTGGAGACCACAGTGTCGGCCGCCGTCAGGCTGTCGTGGTTCACGCCGAAGACGATTGTCTTGTCCGCACCATCGGCCGGGGCGGACACCAGCACCCGCTTGGCGCCGGCGGTCAGGTGCGCCGAGGCTTTTTCCTTGGAGGCGAAAAGACCCGTGCACTCGAGCGCGATGTCGATGCCCAGATCCTTGTGCGGCAGTTCCGCCGGATTTCGCACGGCGGTGACCTTGATCTTGCCGAGGCCCAGATCGATCGTGTCGCCGTCAACGCTGACCGAACCGGGGAAGCGGCCATGAACGCTGTCGTAGCGGAGCAGGTGGGCGTTGGTCTCCACTGACCCCAGGTCGTTGATGGCGACGACCTCAATGTCGCGTCGGGCATGTTCGACGATCGAGCGCAGGACCAGCCTGCCGATGCGGCCGAAACCGTTGATGGCGACGCGGACGGGCATATGAAGCTCCAAATTGGGAATAGCGGGCGGGTTTTTCGGTCGGTTCAGCGCGGAGTCAACCCCTTGCCGAGGTTATCAACTGAGAACCGGGTTCCGCGGCTGCAAACCCGGCGCCAGTCTCACAGTCTCGATTTGGCCGCGAACGCCACGGCCTCGGGTGTAATGGCGAATTCCTTGTACAGCCGTTCGGCAGGAGCACTGGCGCCGAAACTCCTCATGCCCACGAAAATTCCATCAGATCCGATGAAGCGTTCCCAGCCGAAGCCTACGGCGGCTTCCACAGCGACCTTGACTGATGTCTGTCCGATGACGGCGGCCTGATAGCGGTCGGACTGGCTTGCAAACAGCTCCCAGCACGGGGTGGAGACCACCCTCGTGCCAATGCCTTCGGCCTCCAGCAGGTCGCGGGCGGCGAGCGCTATGGCCACCTCCGTGCCGGAGGCGAATATCGTGACCTGGGCGGGAGATCCGGCGCCGGCCAATTGATAGGCGCCGTGGGCGCTCAGGTTCTCGCTCCAGGCTTCAGTGCGCACCGCCGGCGTTTTCTGCCGCGAAAGCGCCATCACGGACGGCGTCCGATCGGCCGTCAGCGCCAGTTTCCAGCATTCCGCGGTCTCCACCGCGTCAGCCGGGCGGAAAACATTGAGGTTGGGCATGGCCCGCAGGCCGGCCAGATGCTCCACGGGTTGGTGGGTCGGGCCGTCTTCGCCCAGGCCGATGGAGTCGTGGGTGCCCACATGGATCACCCGCACCCCCATCAGCGCACCCAGGCGGATCGCCGGTCGGCTGTAGTCGGTGAACACCAGGAACGTGCCGCCGTAGGGGATCACCCCGCCGTGCAGGGCCATGCCGTTCATGGCGGCGGCCATGCCGAATTCGCGCACGCCATAGTTCACGTAACGGCCGGCGTAGTCGGGGGCGTCGAAGGTCTGGGTATTGCTGACGAAGGTGTTGTTGGAGCCGGTGAGGTCCGCCGATCCGCCAACCATTTCCGGAATGGCGGAGAACAGCGCCTCGAGCGCCGCCCCCGAGTGCTGGCGTGTGGCGGCCGCGGGCTTCGTGGCCGCGCATTCGGCGATGTGGCGGTCCAGGCGCTCGAATGCGTCGGCGGGCAGGTCGCCGGCCATGGCCCGTTCGAACACCGCCCGATGCGGGGATGCGGCGAGCTTAGCCTCCCAGGCCAGGCGCGTCCTGCGGCCGCGGCGGCCGGCGGCGCGCCAGGGGCGCATCACCTCATCCGGCACATGAAAGGGCGCATCGCCCCACCCCATCTTCGCCCGGGTCCTGGCGATCTCATCCTTGCCCAGGGCCGCACCGTGGGTCTTGTGGCTGCCCTCCATGGTGGCGGCGCCCCGGCCGATCTTCGTCTTGCAGGCCACCAGGCTCGGCCGGTCCTGTTTCTGGGCCCAGGCGAGCGCGCGGCGAATCTGGCCCAGGTCGTGGCCGTCGATGGCCTTCACCGCCCAGCCGGCGGCTTTGAAACGGGCGAGTTGGTCGCCAGTTTCGCTCAGCGAGACCTGGCCGTCGATGGTGACGTCATTGTCGTCCCACAGCACGGTGAGCTTGGCGAGCTTCAGCCGCCCGGCGAGACTGATGGCCTCGTGGCTCACGCCCTCCATCAGGCAGCCGTCTCCGGCCACCACCCAGGTGCGGTGATCCACCAGGTCCGCGCCGAAGCGGGCCGCCAGATGGCGCTCGGCCATGGCCATGCCCACCGCGGTGGCGAGGCCCTGTCCAAGGGGGCCGGTGGTGGTTTCCACGCCAGGGGTATGGAAGGCCTCAGGGTGTCCAGGAGTCTTGGCGTTCCACTGGCGGAAATCCTCGATCTCCTTGAGCGGCATGGCCTTGAAGCCGGTCAGGTGCAGCAGCGAATAGAGCAGCATCGAGCCGTGGCCCGCGGACAGGACGAACCTGTCGCGGTCGGCCCAGTCGGGCCGGCCGGCATCGTACTTCAGGACCTTGGTCCACAGCACCGCGGCCACGTCGGCCATGCCCATCGGCATTCCGGGGTGGCCGGAAGCGGCCTGTTCCACGGCGTCCATCGACAGCACACGGATGGCATCGGCCATGGTTTCAAGTTTGGCGGGCATCGGGCGGCCTTGCGCAGAGTATGGAAGTGGGGGCGCGCGCGGGGTTGCATGCAAGCGGGCGAACGTCAAGCAAGCGCCCGCGCTTACCTGTGTTTCTGATCGCTCCGGGACGCCGAAACCCTTCCGGCGCGGCGTCGGGGCGGTCTATAGAGGGAGGCGTGAGCTATGGAGTGGGCGATGATGCGCGAGCAAGTCGGTGAAAGCGCCGTCGATCTGGCCGCCAGGCGGCTTGAGCGGGCGGTTGCCGTCCTGGAACAGGTGATGACCAACCGGGCCGTCCAGGCCGGCGCCGCGGCCGGCCATGCTGTGGACCAGGACCGAGCGCGGCTCGCCGCCGAACTGGATCGCGCTCGGGCGCGCGAACGGGAGTTGGAGGACGCGGGCGCCCAGGCCTCCGCCGCCCTGGGCCGCGCCATCGCTGAAATCAAATCCACCCTCAACGGCCAAGCCAGGGAGGCCTGATCCATGGCTCAGGTGACGATTGAAGTGAACGGCCGGCCCTACCAGGTCGGCTGCGAAGACGGCCAGGAGCAACATCTGCGCGGCCTGGCGGAGATCTTCGACGCCCAGGTCCGCCAGGTGTCCAAGGACATGGGCCAACTGGGCGACACCCGCCTGCTGCTGATGGGCGCGCTGCTGCTGGCCGATGAGGTTTATGAGGCGCGCCAGCGGCTGGCCGCGCAGCAGACCGAGATCACCCGGCTGCAGACCGCCCAGTCCCGCGTCGAGAACCGCGCGGTGATGGCGCTGGAAAACGCCGCCAAGCGCATCGAAACCCTTGCGGCGCATTGAGAACCGCCTCGCGGCGCCCTAAGTAGCATCTTGGCGGGTCTGCTGCGGCTCACGTCGGAGGCGACATATCCCAGCGACCTTAATTCACTCGAAGGGAGCTGTCCCTGTCCTTGGCCGTGGCCTTGGGCATCACGGCGCCCACCTGGCAAGCCAGGTCGAGGGGATTAGACAGTCCTTCACGGCTCTTGTGGCCCCGCCACCCTTCGTCCGGATGTCGGCATGACGGCGAAAGCATTGCTTCGCTCGAGTTTGCGCGCCCGCCGCAGGTCTCTTGCTGCTGCGGCGCCGGACGCGGCGTCGCGGGCGGCGGTGATCGCGCCCCTGGCGCAATGGGGCGCCGTTGCGGTCTGCGCGGGCTACAACACTCAGGGATCCGAGTTTGATCCGGGTCCGCTGATGGCGCGGCTGGCGGCCGCGGGCGCCGCCCTGGCGCTGCCGGCGGGGACCGACCTGGGCGGACCGCTGACGTTCCGGGCCTGGCGGGCGGGAGATCCGCTTGTGGCCGATGTGTTCGGCGTGGCGTCGCCCCGGCCTGATGCGCCCGCGCTTCACCCGGACCTGGTGATCGTCCCGGTCCTGGGCTTCGACCGGCGCGGCGGGCGCATCGGCCAGGGCGGCGGGACATATGACCGCACCCTGGCCAACCTGCGCGGTCGCGGTCCTGTCTTCGCCCTCGGCCTCGCCTATGCGGGGCAGGAGGTGGACGAAATCCCGCAAGAAGCGCATGACCAGCGCCTGGACGCGGTGCTCACCGAGTCCGACTACTTTCAGTTTGGAGACTGAGGCGCGGATGCGACTGGCGTTCTTTGGCGATGTGGTGGGGCGTTCAGGCCGCGAGGGCCTGGCCTTGCATCTGCCGGCCTTGCGCCAGCGCCTGAGGCTGGATTTCGTGGCGGTGAACGCCGAGAACGCAGCCGCCGGCTTCGGGATCACCGAAAACACCGCCCGCCAGCTGTTTGAAGCCGGCGCCGACTGCCTGACCCTGGGCAACCACGCCTGGGACCAGAAGGAGGCGCTGACCTATATCGGCCGCGAGCCCAGGCTGATCCGCCCGCTGAACTATCCGGCCCTGACCTATGCGCCGGGCCGCGGCGCCCAGCTGTTCGAGACCGACGCCGGCCGCCGCGTGCTGGTGATCAACCTGCTCGGCCGGGTCCACATGGAGGCGTTGGACGATCCCTTCTCGGCGGTGGACCGCGAGCTGGAAGCCTGTCCGCTGGGCGCCGCCGCCGATGCGGTCATTGTCGATATGCATTGTGAGGCCACCTCGGAAAAGATGGCCATGGGCCACTTCTGCGACGGCCGCGCCAGCCTGGTGGTGGGCACCCACACCCACGTGCCCACGGCGGACGGGCAGATCCTCAACGGCGGCACCGCCTACCAGACCGACGCCGGCGCCTGCGCCGACTACGACAGCGTCATCGGCAACCAGAAGGAAGAGCCGCTGCGCCGCTTCACCACTCGCATCGCCGGCGGCCGCTACAAGCCCGCCGAGGGTCCGGCCACCGTGTGTGGAGTCTTCGTGGAGACCGACGACGCTACGGGCTTGGCCCGTCGCATTGAACCGATCCGGGTCGGCGGCCGGCTGGCCCCGGCGATGCCCGTGCTCGAAGGGGCGTTGACGAACGCGGAGTGACGGGGTCCCTTTGCAGGCGCAACGCCTGGAGACCGCCGCCGATGCTCGTCAAATTCGCTATTCGCGCCCTGGTGGGCGCCGCGGGCCTGTGGCTCGCCGCCTATCTGATCCCCGGTGTCGCCTACGACAAGCCGCTCACCCTGCTGATCGCCGCGGTGTTGCTGGGCTTGGTCAACGCCCTGGTCAGGCCGGTGGTGACCCTGCTGACCCTGCCCTTCACCATCCTGACGCTGGGCCTGTTCCTGCTGGTGGTGAACGCCGCCATGATCGGGCTGGTGGCCTGGCTGCTGAAGGGATTCACGGTGGACGGACTTCTGGCCGGCGTGCTGGCCGCCATCGTCACCGGCGCGGTGAGTTGGATGGGACAGGCGCTGACTCGCGATGAGCCGCGCTAGAAGCGCCCACGAAAAAGGGCGGAGCCTTGCGGCTCCGCCCTGAATCATCGGGTCTGGTTGACCGGACTTAGAAGTCCATGTCGCCCATGCCGCCCATGCCGCCGCCGGGCATGCCGCCGCCGCCGCCCGCGTTCTTCTTGGGCGCTTCGACAATGGCTGCTTCGGTGGTGATCAGCAGGCCCGCCACGGAGGCGGCGTCCTGCAAGGCGGTGCGAACCACCTTAGCCGGGTCGATCACGCCGGCCTGCACCAGGTCAACGTACTCTTCGGACTGGGCATTGAAGCCGAAGGTGGCGGACTTGTTCTCCAGCACCTTGGACACAACGATCGAGCCTTCCACGCCGGCGTTCTCGGCGATCTGACGGATCGGGGCCTGCAGGGCGCGGCGCACGATGGCGACGCCGGCTTCCTGGTCGTCATTGTCGCCCTTGAAGCCGTCCAGAACCTTGGAGGCCTTCAGCAGGGCGACGCCGCCGCCGGGGACGATGCCTTCCTCGATTGCCGCGCGAGTTGCATGCAGCGCGTCTTCGATGCGGGCTTTCTTTTCCTTCATCTCGGCTTCGCTTGCCGCGCCGACGTTGATCTGTGCGACGCCGCCGGTAA
>CANJLH010000029.1 GCA_947475415.1 Caulobacteraceae bacterium
GCGTGGCCGGCGCTGGCGTAGGTCGCGGCCTCCTGGACCACCGTCTGGGCTTCCGGCGTCAGGATCGACTGATCGAACGGGAAGTAGACGATGAACTGCTTGGCCTCATACGCCGGCGGAGGCGGCGGAGGGGGCGGCGGAGGGGGCGGAGGCGGCGGGGGCGGAGCCGCGGCGAAGGACTTGCGCACCTTGATACCGTAGGTCCGCGGCGCCTCGACCACCAGGTGGCCGACGCCGGCGGTGTAGTTGGGCGTGATGCCCCGATAGCCGTACTTCTTGTTAAGCAGGTTGTTGGTCCAGAGGGCGAACTCTAGCCCTGAGTCTTCCAGCTTGTAGTCGATCTGGGCGTTGACCAGGTCGATGGCCCGCTCCGCATTCCGTTCAATATCGTCGGGCACCAGGGCATAGGCCGTGATCGGAGTGATAGGCGTGCGGCCACGGTGGTAAACGCTGGCCTGCAGGCCTAGCACGCCGGAGCCCATGTCGGCTTCGTAACGACCGCCAAACGACGCCTGCCAGGGCGGCGTATTGGGGATCCTCAAGCCTCCTGCGTTGCCGAGAACCACCCCTTCGCCGGTCACCGCGTTCGGGAAGTCCGTGTACAGTGATTTATTGTACGACACGTTTCCGAACAGCGTCAGGCCCTCGGTTGGGACGGCCTGCAGGGTAAGTTCGACGCCCTCCATCTTCGCCTTGGCGGCGTTCTTGAGCAGGGTGGTGAATCCCTGGGCGCCGCAGGGCGGCGGCGCCCCGTTGATGCAGGCCAGCACCGAGACCTGGAAGTCCGTGTACTTGGTCCGGTAGACCGCCAGGTTCGCCTGCAGGCGATGGTCGAAGAACTCATTCTTCATGCCAAATTCAATGTCTTTGGCGAACTCCGGCTTGGCCGCCCGCTGGGCCGCGCGCCCGAAGGCCCCGCCGCGGAAACCACGGGACAGCTTGGCGTAGATCAGGTTGTTCGGGGTGATCTGGTAGTTGGCGCTGGCCAGATAGGACCAGCCGCTGAAATAGGCCCGCGAGAACGACCCGTTCGGGCCGAAGGCGCGGACATCCTGGTAACAGTTGTCCGGATTGTTGCCGACCGGGTTAAACACGGTCGGAATTTCCGCGGGGGTGGCGCCGTTGCAGGTGTAGGTCTTGGTCTGGGCCAGGTAGTTCCAGTCAGCGAGATTTTGCGCGATCCGCTCTTCGGTGTAGCGGCCGCCCAGGGTGACGCTGAACTGGTCGGTGATCTTGAAGTCGTTCTGGGAATAGACCGCCCAGGTGTTGGTGTTGTTCACCAGGCCATCGTGGCCCGGCAGCGGCGGCGAGCCGATGGATCCGTCATCCCCGGGTTCCCCAAGCACCCTTCCGTCTGTGGAGAACTGGCCGACGACTGAGAGAATTTCCTGCAGTGCGCCGGATTGTTGCGAGCCCAGGCCCTTGTCCCAGCTGCCGTACACACCCACCAGCCACTTCAGCCGGTTGTCGATCAGGTTGCCGGAGAAGTTGATCTCCTGGCTCCATTGGGTGGATTCCTGGTCGGGTTTCAGGGGGTAGGGGATGTTGAAGTTGGCGCCGGTGGCCGGCGCCGGCTGCAGGCCACCGGTGGCCAGGGAGCCGCTGCCCACCTCAAGCGCCTGGCCGGGGATGGCGTCCAGGTCGAAGATCTTGGTGTTGGAGAAGTGCCGGACACCGGTGATCGAACGGATCTGGAAGTTGTCGGTGACATCCCAGCGCATGTTGAACGACCCGTGCCAGGTGTTCAGGTTGTCGATCTGGTGGGTGTCGGAGCAGTTGGTGAACAGGCTTTGCCCGATGCAGGGCGCCAATATGGCGGCGCCATTGGCGACCACTTGATTGAACGCCGCCACATTGCCGGTGGTGAACGCATTTCGCAGCAGCGGCGCATTGACCCGGAAGTTCGAGGCGAGCGCCGCGGTGAGATAGGCGCTGTCCGGCGGTGAGAACGGAAGCGCGCCCAGTTGCGCCGGGCTGGTCATCTGGACGGGCGCCGGCAGGGAGATGTTCGCCAGCATGGCGCCGACCTGGCGGGTGCGGCCGTACTCGACCTTCAGGTCCGCCGAGAAGTTATCCGTCGGGTCGTACTTCAGGCCGACCCGTAAGAGGTGGTCGTTCTTGTCGCCGCCCTGCTTCTGGCCGTTGATCAGCGAGCGGCCATAACCGTCGCGTTTCCAGTAGCGGTAGGCCACCCGCAGGGCGAGTACGTCCTCCGACAGCGGGATGTTGGCGACCACGTCGGCGCGGTAGGAATTGAACCGGGCGACTTCACCCTCGACATAGCCGTGCAGGCCGTCGTGGTCGGCGCTCTTGGTGATGATGTTGATGGCGCCGCCGGTGGTGTTGCGGCCGTAGAGGGTGCCTTGCGGTCCGGCCAGCACCTCGGTGCGTTCCAGGTCGAAGAAGGAGTTGTTCGCCCCAAACGGGTGGGGAATGTTGACATTGTCTTGGTAGAGGCCACCGGCTGGGACACGCCCAGCAGGGAGTCCGACGCCCGCTGACCGCGCAGGGCGATCTGGGCGGAGTTCTGCGAACCCGAGGAGTTGCGGATCTGCAGGCTGGGGGTGACCCGGGTCAGCTCCGTGGTCTCGGTGATCCGAAGGCGCTCCAGCTGCTTGCCGCTCTGGGCCGACACCGCCACCGGGATGGACTGGAGGTTTTCCTCGCGCTTCCGCGCCGTGACCACGATCTCCTCGATCGTCGTGCCGTCCTGCGCCATCGCCGGGGCGACGGGTATGAAGCCCAGCGCGCCTACGGCGCAGGCAAGCATCAACCGCGTCTGGCGGCCCATGGGTCCAGTCATTTCGTTCCTCCCTTTGAATCCCCTGTGGCCGGGGCTTGAGAACTTGTCGCGGTTGTCGGCCCTGCGCCACGTTCAGAGAGCGGACGCTAACACTCGGGTGCGGGGTATCAAATCCGCTCATGCGGAAACCTGTGACCTGAAGGCCACAAGCGGCTTTTCTCTCCGCCGCGTTGACGTACAGTCGCGAACGACTTGCAAACCCCACCCCAGGAGCCACCCCATGTCCCTCTACGACATCCCCGTGAACAAGATCGACGGCGCCCCGGCCAAGCTGGGCGACTATGCCGGCAAGGTGCTGCTGGTGGTCAATGTGGCCTCCAAGTGCGGCCTGACCCCGCAATATGAGGGTCTTGAGAAGCTCTACGCCGACCGCAAGGGCGACGGGCTGGAGATCCTGGGATTCCCGGCCAACGATTTCCGCGGCCAGGAGCCGGGGACCAACGAGGAGATCGCAACGTTCTGCTCGGCGACCTATGGGGTCGACTTCCCGCTATTCCAGAAGATCGTGGTGACGGGGCCTGAGAAACACCCGCTTTATCAGGCGCTCACGGCCTCCCGGCCGCAGACCGACGGCGGCGATTCCGCCATGCGCACCCGCCTTGAAGGTTTCGGCATCCAGACCGGCGGCCCCGGCGAGGTGCTGTGGAACTTCGAGAAATTCCTGATCGGTCGCGACGGCGCGGTGGTGGCACGCTTTTCCCCCGACACCACGCCGGACGATCCGCGCCTGACGGCGGCCCTGGATGCCGCGCTGAAGGCGAATTGAGATCATGAAACACGTTAATCTCGGCCGCACCGGACTGCGGGTGAGCCGCCTGTGCCTGGGCACCATGACCTTCGGCCTGCAGTGCGATGAGGCCCAGAGCCGGGCCATCCTCGACGCCTCCGCTGAGGGCGGCATCGACTTTCTGGACGCGGCCGACGTCTATCCCATCGGCGGTGACTATACGACGGCCGGCCGCACCGAGGAGATCATCGGCCGCTGGATGACCGGGCGGCGGCACGACTTCATCGTCGCCACCAAGTGCGTGGGCAAGATGGGTCCCAGATACTGGGATGGCGGCATGTCCAGGAAGCATGTGCTGGACGCGGTAGATGCCTCGCTGAGGCGGCTCAAGACCGACTACATCGACCTCTATCAGCTGCACAGCTACGACGAACACACCCCCCTCGACGAGGCGCTGGAGGCGCTGGACGCTGTGGTGAAGGCTGGCAAGGCCCGCTACGTCGGCGTCTCCAACTGGCCGGCCTACAAGCTGGCCCGGGCCTTGGGGCGCTCGGAGCTCAAGAACCTGGTGCGGATCGATTCCCATCAGCCGCGTTACAATCTCCTGTTCCGGACCTTCGAACGGGACCTGCTGCCGCTCTGTGAGGAAGAGGGGATCGCGGTGATCCCCTACAATCCGATGGCTGGTGGTTTTCTGTCCGGCAAGCACAACGCCGGACCGCCCACCGAGGGGACCCGCTTCACCCTGGGCAAGTCAGCGGGGATCTACCAGGAACGATATTGGCATAACCGGGCTTTCGAGGCGGTGGAGGAGATCCGCAAGGTGGCGGCCGAGGCGGGGATGAGCATGGCCACCCTGGCGGTGCGCTGGGTGCTGTCGAACCCGGCGATCACCTCGCCGATCGTCGGCGCCAGCCGGCCCGAGCAGCTGGCCGACAGCCTGGCGGCGGCGGCGGCGGGGCCGCTGCCCGGGGACCTCAAGGCGAAGCTCGATGAGGTGACCCACGACTGGCGGGCGGTGGACGCGGAGCGGTAGGCCCGCCTTAGCCCACCGGGGCCACGAACAGGGTCTGGTGGGCTTGGCCGAATATGCCATCACGATCGGCGAGGACGGCGTTGGCCAGACCCAGGCCCTGGCCAAGCGCCAGGGTCGCGGCGTCCACCAGCAACCATTCTCCGACCGGTCGCCGGGCCATGTGCAGGGAGATGTCGATGTTGGCGAATGACCAGCGGCCGCGCTCCAGCACATTGGAGACGCCGTTGGGAAAGTCCGCCAGCATGGCCGCGCAGACCACCGGATTGTGCGGCGAACCGGCCACTACGTCGCAGGGAAAGCGCACCCAGACCGCGCCCGGACCGGGCTCGCCGGTCATGCCGCGGACGATGCGTGACTCCAGCAGATCGCCGAACACCCCCTGGGCGTTGAAGAACGGCTGGTCGGGCAGGTCCTCCACCAGGGGATAGGGCATCGGGACCGGTACGACCGGGGTCTCGGCCTCGCGCACCCGCATCACCCGCGCCCGCGCCACCGGCTCGCCGCCGGCGATGATGAAGCTTTCCACCATCTGCATTTTGTGGCCCTGGCGGACCACCTCGGCGCGGCCCTGGTTGGGGCCGAAGGGCACGCCGCGGATCAGGTCAATAGTAACGTGGGCGCTGACCATCGGCACGGGCGACGGAACCTGCTCGGCCAGATGCATGAGCAGGCCCGCCACGGCCACGCCGTTCTGATTGTTGGGGTTCCATGGGCTGCGGCATGCGGCCCTGGGCGCGTAAAAATCCCCGTCGGCGTCGAAGAACGCCGGCCGTAAAGCCACCCCGTCAGCCATGGATCGAAGCTAGCCGCGGTCCTTGATCTGCTTGCCCTTGTTGAACAGGTAGGTGGCGTAATCGTGCAGTCGCTGGCCGATCTCCATGGGCGCTTGGCCGGCCAGCGCGCGGGCGTAGCTGCCTTCCAGAATGCACCCCAGCTTGTAGCAGCCCAGGGCGAAGTACCAGGCGATGTCGCTCATGTCGCGGCCGGTCAGCTCGCCATAGAGCTTGATCAGTTCGTCGCGGGTCATGAAGCCGTCCCACGGCTGAACGTTGGGCTCCTTGGCGTCGCCCTCGTCGTACCAGCTGGTCAGCACCCAGGCGAGGTCGAGGATCGGATCGCCAAGGGTCGAAAGCTCCCAGTCGATCATGCCGGTGATCTTCGGCGCATTCATGGAGAACATCACATTGGGGAATTGGAAGTCCCCGTGGATGATGCCGATGCGGCCATTGGTCGGCACATTGTCGGTGAGCCAGGTTCCCAGCTCATCCACATGCGGCAGGGCGGAACCGGTGTAGTTGGGCAGCTCGCGGTAGCCGTCCAGCTGCGAGCGCCAGCGATCCACCTGGCGGGCGTGCCAGTTGTCGGGCTTGCCGTAGTCGGCAAGGCCCACCGCCTTGTGATCGACCCCGGCCAGGGCCGATGCGCCGCGCATGAACTCCTCGCCCATGGCGCGCCGCCAGGAGGCTTCTGTGGCGTAGCGGCCGGGCAGTTCCTTGCTTGGAGAGAAACCCTCCAGGGGCTGCATCAGGTAGAAGCAGACGCCAATCACGCTGGTGTCGCTGCAGACGCCGTAAAAGGTGGGGTGCGGCACGGCGGAGCCCGCCAGGGCCTTCAGCACTCGCGCCTCGCGCAGCATGGTGTCGTTGGAGTTGGGCCTCGGATGCGTCGGCGGCCGGCGCATGACGAATTTCTCGGACCCGCGGGTCATCAGGAACAGGTTGTTTTGCGAGCCGCCGATCAACTTCTCCACCGCGGTCACGGGCCCCGAGCCCGGCAGATCCTGGGTTTCGATCCAGGCCTGCAGATTTTCCCAGTTCAGCAGTCCGTCGAAATTATCCAACATGGTCGGCGTTCCTCCATCACAGACGCAGAGAGTTAAGGCCCGGCGCGCCGTATCGTCAATTCGAAAAAATAATTGTTTAGATGATAAACAAAAATAGCAGTTGACCGTCGCCGCCCCTGGTGCTTGGTTTCAGCCCAAGGCGTGGCGGCCGTTCCGCCGAATGATATGACAACGGAGGTCTCAGACATGTGGGATTTTTCGACTGACCCTGAATTCCAGGAAAAGCTCGATTGGATGAAGCGTTTCGTGGAGGAAGAGGTCGCTCCCCTCGACCTTTTGTTCTCCCACCACGGTGCAGTCTACGACACCAAGCTCGCCGCCGCCCGCGAGATCCTCAAGCCGCTGCAGGCCGAGGTGCGCAAGAAGCGCCTATGGGCCTGTCACCTCGGGCCGGAATTGGGCGGCGAAGGTTACGGCCAGCTCAAGCTCGCCCTAATGAACGAGATTCTGGGGACGTCCTACTGGGCGCCCACGGTGTTCGGAACCGCCGCCCCCGACACCGGCAACGCTGAGATTCTGGCGATGTTCGGCACGGAGGAGCAGAAGCGCCAGTATCTGAAGCCGCTGCTCGATGGCGACATCGTCTCCTGTTTCTCGATGACCGAGCCCCACGCCGGCGCCGACCCGAAGGAGTTCATCTGCAAGGCCTACCGTGAAGGTGACGAATGGGTGATCGACGGGGAAAAGTGGTTCTCTTCAAACGCCCGGTTCGCCTCGTTCCTGATCGTCATGGCGGTGACCAATCCGGAGAATTCGCCCTCCAGCCGGATGTCGATGTTCATCGTGCCCACCGACACCCCCGGCATTGAGATCAAGCGCAACTCCCAGCTGATGGACGAGGATCCCTGGGTGGACCACGGTAGCCACGCCTATATCCGCTACAACAAGGTGCGCGTGCCCCTGGACGCCATGCTCGGCGGTCCCGGTGAGGGCTTCAAGGTCGCCCAGGCGCGGCTGGGCGGCGGGCGAATCCACCACGCCATGCGCACGGTGGGCAAATGCCAGAAGGCCATCGAGATGATGACCGAGCGGGCGGTGTCGCGTCAGACCAAGGGCCGCATGCTGGGTGACCACCAGTTCGTCCAGGGCATGATCGCCGACTCGGTGATCGAGCTGGAGATGTTCCGGCTGATGGTGATCAAGACCGCCTGGATCATCGACTCCCAGCCCCATGGCGCCGCGCGCACCCATATCGGCATGTGCAAGGTCGCCATGACCAAGGTGATGCACGACATCGCCTACCGGGCGATTCAGATCCACGGCTCCCTGGGCGCCACCAACGAGATGCCGCTGGGGGCCATGTACATTGGCGCCATCTCGCTGGGTCTCGCCGATGGTCCCACCGAGGTGCACAAGGTGCAGGTGGCCAAGGCGGCGCTCGGCATGGCCAAGGCGGCGCCGGGCCTGTTCCCCTCCGCCCACCTGCCGACCCGGCGTGCCGAGGCCTACGAGCGCTACGCCCACATCCTCAAGAAGCACAACTATGAGCTGGCGGTCGCATGAGCAAAAACTACTTCGACCTGACCGGCAAGGTCATCCTGGTCACCGGTGGCAGCCGGGGACTGGGTCGCGAGATGGTGCGGGCCTTCGCCGAGAACGGCGCCGACCTGATTATCGTCAGCCGCAAGCTCGACGCCTGTGAAGAAGCCGCCGCCGAAGTCCGAGCCCTGGGCCGCAAGGCCCTGGCCTATTCGGCCCATGTGGCCAAGTGGGACCAGATCGATAAGCTGATCGAGGTTGCCTATGCTGAGTTCGGCCGCATCGACGTGCTGGTCAACAATGCCGGCATGTCGCCCCGGCTGGCCTCGCATGAGGTCACCGAGGCCCTGTTCGACAGCGTGGTGGGACTAAACTTCAAGGGTCCGTTCCGGCTGGCGAGCCAGGTGGCCAAGCGGATGTATGACGGCGCCGGCGGGGCGATCATCAATGTCTCGTCCTCCGGCGGCATAATGCCCTTGCCTCAGGTGATCCCCTATGGGGCGGCCAAGGCGGCGTTGAACGCCATGACATTCTCGCTGGCGGCCGAGTACGGCCCGAAGGTGCGGGCCAATGTGCTGTCGGCGGGGCCGTTCCTCACCGATATCGCCAAGGCCTGGGACCCGGAAAAGCGCGAGAAGGCCGACAACGCCCTTGGCCGTCCCGGCAATCCGGAAGAGGTGATCACCTCGGCCCTGTTCCTGGCCAGCCCGCTGTCCAGCTACGTCAACGCCGCCCTGGTCAAGGTCGACGGCGGACTGCCCTGCCAATAAGGGGGCGTCCGGCTCTGGATCTTCCCTTGAGCGCAAAATCTAGCAAGGCTGACGAGGTCGCCGATATCCTAAGGCGGGAGATCGCGCTTGGGATCTATCCCGCCGGCTCCGATCTTCCGTCGGAGGCTAGGCTCTCGGCCCGATTCGGTGTCTCGCGCCCGTCATCGCGCGAGGCCCTGCGGGTGCTGGAATCCGAGGGCCTGATCCGGGTCGCCCGCGGCGCCCGAGGCGGCGCCAAGATCCTGCCCCCCAGCCTGGGGGCCATCTCGCGCTACCTGGGCGTTTATCTGCAGATGCGCGGCGTGCGGCTGGCCGAGCTCTACGCCGCTTTGCAGGCCTTCGAGCCGCTAGCCGTGCGCGCTGTCGCCACCCACAAGGATCCCGCCGCCCTGTCCGATCTGGCTCAATGCGTCGCGCGCCAGGAGTTCTCCACACACGACCGCGCAGCTTTCAACGCCCACGAGGCGGAGTTCCGTCGCCTGCTGATGGCCCACTGCGGCAATGAAGTGATCCATCTGATGGGCGAACTGCTGGCCGACGTCTATGGACTGACCATGTCCTTCGTCAGCGCGGAGATCCACGCCACCGACACCGACATCGCCGACCTGACCAGCTCCATCACCGCCAAGCGTCGGCTGATAAAGCTGATGGCAGAGGGCGAGACGGAAAAGGCCGAACAGTCCTGGCGCAACTACTTGGCGGTCTACTGGAAGCGGGTTTCCCGCCATGTGGGGGCGGACAAGAAGATCAACGTCTATACGGGTGGGGATGGAGGCGGGGAGGCCGGCTAGGCGCTTAGATTACTCAGGCTCACGATGCCTTCGCCGCCTCCCGGAAACTTGGGATCACGGAACTCGCGATTACGCGCAGATTGCGTTCGACTTCCGCCATGCCCGTCACCCCGGGAAACACATTGAAGACGGTGAGATCGATTCCGATCTCGGCGTAGTTGCGGAGCGTACCCACGGCTCGTTTGACGTCGCCCACGACGCTGCCGCCGCGATCAAGCACATCCTGCCAGTCGACGCCCGATCCCTTGGCCGCTGCGGCGGCTTTGACATCGGCGCGCAGGGTTGTGCCGGTGATCGAGGTCCAGCCATGTGTGGTGAACGCGGCGCGCTGCTTTTCTGACGAGATCACATATAGCTCTCTGGCCCGCGCCTCGTCGGCGTCCACTACGCAATTGGCGAAATAGGCGAAACAGTCGTTCACCTGGTCACTGAAGCGGTTGGACGGGTTTGCGATCCCCTCCTTGTAGATCTTCACCCGTTCGGCCACGTCGTCGATCCCGGCATAGAGGAAGGCGATCGACCCAAGGCCTCGCTCGCCGGCCAGCCGCTGGGTTTCAGGATTGGTGCAGGCCAGCCAAAGCGGCGGGTGGGGCCGTTGAAACGGTTTTGGGATCACGTTGCAGGGCGGGATCTTGAAATGCTTGCCATCCCAGGCGAAGTCATCGGTCTTCCACATGGCGAGGATCGCGCGCAGCGATTCATCCCAGGCCTCCTTGGTGTCGGGTTCCTGGATTTCGAACCCCGCCCATTCCTTGAGACCGCTGCCGCGACCGCTGCCAAAGTCGATCCGACCATTGGAAAGATGGTCCTCGAGCGCGATGCGCTCCGCCACCCGCACGGGGTGGTTCATCTTGGGCTGCAGCGTCATAATCCCGTGGGCGAGGCGGATGGTCTTGGTCGCCATCGCCAGGGCGCCCATAAAGGTCTCGGGGGCCGAAAGGTGATGATACTCTTCCAGGAAGTGGTGCTCGCCAATCCAGAGATAATCGAACCCAAGGTCGTCGGCGATCACGGCCGTACGCAGGCAATCGAGGACCAATTGGTGTTCGTCGCCGGGGCTCCATGGCCGTGGGAGCGCGGATGACAGGTTGATGCCAAACTTCATGCTGTGACTCCCAGAGGCGCCGGTGGTCGGCCAGCGTCCACCGAGCGACCATGGCCTATGTCATTGAGGCGTTCCACCCTTTGGGCATCGGCCGCGCCCCTTTCGACGGATCAGACTTTCGCCGGCTTTTCCAGGTCAAGCACCGCGTCACCAAGCGCCTCAAGCTTCGCGCTGATCAGGGCCTGTGCGTCATAGAGGGCCTGATTGTAGATGTACGGTCCCAGGCGCTCGAGGACGAAGTCCAATAGGAAGTGAGCGTCAAAGCCGCTCACCTCCACATCCAGCTCCGTCTTCAGATAGTCGCTGAGCGAACGCGCCAGCACCTCGCGCGCCGGCTTGGCAAGCTCTATCCTGGGCAATGCAGATTTCGCCATGCGGGCCTCGTTCCAGACTCCCGCGCCTCACCGGGAATGATCCACGATGGCCGTCAAACTCTATGGCATCAAGAACTGCGACACGATGAAGAAGGCCTGGACCTGGCTGGACCAACACGGCGTCGCCTATGACTTCCACGACTACAAGAAGCTGGGGATTGATCCCGCGACTCTGCAGGGTTGGGCGGATCGGGTCGGCTGGGAGGTGCTGCTCAACCGCGCCGGGAGCACGTTTCGAAAACTTTCCGACGCCGACCGGACCGGCGTGGACAGGGCCAAGGCGATCGCGCTGATGGCGACCCAGCCGGCGATGATCAAACGCCCGGTGCTTGATCTGGGCGACAGGTTACTGGTTGGGTTCCGGCCGGCTGAGTACGCGACGCTGGTCTGAGAACGGGATTCAATGTCTAAGATCGACGCAGGCGTGACCGGCCGGCCGCAGCGGCCTATCTTGTCCGCATGAGCGAAACCGCAACTCCCGACGCCCCTGCCGGCCTGCCGCGCGAGCACACGCAGGACGGACCCAAGATCCGCCTCTATCTGGTGGACGGCTCCGGCTACATTTTCCGCGCCTATCACGCCCTGCCGCCGCTCACCCGCAAGTCCGATGGTCTGCCGGTGGGGGCGGTGGCGGGTTTCTGCAACATGTTGTGGAAGTTCCTAATCGACATGAAGCGCGAGGCCGATGCGCCGACCCACCTGGCAGTGGTTTTCGACCATTCAGAGAAGACCTTCCGCAATGCGCTCTACCCGCTCTACAAGGCACACCGCCCGCCGGCGCCGGAAGACCTGATCCCCCAGTTCCCCCTGGTTCGCGAGGCCACCAACGCCTTCGGGGTGCCGGCTCTGGAAGCCCCCGGCTGGGAGGCCGACGACCTGATCGCCGCCTATGCCACCGCCGTCCGCGATGCCGGCGGCGAAGCGGTGATCGTTTCCTCCGATAAGGACCTGATGCAGCTGGTGGGGCCGGGCATCGCCATGCTCGACACCATGAAGAACCTGCGCATCGGCCCGGACCAGGTGTTCGAGAAGTTCGGGGTCGCGCCGGAAAAGGTGGTGGACGTCCAGGCCCTGTGCGGGGATTCGGTGGACAATGTCCCCGGCGCGCCGGGAATTGGGGTCAAAACCGCCTCGGCCCTGATCAATGAATATGGCGATCTGGACACCCTGCTGGCCCGGGCCGGCGAGATCAAACAGCCCAAGCGCCGCGAGACACTGATCGAGTTCGCCGACCAGATCCGCCTTTCGCGGGAGCTGGTGCGGCTGGACGTCAAGGCGCCGATGTCGGTTCCCATCGCCGACCTTATCGCCGACGATCCAGACCCCGCCGCTCTGGCCAGCTTCCTCGACGCCATGGAGTTCCGCACCCTGGCGCGCCGGGTGGCCGAGGTTCACGGTCGCGGCGCGGTCCCCTCAGCGTCAACCGGCCCCGGCGCCCAGGCGGCGGCGACCTCCGCCCAGGGACCGATCGACACCTCGGTCTATGACTGCGTGCGCGATGTGGCCGCGCTGGACGCCTGGATCGATCGCTGCCGGGAGGCCGGCATATTCGCGTTCGACACCGAGACTGACGCCCTGTCCTCGGCCAACGCCGGCCTCGTGGGGGTATCGCTGGCGACAGCACCGGGACAGGCCTGTTACATTCCGTTGGCTCACGAGGGGAACGAAGGTCTGGCTCTGGAGGCGCCGGCGGACCTGACCCAGATACCGCTGGAGGCCGCGATCGCCCGGCTGAAACCGCTGCTGGAGGATCGCTCGATCCTGAAGGTGGCCCAGAACGCCAAATACGATCTGGCGGTGCTGTCCCGCTATGGCGTGCGCGTGGCGCCCATCGAGGACACCATGTTGATCTCCTATGTTCTGGAGGCGGGGCTGCATGGCCACGGCATGGACGAGCTGTCGGAACTGTGGCTCGGCCACTCGCCCATTTCCTTCAAGCAGGTGGCGGGAACCGGCAAGGCGCAGAAAAGCTTCAAGCATGTGGGCCTGACCGAGGCCACCGCCTATGCCGCCGAGGACGCCGACGTGACTTTGCGGCTCTATCAGGCGCTGAGGCCCCGGCTGGCGACCGAACACCTGCTCACCGTCTACGAAACCTTGGAGCGGCCGCTGCCGGCTGTGCTGGCTGACATGGAGTGCGCGGGCATCCGCATCGATCCCGAGCGATTGCGCCAGCTCTCCCATGAGTTTTCCATGCGAATGAGCGAGCTGGAGTTGAAAGCTCACGGTCTGGCTGGGCGGCCGTTCAACCTGGGTTCGCCCAAGCAGATCGGTGAAGTGCTCTATGGTGAAATGGGCCTGTCGTCCGGCCGCAAGACCGGCGGCGGGGCGGCCTCCACCGACGCCTCGGTGCTGGAGGAGCTGGCCGCCGAGGGTCATGAGTTGCCCCGCGTTCTGCTCGACTGGCGTCAGCTCTCGAAACTCAAAGGGACGTATACGGATAATCTTACCGCCGCCGTGGCGCCGCGCACGGGCCGGGTGCACACTTCCTTCGCCCTGGCGTCCACCACGACGGGGCGGCTGTCGTCTTCCGACCCCAATTTGCAGAACATCCCGGTACGCACCGAGGAAGGCCGCAAGATCCGCCGCGCCTTCGTCGCCGAACCCGGCCATGTGCTGATCAGCGCCGACTATAGTCAGATTGAGCTGCGTCTGCTGGCCCACATCGGCGACATCCCGCAGCTCAAGCAAGCCTTCCTGCAGGGCCATGACATCCACGCCATGACCGCCTCGGAGATGTTCGGAGTTCCCGTGGAAGGCATGCCCGCCGAGACCCGCCGACGCGCCAAGGCGATCAACTTCGGGATCATCTACGGCATTTCCGCCTTTGGCCTGGCCAACCAGCTGTCGATCCCCCGGGAGGAGGCGGCGGCGTATATCAACACCTACTTCGAACGCTTCCCCGGAATCCGCGGCTATATGGACGGGACCAAGGAGATGGTCCGCGCCCAGGGGTTTGTCACCACCATTTTCGGCCGCAAGGTCAATATCCCCGCCGTGCGCGGCAAGACCCCCGCCGAGCGGGCCTTCGCCGACCGGGCCGCCATCAACGCCCCGATCCAGGGCGCAGCCGCCGACGTGATCCGCCGCGCCATGATCCGCATGCCCGGCGCCCTGGCCGCCGCGGGCCTTACTGCGCGCATGCTGTTGCAGGTCCATGACGAACTGGTCTTCGAGGCGCCATCGGGCGAGGCCGAAGCGGTGATCGCCGTCGCCAAGCGGGTCATGAGCAAGGCCGCCGAGCCGGTGGTGGCCCTGTCGGTGCCCCTGGAGGTGGAGGCGCGGGCGGCGGCGAACTGGGACGAGGCGCATTGAGGGAACCAACATGGGCATGGTGAGCGGCAAGACGGCGCTGGTGACAGGCGGCGCGTCCGGTATCGGCAAGGCGACGACGCTGCTGTTGGCCAGGGAAGGCGCGGCCGGGGTGCTGGTGGCGGACCTGAACCTGGCGGGCGCTCAGGCGGTCGCTGCGGAGATCGAGGCCTCAGGCGTTCCCGCTGCGGCCATGGCGGTCGACGTGCGCGACCAGGATCAGGTGCGGGCGATGGTGGCCGAGGCTGTGAGCCGGTTCGGGCGGCTGGATTGCGCGGTCAATTGCGCAGGCGTGGCGCCGGCGGGGGCGCCGTTCGCCGATCTCACCGACGAATACTGGGAGGCCAATATCTCCATCAACCTCACCGGTCTGCGCCACTGCATGACCCACGAGATCCGCGCCATGCGCGCGTCCGGAGGCTCGATCGTCAATATCGCTTCGGGGGCCGGTCTGGAGGGCGTCGAACTGCGCGGCGGCTATGTGGCGGCCAAACACGGGGTGGTGGGGGCGACCAAGACCGCGGCCATCGATCACGCGCGGGAGGGGGTGCGGGTCAATGCCTTGTGTCCGGGCCTGATCTTGACCCCGATGACCGAAGCGGGCGTCGCCAGCGGGCGGTTAAATATCGAGGAGCTTTGTCCGATGGGCCGGGCCGGGCGGCCGGAAGAGGTGGCCGAGGCCGCGGTCTGGCTATGTTCGGAACGGGCGTCCTTCGTCACAGGCGCCGCCATTCCAATCGATGGCGGCCACATCGCCTGGTGAGCTCAGATCCCCTCTATCGCCACCAGCCGGCCGGTGGAGCTGCGCCGGCGGATCGCGCGGAGCGCCACATACTCAGGCGAGTCATAGAAGGCGAGCAGGCTGGCCATGTCGGGGAAAGCCAGCAGAACCTGCCGCATTGGCGCGTCGTCGCCCTCCAACAGATCCGCCGGACCGCCGCGCACCAGATAGCTGCCGCCGTGAGCGGCGACGATCGCGGGGACGCCGGCGCGGTACTGTTCATAGACCGCCGGATCGGTCACGGTGATGTCGCCGTAGAGATAGGCCGTCATGCCCTTCCGCCTCAGAAGTCCGTGCCGCCGTCGATATTGATGGTGGCGCCCGTCATGTAGCCGGCCCGTTCGGACAGCAGGAAGGCCATCAGCTCGCCGGCTTCGCGGGCCTGGCCTGGACGGCGGAGCGCCACCGGCATCTTGAACTGCTCCACCATCACGTCGGCGGCGGCGGCTTCGCGGGAGAGGTTCTTATCGCGCATGGTGTCGCTGATGCGTTGCGCCACCCGTTCGGTTTCAAAAGCGCCCGGACACACGCAGTTTGCGCGAATGCCGTCGGGACCGTAGGTCTTGGCCAAATTCTTGGTGAAATTGACCAGGCCGGCCTTGAGGGAGGCGTAGGGGAACAGGAAATTCTTCGCCGCCCGGGCCGAATAGGCCGCGGAGGTGACAATCTGGCCGCCGCCGGCGGCGATCATCGAGGGAACCGCCGCGCGGCAGGCCCTCACCGTGCCCATCATCACGTCGTCAAAGTTGGACTGCCAGTTGTCGTCGGTGGCGGAAAGCAGGTCGCCATTGTTGTCGGTCATGCCGGTGGTGACCAGCAGGCCGCGGGGTGCGCCCATCTTCGCGATCGCCGCCGCAATGGCCGCCTCGACGGCGCCGCGTTGGGAGGCGTCGCAGGCAAAGGTTTCAACCTCCGCGCCATTGGCTTTGCGCAGATCGGCGGCCACCTTGTCCAGATTGGCCTGGCTGCGCGAGATCAGAGCCAAACGCGCGCCCTCTGCGGCCATAACTTTCGCTGTCTCCAGCCCCATGCCCTTGGTGCCGCCCACCAGGATGTAGGTCCTGCCTTTTACGCCCAGATCCATTCTGAAATCCTTTTGATCAACGCCGCTTGAAGGTAACGCCAGCCGCCTCGCGGTCCCAGGTCGCCGGCGTCACGCCCTCGGCGCGCAATTGTTCCTTGAGCAACTTACCCGTCGCGCTGCGGGGCAGGGCCTCGCGGAACTCAACATATTGCGGCACGGCGAAATAGGGGACGTGATCTATCGACCAGCGGCATATCTCCTCCTCGGTGACGGAAACGCCGGGCTTTATCTCGGCGGTGACCTTCACCTCGTCCTCGCCCATGGGCGAGAGCACCGCGTGGACCGCCACATCCTGGATGGCCGGATGTTCGCGGAACACCGCCTCCATCTCATGGGTGGAGATGTTTTCGCCGCGGCGCCGGATGTAATCCTTCTTGCGGTCGACGAAGAAGAAGTAGCCGTTCTCGTCGATGCGGCCGATGTCGCCGGTGTGGAACCATAGATTCCGCCAGGCCTTCACCGTGTCGGCCGGCCGGCCCCAGTAGCCCTGGAACATGATGTTGGGCCGGCGTGGGCGACAAACGATCTCACCCGGCGTGTTGACAGGTATCTCGTTGTCGTTGTCGTCGAAGATCTTCACCTCGAAGTCCCGGCCCGGCATTCCGGAGCTGCCGGGCGGACCGGGGATCTGGTCGCTGTCGAGGCCGCAGATCGTCGCCGCCTCGGTCATCCCGTAGCCGGTGGCGCCCGAGACGTTGACCCCGAACCGCTTGCGCCAGAGCTCGACCACCGGCGGCGAGAACGGCGAGGCCTGCACCCGCCGCAGCTTGCCGAAGTAGCGCTTCGCTGACTCGTTGTCCGGCGCGTCGGCGATCAGCGAGGCCATCGAGCCCAGCAGCGCCACCGAGGTCGCCCCGGACCGCTCGATGTCCGGCCAAAACTGCGAGACCGAGAACCGCGGGGTGATCGCCGCCCGGCACTGGGCGATCAGCGATCCCAGCACGGTGACGCCGATGGCGTTCAGGTGAAACAGCGGCAGCGGCGTCCACAGCACGTCGTCCGGCTGGGTGCTCTTCCCCAGTATCCCGCGCCAGCCCATCGTGCAGGCGTGGTTGTGCGACACCATGCAGCCCTTGGAGGCGCCGGTGGTGCCGGAGGTATAGACCAGCATCGCCAGCTGGTCTGGGGTGGCGGTGTCCTCGAAGGCCGCGCCGCCCTTGATCCGCAGATCGGCCAGGGCGCCGCTGGAGACGCCCGGCAGGCTCGGCGCAACGCCGGTGCGGCCGAACATAAAGCGGATGTTCGGCAGTGCGTCGGCGACGGCGGCGGCCCGCTCGCAGTACTCCTCCTCGGCGATCAGCACCGCGGCCGAGCAGTCGTGCACCTGGGCGCGCAGGAACTGTCCGCGGAAGGCGGTGTTCACCGGCGCGCTGACCGCGCCGAGCTTGTTGATGGCGAGCCAGACGGTCACCGCATCGACGTTGTTGTCGAGGATGGTGGCCACCGTCTGGCCGGCTTCGACGCCGATGGACTTCAGGCCGTGGGCGAGCTCGGTGGCCGCCCGGTCGACGTCGGCGAAGGTGTGGAGGTCGCCGCCGAAATCCAGGAACACCTTATCCGGGACCGCCGCCACGGCGCGCCCCAGGGCGGCGTTGATGGTGTCCTGTGGCCCAACCCCGGTGGCGCGGGCTTCGGCGAGTAGCTCCTCCAGCGTCCGCATGCTCAGCTCCCCTCAGTCCGGCCGCGGTGCTCGGCGGGGCTGGTCCAGCACCCGGCGCAGCATCGGCTCGAAGGCCTCCAGCGGCATGGAGTCGAAATCCGTCTCGAAGCTGTTCTGGTCGTAGAGGTGGCAGAACGCGGCGGTGTGCTCGAAGTGCGGATGGCCGCGGAACTGCTCGCGCAGGTTACGGTCCCGCCCCAGGTGGTGGAAGTAGTAGTAGCCCTGGAAGATGGTGTGGTTGGCGACCATCCAGTGGTTGGCCTCGCTCACGTAGGGCTTGAGCATCGCCGCGGCCATGTCGGCGTGGTTCGACGGGCACATCAGGTCGCCGATGTCATGCAACAGGGCGCAGACCACGTATTCCTCGTCGCACCCGGCCCTGTACGCGCGGGTTGCGGTCTGCAAACAGTGCTCCAGCCGGTCGACGGCGAAGCCGCCGTCATCCGTCCCAAGCGCTCGCATCTGGACCAGGATGCGGTCGACATGGCCCGCCCGGAAGCGCTCGCCGCCGGCCACCGCGCGCCGCCAGTCCTCGACCGTCGACTCCTCCATCGTTCGGAAGGTCGCCTTCTGGAAGACCTCGGCGTCCATCGGTTCAGTCCTTCACCAGCAGCATGGCGCCGGCCAGCGGTCCGCCTGCCGTGGAGGTTGCCACCACATGCAGGTCCTTCTTCACCTGACGATCGCCGCCGCGGCCCCAAAGCTGGGTGCAGGCCTCGTGCACCGCCCCATAGGCGTGCAGCCGCCCGGCCGAAAGCGCGCCGCCGCCAGTGTTGGTTGGCAGTTCGCCCTCCAAAGAAATCCGCTTGCCGCCCTCGATGAAGTCCTTGGCTTCATAGAGACCGCAGAAGCCGAAGTTTTCCAGCCAGTTGATGGTGTGGAACGAGAAGCCGTCATACAGCTGGGCCATGTCCACGTCCTTGGGCTTAAGGTCGGTGCGGCTCCACATCATCTCGGCCACCTTCGGCTGCGCCTGGGTCGGCAGGCAGTCGAGTTGGCTCCAGGAGTTGCGGTACTGCATGCACGAGCCGACCGCCTCGATGCGCACCGGCGGATTGGGCCCGTCCTTGGCCACGTCCATGCGCGAGACGATGATCGCCGTGGCCCCGTCGATGGGCACGTCGCAGTCGTAGATGCGCAAGGGGCCGGCGATTCGCGGCGAGTTCATGTAGTCGTCCAGGGTGATCGGCGTTCGGTAGATCGCCGCCGGGTTCAGCGAGGCGTTGCGGCGCTGGTTGATCGAGATCTGAGCGATCTGCTCGGGCTTAATCCCGGAGTTGTGGACGTACTTGTTGAAGAACAGCGACTGCTGCAGCGCCGCCGCGTAGTTCCAGTAGGGTCCGAACCAGGAGAAGCCGCCGCCGCCGCCGCCGCTCTGCCGCTGGCCCGGCTTGATCAGCGAATTGGCGAAAGCCGCCTTGCGCGCCGTCGCCTCGTACATGGTGCGGAACACCAGCACGTTGCGGCACAGGCCCGCGGCGATCGCGCCGATGGCGTTGAACACCGCCCCGTACTGACCGGGCGCCTCGCCGCCGCCCTCGTACCAGTTCAGTTTCAGCCGCAGTGCGTCCTGCAGGGCCGCGCAGCCCACCGGCGAGAAGCCGGACTGGTCGCCCTTGTCCCCCGGCCAGGTGGCGATGCCATCGATGTCGGCCCGGGTCAGGCCCGCGTCGCGGATCGCCTCCATGGCGGCGTGCACCGTCAACGTCAGGGCGGTGTCGGGCGAGCCGCGGCTGACCTTCGACTGGCCGACGCCGGTGATGGCGCAGTTCTTCTCGCCGTAGGTGCTGGCGCTCATCGGTTCGCCTCCGGCTCGAAGAAAGGGACGAACAGGTCTTCATGCTGCTCGAAGACCACCTTCACTGGCATGTCCATGGTGACGGTGTCGGGATCGCAGTTGACGATGTTGGTGACCAGCTGGACGTCATCCTGCTCGGCGATGCGCACGATGGCCAGCACGAACTTGTCCGGCAGGCCCGGCACCCACTGTTTGTAGTTGATCGTGAAGCTGGTGATGAACCCCTTGCCGGAGGTGGCCTCGGGCTCGACGTTGAGGCCCTCGCACTTCGGGCAGAACCGCACCGGCGGGTGGACGAAGTACTTGCAGTCCTGACAGCGGTAGATGTGCAGCCGGCCGTCGGCGCCGCCTTTCCAGTAGGCCTCGGAATCGTAGTCGACCACCGGCAGCGCTCGAGCCGGGGCGCCGGGCGGCGTGATCGTACTGGCTCCATTCGGCATTCGTGTTCCTCACTGTTGGGCGGTTGCTCGGCCGCCACGTCATCTTAGCCAGGGAAGCGGTGCGGCGGCGGTGCGTGGCGCCGGTCCCGACAGCATTGGGCTTTGTGTTAGTTGTTCGCCTATCCTGCCCCCTGTCAACGCTTGCGCCATTTCGCAGACGGGCGAATCTCAAACGGATTGCAGCTGTTCGAGCATCAGTTTTGGCGGGTGAGCCGGTTGCGACCACGGGCTGGCCAGGGAGCTGGAGCGCGAAAGGATCAACCGCGAGTGTTGATGGTCGGATCGTCTCTCGCTCCACCGTGACCCTTCGCACCTCGCCGTGCGCCGGCGCATGGCTTCGGCTCTGGATGAGATTGACCTTGCGACGCATTTTCGATTTACATTCCTGACACAGCGTCAGTTACGGCGCGCGGAGGACCGATCATGGCCGCAATGAGCATGAATGAAATGGTGCTGGTGAGCGTGGATGACCACGTGATCGAACCGCCGGACGCCTTCATTCGTCACTATCCGGAAAAGCACAAGGCGAGCGCGCCGGTGATCGTCAGCGCCAACGGCGCCGACAAGTGGTCGTGGGACGGCCGTCTCTATCCTTCGATCGGATTGAACGCCGTCGTCGGCCGGCCGCGCAGCGAATACGGCATGGAGCCGGCAGCCTACAGCCACATGCGCGAGGGCTGTTATGATGCCAAGGCCCGCATCGACGACATGAATGTCAACGGCGTGCTGGGCTCGCTCAATTTCCCCACCTTCCCGTCCTTCGCAGGCGGCGTCTTCTTCGAGAAGGCGAAGTCTAATCCGCAGGCTGCGCTGCTGGCGGTGCGGGCCTACAATGACTGGCATGTCCATGATTGGTGCGGCGCTGCGCCGGGTCGTCTGATTCCGCTGGTCTGCCTGCCGCTCTGGGACATGGCCGCCACCCTGGAAGAAGTGACACGCATGGCCAAGCTAGGCGTCCATGCGGTGACATTCCCGGACAATCCTTCCCTTGTCGGCCTTCCCAGTTTGCATAACGAATACTGGGAGCCGCTGTGGGCCGCTTTCGTCGAACATGAGATGGTGGTGAACTGCCACATCGGCACTGGCGCCCGCGCGGCGCACGCCTCCGATGAATCACCCATCGACGCCTGGATCACCACCATGCCTATCTCCATCGTCAATTCGGCGGCGGACTGGCTGAACGGATCATTCTGGAAGCGCCATCCGAAGCTGCGCATGGCTTTGTCCGAGGGGGGAATCGGCTGGATTCCCTACTTCCTGGAGCGCGCCGACTTCACCTATGAGCACCATCACGAATGGACGTTCACGGACTTCGGCGGCGAAAAGCCCTCCGACGTGTTCAACCGCCACATCATTACCTGCTTTATCGACGACAAGTTCGGACTCAAGAACCTTGAGTATATGAACGAGAGCATGATCACCTGGGAGTGCGACTACCCCCACTCCGACACTGTGTGGCCGAACTGCCCCGAGTATCTGTGGAACTGCGTCAAGGATCTGCCTCGCCAAACCATCGACAAGGTGACCCACCTGAACGCCATGCAACAGTTCAACTATGACCCCTTCAGCCTGTTTGGCGGCCGGGAGAACTGCACTGTGGGCGCGCTGCGGGCCAAGGCTGCCAATGTGGACGTGAGCCCGCGTGTTGGCATGGGTGGGTTGTCAGCGGAAGGCGCGGCCGCCGGCGGCCCGGGTCGCCGACCGATCACCTCCGGTGAAATCAACAAGATGATGGCCAGGGCCTGACGCCAGGGTCAGGGCTAGACCCTTACCGGATCAGGTGGAATCACCTGATCCGGATAATAAGGGTCGGTCTTCAAATGTTTGAAGCGTGACGGGCGCCACAATCGGTATCCACTTGTGGCTGTCGCGCTCTAAGAGAACAGGGCGCGTCGGTTTCCCGGCGCGCCCTGGTTTCATGTTCGCCGCGCCTCGAAGCGCAGGATTTCCGCCAGGCTATGGGGACGGGTGTTCATAACCTGGTGTCCGGCCTGGACCTCGACGATCGCGCCCGCGCCGAAGCGCTCGGCGAACCGGCGCTGCCAAGGAACCGTCAGGATTCCGTCGTCCAGGCAGACCACATAGGTCGCCGGAATCTGCGGCGTCCGGCCATAGAGCCAGCCGCTTTCTCCCTGCGCCGCCGCTGGCCACGCGTCCTTGCCCAGGCGCGCCAGGAAGTCGGCGGTTTCCTCGGCGGTCATGTCATTGCAGAACATCGCGGCGAAGCGTTGGGAAACCTCCGTGGCCGCAGGATCCACCGGCCAGCCGACCTCCTGTGAGTTCGTTCCGTGTAAAGAGCTTCCCATCATTTGGCTCACGGTCTGGCCTGGAGCCGGGGCGCAACAGGAGACATAGACCGCGCGGCCGAACCGCTCGGGCGCGGCCGCCAACAGCGCCGGCAGCACGGTGCCGGCTTGGGAGTGACCGATCAGCAGGGCGTTCTCCACTCCTGCCGCGCGGACCTCCCTGCTGAGTTCGTCGACGATGGCGCCATAGGTGAGGGCGTGCGTGTCACGGGCGCGCTTGGCGCCGCAACCCGGTATGTCGAGGCATAGAATACGACCCACGTCCCCAGGACGCTGCGCCTGCAGCGCACGCACTGTGTCCTCCCAGACCCACCCCCCCTGGCCCCCCCCGTGGAGAAATACGTAGTCGCGCAGCATGTTGATCAGTTCCTATTCCCGATCGCTCGACACCGGCAGTTCGCCCGCGGAGGCTTCGCCGCCCGCCAGTGCGGCGATTATGAACGCCGCGGCATGAGAAATGCGCGCCATGGTCACATCCTCTGTGCCGATGCCCACGTCAGGCAGCCCGCTGATACGCTCCAGCATGGCCATCAGCGCGCTGGCGACGGACAGCGCGTGCAGGTCTTCGGGCAGGGCGCCCGCCGTTTGCCGATCTCTAATGCGCGCTGCGATCAGTTGCAAGAGCGGCCGGACCGCGTGGCCCCGCGCTGCAGTGAAACGCGTGTCGCCTTCGTCGGAGGCCAGGTTGCGCACTCGGAACACCGCCGCGTGCGCGCGCCAGTAGTCCAGATAGCTCTCCACAAAGGCTTGGGCGCGTTTGTAGGCGCTCCCCGGATCCCAGGGCTGGGAGAATTCGGCCATGAATTCCGGAGTCGATTGGGAAACCTCGCCAGCGACGGCAAGCACAGCTTCGGCCACGTCCTGGAAATATAGGTAGAACGTCGAGGTGGAGGTGTTGGCGGCCTTGGCGATCTCCGCCACGCGCAGGTCACGCAACGGTGTGGTGTGAATCAGGTTGGCGGTGGCCGCTACAAGACGTCGGCGGGTCTGCAGACCCTTTGCGCCCATCGCCTGTCCGTTTTGGTTGGTGCGCGCCTTGGGCCGGCGGCTTCGGCTACGTATCGGGGTGGCGGCGTCTGTCACCGGTCCTCCTTGGCTTGGAACCCGTAGCGCGATCTTACCGGTATGGCGCGATGGCGCCAGCCCGGCCGCACAGATGTCATGTGCCGGACGTCAACCGCTCGGTCAGCGCCTCCCACGGATCGGCGCGGCCCACGGGCGTGCGCCAGAAACTCGGCTGCTGTGCGGCCTCCATCGCTGCGGTGAAAGTCCGGCGCATGGCCTTGGTGTCAAAATTGAGCATCGCCCCGGTTTCCGATGTCTCCGGAACATCGGGTATGGCTGAGAAACTCAAGGGCAGGTTCTGGGCAGCGCAGAAGGTGGCCACGACGTTCAACGCCTGTCGGTACGAAACGCGTAGCATGGTCTCGAAGCTGCGGATCAAAACCGCTGAAAGCCCAAGGGCTGCGGCCCGCGGCGCGGGGTCCAGGACGGTGTTGACCAGCACATAGACTCGGCCCTTGCGCATCCGTCGGCTAAGACCGCGCCATTGCAGCAGCGCTTCGGGCATCACGAACAGAGGCGCGGTCACGCCGCCATCGACGTGAACCTCCTCGAAGTCTGCGCCATCGACAGTGGAGCGGAATCGCCTTGCCGGGAAGACGCCGGGCAGGCTCGCCGAAGCCACCAGCACTTCTCGAAACATGTCGACCGCGTCGGCTCCGCCACGGGCGGCGATCTCGCCCATGTCCCAGATGCAGGGCTTTTGGCTATCCAGGTTGGTGGTGGCCACCAGCAAACGCCGGCCCTTGGCGTGTTCGGCGGCGACCGCGTTCAGCAGAGCCTCGTCCACGAAGGGATGGATCAGCCGTTCCAGCGCTTCGGCGCGGAACAGCGCCCCGTCCAGGTTCGCCGACACCCGCAGGATGTTCAGCGTGTTCGCGGCATGGCCGCCGGTATAGGCCTCGGTCAGGCGTTCGTCCCAGGCCGAGCCCAGGAAGGCGAAGGGCGCGATCAGGGCGCCGGTGGAGACGCCGGTCACCAGGGCGAATTCGGGCCGCCGCCCGGCCCTGGTCAATCCCACCAGCGCGCCGGCGCCGAAGGCGCCGCCGGCCGCGCCGCCGGAAATGGCCAACATGTTGAATTCCGGATTGCGCCAGCCCGCCTTGGGAATCGACAGCCTGTCGGCCGCGGCGGCCAAAGACGCGTCCACCTCCTCAAGGCTGAGGCGCACGCCGTCGAACCCCAGTGGCTGGGCGCGTGCGCCATCCGGCGGCGGCGGCCGCCGCCGTCCACGGGGCGGTCCCTGAAAGAAGTCCGGTGTCCGAGCCATCAACGACTTTCAGCTACAGCTTCTGCCAACTCAATGGTTACCGCCCATGATGTCGCCAAGTCCGCCCAACAGCGATCCTTCGCCGCGGTTCTGACCGCCTGGACCGGCTGCGGCCATCATGCGCCCGGCCAAACGCGCAAAGGGCAGGGATTGAATCCACACCTTCCCTGGGCCCGTAAGCCGGGCGAAGAACAGACCTTCGCCGCCGAAGATGACGCTCCTGACTCCGCCGGCCATAACCAGATCGAAGGCCACGCCAGGCGTGTAGGCGGCCAGGCAGCCGGTATCCACGTGCAACTGTTCGCCGGCCGCCAGGTCGCGTTCGACAATCGTGCCGCCCATCTGGACGAACACCCAGCCGTCGCCGTCCAGGCGCTGCATGATGAATCCCTCGCCACCGAACAGGCCGGTCATAACCTTGCGCTGGAAGTGCACTCCGATGGAAACACCCCGGGCGGCCGCCAGGAAACTGTCCTTCTGGCAGATAAGCTGACCGCCGACCTCGCCGAGGTTGAGCGGCAGGATCGCACCCGGCGTCGGGGCGGCGAATGCGACTCGTGCTTTGCCCTGGCCAGAGTGAGTAAACACGGTGGTGAACAGGCTCTCGCCAGTGATCAGCCGCTTACCGGCGCCCAGGAGCTTGCCCATGAAGCCGGCGCCCTCGCCGCCGGAGCCGTCCCCAAATACGGTGGTCATATCGATCGTGGCGTCCTTCCAGATCAGTGAACCCGCCTCGGCGATGGCGCTTTCGCCGGGGTCGAGTTCAATCTCCAGGAACTGCAACTCCTGGCCCTTGATCTCGAATTCGATGTCGTCGGTCACGCCGGCGCTGCGCTGGTGGGTCCACGGTCCCTGGGACATGGTCTCTCTCCGGTTGTCTCGGCATCAATCTAGGAAGTCGCCGCCAATCGCCAACCGCTGCGCCGTGGTCAGGTGTCTGGCCAGCTGATGACGCCGCGCTGTTTCAGGTCGGCGATTTGGGGCTCGGTGTATCCAAGTTCGGCCAGCACCGCGCGGGTGTGCTGACCCAATAGGCCGGCCGGCCGCAATGTCGCCGGCGAAGTCATGGAGACCAGCGGCCCATGGCGAAAGTGGCGGCCGAAATGGGGATGTTCCACCTCACCGCGGAATCCGTTCTCCACCACCGCCGGATGGTTCATCATCACCGTCGACAACGGCTCGGGGCTAACCTCGACGCAGGCGATATCTAGCGCCAGGGCTTCGCGTTCCCAAACCTCCGCCGCCGCCCATTGGAACGCGCCGGCCAGCACCTCGGCCAGGACTTCGGCCCGGCGCAGGCGCTCTTGCAGCGTAAAGAACCGACTGTCCGCGGCCAGGTGAACGCGGCCGCCGGTCACACCCTTGATCAGCCGGCACAGCCCATCCCAGTCGCTCGCCTCGGGCGCAGCCAGGAACACCCAGCCGCCCCCGGCCGCATAGAGGCGATAGAGCGGCCCGATGCCGTCACCTTCCGGGTTCGGCAGCGCCGGCGGAACCTTGCCGGCGAAGCGGACGAAATCGTCTGAGACGATGTAGGCGCTGGCGCCAACCATCGAGCTCAGCGCGAACTGACCGACGCCCAGGCGTTGGCGGGCCAGCAGGCCCATCAGCATCGCCGTACCCACGCTCAAAGCTGAGGTGGAGTCGGCGTTGGTCATCAGGCTGGATGTGTTCTGGGTATTGAGTGGCTCCTGGCCGTCATAGGCCGGCGCATCCACGTCAAAGGCCTTTGGCCAGCCCAGATGCCGGGCCACGCCGCCCGTGGCGACGGTGATGGTGGTCGCATAGGCTGGCCGTCCTGCATAAGGCCCGTCCGCGCCATAGGCGCCAGCGTACAGGTAGAAGAGTTTCGGGTTGTGCTTGACCAGGGAGTCGTAGTCGATCCCCATCTTGCGGGTCGCGCCTTCGCGGAAGTTTCGCAGCAGGAGGTCCGAGCGCGCGACCAGCCGGTGAACGATCTCCAGCCCCTCCGGGCGATTTACGTCGACGGCCACGCTTTCCTTGCCCTGCAACCCCTTTACGCCGGCGAATTCTGGCACACCGGCCTGTTTTCGGTGGGGATCGCCTTCTAGGTTCTCAAGCTTGATAACCCGCGCGCCGAGGTCCGCCAGCAGGGCCACCCCGTAGGGCGCGGCGTAGAACCAGGCGAGTTCCAGGATCGTCACCCCCTCCAGCGGCGAGCGGCGCGCGCCGCCAGTCGCGGGCGGCGGCGGCGATGCGGCCCGGGCCTCGAATCCCGCCAGACCGTCGTGCTGGCCCAGCGCCGGCGCTGGCGCGCGCACCCGGCCGGGGGTGCGGTCCAGCTGGACGAACGGACCCACCTGATCGACCGCGCCCAGCTGCGGATCCTCGATGGTGATGACATCGCCATTGTGGATCAGCTGCGGGTGGCGCATCGCCTCCTCACCGGTTCGGAATGCATCCACGGTGATGTTCGGATTGGCCGCAAAGATCGCCTCCCATTCGGCGAAGGTCTTCTGGCGGACCCGCTCGCGCCCGAGGGCCAGGATCCGGTCGTGGGGCTCGTCGGCGGCGGTCGCAGCCTCATATTCCGCCTCCAGGTCCAGGGCCTTCAGCATGTCGGCCCGCTGGTGGGGCAGCCAGCTGGCGAACTGCAGGCACTTGTGGTCCTTGGTGAAGGCGACCAGGCCCGAGACTGGCGCATAGGTGGTGGCGCCCGGCGTGGCGCCGTCCGCCCGCTTCACCAGGTGCTGAGGAATATGGGGCTGATCCAGCCAGGGATACATGTCGTAGGGGTGGATACCCTGCAACAGGCTGGCCTCGACCTTCTGGCCCCGACCGGTCTCACCTTGCTGATAAAGGGCTGAAAGGATGCCCTGCAACGCCCCGTGCGCCGCTCCGAAGGCTGCGCCGGGTACGGCGGTGAATCTGGGCCGGGCGCCCGGTTTGGTGTAGACGCCGGCCTTCGCCGCCACCACGCCGTCATAGCCCTTGATGTTCGCCCACGGACCTTTCGGTCCGAACCCGGTGATAGCACAATAGATCAGACCCGGATTGTCCACATGCAGCGCCTCATAGGTCAGGCCCAGCCGTTCGGCGACGCGGGGTCGCCAGCTGGTGACCATGACATCGGCCTCCGCCGCCAGGGCGCGGACGCGGGCCAGACCTGGCTGTGACTTCAGGTCGGCGACGATGCTCTTCTTGCCTCGCTGCCACGAAACGAACCCCGATCCGCTCCGGTCTGTATCTCCGCCAGGCGGCTCGACCTTGATCACCTCCGCGCCGAAATCGGCCAGCAACATCGTGGCGATCGATCCTGACATGCCGCGCGTCAGATCCAGGACCCGCACGCCCTCAAGGACCATCGGCGATTGCGCGGTCGGGTCGTCTGCCATGGTTCAAGCGGTCCGTCGCTGCGTTGGAGGCGCGACCTTCCCCGATTTTCACCGGCGGCGCGAGGGCTGATCTCGCCCGCGCTCAGTGCCCTTGCGAACCCTCATAGACGCCCGGCGTCGCGGCCTCGCCATGGGCGACGTCCGCCGCGGCCACGAACCGGCGGTCGCAATAGGGGCATTCCACGAACCCCGCCGACCCAAGCTGCAACCAGACCCGCGGATGGCCCAGTGCGCCGCCGACCCCGTCACAGGCGATTCGGGCCGAATGTACGGCGATCACTTCCGGCGCGGGGCCGCGGTCGGCTGGCGGCGGTTGCGTCTGCGCCGCAGCGCCGCGGGGTTTGGACGGACGGGCCATGTTCACCTCATGCGCCGACGCGGCTTGGCTGGCGCGCAGGCAGGGCCTAGGTATGCGCTGCGGGCTTTCCCCGTCAATCGATCGAGCGGTGAATGGATCTTCCCGACTACGCTATCGAGGCCAAGGCCCTCGTGAAAACCTATGCGGCGACCAAGACCACGCCCGAGATGCAGGCGCTGAAAGGCGTCGATCTATCGATTCCCCGCGGGTCGATCTTTGGCCTGTTGGGTCCCAACGGCGCGGGCAAGTCCACCTTCATAAATATCCTGGCTGGCCTGTGCCGCAAGACCTCGGGCGTGGTGCGGATCTGGGGCCGTGACATTGACGAGCGTCCCCGTGACGCCCGCGCCGCCATCGGCGTGGTGCCCCAGGAGATCGCCGCCGATCCCTTCTTCACTCCGCGGGAGTCGCTGGAGGTCCAGGCCGGTATGTATGGGGTTCCCAGGGCCGAGCGCCGCACCGACGAACTGCTGGCCGCGCTGGGCCTGTCTGACAAGGCGAACGCCTATGTCCGTCAGCTGTCCGGCGGCATGAAGCGCCGCCTGATGGTGGCCAAGGCGATGGTGCACAACCCACCGGTGCTGATTCTGGACGAACCGACCGCCGGCGTTGATGTGGAGCTGCGCCGCCAGCTGTGGAGCTATGTGGTCGAGCTGAACCGCAAGGGCGTGACCATCGTGCTCACCACCCACTATCTGGAAGAGGCCCAGGAGCTCTGCGACCAGATCGCCATCGTCAACCGCGGCGAGGTGGTGGCCTGCGAACCCAAGGCGAGCCTCTTGCAACGCATCGACACCCGCAATGTCGTGGTCACGCCCGCCGAGCCTATCGCCGCCCCTCCCAACCTGGCGGGGTTCGAGACCCGCGCCAGGCCAGAGGGCGCCTTCGCCGTCACCTATCGCACCGGTCAGTCCAGCGTCGAACAGGTGCTGGCCGCCGTACGCGCCGCCGGCCTTCACATCGCCGACGTGGCCACCGAGGACCCCAGCCTGGAGGATGTTTTCCTCTCGCTCACCTACGGCGCCGAAAATGAAGCCCCCGCCTGACCGGCATCGTTTGCAGCCGCCCCGGCTTTCCGCTAGACACCGCCTCCTCTCCAAGCCGCACCCGTAGCTCAGCTGGATAGAGCGTTGCCCTCCGAAGGCAAAGGTCACACGTTCGAATCGTGTCGGGTGCGCCAGGGAGAATTGAAAACATTGTGTTTTCCGGGAATTTCCTGATTTGCTCCGCTTTATGCCCCACCGGGCGCTTGGCGGGGGTGGCCAAGGGCAGGGTGCGCCCTGTCTCGGTATCGCAGAGGCGGACCAGCGGCTGAGACAGATTCAGAGACAATCCCGCAGGGATTTTTCTGTAATAAAAACAGCTCGATGACCTTGAACTATCTTACGATCTCCTTTGTCTCCTATATAAATCAAGAATGTTACGCCTATGTACGGATGGGCCTACGGCGGGTTGATTAACCTCAAGGCGGCTCCTCTCGCGCACCGTCAAGGTCGCCGGAGCAAAAGCCGCCGGAGTAACGCCAATGCCCGCCGAAATCGGTTCCAGCGCCCTGGCCTGGAAATCCGTCCTGATCCATGTGGACAACCATCCGTCGGCCGTCCATCGGCTTGAGGCGGCCGCGGCCCTGGCCCGGCAATTCGACGCCCTGCTGATCGGGCTCGGCGGGCATATGCTGGAACCCGTCGTGGTCGCCGACGCCTATGGATACAGCGGTATCGACCCCAGCGCCCTGGAGGCCCTGCGCGAACAGGCGGCCGCGCAACTTGCACAGGCGGAAAGGGCCTTTCAGCGGGCGGCCGAGGGCTTGCGGACCGAGTGGCGCGTTACGGAATCTCGACCAACCCAGGCGCTTGCCCACGCCGCGCGGGCGGCGGATGTCATCGTGGCGGGCGGTGTTGCGGTGAAGTCCTCCGACCACCACTTTATGGCCGACCCGGCTGAACTGGCGCTGATCAGCGGCCGGCCCGTGATGATCGTCCCTGACCAGCCACGCCCGCTGGCCGCCAAGCGCGCCGTCATCGCCTGGAAGGAATCGCGGGAGTCGCGGACCGCGCTCGCGGCCGCCCTGCCCCTGCTTGTCGGAACCGAAGAGGTTCTCGTGGTCGAAATCTGCGGCAAGGATGACGCTGGCGACGCTACGAACCGTGTCCGGGATGTCGCAAGCGGCCTGCAGCGGCATGGCGTTAAGGCGCGTGGCCAGGCGCTCGTAGGTCCGGATGCCGAAGTGGCGGCGCTGCTGCACCAGTCCGCCGCTAGCGTCGGGGCGGACCTGATCGTAGCCGGCTGCTATGGCCGTAGCCGCGTCAACGAATGGCTGTTCGGCGGCGCGACCCTTGACCTGCTGGCCGCGCCGGAGCGCTATCTGCTGGTAAATCACTAGAGGTTCAGCGCCAATGCCGGTTTCTGCACGGCAAAAGGCTTGACGTCGCTGAGACATGGATGAGCTGGTCAGTTTAGCAGAGCCGTTGCACGGTATCGGGTTGGCGCTGGCGTTGGGCCTGCTGATCGGCATTGAGCGCGGCTGGTCTCGACGTCAGGACATAGAGGGGACCCGGGTCGCCGGCATAAGGACCTTTGCGCTGCTTGGCCTGTCCGGCGGCATGGCGGCCGAGATCGGGGGCGCATTTCCGCTCATGGGCGCACTGCTCGTCGCCGCCGCCCTCGGCGCGCTGCTGATCGGATACGCCCGCAGCATCGAGGCGGAGAAACTCAGCGCGACCACCACAATCGTCGGCGTGATCACGCTGGCGATCGGCGTCGCCGCCGCCAGCGGCCAGGAGTTGCTGGCGGCGGCGACCGCCGCGGTGACCACGCTCATCCTCACCATGCGCCGCCAATTGCACAGTTGGGTCCAAAGCCTGAGCGAAGCCGAGGTGCACGCCATCGCCCGCTTCGCCCTGCTATCGATCGCCATCCTGCCCTTGTTGCCGGACCGCGCCTTCGGTCCTTACGACGCCTGGAATCCCCGGCAGATCTGGATGGTCGTCGTGCTGGTGTCGGGACTCTCGCTGTTGGGTTATGCGGCGAGCAAGAAGTTGGGGGCATCGAACGGCGTGCTGGCCACGGCTGCGGCCGGCGCACTGGTATCCTCAACCGCGGTCACCGCGTCCTTGGCGGCCCGCATCCGGGCAGGGGAGGGCGCCAGCGGCGCACTGGCGGCGGGGATCGCGGTGGCCTCGGCCATGATGTTCCTTCGCGTGCTGGTTCTAGTCGCCTTCCTGGCGCCCTTCGCCTTGGAGGCGCTGATCCTGATCATCGGGCCGGGGACTGCTGTCAGCGTGGGCGCCGCCGCCTGGCTGATCCGCCGCGGACAAACCACGCCGCCATCCGCCCAGGACCCGCCGGCGTTGCGCAATCCTTTCGATCTCGCCCCGGCCCTGCTGCTGGCGGGCCTGGTCATGGGGCTGACCCTGCTGGCGCGCTGGATGATGGACCGGTACGGCGATATCGGCCTCGCGGGCGTGCTGGCGATTTCGGGCATGGTCGATGTGGACTCCGCGGTCATTACCCTCGGATCCCTGCCGAAAGGCGGCCTGGATGCACGGACGGCGGCCCTGGCGCTCACCGCGCCGGTGCTGATCAACACCCTCTTCAAGGCCGGGCTAGCGATCAGCATCGCGGGGCGGCGGCCGGGCTGGCGGGCGGCCGCGCCGCTTCTGGCCAGTGTCGCAGCGAGTCTCGCCGCTGCGGCCTTCGCCTTATCGACCGGCGGCTGAGGGCGACTGCAAACTAGAAATAAACGCGACCAGGTCGCGGCGCTCTGCAGGCGTCGTGCGCACGGTGGGCATGCCATAGTGGCCCACGTCGGCGATCGCCTCGAGTTCGCGCGCCAGACCTTGTGGTGAATAGCGCTGGGCGATCATTTCCACCCGCGGCGCAATTCGATTGGGGCTGGGTTGCGATCCCTCGCCATGGCAAGCCACGCAGACGCTGTGGAAATGCGCCTTTCCCCGCTCGATACGCGCAGTCTCGGCGAAGCCAAGCCTGAGATCATTGCGCAATTCGGCGCAACCAGCGATCCCGATCGCCAAGGCGGCAAGTCCAATCAGGCGGGGAACCAACATCGGCTCAGGCGTCGAGCCGCTCGAGTCCGCGAGGCAGGCCGAACGCCCGCAGGCCCGAGGGAAGCCTGGTGGCCATGCGCGCGGCTTCGCGCATCGAGGCGAACGCCGTCGCCTGTTCCGGATCGTCGATCCAGTCGACTGCGCCGCCCGGTTTCAGAACCAGGTAGCTCTCGTGTGACTGCGGGTACATCTCCCGGCCGGTCACGATGGCGGGGTGGACGGTTGCCGATGCGGCGACAGCTTGCATGTCAGACCTCCAGGGATAGCCAACTGGAATGGACATTTTCTCCGATGCGCACGCCAGTCAGGTTCATCCCCTACGTAGGGCTACGGGGTTCAGATCGCCGTCGCGCAGTATGACGAAGGTTCCCTGCGGTCGGACAACGCCGTAGAGATCAAGGATGCACCGTAGGGCGAACTGATGGGAATTCCGGGAAGGCTCGCCGGCGCGTTTCGCCGGTCCTTCGGACGCCTTGGGCCGGGCCTGATCACCGGCGCGGCTGACGATGATCCGGGCGGCATCGCCACCCATGCTCAGGCGGGCGCGCAGTTCGGACTCAACATGCTGTGGATGGTGTTTTTCACCTACCCGCTGATGGTGGCCATCCAATTGGTGAGCGCCCGGATTGGGCGGGTGACGGGACGCGGACTTGCGGCCAACCTGAAGGAGGTGCTGCCTGGCTGGGCGGTCGCCGTGCTGGTGGCGATGTTGTTCGTCGCAAACACGGTCAACATCGGCGCGGACATCGCCGCCATGGGAGCTTCAGCGCAACTGGTCCTGGGTGGCGACGACAAGCTCTTTATGGTGGCTTTCGCATTGGTGTCCCTGGGCCTGCAACTATTTGTGCCCTACCACCGCTACGTGCATTTTCTGAAGTGGCTGACGCTGGCCCTGTTCGCCTATGTCGCCGTGGTGTTCACGGTGAAGATCGACTGGCTGGAAGTGGCCGCGCGCACGGTGGCGCCGCACCTGACATTGAACGGAGCGGTCCTGACCATGATCGTGGCGGTGTTCGGCACCACCATCAGCCCCTACCTGTTCTTCTGGCAGAGCTCCGAGGAGGTGGAGGATATGGAGGCCGACCACGAGCCCAACCTGCTGCATCAGAAGGCCAATCGGGCGAAAAGTGAGTTGGCGCGGATTCGCCTGGACACCTTCGCGGGCATGGCCGTGGCCAATGTGATCGCCTTCTTCATCATCTTGACCGCCGCCGTCACCCTCCATGACGCCGGTGTGACCGACATCGAGAGCTCCGCCCAGGCGGCGCAGGCCTTGCGCCCGATCGCGGGGCCTATGGCGTCCCTGATGTTCAGCCTGGGAATCATAGGAACTGGCCTGTTGGCGGCGCCGGTATTGGCAGGCTCGGTCGCCTATGCCGTGGCCGACATCTTCGGTTGGCGGCAAGGGCTCGAGCATCAGCCTTGGGACGCGCCGGGATTCTATGCGGTGATCACCGCCGCGATGTTGGTGGCGTTGGCCGTGATTTATTCTCCCCTAGATCCGATCAAGGCGCTGTTCTGGAGCGCAGTCGTGAATGGAGTGATCTCTGTGCCGATCATGGCCGCTATGCTGGTGGTCGCCGCGCGCCATAAGCAGATGGGGACCTTCGTGGCCAACAGCGGAGAGCGCCTGTTCGGCTGGGCCGCGACGGTGATCATGGGCGTTGCTGTCGTGGCGATGATCATCGCCCTGATCTGAAGGCCGAACCTAGTCCAGGGGATCGGCTGCAGCCGACGCCGTGCGCCGGGCCTGTACGGTTTTCAGATAGAGCACGATCGAGACGATCTCGTGCGGCTGGAAGCGGAATTCGGGCATGGCCGGATGACCTGTCAGGATGCCTTGCGCCAAGCCTTCGCCGAGGGCGTCGACGTCGAATCGCTCATTGAGATCGCGGAAGGGCGGCGCCTTGGCGTTTGGGCTTTCGCCCTTTTCACCCGTCGCATGGCACATGCCGCAGTTGCGTTCGACAAGGACCCTTCCCTTTTCCACGCTCGCCTTGTGGTCGTCAGGCGCGTCAGCTGCTTGTGCGAGGCTGGCGGCGAAGATCGCCGCCAGGGCGATGGGCCAAATTCGATTGTGCATGGCCTTGCAGGTGCGTTGCACCACCCAGAATGAGGTGCAAATCAGGGCGTTGCCGCCAAAGGCGAAGATGACCCCCGAGGTGTGCAGAGGGCGCAGCCGGCCGAAGTTCAACCAGCCGAACTCCGGGAAATAAAAGATGCGTGGCCAGGAGAGCTGGGCGGCGATGACCACGCCCACCAGCAGGCCCACGACGGCCCAGAACATTGTGGCGATCACGCCGGCCCGCACGACATCGTCGGCATATCGCGTCGGATCCGAGCGGAGCTTGCCGGAATTGATCCCCAGCGTGATCGCCGCCAGGGCGATGACTGCAAGGGTCAGTGCGATATAGGCATGAAAGCGGAACAGCGGATCTTCGGTGAACGCCGCCGCGAGCAGCGAAACGAACGCCATGACACCGGTGAACACATAAAGCAGAACGGCGTCAAACGGCGTGCGTTCGTCCCGCCTCTCAGCAGCTTGCATTTGGACCCCGCCCACAGTTGGATCAACGCTGTTGTTGCTGTCGGGAATGCCCGGTCGGCTGGCCCCGAGCCTTGACCCAAATCAAGGCGTCGCTGTGTGGCGAAGTCATCGTTCCGCCAGACGCTGTCGAGCCGGAGACGAACATGAAATCAATCTGGCCAACCCGCGTCACCCTGACTCTCATGATCGCCAGCTCGTCGGCGATAACCGGGGGCTACGCGCTGGCCCACCTTTGGTCGACGGCGCGGCGCGGCGTCGTCTGTGGCGCCGTTGGAACGCACTGCTGGGCTTGTTACGCAGCGCCGCTTCTTGCGATCATGGCTCTGGCCGTCTGGCGTCGTTCAGGTGCATGGTCATTCATCCCCGGTCGGAGCGTCAGCCGTGCGAACAACAATTGTCCTTTCCCTGGTGCTCCTGGCCGCGCCGGCTTGCGCCGGCCTGCCCAATCGACCTGATCCGCTAGCCGAATCCCAGGGGCGCGGCGAGGCGCTGGCGAAGCAGGTCTGTGCGGCCTGCCATGCCGTCGCGGCCGCGGGCGACAGCCCTGATCGCCGCGCGCCGCCGTTCCGGACCCTGAGCGGAGCCTATGTGCCGCTGACACTTCAGCGCAAATTGACCGACATCGCCGAGAGCGGCCACTACGCCATGCCCGCGGTGAAGGTGGACTCTGACCAGGTGAATGACCTAGCGGCCTATATCAATAGCCTCAAGACTCCCTGACGTCCGCCTGTCCAGTTGATGTAACGCCTTGCGGATTGCGCGCGGGCTCGCGCGGTCGCTTTTCAAGGTTCACATAGGCCCATGTCCCGAACAAGAGGACCATAAAGCTCAAGAAGGCGACGAGCACCAAGGTCAGGTATGCGAGGTTTCCAGGGGTGAGGTTGTCGAATGGCATCCAAGGACTCCGTTGAGTTTGGCGCCAATTTCGCGCCGCCGGACGGGGCTGGAATTGATCTTGCGCAAACCGCGCCGCTGGTCGCCTGATCGAGATCAAGGCGGCCCGGCGCGCCCGAAGTAGTCTGAACAACGCGACGTCCATCGGATCACGACAATGAAGCACGCGGTAATCCTTGCGCATCCCCGGCATGGCAGCTTCTGCCATTCGGTCGCGACAGCCTGCGTGGACGCGCTTCAGGGTCTGGGTCAGAGCGCCGACCTGCGCGATCTTTACGCCATGAACTTTGATCCCCGACTGCAGGCGCAGGAAATCGCCAGTGACGCCGGCCATACGCCAGGGGCCGATGTGGTTGCCGAACGCAAGCGGTTGTCTGAGGCTGACAGCTTCATCTTCGTCTACCCCTTCTGGTTCAACGCGCCTCCGGCGATCCTCAAGGGTTATGTCGACCGGGTGTTCTCCCTGAAGTTCGGCTATGCACCCGGGTTTGGCGGCACCGAGCCCTTGCTCGGTGGACGAACCCTATTGAGCTTTTCAAGTTCGGGCGCCCCGGACCATTGGGTGAATTCCACCGGCGCGCTTCAATCTCTCATGGCCGTATTCGATAGCCACCTGGCCGGCGTCACGGGGTTGCGGGTGATCGATCACCAGCATTTCGGCGGCATCGTTTCCAACATGCAGCCTGAGGCCGTCGATGATCGGTTGGATCAGGTCCGCGCCAGGCTGGTGAGTGCTTTCCCACGCGGACGCTGACTGCGCCTCCGTAGATTCCCTTAGGGGCTGCTCCCTAGGCGTCGTCCCTGAATTTTGGGGCGGCCGAAACCAGCCTACCTCTGGCGACGTCGAATGGGAGTTCAACGATGTCGCTTCAAGCCCTGGAATACGGTCGGCCGACGCACGAGGCCGCGGCGATGGACACCTTTGGTGCGATCGGCGTGCGGATGCACTTCGCCGCCGGTGAGGAAATATATGCTCAGGAAGAACCCGCCGATCTGATCTATCAGGTCATATCCGGCGCGGTGCGCACTACCCGGCTGATGGGTGACGGGCGTCGGCAGATCGGCGATTTCTTCTATGGCGGCGATCTGCTCGGGATTGAGGCGGGCTCGGAGCATCGTTTTTCCGCCGAAGCTCTCAGCGACTGCGAGATTCTGGTCCTAAAGCGCGCCGCGCTGCGTCATTATGGCGAACAGGGCGGGCAGATCGAGCGGGCCATCTGGCAGGCCACCGCCAAGGCCCTGGAGCGCACCCAGGAGCACCTGATGCTGCTTGGCCGCAAGACCGCTTGCGAGAAGGTGGCGAGTTTCCTCCTCGACCTCGCCGATCGGTTCAAGTCGGAAGTCACGACCCTTCCGATGGGTCGTCAGGATATGGCGGACTATCTTGGGCTGACCATCGAGACCGTCTCGCGCATGCTGACACAGCTCCAGGCCAACGGTCTGGTCGAATTCAGCGGCTGCCGTCGTTACCGCATCACGCGCCGTGCGGCCCTGGCGCGTATGGTGGAAGACTGAACGGCGCACAACGCTCTGCAACGATCAACACCGCCGCGATGGCGAATGCGTCAGCGCAAAGGTCGTGTAGGTCTTGGTTCGTTTGGCGCAACAGGTAGGTAGGCCATGTCCGGGCGGGCGCCTATCTGCGCCGCCGCCGGGACAGCCAATTCGTGCTTTTCCCGCGAATGACGGGACCAGACACAGCCAACCTCTCCAGATCCCGGTAAATACCGGGCGGTTCCGTCGACGGCCCTGGAAATAGCGACGCGTCCACGTCTAGAGTGTGGCGCATGCTCAGACCAAGCCCGGACGACTTCGCATCGAAATCGCCGACGATGGTCAAGGGCTTGCCCGGCGCTGGCTATCTCGTCGCCCTGGCCGCCGTAGCCATCACCGTCACCCTGCGCTTTGTCCTGACGCCGTTTCTGTCAGACCACGCCGTGTTGATCCTCTATGTGCCCGCCTTGCTGCTCGGGGCCTGGTACGGCGGGTTTGGCCCGACCCTGGTCGCCACGGTCCTGTGCCTGGGCTTCACGGCGTTTCTGCTGCCGAAGGGCGCCATCAGCCAGTCCGTGAATCTCATCGATGCCGGTGGCTTTCTTCTGCTGGGAATCCTGCTGGCGTTCGCTGGTGCGCGGATTCGGAAGGATCGGCTGGCGTCGGCGGCCAACACCGCCCAACTACGGTCGATCGTCGATACGGTTCCGGACGCCATGGTCGTAATTGATCCTCACGGCGCCATTCAGTCCTTCAGCGTCGCCGCTGAGCGCCTGTTTGGCTGGAGCGCCGGCGAGGTGATCGGCCGCAATGTCAGCGTGCTGATGCCTTCACCCTATCGCGAGGAGCACGACACATACATCGGCCGCTACCTGCGTACGGGCGAGCGGCGCATCATCGGTATCGGCCGTATCGTGGTCGGTGAGCGCAGGGACGGCTCCACCTTTCCCATGGAGCTGGCGGTCGCAGAAGCGCGCTCGGGCGGCGACCGGGTTTTCACTGGCTTCATCCGCGATCTGACCGAGCGGCGCGATCAGGAACGCCGGATGCAGGAGCTGCAGTCCGAATTGGTGCATGTCTCACGCCTTACGGCGATGGGTGAGATGGCGTCATCCCTGGCCCACGAATTGAACCAACCGCTGTCTGCGATCGCCAACTATGTGAAGGGATCCGTCGGCCTGCTCAATGCGTCGGAACCCGACCTTGGCCGGTTGCGCAACGCCCTCGACCGCGCCAGCGATCAGGCCTTGCGGGCCGGCGACATCATCAAACGTCTGCGCGAGTTTGTCGCCACAGGCGAGACCCAGCACAGCATGGAGGACCCTGTGAAGCTGGTGGAGGAGGCCAGCGCCCTGGCCCTGGTCGGCGCCAAGGAGCTGGGCGTGCGTGTCACTATGGACTTCGACCGCGGCACTGGTCCGGTGGTGGTGGACAAGATCCAGGTGCAACAGGTGATACTCAACCTGATTCGTAACGCCATGGAGGCGATGGAAGATATGGAGCGCCGCGAGCTGGCTCTCACTATCGCAGCTGACGCTGACGCCATGGTGAGGATCGTCGTCGCGGACACCGGACCCGGTGTCAGTCCGGAGGTTTCCGAACGGTTGTTCCAACCCTTCGTCACCAGCAAGTCCCATGGCCTGGGTGTTGGCCTGTCGATATGCCGGACGATCATTGAAGCACAGGGGGGGCGAATATGGGCCGAGCGCAATGCTCAGGGCGGCGCCACTTTCAGCTTCACCCTGCCCCGCGCGGAATCGGAGCTTATTGATGCCGGCTGAAACCGTCCACGTGATCGACGACGACGAGGCCATGCGCGATTCCCTGGCGTTCCTCCTGGATATCCAGGGTTTCCAGGTGCGGACCTACGACTCGGCGACGGCCTTTCTCGAACACCTGCCGGATCTCGCTCAGGGCTGCATCGTCACGGACATACGGATGCCTGGCATGAGCGGGCTGGAGTTGACCCGACGGCTGAAGGCGGACGGCGTGGCCTGCCCCGTTGTGGTGATGACCGGGCATGGCGACGTGCCGCTGGCGGTGGAGGCGATGAAAACGGGCGTCGCTGATTTTATTGAAAAGCCGTTCTCCGACGACACCCTTCTTGAGGCGGTCAAGACCGCGCTGGCCCAACGCGAGCAGAAAACCGATCAGGCGCGCATCGAGGCCCAGGCCCGCCTCGCCCCGCTTTCGGCGCGCGAGCGCGATGTCCTGATGGGCGTGGTGGCTGGCAAGGCCAACAAGGTCATAGCCTATGAGCTCGATATCAGCCCGCGCACGGTGGAAGTTTACCGGGCGAACCTGATGTCGAAAACTGCGGCCCGCAACATTTCAGAGCTCATGCGTATCGCCCTGGCCGCTGGCCTCTGAGCCGCTTGCGTCAGATCAAAGCGCCGGGGACTGACCCGCGCGAAAAGGTGGCGAGATGCTCGACACGCGCCGGGATAACGGGATGGACAACCAGACGCGAGGCCCAGGACCGCCAACCGTGTTCATCGTCGACGATGATGCGGCAGTCCTGAACGCCCTGGGGTTCGCCCTCGAAATGGAAGGGTTCCGGGTGCGCACCTTCCAGTCCGCCGCGGCCGCCTTCGGCGCGAAGGGGATCGATCTGGCCGATTGCCTGGTGATCGACCAGAATTTGGCGGACGAATTCGGCATCGACCTTTTGGACCGGCTTCGCGCCCGGGGCAGCCGCGCACCGGCGGTGATGATCACCACCCACCCAGGCCGAGATCTGCAACTGCGCGCCGCGGCGCTATGCGTTCCCGTAGTCGAAAAGCCGTTGTTGGACGACCAACTATTCGCCTGCATTCGCGCCTTGGCGGGGCGTGTCTGAACGGGATGAGCCTGCCTGCGTCTGTTCAGTCCCCATGTGAGCGGGTCTGTCAGACACCGTTGTGAGGCACGGCGGATTCGCACGCCCCATTGGGGCTGACGTGACCCCCTGATTTCCATCCAAGAATGATTAGAGTCCGGCCCTGAGAGAAGGACGGACGATGAAGCGATCACGATTTACAGAAGAGCAGATTATCGGGGTGCTGCGGGAAGCGGAGGCAGGTGCGAAGACGGCTGACCTTGCCC
>CANJLH010000030.1 GCA_947475415.1 Caulobacteraceae bacterium
ACGCCAGGGCTTTAGGTCGAGAAACGACCCGCCGCATTACGCGGCGAGGCGAACCTCTTCAGCGAAGTTATCGTTCGCAGTTAGTTAAAAGCCCGAAACGGTGGGCCAAGCCGAGAGAAAGCTAACACCTTTAGACGTCTGTCGATGCTGATCGGCCCCATGTGCCTTCGTCGAGACCCGAAGGAGGATTGGTGGAGCCGCCGGGAATCGCACCCGGGTCCAGTCCGCTTATTACGTGCGCGTTTATCTCCATAGTCCGGGCGAACCCGGACAAATCCCATATAGGGTGGAATGGTTGCGAAAAGAAGGCGGCGCGGAAACTTCCACCGGTTCGCGGCGACCGCCTACATCGCCTCGGCGCCGCGAGTGATGGAGAGCACCCCCGTGCGCGACAGTTCCACCAGCCCCAGCGGCCGCATCAGCTCGACGAACTTGTCGATCTTGGACGAGGCGCCGGTGAGTTCGAACACGAAACTCTCGTGGGTGGTGTCGATCACCCGCGCTCGGAAGATCTCGGCCAGCTGAAGCGCCTCCATGCGCGCAGGCCCCATGCCCTTCACCTTCACCAGGGCCAGTTCGCGCTCCAGGCCGTTGGGGTCGCGGGAGACGTCGCGGACGTCTCGGGTGGCGACCATCTTGGTGAGCTGGGCCTCGATCTGGGCCAGCACATGTGGCTTGCCGCGGGTGACGATGGTCACCCGGGAAGTGTGGGCGCGCCGGTCGGTCTCGGCGACGGTCAGGCTCTCGATATTGTAGCCGCGGCCGGAGAACAGGCCCACCAGCCGGTGCAGCACCCCAGGCTCGTTGTCCACCAGTACGGCGAAGGTGGCCATGCGCTCAGGCTCTTCCTCGTGGACGGGTTCATATACGGAGCCGGGCTGAGGATCGGACATGAGCGGAGCCTTTGGGAGATTCGGTGGGGAGGGGTGTCACAGGGCGGCGGCCGCCGAAACGGGGCGGCCGCGCGCGTCACACCAGTTTCTTGCCCGCGTCGTCGATGACGGAGCCGAGATCCTGCTGCTCGCCCAGGATCATCTCGTTGTGGGCCTTACCGGAGGGGATCATGGGGAAACAGTTCTCCTCCTTGACCACCCGACAGTCGAAGATCACCGGGCGGCGGACCTCGATCATCTGGCGGATCTTGTCGTCCAACTCGTCGGGGTGTTCGGCGCGTAGGCCAACGCCGCCGTAGGCCTCAGCCAGTTTCACGAAATCGGGCAGGCTCTCGGAATAGGAATGGGAGTAGCGCTCGCCGTGCAGCAGCTGCTGCCACTGGCGAACCATGCCCATCCATTCGTTGTTGAGGATGAAGATCTTGATCGGCAGGTCGTACTGCACCGCTGTCGACATTTCCTGCATGGTCATCTGCACGCTGGCGTCGCCGGCGATGTCGATGACAAGGCTGTCCGGGTGGGCGATCTGGACACCCACGGCGGCCGGCAGGCCATAGCCCATGGTGCCCAGACCGCCGGAGGTCATCCAACGGTTGGGCTCCTCGAAGTGGAAGAACTGGGCCGCCCACATCTGGTGCTGGCCGACCTCAGTGGTGATGTAGACGTCCTTGCCGCGGGTGAGAGCATAGAGGCGTTCAATGGCGTATTGCGGCTGGATCAGGGTCGGGTTCGGCTTGTAGGCGAAGCCCTTGCGACCCCTCCAAGCATCGATCTGTTTCCACCAGGCGGCCAGGGCGGCCTTGTCGGGGCTGAACTTGCGTGCGGTCCAGGCGGCGATCAAATCCTCCAGCACCGAGCCCGCGTCGCCGACGATGCCCACGTCGGCGCGGACGTTCTTGCCGATGGACGAGGGATCGATGTCGATGTGGATCTTGCGCGACCCTGGCGAGAAGGCGTCCAACCGCCCGGTCACCCGATCATCGAAGCGTGAGCCGACAGCGATCATCACGTCGCAGTCATGCATGACGTGGTTGGACTCAAACGACCCGTGCATGCCGACCATCCCCAGCCACTGAGGATTGGCGGCCGGAAAAGCGCCCAGGCCCATCAAGGTGGAGGTGACCGGGGCGCCGGTGAGTTCGGCTAGTTTCCGCAGGGCCGCCGCGCCGCGGGCGCCGGCGTTGATGACGCCGCCGCCGTAGTAGATCACCGGGCGACGGGCGCCGGCGATCATCTGCGCGGCCTCGGCGATCTTGCCCGCCTCGCCTTTGGTGCGCGGGTGGTAGTTGTGCGAGAACCTCACGTCCCCGGGACCCTGATAGACGCCCTTGGCGAACTGGACGTCCTTGGGAATGTCGATGACCACCGGACCGGGACGGCCCGAGGTGGCGATGTGGAAAGCCTCGTGGACGATGCGCGGCAGGTCGGCGACATCCTTCACCAGGTAGTTGTGCTTGGTGCAGGGGCGGGTGATGCCGATGGTGTCGCATTCCTGGAAGGCATCGGTGCCGATCAGATGTGTGGGCACCTGACCGGTGATCACCACCAGCGGGATGGAATCCATCAAGGCGTCGACGATGCCGGTGACCGCGTTCGTGGCGCCCGGGCCGGAAGTGACCAGCACCACGCCCGGCTTGCCGGTGGAGCGCGCGTAGCCTTCGGCGGCATGTGTCGCTCCCTGCTCGTGCCGGACCAGGACGTGGCGAAGGCGCGGTTCCTCGAACAGGGCGTCATATATCGGCAGCACCGCGCCGCCCGGATAACCGAACAGATCGGTTACACCCTGGTCCACCAGGGCGCGGACCAGCATTTCGGCGCCGGTCATGGTCTCGGCGGTGGCTTCGGCTTGAAGTGTCTTCTGGGCGGTCATCGTGTCAGCCTGAGGATTTGGGCATTAAAAAAGGCCCTCTGAGGGCCTGGCGCAAGCAACCGTGCGAGGGCTGAACGAATTCAGCCCCGGGACGGTCGCCTTACGAGTACGAGCTGGGTGCGCAACGGCGCGTCTCCGATTTGATCGGTCGCCGATGTGCCATGCGAGGCGCTTCGCGTCAACCACCGGGACGTTGCAGGCTTATTGCCGGGCTGCACGACACGCGTCGAGATTCGCCCTGGCGGTGGATTTCGCAGACGCGGCCTGGGCCACATGGTCGGGCGCCCGCACGCAGAGCTCGACCACATAGCCATTGGGGTCGCGCAGATAAAGCGAGCGGATGAATCCGTGATCCACAGGTCCGCGCAGATCGGCGCCTCTGGCCTTGGCGTCGGTGAAGGCGCGGTCGAACGCCGCATCGTCCACCTCAAGCGCCATGTGCAGGTCGAAGTCCTGGCGTGGTGAGAAGTCGAACGGCGAATCCTTGACCTCGAAAAAGGCGACATAGGCGCCGTCGGCCATCCGGAAGAAGCTATGGAGGGCGTGGACGGGGCGGCCGGTCTTCGACTCTTCCAAGGCGAAGGCGGCGGCGAATTCGAGGCCGAGGAGGTCCTCGTAGAACGCCCGGGTTTCCTCGGAATCGCGGCAGCGGAACGCCATGTGGTGGAGCGATCTGATCATGGGGCGAGGTTAGGACCGGGCGGCGCGCGCGGCAATCATGACGACTGGTCGGTGGCCGATTTCCATTGCGTCCACTGCTCGGCCGGCGCGCCGGCGGTGATGCGCGGCCAGTCCGGGACCTGGTTGCGCTGCCAGGTGAGCTGGCGCTTGGCGTAGCGGCGGGTGGCGGTCTTGGCGGCGGCCAGCGCCTCGGCCAGGGTGGTCTCGCCGCGCAGGTGGGCGGCGAATTCCGCAACGCCCAGGGCCTTCATGGCGGGCAGGGCGGTGTCCAGGCCGCGGTCGGCCAGGGCTACGACCTCCTCCAACGCACCTTTGCCGACCATGGCCTCGAGCCGGGCGTCGCAGCGGGCGTAGAGCACATCACGGGGCGGCTCGAGGACCACGCCGCGCCAGCTTTCCGCCGCGAGCGAGGGCTTCGTTCGGGCCTGCCAGTCTGAGAGCGCAGCGCCAGTGGCGGCGAACACCTCCCAGGCCCGGGTCAGGCGCTGGCGGTCTCCCGGGCTGATTCGCGCCACGGCGGCGGGGTCCGCGGCGGCGAGGCGGTCGCGAAATTCAGCTTCACCAAGGTTTGCAAAGTCGTTGGCGGCCTGCCGGCGGACATCGCCGGGGACAGGTGGAATCTCGGCAAGGCCTTTGGTCAGGGCATGGAAATAAAGGCCCGTGCCGCCCACAATGATCGCCTGGCGGCCGCGCCCGGCGATATGGGCCAGGACCTCTTCAGCCGCCCTCAGCCAGCGTCCGGTCGACCAGCCGTCGGCGGCGTCGGCGGTCCCGTACAGGTGGTGCGGCGCGGCGGCTTCCTCCTCGGGGGTCGGGCGCGCGGTCAGCACCCTAAGATCGGCGTACAGCTGCAGCGCGTCAGCATTGACGATCTCGCCGCCGGTTTGCGCGGCGAGCCGCAGCGCAAGCGCTGACTTGCCGCTTGCCGTCGGGCCGGCGATCAGCCAGATGCGGGGCTCCATGCAGCTTGCTCTCACCCTTGTCAGTCCGCAGGCGGACGCGCCGGAAGCGGCGGTCACCGATCTCGCCAAAGCGCTCGCAAGCGTCGGCGCCCGCGTCAAGGAGCCCCGGCCGCTGGGGCCCGGTGCGCTGGACTTGCTTGTGGAGGCCGATGACCTCGCTTCGGCGCGCGCTGCTGCCCGCCAGACGCTGGCCGCAGCGCCCATCGACGTATGCGTGCAGCCCTGGAACGGTCGCCGGAAGCGGCTGTTCGTGGCCGACATGGACTCCACGATCATCGGCTGCGAATGCCTGGACGAACTGGCCGATTTCGCCGGCGTGAAGGATGCGGTCTCGGCGATCACCGAGCGGGCCATGCGCGGCGAGATCGCCTTCGAGGGCGCGCTTCGCGAGCGGGTGGCGATGCTGAAGGGCCTGGACCTCGCATCGCTGGAGCGGGCCTACGCTGAGCGGGTGCGCCTCAATCCTGGCGCGCGGATTCTGGTGCGGACCATGGCCGAAAATGGCGCGCGCTGTGTGCTGGTCTCGGGTGGTTTCAACTATTTCACCAGCCGGGTCGCCGCGGCGGCTGGCTTCCATGCCGACCGAGCCAACTCGCTGGGCGCGGCGAACGGACGGCTGACCGGAACCGTCGGCGAGCCGATCCTGGGGCGCGAGGCCAAGCTGGCGGCGCTTACCGAGGAGGCCGCGGCCCTGGGTGCGCCGCTGATGGCGGCCATCGCTATCGGCGACGGCGCCAACGACCTGGCGATGATCGGGGCGGCGGGCCTAGGGATCGCCTACCGCGCCAAGCCCATCGTCGCCGCCGAGGCCGACTGTGCGGTGGATCACGCCGACCTCACTGCCGTGCTCTATTTCCAGGGCTACCGGGCGGATGAGTTCGTGAGGGACTGATGAGCCTGCCCCGCCAGGTCCGCGCCGTCGTGTTCGACATGGACGGTCTGCTGGTGGACACCGAGATCGTGGTCTATCGCGCCATGCAACGGGCCGCCGGGGCGCAGGGCGGCGAATTGCCGATGGCGACCTTCCTGCGGATGGTGGGCCTGCAGCACGCGGCCAGCGACCGGATCGTCGCCGATCACTTCGGACCCGGCTTCGACATGGACGCCTGGCGCAACCACGTGAGCCTGCACTTTGACGAGGAGCTTGCCGCTGGAATCGCGCTCAAGACCGGCGCGCTGGAAATCCTGGACCATTTGGACGCCCTTGGCATGCCGAGAGCCATCGCCACCTCGTCCAGCCTGGAGTCGGTGCGGGGAAGCCTGGGGCCGCACGGTCTCGTTGACCGCTTTCACGTTCTGATCACCCGCGACGTGCAGGTGAACGGTAAGCCGCACCCAGAGCCGTTCCTGAAAGCCGCCGCGGCCCTGGGCGTTAATCCGGCCGACTGCCTGGCGTTGGAAGACTCCCATAACGGCGTCCGCGCCGCGGCAGCGGCCGGGATGATGACGGTGATGGTGCCCGACATGCTCGATCCGACGGAGGAGATGGAAACGCTCTGCGTTCGCATCGCACGCGACCTGCATGAGGTGCGGGAGTTGTTGGCGGCGCAGGCGTTGGCTTGACGTCTACCGCGCCGCCGGCCCGCGCTCGAAATAGCGAAAGAATGCGCTGTCGGGGGAGAGCACCATGGTGGTGTCGCCCTGGCCCAGCGAAGACTCATAGGCCTGCATGGAGCGGTAGAAGGCCGCAAAGCTCGGGTCGCGTCCAAAGCTCTGGGCGAAGATGCGGGTGCGCAAGGCGTCGCCCTCGCCACGGACTTGCTCGGCGGCCTGAGTGGCCTCGGCCAGGGTGATCACCACCTCCTTATCGGCGGCGGCGATGATCTCGCGCTTCTGCTGCTCGCCCTGGGCGCGGTATTGCGCCGCCTCCTGCTGACGGGCGGTCTGCATGCGCCGGAACGTCGTCGGCAGGTTCTGGGCGGGCAGGTCTGCGCGGCGGATGCGCACGTCAATGACCTCGATCCCGAACTTGGAGGCCTGCGCCCGGCGGGCCATGTCCGTCCGGATCGCCAGCATCAGGGCGCCGCGGCGACTGGACACGATGTCCTTTGAAGTCGCCGTTCCAAGCACCTGACGCAATGAGGAATTCAGCAACCGCTCAATGCGGTCATTGGCGGTGTTGGCGTCTCGCAGGGTGCGGAAATACTGCAGCGGATTGGAGATGCGGTAGCGGATGAAGGCGTCGACCACCAGCCGCTGCTGGTCCGAACCGGTGATTTCCTCTTCTTCGGCTTCCTGGGCCAGGTTGCGTTTGTCGAGCAGGATCACCTCGTCCAGGAACGGCGCCTTCATGTGCAGGCCAGGGTTCGGCGACCGCGGTGAATTGAGGACGCGCACCGGTTCGCCGAAGCGCGTGATGATCGCCTGATGGCGCTGGTCGACGATGAAAAGGGTGTTGAAAGTGAGTATCAGGGCGAAGAGGGCGATGACGCTCCAGGTCACGAGACTGCGGCTCATCGTGCGGCTCCCTGCTGCGGCGCCGTGGTCGTCTGGGCCTGTGGGGTGGGGGCGGCGGGCTGCAGACCGCGAATGGCCGCTTCGCTGGCGGCGCGGGGTTTGAACGCGTCCGGTGGCAGGATGATCGGGGCCGATGCGCCCTTCGCATCGACGATCACCTTGTTCGAGCGGCTGAGCACCCGCTGCATGGTCTCGATATAGAGGCGGTCACGGGTGACGCCGGGCGCGCGGCGGTATTCGTCCAGAATCTGCGTAAAGCGGGCCGCGTCGCCGGTGGCTTCCCGCACGGCCTGTTCCTTATAGGCCAGGGCCGACTGAGTGATCCGCGCGGCCTCGCCGCGGGCTTCCGGCACCACGCGGTTCAGATAGGCGTTGGCTTCGTTCTTGGCCGATTCCGCGTCCTGCAGAGCGCTTTGCACGTCCCGGGCCGCCGGTTTGACCTCGGCTGGCGGATTGACGTTGCGGATCTGCACCTCGACCACGCTGACGCCCGCACCCCATGCGTCCAGAGCCTTCTGCATCAGTTCCGCGGTCTCCGTCTGGGCGCGCCCTCGGTTGGTGTTTTGAAGGGCTGCGAACTCAGACTTGCCGACCACCTCGCGCATGGCGCTCTCGGCGATCGCCTTCACGGCGTTCTCGGGGTTGTCGATGGTGAACAGATAGCGGGCCGGGTCGGCTATCCGCCAGGTGACGCTGAAGTTCAGATCGACGATGTTCTCGTCGCCGGTGAGCATCAGGCTCTCGCCGGGAACCTCTGCGCCGGCGACGCCGCCGATGTCGGTGCGCTGCAGGGAGGTGACGGCGACCTTTTGGACGCCCTCGATGGGGGCTGGGATATGGTAGCGAAGACCGGGCGACTCGGTGCGCGAATAGGCGCCGAAGGTGGTGACCACGCCGGCTTCATTCGGCTGGATCACATAGAAGCCCGAAAGCGCCCAAAGGCCGACGGCGACCCCCACGATCCCCACCAGCGCACCGGGTTGCACACCCCGCCCGCCGCCGCCGAAAATCCCGCCGAGCCAAGCCGACAGCCGTTCGCCGAAATCGCCCAGGTCAGGCCTATCCGGCCGATTCGGAGCCCCGCGGTTGGGTCCGCCAGGCTTGCGGGGCGGCGGCCGATCGTCGTCACCTTGCGGCGGCGGTGATCCCCAAGGGCCGGGGTTGGCGTTGTCATTCCAGGGCATGTCGTGGTCGCGTCTCGGCGTCTTGTCTCGGCGCGGCTGCGTCGTTCGCCCGGATGGGCTTGTAAACCGGCGCTGTGACCCGGATATGAGACCCCTTAACGGTCAACGCAAGTCATTCCAGGTTTCTAAAATGGACGCACCCGCCCACATCGACCGCGCGGCGATCTTGGCGGCCCTCGATCAGGTGACCGATCCGAAGACCGGCAAGGGGCTCACCGCAGCCGGTCTGGTCCGCGGATTGACGATTCGCGGCGATCGGGCGGCCTTCATGCTGGAGGTCCCGGCGCCGGAGATCGCTCGCTACCAGGGGGTCCGCGACGCCGCGGAAAAAGCGATGGCGGCGCTGCCGGGTGTGGGCAAGGCGCAGGTGGTGCTGACCTCCGAAGCGTCCGGGCCGGCGCCGGGGGTGACCCGCGTTCGTCGGGGCGCGCAGGTCAATCCGGATCCCAAGGGACAGATGGCGCCATCGCCGGAGGCGATGCGGCCAGCGCATGTGAAGAAGGTGATCGCCGTGGCCAGTGGCAAGGGCGGGGTGGGCAAGTCGACCATCGCGGTAAATCTGGCGGTGGCCTTCGCCCGCCTTGGCAAGGCCGCGGGGCTGCTGGACGCCGACGTCTACGGCCCCTCCGCGCCGACGATGTTGGGGGTGGACGGCGACCCGGAGTTCGACAAGGTGCTGCAAAAGCTGATCCCGCTCACGGCCTGGGGCGTGAAGGTGATGTCCATCGGCTTCATGGTCGATGAAGGCGCTCCGATGATCTGGCGCGGCCCAATGGCGTCCTCGGCGGCCCGTCAGATGACCCATGACGTGGCCTGGGGGTCGGAGGATGCGCCCCTGGATGTGCTGATCGTCGACCTGCCGCCGGGCACCGGCGATGTGCAGTTGACCATGGTCCAGAAACTGAAGCTGGATGGGGTGGTGATCGTCTCGACGCCGCAGGAGATCGCCCTGATCGACGCCCGGCGCGCCTCGGCGATGTTCGCCAAGACCACTACCCCAATCCTGGGGGTGGTGGAGAACATGGCCTATTACACTGAGCCTTCGAGCGGCGAGCCGCTTTATATTTTCGGACGGGGCGGCGCGAGGGCGGAGGCCGGTCGGTTAGGTGTTCCGTTCCTGGGCGAGATCCCGCTGGATCAGGCGCTGCGTGAGGCCTGCGACCAGGGTCAGCCGGTTTGCGCCACCGCGCCGGATAGCGCCGCGGCGCGGGCGTTCATCGAGATGGCGAAGGCGCTGTCGTAAGGCGTCCCGGCGCGGCCCTCAAGGTTTTGCGAATTTCACAAGCACCCGCTGGCCGATGAGGAACGGCGCCCCATCGGCGCTCACCACCACCTCGACCACGCGCTCATCGGTGCGCTCGGAGGGGTCGTCCGACTGCAGTTTGCGCGCGCCGAACACGCCGGCCCTGCGCACCACCCGTCCCGGGAATGACTTGGCGGGATCGGCTTCCGGCGAAAGCTGGACGGACTGTCCCTCGACCACGAAGGGCAGGGCGCTTTCGGAAAGTTCGGCCCGAACGATGCGTTTTCCGACCGGCTCCAGTTCGAACATGTTGGAGACGTTCAGGGTCGAGGCGCCGGCGCCCGGATTGGCGTAACGGCGCACGATCCGTCCATCCGCCGGCGCACGTATCATGGTGAGCTCCAGCTCATAGCGCGCCTGTTCCAGCTTGGCCTGGGCCGAGGCGACGGCGGCCTTCTGGGCGGCCAGACGGGCGTCGGCGTCGCGGATCACGTCGGCGGCCTGGTCCAACTTCTGGGCGGCGATAAAGTTGGAGTCGACCAACGCCTTGAGGCGCTCGTATTCCCGCTTGGCGGAGGACTGGTCCACCTCGATGATCCGGATCTGGGCCTCCACCTGGGCGAGTTCGGCCTCCGCCGCGGCGGCGGCCAGGCGCGGCTCGGTGTCCTCAAGGCGCGCCAGCAGCTGGTCCTTGGTCACCGGATCGCCTTCCTCGACGAACACTTCGGCGATGATCCCGGCGCGGCGGGCGGCCACGGCGATCACCCCGCCGTCCACGTCGGCCTTGCCGTTGGCGATGGCGACATAGGGGCTCACCGGCGTCATGGCGGTCTTGCCTTCGGCGACCTTTTCCTTGCTGACGTTGACCTGGCTGGCGATCACGCCGCCACCGGCGATCAGCGCCAGCACCGAGGCGGCGCCCGACCAGAAACTGGTGCGACGGAAGATTGAGGGCATCGGGTGTCAGGCTCCCTGTTGCGCGGTTCTGGGCAGGTGCGGCGTCACCCTAGGGGTGATCGGCCGATCCTCCAGGATGCGCCCATCTTCAATTCTGATGATGTGGTCGGCGTAGGCGGCGAGGCGGGCGTCATGGGTGACGCAGATCACCGCGGCGTTGCGTTGCTTGGCTGCACGCTGAAGCAGGCGGATCACCGATTGCCCGGTTTCTCCGTCCAGCGCGCTGGTGGGTTCGTCCGCGAACAGGATGTCGGGATCCTTTGCAAGGGCCCGGGCGATGGCAACGCGCTGCTTCTCGCCGCCGGACATCTCCGCTGGACGTTGGTGCATTCGCGCGCTCAGGCCCACCTCGGTCAGCGCTTCTTCGGCGACGATCCGCGCCTTGTCCGGGTGATAGCCCTTGTAGGTCAGGACCACGGAGACCTGCTGAACCGCGGTCAGCGCCGGGAACAGGTTGAAACCCTGAAAGATGAAGCCGCAGTGGTCGAGGCGGAACCGGTCAATTGCCCCGGGTTTGCGGCTCCAAAGGTCGCGGCCGAACGCCTCGACGCGCCCGCTGTCCGGGCGGAGCAGGCCGGAAAGTGCGGCGAGCAGGGTCGATTTGCCGGAACCCGACGGCCCCATCACCAAGGTGAGTTCGCCGGCCCGGGCTTCAAAGTCCACATGGCGCAACACCTCCACCTCGGCGCGGCCGGTCTTGAACCGCTTGCTGAGGCCTTCGGCGAAAATGGCGGGCGAAGCGGCGGTCATCTGAGCAGATCCGCCGGTTCGCTCTTGTGGAGCACGCCCATGGACATGGCTCCCGATCCGAAGGCGATGACCAGCAACACGATCGAGATGACGCTGATCCAGGCGGCGGGGAAGATCATCGTCACGCCGTATTGGGTCGCCAGACTCGATATGCCCCACGTGGCCAGTCCGGCGATAGCTAAGCCCAAAAGGCCGATCCAGAAGGACATTTCGAGCACTACCAGTTGCAATGAGCCAACAGAGACTCCAAGCGCCCGCAGGCTGGCGAATTCGCGGATATTGGCGAGGACGGCGCCGCGCAGGGTCTGGGAAGTGACGCCCACGCCGATCAGGAATCCCAAGACCGCCGAGAAGCCCAGGATCACCCCAACGATTTGTTGCTTCAGCAAGGCGCGTTCGTTGGCGGCGGTGAGTTCCTCCCGAGTCCAGGCGCGATAGGCGCCGCCCGATGTGGTGTTGAGCTGGTCGCGGACAGCCAGCGTCTGGCGCGGATCTTTCAGGGCCACCATCAGCGGCCCGGTGGAGCCGTCGCGCCCGCCTGCGCCCAGCATGCGCATGGTGTCGCGGCTCATCACCACGGTGACCTGGTTGATGTCGCCATAGCCTTCCAGGACCGCAGCGACGCGCACGGTGCGACCGGACAGCATCGCCTTGTCGCCAGGCTTCACGCCAAGCCGCTTCAGCGCAGAGCGATCGATGGCGACCGCATAGGGCGCCATCAGCGCGACACGGGTGGCTTCGTCGTAGTCGAGCGGCAAGGTCACGGCGCCGGGGCGGGGATCGACCATGCGCATCAGCACGTATTGGGTGACCTTCTTCTCGCCGGCGTCCGGAATGTTGCTCCAGGAGCCGCCCGCTCCATCCACGCTCGCAACCTCGGCCACCTGGGGATGCATGTAGATCAGAGGGGCGATGCGAGCGGGCAGATTGGTGGGGCCGCTACCAATCAGGGCGTCCATTTTCGGCGGCATGATGATCACCTGCGCGCGGGAGCGGTCGATGGTCGCGGTGAGCGCGTGAACGATGCCTGTAAACATGCCGATCTGGGCGAAAATCAGCACGCCGGAAAAGGCGAGCGCGATCACCGCCGCCAGATAGCGTCGCCATTCGTAGATCAGGGTGGCCAGCGCCAGGGACATCCGTATCTTCTCCGACCTGACAATTGACGTTGGGAAGGCTTCAAACGGAGTTAATTCCAGCGGTTGCGGTTTCAATTTTCCGCATTTGCAACCGCTGGTTTTTTTTGGAGGGGCCCGCAAGCACAATGTTCCGAGCTGAAAACGCCCAAAGTCTGACTGGTATCGTCGTCGTGTTGGCGATCTGTTGGAGCCTGTCCGAGGCGCGCGGCCGATTTCCCTGGCGGCTGGCGCTTGGCGCGTTGGCGGCCCAGGCGGGGCTGGTCGCATTGCTGTTCGGAGCGCCGGGCGCCCGCGCGGTGATCGAGGCGATCAACCGGGCTGTGGACGGTCTCGCCGCGGCTACGGCCCAGGGCGCCCAGTTCGTGTTCGGCTACCTGGGCGGCGGAGATCAACCTTATGTGGTGGCCGACCGCGGCGCCCTGTTCGTGTTCGCCTTCAATGTCCTGCCGCTGATCCTGGTGATTTCGGCGCTGTCGGCGCTGCTTTGGCACTGGCATGTCTTGCGGTGGATCACCCGGGGGTTTGGCTATCTATTCCAGAAGACCATGGGGCTGGGGGGCGCCTCAGCGCTGGCGGTGGCGGCCAACATTTTCCTGGGAATGATTGAAAGCCCCATCGTTATCAGGGCTTACCTGGATGAACTTACGCGCTCCGAGCTGTTCCTGATGATTGTTGTGGGCCTGGCGACCGTGGCCGGCTCCACAATGGTGGCCTATGCGGCGATCCTGAAGGCGTCGTTGCCCAACGCCGCGGCGCATGTCCTGGCGGCTTCGATTATTTCGGCGCCGGCCGGTGTCCTGCTGGCGCGGATCATGATCCCGGAGACGCCTGGAATCGGCGGCGCCTACGCCGACTACACGAGCCTGCTGCGCTATGACTCGGCCATCGACGCCATCAGCAAGGGAACCATGGATGGGCTTACCGTGGTGCTCAACATCTCCGCGACGTTGATCGTGTTCGTTTCGCTGGTGGCGATTGGCGACGGCGTTCTGGGCGCGCTGCCTGACGTGGCTGGCCAACCCCTCAGCGCAGAACGCATCCTGGGATTTGTGTTCGCGCCGCTGGCCTGGACCCTGGGCGTGGCCTGGGAAGAAGCCGGGATGGCGGGTCGGCTCCTGGGCGTGAAGCTGATGCTCACTGAGTTCATCGCCTTCATCCGGCTGGGCGCGATCCCAGCCGCAGATATGAGCGAGCGGACGCGGATGATTATGACCTATGCACTTTGCGGCTTCGCAAACGTCGGATCCGTGGGAATAACGGTGTCCGGCATGGGCGTGCTCATGCCGGACCGTCGTCGGGAGATCATCGGGCTGGTCTGGAAGGCGTTGCTCGCCGGTTTCCTGGCCACTTGCATGACCGCGGCGGTGGTGGGCGCGATGCCGCGGGAACTTTTCGGCTGAAGGAGGCCAAGCATGAAACTCTACGACAGTCCCAGGGCGCCCAATCCGCGTCGCGTACGTTGGTTCATGGTCGAGAAGGGGATCGAGGACATTGAAATCGTCCCGGTCAACCTGCTGGAAGGCGAACATAAAAAGCCGGAGTTCCTGGCCAAGTTCGGGGCCGCACAACTACCGGCGCTCGAGCTGGACGACGGGAAGGCGCTCACCGAGTCCATCGCCATCTGCCGCTATCTGGAGAGCCGCTATCCGGAGCCGAACCTGTTCGGGCGCACCCCGCAGGAGACGGCGGTCATCGAGATGTGGCTGCGCCGGGTGGAATTCGGGGTCGCCGCACCCCTGATGCAGACGGTGCGCCATACGCATCCGGCGCTGGCGGTGCTCGAGACGCCAAACCCGGCGGTGGCGGCCTATAACCAGCAAAACGGCCATCGCGGCCTCGCCATGCTCGATGCGCAACTGACCGGACGCGAATGGATCGCGGCGGACCGGCTGACGATCGCTGATATTGCGGCGTTCATCGGCATTGACTTCACTCGCATGATCAAGATGCCGATCCCTGAGACGCTGACGAACCTCGGGCGTTGGCTGGAAGCCATGCGGGCGCGACCCGCGGCCAAGGTGGCGGTGTGAGGCTGACCGCGGCGGCCGTCGCGGCGGCGCTTGCTCTAGCTGCGCCAGCGGCCGCGCAGAGCCTTAAGGTCACTGGGCTTGACGGATCAGTGAAGAGCCTGACTGCTGCGGACGTTGCGGGCCTGCCTCGGGCCAAGGCGAAGCTCACCGAGAATGGCAAGAGGCGTCTCTACGAGGGCGCGATCCTTAGCCATGTGCTGCGCATGGGCGGCCTGCCCATGGGCCAGCGCCTGCATGGCGACCCGCTGCGGGCCTACCTAGTCATCGCCGGCGCCGATGGCTTCGAGGCGGTCTACGCCCTGGTGGAGGTGGATCCTGACACCCATGCCGACACGGTGATCCTGGCCGACCGGGTGGACGGCGGGCCGTTGCCCGCCAAACAGGCGCCCTGGCGTGTGGTCTCATCCGGCGACCGAAAAGGCTGGCGGGCGGTTTATGCGGTCAGTTCGATTGAGGCGCGGTCAGCGTCTGGGGCGGCGACCGGCATGGACCACGCCGGTCACTAGTTCGGCGGCGACTCAGCCCGCCCACTTGCCCGAACGCTTGATGACGCCGGAGAAATTCAACACCGGCTCACCGGCGACGCTGAGCAGTCCGCGGGCGAACAGCATGGATCGGCCGGCCTTGATCACCTCGCCGGTCCCTTCCACCATCGCACCGACGGGGACGGCGCCGACGAAGTCTGTGTTCAGGGTGGCGGTCACGGCCGGCGCATCATCCAGCGCCTGCCTGGACACGAAGAACAATGTGTAGTCGGCGAAGGTCATCAGTGCGCCGCCGTGCATGAAATCACCGACGTTCATGTGATGCGCCGCAGCCCGGAACGCCGTGCGCGGAACGCCCGCCTCATCGTAGCGGCAAAAGAGCGGGCCGATGAAGGCCTCGAAGGGGTCGCGTCCCCATTGGAACCAGCCGGCCCAGGCGGGGTCTTCGGCCGGCGTCATGGGGCCGTAGCCGTCGTGTCGAGATTCCAGGGTCATCAGGTTCCTCGCGATTGGCGGGTGTCCGGCGCCCAGGCCTACCCAGAGCCGCGTTGGCGAGCAAGGCGCACGTCTGGCGATCCGGCCAGTTTCGCCCTATGGCGTCGGCGCGCTTTACAGGAGAAGATCGCATGGCCCTCGACGCTGATACTCGCCAGCAACTGCTCGACACTCTCCGACGCTTCGTGAGCGAACGCCTGCGGCCTTTGGAAGCCCAGGTCGCAGAGGACGACCGTATCCCGGACGCAGTGCTGGACGAGATGAAGGCTCTGGGCCTGTTCGGCCTGTCGATCCCGGTGGAATACGGCGGCCTGGACCTTTCCATGGAGGACGAATGCCTGGCGATGATGGAGATGGGCCGCACCAGCCCGGCGTTCCGCTCCGCCTTCGGCACCAATGTGGGGATCGGCAGCCAGGGCCTGGTGATGTTCGGGACTGAGGACCAGAAGGCCAGGTATCTGCCGAAGATCGCCAGCGGCGAGCACGTGATCTCCTTCGCCCTCACCGAGCCGGAAGCCGGGTCGGACAGCGCCAATGTCCAGACCCGGGCGATCCGCGACGGGGATTGCTACGTGCTGAACGGGACCAAGCGCTACATCACCAACGCCAACCGCGCGCACCTATTCACGGTTATGGCCCGCAGCGATCCGGAGCGGAAGGGCGCCAGCGGGGTCAGCGCCTTTGTGGTGGAGCGAAACTTGCCGGGTCTGTCGGTTGGCAAGCCGGAAAAGAAGATGGGCCAGCAGGGCGCCCACATATGCGACGTTATCTTCGACAATGTTCGGGTCCCCGCCGAAAACCGATTGGGCGCGGAGGGCGAGGGATTCAAGGTGGCCATGCAGGTACTGGACCGGGGCCGGCTGCACATCTCGGCGATCTGCGTCGGCGTGGCCGAGCGGCTGATCGCCGACTGCGTGGCCTATGCCGCCGAGCGTAAGCAGTTCGGCCAGGCCATCGCCGGTTTCCAGCTGGTACAGGGGATGATCGCCGACTCCAAGACCGACGCCCTGGCCGCCCGGGCGCTGACCCTGGAGTCGGCCCGCAAGCGCGATCAGGGCGAGCCGGTCACCCTGGAAGCGGCGGCGGCGAAGTATTTCGCCTCGGAGATGGTGGGCCGGGTCGCCGACCGGGCGGTGCAGATCTTTGGCGGCGCCGGCTATGTGGCCGACCACGGGATCGAGCGCTTCTACCGCGACGTGCGCATCTTCCGCATCTACGAGGGATCGAGCCAGATCCAGCAGGTGGTGATCGCCCGAGAGACGATGAAGCGGGGAGGTTGAAATGAGTCTTTCCCTCGAAGACACCCTACTCGACCTGCTGGCCAAGGCCGCGCCCGGCAAGTCGGTGGCGCCGGAGGATGTGGCCAGAGCCCTTGATCCGGAAGCATGGCGGCGACATCTGTCACATGTTCGGAGTACGGCGGTAGGGCTTGCGCGGGCCGGACGGATCGTCATCCTGCGCCACGGAAAGCCGGCCAATCCGGATCAATTCAAGGGCGTCTACCGGCTGCGCGCCGCCACCCAGGAGACACCACAATGAAACTGTTTGGCGCTTCGGGCTCACCCTACGTCCGCAAGACCCTGGCCTTCGCCGAGGAAAAGGGGATCGAGATGGAGCTGGTCGCCGCTGGCCTGGGCGGTGGGCCGCCGGAGTTCGCGCAAGCCAGCCCGTTTCGCAAGATGCCGGCGTTCCAGGACGGCGACTTCATGATTTCGGATTCGACCGCGATCATCACCTACCTGGACGCCATCAAGCCCGATCCGAACCTGATCCCCCTGGAGCCCAAGGCGCGGGCGCGAACCATCTGGTTTGAGGAGTTCGCCGACACCATCCTGATGGGCGCGGGCGGCAAGATCTTTTTCAACCGTTTTGTTTCGCCCCGGCTGCTGGGCCGCCCCGGCGATGAGGCCGTCGCCGCCGCGGCCGAAAAGGACGAACTGCCTCCGATCCTCGCCTATCTGGAATCGGTGATCCCGGCCTCCGGCTGGCTGGTGGAGGACCGACTCACGCTGGCGGACCTGGCGGTGGTCAGCCCGATCGGCACCTTGATGCACCTAGGCTGGCGGGTGGACCCGGCGACCTATCCCAAGGCGGCGGCATTTGTGGACAAGGTTCTCGGCCGGCCTTCCTACGCGCGCTGGATCGCGGCGGAACGGGTCCAGTTCGGAACCTGACCGGCGCCCGCAGTGATGGCGGTTACATGAGCCTGGACGTCATCCTCGCAGAAATTCGCGCCTGCCGCGCCTGCGCCGGCCAACTGGCGCATGAGCCGCGACCGGTGGTGCGGGTGGCGGCGGAGACTCGACTGCTGATCTGCGGGCAGGCGCCCGGCCGGCGGGTGCATGAGAGCGGGTTCCCCTTCGACGATCCGTCCGGAGATCGGCTGCGCGGGTGGCTGGGGGTGGACCGAGAGACCTTTTACGGGCGCGCCGAAATCGGGGTGGCGGCGATGGCCTTCTGCTTTCCGGGCACGGACCCAAAGGGCGGCGATTATCCACCGCCGCCCCGCTGCGCGGCGCTTTGGCGGTCGCGGCTTATGGCCGAGTTGCCAGGTGTGGAGCTGACCCTTCTGGTGGGGTCCTACGCCCAGGCCTGGGCGCTTGGCGCCGGCGCCAAGTCTTCAATGACCGAGAGGGTGCGGGCCTGGCGAAGCTTTGTTCCCCGTATCCTGCCCCTGCCGCACCCCTCCTGGCGAAACACCGGCTGGTTGAAGCGAAATCCCTGGTTCGACACCGAGGTCGTCCCCTATCTTCGCGCCACGGTCGCCGCCCTGTTGAGTCCATGAAGCGTTTTCTCGTTCTTCTGTTCGCGCTGACGCTCGGCGCCTGCACGCCCATGGTGGTGCAGCAGGCCGGCGCGCCGGGCGTGGACTGGCAAGGACCGCGGCTTGAAGCCGATGCGGTGCTGAGCTTCGACGGCGCCCGGCTGGGCCTTAGCCACTGGGAGGCCGAGGGTGAGCCCTGGGCCGCGATCGTCGCCGTGCACGGTATGAACGACTACGCCAACGCCTTTCATTTCGCAGGTCCCGAATGGGCCAAGGCCGGAGTGGCCACCTACGCCTACGACCAGCGCGGCCATGGCCGTTCACCGCAACGAGGCGTCTGGGGCGGATCCCAACTCCTGACGGAAGACCTGCGAACGGTCACCGCGCTTGTGCGGGCGCGCCATCCGAAGGCGTTGATCGTCGTGTTGGGAGAAAGCCTAGGCGGCTCAGTGGCGCTGGACGCCTTCGCCTCGGATCGTCCGCCCCAGGCCGACCGGCTGGTGTTGCTTTCACCCGGGGTCTGGGGCTGGTCGAACCAGTCGCTGCCGAACAAGACACTGCTTTGGCTGGCGGCCCGTTTCACGGGTTCAAAGGTCTATGAGCCGCCGGATTGGCTGGCCCGGAAGGTTCATCCCACCGACAACCGCGACGAGCTGATTGCGATGGGCCGCGACCCGCTGATGATCTGGGGCTCACGGTCCGACACTCTCTTTGGCGTGGTCTCGGAGATGCAGCGGGGCTACAAGGCCGCTGGCAAGGCTGCGGCGCCCACGCTCTATCTCTATGGCGCCCACGACCAGATCATCCCGAAGAAGGCGGCGTTCAGGGCCGCGCAGCGGCTGAAGCCCCAGGACCGCAGCGCCTATTACCAGCAGGGCTGGCACCTGCTCACCCGCGACAAGCAGCGTGCGGTGGTGATCGCCGACGTGCTGGCCTATCTGCGTGATCCCACTGGGCCGCTGCCCTCAGGCGCCGGCGCGATTCCCAGCGCGCCGGCGTCTCGCAAAAATCTTCGCACGGCCGCCGGAGCGGGCGCCTCATCACCTCAAATTAGCGGCGTAACACCATGACGTTGTTCGATTCTCCGGCCTTCGAGGCCCATGAGGAGGTGCATGCCTTCCACGACGCCAAGAGTGGACTCAAGTGCCTGATCGCGGTGCATTCCACGGCGCTGGGTCCGTCGGCGGGCGGGTGCCGGATGTGGGACTATCCCACCGCCGAGGACGCGCTCACCGACGCGCTCAGGCTGTCACGCGCCATGTCCTACAAGAACGCAATGGCCGACATCGCGCTGGGCGGCGGCAAGGCGGTGATCCTGGGCGATTCCCGCACCGCCAAGACGCCGGCTCTGTTCGAGGCCCTGGGCCGGGCTGTGGAGTCGCTGAGCGGCCGCTACTGGGCCGCCGAGGATGTGGGGATTTCGCCATCCGACCTCGCCTATGCCCATAAGCACAGCCGCTACATCGCCGGGCTTGATGGACATCCGGCGGCGTCGGGCGACCCCAGCCCGGTGACGGCGGACGGAGTCTTCCGCGGCATCCGCCTGTGCGTGCGCCGGGCGCTAGAACGGGAACTGGACGGGGTGACCGTGGCCATCCAGGGGGTGGGTCATGTGGGCGCCTATCTGGCCGACCGGCTGCATGCGGCCGGCGCTAAACTGGTGATCTGCGACGTCAACGCCGAGGCCGCCGCCGAGGTCGCCGCCCGCACCGGCGCCAAGGTGGTGGCGCCTGGCGCCATCTTTGACGCCGAAGCTGACGTCTTCGCCCCCTGCGCCCTGGGCGGCGCCATAAACGCCGAGACCCTGCCCAGGCTGAAGCCGCGGATTATCGCCGGCGGCGCCAACAACCAGTTGGCGACGCCGGAAATCGGCCGGGCCGTTTTCGACGACGGAATCCTGTACGCGCCCGACTATGTCATCAATGGGGGCGGCATCATCAACGTGGCCGGCGAAATTCGCGCCCTGGATCGGAATGAAGGCTTCGACCCCGCCTGGGTAGAGTCGAAGGTGGCGCGCATGATCGAGACCCTGGAAGAAGTCCTCGACCGCGCCATCTCCGAATCCCGCCCCACCCACGAGATCGCCAACCGCATCGCCCAGGGCCGCATCGCCGCGGCGGAGGCGGCGCGAGGGTAGGGGGATGAATGTCAGTTCGGTCAGAAGCCCTTGGAGGCTGCCAGTGCGGAAGCGTTCGATACGAGATCGTAGGCCGGCTCGCCCGCGCCTACGCTTGCCACTGCCGCGATTGTCAGAAGCAGAGCGCCAGCGCATTTTCCATTTCGATACCCGTGCCGCGCAAAAATCTCCAACTACTGGGTCCTCTGGCGTCCTTTGATAAGCGCAGCGACAGCGGCGCGATGACGACGTGCTTCTTTTGCGCTACCTGCGGCACCCGTATCTTCCACGTCTCCAGCCGGTCGCCACAGGTGGCGACGCTCAAGGCGGGAACCTTGGACGACGCTTCGGGCATAAGCCCGGTGAGTCACCTCTGGGTCAGCCGCAAACAGACTTGGGTGCAACTTGATCCCGCCGTCCCCGCTTTTGCGGAACAACCCCCTGACCTTGCATCCTGGCGTCAGACGTTATTCGACCTGTGAGTGGATTGGCAGGCTCCGGCATCCAACCCTTGCTGTTACACGTGGTCTGGGAGGACCAATGACATGTGGTTTGAAAGCAATTCCGAACACCCGCTCACGGCGTTGATCACCGGCGGCTCCGTCGGCCTGGGGCTGGCTATGGCGCGTGACCTGGCCAGCGCCGGGTGGCGTGTGTTCATCTGCGCGCGCACCGAGGCCGACCTCAAGGCGGCCGTGGAGCATGAGCCGCGGCTGACCGCGATCCATGCGGACGTGACCTCGGAGGCCGACAGGACGCGGATGTTCGCCGAGATCGCCAGGCAAACCGGCGGCCGACCGCTGGATTGCCTGATCAACAACGCCGCCATCGTGCAGGCCCACGACTATCAGAACCCCTTCACCCTGAAGGCGGACCGGGCGCGCCTGGAAATTGAGATCAATTTGGCTGCGCCCATCGAGATGATCCGCCTCTATCTGGCCCGCCGCCAGGACGCGCCACAGACCAAGGCCGCGATCGTGAATGTGGGCACGCCCGGCGCTTTGTTCCCGCTGGATGCCAACCTGTTGTACAGCGCCACCAAGTCCGGCCTGCACATGTTCACTCTGGGGCTTCGACGGCATCTGGCCGGGAGCGTGGTCAAAGTCATCGAGGTGTTTCCGCCGGCGCTGGACACCGGCCTCGCCCGGCAGCTGGACGTGGCCAGCCAGGCCGCCAATGGCCCGGACGTGATCGCGGCGGTGGCGCGCGAGACGGTGGCGGGGATACTGGACGGGGTCGAGATCATCCGGCCGCATGCGGAAGCCCGCCAGATCTGCGCGGCCTTCCCCGATCCGGATCCTGCGTTCGTTGAACAGATCAATGCGGGCGTGAAACGCCGGGCGGGTTGGGACAGCGAATAGGCGTAATATCAGACCGCGCTCGCCCGTCGCCCCCTCGGGTCCTTCACGGCGATCAGCATCAGGATGAACGCCGCGGCCAGGAATCCGATGGAAAGGCCGAATACCATCTGAAATCCCAACATGTCGGCCAGCACCCCGCCCACCAGAGGGCTGGCGGCGGCGGCGATGTTCTCGGCGGTGGCGGACAGGGCCAGCCGCATGGGCATCTCCTCGCGGGAGCCGAATTCCAGCACCATTGTGTTGGCGGCCATCATATAGGCTGAACCTCCAGCGCCGAGCCCGGCGAACGCCAGGAAGATGAAGGGCATGGCGTGCAAGGTCATCAGCACCGCCGTAGCGCCGATCCACAGGATGAAGGCGATCAGCGCTACGCGCCGATAGCCGGCCTTGTCGCCCATGTAACCCCAGACCAGGTTCGACAATGTATCAGCCAGCAGGAAGGCCACAGTGAGAAGGCCAATCTGGCTACCGGAGAGCTGAGTCCGTTGTCCTACGTAGATGATGTAGAAGGGCGTCGCGATGCGGCTGGAGGTGGCCAACATCTGTACGATCAGGAACCGGGCATAGTCGGGATCGGATCGAAGCAAGGCGGGAAAGTCGGTCACCCGGTCACGGAGCCGGGATTTTTGCCGCAGGACCGGTGGTTCGGGCTCGCGCAGCAGGATCGCCACGGCGCTGATGCCTAGGCTGGTGAGCACGAAGGCGGCGATGAAGGTGAGTCCATAACCATGGCCGAACAGGTCAGGCTCGATCAGATATTTGCCCGCCAGGTAAGCCATACCGGCGGCGATCAGGCCGCCGGAAACGTTGCGCCAGGCTTGCAACCGGCCGCGGCGGTTCATGGGGATGACCTTGGCCATCAGGAACGAGAAGATCACCCGCTGGATACCCATGAAGACCCCGAAGGTGAACATCATGGCGATCAGCCCGATCACCAGGGCGTGGCCCTTCAAGAACCATCCGGCCAGCCCCATCCCGAGAATCGCCAGTCGTCCGGCCCCGCCCGCCCACATGGCCAGGGGCATCACCTTGGGTCGATGTTCGATGTGGGTGGCGCCGAAGATCGGCGTTAGCACCCCGCCGATGGTCTGCAACGCCAGGCCCAGGCCCACCACCGAACTTGATCCGGAGATCATGTGCAGATAGGCGGGCAGGAACGTGGGGGCGTTGACCAGGCGAAAGCCAGTCATGCCCAGCATGCCATGCAGGTAATTGCCCAGGTAATTGCGCTTCAGATTGTCCCAGACGAACTTTTCATATGCGGCCTCCCGCACTTCGAGGCTTTGGTCCGCCGTGCCTTTCCCGGACTCCGCCTCAGCGTCCAATGACCCCACCCGGGCGCCGGCCTTCCAGCCGCAGCGACCCGCCCCTCATCAATATCAAATGCTCGATGGAAGCTCGTACAGAACCCGGCCGCCAAGGGGAAGCGGCGGAGGAAAAGCTCGACAGAACAAAAGAAGAACTTTACAAGGACTTTATGGAAATCGCACGGTTGGCCTCGGAGGCGGATCTGGCCGGATGGCGCGAGGCCGCGCGCCAGCTGCGTGGGGCGGGCGTGCCGCCGGATGAGGTGATCTGGACGGTCGACCCAGACGCTGTGTGGGGTGCGATTTTAGCGGGCGCAACAGAGGCCTTCACAGTTCCGCGCCACTTCATGGACCTCGCGGCCGACGTGATCCTGCACCGTTCCGCCGAGCGGTTCGCGCTGCTCTACCGGCTGATCTGGCGGATGGGGCGTGAGCAGGGGTGATGCGGCTCGGCGCCGATCCGGACGTGGCCAAGGCCCGTGAATTCGCTGAAGCCGTGCGTCGGGCCACGCAAAAAATGAAATCCTTCATCCAGTTCAAGCTTATCGCTGGAGCGCTGGTGGAGACTAGCGTGGCCTGGTTTGAGCCCGCGCATCGGGTGACGGAACTGGCCGCGCAGTTTTTCGTGCGCCGGTTTGCGGCGAGGAGATTTTCGATCCTGACACCGGACGTCTGCGCTCATTGGAATGGTGTCTCGCTGGTGTTCACCGCCGGATGCGACCCTGCCGATACGCCGGGCGCGGCTGAGCTTGACGTTTTCTGGCAGTCACGGTTCGCCGAGGTATTTGAATCCTCGCCCTCGGGAGACCGCAGGACGATGCGCGCCGCCCAGCGACTCGCCCGGGACGGAAGCTATGACGAACTTGCGGCGGGCGTGCTGAGAAGATGACGTCGTCGCCGATCCTCGCTTCAGGCTAGAAATCCGGCCTCGGCGAAGTCCAGCATGCGCTCCAACAGGCTCGCGGTGTCGTCCTCGCGCGTCAAGCCGCCCGAGAGCGTGTTCAGCCGGTCAAACTCGGCGAAGCGGTTGTTGTGCAGCATGCCCAGGGCGAAGTGGATCCGCCAATAGACCACCTCCGGCGCCAGATCCGGTCTGGTGGCCAGCAGGGATTCTGCAAAGCGCTCAAGGTGTGAGACATCGCTCTGCAGGGCCTCGCGCATCGCCTCGGTGCCCTCCGATCGCGCGCGGATGATGAACTGCATGGCGATGCGCCGTTCGTGGTCGGGCGCCGTCCAGGCCACCGGCGGGGCGAACAGGGCGCGCAGGATCTCACGCACCGGAGGGCGGCCCGCGAAACGCTCATTGGCCGCGTGCAATTGCCGAGCCCGCTCACGGTTCAGCTCGGCGGTGCGCCGGCGGAATATCTCGTAGAGAAGGGCGTCCTTGGATCCGAAGTGATAGTTGACCGAGGCCAAATTCACGTCTGCCGCCGCGGTTATGTCGCGCACCGACACCTTCTGGAATCCATGCAGGGCGAATAGTTGTTCGGCCACGGCGAACACGGCCGCCTTGGTGGCGGCCTGTGCTTCTTCCGCCTCAGGTGCGTCCAGACCCGGCGGGACCGTGATCAGCGGGCCAGCTCCTTCATGGCTCGCGTCAGGCCATCCAGGGTGAGGGGATACATGCGGTTGTCCACCAGCTGCTTGATCACGTCGATGGACGGCGTGTAGTCCCAATGCCGCTCACCGGTGGGGTTCAGCCACACAACGTTCTCGAAGATGTTGCACAGCCGGTCGATCCAGACCGCGCCGGCCTCTTCGTTCCAGTGCTCCACTGATCCGCCTGGGTAGGTGATTTCATAGGGGCTCATGGTGGCGTCGCCGACGAAGATCACCTTGTAGTCGGACGGGAACTTGTGGAGCACATCCCAGGTATTGATCTTTTCCGTGTGACGCCGGCGGTTATCCTTCCACAGGGATTCATAAAGGCAATTGTGGAAGTAGTAGAACTCCATGTTCTTGAATTCGGTGCGCGCCGCCGAGAACAACTCCTCGCAGACCTTGATGTGTGAATCCATTGATCCGCCGATGTCAAGGAACAGTAGCACGCTGATCTTATTGCGCCTTTCCGGGCGCAGCTGAATGTCGAGGTAGCCCTTTTCCGCAGTGCCGCGGATGGTGCCATTCATGTCCAGTTCGTCTTCCGAACCTTCCCGAACCCATTTGCGCAGGCGGCGCAGCGCCACCTTGATGTTGCGCGTGCCGAGTTCGACCGAGTCGTCGAGGTTCTTGTACTCGCGCTTGTCCCAGACCTTCACGGCGCGCCCGTGGCGGCCCTTCTCCTGGCCGATGCGCACGCCTTCGGGATGGTAGCCGTCTGCGCCGAAGGGGGAGTTGCCGCCCTTGCCGACGCCGTTGCCTTCCCCTTCACCCTCGCCGTCGCCCTTGCCCTCTTTGGCGTCCTTGATGCGTTGGGCAAGCTGCTCCATCAGGGCATCAAAGCCGCCCATGGCCTCGATCTGAGCTCGTTCCTCGTCGGTGAGGAATGATTCGGTGAGCTTCTTCAGCCATTCCCCCGGAATGTCCGCGATCAGGTTGGGGTCCAACTTCTCCAGGCCTTGGAAGACGTGCCCGAAAACCTGGTCGAACCGATCGAGATTCTTCTCATCCTTCACCAGCGCCGAGCGCGACAGATAGTAGAAGTCATCGACAGAACGGTTGATCACCATTTTGTCGAGCGCCTCCATGAGCATGAGGTACTCTTTGAGCGTCACCGGCACCTTGTTTTGGCGGAGCTCGGTGAAGAAACGCATGAACATTGCGGGCGGCCCCTCAGGCGTCGAACAGCTGTTTGATTTTCCAAGATGAGGCCGCGACGCCCTCATGTCCAGCCTTGGCGAGCGTTGAGGCGCCTCTCAGGCGGCCTCGACGGCGCGCAGCTTGCGCCACACAGTCATCCGCGACACCCCTAGGCGGCGGGCGATTTCGCCGGGACCGATGCCCGCCTCCTGCATCGCGAGGATCTGGTTTACGTTCGTCACGGTCTTGCGGCGTTGCGAATCCACCGCGACGGCGCGCATGCCCGCGACGGCCCGCAAGGCGGCCCTAAGCGCCCGGCCACCCTCGCCGCGGCTGCAAATTTCCGCGTCGACGACCAATAGACCCGCGCCTCGCGCATCCAACCGGTCCAGGATGTCCAGAACGATCCGCGGATATTCCGAGAGTTGCTCCAGCCGGGCGACGACCACCTCGTCGCCATCGCCCACAAACTCGAGGATTGATTGAAGCACGGTGTCTTCGCAGCCGACGCCGGTGACTTCCTCAGCTCGGACAACCTGACAGCCGACCGCCTTCAGCGCGGCGGTGTCCTCCGCCGAACGCGAATCATGGAGCCTTACGTAACCAATCCGAAGCATGAAGGCGGACGTCCCTCGTCCTGTACGCGGAAACGGCGGTTAGATTGCAAACCTTGCGGTCTAAGCCAAGGGGCCTGTGCGTTAATTCGCCGCAATGTCATGCGGAAATCAGCGGTCTTCGGTTTGCCCTGCGGGGGCGGGTTGTGTCGTCGCCTGAGGGCGGTTACGACCGGCAGGCTTTGGGCTGATCCGCCGCCGCGCATCCGCGCCTTTGGGGGGCCGCAAGGCGGACCGGGCCGCGCCCTGGGGATGAGATGGCGGACGCAATGACTGCCGAGCTGACGGTCGCCGCCGCCAAACGACCAGGGGCGGTGATTCTCGCTCGCCATGGCGAACCAGCCCTTTCGCGCAAGGTGCGGCTGTCATCGGACGGCTACCGACAATTCTGGGCGCAATATGAGGTCGGGGGGCTGCGCGCTGGCCAGACACCGCCGGCTGCGTTGCAGGCGATGGCGGCCGACGCGGCGGTGTTGTTGGCGTCCACCCGCTTGCGTTCGATCGAAAGCGCCGAAGCCCTGGCGCTTGGCCGCACTTTCGCCCGTGAAGACATCCTGATTGAGGCGCCATTGCCGCCGCCCAATCTCCCCGCCTGGATCCGCATGTCGCCCAGCAAATGGGGCTTTTTCACCCGGTTCTGCTGGTGGTACTTCAATCATCACGCTGGCGAGGAAAACCGACGCCAGGCCGAGGCTCGGGCCGATAGGGCCGCACAAATGCTCGCAGATCTGGCGACTCAGGGCGGCGACGTTCTCGTGCTCGCGCACGGCTTCTTCAACTTCATGATCGGTCGCTCGCTTCGCCGCATGGGTTGGAACATGACCAACACCCAAGGCTTCAAATACTGGTCGGTCCGGCGTTTCGAACGGGTCTGAGCCGAGCGGCGGCAGTGGCGCATTGCGGCGGCGCGGCGAGGCCACTAGGTTGGCCCCTCAATCCCAGGAACGCCGACCATGGCCGACACATCCGACATCGCGGGCTTTTCCTTCGAGCAGGCTTTGGCGGAGCTGGAGCGGATCGTAAGCGAACTCGAATCGGGCCAGGCGCCGCTGGAACGCTCGATTGAAATGTATGAGCGCGGAGCAGCCTTGAAAGCGCACTGCGAGGAGCGATTGAAGGCCGCCCGTCTGCGGGTTGAAAAGGTGGTGCTTGGCGCACAGGGCGCGCCCAGCGTGGAACCGGCCGAGTTCAGCTGATGTCTGAAGTGGCCCGCCGGATTGTAGAGGCGGCCGACCTTGTCACGGTGGCGCTGGACGAGCTGCTGGCGCGCGCCGATGGACCAGAATCGCAGCTGACCGCAGCGATGCGCTACGCGGCCCTTGGGCCAGGCAAGCGGCTGAGACCATTTTTCGTCATCGAGACCGGGCGCATGTTTGGCCTGGAAGACGGACCATTGCTGCGGGTCGCCTGTGCGGTGGAATGCATACATACCTACAGCCTGATCCACGACGACCTTCCAGCCATGGATGACGACGACCTGCGGCGCGGCCGACCCACGGTGCACAAGGTTTATGACGAGGCCACCGCCATCTTGGCCGGCGATGCGCTTCAGGCGGCCGCCTTCGAAATTCTCGCCCACCCCGACACCCACAGGGACGGGGGCGTCCGATCCGAAATGGTGTTGCGACTCGCCACCGCCAGCGGCGCGCGAGGGATGTGCGGCGGCCAGATGATCGACCTGTTGGGCGTACGCGACGACCTGGGCGCGGTGGCGCGGATGCAGCGATTGAAGACCGGAGCTTTGATCGCCTGCGCCTTTGACCTACCACTGGCCATGGCCCATGTCGGAGAGGCCGAGCGCCACTCACTGATGGCCTTCGCTCAGGATCTGGGTTTGGCCTACCAGATTGTCGATGATCTACTCGATGCTGAGGGCGATGAGACCGCGATGGGCAAGAAGGCGGGCAAGGACGCCGAGCGGGGCAAGGCCAACTACGTGACCATTCTGGGCGCGTCGGCGGCGCGCGAACGTCTGGCTCTGTTAATTGAACAAACCAAGTCTCACCTTGAGCCCTTTGGTCCGCGCGCTGATTTCCTGCGGAGCAGCGTGGATTTCGTGTTAGAGCGCCGCAACTAGGCCCCTCCCCAGGCTCAGCCCTTCATGTCACATACCCCCTTGCTCGACACCGTGACGATCCCTGCGCAGATGCGGGATTTCTCAATTCCGCAGCTTCGGCAGCTGGCGGATGAACTGCGCACTGAGACGATCGATGCGGTTTCCCAGACCGGCGGACACCTGGGCGCGGGCCTGGGCGTGGTCGAACTGACGGTGGCGTTGCACCATGTTTATGACACGCCGCGGGACATCCTGATCTGGGACGTGGGCCACCAGGCCTATCCGCACAAGATTCTCACCGGTCGTCGCAGCCGCATCCGAACCCTGCGCCAAGGAGGCGGCCTGTCAGGTTTCACCCGCCGCTCCGAAAGCGAGTACGATCCATTCGGCGCGGCGCACGCCGCCACCTCAATTTCCGCGGCCTTGGGCTTCTGTGCGGCGCGGGACCGGGCGGGGACCGACAATCGCGTCGTGGCCGTGATCGGCGACGGCTCCATGAGCGCCGGTATGGCCTATGAGGCGATGAACAACGCCGGCGAGACCACCAAACAGCTCACGGTCATCCTCAACGACAACGACATGTCGATCGCCCCGCCGGTGGGTGGCATGAGCGCCTATATGGCGCGGCTGGTCTCGGGCGGGGGCTACCAATCGATCCGCAAGATCGGAAAATCGGTGGCTGGCGCGCTGCCCCGCCCGTTGAAGGAAGCCGCCCGCAAGGCCGAAGAGTTCGCTCGCGGGATGGTCACCGGCGGGACGCTGTTCGAGGAACTCGGCTTCTACTATGTCGGCCCCATCGACGGGCATGACCTCGACGCCCTGGTGCCTGTGTTGAGGAACGCCCGGGAGATCAAGGATCGGCCGGTGCTCGTCCATGTGGTCACCCACAAGGGCAAGGGCTACGCCCCAGCCGAAAGCGCCGCGGATAAGCTGCACGCCGTGGCCAAGTTTGACGTCGTCACCGGCCAGCAGGCCAAGGGCGCGGCGGGGCCTCCCAGCTATACTAAGGTTTTTGCGCAGGAACTGATCCGGCAGGCCGAATTGGATCCGAAGATCGTGGCGATCACCGCTGCGATGCCCTCCGGAACCGGTCTGGATTTGTTCGGAGATCGCTTTCCGGATCGGACGTTCGATGTGGGTATCGCCGAACAGCATGCCGTGACCTTCGCCGCCGGACTGGCCGCCGACGGGATGAAGCCGTTCGCGGCGATCTATTCCACCTTCCTGCAGCGGGGCTACGATCAGGTGGTGCATGACGTGGCCATTCAGCGGCTGCCGGTGCGCTTCGCCATGGATCGGGCCGGTCTGGTGGGGGCGGACGGAGCGACCCACGCCGGGTCCTTTGATATCGGATTCATGGGCGCACTGCCCGGCATGGTGCTGATGGCCGCCGGCGACGAGGCGGAACTGGCCCGCATGGTGGCGACGGCTGCTGCGATCGATGACCGGCCCAGCGCCTTCCGCTATCCCCGAGGTGAGGGCGTCGGCGTCACAATGCCGGAAGTCGCCGAGCCGCTGGAGATCGGCAGAGGCCGCATCGTCCGCGAAGGCACCGCCGTTGCGATCCTGTCCTTCGGTGCGCGGCTTTCCGAGAGTTTGAAAGCCGCTGACATCCTCGCGGCGCGGGGCCTTTCGGCCACGGTCGCCGACGCCCGTTTCGCCAAGCCCCTCGACGTGGATCTGATTCTCCGCCTGGCGCGTGAGCACGAGGCGATCGTCACGGTGGAGGAGGGAGCTATGGGAGGTTTCGGCGCCTTCGTCCTACAGGCCTTGGCCGAACATGGCGCACTGGATGCGGGACTGCGAATCCGCACCTTGGTCCTGCCCGACCTGTTCATGGAGCATGACAAACCTGAGGCCATGTACGCCCAGGCCGGTCTCGATGCGGAAGGCATCGCCCGCGGCGCGCTGAGCGCGCTGGGACTCGAAAACGCCAACTCCGCCTCCGCGGGCCGGCGGGCGTAGCGTCAGGCGCGCAGCGGAGCGGGAAACCAGACCGTGTCCGGCCGGGCGCAGGCCGGATGCAAGACTTCGATCGCCGAATTGTGCTTGTTGCAACGTAGGAACGCCGCCGGATCGTCCTCCGCGGAGCGGCCGCCATTGTAGAACTCATGATAATCGACGTCCGTCGGCGGCTGGAAGGCGGCGCGCCAGGCCGACTCATTCACCCTAACCGGGGCGATGATGCTGGCGCCCTGAGCCAGGCGTATGTCGGCGCCGGTCCCGCGAAGCGCGACTTCCGTGGCGCGAAGACAGTCGCAGGTGACGGTCGCGCCCGGTTCCAGGTGGTAGTCAATCTGGGCGTCCGACCAGGCCTCTCCGGCGCGGATGCGATCCGCATAGGCGCGCCGCACGGGGTCGGTCTCCAAGGCGGCGAGGCGTTGTCGGCGCTCGTCTTCCCGGGCCTGGCGGTCCCTTTTCAGCTCGGCGGCGCGGCGGGCGCCGGCGACCGGATTGAAGCGGGGCAAAGGCGCAAGCATGGGCCGCCACTTCGCCGCAGCGTAAATACTGATGGCGACGAACAGCACGATCGCCGGCCAAAATCCCCAGCCCAGGAACGACGGGGCGTCCTGGTCATGCAGGCGAAATCCGCCGCCCAACAGGACGATGAAGCCTGCGCCGACCCAAATGATCGCCAACAGTGCGCCCAGGCGCTGACGCGGCGGCGGCCCCGTTGCGCCTAGCGTTGTAGTCGTCTGAACGGCTGGCGGGGCGGGCGTCCCCTGGTCCGCATGCGCAGCCTCAGCCGATGGCTCCCACAGCGCCCACAGGGCGAAGAGACCAACCGCGGTCCCGAATGGAAACGCCAGCATCAGCATCGCCGACAGCAGCGCCGCCGGCAGCCGCGCCCAGCGTTCGCCGCGGACCAGGCCAACTCCACACGCCAGTGAGGGTAGAAGATATCCGACTGCAATCAGAATGAAGAAGACGGCGAAATAACCCTCAGCCTCACCACGATGCTGCTGGAAGCGGTCGTAGATCAGCCTGGCGACGCCGCCCGCCAACCCAAGGCCACCGAGAGCGACAAGGGCCCAGCCCACGACCCTGACCCTGGCGTTCATCGCCACTTACCCGCAGAATTTCAGGAACTTGTTGAGCATCGTCTTTGGAACCGCCGCAGCCTGGACAAATTCGCCATACAGGCCAACGCGCATCAGGCGTGTCTTGCGGAAAGCCTTGATCACGGGCGACTGGGTGGAAATCTCAGTTACTATCGAGGTGCCGCCGTAGGTGACGTCGGGGCGCACGCGGCCTGGCAGGCTGGCGGTCCAGGTTCCGGACGCCACCTGCACGGTCGCCGGACGGGACACCGCGATCGGGGTCGCCGGTGGGGCGTCAGGGTCGATGGGTTCGTTGAGGCGCACGGGGCTTGCGGCGACAATGCTCATCTGCCCAGTCTTTTTCGTGCATGTGTAGCCGACCATGAGGTCCTTGGAGTCAGCGAAGGCGTACAGCAGCACCGCGTCGCCCTGTCTGGGCGTGATGATCGCCCAAACCCGCTGCTCCAGTTGCGCCCGGGCCGGGACCGCCGCCGCCGCGAGAAACGCGACTGAGAGGATTATCCGCTGTCTCATGCCTGCCATCATAACAGGCAAATACCTCCGGAAGGCCCAGGTCGTTTGCCGGGAGGCCTAGAAAGGCGAGAATTTTTCGATGAGCGATTGGCCGGCCGGGGTTTTCTGGACCCGGCTGATATCGCCGCGACCGCCATAACTGATCCGAGCCTCGGCGATCTGGGTGTGGCGGATGGTATTGGAAGACGAGATGTCCTCTGGCCTAACGATGCCGGCGACGGTGAGCTGGCGCAGTTCGTTGTTGGTGCGAACCTCCTGGGTGCCCTGAATCACCAAGTTGCCGTTGGGCAGCACCGCGGAAACCACCACCGCGATGGTCAGGCTGATCTTTTCCGACCTGTTCACGGCGCCGGACCCGGCGTTGGACTGTTTGGAGCTGGTTTCAACCATGGCCGACGGATCAAAGGCGCCGGGAAGGATCTTGCCGAGGCTGGACTCCAGTCCGAGGAAGTGCGGCACCCCGCCGGACGTGTCGGAGGAACGTGAGCTGGTCGAGGCGTTGGAAGTCTTTGCGCTATCGTCGATGTCGATGTTGACCGTGAGAATGTCGCCCACACGGCCGGCGCGTTGGTCGATGAAGAAGGCGCGGGCGCCGGTGCGCCACAGGGAGTTGGCGCTGGCGGGCTGCGGCGCCGGTTCGCGGACCGATGCCAGAGGCATCACCTCCTGATTGCGCGGCACCAGTTGGGCGGGATAGCCGACCGGCGACAGGTTCGGACCGCGGACGGCTTCTTTCACGGTGGAACACGCCGCGAGCGGCAACAGGGCCAGGATCAGGGGCAGGGAAGGGCGCATGCTCAGGACTCTCTTCAACGGGACGCGAAGCGGGGATTTCGGGCGGCGAGGTAACGATCGGCGGCCGGTCCTATCAGGGCCTGGCCAGGGCCAGTCGCGACGGCCTGGATGAGTTTCTTGGACGTCGGATTCTGGACCGTGAACGCTTCGCCCAATGTGGCGTTGGCGGTGGCCTTGCCCTGCAGTGACAGGCTGACGCCGCCGGATTCATAGGTGACGGCGACCGTATCGCCGGCCCGGATCACCTGGGCCGCGGTGAGATCGTGGGCGAGCGCGACGCCGCCAGCGCGTAGCGGACGGCGAGCGGCCATGCCAATCGCGGCCTCGCTGTCCGCGAGCGCGTCCGAGGGGACGGAGACCGCCTTGCCCCAGGTCAGGTCGGCGGCCTGCAAGATTTCGCCCGCGTTGAGGTTGCGCGCATAGGTCAACACCTCGACCGCGCCTCTCGAAGCGCCGCCGCCGCTGCGTACGATAATCCGCCGGTAGCCCTCCGCATTGGGCCAGTCGAGACCCGCGCGCCTGGCGACAGACTGGACGGCCCCCGCATCCAGCACAACGGTGGCGCCCGGTCTTGAGGCCACCGGCAAGCCCGCGCTGTCGCCTGCGCCTTCGAACAGGTCCCCGAGGGTGACGAGGCCGTCGGCGTCCATGGGTTCGGGACGCAGAGCCACCTGTTGGCCGGCCAGAGCCGGGGCCGCGGCGAGCAGGATAGCGGCGGCGATGGAGGCGATGCGCATGACCTAGGACTTCAGCTGGCTGGCGACGGACAGCATCTGGTCAGCCGTGGATATGACCTTGGAATTCATCTCATAGGCTCGTTGAGCCACGATGAGCTGGGTGATTTCGGACACGGCGTCGACGTTGGAGGCCTCAGTATAGCCCTGCACCAATGTGCCGATCCCCGTTGAGCCAGGCGTGCCAGTGGTGGCGGAACCCGAAGCGCCGCTTTCCTTCAACAGGTTGTTGCCGATGGCCTCGAGTCCGGCCTCGTTGACGAAGGTGGCGAGTTCCAGCTGACCCAGGATCTGCGGCGCGGTCTGGCCGTCGGTCGAGACTTCGATCTGCCCGCTGGCCGAGATCGTGATGCTGCGCACGCCCGGCGGGATCGTTATCGCGGGCTGGATTTGATAGCCGTCCTCGGTGACCAGCTGCCCCTGGTCGTTGGTGGCCAGGTTGCCCGCGCGGGTATAGGCGGTTTCGCCGGATGGCATCAGCACCTGGAAGAAGCCGGGGCCGTCGATCGCCAGGTCCAGCTTGTTGTCCGTCCGGGTGAGCGCCCCCTGAGTGGTGATGCGGTAGGTGGATCCCGACTTGACCCCCATACCCACCTGCACGCCAGTCGGCACCACCGTGCCCTGGTCGGAGGATTGGGCGCCGGGCGTAATCAGGGTCTGGTAGAGCAGGTCCTGGAATTCGGCCCGCTGCCGCTTGAACCCGATCGTGTTCATGTTGGCGATGTTGTTGGAGATCACCTCCACGTTCAGCTGCTGGGCGGCCATGCCCGTGGCGGCGGTGCGAAGAGCCTGCATTCTACTGAATCCCTACTGTATGCGGCCCATCCGCTCGATCGAGCGGCGGGATAGTTCAGCCTCGGCGTCCATCATCCGAGCGATTTGTTCATAGGCTCGGCTGATCTCGACCAGTCGGGTCACCTCGACGACGGCCTTGACGTTGGAATTTTCCAGCATCCCCTGGCGCACCAAGGCATCCGGCGCCGGCGCGGGAGGAATGTTGGCGGTATTGCGAAGGTAATTGTCCCCGGTCTTTTCCAGCACTGAGCGGTTGTCGAAGCGCACAACGCTGAGCTTGCCGACCCGCTCCGCCCCCTGGCTCATTGTGCCGTCCTGCGCGACGAGGACCGGACCTTTTTCCGCGTCGATCAAGATCTCACCGCCGCCGTCTCCAGCCACAGCATAACCGGCGTCAGTCACCAGTCGGCCTTGGTCGTCCAGACGGAAGCGGCCATCCCGGGTGTAGCGCTCGCCGTCCGGTGTGTTCACGGAAAAGAAGGCGTCGCCTTCGATGGCGATGTCCAAGGGAGCGCCGGTCTGGCGTAGCCCGCCCTGGCCGAAATCCCGCGCCAGGGCGTCGCCGAGCACGAACTTGGTGGGGCCTGGCGCACCCGCGGTCCGTGCCGGACGCGCCGGGTCGACCTTCTTCATCAGGGTCTCGAACTTGTAGCCAGCCGTATCCACGTTGGCGAGGTTGTTCGCTGCGATGTCGAGTTCGCGGCGCAGGGTGATCTGGCGCGAAAGTCCGACGTAAAGGGCGTTGTCCATTCGAGAAGGCCCGAGGTCCCAATTTTGCGACGTTTTCGTCGATATGGCCTGCAACGATCGGGCCAGTCTAAAAGACTAATAAAATCAGAGAATAATAAGGTTAATGCCTGCCTGCGGGCGAATTTTGCCGGGCAGGCTTGGTCCTCGTTAACGTCGGTTAAAAACTGATCCTTAACCAACCGGGCGCGATGGAGGGCGCAGCTTCGACTCTAAGGAATCGCGCGCGTGGCGAAGGACAAGGTCAAGGAGGCCCCTGAAGAGGGGCACGCCGAGGGCGACGCCGAAGATGGCGAAGGCGCGCCGGCCAAGAAAAAACTGCCGCTCAAGATGCTGATCATCGCCGGCGCGGCGGCGGTGGTCGTGCTCGGCGGCGGTGGGACCGCAGCCTTCATGTTCCTGAAGCCCAAGCCTGATGAAGCCCATGCCGAGAAGGGACACGGCAAGGAGAAAAAAGAGAAAAAAGATAAGAAGAAAGAGGGCGGCCACGAAAAGAAGGAAGGCGGCGCCGAGGGCGCCGGCGCGGCCATCAAAGAGGGGCCCGACGGTGTGGTTTTCTATACCCT
>CANJLH010000031.1 GCA_947475415.1 Caulobacteraceae bacterium
AAGATGGCGAAGGCGCGCCGGCCAAGAAAAAACTGCCGCTCAAGATGCTGATCATCGCCGGCGCGGCCATCAAAGAGGGGCCCGACGGTGTGGTTTTCTATACCCTGCCAGCGGTCACCGTGAACATGCAGACCGCGGACGGCCGGCCCACATTCCTGAAGCTGAAGCTGACCCTGGAGCTGCCGGATGCGGATGTCGTGGAGACGTTGGATCCGAACATGCCCCGGCTTCAGGACATGTTTCAGACTTTCCTACGCGAACTGCGACCGGAGGATCTTTCGGGCAGCCAGGGCAGCTATCAGCTGCGCATGGAGATCCTGCGCCGGGTGAATCTTGTGATTGCGCCATCCAAGGCCAATGCCGTGCTTATTGAGGAGATGCTGATCAACTAGGGATCCGAAAGGGGCCCTGGCTAGCGCGCCATGTCAGAAGACACCGAAACACAAGAGGCCGCCCTGGGTGGCGGCGCTGCGGATGCAGGCGGTTGGGGCGATGCGCCAGCGGAAGGTGCGCTGGGCACGGAGCGCATTCTCAATCAGGAAGAAATCGACAGCCTCCTTGGTTTCGACCTTTCCGACGACGAGGCCAACGAACGCGGCGGCGTCCGCGCGATCATCAATTCGGCGCTGGTTTCCTACGAACGCCTGCCAATGCTGGAGATTGTTTTCGACCGCCTGGTGCGGCTGATGACAACTTCCCTGCGCAACTTCACTTCTGACAACGTCGAGGTGAGCCTCGACAACATTTCCTCGGTTCGCTTCGGCGACTACCTCAATTCAATTCCCTTGCCGGCGATCCTATCGGTGTTCCGGGCGGAGGAACTGGACAACTACGGCCTGCTCACCGTCGATTCCAACCTCATCTACTCGATTGTCGACGTGCTCCTGGGTGGCCGGCGCGGGACCGCCGCCATGCGGATCGAGGGGCGTCCCTACACCACTATCGAGCGGGTGCTGGTGCAGCGGATGGTGGAAGTCGTGCTCGCCGATGCGCGAGCGGCCTTTGAACCGCTGACGCCGGTGAGTTTCGTCCTCGACCGGCTGGAGACCAATCCCCGCTTCGCAGCAATCGCCCGTTCCGCCAACGCTGCTATCTTGGTGAAGCTGCGCATCGACATGGAAGACCGCGGCGGACGAATCGAGCTGCTTTTGCCCTATGGGACCCTTGAGCCGATCCGAAAAATGCTGCTGCAGCAGTTCATGGGCGAGAAATTCGGACGCGACAATATCTGGGAAGGCCACTTGGCCACGGAATTGTGGAGCACTCAGCTGGAGGTTCGCGCCGTTCTCGATGAACTGCCGATGAGCCTGAAGCAGGTGCTAAACTTCAAGGTCGGCGAGACGATCATGCTGAACGCCAATCCGGACAGCCGCATCGAATTGCGGGCCGGATCCATTCCCCTCACTCAAGGCCGCATGGGGCGGCGCAATCAGAACATCGCCATCCGCGTCGAGGCGCCCCTGGACAAGGGCGCCCGGCAAGCCATCCAGGAGATGAAATGAGCATTGTCGCCATTGCGCTGAACCTGCTGCTCGCAGTCCTGTTGCTCGGCGCGCTGGGCATGGGTTGGAAATTGAACCGGCGCCTTATCGTGCTGCGCGACAGCCACGAGGGCTTCGCCAAAGCCGTCGCGGAACTGGACGCCGCGGCCCAGCGAGCTGAACAGGGTCTGGCTGACCTTCGCGCCGCCACCGATGAAGCGGCCGAACATCTGGCCGACCGCATCGAAAAGGCCCGCGAACTCACCCAGAAGCTCGACCGCCTTACCGCGCCCGCCGCCGCCGCGCCTCAGACCTCGGCTCCAGCGCCGGCGCCTGCGTCGGACCTCGAGCTCAATCGGCCCCTCGACGCTGGCCGGCTGGGTGCGCTGATCGGCGCGGCGCGCGCTGCTTCGCTGCGGCCCCGCCCAGCGCCGCAACCTGCGCTGCGCCGTGATCCGGCCTTTCAGCGTCCCCGCAGCCCTGACGATGATCTGTTTGAAGAGCCGGTCGGCAGGATGCCGATCAGCGCCATGTTGAGCGCACGTCGATGAAGAATGCGCCAAGAATCCTTCCCCTCGCCGGCGTCGCAATCGGAGGCGTGCTGGCGATAAATGCGCTTTCAGGCGCTCGAGCCCTGCCTGACCTCCTGTCCGGCGCGCGGGCTTTCGCGGAGGACTCCGCCAAGCCGGAAAAGGGGGCGAAGTCCGAGAAAGGCGCCAAGGACGAAAAGGCGGCCAAGGATGAGGCCGCTAAACCAAGCGCTGCATCGGCTGAGGGCGCCGCAAAGGATGCCGGCGCGTCTGTTCCGCCCAGCATCAGGCCAGTGGCGGTCTGCGCGCCCACCGCCGCGGAGCTCGCCAAGGAGGCCGGACTTTCACCGGCAGAGCTGCAGGTTCTGCAAAGTCTGGGCGCCCGCCGCGGCCAGCTGGACCAGCGCGAACAGCAGCTCGACGTGCAGATCGCCCTGCTTGCAGCTGCAGAGGCCAAACTCGACGCAAAGGTGAAGGCGCTCAACGGGTTGAAGGGCGACATTTCCGGGTTGCTCGCTCAAGCTGACGCCAAGGACCAGGCTGAGGCCGATCGCATGGTCAAGGTCTTCGAAGGCATGAAGCCCAAGGACGCGGCGCCGCGAATTGTATTGCTGGACGATTCCGTGCGGTTGCCAATCGCCGCGAAGATGAAGGAGCGCGCACTGTCGGCGATCCTGGCCGCCATGCCGCCGATGGAAGCCAAGAAGCTCACTGAAGCGCTCTCGCGCCGGTTCACGGCAGCCAAGTCCCTGGCGGCCGCCGCTAGCGCCCAGGCAAACGCGCCAGCCTCGGACGGATCCGCGCCTCCAGAGGCGGCAGCCCGCGCACCGGCGCCCAAGTCGCCGCCCAAGTCAGCGCCTAAGGCCCAGGCCGCCGCTTCGCCGCCTGCCGCTGCGGCTAAGCCCGCGGCGGAGCCGGCGCCCAAGGCGGGCTAGATCATGCGTTTGAAGCGGGCCCTGCGCACCGGCGTCGCTGCGATCTGCATCGGCGTGAGCGCTGCTCCGGCCGGCATCGCCGCGCCTTTAGCTGCGGTTGCGCCGTCGGCGGGGGTTGAGGTGCGGGTGGCTCGCGCCAAGACCTTCTCCCGCGTCGAGTTCCGCGGCGCACGGTCCACGGTCACCCGCGAGGGCGACAAGGTTGTGTTGAACTTCGCCAGAGACGCAGATCCGGACCTGTCGCGTCTGCGCACTTCCCCGCCGCCCTGGTTCAAGACCGCCGAAGCCCGCCGCGTCGGCGGGCGGCTGCAAGTTGTGCTCACTCTCGTCGAGGGGGCCGAAGCGAATTTCGGGGTCGCCGATGGCGCGACCTACGTCAATGCTTTCGAAAAGCCCGCATCGGAATCCGAACCGGTCAGGCCCGCCGAAACCACGGCGGTCGCTGACGTCGTCCCGACGCAGGAACCGGAAACCGTCCGCGCCAATCCGGTTCCCGCCGATGGCGTCGTCCACATGAACGCGAACCTGGCCGGCGGCCGGGTAACCCTGAGTTTCCCCTGGGCGGCCTCCAATGGCGCGGCCGTGTTCCGTCGCGGCGACGTGGTCTGGATGGTGTTTGACGCCCCGGCGACCATTGATGTGTCCAGGGCCCCGCGCGGACTTTCTCAGTTCGCAACAGTTCAGGCCTTCCGCGGCGAAGACTATTCCGCGATCCGCATCGCCTCAAAGGCGGCCACGCCGGTGTTTGCGGATAATCGGGGGTCGGTCTGGACCCTGACGCTGGGAGGAGGGACCCAGGGTCAATCCAATGAGGTGCGCGTCGGCCGCGATGAAATGGGCGGTCCGGCTGCGCTGCGCGCTCCGGTGTCAGGGGTCACCAAGATCGTCCGATTCTCCGATCCGGTGGTGGGCGATGTGTTGCCGGTGGTTACCGCGCTTGCGCCCGCAAAGGGGCTGCCCGCCCGGCGCGAATTTGTCCACATGGCCTTGCTTGCTTCACCGCAGGGCCTTGCGGTGGAGCCCTACGTTGACGACCTGGAGGTCACCCACGAAGGCGATATCGTGCGGATCGGCCGGCCGGCTGGTCTGGCGCTGTCGCCGGCATGGGCCGCGCAAGGGGTCAAAAAGGCCGCAGTCGATATGGGTGCGCCCAGACCGGCGGCCATGCCGGCGTTAATCGACGAGGTAAATTGGCCAAGGACCGGGGAGGGCGGCTTCCTCGCCCGCTACAACCAGCTGCTCGCCGTCGCGACCGACGAGGCGGGCAAGGGCCGCGACGCTCCGGCGGAGGCCCGTATGGCGTTGGCCAGGTTCCTGGTGGGATCGGAGCTGTCCTTCGAGGCGATCGGCATGCTGAATGACATCGCCCGCGCCAAACCTTCGATGTTGGAGCAACCGGAATTCCGCGGACTTCGCGGGGCGGCCCGTGTCATGGCGCGGCGTTACAAGGAGGCCCAAGCGGACTTCTCCGCACCGGCGGTGTCCGATGACCCTTCCAGCGCGCTTTGGCGATCCTATATCGCAACCCAGCTGGCTCAGTGGCCGGAAGCCCGTCAGCAGTTCGCCGCCGGCGCAGAGGCCTTCAACCAGTTTTCCCCGGTGTGGCGGGCCCGCTTCGCCCGCGCCGACGCCCAGGCCGCCCTGGCGTTGGGCGACCTGGCCGGCGCCAATGAGCGGATCAAGCTCGCCCTCGCTGACAAGACGAACTCGGCCGAGGAACTGGCGACGCGCCTTGTGCAGGCCAAGATCATTGAAGCTGGGGGAAACAAGGCGCGCGCGCTGGGCATCTATCAGGCCATCACGCAGACGCCGCTGGAAAGTCTTTCATCTCCGGCGCTGCTGCGAGCCACCCAAATCCGCCTGGAGTTGGGGTCGATGACGCCGGCGGACGCCGCACGCGTGTTTGACGGCCTGCGCTACCGCTGGCGCGGAGACGCCACCGAGATTGAGGCGATCCGCGCGTTGGGCATGCTCTACCTGCAGCAGGGCCGATACCGCGAAGCGCTGGAGGTGCTGCGGTCGGCGGGAAAGCGACAGGCGGACCTGCCAGAGACTGTACAGTTGCAGGCGTATCTCGGGACGGCCTTCCGCGCCCTGTTTCTTGACGGTCTTGCTGACGGCCTGGAACCGATACAGGCGCTGGCTCTATTCTACGACTTCAAGGAACTCACGCCCATTGGCGCCGACGGCGATCTCATGGTGAGGAAGTTGGTGCGCCGCCTGGTGGACGTCGACCTCCTGAACCAGGCCTCGGACCTGCTGACCTATCAGGTCGACAATCGGCTTGAGGGTCCGGCGCGCGCCCAGGTGGCCACGGACCTGGCGGTGATCCATCTGATGGACCGTGAGCCGGAGAAGGCGTTGCAGGCGATCAACGCCTCGCGCAGCACAGTCCTGCCACCGGCCTTGAACACCGAACGGCGGTTGATCGAAGCTCGCGCCTGGACGGCGCTTGGCCGCTTCGACAGCGCCTTAGAGATAATTGGGCGCGACAATTCCCCCGACGCCCAGGATCTGCGGGCCGAAGTGACCTGGAAACAGAAGGACTGGGCCTCTGCCGGCGCAACTTTCGAGCATGTGCTTGGCGAGCGCTGGAAGGCCGGCGGAACATTGACGACCGAGGAGGAAGGCCGTCTGCTGCGCGCCGGCGTCGCCTATAGCCTGGCGGGCGATGCCGCGGCTCTAGAGCGCATGTATGGACGTTACCAGGGGTTCTTCGAACAGTCCCGGAACCCAGACGCTCTCAGGGTAGCGTTGTCGGGCATGTCGGACGGGCGCCTGACGGTCGCTGATTTCGGTCGCGCCACCGCCGACAACGAAGCCTTTGCCGGTTGGGTCGCCAAGATGAAGAAGCGATTCCGCGAGCCGCCGGCCGTGGCGGCGAAGCCCGCCGCGGCGGTGAAACAGGCGGCGGCTTCAGGGTCCGCCAAGGGTTGAACCCGAAAATAAGACCGAACAATCAATGAAGTAATGTGGTTTCGGGCCGCACCGAATGGTGTGGCGTGGATCTTGTTGGAATGGCCTGCCAGCGCGTCCTGCGTGGGTCATTTTGGGACGAGATCCGCAATCGTGAGTTTCCAGGAACTACACATCAACCCGCCGCAACGCCGCCGACGCCTTTTGGCGCTCGCCGCAGCGGCGGCGATTGTCGTCCCTTTCACCGCCTCGGCGGGTGTGCTCGACAGCGAGACCGCGGCCAAGCTCGACGTGGAGCTCACCGGTCAGGTTTCGCCGAAATGCGAAATCACGGGCGGCGGCGGCATTGATTTCAACGAGTTGATCGCCGAAGGGGCTGCGTCCAGTCAGCTGGACCTCGGCTGCAATGTACCGTTTGACCTTCGCCTTCAGTCGGGAAACGGCGCACTTACCCACGTGTCTTCACCGCAGGGCGAGGGCCCGTTCGCAGGCGCTCTGCCTTATACGCTTGAGCTGACTGCGCCAACGCTTAGCCCGCATCCCTCGGTCCTGCATGGGGCGTTCACAAGCCAGCAATTGCGGGGGGGGGTGACCCTGTCCAGTGGCGACGCCATCGCATCTGGGCCAGCGCGGATCGAAGTTCGGACGGCGGCGCCCGGCGGAGCGGGCCTGCTCGCCGGCGCCTACGCCGAGAGATTCACCGTCATGGTTATTCCAAGAATCTAAGTAGAAAAATGAAATATGACAACAGTTAACGAGAACGAGATATCAGTGGAAATCCGAGAGAACTGAATAAAGATAATGACCTCAACTATGTAGAAAAATTTGTTATTGACCTTCAAATCTAATAACATTTTAATTAAAGTACGGATGGGGGGTTCCCGTCCCAAAAAAATGCAACACGGACAGGAAGTATACAAATGAAAACTCTCTCACTTCTAGGCGGCGTCGCCGCTCTTGCGCTCGCCGCCACCGCCGCCACGGCGGGTGAAATCGACTGGGGTCAGAACCAGTCCGGTAACGCGCCCGGCCCGGGCGGTTCCGCCAACGCCAACCACTCCAATTCGCACAATGGCGCCTCGTCCACCTCGGCCTGGCATGCCCACGGCGGTGCGGAAAACAACAACGGAACCGCATCCAGCAGCGACGGCGCAACCTTCACCCTGAAGGGCAATGTCACCACCGACTGCGCCTTCTATTCGGGCACGGGCAACCAGACCCTCGACTTCGGCCAGATCGGCATCTATGCGTCGGACAACACCGGCCCGGCGAACGCCTTCACCATGGTGGACGATGCGGATCTCGACATCGACACCAACCTGGCCGGCTGCAACACCCGCAACCGCGTCACGGTGACGAAGGACCACGTCGACGGCATGCGCAACACGGGCAACACTGGCGGCTATGACACCGCGGTGTTCCAGAACAACCTGCCCTACAGCATCAACACCCGTTACACGGCTGGCCCGGCCAACTCAGCGGCAGCCGGCAGTGCGCAGAGCCTGTTGGTTGCGGCCAACGCGGTCTCCGCCAACCGTCTGCACGGCGCCTGGAAGTCGGCGATGGAATTCGAAGTCCGGATCCCGAAGCCCTCGAAAGCCCTGCTCGCGGGCAACTACGAAGGCGCCTTCACGGTCCTGATTGCGGCCGAGTAAAACCGACTTTGAGCTATGAAATAGAGGGGGACTTTCGCCCCCCTCGACTCATTCGGCGTGATCAGATCCGCCAGATTTTCGATTTAGTTACAATTATTCTTAATAGTGAGGCCAGTCGCGGAGCCGCCTGGCGGAGCCGCATTGCGGACTTCGCAGGTAAGAGCGACGGTCAACTGTCGTCGACCTCGGAGACCAGGTGGGTGTCTTTTGGGGGCGTGCATGATGACCTTTGCTGGGTCATTGCGGAAAATTTTCGCACATTCAGTTCTGGGGCTGATCGCTTGCGTTTCCATGGCGTCCACCGACGCCTTGGCCATGCGGGTTTCACCCATGGTGTCGGAACTGACCACTGCGGGCGCCGGTTCGACCGCCCGCGTTGAGGTGGGCAACGTAGGTTCCGTGGCGCTGCCGTTCGAGACCCTGATCACCCGGCTGGACACCGACGCCAACGGCGATCTGATTGAGGTCCCCGCAGACGAGAATTTCCTGGTCTTTCCGCCCCAGGGCGTGGTGCCGGTCGGCGGTCGCCAGGTCGTGAGAGTGCAATGGGTCGGGGAACCCAAGATCGACGTCAGCCGCGCCTACTATCTCTGGGTCCGCCAGCTGCCCGTGAATGTCGACCCGTCGCAATCTCAGAGCGGCGGCTCGGTGTCGGTGACTGTCCTCTACACCATGAAGGCCCTGGTGGTCGTCGCCCCTCCCGGCGCGGAGCCCAAGGTTCAGTTGGTCTCGGCCAAGCCGGTCATGGCTGCGCCGCCGGCGCCCAAAATCGATCCCAAGCTCGCCCAGAGCGCGCCCGCCGCGCCGCCGCCTTCCGAGCCGGCTCTCGAGATCACTGTGGTCAACAGCGGCAAACGCTACGCCCTGATGAGTGGGGCGACCTGGAACATCGCCGGCACCGACACGGCGGGCAAGCCGTTCACGATGCAACTCAGCGGCCAGCAAGTCGCCGATAGCGTCGGTGTGGGTTATCTCGCGCCAGCCGGCGGACGGCGTACGTTCACCGTTCCAACGGGTGTTGCGCTCGACAAGTCCAAGCCGGTCACGGTGAGGTTCACCAAATGAACCGCGCCGTGCGCCGCGCCCGGCTTGCGGCGTGGCTATTTGTCTGCGCGACCGCATGCGGTGAAGCGCAGGCGGCCAGCGAAACCAAGTCTCTCGCGGGCCCGCAGGATCGGGTCGCGAGCCTGTCGAGGCTTGTCGAAACTGAGCTCAAGCTCAGTGTCAGCAAGCCTGCATCCATCGCCGCACCAGAGGGGCGCCGGCGCGACATCAACCCGTACAATCGCGACGTCGCGATGACGGCGCCCCTGGCCTATAACCGACGCATCCTCGGCGAAGTGCCCGTCATGCTCACCAAGGACGACAGGCTGCTTGCCGACAGCGAAGGCTTTAGGGCGCTGATCAGCCCTCTGTTGACCGAAGCGGCGCGGTTGGAACTCGCACAGGTGCTGGCAGGTAAAAGCGAGTTCGAGCCAGGCGCGCTTAAGCCGGCAGGTATCGAAGTTGAATATGATCCGGCCCAGCTGTCACTTCAGGTCGTGAGGATCGAGGCTTTCAAGCGGTTGCCGGAAGACCTTTTCCGTGGCGGCCGCGCAGAAGCGCCGGAACAGGCGCCGGAGGCGTTCAGCGCCTATCTGAACGGCGATTTGGCGGTCGACCGGCGCAAATCGGTTGGCAAGGTGGAGACCCCGAGCATCTTTCTGAACGGCGCGGTCCGCTACAGGAACCTGGTGTTCGAATCGGACATCACCGGCCAGGAAGACAATTCCACGGGCGACTATCGGATCGATCGGCGCTACGCGCGGCTGGTTTATGACGAGCCTGAAGATTATCGCCGCTGGTATCTGGGTGACCTTGATCCCGAAATTCGCGGCAGTCAGGGTTATGTCGAGCTGGGCGGCCTGGGGGTCGCGCGCCAGAAGCGTCGGTTCGAAGCTTTCCGCAGCAATGTCCTGGGCGGTTCGCGCCTGCTGGTGCTGGATGACACGGCGATTGTCCGGGTGTCGCGCAATGGCGTGTTCGTACGCGAATTTCGGCTCGATCCGGGTCAATATGACCTGCGCAACGTCCCGCTGGATACCGGAAGCAACGACGTCCAGGTGGAAATACAAGAGCGGTCTGGTCGCAGGCAGCAGTTCAACTACAGCGCCTATCTGGACGCCATCGATCTTGAGCCAGGCGACTATGAGTACGGCGCCTATCTGGGATTCAGGAACGTCGGGGCGTTCGGTAGTCCTCGCTATGACAGCGGCGACGCGGCGTTCACCGGCTATTGGCGCAAAGCGTTCCTGAACCGACCTTCGCTGGGGCTCGGATTCCAGGCGTCGTCCGAGGTCCAGACCCTGACAGGCCAGTCTCAATTCATCCTCGCCAAGGGCTCGCGCCTGCAGGTCGACGGATCCGCCAGCCACAGCGATCAGGCCGGTTCGGGCTTCGCGCTCGCGGTCGGTTTCGACCACAGTGTCGACTCAGGCGACAAGGGCGCCAACTGGACACTGGTGGCGGAATACATCTCGGAAAACTTCGCCATGCTGGGCTCTGAACGAGGCGGCAATCAGACGTCCTTGTCGATCAGTGCGGGCTATTCGCGTCGGTTTTCGGCCGACTGGTCGGCCACGCTCAGCGGGGCTTACCATAAGAGCCGGGCGCAGGACTTCAACGATTCCTATAGTGTTAGCGCCTCGACCTCATACCGCATCTCCCCGCAATGGAGCGGTCAGCTTGGCGTCGAATATCGAGAATTGGGATCGCCCAGCCTGTTTGGCCGCAAGGCCGACGGCTTTGGCGTCAACGCCGCCCTGATCTGGACGCCCCGCTACAATCAACGCGGAGAGGCGCGCTACGATTCAGCGCGCAATTCCGGCAGCCTGCGATTCCAACAGTCATCGGAAAATCGGGTCGGCAGCTTCGGATATGGCCTGAACACCTTCTTCGACGATGGGCCGGGTTCAATTTCCGGCCAGGTGGACTACACCGCCAATCGGTTCGATGTTTCGTTGTCGCACACTCTGCTGGGTTCGAGCTTCAGTCGGCTGACGGATGAAGAGGTCACCACCCTGCGCGTGGGTTCGGCCATAGCGTTCGCTGGTGGCCATGTGGCGATCGGCCGGCGGATCAATGACAGTTTCGCCGTTGTATTTCCCCATGAAAGTCTCAGGGCAGGGGGCGTCATCGTCGGCCAGAACCTCGAAGGGGGCCGTTACACAGCCCGCAGCGGCGCGCTCGGCCCGGCGCTGTCCAACCAACTGACCGCCTATGTCAATCAGTCCGTGCGCTATGACGCGCGCCAGGCGCCGCCCGGATATGACGTCGGCGACGGGGTCATGCGGGTGCGCCCCTCCTATCGCAGCGGCTACGCCATTCAGGTCGGAAGCGCAGCTTTTGTCAGCGCTCTGGGACATCTCGTGGGGGTCGACGGCAAGCCGATCGCACTGGCGTCCGGCCGAGTCCGGTCGCTGGACGATCCAAAGGCGGCGCCAGAGCCATTCTTCACCAACTCCGCCGGGCGGTTCGCCATTCAAGGGCTTGAACCCGGCAAACGCTACCGTGTTGAGTTGTTCGACGGTCCGTCGCGTGGCTTTGAGTTCATGCCGCCGAAGGATTCCACCGGCCTGGTCGACCTGAAGGTTGTGACTGCGCCCCAGTTCGCACAAGATCGATGAAGCGGGAGGCGAATGCCATGGCGTCACGATCCGGGTTGATTGCGCTCGCGACGGCTGTCGCAGTGGCCGCGGCAGGCTCCGCGCAGGCGGCCTGCGTGCTTTCAATCGAGCCCAGCCATGATGAGTGGCGAATTCGCTTCGACCCGTTCGCGGACGACGCCGCCCAGCGCCAGTTCGACGTTGCTCTGGTCAATCGAGGTGACTCAAGTTGCGAGGGCGATGCAAGCTTCAATCTGCGCAGCGATCCCTTTGGCTTGACCAAGGCCGGGGAGACCGAACGTTTGAACTATGTGCTGGTGGATGAGGACGGTGGTGTCGACGTCACCCCGCGCACCGGCCGGAGCGCGCACCGACTGAACGCCCGCTCGATCAATATTGCTGCGGGCGAGCGCAAGCTGATGCGCTACAGCTTCGCTGCTGCTGCCAACGCCTTGCTGTCGAGCGGACTTTATTCGCAAAACGCATTCATATCTGTCGAGACCGCCGACGGCGCGCCTCTTGCGGAGAGGCCGGTGACCCTGGCGGTGAGTGTCACGCCGACCGCGGTGATGGGGCTCAAGGGCGAGTTCCAGCGCAGCAACGGCGGCGCCCGGATCGACCTCGGCGAACTCACGTCGGGCAGCCGCTCGCTCAACACCTCGCTCTATGTAATGAGCACGGGAGGGTATTCGGTCAGCGTTCAGTCCGCCAACCATGGACGGCTGCGCCTGGGTTTGAGCGACTGGTACCTGGACTACAGCCTAGGCGTTGGCGACCGGACGATGGATCTGGCCCAGGGCGGCTCCATTCAGGTGGTGTCGAACCGAAGCCGCTATGATGACTATGCGTTGAGCGTCAAGCTTGGGAACACCCAGACGCTTCGCGCCGGCCAGTATTCCGACGTGATCACCTTCACGATCGCCGCTCTTTAGAGCCGAAGCGAAGATCGCCTCTGGCGGTCAATCCGGACTTAGGGAATAGTTGCGACGGTCGTGGTGAGGTCGCCACGTCGAGACGCCGCCATGAACCAGTCCCCGCGCCGCAATATGATCGCCCTTGCGTCTGTCGCCGCCGTCCTGACGGCGGCGCCGGCCAAGGCTGAAGATGCGCAGGGCGCCGTGACCTTTCAGGTCCGCGCGACGGTGCCGATGGCCTGTTGGGTCAAGCCAGCTGACGCCGTTGTCGCGGGCGACGGCGCCGCCGGAACCGTGGTCGAGGCCTGCAACAGCGCCGGCGGTTTCTCGGTCTGGGCCAGCTATCGCCCCCTGCAGTTCAATGAGAGCGCCACGCTCTCCTATGACGGTCATCAGGTCGAATTGTCCAAGGCGGGGCAGCAGTTGCTACGCCATTCCGCCTCGGCGGCGATCCGCACGGTGAGTTTCAGCTTCGGTAAGGTCGAACTGGCCGCACCGCTGGTGCTGGCGCTCACCATCCAGCCGATCTGACGCCCCTTTACGGGTGCAGCAGCTCCCAGCTTCCGGTGTCCTTCGACCGCTGAAATCCCGTCGCCGCGAGCGCTCCGCCGTCTACGCGCAGGTGGATACCGGTGAGATATGAGGCCATATCCGAGCAAAGGAAGGCCACCAGCCCGCCGTACTCCTCCGCATCGCCCATACGTCGCAGCGGAATATAGCGTTCTCGGGCCGCCGCGGTTTCCGGTGTTTCCGCGCCGAATCGGGTGATGCCCGGGGTGCGCACCATGTCCGGCGCCAAGGCGAGCACCCGGATGCCGTCGTCTGCGAGTTCCGCGGCCATTGAGGATGTGAAATTGATCATGCCCGCCTTGCAGGCCGCATAGACGGCGAAGCCGGGCGCGCCGCGGGTTCCCTCGACCGACGAGACATTGATGATCACGCCGCCACGCTTGCCTTCGCGCATGACCTTCACCGCAGCGTAGGTCGCAGCGAGCATGCTGACCAGGTTCATGTCGATGTGCTTGCGCCAGCTTTTCTCGATGGAGTCCATGAAATTGCGTTTGCTGACGCCGCCGGCGTTGTTGACCAGGATGTCCACCCGTCCGAACGCCTTCGCCGCCTGTTCAACCAGGGATTCAAGCTGGTCCGTGAGAAGGGCGTTGGTTTCCACAAAGAGGGCGCGGCGGCCCAAGGCCTCGACCTCGGCCACGGTCTTTGCCGCCGCCTCTGCGTCGATGTCGCCGATCACCACATCCGCGCCGTAGCGGGCCAGGCTGATAGCCGCATAGGCGCCCAGACCGCTCGCGCCGGCGGTCACCACTGCGACGCGGTCTGTCAGGTCGATACCTTGTGTCATGTCTTGCTCCTCGCCAACGCTCACGGACCATGTCCGATCAGCACAGGCTCAGCAAGCCGAAGGCGTCGTCATCCGCCTCCAGCGCCATGCTGGAAGCTTTCCACCAGGCTTCCGCAGACAAGTCGCCATCCATCCACCAGCACGAAGAAGATCAGCTTGAATGGCAGGGACACCACCACGGGCGGCAGCATCATCATGCCCATGCTCATCAGCACGCTGGCCACCACGAGGTCGATGACCAGGAAGGGCACGAACAGCAGGAAGCCGATCTCGAAGGCGCGCTTCAGCTCCGAAATCATGAAGGCCGGGGTGACGACGCGCAGCGGCGTTTCGGCGAGGGTTTTGGGTTTGGGGATCTTGGACAGGCGCACGAACAACGCCAGGTCCTCGCGGTCGACTTGGGCCAACATGAAGGTCTTCACCGGCGCGCCAGCGGCGTCGAATGCCTGGGGCAGCTCCATTTGCTGGTCGAGCAGGGGACGGACACCTTCGTCGTAGGCCCGCTGGAAGGTGGGACCCATGACGATGGCGGTGAGGAACAGGGCCAGCGAAATGATCACTGCGTTGGGCGGACTCTGCTGCAGGCCAAGCGCGGTGCGCAATAGCGACAGGACCACCACAATGCGGACGAAGGAGGTGGTCATGATGACGATGGATGGCGCCAGAGACAAAACCGTCATCAGGCCCACCAGCTGGACCACGCGCTCGGTCAGGCCAGCGCCGGTGCCCAGATTGATATTGATCGCTTGGGCTGCCGCAGCGGCCGGAAAGATCAGGGCCGCCAGGGTGGTCAGAGCGGCCAGGACGAAGGCCGTGCGCCAGTCCCGCGCGGGCATGGTCCGGATGGCGCGGAACAGGTCACGCATCGCGCGCCTCCCGGGCCAGCTGGCGGCCTTCGCCCAGCAACAGCAGTCGTTCCTCGCCGTCCATGGAGATGATCACCAGTCGACGGGCCGGATCGAGGATCAGGGTCTCCACCACCGCCAGCCGCCGCTCCGCCCGCTTGGGCGTCAACCGGGCGATGGCGTCAGGTCCGAAGCGGCGCAGCCCCACCGCGGCCAGACCGATTAGCCCTAGGGTGAGCGCCAGGGCGAAGGCGGCTCTGACGAAATCGGCGAAATCCATGGCGTCGCACTGGGTTGGGCGGCCTTTCTGCGCCGCTGGACCCGGATGTGCCGCAAGGGTGTTAAGGAGCGATTAACCCTATTTCTTCACTCTTAAACCATGGACCTTGGCGCGATCCCGCTGTTTTCGATGCTGCGCGACCGGCTCGGCTACCTCAATGAGCGCCAGCGGGTTATCGCAGAGAACGTGTCGAACTCGGACACCCCGGGCTTCACGCCGGGCGATCTGAAGCCCTTCACCTTTTCGTCCGCGATGCAGGGCGCAAAAGCGACAGCCATGGCCCCGGTGGCGACTCAGCCGGGCCACATCACGCCCCCGCATGCGCGCCAGAGCACCTACAAATCGATCCGCACCAAGGATTCCGAAACCACCCTCGACGGAAATTCCGTCGTTCTGGAGGAGGAGATGATGCGGATGAGCGAGGCGCGGATGAACTATGACGCGGCCATCAGCTTCTACCAGAAGTCCATGAACCTGATCCGTCTCGCGGCCAAGCCGGCCGGCCGATAGGGAGCGCCTAGATGCCGGAGATCAAGTCCAACGCCGCCTCGGCCCAGGCCATCGCCTCCACCGCGTTGCGCGCCCAGCAGGCGCGGATGCGGATCATCGCCGAGAATATCGCCAACGCCAATTCCACGTCGCGGACGGCCGGCGGAGATCCTTACCGGCGCCAGGCCGCGGTGTTCCGTCCCGACAAGATGGAGGCCGGCACCGGGGTTAAGCTGGCCCGGGTGGAACCCGACCGGACCGCCTTCAAGACCGAGTACAGTCCCGGCCATCCGTCAGCCGACGCCAAGGGCTATGTGAAGCTGCCCAACGTCGACACGCTGATCGAGGCCATGGATATGCGCAACGCCCAGCGGGCCTATGAGGCCAACCTGAACGTCATCGAGACCTCGCGCGCGATGGAATCGCGCACCCTCGACCTTCTGAAGCGCTAGGGTAGGGACCGGTCATGATCACGCCCCTGTCGGTCGCCAAAGCCTACGCCGCGGTGCAGAGTCAGGCCGCAGCGCTCGCCCCGGCGGCCGCCGAGCCCGCCGGCGGTTTCGCCGAGATTCTCAAGTCGACGCTGGCGGATGTCGCCTCCAACACCCGCGCCGCCGAGACCCAGATGGTCAAGCAGGTGCAGGGCAAGGCCGAGCTGGTGGATGTGGCCACCGCCATCTCCGCGGCCGAGGCCAGCCTGGAGACGGTGATGGCCGTGCGCGACCAGGTGATCAACGCCTACCAGGAAATCATGCGCATGCCGATCTGACGGCGGCGCGCGGTCAGTCGGCGTAAATCGGCGGCCGGTTTTCCTTCAGCGCCGCCATGGTCTCGGCGAAGTCGTCGGACAGCAGCACCGCGGCGTTCAGCACCGCCAGGTGGCGCAGGCTTTCCTCAACGGAATGGTCGCGGGTGTGGAGCATCACCTCCTTGATCCCGCGGATGGTCACCGGCGACTTGGCGGCGATGGTCCGGGCCACCTCCATCGCCGCGGCCAGCATGTCTTCGGTTGTGGCGAACACCCGGTTGGCGAGACCCAGCCGCGCGGCCTCCTCGCCGCGGAACTCGCGGGCGGTGTAGGCCAGTTCACGGGCCACCGGGTCGCCGACGATCTTGGGCAGGCGCTGCAGCACGCCCATGTCGGCGATGATGGCCATGTCCACCTCCTTGATGGAGAAGCGGGCGTCAGCGGTGCAATAGCGAAAGTCCGCCGCGGTGATGACATCCACCCCGGCGCCGATGCAGGCGCCCTGGACCGCGGCGATCACCGGCTTGCGGCAGGCCTCGATGGCGTTGATCACATCCTGCATGTCGAGGATGAAGTCACGCAGATTCTCCCGCGCCCGGGCCGGGCAGTCCACATCGGTCCCGGCGGCGGCGCCCAAGGATTGCAGGAAGTCCAGATCGATCCCGGCGCAGAAGTGGCGCCCGGCGCCCACCAGCACCACGCAGCGCACGGCCGGCTCCCGATCGGCGCGGCGGAAGGCCTCGCGCAGGGCGTCCCAGCCGGCGCGGTTCATGGCGTTGGCGCGGTCGGACCGGTTGAGGGTGACGACGCCAACGTCGCCGTCGATCGTGAGGGTGACGAGATCTTCGCTCATTCGGGACTCCTGCTCGTGTGCGCGCCAATGCGGCGAAGTCCGGCGATCGGGGGCGGTGAGAGGCAACGACGCTCCTGCTACCCCCCCGCCAGCTCCAGCAGCGGCTTCTGTCGTGCGGCCTTGATGCCTGGCAGAATGCCGCCTACCAGGCCGATGGCCAGGGCCATGATCAGGGCGGCGCCGATGATCTGCGGCGAAACGTCGAACTTGAACGCGAGCTGGGTGAAGCCCGAGCCCAGGGTCGAAGTGCCGCGGCCGTTGAAGGCCAGGTAGGCGAGGCCGACGCCTAAGAGGGCTCCCAGGCCAGAGAGCACCAGGGCCTCGATCATGGTGCCGGTGAAGGCGGCGAGGCCCGAGAAACCGATGATGCGCAGGGTGGCGATTTCGGCGGAGCGGGCGGCCACGGAGGAGAACATGGTGTTGAGCGCGCCGGCCAGGGCGCCCACGGCCATGGTGGCGCCCAGCAGCCAGGCGATGGTGGTGAACTGGCCGGTGGACTGGGCGGCCTGACGGGCGAAATAGTCGCGCTCTGATAGGATCTCCAGGCCCTTGAGGCGTCCATCGCGGGCGGCCCAGGCCTTGAAGGCGGGCAGGGCAGTGGGGGCGTCTAGTGCGATCTTCATTGTCTGATAGACGTTGGGCCGGTTGAACAGGCTCTGGGCCACGGCGATGTCGGACCAGAGCTCTGACTCATAGACCGTGCCCGGGGCCTCGAAGACGCCCACCACCTGCCAGTCGCCGCCGCGAATGCGGATGCTTTTGCCGAACTCGAAACCGGCGAATTCGCGCAACAGGCCGGCGCCAACCACGATCTCGTTGGTGCCGGGGCGGAACATGCGGCCCTGGGTGATCCTGACGCCCTTGCGCAGGGCCAGACCCTGCAGGCCAATGCCACGGAAGGGCATGTTGGCCTTGGTTCCGGTTGAGCGCTTAATTCCATCGACGATTACCAGCAGTTCGCCCGAGGCTACCGGCTGGCCGTCGGCCTGGCGCACGCCGGGGCCGGTGGCGAGGATGTTGAGCTGATCGCGGCCGACGACGCTGTTCAGCTCGGCGTTGGAGCCTTCGCGCAGGACCACGACCACGTCATCGGCGCCGGAGCCCTCCACAGTCTTGGCCAGGCCGTTGGAGAGCGCCAGGAAGAACATCAGCACGGTGATGGTCAGGGCTACGGCGACGACGGTGGCGACGGACATGGCCGCTCGCTGGGGGATCGACCGGACATTGAGCGCGGTGACCACGCCGATCTGCTTTAGGAGAGAGGCCATGGTGCGCTCCGATCAACGGCGGCCAAGGGCATCGACGATGCGCAGGCGGTAGGCGGACAGGGCCGGCGCGATACCGGTGACAAGCCCCAGGGCCAGGGCGATCAGGGCGCTCCAGCCGGCCATCTGCGGGTCGAAGTGGATCGGCGGGGCGGCGCCGCCGCTGGCCGCCGGGATCACCGCCAGGACCCCGGCCGCGGCGGCGACGCCAAGGCCGGCGCCTAGGAACGCCAGCAGCAGGGACTCCCCCAGCACCATGCGCAACACCCGAGGCGAGGAGAAACCCAGGGACTTCATCACGCCAACCTCGCGGGTGCGCTCGCGGACGGCGAGAGTCATTGTGGTGCCGACGATCAGCAGGATGGCGGCGAAGGCGGCGCTGACCACCAGGGACACCACCAGGGCGATGTTGCCCAACTGGGCGGCGAAGCCTTTATTGAACTCCGCCTCGTCCTGGGTCGCGGTCTCATCGGCGGAATTGGCGAACCGCGCGTCGATGGCCGCGGCGACTTTTCCGTTCTGGTCAGCTCCGGTGGTGAGGAACGGCACCCAGCCGATGCGGTCGTGGCCGAAGGTGATGGTGTCGTTGAAGTAGTCGTAATGGATCAGCACCGAACCGGTCTGGGAGCTGCCCGGCGGGGTGGGGATGGTTCCCACCAAGGTGAAATCCCACACCCGGCGGCCATCCGCCTGGGAGAAAATGTTGCTGTTCAAAGGGATGTGCTGGCCCACCTTCCAGCCGTAGCGTTCGGCCACAGGCTGGGCGGCGAGCATGGCGGTGCGGTCCTTGAAGAAGGCCTCGCGCTGGGCTTCGGGGATCTGCAGGTCTTCCTTGTAGACTGTGAAGTAACTATCCGGGTCGACGGCGAACACCGGCATGAAGCCCTTGACCGGGTCCTGGTAGTATCCACCGAACCAGTTGAGGTGGGTGGCCGCGGCCACGCCCTGCGTCCCTGCGATCTTGTCGTAATGGGCGATAGGCAGGCTCTCGGTGAAGTTGATCTTCGACACGGTCACCATGCGGTTGGGCAGAGCGTTGAAGTCGTTGATCGATCTGGTGAACGAGCCCATCACGCAGAAGATCAGGAAGGCGATCAGGATCGAGACGATCAGCAGCACGGTGCGCACCGGCTTGCGGAACAGATTCTTGCGCATCAGGACGAGGTCGTTCATGCGGCCAGCTCACCGGCCGCGAACCGGCCCTTGTCCAGGTGCAAGGTGCGCTTGGCGTACTTGGCCGCCTCGGCGTCATGGGTGACCATGATGATGGTCTTGCCCAGTTCGCGGTTGAGCAGCTGCAGGGTGGCCAGGATCTCATCGGCGGTTGCGCGGTCGAGGTCGCCGGTGGGCTCGTCACAAAGCAGCAGCTTGGGGTCGGAGACGATGGCGCGGGCGATAGCCACCCGCTGCTGTTGGCCGCCGGACATCTCGCGCGGGCGGTGACGGGCGCGGTCTTCCAGACCCACCACCTTGAGCGCGGTGGCGACGTTTTCAAGACGCCTGACCTTGGACAGCCGAGTGAGCATCAGCGGCAGTTCGACGTTCTGGGCCGCGGTGAGGATCGGCATCAGATTGTAGAACTGGAAAATGAAACCGACGTTGGCCGCGCGCCAGGCGGCCATCTGGCCCTCGCTCAGCTTTTCGATATGGGCCCCGTCGAATTCGATCGTCCCGCCATCGGGGCGGTCGACGCCGCCCAGCAGATTGAGCAGGGTGGTCTTGCCGGAGCCGGACGGTCCCATGATGGCGACGAAATCGCCTTCCTCGATCTGCATGGTCAGCTTGTCGAAGATGGTGATGCGCTCGCGGCCGCGGACATAGTTCTTTTCCACGTCGGTGAGGCGGATCAGGTCGGGCATCTAAGTCTCCGTCGCGGGTCAGGTTTCCGGATCGAGGAAGCGCACGTTTATCGCCATCTCGGGCAGGATGCGCGGGTCCAGCGCGTCAAAACTTACTCGCACATTCACGGTGGCCTTGGCGCGGTCGGCCGACGGAATGGTGGCGATCACATGGCCCGGGAAGGTCAAGTCGGGATAGGCGTCGAGCACGGCGCTCACCCGCTGCCCCGCCGAAACCCGCGCGATGTAGGCCTCGCTCACGTCCACCTCGATTTCCAGGCTGGCCATGTCGACGATGGTGCAGACGCCGGTGCGGGTAAAGCCGCCACCAGCGGAAATGGGCGAAATGATCTCTCCCGGCTGGGCGGCCTTATCGACAATGACGCCGGAGAATGGAGCGCGGATCTCATAACGGGTGAGTTGCGCCGACGATCGGGCCGCGTCGCTGTGGGCGGCGGCGGACTGGGCGCCTGCGGTTTCATAGCGGGCCTGGGCGGCGGTGAGCGCGGCCTTGGCGGCGTAGCCCTGGTCGGCGAGTGCGCGGGTGCGGTCGAAGGCGCGGCGGGCTTCGGCCAGTTCGGCGTCGGCGGACACGGCGCGAGCGCGGGCTGACGTCACATCGGCTCGGGCCAGGGTGGGTTCCAGCACCGCCAGCACCTGCCCGCGGGCGACCCGCTGGCCCTCTTCCACACGAACTTCAAGGAGCCGGCCGGTGACCTCGGCGGCGACGGTGGCCTTGCGGCGAGCCACGACATAGCCCGAGGCCACCAGCCCACCGGCCTGGACTCTGGCGCCGCCGGAGGCCTTGGCTGCGTCCTGGGCGGACGCTGGTGTTGGGACCGGCTTGGGCGCGGGCTTCAGCAACCACCCGCCGGACGCGCCGATCGCCAGGGCTGCGACGCCGATCAGCGCCGCGGCGACCCAGCCCGGGCCGCTGGTGGCAGACGCCGCGCTCGGGGAGCGATCGATCTTCAACGACCGCAATAGATCCGACTTGTCGTTCACCACCGCCCCGGCGCAACTCTAAACCCAATTGCAGCGCAGCATAGCGCGGCGGCGCGCACAGGGAAGCGCTGGCGTTGCACCTATTCCAGGTACATGGCCCGCAGCTTGGTGATGTCCTCAGCGCTGACGCCGAGTTCCTTGTCCAGGTAAGCCTCCACCGAACCCCAGCGGGTTTCGACCTCGGCGAGGGCGAACTCCAGGAGGGCGTGCTGCTGGCTGTCGTATAGCGGCTTAGGCTTGTTGGCGGCGGGATCGCGCTGATAGCCGGCGAACATCTGCACGGCCGGATTGTTCGGCTGGGCGGCGACGTCGAGGTGCGGCATCTCGAACTGGGGGCGTCGGTAGGTCGTCGACAGGTGATAGTCGGCGTAGATCACCTCGCGCGGTACGCCCAGGGCGGTGAGCAGGATCGCAGTGGTGAAGCCCGTGCGATCCTGACCGGCCGAACAGTTGAAAACCAGGGGGCCGTCGCCGGCTAACAGGTCTTCGAACACGATCCTGATCTGGGGCGCCAGCATGGTGGGAAACACCCGATAGACCTCATGCATGTATTCGTCGGTTCCGGGCGCCGCCGTTTGGCCGCGAATCCTGGCCATGGAGTAACCAACCGCCGTGTACCGCACACCCTCGATCCTGGTCGGCGCCAGGACGCGTTCCTCGCTGGAGCGCAGATCCACAAGATCTTTCAGCCCCAGATCGGCGATCTTGGCCAGGTCAGCCTCGCTGAGCATGGGCGTGCCGCCGGACCGATAGATGCGTCCCCAGCGGACGTGCTTGCCCGAAGCCGCCGGATAGCCGCCGAGGTCGCGGAAGTTGGAGCCCTGGTCCAGGGGCAGCACCCGCTCGGCAAGGCGGACCCTGGCGCCGTCCTTGGTGTCGACGAGGATGAAATAGGGCCGATCGGCGGGATCGGCCGGGACTTCGATCCGGCCCTTCCGGTTGTCGTCGGCGACCAGCTTAGCCTCCGACATGGCGGCGTCGGGCCGGTCGGCCATGTAGACGTCGACCGGCGCCTTATCGGACCAGGTCACGGCGACCAGGCCCGGCGAGATCCGCTCGGCCTGTTCCGCGGTGACCGCCGCGAAGGCGGCCTGGGCGGAGAAGAGCGCGAAGGCCAGGGGCAGGGCGGCGAATTTGCCTGTCATCGGATTTTCCTGAGGTTGCGGGTTAGAATTCGACTGTGGCGTCGAGGCCGTAAGTGCGCGGTTCGTTATACATGCCGAACGAGCCGATCGTCGCGAAGGAGGCAGCGCTCTTATAGAAGGTGTGATCCTCATTGAGCAGGTTCCGCGACCATAGCGAGACCTGCACCTTGGCGTCACGCCCCACGTCGATGTCGGCGAGGGAAAGGCGGCTATTGACCACCACGGACTTGTCGGTGAGCGTCGGCTCGCCGGATGTCGCGCGATAGCCATCGGCCACGTTGATGTCGATGTGTGCACGCAGCTTGCCCCACTCCAGCGGCGTCTCGTGGTCGAGCGTGAGGCTGTAGGCGTTTTTGGGCGTGTAGACGATATAGACGTTCTGCAGGACGTTGCCCCGGAACGGGTTGGCGGCCTGGGGCAAGGCGCTCTTGGTGTAGGCGTAGCTGGCCGAAAGGGTCAGGCCTTCGATCGGAACGACGGAGGCGTCGGCCTCGAAGCCTTTGATCGTCCCGTGGCCCGGGGCGTTGACGGTCTCCAGAGTGCCGCGGTTGCTGTTGAGCAGGTTGACCGCCGAGAAGTCGATCTGGATGTCCTTATATTCGGTCGTATAGGCGGCCAGGTTCAGACGGGCGTGGTTGTCTAGGAATTCGGCTTTCAGGCCGCCCTCGTAGGTCGCCACAGTCTCGGGATCGAACGCGCGGTAATTGACCGAGCGCGAGTTGGCGCCGCCGGCCCGGTAAGCGGTGCCCCACTTGGCGTAGAGATGAACGTCCTCGCTGGCGTCGTAGGCGATGGTGACCATCGGATCGATGCGGCTGGATGAGTTGTGGAAGCTGAAGGTTGTGTCGACGCCATTGACCTTGGACAGCACGCCGCTTTTCTTGTCGTGGGTGTAGCGGGCGCCGACCGTCAGGTGCAGGGCTTCGTTCATCGCGGCCGGCGTCCAGGTCGCCTGACCGAACGCGGCGTAGCTGTCGGCCTTGGCGTCGCTGGCCCGGTCGGGGAAGGGAGTCGCCGCCCCCGCCGCGAGAGTGGGAATCCGCGTCGCAACCGTGCCGGTGGCGTTCCAGGTCATCGTGTTGGGCGTCCAGGCGTCGTCGTCGCCGTGCTCATGGTAATAATAGACGCCGGCCACGTAGTGCAGTTGCGACAGGGTTCCGACCAACTGGAATTCCTGGCTGTACTGATCCTGGCGCAGGGAAGCCAGGCTGTAGCGCGAGAAGGCGGCGTTTGAGCGGAAGGGGGCGGAATGGGCGCCGATGCCGTTGTCCAACTGAGTTTGGTCGACCTTGCGATAGGAGGTGATCGAACGCACCTCAAGACTGTCCGTCGGAGTCCAAGACAGGTGCAGCATGTGGCCGGAGATGTCGCCGACGTTGTCCTCCTGGGGCACGCCGATGTCGGAGGCCTCCGCGCGGCCATTCTGGACCTGAACCAGCGGCGCGAGAGCCGCGGCGGCCGGGTTCTTTTCCAGCAGCTGCACGTAATAGGGCGTGGTGATGTCCTTGGAGATATCGAAGTCGTAGCGGGCCGAGAACGTGTCGCTGGGCTTCCATCGTAGGCCCAGGTGCAATCCGCGCCTGTCGTATTTGTTGAAGTCCTGCTCACCGGCCAGAGTGTTGTCCACCGTGCCGTCGCGGCGGGTGAGAATGGCGTCAAGTTTCACGGAAACGCCGTTGAATTCCGGCAGATTTAGGTGAGTCTCCGAGGTGTAGCCGTTGAAATTGCGGATCCCCACCGTCTGACGCAGGCCGAACTCGCCGGTGGGTCCGCGGGTGACGATGCTCACCGCGCCGCCGGTGGAGTTGCGCCCGAACAAGGTCCCCTGCGGACCTTTCAGCACCTCGATTCGCTCCACGTCGAAGAGTGCGGCGCCGAGGCCCTGCGAACGGCCTAGATAGACGCCGTCGATGTAGACGCCGACGCCGGCGTCGCGGCTGGGCTGGTTGGCGTCGAAGGGCACGATGCCGCGGATACCGATGGTCAGGGCGGAGCTGCGGGAAAAGAAGGGGGCGACCCTCAAGGACGGAACGCCGCCGGTCATCAGGTCCTCGAGGCTCTGCACGCCCCTGGCTTTGAGCGCGTCGGCGCCCATTACAGTGATGGCGATCGGAGTCTTCTGGAGGTTGGTCTCGCGCTTCTGGGCGGTGACCACGATCTCAGCCAGTCCCGTGACCCCAGCTTCAAGGCCTGCGGCGGCGTTGGTTGCGTTCTCACTGGCGGTCGGCGCGCCGGACTGGGCGTGGGCGGTGGATGAAAGACAGGCCGTCAAGGCGGCGGTCGCCAGCGAAGCGGCTCGGCGGGTGGCGAGAGTACGTTTGTGCATGATTGACCCCTATTGATTTGCAGAGGTCATGCGCTTCGGGCGCGACGGATTTTCTGCGGTCAGGCAACGATCGCGTCACGCTTTTCTGACGGGTTTGTCACAATGGCGGGACGTTCGGGACCGAGCTCGCCAGCCCAGCCTACGCCCCGCTGATCCAATCGCCGGTGAGGCTGGCCATGGAAACGCCCATGAGGATCATCTGGCCGCCGCCGGTCATGGAGATGGTCACGTCTGCGCCGGACTGGGCGACTGTGTAGACGGTTCCGGGGTCGACGAGGACCTTGTCGCCCTCGCCGCGGTTGAAGTCGATGACCAGGTCAACACCCGCGTCACCGAAAGTATGGAAGGTGTCGGCGCCCGCGCCGCCGGTGAGGGTGTCGTTGTCGCGATCTCCGGACAACCAGTCCTCACCGGCTCCGCCGGTGAGGCTGTCGTCGCCCTGGCCGCCGCGGACGAGATCAGCGCCCGCGCCGCCATCGCCGGAGTCATTGCCCAGGTTGCCGTAGACGATGTCGTCCCCGTCGCCGCCGCTCAGCCGGTCATTGTCCTTGCCGCCGACCACCCAGTCCGGACCGGCGTCTCCGTTAGCGGTGTCATCTCCGGCGTTGCCGTTGATGTCGTCGAAGGCGTCTCCGCCCGAGATGCGGTCATTGCCGTCTCCGCCGCGCAGGAAGTCGGAGCCTTGCTCGCCACTCACCGAATCATCGGCCGAGCCCGCCAGGATCGCGTCGTCGCCGCGCCCGCCGAACATGGTGTCCTGGAACTGGCTACCGAACAGGAAGTCGTCAAGAATCGTGGCCAGCCCGAGATCGCTGAGAATCGCGGCATCGATGATGCTTGGCGACACCTTTCCGAGTTGCGCCGCGTAGAACATCAAGTCGAAGCTCAGGATGGTTCCGGGCCCACTGGCGTTGCCGAGATGATAGAGATGCTCAACCGATTGCGGAACGCGGCCTCCGTAAAGGGCCATGGCGTTAGGCCCGGTGAAGTAGGGCGTTCCGTCGATCACCTCGATATAATCATCAAAAGTCGTGCGTAGATCGCCCACGTCGGGATTCGGCTGGTAGGTCTTGAAGTCCAAAAACCCGTCGAAGCCCAGGCCGTGCCCGATCTCGTGAGCCATGATCGCTACGAGGTCGACCTTGAACGGATCCACCGCGGATCCATCGAGCGGATTGACCTGGACATTGCCCGCCAGGAGGTCGGTATCCAGTTCGATCGTTATGTCGGGCTTCGACGTGTTGATATCGTTCCCGGTACGCAATTCGAACGCCGCGTCGGACTCGATCAGGTTGTCCAATACCCGGACGTAGGTCGTCGGTCCGCCGGATGCGAGCACATCATCCCGCGGCGCCACCAAGATAACTTCGATCTCTATCGCGCCGACACTCTGCGCCAGGAAGGGCAGCCACGCTTCAAAACCGGCGACAGCGTTGCGGGCGATCAGATCGAGGGAACCTGCGTACTGGCCAGTGTCATCTCTTACTGTGGCGGTTGCGGTGGCGACGGGCATGCGCGCCCCCTGATCTTATGAGCCGGCGTGACATTCATCGACCACGCCGCCAGCTTTCAATTTCCACCTTAAGACGAAATCCTTGCCAGTGACAATCTGAGCAAACCTACCGACCGGAAGGAATTGTTAACCATACCGCGCCAGGGTCGAGACGGATGCGATCCTTAGTTTCCAGCTGCTTTTTCGCGAGGCTTTCATGAATGGCGCCGAGGTTCTTGACGTCGGCCGCGACGCCATCTGGCTGACCATTCAGTTGTCGGCGCCGGTGCTGATCGTGGGGTTGATCGTTGGAGTGGGGATCGGCCTGTTGCAGGCGCTGACCCAGATCCAGGAAGCGACGCTGGTCTACGCGCCGAAGATCGTTGCGATCTTCATCTCGCTGCTGATCTTCCTGCCGCTGATGGGCACGCTGATGAGCAATTTCATGCAGCATATCGCCGAACGCATCTCGGCGATGTAGCCGCGCTGTCGCGGGCCCATGTCGTCCTTCGCCGCCGCCCAGGAAGTCTACGCCGCGGGACTGATATTCGCGCGGATCGGGGCGCTATTGATGCTCATTCCGGGCTACGGCGAGGCGGTGATTCCGCCCCGTATCCGTCTGGCTTTCGCGCTGTCCTTCACCCTGTTGATGCTGCCGATCCTGTCACCGGCCATGCCGCCGGTTCCGGGTACAGTCGGGGGGCTTGCCGGCGGGGTGATAAAGGAACTGCTGGTCGGGTTGATGGTTGGCGGAATCCTGCGGATGTTCCTGTCGTCGCTCGCCACGGCAGGTGAGATCGTGTCGTTGCAGACCACCCTGTCGTTCGCCCAGACCGCCGCGCCGGGGCAGGCGCAGCCTTCCACCAGCCTGTCCACCTTTCTGGGGTTGATGGGCATTGTGCTGATCATGACCACCGACCTGCACCACATGTTCCTGGGCGCGGTGGTCAAGTCCTACACGGTGTTTCCCGTCACCCGGGACATCCCCCTGGCGGATGGCGCGGCCTTGGCGGTGCAGACCCTTGGGCGCTCCTTTGCGCTCGGTCTGCAGCTGGCCGCCCCGGTGGTGGCCTTCGCCCTGATCTTCAACATCGCCGCGGGCCTGGTGGGCCGGGCCATGCCGCAGTTCCAGGTGTTCTTCGTGGCGACGCCGTTAATGCTGTTGCTCGGTCTGTCGCTGTTCGCACTTACCTTGGGTGCTGCCGGCATGGTGTGGGTCGACCGCTACCGCGACCTGATCAGCCGGTTCGCGTGACGCCATGAGCGACACCAACGACGCCGCCTCCCGCACAGAAGAGCCGACACCGCGCAAGCTGCAGCAGGCGCGCGAAAAGGGGGATGTCGCAAAAACGCCGGATCTGGCGCCGCTCGCCTCGCTGTTGGCGGCCGCAAGCGTGCTGGCGGTCGGGGGCGGCTATTTCGCCCAGCAGATGGCTGTCGGACTGTTGCCGTTTCTCGACCATCCCGACGCCATGCGGCTGACGGGCGGCGGGATGGCGGCGGTCATGGCGCAGTCAGCACGCGCCGCGGCCCCGCTGATGCTCACCCTGTTCGGCGCCGCCGCCGCGGCGGGCGCGGCAGGCAACCTCGTGCAACACGGTTTTCTCTATACGCCCGACAAGTTGAAGCCCGAATTCTCCCGGGTGTCGCCGATGGCGGGATTCAAGCGCATCTTCGGGCTCGAAGGCTTGGTCCATTTCCTGAAGTCGGTGCTGAAACTCATGGTGGTGGCGCTGGTCGCCTGGTGGGTGCTGAAGCCGCATCTGGCCCAGATAAAGGCGTTGACCTATCTGGAGCCTGCGGGACTGCTGCCGGTGGCGGCCGATATCCTGCGCCGGATGGTGTTCGCGGTGGCCGGCGTTATGCTGGTGATCGCCGGCTTCGACTGGTTCTGGCAGCGCCAGCGCTTCATGGCCCGCATGCGGATGTCCAAGGAGGAGCTGAAGGAAGACTTCAAGCAATCCGAGGGCGATCCCCACGTCCGCGCCCGCCAGAAGCAGATGCGCAATGAGCGCGCGCGCCGTCGGATGATGCAGGCGGTGCCCAACGCCACCGTGGTTGTGATGAACCCGACCCACTTCGCCGTGGCCCTCAAATACGACGCCGGCGAGACCCCCGCGCCCATGTGTGTCGCCAAGGGCGTCGACACACTGGCCCTGAAAATCCGCGCCACCGCCGAGGCGGCCGGGGTGCCGGTGATCGAAGACCCGCCCCTGGCGCGGGCGCTCTACGCCGCCGTCGACATCGACGATGTAATCCCGGCCAAGCACTACGAAGCCGTGGCCAAGGTCATCGGTTTTATCATGAACGCCGGCGCCCGTGCGTCGGCGCGGTCCTTGTGAGATGCTGGTGGATGACTGATTCGCGGACTGAACAGGCCCGCACCGTCAAGGAGTTGCGCGCCATCGCCATGGCACAGTCACCGACCATCGACGGCGAGCGCGCCCGGTTCGATCCGCTGACTGCGGTCGCCGTGGCGTTTTTCCTGGTCGCCCTGGCTTTCGCCGCGGTGCCGGCCATCAACGCCGGCCCGGCGACGCTGGCGGGTCTGCTGCTGCTTGCGGGTCTTGCCGGCGTATCCTGCCTGGCGCTGATCGTGGTGCGCGGCTCTGGCGAGCCGGCTACACAGAGCGGCGAAGGCCTCGAGCGGCTTACAGAGGCGCTGACCGAGCCGGCCGCGGTGGCCGCCGCTGACGGGCGGGTGCATGCCGCCAATGCCGCTTGGCGCGCCGCCATGGGCGATGCGCCGCGGCTGCCCAAGAATGGACCCTCCGCCGCCAGTCTTTTCGCCGCCCTGTCGGCGGCCCGCAAGGGGGAGGCGGCGCGGGCGACGATCCGTGTCGGCGGCGCCGACCACGACGCGCAGGTCTCGCCGCTGGGACCGCGACGTTTCCTGGTGCGGCTTGTGGATCAACCCGCTGAGCCGCTGTCTTTGCCCAGGGGCGCCCTGGAGGTTCTCAGCGCCTTCAACACCGCAACGCCGCCGCCACCGGTTACTCTAGACGCCTTCGCCGCCGCCTCACCGTTCGGGGCCGCGCTGCTGGACGGCGCCGATCCGTTCTCGGCCACGATCGTAGAAGCCAATCCCGCCCTGTCCGCCATGGCCGGGCCGGCCAAGTCCGGCGCGGTGTTCGGCGACCTTATCGAGCCGGTATCACGTCTCGACGCCGCTCACCGGTTGTTGGGGGGCTCCTCGGCCGCGCTTGAGGTTCGTCTGGCGGCCGACCCGACGCGGATCGCTCATCTCTACCTGACGCGCAGCGACGGTCGTTGGGTTGCCTATCTGGTGGATGTCTCCGAGCAGAAGCAGATCGAGCTGCAACTTGCGCAGGCGCAGAAGATGCAGGCCATCGGCCAGCTGGCCGGCGGCGTCGCCCACGACTTCAACAACCTTCTTACCGCCATCCTGATGCAGCTCGACGTGTTGGCGTCGCGCCATCCCTTGGGCGATCCCTCCTACGAGGGATTGAACGAGATCCGCCAAACCTCCAACCGCGCCGCCGACCTTGTTCGCAAGCTGCTGGCCTTTTCGCGCAAACAGACGGTGCAGCGCGAGACCCTCGATGTGGGCGAGTTGATCAGTGAATTCGAGGTCCTGCTGCGCCGGGTCCTGCACGAGGACGTCAAGCTGGACACGGAATACGGCCGCGACCTGCCCAAGGTGCGCGCCGACCGCAGCCAGCTGGAGACGGCGGTGATGAACCTGGCGGTCAACGCCCGTGACGCCATGCGGGTGTCCGGCGGCGACACGGTGCGAATCCGCACCGCACGGGTGACGCAGGGAGAGGCGGAAACCCTGGGTTATCCCAAGGCGCGCGGCCCGCAGGCGCTGATCGAGGTGTCGGACAACGGGCCCGGCATCGCCCCTGAAGTGATTGACAAGATTTTCGACCCCTTCTTCACCACCAAGGCGGTGGGTGAGGGGACTGGGCTTGGGCTGGCGACCGTCTACGGCATCGTCAAGCAATCCGATGGCTGGATACACGTTGAGTCGAAGCCCGGCGATGGCGCGGTGTTCCGCATCTTCCTGCCAGTCTACGAGCCGCCCGCGGGGATCATCGAACCCGTGGCGGTCAAGCCGCAGCGCCCGGTGGCGCGCGACCTGTCTGGGATCGGCCGCATCCTGTTCGTCGAGGACGAGGACGCCGTGCGTGGTGTAGCCGCCAAACTGCTGCGCGCGCGGGGATATGAGGTGATCGAGGCGGCCAGCGGCGAGGAGGCCCTTGACCTGGCTGAGGAGCACGCCGGCACTATCGACCTGATGATTTCCGACGTGGTCATGCCGGGCATGCAGGGCACCGACTTGTTGAAACAAGCCCGCAAGTATCTGGGTGAGGCGCCGGTGATGTTCATCTCCGGCTACGCCGAGGCGGAATTCTCCAACCTGCTGGAGGGGGAGCGCAACGTCTCGTTCCTGCCCAAGCCGATCGACATCAAGACCCTGGCCGAGAGGGTCAAGCAGGAGCTGCAGAAGGCGGCGTAGCCGCCGCTATTTGCGACGCTGCTTGCGCGCGGCGTAGCGGGCGTCGCGGGCGGCCTTCTGGGCGGCGCGCAGGGCAAGTTCGCGCGCCTCGGCGGTGATGGCGTCTTCCTCGGCCTTAATGGCGGCGGCTTCGGCGGCGATCTTGCGCTTTTCCTCCCGCTGAATTGCGCGCTCCTTGCGGAGTCGCTCGAGTTCGGCGGCCGCCTCCTGCTTACGCAGCTCCAACAGGGGGTCGGTGACGGTGGGTTTTGGCTTGAATTTCGCCAGCATCGCCTGCTTGGCGGCGGCGGCGTCAGTCAGTCGGTCGGAGAATTTGCTCTTAGGCGCCTGCATCGGGTATCCGGATAGTTCATTCAATGGGGGCGACATCTAGCGGATATTGGCCGCGCCTCAAGGGGTGATGCGTGTTTTTCAACCCCACGACTCGACAGCGCCTGTCCGGCGCGCCCGTGGGACACAGTGGCGGCGGCCGCGGGAGGCGGTTTCATAACAGGCTGGTCCAACGCCGCCCCATAGAGCCATCCCTGGGCGTAGTCGACGCCAGCACGGCGTACGGCCTCCTCGGCCTGGGGCGTCTCCACCATTTCGGCCAAGGTCTTTACCCCCAGTTCATCGCACATGGAGACCAGGTGGCGGATGAAGGTGCTTTCGCGGCCGCCGTGTTGAAGTTCGCGGATATAGCGGCCATCGATCTTCACCACATCCAGGCTGAGCTGCTGCAAATAGGCCAGAGAGGCGGCGCCAGCGCCGAAGTCATCGAGGCAGACCTTGCAACCCTCGGCCCGCAGCGCTTGCAGATGCCGGTCGGCGGTGGCGAGGTCGTCGATAGCCGAGCTTTCCGTGAGCTCGAACATGAGCCGGCCTCGGGCCTGCGGCTTGGCGGCCAACAGGTTTCGGACGGTCTGAACGAAGGCGGGGCTGATGATCGTTCGGCCGGACACGTTGGCGGCCAGGCTCGCATTCGGATAGCGCACGAGCTGATCTACGGTCTGCTCCAGGATCGCCACATCCAGCGGACCGATGATGTCCAGTTCCTCGGCCATGCGGATCATCGGGAAGGGGCTGGCGTTGTCGCCGAACCGGACCAGAACTTCGAAATGATGCAACGCATTGGAAGCCTTCAGGTCGACCACCGGCTGATAGACCAAGCGGAAGCTCCGCTCGCTGATCGCCTGGTTGAGCACCTGCACGTCACTCAGCGTGCGGCGCATTGTGGCCGTCATGGCGTCGCTGAGCGACAAGTCGCGATCCGGCGGCATGCCATCACGGATGAAATTATCGAGGGAGTAGCGGATGGCCCGCAAAGCCTGGGCGGCGGAATCCGCGTCACTCAGCTCCATGGACGCGCCCGCCGCGGCGATGGCGGCTTCGGGGCCCAGGTCCAACAACCCGACCATGCGCGCCGCCAGAGCATCGGAGGATTCGGCGCCGCGCTGGCGCACCAGGGCGTAGCGGTCGGGTCCAAGTTCGGTCGCCGCGCCCCCGCCGTGCGACTGGGCGCGCAGGAGGCCGGCGATACGCGCTTCCGTGGCCTTGGCGGCGTCGGGGGCGAGTTTGCGGGTGGCCGCGCCGAGGCCGCCCATTTCAATCAAGGCTAGCTCAAGTTCCACGCCGGAGGCCCTGGCGGTCTCATAGAGGCTTGCGGTGGCGGCCTCGAAGTCCACCCGGTCATAGAGGCCATTGGGACCCCTCGGCGGCGGTGGTTTGGCCCGGGTGAGCGCACAGGAAAGGGCGCCATTATTTTGGGGCAACCGGATGGCGCTGAGTGAAGCTGCGCGGGCGATCCCATCGCCCCTGTCGGCCAGGAGAACAACCACCGGACCGGCGCGGGCGCCAGGGCTCAAGCCATCGAACAGGGCCTGAAGCATCGCCCAGTCCTCCCGCGCGACAAAGTCGCCCCAGGGGTGGTCGATCAGGGCGGTTTCCGTCGACCCCGCCAAGGTTTCACTGGCGCCGATTGCAAAGGCGATTTGGCCGGCGGGCTCAATTTCCAGCAGCAGATCGGCGCCGGCGAAGGCGAAGCCGAGCAAGCGGTGCGTGGACAAGGTCAATGCGCGTTCCTTTGCGGCCGCCAGTGCCTATGGCATAGGCCGTCTTAACCCTCGGTGTTCGAACAAGGTTAGGGCGAGTCGGCCGTATGAGAGCACGGGACACCGCGAGGGTCCTCCTGTTGGATCCTGATGGGCGGATTCTGCTGATGCGAGGCCGACTCGCGACATCGCCGCCAGGGATACATTTCTGGTTCACGGTGGGAGGCGGTGTGGAGCCTGGCGAAACCCTGACGGCCGCCGCGTTGCGGGAGGTTGCCGAGGAGACCGGGTTCACCGACCTTCGCCTCGGGCCGGTCGTCTGGACGCGCAGCGCTGTCGTGCCGCACCTTGAGACCGGCGAATCACTCTTGTTCGAAGAACGTTATCTGGTGGCCCATTGCGCGGCGGCGGAACCGAATCGAGGCTCCTGGACTGACGTCGAACGGCGGCTGATCGACGATATCCGCTGGTGGAGCCTTGAGGAGCTTCGGGCGAGCCGGGAAATTATCTTTCCCGAGGGTCGGGCGGAGCTGTTGCCCGAGATTCTGGGCGGCGTGTATCCGGATCCGCCAGCCGAGATTTCAGTTTTTGTTACCCTGGACAACCAGCCCGCTGACCAGCTTTAACTTACATCGTATCGCAAGTGTTTGCGGTATCCGATTGATTTTGCGTGCAGGAACTCAGGAGGGAAGCGTCAAGTCACTGGACGGTGTGCATGTTGTGCTTAATTAACCGTCGAGGAAAAATTAAGTGTGCCAAAATGAAACTATATCTATGACATTGATTTGTCATCTCTCCACCTCGGGTAGTTCTGGAATCTCGCAATTTCACCGCAATTCGCGCTTGAGCGTTCATCATTAATCTTCTATTAATTTTCTCCGGGCCGCCAAGCGAGTTTGTGCTTCGGTGGGCCGCCGGTCGTGTCGGGGGCTACGACCTGTCCAGGGCTGATGGCGGCTTCGTGTCGTACGCTGGGGTGGGAGAGAACAATGGCGGACCAGTTCCGAGACGAGGTGATCGCCCTCATACCGCCATTGCGCGGCTATGCGATCGCCCTCACGCGTTCTACTTTTGAAGCGGACGATCTGGTGCAGGACACCTTGGTGCGCGTGACGTGACCCCCAACTATCATCCAGTTGCGATTAGAGCCTCGGCATCGTTGTTGCCCACGTGGGCAGGTGAAGCAAGGGGCTGCGTAGCGTAGCCTCCGGCTATGCGGAGCGAAGCAGCCCCTTGCTTTTTCAGGTCGGCAGCGA
>CANJLH010000032.1 GCA_947475415.1 Caulobacteraceae bacterium
GCCGCGACGTTGGTCCCGAAGGTCACTGTCTTGCTGCCCAGGACGACCGAAATCGTCGCCGCCTGCGTCGGCGTCGCCTCGTTGTAGACCACCGAATAGGTCGCACCCGCGCCCGCGGTGTTCACCACCACATTGTCAGTCGCCAGAATGCCCAGCGCCTGAGCCGCCGTGATCGTTTCGTAGAAATAGGTCGCCATGTGCCCTCCAGCGGCAATTCAATTGGGTTTGTCGCCGTCCCTAGGGCGGATTTCCGCCCAGGTTAAGGGGATGGCGTTGGTTGCACTCAAAGCAATGACGCCGCGGCGCGGCCCGCCCCCTACCGAGCCCTCAAAATTTTTTCCATGCAAAAAGGGCCGCCCCAAAGGACGGCCCCTCGCACGGTCTCGGGCCGGAAAAGGCTACACCAGGTTCGCCGTATCAATCACGGTGAGGGAGCGGCCCACCAGAACCACCACATCTTGTAGCGTGCCCGTGCCGGCGTCGGTGAAGATCACTACGTCGGATCCGACCTGCACCGCCACCACGTCATTGGCCGCGAACTGGGTTATCGCCCAGGCCTGCGCCGAAGTGAGGTCGGCGGCCGTGCTTTCCGTATAGGTATTGGCGCCTGCGAAATCGAGCCGGTCACCCGTCTCCCAATCCGTGATCAGGTCATAGAATCCGGCTGTGGAACCGGAGTCCCCTTGCGCAAAGTTGAACTGGTCGACCCCGGAGCCGCCGGACATGATGTCCTTGCCCCGGCCGCCGGTGATGGTGTCGTTGAGCGCTCCGCCGTCAATTGTGTCGTCGCCGCTGCGTCCGTTGAGCTGATCGGCGCCATCGCCGCCGCTGATGCTGTCCTGGCCGCCCACGCCGCCCACGGTCTGGGAGCCTGTGATGGTGTCGTCGCCGGCATCTCCGCTCAGGCTGTTGCGTCCGCCCGCGCCCGTGGCCGCGATGTTGATCTGATCATTGCCGGCCCCGCCGGTAACGGTGTCAAATCCGCTGGAGGACGAATAGTCGAAAATCTGGTCCGCCCCGTCTTCGCCATTGATCACGTCCCCACCTGTGCCGCTGACGATCGAGTCGTCGCCGGCGCCGCCGCTAAGAACATCGTTCAGTGCGCCCGCGACGTTGGTTTCCGCTGGCGCAGTTCCGACGATCGTATCGTTGTCGGCCCCGCCGATCAGGGTCTCGCTGGCGAATGTCGAACCCGAAATGGAATCATTGCCGTCCTGGCCGTCGGCGGTCCCGCCTCCGCCCAGGGTGATCTGGTCGCCGTCGGCGCCGCCCCATACGGTCGCAGAGGTCGTGCCCGTTGTGATGGTGTCGGTTCCTGCGCCGCCGTTCAGCACATCCGCGCCGCCGCCGCCGATCAGGCTGTCATTGCCGTCCTCGCCGAAGATCTGGTCGGCGCCGGAGCCGCTGCCGATCGTATCATCGCCGAGATTGCCGTTCAGGAAGTCGTCGCCGCCGCGCCCCGCCGCCGCGCCGGCCGTGTCGAATCCGATGCGGTCATTGTCCTGGCCGCCCAGGATCGTCTCGCTAACCACCGAGCCCTGGATAGTGTCGGACCCCTTGTTGCCCTGACCGAAGTTGGAAACACCCTGGCCCAGGATGATGTAATCGTTGCCCTGGCCGCCATACACGGTGTCGGCGCCCGCGCCGCCGTCCAGGGTGTCGTCGCCCTGGTTGCCCTGTAAAAGGTCATTGCCGTTCTGGCCGCTCAGGCTGTCGTTGCCCGCGCCGCCGAACAGGCCATCAGCTCCGCCGGTACCCGCCAGTGCCCCGCCATTGGTGTCATTGCCCGTTCCGCCTATGAACAGCACGGAGCTGTCGGCCAGTACGAAGTTGCCGGCCTGGCTGACGTTTGCGACCGGAACCGCGAACGCCACCGAGCGTCCGGCGATCGACACCACGATCGTCGCCGGCGAGCTTATCGTCGCATCGACAAAGGCCACGGTGTAGGCCGCGCCTGATCCTTGAGTCGAAACAATGATGTTGTCGACCGCCTGGATTCCCAGCGCCTGAGCCGCCGTGATCGTTTCGAAAGAATAGGTCGTCATGTTGGAGTTTCCCCAGCCCGTTCAGCGCCAGTCAACGACGACGCCCCACGCTGTCCTAGTAACATTCGCGTATACGGCGAGTTAAGAATCCCCGGATGCGCGAACGCAACAGCTGTGCGGGCCTTTAACGCTTGGCCAGGGTCTCAAGCACGTCCTTCGCCGACATTGGCCTGCCGAAGTGATAGCCCTGCAGCGCGCCGCAGCCCGCCGCGATCAGCACCTTTTGCTGGACCTCGTTCTCTACACCTTCGGCCACCACGCCCATTCCCAGGGACGCCGCCAACCGACTGACGCTGGCGACGATCATCGCCGATTGCCGGTCCGTGGCCACCGTATCCACAAAGGACTTGTCGATCTTGATGCAGTCGATGGCGAAGCGGTTGAGGTAGACAAGGCTGGAATAGCCAGTCCCGAAGTCGTCCAGAGCGACCCGAACGCCTGCGTCGCGCAGGATGCGCAGATTGCGATCAGCGCGCTCCACATCGTCGATGATCGCCGTCTCGGTCAGTTCGATCTGGATCCGGCTGGGCGAAACATCCGCGTCCTCGGCGTATTGCAGGATCCGGTCTGCGACGTTGTGGCGAAGAAACTGCCGCGCCGAGAGATTCACCGAAACGTAGGGGCCGTTCCAGCGCCGGCAGTCCTTGAATGCCTGGCGGGTGATCCAGTCGCCCAGGTCCAGGATCAACCCGGTTTCCTCGGCGATTGGCACGAATTCGGCCGGGGAGATGGCGCCATGTTCGGGGCTGTTCCAGCGAATCAAGGCCTCGAACCCAAGGATCTCCCCGGTCTCCGCGGTCACGATCGGTTGGTAAGCCATCTTGAACTGGTCGGCGCGCAAGGCCCGTTCCAGACCCGCCTCAATCGAGCTGCGGTGCTTGGCGGCCTTGTCGATGGCGGTGTCAAAGGTGCGATAGCGATTTCGACCCGCGCGCTTGGCCGCATAGAGCGCCAGGTCGGCGTGCCGCATCAACGCCATTTCGTTGGAGCTGGTATCCTGGTGCGCGACGCCGATGGAGGCGCTGACCTGCACCTCATGGCCGGCAACCCGGCGACTCTGGTGACAGACCTTCAGCACCATGGTGCAAAACTCAACCAGGCCGCGATCGCTAAGGCCCTCGACGACGATACCGAATTCGTCGCCGCCAAGTCGGGCCAGCACGCCCCCGGACGGCAGGACTCCGGCCATGGCGGTGCTGATCTTGCGGACCAGATCGTCGCCGGCGTCGTGGCCAAGGGTGTCATTGACCAATTTGAACCTGTCCAGGTCGATCAGCAGGACCGTCTGCGGCTGGCGACTGCGGGCGATCCTGGCCGACAGTTCGTCGATGAAACCCGTCCGGTTCAGCAGGCCGGTCAGCCCGTCATGGCGGGCCGCGTGGATGGCGATCTCCAGCCGCGCCTGCAGCTCAGTCAGTTCCCGCTCAAGGCCTGCGATCGTATTCTGGTCCCGAGCCGCAGCCGTATTGTTGAGCGCGCAATACCGCTCAACGATGGCCTTCAGCGCCTCGATGGCGTCCGGGCGGTGCATCGGAGCCGGAAGGAAACTCATTTTATCGGGCCGACGCACGACTTGCAGGCAGGCCGCGAGCGGCTGCTGGCTGCGTGCCTCCGCGACGACGACAAGTTCCGCCTGCGGGCAGGCCTTGCTCACCGTGCGCAGTTCATCGGCGACATCACGCATCATTCGACCGCGCAGGTCGAACATGAACAGGGCAACCGGCCTACCGTGGGGGCCCGCCAATTCCGCGCGGACGACTGCGTCCGCCGCGGTGGCGCAAACAGCGACGTTCTGGTGCGGCAGGGCCTCGCGCAGCAATCCGGCGATCTCGCCGCCGCCCGCCTCGCCGCTGACCACCAGCGCCGTGATCGCCGGCGACGGCGCACGTCCGGCGCGAAGGCCAAACGCCGGCGTCGCCGCCTCATCGTCCGTGCGCGTTTGAGCGATCATTCGGGACCCAGGATTACCAGATCACATGATGTCGCGAAGACTCCAATAAATGACTAACGTCGAATATCGGCGTTACACGCAATCTAACCAAATGAATTCTTTTCGACATATTAACGATGACCGTTAATAGATTTCGAATTGCGCAGGTACTCCACCCTCAATCGTGCGAAATACATAAATCATCAACTTCCCGATCACGCGCACGCCGCACATTGGCAGGCATGACGAACCCAGCCTAAAATGCCGACACCAACGCCAGGAGGACGCGCATGCGCTTTACGATGGAGTATCCGATCCGCAGCCACGTCGATGGCGGTGCCTGGCTGCGGCCGGAAAACGTCAAGCGGTTCGCACAGCACGTTGAGAAGGTCGGCATGTCCGCCCTGGCGGTCACAGATCATCCGGCGCCTTCCCGCAAGTGGCTGGACGGCGGCGGCCACGAAACCTTTGATCCCTATGCGGCGCTCACCTTCCTGGCGGCGGTCACCACGAACCTCAAGCTGATGACGCGGCTGATCGTCGTGCCCTACCGCAATCCGCTGGTGCAGGCGCGCTCGATGATGACCGTGGATGTGTTGTCATCGGGCCGGTCGATCTTCGCCCTGGGCGTCGGCTATTTGCGCTCGGAGTTTCTGGCCCTCGGTGTCAACTTCGAGGAACGCAACGAACTGTTCGACGAGGCCGTCGACGTGATGAAGAAGGTCTTCGTTGCGGAATCCTTTGAGTACAATGGCAAGCACTTCAAATCGCTAAGTCAATGCATCGTACCGACCGTGGTGCAGACCCCGCATCCGCCCCTGTGGCTTGGCGGCAATTCCAAGAAGACTCTGGAGCGGGTCGCGCAGTGGGCCGACGGATGGTCGGTGTTGTTTGGTGACGCCAAAGTCGCCCAGACCTCCCGAACGCCTGCGATCACCTGCAACGCCGACCTGCGCGTCACCTTGGTTGATCTCCAGGCGCGCCTGGAAAGGCACGGAAGGACGCTTGCCGACATCGACCTCGACGTCAGTTCCGAGGCGGCCAACATGACCAACGGGCTCTCCCTTCAGGAACGCCTCGACCGCATCGCTGAGTTGAAGGAAATGGGCGCCACCTGGATTGGCGTTCACGTCAACACCGACAGCGTCCAAGCCGCCTGCGACGACGTCCAGCGGTTCTGCGAAGAGGTCGCGGCCAAGGTTTAGGCTCGCAACAGCTTTCTCCGCATCAACAAGCCTGGCGCGGCGGGCGCCTACCACCTTGACCTGCCCGCCGCGCTGCCGCAACAGGCGCCATGAGCGCGTTTCCCCCCCTCGACGGACCTGTGGCGCAGCCGGCGGCAGGCGGCGATCCCCGCTCAATGGTGATCTTCCTGCACGGCTACGGATCTAACGGCGCCGACCTGATCGGCCTCGTCCCCTTTTGGCGCGACGCCCTGCCACACACGGTGTTCCTGTCGCCGAATGCGCCACAGATCTGCCCGGGCGCGCCCGGCGGCTTTCAGTGGTGGGACCTTGCAGACCTCAGTCGGGCGGGACGGGCCGCGGGCGTTCGCCAGCCCGCACCCCAGTTGAACGCCTATATCGACGCCCAACTCGACAAATACGGATTATCCGAGGACAGGCTCGCCCTGGTAGGGTTCAGCCAAGGCTCGATGATGGCTCTGCATGTGGGTCCGCGTCGCGCGGCCCTTGCGGGGATCATCGCCTATTCCGGGGTGCTCGCTGACCCCGACGCGCTCGCCGTTGAAGGCCGCACCAAGCCACCGGTGCTGCTGGTGCATGGCGACGCCGATCCCATGGTGCCGGTGGCGGCCCTGAGCCAAGCCGAGACGGTCTTGACAAACCTCGGGTTCGAGACTTCCGCCCACGTTTGCCCCGGCCTCGGCCATGGAATTGATGACGCCGGTCTCAGACTGGGTGGGGCGTTCCTGGCCAAGGTGCTAGGTTGACCGCGAAGACCGGGCGAAGCCTCAGCGGTTGCAGTCTGCGCGGCAGGAAATGACCGGGGTCGGAATCCCGGAGCCGGCGCCCGGTCGCATGGGCGAGAACAAGTAGATCGCCTACACCTCGTCCAGGATGATCAGCTCCCTCAAAGGTCCCGGTGGCCGGCGAGCATTTCCTTGACGATCTGGCGGCGCAGGATCTCATTGGAGCCATCGGCGATATTGACCTTGCGCAGCGTCGAATAGGCCTCGGTCAACAGCAGTTCATTGGTCATGCCCATGGCGCCATGGGCCTGCATGGCCCGATCCACCGCGCGGGCGCCAGCTTCAACGGCGAAGGCCTTGGCCATGCCAAGCTCCTTCACCGCCCGCTCGCCGCGGTCCTTCAAGAACGCGACATTGATGGCCATCAAATGGGCGGCGTGGATCTGCATGGCCGATTCCGCCAGCGGGAAGGTGACGCCTTGATATTCCGAGATCGGCTTGCCGAACGCCTTGCGCACCTGGACATAGTCAAAGGCCTGATCCAGCGCCCAGCGGCCCAGGCCCACACCCCGAGCTGAATTGTAGATCCGGCCGAGGTCCACCCCCAGCATGGCGGTGGCGAATCCCTGGCCGAGTTTACCCAGCAACTGGTGCGGCTCGATGCGGACGTTGTCGAAGCGCAACTCCGCCTCGTCGCCCACCGGCGAGCCCCACATCTTGATGATACGGCTGATGCTGACGCCGGGCGCCTTCAGGGGCACAAGGAAGGTGGAAATTCCGCCAGCGCGCTTCGCCGAAGCTTCCGGATCGGTGACCGCGAACACGATGCAATACTCCGCGTGCGGCGCATTGGTGGTCCAGATTTTCCCGCCGGTCAGCCGCCAGCCGTCGCCATCAAAATCAGCCCGGGTCTGAATCCCCGCCGCGTCCGAGCCCGCCCCAGGCTCTGAAAGGCCAAAACACAAGGTGTGCTCGCCGCTCATGATCTTGGGCAGCATGCTGACCTTGGCCTCGGCGGTCAGGTTCTTGAGCACCGGGCTTGGCCCCTTGGCCCAGTGGCTGACGATATGGTGGGCCAACCACTGTCGCGGGCCGCACAGGTGATATATGCGCTCAAAGGCTGAGAAATAGGCCAACAGCCCCAGTCCGCCGCCGCCCAGCTCCGTCGGCGCGCACATCGCGTAATAACCCGCCTTGGCCGAAGCGAACCGGACCTCGTCGATGATGTCGGTGATCTCATGTGGCAGGATCCCGGCGGGCGTGATCCGCCTGGCCTCGTCGTTGAGGAGCGCGGCGTGCTTCTCATGGCGCGGGAACACCTCGCGGCGGACGAAGGCCTCAAGGCCTTCCACCGCATCGCGGACCTCGGCAGGAATATCAAAGGCGATGGCGGACATGGACATGATCTCAGGTCTCCGCCACCGCAAGATTGAGGAACGGCAGGATGAAGATCCGGCCGTCGTGCCTGGATTTATAGATTTCCTTGAGGTCGGCCGCAGTGAGTAGCTCGCACATCCGATAGCCGCGCGCCTCGACGAAGGCCTTTGCCTCGGTTGACGGCAGATCGAACACCGGGGGCTCGCCCTGCTTGTCGAGCGTGTCGGAACTCTTCACCCGCTTGGCGGCGTCGGCGCGGCGGCTTTCGGTGAAGGAAAAGACAAACCGGCTGCCCGGGGCTGATTTTTCCTTGATGAAGCGGAAGATGTCGTCGACGCCCTCGGCGGAGACATAACCCAACAGTCCTTCGGCGAAAAACACAGCTTTCTGGGTCGGATCATAGCCAGCCTCGATCAATAGCTGACCGAACACCTGGTGGTCGAAATCCACACCCACCTCGGTGATGTGGTCCGTCGCTACCGGGACGGACTTGAAAACCTTGGCGCGGTAGTCGGTCACCGAGGGCCGGTCGATTTCGAAGATCCGCGGCCTGATCCCTTCGGCGGCCAGTCGCAGGGCCAGCGTGTCGCAGCCCGCGCCCATCACCACCAACTGACGCGCGCCGGTGGCCGCCAGGGCCTCGCGGACCTGACGCTGCATCTCGGGCTTGCGGTAGCAGACCACCGTGAAGGAGCCGGCGTGCTCGGCCTCGCGCTCATCAATGATCGCCTGACGCTTCGCCGGGTCGTCGTATTCCGCCAGCAACGCTGGCGCCTGATCCGAAATTCCGGCGGCGAAATGGATGGCGAAGGGATCGTTGATGATCGGACCGTACCAGGGATCCTTCGACAGGATCGCACAGATGCTAGACAGCCAGGCGGCCGTGCCTGTGACGGGGCTTTCAGGGGACTGGCCAATGCCGCGATACGCCACAGAATTCTCCCTCAAAGTTCGGTTCGTTATTGAGGTCGGACCCTAGTCGAGTGCAAATGGCGGCGCCAGCGCGAGGCGCGCGGTGATTGATGCGTTCCTCGCCACCAATGATCAAGGGAGATGCCGCGCGTGGTTGGATACAGGGCTGAGGACTTTCTTTCGGCGGCCAAGGAAGCGACCGGGCTTTCAGATTTTGGTGAATCCGATGAGTTTCTCACCGGCCTGAGGCTTCTCTGCGCCGACCTATCGGACGCGCCCAATATCGATGACGCGGCCCGCACGCGGCTGACCGGTGCGATCAGCGGCAATCTGGCCAACCGCCTGCGACTGGTGGAGGAACGTCAGCGACTGCCCGCCGTCTGCGAAGAGGTGATTGACGGCCCCGTGGTCCTGATCGGCCTGCCCCGCACGGGCACCACCGCCCTGGTTGACCTGATGGCCCAGGATCCCGCCGCTCGGGCGCCGCTGCATTGGGAAGTGCAAAATCTCTTCCCCCCGCCCGACAGAGGCAATTGGGCGCGCGACCCCCGCATCGCCGCCCTGCAGGCCGAGTTCGACGCCACCGCCGACTCCAACCCAATGGTGGCGCTGGGCCTGCATATCTTCGGCGCCATGCTGCCGGAGGAGTGCAACGCCATCAACGGCGTCGAATTCTGGAGCCCCAGTCTTGGGGTGATGGCGCACATGCCTCGCCATGCGGAGTGGCTGCAGTGGTCGCTCCCCTCGCGTCCATACCGCGGCCACAAATGGGTGCTGCAGCATTTGCAGCATCACGGGCCGGCCGGGCGCTGGCTGCTCAAATCTCCGTTCCACATCCACGCCCTGCCGCAACTGCTGGCGGAGTACCCAAACGCCGTTTTTGTCCAGACCCATCGGCATCCGACGGCGCTGATGCCTTCCATGTGCGGCCTCTACTCCACCATCCGCGGCGAAGGCGAGGGCGACCCGCGCCGGGCGATCACCGGCAAGGAGCTGTGCCGCGTCTGGGGAACCGGCATGCAGCGGGCCATGGCGGCGCGCCAGGATCCCGCCCTGAACGCGCGAGTGGTCGACGTCTCTCATCGGTCGATGGTCGAAGACCCTATGGGCACACTCAAGTCTGTCTACGCCAGGCTCAATCTGGACTTTACGCCACAGGCTGAGGCCGCGGCGACCGCCTGGCTTGCAAACCCCGCCCAGCATATGAGCAAGGTTAAGTTCACCCTTGAACAGTTCGGTCTCACCGAAGATGAGGTGATCGACGCTTTCGGACCCTATGCCGAACGCTTCAAGGATTACTTCTGAAGCGCACCTCAACCTTAATCGCCGCCGACTTCACATTGTACGCCGTCCAAACCAGCCGATAGGCGCGCTGTGCAACCTTCGCACCGGGTTTTGAGAAACAATATGACCCAAACTCCGTCGACGGGCCTTCCGCGCCCCACGCCTCAGCTCGACATCGACACCGAGCCGTTTTGGACTGGTGGAAAGGACGGCAAGCTGCTGATCCACCGTTGCCAGGATTGTGGCTACCGGGTGCACCCACCCACCACCTTCTGCCCCACCTGCGATGGCCGCAATGTGATCCCCGAGGCGGTCTCAGGACGGGGCACTGTGGTGAGTTGCACCGTCAACCACAAGCAATGGCTTCCCGGCCTGCCCGTTCCCTATGTCCTGGCCTTCGTAGCCATCGAGGAACAGGACGACGTGCGGCTGGTCACCAACATCACCCACTGCCCGGCCGAAGACGTGCATATCGGTCAAAAGGTGGAGGTCTATTTCGAACAGGCCGCCGATATCTGGGCGCCTCTGTTCAAGCCGGTTGGAGCCTAGCGCCGTGGAATACGCCGAAAAGAACACAGCCATCACCGGCATCGGCCAGTCCAAGGTCAGCCGCGGGCCCCAGACCAAGTCGCCGCTCAGCCTGACCATCGACGCGGCGCTGCAAGCGATCGAGGACGCTGGCCTCAAGCGCTCGGACATCGACGGCATGGCCTGCTGGCCCGGGGACCGGGGCGATGATGGCGGCATGGGACCGGTGGGGGTGCCGATGCTGCAGGATGCGCTCCGAGTCCATGTGAACTGGTATTCCAACTGCAGCGAAACCGCCGGCCAGTTCGGGGCGATCTTCAACGCCATAGGCGCCATCGCCGCTGGCTACTGCAAGCATGTGCTGATCTACCGGACCATGTACCAGGCCACGGCGCGCAAGGCGGGGCTCACCAACGCCAGCTTCCAACCGGGCCAGAAGGCCAAGGGCAACTTCGCCTGGTACTCGCCCTACCACGCCTACACGGCGGCCGTGCAGCAGTCGCTATACTTCGCCCGCTATGTGCATGAGTCCGGCATCAAGCCGGAGCAGGTGGCAATGATTTCTGTAAACCAGCGGCGCAACGCCTCGCTGAACCCGGCGGCGGTTTATCGCACGCCGATCACCTTGGACGACTATTTCAATTCACCGATCATCTCCACGCCATTGCGGATCTACGACTGCGACGTGCCCATTGACGGCGCGACGGCGATCATCCTGTCGCGTCTGGACTGCGCCAAGGACGGACCGAACCCAGTTCTGCGGCTGGAGGCGGTGGGCTCGTCCATGCGCTACCGCAATAGCTGGACCCAGCTGGACGCCGAGGCCCTGGCCACCCAGGCGCAGCCCCATGTGGCGGAGATGATGTGGAGCCGCACCGACCTGAAGCCAAAGGACGTCGATGTGGCCGAGCTCTATGACGGCTTCTCCTTCCATACCATCAACTGGCTGGAGAACTTCGGCTTCTGCAAGCGCAACGAGGCCGGCGACTTCATCGGCGACGGCAGCCGTATCGCCCTGGAAGGCGAGCTACCCATCAACACCAATGGCGGAGCGCTGTCGGCGGGACGCATGCATGCCTACGGCCAGGTGCACGAGGCTTGCGTCCAACTTTGGGGGCGCGGCGAAGCGCGCCAGGTGCCGGGCGATCCAAGGGTTGCAGGCCTGTCGACCGCAGGCGGACCGTTGGCGGGGGCGTTTCTGATGGTGCGGGACTAGGTCGTAGGAACGATTTAGGCGGCCGCCCGCCTGGTCAGCCGCTTTTCCAGATAGAGATTGGATGGTCCCGCGACATAGCGCCCGAACGGCGCACAGGGCGTCATTCCGCTCGACTTGTAGAGACCCAAAGCCTCGACCAGCAACCGGTTGGTTTCCAGGCGGATGACGCGGAGCTTGAGCTGTCGGGCGACAGCCTCGATTTGAACGAGCAGCGCCGCCCCCAAGCCAGAACCGCGCGACGTGGGGTCGACGTAGACGCACTTGACCTCGCCGGCCTCGCCATCGACCTCCAAGGCGATACAGCCTGCGGCCCGCCCGTCCAAACGCGCCAGCAGAAACACGGTATCCTGCTGCGCCAGGCGCGCCACAGCGACGCCCGGCGTGTACACAGCGCCGCATCGGTCAAACAGAAACTGGTCCAATGCGCCGACAAGCGCCGCCGCCTCGGGCAAGCGCGGATCCGCAATCTGAACTTCGATCGGCATCGCCGGCCGCCACTCCCTTCGGCTGCGGCCAGCGGGATTCGCGCGTTCTGCGGGGACTACGCCCTTGCCGGCCACAACCCAACATAGCGATCAGTGTTTAACAATTTGAAGTGCGCCAGGGCCCCGCGATCCGGAGCCTTACGGCTTCGGCGTCTCCGCAGGCCGCTGATAGAGTTCCACGAGGTACCCATCGGGATCCTCGACCATCGCCACCACCGGCCCTCCGGCGCCCGTGGAATGGACATGCGCCTTGTAGCCCGCGGCCTGGGCGCGGCGGACGATCGCCATCGTGTCGGGCGGGTTTGTGATCACCCGGCCAAAACCCTGCCGGCCCGCCTTCAGTGGCGTGTTGTCAAGTTTCGCCAGCACGACGATCGCTTCGTCGCCAATCTTGCCCGACGCTGACAACACCAGTTCGCGGGTCTCACCTTGCATCGGCACGCGCATCACCGTCTTCAGGCCGATGATCTCCGTGTAGAACTTCGCGGAACGCTCAATGTTGGTGACGTTCAACCCCACCCCGGAGACCCGCAGCGCCGCCTCCTGGGCGGTGGCGAGTCCGCTCCATGCCAGGACAGTTGCGCCGGACAGGCAAGAGAGGATGCGCCTCATCTCAGTTCCGTCGATCATCATCTTCCTCCCTCATTGCGCAAAACATTACTTCCACCCCAACCCGCCTCCCACGGCAAATTGGCCCGACACCGGCGTCATCCGTGTTCGATTGCGATCGCGTTCGACCATTATGCGCCGTAGCCGCGAAAGAACCGCCGACCACAAGCCGAGAGCTTTTCCGAACACCTCCGCTAGGTCATTATCGGGGCATGTTCCGCATTTTGGCCATCGTCGCTGCGCTGCTTGGATTGGTCGCCTGCAATTCGAGCGACGGGCAGTCGTTGGACCTGGAAGGCAATATCAACCCATCCATGGGCTATTGGGTGCGCGTTGACTATCAGACTACGGTCAATGACGAGTCCTGCCTCACCCTTGATACAGCTGACGGACGCTGGATCCGCAAGTTTGAAAGCCGGACAGTCAAGCCCTCGATCAACGGCACGACCCATACGCTCAGCGCCGGGCTCGGCCACAAAGGCGGCCCGGGGAAATGCGGTTGGCGGGCAGAAAAGATCGATCTCTGCATCGGTCCGCGCGACGGGTCAGACACCGCCGCCCGCTGCCAGGACCTGTTCGTTATCAACGACTTCGCAGGACCCGCGCCGACAGCTCTGTTCCTCGCCTGCTCACCCGTGAACTGGAACTGCCTGACCCTCGATGGGCGCACACCCTACAACGAGGTCAAGACTTTCGCAGGCAAGCTCAAACTCGACCTGACGCTCGCGTCGGGCGGCTGATGGCCGAACCGCGCGGTTCTACTTCCAGCTGGGATGCAGTCCGCGCTCCAGGCAAAGTTCCTGGCCATCGATGCTCGATCCGGCGAGCGCGGTCGCCTCAGGGCTGGTGGCCAGCCAGGCGATCACCGCCCCGATCGCCGCCGGCGGCGCGGCGCCCACCAGTTCCCGTCCGTAGTCACGCACCGAGATTTCGTTGCGCTCGGTGCCGACAAAGCCCGGATTGACGTTGAACGCCAAGATTCCCTTGTCCTTGAATTCCACGTTCAGCGTAGGGACAAGCATGTGGCCTGCGGCCTTGCCGACCGAATAACCCAGTCCCCAGCCGCCCTGGCCGGCAGGCGCCGGTGGCGATTCATAAGCCGCGCCGGAGGAGATCATGATGATCTTGCCACCGCCGCGCTCCAACATGCCGGGCAGCAGCGCCTGGGTCAGCACCAGCGGACCAGTCGCGTGGGCCTCGACGAACTTGCCGAAAGCGTCATGGGGGATGTCCATGAACACATCCATCAGGCCGGGCCCCAGGTAGCGGCCGTTGTGGATCAGCACATCAACGCCGCCCCATTGGTCCAGCACGGTCTTGGCGCACGCGACCACTGAGGGCCGGTCCGTCAGGTCCGCCGCCACCATCAGCGCGCGGCCGCCGGCCGCCTCGATCGCCGCAGCCGTTTCCTCCAGGCTGCCGGGCAGCGGCCGGGTGTCAGACTTGTGGATAGTGAGCGTGTTCTCGCGGCTCTCGCCGGCCTTCACAGTCCGCGCCGAGATCGCCACGTCGTGGCCCGACTTAGCCAAGGCGATCGCGATCGCCTTGCCGATTCCGCGGCTGGCGCCGGTAACGAGGGCTCTTGGACGCGACATGGTTTCTCTCCCAGGTTCAGATTTGAATTCATCCTAGCCAATCACAGCTTGACCGCCCAGCCATGGCGCGGGGACATTTGAGGGGAAATGAGAGGCGCAATATGGCTGGGCTGACAGGAGCGGCGATTTCGAACGGCGAAGGCCCGCAGGCTGTGCGCCAATGAGCCGCGCTCGCCGCATTGCGATCATTGGCGCCGGTCCGGGCGGGATTTGCGCAGGTGTCCGGCTGCAGCAGGCCGGTTATTCCGACATCACAGTTTTTGAGAAATCCGCAAATGTGGGCGGCACCTGGCACAACACCCGCTATCCAGGCTTGGCCTGTGACGTCCAAAGTCACCTCTACGCCTTCTCTTTCGCACCAAATCCCCATTGGTCGCGCACCTATGTGACTCAACCGGAAATCCTCGCCTACATGCAGGCCGTGGCGGACCGCTTCGGTCTGAGCCCGCTCCTGCGCCTGAACACCAAGGTCACTGGGGCGGAGTGGGACGAAGCGTGCGCGCAGTGGCGCCTGACCACGGACGCCGGCGAAGAAAGCGCCTACGACATCGTCATCTCAGCGATTGGCATGTTCAACGATCTGGCCTGGCCGGACATTCCGGGGCTGGCCGACTTCAAGGGGACTGTCTTCCACGCCGCGCCCTGGAAGCCGGATCACGACTTCAGCAACCGCCGGGTTTCCGTGATCGGCTCGGCGGCCAGCGCTGTCCAGTTCGTTCCCGAGATCGCCGCAAAGACCGCACAACTCTACGTCCATCAGCGCTCGGCGCCTTGGATCTCGCCCAAGTCGGATCCGCTATATGATGAGGCGGCTCAGGCGCGCTTTGCTGCGCAGCCCGGGCTTGTCGATGCCATTCGCGAAAAACTCTACAAGGGCATCGAAGCGTTCGTCACCCTAGGTGAAGAACAGTTGGCGCAGGGCGCGCAAGCGGGCCTAACCAACCTGTTGGCGGTGCGCGACGAGGCGCTAAGGTCGAAATTGACCCCCACATCGCCATTCGGCTGCATGCGGCCGTTGCTCACCAGCGACTACTATCCAGTTTTCAACCGCGACAATGTGGAACTTGTCACTTCGCCCATTGTGGGCGTCGTCGCCGATCGTGTGGTCACCGAGGACGGCGTCCATCGGCCAGTCGACACGATCATCTGCGCCACAGGCTATCATGTGCGCAGGTTCCTCTCCGCCATCGCGGTCACGGGTCGGCGCGGCCGACGCATCGTCGACGACTGGCGCGATGGCGCGGAGGCCTACCTCGGCCTGTTGACCACGGGCTACCCCAACCTTTTCCAGATGTACGGGCCCAATACCAACAACGGTTCGATCACCTTCATGCTGGAATGCCAGGCCGAGTTCATCGTGAACCACCTGGAGATGATGGACCGCCAGGATCTGGCCTGGATCGATGTGAAGGCCGATGTCCAGGCCCGATACAATCACGGGCTCCGATGCGACCTCGAACAGGTCACGGTCTGGAACGCTGGCTGCCACAACTATTACCGCGAGCCGTCCGGCCGCAACGTCACCCAATGGCCGCACACCATGACCGCCTACCGCGACGCCTGCGCAGCAGTTGATCAAGCGATCTTTGACGCAGCGGCCGTGTCGGCTTGAGGCCTATGCCGCCTTCACCCGCACATCGTATCGCTTGATGTAGTCCGCGAAGGCCGCGTGCACCACCGCGGGGTCCAGGCCGAACTGCTCGGCGGTGTAGACGTGTTTGCCGTGCTTGCCCTGTTCATTGTCGTCCATGAACGCCGCCATGGCCGCCATGCCCTTGGCGGTCATCGGAATCGCAAAGTGGCTGTAGACCCGGCGCACCACCGCCAGGGGATCGGTGATGAAGTCCCCGTAGTGGGTATCGATGAACCGCGACGCATCGCCGATCCGGTCCCGCGCGGCCATGGCGCGGCGCACCGCCAGGCTCCAGACTTTCACCTGTTCAGCGCCCACCGACCTGGGATCGGGTTCCGCAACCCGCGACCTCAGGAATGCGATCAGGCTGGCGTTGGAGGGCAGCACCTCGGCCGGGTCGCGGTGGGTGAACACGATGCTGGCGTCGGGATAGACCTCAAGCAGCTCCTCGATCCAGAACAGGTGGGTCGGCGCCTTCAGCACCCAGCGCGTCCGGGGAGCGAAGGCCTGCAGATGCTGCAGGTACTGTTTGTGCGTCTGGTAGGACAGCCGCGCGTCGGCCTTGTTCAGCAGCCAGTCGGTGTAGAGCGGCAGGTCGATCGACGACCAGAACGACATCGACTGAAAGGAAAGCATTTGCATCTGGATGCATTCCTCCGGAAGCTGCGCGCCCATGTGGTGCATGGCGCGAAATTCCGGCTCGATCCGCTCCACCGCTTCGGCCGCTGTCGCGATGCGCGGGTCGGTCAGATAGGTCTCCGTCCTCGGCGGCGGCGAGGGGTCATCCAGCTCCCAACGCTGCGGGCTGCGGTTTTCGGGATCCTGGCTCAGCAGATTGTGCAGAATGGTGGTGCCGCTGCGGGGCAGTCCCATGACGAACACCGGATTGACGATCTGCTGGCGGGCGATCTCAGGGTATTTGCGCCTGTCGTCGGCGAGCCGCAGGCGCTTGCCAAGAAGGCCCAGGATGTTCGCCTCCAGCGCCGCCAGCGGCCGCCCCTCCAGCCGCTGCTCCCGTCCTGAACGGCACAAGGCGTCCAGCGCCTCGCCGAAGGGAATATCCCCCCAGTCCGAGAGACCGCTGGCCGCCTCGGCGCGCTTCAAAAGCGCAGCGGGGATCAGGATGTCGTCCGCGGTCTGAGCCATCGCCTTCACCTCGCCGTACCGCCGTCAAACTGCGGCCAACGCCGCTTTTCCGTCGCGTCCATAGAGCAACCGCCCAGACAACATCAGCGCAGCCGATGATGCCAAGAACAGCAGCGCCACCGTGGCTAGGGCATATCGAATGCCGCCGGAACCCCCGAAATAGTCCGACAGCACCCCGGTGAGCAGCGGTCCCAGGGCGAAGCCGAAGAAATTGGTGGTGAATTGCATGATCGACATCACCGACGATCGGATGCGGGCTGGAGTCTCCGTCAACAGCACTGAATACAGTGGCGGCGTGTATCCCGCGCGCACGAAATCGGCGATCAGGTACGCCCCGATCGCAACCAATAGGCTGGGGGTAAACATCTGTATTTCGGTGAAGATCAGGCTGAGGAGCGACCCGATCGCCCCGAGCCACAACGCCCACTTGCGATTGCGCTTCGACAGCCGATCCGCCAGCCAGCCATAGGTTAACGGGCTGAAGATGCCGCACAGGCCCGCGCCGAAGCCGATGAGGACTCCGGTTTGCGTCAGGCTCAGATGATGCACGCGGATAAAGAACGAACTGATCCAGGCGCCCATGATGATGTTCAGGAGACCCATAACAACGGCACCGAACAGCAAGGCCGCCAGCCCTGGATTACGCGCATAGTGCTGGAAACTCTGGCCCAGACTGACCTTGGGCGGGTCGCCATCCACTTCGGCCTCGTCAGTCCCGCCGCGCTTCGGCTCACGGATCGTCAAGACCAGCAGCAAAGCGATGAGAAGTCCGGGAATGCCGGCCATGAAGAACGCGGCCCGCCAGCCATGTTCGTTGGCGACATATCCCCCCAGGGCGTTGGCCAGGAAGGCGCCCAAAGGTACGGCCATGTAGATTATGCCGATCACCAAGGAGCGTCTGGCGGCGGGAAACAAGTCTGAGAGCAACGGCAGCACGATGGGCACTGCGGCGGATTCGCCGATGCCGACGCCGACGCGCGCCGCCAACAGTTGGAACCAGTTGCGGGTCAGCCCGCCAGCTGCGGTGAGGGCGCTCCAGGCCACGATCGCCAGGGCCAGGAAGTTGCGCCGGTTGACGCGGTCAGCGATCCAGCCCGCCGGAAGCACAGCGATGCAGAACGCCGCGCCGTAGGCCAAGCCCGTGAACAGCCCAAGTTGGGTGTCGCTGAGCGCGAACTCCTTCTTGACCGGTTCCACCAATATGTTCGGTAGCGACCGGTCCATGGCGTGACAGGCATAAATCAACGACATGACCGCCAGAACGTACCAGCGATAGATCGGCCCGCCCTTGGCGGCCGCTTCCGCCGCTTCACGATCCAATGATGCGGACACGCAACGCCTCCCCTGGAATGGCGCTTATGTGCGCCTGTCCGCCATCAAGCGCATGTACCGTCCTCTAGGCAAGCCGATCCTTCAGCGCCCACTCGACCGCCAGCACCGCGCCTGCGTCCACCATTGTCATCGGATCGACGAACATGTGCTGGGTGGCTACATACATGTCGCGCATGGCCCGTCCCAGAACGCTGCCGGCGCGAATCGCGTCCGTCCCCGCCCACAGGTGGGCGAAGCGCACCACGTCGGCCGCCACCTTGTGCGACCAGGTCGTCGACTGGCGGAACCGCGCCCGCTGGGCCGCCGAAAGGACGCCGCCCGATAGCAGAGTCGCCTCGGCGTCACGGAACACCTCCAGCACATAGCCGCGCACACCACGATAGGCGGCCTCGTTGGCGGCGAACTCCTGTAGGAACAGGGGGCTGTCACCGGTCACGGTCGCATAGGCGGGGCGCTTCTTGGCCCTTGTGATGGTCGCAATTTCTTCCAGCGCCCGCTTCATCAGTCCCAGCGCCACGGCAGCATGGCCGGCACAGCCCAGACCGACGATGCCCATGGCATAGAGCGGTCCACCCCGCTTTGGCGTCAGCGATTGCCGCTCCAAGGTGAAGGCCCGGTCGATGAGTTGTTCAGGAACCCGGTAGTCGTAGCTGCCGGTTCCGGCCAGCCCCATGACCTCCCAGTTGCCCTTGAGCTCCACCCGAGACCTGGGCAGGTAGCAGACCTGAACCTCAGGCGCGCCGTTGGGCAGGAGGCGGGGGGCGCCGTTCTCCAGGACAAACATGCCGGCGCCGATCCAGGTGGCGTGGGTGCAGCCGCTGCCGAAGGCGTATTCGCCCGATCCGACGAGGCCCTGCGGCGTCTCCACGCAGCGCCCGCCAGGTCCCAGCATGCCGGCCGCGATCGGCGGCTCAACGTCAGCGTACATCGCCTCCACCGCGCGATCATCGAGGTAGGTCACCGCCACCGCCGTCGATGCCGCGCTGGCCATCAGCGCCCATCCCGTGGAGCCGTCGGCGCGGGTCAGCTCCTCAATCACCTCGATAGAGTCGGCAGCCCCCAATCCGCCGCCGCCCAACTCCGCGGGCGTCATCATCCAGAACAGGCGCGCCGACTTCAGCGCCTCCACCACCGGCTCCGTCAGTGTCGCCGCCCGCTCGGCCGTCGACGCCTCGGCCTCGATCAGCGGCGCCAGCGACCGTGCGGCGGCTAGAAACGCCTTCCCAGCGGAAACTGTGGCGACAGCGTCATCCATGGCGGTGGTCCCGGTGCGATTTCGGTGTTCAGCCTAGCCGCATGCGTCCCGCCAGTCGCGTAGGTTCAACCCACCGACCGCACCCGATTATTGCGCGGCCCATGCTCCAGTTCCACCTGCCCGAGTAATTCCAGCACCGGCGTCACATAGTTGGCGAAGCGGCCGCGATAGCCCTTGCGCAGGCCATAGTAGCCCCCCACCGGATTGCCTGGATCCCGCGCCCAGGCCTCAACCGTGCCGGGCTGCACCGGCTTGCCCTCGTCAGCGTTACCCAGCGCCATCCAGTCGCCGTGGGCCTTCAGCATCGCGGCCAGGTCCTCGAGACAGCGCAGATCGTATGATAGCTTGGTTGCGCCCACCTGCACCACCAAGGCCGGGGGATTGAGCGAGGCGTCCTTCCACGCCAGATACTCCGACGTGAGCGAAGGGGTCTTTAGCTGCCAGGGGTCGTCCGGAGCGCCGTCACCGTAGGTCACCGAGTTCGTCGCCATTTTCCGTCCCTCCATAGGTTGCGCCGCCAGAATGCACGGCTAATGTGACATGTTGTGTCATGTTTGAATTTGCACCGTGCGCGCCTCGCGACTTCTTCGGATCCTGTTGCTGCTGCAAAATCGCGGACGCCTCACCACTTCCCGCCTGGCTGAGGAGTTGGAGGTGTCGCGCCGCACGGTGCTGCGTGATGTCGATGCGCTTACCGAGGCCGGCCTGCCAATCATCACCCATCAGGGAAACCAGGGCGGCATAGAACTGGGATTCAACTACCGGACTCGCCTGACCGGACTCCTTCCCGACGAAGCGGAGGCTATGGCGGTGATCCTGTCGCGCCCGACACCGGAGCTGCGCGACCTCGGCCTGGAAGGCGCCGGGGCGCGGGCGCGGGCCAAGATGCTGGAGTCGTTTCCAGACGGCGTGCGTGAGACGATCGACCTGGCCAGGCGTCGATTTCAGTTCGCTGATGCGCCCGGTGAAGATACTGACCCACGCATCACCGCCTTGGCCACGGCGATCCGCCGACGCACCATCGTGCGCATCCGCGCCCACTCGCCACAAGCGCGGATTATCCACCCGATCAGCCTCATCCGCTCGCCTGCCGGGTGGCGCGTGGTGGACGCCCAGGACCCCGAGCATCCCATTGCGCTGGAGGATCTGGGTGACATCAACATTTCCAGGCGGACGTTTTGACCGTGGCGGAGGCCTGAGCAGGACCGTAAATTTCCCGCACCACTGGGGAGACTCGCCCATGCAAACCTTGAACGGCGGCTGCGCCTGCAAAGCGGTGCGTTATCAGCTGAACGATGCCCCGATGTTTGTGAACTGTTGTCATTGCACGTCCTGCCAGACGGAAACCGGCAGCGCCTTCGTCATCAACGCCATTATCGAATCCGCAAGGGTGATCACCACCAAGGGCGCCGCCAAACCGGTGCTGACCCCCAGTGAGAGCGGGCGCGGCCAACAGATCTGGCGCTGCCCTCAATGCCAGGTGGCGCTCTGGAGTAACTATGGCGGCGCCATCGACAAGCTTCGGTTCGTGCGGGTGGGCACCCTGGACGAACCGGGCGCTCTCCCGCCGGGCATCCATATCTTCACCCGCTCGAAACTGCCCTGGGTCGTCCTGCCGGAAGGGACACCGGCGGTGGCTGAATATTATGACATCAATGAACTCTGGCCGAATTCGTCACTGGAGCGGCGGCGGGCGCTCAGCGCGGAATAGTTCAAGACCCGTCAGGTCAGCTGCAATCCTCGGAGTCCCCACCATGCCGCTCGCGCTCTACGGCCACCCCTTCTCCTCCTACACTCAGAAGGCGCTCATCGCGCTCTACGAGAACGCCACGCCCTTCGAGTTCCGATGCATCGGACCAGATACGCCGCAGCATGCGGCGGACTGGCTGGCGCGCTGGCCGATCGCCAAATTCCCGCTGCTGGTGGACGGCGAACGTCAATTCGCCGAGACCAGCATCATCATCGAGCATCTGGACCTTGAGCACCCAGGGCCGGTCCGCCTGCTGCCCAAGGACCCGAAGGCCGCATTGGATGTGCGCTTCCTTGACCGCTTCTTCGACTTGCACGTGATGGACCCGATGCAGGTCGCGGTGGCAAGCAAACTCGGGCAGATCCCCATGCCGAGCGAGGCGGGGCTGGAACTTGCCGGCGAAAGGTTGGAGCGCGCCTATGCCTGGCTCGAAGGCCATCTCGCCGGCAAGGCCTGGGCCGCTGGCGAGGACTTCACCCTGGCGGACTGCGCCGCGGCGCCGTCATTGTTCTATGCGGAATGGACGCATCGGATTTCCGAACACTATCCGGTGCTGCGCGCCTATCGCGCGCGGCTGCTGGCCCGCCCCTCCTTCGCCCGCGCGGTGGAGGAAGCCCGGCCCTTCCGACCCAACTTCCCCCTGGGCGCGCCGGATCGCGACTGAACGGCGCTCCACGCCTACACCCGTGCGACTGTCGGTAACCGCCGGGCGAACATCGCGAAGATCATCTCCCAGTCGCGGTTGAACGCGCGCTTGTCGAAGATGTCACGGTTGGGCATGGCGTAGCCGTGTTGCGCACCGGGATGCATTTCCATGTGGCAGCGCACCCCGCAGCGATCCAACGCGACCTTCAGAGCCGCAATCATCTCTGGCGTCGCCCAGTGATCATGCTCTGCAAATCCGAAGTAGAGTTCGGCCCGCACCTTATCGGCGCCCAGGTGGGCCGAGTCAGGTCCGTCGGTCACCAGCTGCGTCGAGTGCATGCCGGCGCAGGCCGCGAAGCGGTCCGGGAACGCCGCCGCCATTTTCAGGATCAGCCGACCGCCATAGCAATAACCGAAGCAGCCCATCGGCCCTGGGTCAGCGGCTGCTTCGCCGGCCAGGAAGGCCAGGATGGCGGCGGTGTCGATCACCGCCATGTCGTCGGTGGTTTGCATCAGCGGCTTGGCGGCCTCCTCAAGCTGCGCGGGGCTAATCTTCCATGAGGACATCATCTTGTTGTCGGCGTCGCGGATGTCCGTGCGGATGGGCGGGGCGCGATGCAGCATGTCGGGGACCATCACAAAGTAGCCCACCACACCAACCATGCGCGCCAGGTCGTAGAGCTCCTCCCGGACACCCCAGAAGTCCTGATAGAGAATGACGCACGGAAACGGTCCACCCTGTTCGGGATGGGTGATGAAGGTCTCCATCGGCCCATCCGGTGTGGCGATTTGGACCAGACGATCCTGCATTGTTCGAACACCTTGTGCCGCAAGCGCTGTTTTTGAGGATGTCAGCTTGGCGCCGGCGGAGCAACGCCGCCTATCCCCCCAGAAACCGCGCCGCCCCGTCGGCCTCATTAGCAGCCTGGCGCAGGCCGGCCCTGGCGGACGGAATTCGCACGTCGGGGTCAAGGCTGTTGGCGCCCATGGCCTCGCGCGCCGCGTCGTCCGGGGCGATCACGTGAATGACGCCGCCGGCCGCCTCCACCGCGGCGATTTCCGCGCGCAGGCTGCCGGCGACGAATATCCCCGGCGTGTCGCCCTTGGGCGAGATAACCAGCACGCGCTTGAATCCGACCAGGAGGTCGAGGTTCTCCGGTGAGCGAACGCCGCCGTCGATGTAACGTCTTCCGGCGATCCGGGCGGGAGGCCACACCCCGGGCACCGCACAGCTGGCGGCCACCGCTTCGGTAAGGGTCGCGCCGGACCCACGGGTGAACACCACCGTCTCGCCGCTCTCGGCGTCCACCGCCACCAGCCCCAGCGGCTGGTCAGGCCATTCTGGGCCGTCCAGCCTTCCTGCGATCACCGCCAGCCGCTCGGCCTCCGAAACCATCGACACGGCCAGCGCATACTTTCCGACCCGGCGCATGCGCTCGACCGGATCGGTGACATCCGCATGGCGGGCGACCTCGGCGCGCAGGGCTTCCATCAGACCCGGCGCCGGCGCGATCTCGGCGCCCTGTAGCGCGGGCTCGGTCTGGCGCCGATAGAGTTCATCCAAGAGCGCGCCCTGGGCGAACTGCGCCCCCGCTGCGGCTCCAGCCGAGGTGCCAAGGATCATGTCGAAGCCCGCCAACCGCACGCCGGCCCGCGCCAGTCCGAGCATCATGCCGGTAATCCAGGCGATGCCCGTCAGTCCGCCGCCGCCCAGCACCAGGGCCTTCCGCCCGGACAGGCTCAGGCTCATGCGTCCAGTTCCGGATAGAGGCCCGACCCCTTTTTCAGGAACCGGTAGACCTGCCGCGCGCTGGCGATCGCCCGTCCGGCGTCATCCGCCACCGAGAAATCGATGATCACATATTCGGTCTTGGGACTATGTCCGACGCCGGCGCTGACCGCGCCCACCCGGTAGTCCCGGTCAAGGAAGATCGGACCGTTCTCAAAGCAGATCTCCACCGCACCCCCCATGGGAACGACGCCCTCCGTCTGCGCCGCGAGCACGGCGTTGGCGGGATAGAAGGGCAGGCGGAACGAAGAACTGATCGCCGCGATCGGGCCGCCCCAGGGCGAGGCGTCCGCGTACCAGTCCAGCCCTTCATTGATCTCGCCGGAGCTGAGATCGAGGGCCTGGTCGGCGGCGTTGACCCGAGCGGTGGTGTCGCAAACCACGGCGCCCGCCGGCAGATGGCGAAGTATCCTCACCTCACCGGCGTCACACAGCCGCACCGCGCGCGCCTTCAGCTCGCTGCGCGAATGATCCCCCAGCGTCAGGGTTCCGACGCCCACGCGCATGCCGGGAACATCGCCGCGCATCACCCAGGCCTCCGTGATGGCAGCGTCGGGCTTGGGTCGGCGCGCGAAAGCCTGCACCTGTTCGCCGGCGACCACCGGAGTCTCGAAATAGATCGACACCCCGCCCCGCTCGAATGCGGCCGGTCCCCACAGATTGATCATCAGCGGGGCGAAAACATTGAGATGCCGGCTGCCGCCGACTATGCCGCCCCGAAAACCATGTTGGGCGGCAATGGCCGGATCATGCACCGCGCCAACTTCACGGGTGTGGGCGGTCCGCGCCGGTCCGGACAGCACGCCATTGCTATCATTGATCATATCACCCACCTCACACCAACTTCGGCCAGGACCGCTGGTACATCCGCCCCGACGCCTCGCGCATCATGTGGTCGTCCCGCGCCATCCGGTTCCAATGATAGAGGAAATAAGCCTCGACGCTGACCTTGCCTTCCCGCGCCGCCTTCGACAGCGCCAGTCGGCCCTCGGCCACTGAACTTGGCGTTGATCCCAGATTGCGAGCCAGATCCTCGGCCTCCAGACGCTCGAATCGATAGGCGTTGCGGTCGATTTCCTTCAAGTACTTCACTTGGCGTGCGACGCCCTTCGCCAACGCCGACGCCTTACGGTCGGCGATCATCGGGACCATGATCTGCAACTGCTGAAGCACGTTGTCATAGAGGTGGGCATGCTCGCGCAGGGCATCCTCTTCGGTGATGAACCGGGACGGTACCGGAAAGCCCAGAACGTCCGCCAGCGCCTCCAGCCGCATGCGCCGGTGCAGCATGCTCATCAGCATCTGGCTGCCATCAGCGACCCGGTCGTTGATCTGGCCGTCCTGACCGGCGCCAGGCCTATAGCGGCCGTGCTCGCCCATGTCCGCCAGGCCGAACCAGGGTCCCAACCGCGCGCAGGCGTTGACCCGGTAATAGTAGACCCGCTCCGGCGCCACCTTGATGCCGGACAGTCGCTCGTACTCGCGCATGCGGGCCGGGAAGTCAGGGAAGCCGTGCTGGGTGGAGCGCCAGGAAAGCCAGGCGATGTCGTCCATGGGATCGCCAAGATGGGCCAGCTCCCAATCCACGACGCCGGACACCTGGTCGCCTTTGTAGAGGAAATTGCCAGGCCCAGTGTCGCCCTGGCAGAGCACGGCCGGCCCATCGTATGCGGGGACCTTGCGTTCCAGGTGCTCCAGGGTGATGCGGGCCAGCAGGTCGATGGGGTTCTTGGCGTCCTCGTCTTCGAACAGCTTGCGGATGCCCTTCAATTGCTCGCCCTGGTGTTCGGCGGCCGTTCGCACCGGCTTGAAACTCGGCAGGTCCAGTTCGGAGGCCGGAGTCGAGTGCCATCGGGCGATCTGCACGATGAAGTCCTGGGCGATCTTCACCTGGGCGTCTTTGTCGGCGGGCTCCTGGAACCAGGTGATCCCGTCAAGGCGGTCGGTCAGGATGACATTCAGATCCCCGTCGACGCCCCAGACATGAGCCACCTTAACCCCGAGTTTTTCCAGGGCGCGGAACACCTCTGCTTCCCGCGTTAACGGACTGAACGAACCAAGGCCGGCCTCGCGCCCCTGCTGAAGGAAAAGCGCCAACGCCTGGCCCTCTTTGGTCACATCGACGCGAAAGCCCGTGCGCCCGCCTGTGCTGGCCAGCTCCGCCTTCACGTCGCGGCCGCCGGTGACTTTGCCGATCCAGGTGATCACCGCTTCGGACAGGTCCTGCATCTGTGCGCTCCTTCCTCGCGCGCCGAACGTGCTCTGACGCGTCATGCCCTTGGCTTTCGTTCGTAGCGCGCCGGCGACCCAGCGCAAGCCCTCGCAGGGTGGCAGGTCCGGTTGCGGACCTATGATCCGCGCCGCTAAGGTGAACGCCTAACGTCGGGCGTCCCGGCGGCGGAGCCTGGGCTGCGCGAAGATCAGGGGAGGATTGCCAGATGTCAGGCGCCGAGGATTTCGCGGGCTGGACAATCACACCCGAAGACGATGGCTTCCACGACGATTTCGAGGGCTCTGACCACCCCTGGTGGATGGAGACCTTCTGGACCAGCTTCAATGTTCCCGAACGCAAGATGGGAGGCTGGTTTTACAGTCAGGTGCTTAAGAACCAGGGCGAGACCGGACTCAACAACGGCGGCGCCTGGGTCTGGGACGACGGCGACGCGCCCGCGCGCTATGAACGTTTCGCCCGCGAACTGCCCCTGCCCGCCGGCCCACGGGATCTGCGCGACATCGCCCTGCCAAACGGCAATGTGATCAAGCAGCTCGTCCCGAACATGAAGTACCACATGACCTACACCGACCCGGGCAAGTTTCAGGCCGACCTTGAGTTCGAGGGGATCATAGCGCCCACACCGCACCCGCTCGGCGCGCCGCCGTTCTGGCGCGGCCGTCACTTCGACCAGCCCATGCATGTGACCGGTGAAATCGTGCTCGCAGGCGAAAAGATAGCCATCGATTGCCTTTCGGTGCGCGACCGCTCCTGGAGCGCAAGACCTCCGCGGGGCGCCGCCGCAGCCAACAACGCTGGTGGCGGAAAGGAGGCCCAGAAGATCGCCCCGCCCAGCGCCGACGGCCGCTCGGACATCACCCGGCCGCTGCGAAAGCCCTACAATATCGGCTACATTTTCGGCACGGAGTCTGCCAGCAATGCCTTCCTGGCCTACACGCTGCTGATCCAGGGCGAGGAGGACCGGGGTGACTTCCTGACCGCCGGCTGGGTGCTGCGCGATGGCCTGCTGGCCCACCTCGTCAAGGGCGAACGGCGTTGCCTGGTCGACGCAGACAAGGGCTGGATCTGGCGGATCGAGTTCGAGGGTGAGGACAGTCTCGGCCGCAAAGTGGAGATCGAGGGCGAGCAGGTCAGCAACCACGGAACCAGCACGGGCCTCTTTCAATGGAAATGGAACGGGGTCGAGGGCTGGGGTGAGAACCAGGGTGGCATTTCGCCGGCCTATCCGCGTGTCCGCCGAGGTTGAGACGCTGGCGCCCGAGCTGCATCTGCAACACTTGACTTGAATTCGCTGTCGCGTTCCGACACCCTTAGGGCGTAGGGGCAGGCGGCGTGACGGCGGATGGATCCGCGGCGCCCAGGGGGTAAGTCTTGGTTCTCGGCCCTGAACTGGACGCTTTTCGCCGACCGTCGGCGCTGAGACGGCTGGCCGTGTTGTTCGGAAGATCCGTTGGGCTGGCTGTTGTGGTGACCCTTCTGGCGGGGTTCGCTCAATGGCGGCCCGTCCCCAAAGAGAATATGAAGCTCGTCGCACAGCTGCGCCCGGCCGCGGCCATCGCCACGCTCAGCCCCCTTGATCCCATGCGCAGGGACGGACCCGATGTCACGCCGGATCAGGCGATGGCGAGGACCCTCAATGCGGCCATCCCGGTTTCGTCTCTCCCGGTCGAAGCCGCCAGGCCCCTGCAGTTGCTCGGCGCGCGGCCACAAGACATGCTGCAAGCGCTCGATTGCCTGACCATGGCGATCTATTACGAGGCTGGATTTGAACCGGAACAAGGTCGGCGGGCGGTCGCCCAGGTGGTGCTTAACCGCGTGCGGCACCCCGCCTTCCCCAAGAACGTCTGCGGTGTGGTGTTCCAGGGCTCACAGTCCGCCGTCTGCCAGTTCAGCTTCACTTGCGACGGCTCGCTCACCCGCGCGCCGCAAGCCGCCGCCTGGCGCCGGTCGCGCGAGATCGCGCAGGAGGCTCTGGACGGTTATGTCGAAGCCTCGGTGGGCCACGCGACCCACTACCACGCCGATTATGTTGCGCCATACTGGCGTACCAGCCTGATCAAGATCGGACAGATCGGACAGCACATCTTCTACCGCTGGCCCGGCCGCGCCGGCGAGCGCGGCGCCTTCAACGCCCGGTACGCCGGTCTGGAAACGGCGCCCCCGATCGGAGAGGTCGCCCCCGAGGTCGCAACCGACGCTCTCGCCGGGTATGAACCTCCGCCGGCCCATGACCCAGGCGGACGCGTCGCCCCGGGCCTGGGCTGGACGCCTAGCATACCGATGCGGGCTTCCACCGGTTCGGCCCTCGACAGCGTCCTAGCTGAGCAACATCTGCGGGGCGGCGATGATCAGCGGCTTTTCGACCCTGAATCCTGAGTTAGGGCGTGAGACAGGATTTCGCATTAGGATCGGCGTGACCGGGTTCACACAATGACGCTTCTTTCCAACGCACGCGCCACCCTTGAGCGGGAATATCGCACCAGCTTCCTCTACGATCTGTCGGGCGCCCGGCTCGTTGTGGTGTTGGTTTCGGCGGGCTTCGTCCTGTTCCTGGTCTGGGGCGCCTTGGCGCGGGTCGAAGAGGTCGCCCGGGCTGAAGGCAAGGTTCGTCCGTCCAGCAAGGCGCAACTCATTCAGAGCGCCGAACCGGCCACCGTCCGCGCGATCCTGGTTCAGTCCGGACAGCGGGTTGTCAAAGGCCAACTGCTGGTGCGGATGGATGACACCCAGTCCACTTCGGAACTGGGAGAACTCCAGGCCGAGCGCGAGACCTTGGAGGCGCGGGCCGGGCGGCTCGGCGGAGAGGCGGCCGGTGAAACCGTCAGTTGCTCGCCGCAGTTGGCCGCCACAAGCCCTCAAGCCTGTGCAAACGAGGCGCGGCTCCACGACCTGCGCGCCCAGGCGCTCGCCTCGCGCAATTCCGCCCTGGTCGCCGCGGTAGATCAGCGCCGTCGCGAGATGGCGGAGGGCGAAGCGACCGCCGCAAGCCTGCGGTCCAGCCTTGATTTGGCCAACCAGCAGGTGCGCATGCTCGAACCGCTCGCGGCCAAGGGCATCGTCCCGCAGACCGAGCTCCTGCAGGCCCAGCGCGAGATGACCGATATCCAAGGTCGTCTGGCCGCCGCCCTGCAGCAAATCTCCCGCTCCGCCGCCGCCGTACGCGAGGCCCAGGCGCAACTCGCCGAAGCCAACGTCAAATTCCGCCAGGACGCCATGGATGAGCGCAACCAGCTTGAGGGTAAGCTCTCGGTGATCGCCCAGTCCAGCCGAGGCGCCGCGGGCCGGGTCGGCCGCACGGAGCTTCGTTCGCCGCTGAACGGCGTCGTCAACGACGTTCAGGTCACCACCATTGGTGGCTTCGTTGCGGCGGGCCAGAAGATCATGGAGGTCGTACCAGTCGGCGAGAAGCTTCTGGTTGAGAGCCGCGTGCAGCCCAAGGACATCGCCTTCATCCGCGTGGGCCAAAGAGCGTTGGTGAAGGTCAGCGCCTATGACTATTCGATCTACGGCGGGTTGCAGGGCAAGGTCGTGCAGGTGTCGGCCGACAGCATTTATGACGACCAGGCCAAACAGGCCTTCTTCACTGTGATCATCGAAACCGATCGCGCCTATCTGACGTCGGGCGACAAGCGGTTGCCGATAACACCTGGAATGATCTGCACGACCGACATAATCACCGGACGCAAGAGCGTGCTCGATTATCTGTTGAAGCCGGTCCTGAAGGCGCGCGGCGACGCGCTACGCGAAAGATGAGCGAGCCGCATGCGCAGGTTCCGCCGCCCCCCATCGACGGCGACGACAGCTACCGCCTGCAATTCCGGGTGGTGGCCATCGCTGGAGCGCGGCGCGCGTTTCGGCTTGAAAGCATTTTCTGGAAGACCCTTGAGGTCCTCGCCCGCCGCCATGGGCGCAGTTTGGCGAGTGAAATCGAAGCGCGCCTCAAAGATGTTCCGGCGGACCTAAATCAAAGCTCTGTGCTGCGCGCACGACTGGCGGATGACCTTTTCCAGTTGTGGACCGCCGCCGAAGCGCGGGCGCCGGCGCAAAAGTGGTCGAACCTGATTGCGGCGATGCCGACGCCCGCCTTCCTGATCAACGCCAATTCAGTTCTTCTGTCAGTGAACGAACCGCTAATGAGCGCCCTCCAGGCCCAGCACGCCCAGCCGGGGCCGCGCCTGGACACCGTCGCCGGCGCACTCGGCCTGACAGTCGAAGTTCCACCCGCCGCCATAATGGAACTGACGGCGCAACCCGACCGACGTTTCGTCGCCTGCACGGCGTCGTTCATCGCCGCGGGGCAGCGGGTGACGTCGCGCATCCGGCTGATGCCGGTGGAAACCGGCGGATCCAGCCCAGCCCTCTTTGTCGGATTCCTGGGTCGGCCGGTAAACTGAGCCTGACTCCCTGACTATCGCTCCGCGCCACCTGCTGGATACAACAGCCCCGTGGACGCCAGGGCGACCTTGGGCGCCCGTTCATAACCGTGAATCCAGGCCCGGCCCGCGCTGTAGGTGATCACCGGCCGGTAGTCGCGAACCTTGTCGACGGGCAGGACAAGATCTGTGTTGGAATCCAGAACCCAGTCGCGACCATCGAGCCTGACGACCAACAGCGCATGGTCCGCGCGCCGGACGAGATCGTGGGCGATAACTAGATATATGTCCTCGGCCGGTACATTCGCCGCCCGAAGCAGCGCCATCTTGGCGATGGCGTAGTCCTCGCAGTCTCCGCGCCCGCGCGCCAGGGTCTCGCTCGCGTTCGCCCAATAGTCGCGCATGTGGTAGTTGCGTTGGTCATCGTCAAAGGCGACGGCGTGATTGACCCAACTGTTCACCAAGTCCAGACGCTCGACGACGGGCAGACCTCGGGCCAGGCGTACGGCTTGGGCGCCCGCCCCCGTGACCGGCGCCTCTGCGTTGGCGACACGGCGCCATTGGCCATCAAGTGCGGTCGCCCGCACCGCCAGCGCCACCGTTCCGAAGAAATTCGGTCTCGAGTCATTTTCTAACGACGAGGTCGCGCTGGTGCGCGACAGCGGCGCATAGTTCGTCATCTGGCGTGTTGGCGCCTGGTCCGCCATCTCCTGCTCGGCAGTCCCCTCCCCGATATCGACCGAGGGAGCTTGGCCGTGTTGAATCGCCGTAATCCGCGCCAGGGCCGATCCCGGCCGAGGACCTTCAAAGGCAAAGGCTACCGAGGCGCCCAGCCGCAAGTCGGGGCTCGATTGCGTCGCCGGCTGTCCGGCCTCGGCCTGGGGCGCCAGCACGCCTGCTGCGATCCCGAGGGACAACGCTGACAATCCGGCTCTGATCCACCTGCGGCCGCCCCGGCCACACACCAGTTTTGTCGAGGACTTTTCCAAGATCATGCGGCGAATATTGCCACATCACCTTTAATCCTCAGTGTTCATCTATGTTTTTCAACGCATTAATTTGATTGGTTAATTGATCATAAAGCATATTCTGTGGTTAATACGGGCATTAATATTAATGGGCGTCGGATGAAATGAACCCGCCGCCAGCCTGTCGCATAGGGGATTATGCGTGGGCGACGTCGCACTGAACCGTTTGAATCGCCGAGGTCGTCAATATGTTGATTTATTCTTCACCAAGACACCACATATAGGTCTTCCACAGCGCGTGGTCGCGATTCATGCGTAAGATTTCATTCATCATTTTGCACCGGCCGTCCCTCAGTTTACTTTACCTTTAAGACTGCGTTAAGGTTGGGCCGCTGGTAATGAATTCCCAAAAATCCACTGAATCAGGCGCCGCACCAAGGAGCGTGCGGATCGAGGTCGCCCAGGCTCGCACTGCGCCGCCGCCTCTCCCCGCCCACGCCGCCCCAGGCGCGATCCGCGCGGTTCCGGCTGATCAACACGCGGGCGAAGCCGGTCTCCACCCCATCCACATCGTGGTCAAGCCCGGCGATGTCGTGGCCCTGCCCGCGAATATCGATCTGCAGAAAATTGAAGTGCTGGGCGATGATCTCGTCATCCAGCTTCCCGATGGCCGCGTGCTGGTTATCGATGGAGGCGCGGCCAATCCGCCGCAACTCGCCGTCGGCGACGCTGTCATTCCACCCTCGACGATCGCCGCGCTTATTGGCGAAACACAGATCGAGCCTGCGGCTGGCGCGCCGACGAGTTCGGGCGGTGATTTTGAAGTGCCCGTCGGCGACATTGGCAGTGGCCTGGGCCTGACCTCTCTGCTGCCCCCGACGGAACTCGCCTTCGCTGCGCCGGAAGAACCGGAACTGACCCCACCGCTACCGACGCCACTCGTCGCGCCGCTGCCGCCGCCAACTCCGCCACCGCCTGCGCCCCCGCCGCCTCCCGCACCACCTGCGCCTCCTCCGCCAGCTCCGCCTGCGCCGCCTGCGCCGCCTGCGCCGCCGCCGCCAGCTCCTCCGGCGCCGCCACCCCCGCCGCCTCCGCCGCCTCCGCCGCCGCCACCACCACCACCGGTGGTGCAGAGCCGCAATGTGGTCGTGGACGAAGATGATCTCGCAAAAGGCAGCTCACCGAACCCGCCGCCGCAGCAGGCCGACGCGTTCACGATTTCAACGTCCGGCGGCGTCAAGACCCTGACCATCGCCGGCCAGGTGGTGATAAACAACGGCGTCTTTGCGCCCGTGAACATCACCACGCCCCTGGGCAACACCCTGGCGGTGACCGGCTACAACGCCGGAACCGGCCAGCTGACCTACAGCTACACGCTCCTCGACAACGAGGCCCATGCCGCTGGCGTCGGGGAAAACGATCTCATTGAGACTCTGTCTGTCGTCGCCACCGACAATCAGAACGCCACCGGCAGCGGCTCGGTGACGGTCCGCATTATCGACGATGTGCCGACAGCCGTGAATGACTCTGCTGCGACCACCAATAGCGCCCCGGTGGACATCAGCGTCTTCGCCAATGACACCTTCGGCGCCGACGGTGTCGACACCGACAACAATCCCGCGGTTCGTGTGACAAACACCGCCGCCGGCAAAGGGACCGTGGTCTACAACGCCGCCGCCGGGACCTTTACCTACACGCCGAACCCGGGCGCGACGGGAACCGATAGTTTCACCTATACGATCACCGATGGTGATGGTGATCCATCGACTGCGACGGTCACGATCGTTCTCGACAACACCCCGATCATCACCAACCTGACGCCCCTGGCCCAGGGCGGCGACGTCAGCGTCGATGAGGATGACCTGTCTGACGGCAGTTCGCCCAACGCCGCGGCGCTAACCCAGACCGGGACCTTCAACATTTCCGCTCCTGACGGCGTGAAGGACCTGACCATCGCCGGTCATGCGGTGATTACGGGCGGCGTCTTCGCGGCCACCAGCTTCACTACAGCGCTCGGCAACACCCTGGCGGTGACCGGCTATAACGCCGGAACCGGTGTGATCACCTACAGCTACACCCTCGCCGACAACGAGGCCCACGCCAACGCCGGCGGTGAGAACAACCTGTTCGAGAGCCTGGCCGTCGTCCTCACCGACACCGACGGCGACGCGGCTAACGCCAGCCTCGATGTACGCATCGTCGACGACGTGCCCACCGCCGTCAACGA
>CANJLH010000033.1 GCA_947475415.1 Caulobacteraceae bacterium
CCGACACCGGCAACGACGACGGCACCTTCGAGGACGCCGTGGTCCTGGTCGGCCGCACCATCGACAACATCTCCGACACCAACGTCATCTGACGAACAGGTCTCGGACCTAAGCTTCAGGGCCGCCCTTCGGGGCGGCCCTTTTGTTTTCAGGCGCCGTATTTGGCGTCGAAGATCGCCCGGTAGGACGCTTCGAACGGCCGCGCACAGGGACCGGTGATGGACTTGCGTTTGGCTGGGTTGCTGACGTTGCCGTTGGGTGTGCCGGGTATCGGATTGTGGACCAGGTTTACTGGCTTGCCACTCCAGGCGCCAACCATGTCGCACCACTGGCGCTGGGTGAGCACCTCGTCGCCGCACCAGTTGATGATGTTGGCCGGGGATGCGGCTGCGTCCAGTAAGGCTTCCAGCTGGTCGCACATGTCGTCGATGTGAATCGGCGTATGGGTCCACGGATCGGCGAAAGTGGACATGGTCTGATCGGCCATGATGGCGTCCATATCGCGGTTGGGCAGCACGTTCATGGCCGGCCCGTAGAGGGTGTTCAGCCGCATGATCGAGATGGGCAGGGAGAAGGCCTGGGCGCAGAAGCGGGCGACGGCCTCGAGGCTGACCTTTGAGACCGGGCTGGACGGCGCCCAGGGCGCCCAGGAGCGGCCAATGTCGGCGCGCTCATCCATGGCCTGGAAGACGTCCGCCGGCGGGGAATAGACCGCGGTGGATGACACCACCAGGGCGGCCTTGGCCTTGCGGCAATGCTGCAGCAACAGGCCCGCCCCCACGGCGTTGATGTCGATGGCCTCGATGAATTCCGTGGGGCCGCGTCGGGTGTGGGACAGATGCAGGAGGTAGGTGAAATCGTCCGGCAGCCTTGAGAAGTCCGGCGCGCCCAGGTCCATGGCGATGGGCTTTACGCCGGTGGCGCGCACCTCGTCCTGTCCGATGGGGGCTGTGTTCATCGCTGCCCCGCGATCGGTGGAAAAGCGGGCGAGGCCCCAGACCTCGTTGTCCTTGGCCAGATAGGCGCCGATCTTGCGGCCCACATGGCCGCTGGCCCCGGTGATGAGGATTTTTTCGCCTGAGATCATGATGTTCGCCTCCGCTGGCCGTTTCGCTTTTTCATGAGCATAGTGGCCGGCGGCGCCGACCGCCAGCGCTGGTGAGGGAGAGCGGTGATGAGCGAGCTGGCGAGTGCTGCTTTGGCCCCGCGGGAGACGTTGCTGCGCGATCTCGACGAGGCGGCGTTCTTCGAACGCTACGCCTGCGACCGCTACACCGCCGCGACGTTGGGAAACCGGTTTCGCTATGTGATGAAACACATGGCGACCAAGCTGCGGGCTTGCGCTTTCTCGCCAGTGATCCGCGACATGGATGATTTCTGCACCACGCTTTCCGGCCCGCCGGAGATCGGCTGGCCGATGCCGGCGGCGAGCCTGACCAATCCGATCCACTGGGGACCCATCGCCGATTCCGTTCCCACAGTCCTGCTGGATTATGGGCTTGAACTCCTGAAGCCGGGCGACGTGATCGTGGCCAATGATTCCTATCGGACGGGCAAACACCTCAACGACACCTCATTCATCCGGCCGCTGTTCTGGGAAGGCCGCCTGTTGGGCGCGGTACACATCACCGCCCACCAGCTCGACCTGGGCAGCCGGGCGCCCGGCGGGTTTCTGATCACGGCGCAGTCGCTGTGGGAGGATGGCCTGGTGATGCCGCCGATGCTGCTCTACGACGCCGGTGAGCCGGTCCGCTCAACCTTCAGCCTGATCGCCGCCAATACCCGCTATCCGGATGAGATCCTCGCCGATCTGCAGACTTTGCGCTCCAGCCTGGACCTGGGCGAAGACCTGCTCATGCAGTCGATCGAGCGATTTGGGCTGGACGCCTATGTGGGCGCGATCCAGTACGCCTCGGACGCCGCGGCGGAGAATCTGCGCCTGGCGATCATGGCGCTGCCGGACGGTGACTACTATGGCGAGAGCATGGTCGACGGCGACGGCCTGCCCGACAGTCCGGACTATGTCATCAAGCTGAAGATCCATAAGCGCGGCGGGCGGATGGAGTTCGACTTTTCCGGCACAGCGGAAGCCTCACGCACGGCGGTGGGCTGTTCATGGCTGGATGTGAAGACCGGCATACTTGTGGCGCTGAAGTTGCTTCTCGACCGTAAGTCGCCGCCCAGTTCCGGCGGCATGCGAAACGTCGATGTGGTGTTGCCGGGGGGGTGTATCCTCAATCCGTATCCGCCGGCGCCCACTATGTTCTACTTCGTGATGGTGCAGGCGGTGATCACCGCTACCCTCAACGCGCTTAACCCGGCCATGGGCGAGGACGCGGTGGCTGGCGACAGCGGCTCGAATTCCCTGCACCACGGGCGCGGAAGGACGAAAACCGGTGAGGCCTGGTCGATCCCGGCCATTTCGTCAGGCACCGGCGGTCAGTCCTGGGGCGCGACCCGGGCAGGAGACGCGGATTCCTTCAGTCTGGTGTCCTGGACCAATTTCCCGCAGTCGGGCTGCGAAGTGAAGGAGCTCGACACCGACATCATGGTGATGCGCAGCGAGGCGGCGCCGGATACCGGCGGCGTGGGATACAACCGCGGTGGCGCGGGCCACCTGATCGACGTGCACTGGATCCATGGCGGCCACCACCATTGTTACACCACCCAGCTGAAGGTGGGGCCGCACGGGGCATTTGACGGCCGCTCAGGTCCCTCAGGCGGCGCGTGGCTGTTCGACCCCGAGACCACCGGCTTTCCGCGCGAAGGCTGGCTGCCCACCGACCTCGCCGGCGCGCTCTATCGCAAGGCCATCCCCATGTCGGGCACGCTGAACCCCGAGACCAACGAACTTTCCCAGACCGGTGAGTACCTTTTCATGCGCGATGAGGTGACCTGTTCCTGGGGGACGATCGCGCGCCACATCACCAATGGCGGCGGCGGCTGGGGCGAGGCGCTGGCCCGCGAACCCGAGCGCGTAATGCGTGATGTGCGCGATGGCTATGTGACGCTGGCGGGCGCGCGGCGGGACTACGGCGTGGTGGTCGAAGGCGACCCAGACAAAGATCCCGAGGGGCTCAATGTGGACCTGGCCGCGACCAATGTGCTGCGGGCCAGGATGCGCGCGCCGTCCTAAAGGCCCAGCAGTTCGGCCGGCTTCTTGGCGGCCATCTGGTTCAGTTCGGCCTCGGTGATACCCACATTCCACAGCCGCTCCAGGAAATCCTTGAGACCCGCGGCCGGGTTCGGGATCTCCTTGGTCCAGCCATAGTCGGACGAAAGCGTGCAACGCTCGACGCCAATGTGGCGGATGGTTTCGGCCATTTCGTGAGGACTTTTTCCGGGGGCGCCAAAGACGTGGTCGCAGGTGAGCGCCGTGAGTTCGATGGTGGCGCCCAGGTCCGCGAGTTCCTTGCACTGTTCCTTGGTCAGGTGCGGCCCCGCGGCGTGCTCCCCGGCGTGTGTGACCAGCAATTTGCCCTCGCGCGCGAAGGCCTTGCAGACGGCGTAGTGCTCGGCTGCGGTGGTGTGGCCCGTTGCCAGGATGGCGCCGTCGCCCTTTACCAGATCGAAGATCGCCTGGACTTCAGGAACGGGCTTGCCCGCCGCATCGACCACATGAATCCCAGTTCCGCGGGTGCCCATGGTGGCGGCCTTGCCGTTCAGATAATCCTGATGGCTGTGGACGGTGGGCAGCCAGACGATCTTGGCGCCCAGCCTTAGCGCCACATCGACGCCCTCCACGTTCAGTCCGCCGCTGGGATAGTCGGTGCAGACCCCGCCAAATACCTGCAGACCGGGAACCGCCTCGCACATCTGGCAGGCCACCTGGGGCGATGCGAAGCTGTGCGACTTGAGCACCAGCGCCTTGTGGCCGCTGGCCTTCGCCTCGCGCGCGGCGTTGTAGGCCGAGACCGAGTGACCATGCCCGCCGGGTCGCCTGGGGCCGCCGATGGAATCCGGGCCGAAGTGGCAGTGCAGGTCGATGGCGTCTTCGATACGCAGTGGCATGGGCGGGACCTCCGGAGGTTGCGTCCACAGTTCACTGGCCATGCGGCATGTGCAAGGGTCGACCTTACCCCCTGAAGTTCGGCTTGCGCTTCTCCAGGAACGCCTTCGCCCCCTCCGCCACTTCCTTGCCGGTGAGGGCGGCAGCCATGGCGCCGGCTTCGTATTCCAGCACCGAATCCAGGGCGGCCCCGGCCACCCGTATGCCGCGCTTTAGGCTGGCGAGGGAGCTTGGCGGCGCTTCGGCGAGTTCCGTGGCGATCTGCAGCGCCCGGGCCTGAACGCCGCCAGGCGGAGCAAGTTCGTCAAGAAGGCCGATCTCCAGGGCCTGTAGGCCTTCCACCTGCTCGGCGCGCATCAACAGGCGCCGGGCGCGGGCCAACCCCACCCGGTGGGAGAGGGTGTAGGTCAGCCCCATGTCCGGCGTCATGCCGATTCTTGCGAACGACAGGGCGAATTTGGAGTTCTCATCGCCCACGATGATGTCGCACAGGCAGGCGATGCCCACGCCAGCGCCAGCGGCGTAGCCCTCCACCGCCGCGATAAAGGGTTTGTCGGCACGCAACACCTTGCCAGCCAGCACCTGGGCCTTGCGGACATTGGCCAGTTGTTCGGTGATCTCGACAGAGCCGAATTCACGAATGTCGCCGCCAGCGCAGAAGTGGCCGCCCGCGCCTGTGATGATCACCGCGCCGACGGCGTCGTCGGCCAGGGCCTGGGTGACCAGTTCGTCCATGCGCGCGCGCTGCATCCGTCCGGTGGGGTTGCGCATGCGCGGGCGATTGAAGGTGATCCGCGCGACGCCTGGCGCCGGCTTGTCATAGAGGACGTCGTTTTCGGCCATCGGCGCTCTCGGGTTTCGAAGTTTGGCGTCCAAGCTATATGGGCAGCGCCCTACTGGAACACCCCGCTCAGGAATTCGTGCAGGATGAGGCCCTGGAGGCCCCATAGGATTTCGCCCTCGCGGATCGTGAACAGGCGGTAGATCTGATCACGGTCACGTTCCCACCTGAGCGCGCCCGCCGCGCGCGGACCGGAATTCACCACCGGCATCTCCCGGGTCTCGCGGTAATTGGCCTTCGCGGTGAGGCGGGAGATCGGAAGGATCGCGACATCGGCGACCTCGCGTGGGTCGGCAGAGATGTCGCCAACGTGGGCCACGCCCACATAGACATCGAGCAGGTATCCGGAATGGATCGGACCATAGGTGGAGAGCCGTCCGGCCAGATTCAGTCGGTCAGGTGAAAACCCCAGTTCCTCGCTGGCTTCGCGTAGAGCGGTCGCGGCTGTGTCGGGGTCCGCGCCCGGGTCGAACCGCCCGCCGGGGAACACCCAGTCACCACTGTTGTGCTGCATGTCCGCGGCGCGCTTGGTGACCACCAGGGCGGCCTCGCCCTCCACCTCCACGAGAGGCACCAGGATCGCTCCGAGACGTGGCTCGGAAGCCTCCGGCAACAGGCGAACACGCCCTGGCGGGGGCAGAGTTCGCAAGCGGTCGGAAACCTGCGCCACGGTGAGCCGCCGCTCGGGCTCCGGCAGGTCTAGCCAAAAACTTTCCGTGGGCGTCCCCCGCACGCGCGCCTAGTCCGCGGCGGGGGCGATGCGCACCACCCGTGCGTCGGCCACCGCGGCGGAGCGATGCGAGACGCCCTCGCGGTAGTCGGGGTCGCGCACCATGTCGATGAAGGCCTGCGCGGTGGGATACTCGGTGATCACCGCCATGTCCCAGGCCTCATCGACGGGCCCGGTGATCTGAACCTGGGGCTTGCCGGACCAGACCCGGCGACCGCCGAAGCGCGCCATCACGTGGCCTGTGGCGCGGTGGTAGGCCTCATAGGCCTCGGATCCTGAGACGGACTTGCCGTGATCGGGGTGATCCGCGGGGTAGTCGGCGACGTCCCGCAGTCGAATGAGGTTCAACATCTGCACCGGCTCATCGCGGGGCAGGGCCAGGAAGTCCGTCCAGGCGGCGCGGTCGGGATGAACGTACGCCAAGGTCAGGCCCCCAACCGGTGTTTCATGTCGGCGATGAAGTCGATGTGCGCCTCGATGGTGGTGAGACCCCGGCCGATGGTGCCGATCGTCGCGTGGGTGGCGCCGGTGTCGCGCCATTGCAGAACGATGTCGCGGACCTGTCCCGCCTCGACGGGCGGGGTGGTGAGTTCGCGGGCGAAGGCGGTCGGGTCGCGCCCGGCTTCCTGCAGATGGTGCTTGATGCGGCTCCAGCCTTCGTCGGCCTTCTCGACGCCGCCCATGAACATGAACCCGTCGCCGATGCGGCCCGCGCGGCGGAAGGCGACTTCGGCGCGACCGCCCATCCAGATCGGAATCTGGCGCTTCGGCGGCGGGTTGAGCGACACCCGCTCGAAACGGTGGAAGGGTCCGAAGTGACTGGTCAGCGCCTCCCCCCATAGTCGGCGCAGCACGGCGATCTGGTCGTCCAAGCGCTTACCGCGGGAATCGAAATCTTCGTCCAGCGCCTGGTATTCCACCCAGTTCCAGCCGGTGCCGACGCCCAGGCGGAACCGCTGGCCCGACAGCAGATCCAGATCTGCGGCCTGGCGCGCCACCAACACAGTCTGGCGCTGCGGCAGAATAAGTACGCTGGAGGCGAATTCGATGCGGCTGGTGATCCCGGCCAGATAGGCGAACATCACCAGCGGGTCGTGAAACGGATCCTTCTCGGTATAGGGGCCCGTCAGCGCTGGGTCGCGGTTGTCGTGGACGGCCCCCAGGACGTGGTCATAGGCGTTGATGTGATCGTAGCCGAGATCCTCAGCGGCGAGCCCGAAACGCCGCACGGCCTCGGGGTCTCCCTTCAATTCGATCTGCGGATAGACGACGCCGATTTTCATGTGCGGACTCCGGGTTCAGTTAGCCTTGGAATAAAGCAGCGTCTGGTGAGCGTAGCCGAAACGGCCGGACGCGTCAGACAGAACCGAGTTGATCTGGCCGTAGCCCTCGCCGAACTGATCGTTGTCGGCCTCGGTGAGGATCCAGTCTCCGGCCGGCGTGCGGGCGAAATAGACGGACAGATCGATGTTGGGGAACGACCAGTCGCGGCTGGCGCCGTTGGCGACGCCGGCCGCGATGTCGCAGCTCATCACCGCGCGCACGGTGGCGGACGCGACTTCGCCGCTCACCAGATCGGCGTTGAACGTGGTCCAGTAGGCGCCGGGACCCGGCTGGTCGCGAGCCCCAAGCACCCGGCGGGTCTGCATGGGATGGCCTTCGCCCAGGACGCTGGTGACCGCAACCCGAGGAGCGTCCTCCGGAACAGGGAAGTTGTGATGGCCGGGATCCTCATAGGGCCCCTCGGTCTCATCCACCCTAAGACCCACCGCCGTTGCATAGCACTCGCCGTCAACCAGCAGTTCAGCGCTCACCAGCTGCTGGCGGCGTCCGTCGCGCATGATCCGCGCCCGGGCCTCGGTGGGCGCCAGCGGCACCGCCCTGGCCAGTTCGATGGTCACACGGGCCAGCCGCATGGGGGCGTCCGACGGCGCGCGTTCGATCTCGCGGGTGAGGAGGCCGCCCACCGAAGTGCCATTGGTGTGCTTGCGGGTCCAGGGCGCGGTGGCCGGCTGCAGCGGCTGATAGAGGCCGCCCTCGGCGCGGTAGAAGGCGCTTCTCATGCGGCAGCCTGCTTCACGCGGGAGAAATAGAGTGTCTGGTGGGCGCGGGCGAACACCCCGTCCAGGTCGCTCATCACATGGTCCACCACCGCAACCCCGGACCCCAGCGCCATGGGCTTGAACGATGAATGCACCCACTCCCCCCGGGGGGTGCGGGAGAAGTGGGCGGCGATGTCGAGGTTGGGCGAAGTCCAGTCCTTGCGGTATTCGCGCATGGACGAGGCGCCGAAGTCCGCGGCGGCCAGCGCGGTGGAGAGGGCCGTGGCGGGGAATCCCTCGACGATGTCGGCGCTCACCCGCACCCATAGGGACTGGCGCCCGTCGGCGGCTTCGGCCCGGCTGGCCACCAGCCGGGTCTCCAGGCCGGTGGAGGCCGGGATCACCGCCCGCTCCGGCGCGTCCTGGGGCGGGATCGGCGGGGGACGGTTCGCGCGGGCCTCGGGGAACGGCGGCGTGGGCGCCACGATCAGGGCGCTGGCCCGGGCCGCCACCACGCCGCCGGATTCAAGCTCGCCCTCCAGCAACTGCACCCTGCGTCCGTCGCGGGCCACCCGCCAGTTGACCGTGGTGCGCTGGGCCGGCGCCGGGCGCAGGATGTCCAGGGTGAAGCGGGCGATGTGGCCGGCCTGATAGTGGGGCTCGGCGGTGAGCGCATGCGACATGATCAGGCCCAGCGCCACCCCGTTCATGGAATCCCCGCGCCAGGGACTGATGGTCAGGCCCTTGGGTAAGTAGCCGTCGCCGTCGGGCACGAAAAAGCGCTTTGGGCGGACTTGCGCCTCCGTCGTCATCGCAAGCCTCGTCCCATCGCCGAATTGTCCCCGAGCGGTTTGCTGCAGGCGATGTCATCCAGGCATCGACGCCTCGCCGCAAGCGCGAAGTTGCGCCGCTATGGTCTGGCGCAAAGCGGCGGCGGCGCGTTAGGCTGTCGCCCACATCGCACCAGGAGGCGAAACATGCTCAAGGGAAAACGGCTGCTGCTCACCGGCCTGACCGGCCAGGTGGGCGGGGCCTTCGCCGAGGCGCTGGCGCCCCACAACGAGGTGTGGGGGTTCGCCCGCTACAGCGCCTCGGGCTCCCAGGAGCGCTTCGCGGCCATGGGCGTGAAGACCGTCAAGGGCGACTTCGCCACCGGCCAGTTCGCCGACCTGCCCGGCGACTTCGATGCGGTGATCCACCTGGCCGCCAACACCAAGCCCGGAACCCAGGAGGTGGGCATGGTGCAGAACGCCGAGGGCACGGGCCTCCTTATGCACCATTGCCGCGCCTCCAAGGCGTTCGTCCACGTCTCCACCCTGGGCGTGCTCAGCGAACACACAGATCCGCTGCGCAAGAAGAGCGAGACCGACGAGATCGGCGGTGCCACCCCCCACTCGCCCAACTACGGACCCACCAAGACCGCCGCCGAGGGCGTGGCGCGCACTCTGTGTCGCCTCTACGGATTGCCCACCACCATCGCCCGCATCCATTGCGCCTATGGCGGCCCCTATGACGACGGCGGTCTGCCCGGCGGCTATCTGACCAAGATCCTGGAGCGCAGCCCGATCCGGCTGTCCCCCAGCCGCCGCATCCATGTGACCCCGGTGCACGAGGACGACATGCTGGGCCACCTGGAGCCGCTGATCGCCGCGGCCAGCGTCCCGGCCTTCGTCGTTCACTGGGGCGGCGACCAGCCGGTGGCCTTGGAAGACCTCGCCAACCACATCGGCGCCCTGGTGGGCGTGGCCCCGATCTTCGAATGGAGCGAGGCCGGCAACTTCCCCAACACCCTGGTGGACACCACCCGCGGGGCCTCGATCGGCATGCGGTGGAACATCCCCTGGAAGGAGGGGGTGCGAAGGATGATCCAGGCGCGGCGGCCGGATATTGCGTTGCGGGAGGTGGGGTAGGGGGCAGGCTGTGCAACACCCCCTGGCGAGGCGTCCGCTGCTTGACCTAGCCAGCGTCCGGAATAATACTTCGCTATATGGCGAAGTATTATTCCGCCGGCATAGATCGCACTTTCCGGGCGCTGGCCGACTCCACTCGGCGCGACGTCCTACAGCGCCTGATCGACGAACCCGGCCTATCTGTCAGCGACCTCGCCAAGTCATTTTCGCTGAAACTGCCCGGCATGACCAAGCATCTGGACGTCCTGTCTGACGCCGGCTTGATCACGCGGACCAAGACTGGTCGCACCGTGGCGGTGACCCTCTCGCCAGCGCCTATGCGGGAGGCGATCGCATGGCTCAACCGCTACGAACGCTTCTGGTCAGTTAGTCTAGATCGATTGACCGCCCTCGTTGAGCAGGATGGCGCGCCATGACGGGCCGCTTGCCGAGCCTCACCCTCATCCGCCGAATCAAGGCCCCGCCCGCAAAGGTCTGGGCGGCGATCACCCAGCCAGATCTGATGTTGCAATGGTGGGGTCCCGACGCAGGGCCGACACTCAATGTGGTGGCGGATGTGCGACCGGGTGGCAGGTTCAGTGTCGTGTTCCGGCTGCTGAACGGCGACGAGCATAACCCGACCGGCGTCTATCAAGAGGTGGTGACTGAGAAAAAGCTGGTCTTCACCTGGGACCTACCCGGAACCCCGGAACCGGAGTCGCTGGTGACTTTCCGCCTGGAACCGATCGACGGCGGAACCGAGCTCACCCTCACCCATGAGCGCCTGCCCGACGAGGCGGCATGCGCTAGCCATGAGCAAGGCTGGAACGGCCTTCTCGACAAGCTTCCCGTCTTCCTTGGAGTTGTTGCATGAGCGAGCTTATCCTCACCACCTACGACTGGGTTCCGCCACCCCCGCGCGGGTTTGTCAGGGACCTACGGGTGCGCTGGGCGCTGGAAGAGGCGGGGCTGCCCTACCGGGTCGAATGCACGCCGTTTCGAGATCGGGGCCCTGAGCACTTCGCCCATCAACCCTTCGGACAGGTCCCATGGCTCACCGACGGCGAGCTCTCAATCTTCGAGAGCGGTGCGATCCTGCTGCACCTCGCCGAGAAGCGCCCGGCGCTCATGCCAACTGATCGGCGCGGCCGGGCCGAGGTGTTGGAGTGGGTCATTGCCGCGCTCAACTCGTTGGACCTGCCGAGCCAACCGTGGGCGCTGTTCCGCTTCATGGGATTGCCCGGTGAAGCGCCGGAGGCCAAGTTTGTGGAGGACTTCCTGACGGCTAGGCTTGATCGCTTGGAAGCGGTGCTGGTCGGACGCGCGTGGCTGGCGGCCGGGCGATTCACCGTAGCTGACCTTCTGATGGCGGACGTGTTGCGGCAGGTAGACCGCTTCGATGGGCTTGCAAAACACCCTGCTTGCCACGCCTACGTGGCGCGAATGACGGCGCGACCGGCCTTCTTAAAAGCCTACGATGACCAGATGGCTCACTTTGCTGCCGCAGATGCAGCATAATACTTGCGACACCGAATACATCGACGCCACTTAGTACGGGAACGAGAAGTTAAAGCGCGCTCCATGGTTTCGGCGACAGCTGCAACAACACGCAAACCTCAGTCGTCCACCCGTCCCCTCCGGGGATATCCCCGGCCGTAAATCTCATCGGGACGGCAGACAAACTGGCCGCCATGAGATTTGAGGCGCGCGCAGATCGCGGCCCCTACACACACTTCCCCCGCCTGTGCCAAACTCGCCCCCAGGAGGGCCCGCCATGCCGCTGGACGCTGATTGCCTGAAATCCGCCGCCCGAGACCGCACCGGCCTCACCGATTTCGGCGATGCGCCCATTGACGAAGGCCTTGGCGTCCTGGTCGCGTCAGTGAACGCCACCGAGACCACGCCGAAGGAACTGGCCGCCGTCGAATCCACGATCCTGGGCGCCCTCATCGAACGCCTGCGCATCGAGGACTGGATCGCCCGCCATCCCGAAGTGCTCAGCCAGGAGATCAAGGCGCCGGTGTTCGTGGTGGGCCTGCCCCGCAGCGGCACCACGGCCCTGTCGCAGTTCCTGGCGGAGGACCCGGCGGCCCGCTCGCTGCTGCGCTGGGAGTTGCTCAACGCCATACCGCCGCCGGACCCGGCCGGGCCGGAAGACCCGCGCCTCGCCGCCACCCGCAAGGCCTTCGAGGCGCGCGACCTGGCCATGCCCATGTACCGCTCCATGCTGCCGGTGAACGCCGAGGACCCGGCCGAGCACAGCCCGATCCTGGGGCTCACTTTCCAGAACATCGGAACCAGTCTGGTGCACCATGCGCCGGCCTATCAGGACTGGGTGCTCAGACAGGACCTGCGGCCGGGCTACGCCTATCTGAAAAAGGTGCTGCAGATCCTGCAGTCCAAGACCGGCGCCTCGCACTGGAACCTCAAGGCGCCTCTGGACATCTTCGGCCTGGACGCCCTGGTGGAGGTGTTCCCGGACGCGCGCCTGGTCTGGTGTCACCGCGATCCGGCCTCCAGCATCCCTTCCAACTGCAGCCTGTTGGCCATGATCCGCGAGGCGTCGGGCGAACATGTCGATCGCGTTGAACTTGGCCGCATGAAGATGGCCGCCTTCGCCGAGGGCATGCGCCGGGCGTTGGCGGCGCGCGCGGCGATCGGCGATCACCGCTTCGCCGACGTGGTGCAGCGCGAGCTGGTGCGCGACACGGTGGGAACCATCGAGAGGCTCTACGGCCAGATCGGCCTGGACTTCAGCGACGCCTATCGCACCCGGTTGACCGAGCGGGTCGCGTCGCGCAACGAAGTCATGGCCGGAAAGGTTCACCGCTACGCCCTCGAGGACTTCGGCCTGAGTCTCGCGGAGATCCGGCTTGAATTCGCAGACTACCTCGGCCGGTTCCATCCGTCCGTGGGCGCATGATCAAAAAGAGTGAGTGGTCGCATGGATGACGGGACGGCTCTTAATGGCCTGCGTGTGGTGGATTTCTCCAACCAGCGGACCGGCGCGCAGGTAAGCCAGACCCTGGCGGACTTCGGCGCCGATGTGGTGCTGGTGGAGCCGCCGGGCGGGCTTGCGCTGCGCGGGGATGCCGCCTGGCCGCTCTGGGGGCGGGGCAAGCGGGCCATCCAGCTCGACCTAAAGGACGCAGGTGACCTTGCCGTCGCCCAGCGGTTGGCCGAGGGCGCCGACGTGGTGCTGGAGACCTTCAGGCCTGGAGTCGCCGAGCGGTTTGGCCTGGATCATGCGACGCTGTCTGCGGGCAATCCGCGCCTGATCCACGCTTCCATTACCGGGTTTGGACGCAACGGCCCCTTGGCGGGCCTGCAGGGCTATGAGCACATCGTCCAGGCCAAGCTCGGCGTGTTCAACGCCGTTGAGCACATGACTCACAGGCCGGGACCCGCCTTCGCTTCCACCGCCTTCGCCTCCTATCCGGCTACCCAGCTTTGCCTGCAGGCGATCCTGGCGGCGCTCTACGAGCGCGAGACCAGCGGCGTCGGCCAGAAGGTCGAGACCACCCTGGCTCAGGGCCTGTCCGTCTATGACACCTTCAACTGGTTTTCCCGGGTGCTGGCCAAGAAGCACGGCGATGGCTTCACCCAGAAGCCGCGGGTCGAGGACGGGGTTCCCACCGGTGGCCTGTCCTTCCGGTTGCTGGTGGCCATGACCAAGGACGGCAAGTGGCTGCAGTTCTCCCAGACCTCGCCGCGGCTGTTTCGGGCGATGATGCAGCTGTTCGAACTCGACTGGATGTTCGACGACCCAATGTGGGAGATGGTTCCCGACTTCGATGAGCTGGAAAAGCGCCGGGAGTATTGGGAGCGCCTGCTCACCGTGGTGAATTCCAGGACCCGCGATGAATGGCTGGCCGCGTTCCGGGCCCATCCCGACGTGTGGGGGGAAACCATGAGCCGCGGCGCCGAGCTCCTCGACCACCCACAGATGCTCTGGAACCAGATGGTGCATGAGCGCGATGACCCCGTGCTGGGTCAGGTGCGCATGCCGGGCCCGATCGTGCGCCTTTCGAAGACGCCGGCGCGGCTGGACCGCCCGCCGCCGAAACTCGGCGAACACGATGCGCGCATCCGCGCCGAAGGACCGGCGAAACCTCCGCACGCCGCGCCCGCCGCGCCCGGCCGCGAACCGCCGCTCAAGGGCGTCACCGTCATCGAACTGGGCACCTACTATGCCGCGCCCTTCGGCGCGACCCTGCTGGCCGAGATGGGCGCGCGGGTCATCAAGCTCGAACAGATCGACGGCGACCCCCATCGCAACATGCTGCCGTTCCCCGAGCTCGCCGGGATCAAGGTGCTGCAGGGCAAGCAGTGCGTAGCGGTGGACCTTGCGACGGATGCCGGCCGCGAGATCGCCCACAAGATCATCGCCGGCGGCGATATCGTGCTGCAATCCTTCCGGGCCGGCGCGGCGGAGCGTCTGGGCCTCGACGAAGCCACCCTGCGCAAGGTCAATCCCGATCTCATCTACCAGAGCTCGCCGGGCTATGGCGAAGATGGGCCCTATGGCCGTTGCCCCGCCTTCGCGCCCACCATTTGCGCCGCCGCCGGCCAGGCGCACCGCAACGCCCCCTGGCTGATCCCGGAAGGCGCGAAGCTCACCCTGGAGGAGATCAAGGACGCGTCCTTGCGCATCGGGGCGGCCAGCTCCGGCGGCGGCAACGCCGACGGCCTGTCGGCCTGCACGGCGGCGACGGCGATGCTGCTCGGACTCTACGCCCGGGCGCGCGGCTGCGGGGGCCAGAAGGGCCTGACCAGCATGATCTCCAGCGCCGGTCACGCCCTGTCGGAGGTCATGGTGACCTACCAAGGCAGGCCCGAAATTCCGACGGTTGATGAGGGCCTGTACGGGTTCTCGGCCCTCTACCGGCTCTATTTGGCCGCCGATGACTGGATCTTTCTGGCCGCGCCCGACGATCGCGCATGGGAGAAGCTGACCGCCGTCCTGCCAGGTGGGGCGGCGCTGGCGGCCGATCCGCGGTTCGCGACCGCGGCCGGCCGTTCAGCCGCCGATGCGGCGCTCGCCGCGGCGCTGGCCGCGATCTTCGCCAGGCAGTCCGCCGCGCACTGGGAGCAATCCTTGCGGGCCGCCGATATCGCCTGCGTCCAGGTCGCCCCCGCGCCCATGGAGGCCAACTACATGGACGAGGGAAACGTCGGTCGCCAATGCGGCTTCGTCACCACCGGCTCGCACCCGATCCTGGAGGACGTCGATCGCTTGACGCCGCTGGTGTCGTTCTCCCGCTCCGCCACCGTGGCGGGCGACGCGGGGATGATCGGCCAGGATACGGAGTCTGTGCTGCGTGATTTCGGCTACGGCGATGGTGACATCCGGGCGATGGCGGGGCAGGGCCTGATCCTGCTGGGGTGAACCGGTAATTCAGTGACGGTGTGGACGGCGTCCACACCATCTCCAAATTTCCCGTCAAACGAAAAGGCCGACCCTGCTCGCGCGCGTCACCGGAGAGTTGAAGTCCTTCAGGTGCTTCGCCGCTCCGGTGAGAACGGCGAAACGCGGCGGGTTGCGCTCCAGCGCCTCGGGGGAGATCAACGGTCCCAAGTCCTCGCTGGGGCGAAGATAACTGCGGGAGAAATACTCGACGAGGCTTACGCGCACGCCGGGATTGCGGCGCGGAAAGGCGCCGTGCCAGGTGTTTCCGTGCCAAATGATGATCGATCCGGCCTTAACCTCCAACGGCTGGAAGAGGCTGAGGTCTACGGCTTCGGCATAGGTCGGCTGGCGGCAATATCGGTGGCTGCCGGGCACGAAGCAGATGCCGCCATTGTCCCGGTTGTAGTCGGTCAGCGCCCATGTCGCATTGGCGACCTGCGCATAGGGCGGCGCGGGCGGGATGGCGCCGCTCTGGTTCTGGTCGGTGTGCATCGGCAGGTAGTCGTCGCCGGGTCCTTTCACCATGCTCGAAAGATGGCTGACGATGCAACTCTCACCCAGCAGGTAGGTGATCAACGCGAGGGCGGGCGGGTTCATCAACGCCTGTTCGAAGACAGGGTCCTTGAGCAGCAGCGACGGCTCCCACTGCACCTGGCCCGTGGGCAGATGGAAATGCCGGTGCGTGTCGCCGGTCACCACATCGACCGGAACCCCGGTCCGCGTCTCGGAGATGCGCAGGATGGCGGCCATCAACGGCTCCAGCAGAGCCGCCGCGCCCGTCTCCTCCGGCGAGAGGATCGTGTAGCCGTGGAGTTCCAGCGCCGCCACGTGGTGGACAAGGTTCAGTCTGTCGATCTCGGCGAGGACCCGCGCGCGGGCCGCGTCGGCCACCAATTCGACCTCACGATCCAGCAGGAATCCGGGGGCGAACCGCGCCGGCGCTTCGCGACCGGCCGGCGTATCGGCCGATCCGGCTTGGACCTCGTGATCTCGGATTCCCCGGCTGGAAACCCTGTCCATTTCGATCGTCGTGTCCGCCATGATCTGATCCGTCCTCCGCTGAACTCCAGTGATCTATAGTCCGCAGTCCGTGCGCGCGTCGCCACATTTCCGAATGGCGCTGGGATCGGGGGAATGTGGTCACCATAACCCTGTCCCCCTGGAGAGGGACAAAATTGGCGCTGCTACAACGCAGCCACCCCATAGCCGTCAGCACATATGTGCTCTTTCCACCACATGCGGCCGAACTTTGTGCGATCGGCGCCCTGGTCCTGGCCGCCGGTCTTGACCTGTTCGGCGAATTCAGGCCTTAGCGCTCGCCTACGCAGACGAAAGTTGACGTTACGTCACGTCGAGCGTTGACCACTTGGACCGCATCCGGTGATGCGGTCGCCCAACGGCCACGTCGCCAAATTGAGCGCGCGGGACGTTTTCCGGGGAGGAAATGCAGTGAAGACTTTCTTACGCACCACGTCGGCTATCGGCGCCTTGCTCGCCTTTTCCATGCCGGCGTTCGCGGAAGCCGCGGACACGGATTCCACCATCGAGGAAGTCGTCGTCACCGCCCGGAAGAAAGAGGAATCGCTCCAGACCGTTCCGGTCGCGGTCTCGGCCTTCTCGGAGAAGCAACTCGAGCAGACGGGGGTTAAGTCTCCGGCCGACCTCCAGAAGATGTCGCCGAGCATGCAGATCGTGCAGGCGCAGCGTTCGTCGGACAATGTGGTGTTCAACATTCGCGGTCAGGTCGCCGGCGACGTCGCGCTCACCACCGAGCAGGCGGTGTCGACCTATTTCGACGGATTCAACGCCCCTCACCCCTTTGGTCTCGCCATGGGCCTGTTCGACATGCAGCGCGTCGAAGTGCTGAAAGGTCCGCAGGGCACGCTTTATGGCCGCAACACCACCGGCGGCGCGGTGAATATCATCACCAAGGGTGCCGATTATAATGGCGTGCACGGCTACGCATTCTTCGAAGCTGGGAATTACTACGACATGCGCGTCAATGGCGCGGTGAACATCCCGATCGTTGAGGACAAGCTCGCCCTACGCTTGGCGGGGCAGGGGTGGAGGCGCAATGGTTTCGGGAAATCAGCCATCACCAGCCAGGACCTTGGTGACGACAAGAACCAGGTATTCCTCCGCGGCTCCTTGCTTGCCAACCCGAGCGAGAAGCTGCAGCTCGAAGTCAAGGGCGAGTGGACCAAGGCGCGGGAGCACGGCTATCTCGGCACGCCCGTTTCCTATGCCGGAACCTCGCCCAATTTCAGCCTGCTGCCTGCGGGCCAACAAGGCACGATCACCGCGGCGAACCAATCGGTTGCGATCGAACTGGGGCTCAATCCGGCGCTGGCCGCGGATCGTACGGCCGCCGCGAACGCGGTCGCCGCCTATGCCGCGCGAGGGCTGGCCAATCCGTTCGTGACCTATCAGGCCCTCCTCAGCCACAATAACGTCGACCGGCACAAGATATCGGCCGCCGTCACCTATGATCTGACCGATACGATCCAGTTCAAGAATCTCATCGGCTACAGCAGCGTGCATTCGGACCCGATCGGCGACTATGACGGCACGCCGTTCCGCATGCTTGAAGTCGGCGTCCGGCCGGACGGCACAACGGACGGCCCCAACAAACTGCCCAATTTCGATTTGAACCAGGACAATTTCTTCTCGGAGGAAGCGGCCCTGAGTGGCACGGCGTTGAACGAGCGCGTGAGCTGGGTTCTTGGCGGCTTCTACGGCAAGGAAACCGGGAAGGACACCACCACCAACGATGCCCTGTACGCCCGTAGCAAAACCATCGGCAATCCCTATACGTTCAACATCAACGAAATCGACAAGGTGCTGAACTCCAGCTGGTCGGTCTTCACTCAGAACGACATCAAGCTCGTCGACAAAGTGTCTGCGACCTTGGGCTGGCGCTATACGGAAGAAACGCACGGCCTGACCTGGCTCAATCGGCGCTTCAACCCGCAAACCAATCTGTATCAGTGCACGTTCATCAACACCGCCGGCGTGCTCGGCCCGACTGTCGCGGCGACGCAAACCACGCCGGGCACCGGAAAGGTCACCTCCTCGCCCGCCGATTGCGCCGCCTCCAAGAAGCAGACCTTTGTCGGCAATTCCTGGCTGGCCAGTTTGAACTGGCAGATCAGGCCGGAAACGTTGGTCTACTTGAAAACGTCCCGGGGGTTCCGGGGCGGCGGCTTCAACAACCGTCTGGCCTACGCACCCTCCTATGAGCCGGAGTATGCGCGTGATGTGGAGCTCGGCCTCAAGAGCGACTTCCTGGACGGCAAGTTGCGCACCAATTTCGCGGTGTATCGGACCGCCTACAGCAACAAGCAGGAAACGATCATCGTCACCGTGCCCGGCATCACGACGCCGACGACGCTGACGCAGAACGCCGGCTCCGCCACCATCAAGGGCGTGGAAGGCGAAATCACCGCCAAGCCGTTCCAAGGCTTCACGCTGCGCGGCAGCTTCAGCTACCTCGACGGCGTCTATAAGTCCTTCAAGGGCGCCATCGATCTCTATGGTCGCCCTGTGGACGCCTCGGGCGAAAAGTTCGCCAATCCGCCTTGGCAATACAGCATCTCCGGCCGGTACGAGCACGAGCTTGGGGCCGGCAAGCTCGGGGCCCAGGCCGATTGGTCCTGGCAGGCGGGCGCGCGTCCCTCCGCGCGCGTCTCCGACATTTCGATCCCGACGTCGGTTTCGTCCAAGCTGGTTTCCGGACAGGCTGGCTTCAATGTCGGCACGGCCTCGCTTGGCCTGCTCAATTTGCGGCTCGACTACGATATGCCGGAGCAGGACGTGAATATCGCTTTGTTTATGACCAACGCGCTCGATAAGACCGTGCTTTATTACGGGTTGAACGGCCTCTCGGTCGCCGGCCCTCAGAATGCGATCGTCGGTAATCCTCGGATGTACGGCTTCCAGATCAAGAAGAAGTTCGGCGACGAATAATACGACACGTCCTCTTTGTTCTATCAAATTTAAGCGCCGACTTCGGTCGGCGCTTTTTTTTGTTTACGCAACTGGTTCGAGTGGAGACCCCACCTCAGCCCCCCAATCCCGCGAGAGGGGCCCACGGCGAGCCCTAGTCTGAATTCGGAGTTTGAATTCGGGGACAGGAGCAACGCCCCCCGCGAGGCCGGATTGAGCGGCTCATCGCTGGGCGCGAAGTCGGTATACGCCTGGGCCGATCCGATGCAGTAGAAGCCGGTGATCTCCCCTCACTGGCCTACGTCAATTCCGGACGCTTCCAAGGTGCATGGCATTGATCCTCGAAAAATTGAAGCCAGGGGCCGATTTTCACCCCAAACACGGTTTTCAGGCCTGGATATACGGAGACAAGATCAACACCCACCGCCGTCCCGACCATCGACAGCCGCGCGGCGAACGCCTAGCCTCGCCACACACTCACCTGCCGGAATGACCGCATGCAACCCCTGCCCGAAGGCGCGCCCGACAACATCGGCGAGGCGTTCGCCAAGATCAGCGCCAGCGCGGCGCCGTCGATCACCGATCTGCAGATCATGGTGCTGATCGAGGCCGCGGCCAAGCCGGGCTATGGGGCCATGGCGGCGGAGGCGACGCACCCGGAGATCAAGGCCCTGATGCTGGCTAACGGGCGCGAGGAGCTGGCCCACGCCCACCGGGTGGCCCGCGCAATCGGCATCCTGACCGGCGGCGCGCCTTATCCGGTGCCTGCGCCTGAGGACAATCCCTATCTGACCAGGCCGTTTCCCCGCGCGCCCATCTCAAAGGCCATGCTGGAGGGACTGGCGCAGTCTGAGTTCGGCGGAGACGGGCTCTATCAAAAGTGGGCGCAGAGCTGCCCCAATCCGCAGGTCGCCGAACTGTTCCGCCAGAACGGCCGCGAGGAGACCCGCCATGGCGAGCGGATGAAACGGGCCGTAGCGCTTTATCGGGACTAGGGGTCAAACCTCCGCCGCATCCACGATCACCAGATCGTCGGGGCCGGTATTGTGCTCGCTTCGCGGGCGATGGTTGATCCGGTCCGCGGCGATGTCCTGAGGCGTGCGCAGGGGCACATCGAAGGACTCCACCTGCAGTAGATGCAGTTCCTCCTCCGAGGCGCACTCGAACCAGTAAGGGACCTTGCGTGGCACCAGCACGCCTTCACCGGGGCCGTACTCGCCGACCAATACGTCGTCGGCGCCGTGGAATCTGACCCGCCCCTTCATCACGAACCAGAAGCCATCGAAATGGTCATGGCTATGCAGGTTATTCTCCCCGCCACCCTTGAGCACCTGCAGAATTCCGATCATCCGGTCGGTGCGGGCGAGCTTGATCACCTTCTTCTTGGCAGGCCCTTCGGGGATCGCGATCTTGAACGGCCGCATGCCGTGGGTGTTTTCGGTCATCGTGCGCCTTCTCCAGCCTGATAGAGTGGCGGCAGAGTGATGGTCCCGGTTCATTGCCGCAAGGGGCGCATTGGACCGCAGTAGGCATATGCTGTAACGCCACGCGCCTTGGTGGAGAGAAAGCCGACACATGGAAGGTCCCACTTCACATTTCTGGTTCTCGCAGCGATTGCGTCTGCATTACGTCGACTGGGGCAATGAGGGAGCGCCCCTGCTGCTGATGATCCACGGCGGCCGCGACCATTGCCGCAACTGGGACTGGGTGGCGCGGCGGTTGCGCGACCGGTTTCATATCGTGGCGCCCGACCTGCGCGGCCATGGGGATTCGGCCTGGGCCAGCGGCGGCGCCTATGACCTTCCCAACCACGTCTATGACATCGCCCAGCTGGTGCATCAGGTGGGCGAGACACCAATCACCATCCTGGCCCATTCCATGGGCGCGGCGGTGGCGCTGAACTACGCCGGCGCCTTTTCGCGCCACGTGAAGAAGCTGATCGCCATCGAAGGGCTGGGACCGTCACCGGAGATGGCCGCCGAACTGGCCCAGCAGACCATCGACCAGCGGGTCCGCTTCTGGGTCAAGACTCGCCGGGAGAACTCCGGCCGCAATCCGCGCAAGTACCCCACCATCGACGACGCGGTGGCGCGCATGCAGGAGGAGAACCCCCACCTCAACCCCGAACAGGCCCGCCACCTGACCATCCACGGCGCCCACCAGAACGAGGACGGCACCTTCTCCTGGAAGTTCGACAACTATGCTCGCTTCGGCGGCGGGGTGGCCGGGTTCTCACTCGATGACCAGCACAAGCTGTGGAGCCTGATCACCTGCCCGGTGCTGCTGGTCCGGGGCGAGGAGTCCTGGGCGTCAGACCCGGCGGTGGACGGGCGGATCAAGCATTTCCAGAACGCCCGGCTGGTGAACTTCAAGGACGCGGGCCACTGGGTGCATCACGACAAGCTGGACGGCTTCCTGGCCGAGGCCGAGGCGTTCCTGGCGCAGTAGGCTCAGCGCCGCTGGGTCTTGATCCGGTCGAGCCGGGCCGAGATCGGCGCCATGTCCGGAATGCCGTCGATTCCGCGGACCGCCGCGAGCATAGCTGCGCTATCCTCGGCGCTCAGCACATCGGCGACACAAGAGGCGAACTTAGCTTCGATGTCGGCGGGGCTCATCGGATGGCGCGGATGGCCCAGCGGGCGCGGCACGGACTTGGCGAAGGTTCGCCCATCCATGGTGGCCACGCGCACCTCATAGGCCCAGGCTGCGGGCGGCGGCAGGTCGTCGGGATGGTTTACAGTGGCTACCTTGGCGATCATCGTGCGGATATCGGCCTGGTTCATCCGCTCAGGCCTGTAACTCCGCGGTCCCGGCAGGCCGTCAAGAACGGCCGCGGCCAGGTTGTACTCGTGGCTGAAGCGCGCTTCCTCCGGGGTCGTGGGATGAGGGTTGTCGCAAAAGGCGCCTGAGGCCGGGTGGGCCAGGGTGATCGATGCGATGTCGGCCGGCTTAATATCGTGCGCCTCGATCAGCAGCAGCAGGGCGTCCACGCCCCAGTGGGTGGCGTAGCAGGAGGGGTAGCGCTTGATGGCGATCCCGATCTCCTCCAGGTGATGCGGTTGACCCAGGTGGTCCAGCGCCTTGGCCAGGTCGGCGCCTGGTCCCAGGAAGGCGTCGGCGAAGCCTTGGCCGCGCTCCACCACCGCCGCCGCGCCGGTGGCGCCGGCCTTGGCCAACAGGGCGGCCTCCAGGCCGGCGCGGGCCGAATAGCCGGAGCCGAGGGGTTTGGCTGTCGAACCATTGCTGGCCGACAGCCCGCCGCAGAAATGGGCGGCGATCCCCAGGGCGTGTTCGGTCCGGTCAGCGTCGAGTCTCAGCAGCTTCGCGCAGGCCGCCGCGGCGCCCAGCAGGCTCACATGCCCGATCGGCAGCCAGAACCCGCCCGCGCTCCAACCGCCGGCCTCGGCTTGGCCAAGGCGTGAGTGGATTTCCAGCCCGACCAGATAGGCCTCCAGCATTTCGTGGCCAGACGCGCCGGTCTTCTCGGCGAGGGCGAACAGGGCCGGAACGATGACGCAACTCGGATGGCCGACGGGATTAAGAGTGGAATCGTCGAATTCCAGGGCGTGGGCCAGGGCGCCGTTGTAAAAAGCGGCGAAACCCGCATCGTCCGTGCGGCCGAGGCCGGCCAGGGTGATCCGGCCGCCGGGGCGGGCCTCACCCAGCACTCCCGCTGCATGCGCCACCTCGTCATCGACAGCGGCCACGATGACGCCAAAGGCGTCCACCAGAAGCGTGCGCGCCCGGTCCAGCAGCAGGTCGGACGCCGACCCGATTTCGAAGCCGCAGATGAAGCCGCAGAGCCTGCGGGTCGCGTCGATGCGCTCGTCCATGGCCCACTCCCTACCCGGCGATCTCGATGTCCAGCAGTGGAATGTATTGCTGCACCCCGTCGAAATCCCGCTCCTCGACCCCGCCGGACAGCACCGCCCGCGGCACCGTGATTTTGATCGTGCGCGCCGGATCGTAGGCATAGATCTCCACCTCGGCCTCGGCGACCTTGTAGAGACCGGCCACCAGCGCCGGGGTGAGCGACCCCGATTCCACCGCGCGGCGATAGGCGGCCGGGTCGGCGAACGCGATGTCCATGGTGATCTGTGTCGCGCCGGCGTTGGCGCTCTTGATCGAGGTGGCAAGGTCGCTGAGTTTCACACGTCCTCCATTTCGATGCGGAATAGCCCGGCCATCTCGTCATCATCCACGTCGACGATATGCCACGCGCTCCAGGCGTACACCGGACCCATCTTCACCAGGCTGGGTGAGAAGGGGTAGGCGAACAAGCCGCCGCCGCCCAGGTTGTTGTTGATGTCCAGCCGCGATCCGGTGGGGCCCAGTCGCGAGCCCATGGCATCGCAAATCTCCGGCGTGCGGCCGATCACCTCCACCAGCAACCCCACCTCGTGGCCGGTGACGCCCGGGTTCGGCTCCAGCTTGCCCAGGATCGCGTCCTTGCCATAGACCCGGAACTGGACCTGGTAGTCGTCCTCGCTGAGCGACATGCTGCGCGCCGCCCGCGCCAGCAACGACCGGTAGGCGGCCAGATAAACATCGAACCGCTCCAGCACCCTGGGATCGCGCACGCCGGCCATCAGCACGGCGCGGTAGCCGAGCAACTCAACACCCTCGATCTTCAGGGTCGGGCGTGGTGCGGGGATATAGCGGCTGCCGGTGACGCGCACCCGCGACTCATCAATCTGTTCATAAACCGCCTGTTCGGTGTCGATCACGCCGGTGGGCTGAGCCACCCGGTAGGGGTTGGGGTTCTCATGCAAGGTGAGCGCCGCCACCGAGGCCACCGTGCAGCGCGAGCCGGGGCGGGTGGGCTCCAGCACGAACTCATTCTCACGGATATGGGCGATCACCGGTGAGCCGTCGGAAGGGCGGTCGGTGGCCAGGTAGCCCTTGTCGATGCTCTTGGCCGCGTGCCAGGCGACGTCGGCGGGAATGCCGGCCCTTAGCGCGGGGCCTACGAAGATCGCCGGGTCGGTGGAGCGGCCGGCCAGGATCACCTGGGCGCCGGCGTCCAATGCGCGAAGGAAGGGATCCTCGCCCATCATGGCCACGCAGCGGGTCATTGCGTCGATGCGGGCCTCCGTGAGCTCGCCGATACCGCCCACCGGCCGCACGGCGCCGGCGCGCACCTTGGCCTTCAGCCACGCGGGCGGAACCTCTGCCTTCACCACCGCCATGCGGAAGCCGAGCTTCTTGTCGGCGGCCACCTCGCGGACATACTGGGCGGTGCCGTCCACATGGAAATCCCCGCCAGCGCCGCCGACGGATCCGGTCATGAACGGGATGTCCAGCCGGCGCGCGCCCTCCAGCAACAGCCCCAGATCGCGCTTGATGGTCAGGGCCGCCTTCTGCAGCACATTGGCGCCCAGGTAGTAGGGCCCGAAGTCAGAGCTGCCGGCGTCGCAGGCGATGGCGTGGGGGGCAAGGTCCAGCCCCTTCTGGAACCCGTCGTAGGAAAACCCCAGACCGAGCGTGCAGGTGGCCAGGATGCGAACGTCTTCCAAGGCGGATCTCCCTATTTGCCGCGGTAGACCGGCCGACGTTTCTCGCGGATGGCCGCGCGCGCCTCGGCATAGTCCTCGGTCTTGAAAATGGCGCTCTGGGCGATCAGCTCATGGCGCACCCCGTCGCGGACGGATTGGCCATAGATGTTATCCACCAACTGCTTGGCCATCGCGAGATTGATGGGTGGCTTGGAGGCGATCTCCTTGGCCATCGAGAGGGCGTAGCCATAGAGTTCTTCAGGCTTCACCAGGAAATCGACCAGGCCCCAAGAGAATGCCTGGTTCGCATTCACCCGCGCCCCCGTCATGGTCATGTACTTGGCGACCCCGGGTCCCGCGAGGGTGGCGACATACTGAGTTCCGCCGGTGTCCGGCAGCAGGCCGTAGTTGATCTCCGGCAAGGAGAAGATCGCGTCCTCAGCCGCGATGCGGATGTCGGCGGCCAGCGCCATCTCGCAGCCGCCGCCGATGGCGTAGCCGTTGATGGCGCTGATCACCGGCTTGGGCGCGTCCAGCAGCGCCAGGCGACCCTGCTGTGCGCGGCGTACGAAATGGAAGTCGCTCTCGTCGCGGGCGCGGTGGCCTAGCACCGTGGTGTCGCGGCCGGCGCAGAACGACTTGCCTTCGCCGGTGATCAGAATGCAGCGGACCTCATCGCTCTCCAGCGCCCAGGCGATAGCCGCCTGGATCTCCTCGCTCATCGGGTCGTTGACCGCATTGTGCCGCTCTGGCCGGTTGAATTTGATGATGCCGACGTGATCTTCGACGGTGACCTTGACCAGGTCGTTCAGCATTGGCGTCGCCCTTCCTCGCTTCCGGTGTGCGGTTGGCTTTCGGCATGCGCAGTTTGGGGACGGAAGGCAAGAGCGGATGGGTTGAGTTTATATGCGGCGGGGTTCGAATGGCGGCGCGGGGTTGCGACCTCCATGTGTTTATGATTTGTTCCGTCGACTGTGGCGCCTCCCTATGGCGGATTGCGGCGTGAAATAACGAAGATCGAGCCAGTCTTGGTGATGTGACTGAGGAGGAGGAGAGGGCGCGTGGGGTACAATCTTAGCTGGATCGCCATGGAGGGGCGAAGCAAAGCCTCTATTTTGGACGCGTTGGGGTTCGAGGAAGATGGAGACGTCAGCGAACCGGTGAACGCGCCATATGCTTTGGGGGAGCTGGCGAACGGATGGTGTGTGCTGACCGCGACCGATCGGGCCTTCGAATTCGAAACTGCGTTGGCGACGGCGTCTGTCGCGGGCTTCGTCGTCGGTTGTGAGATGAGCGAGACCGTTATGGTCAGCCGGGCCTGCGGATACCAGGGCGGTCGACAGATCTGGTCCGTAACCCATGATCCCGACCAGGACCTGTATGGCGTCTCCGTTGAGGGCGACGCGCCCGCGCAACTCTTGGAGATACGGCGGCGCGCGGAGGCGGCTCAAGCCGGTGAGGACACAGAGAACGTCGACTATTTGTTCGATGTTCCTATCGATCTGACCGTAAGCACCTGTGGCTTTCGCCCGGATCAGCCTGCCCGCGCGGATTGGCGGGTGCTGCGGCTACGGCGGGCGCAGCCTGGTTCGGGAGAGCCGCCCGCAGCGCCGATTCGTCCCGCACTCGAAGCTGGGCTACAACCGATTTTTCGTTCGCTGGGTTGGTCGTTTACCAAGGACCATCCGGATCGATTTCCCAGCGGCGGACTCGTCGATGTGTTTCGCGACCAAGGCGGTCTTCAGCAGGTCGTGTTGATCGATTATGGTGTGGGCGGTGGCAGCGCCCCCTATTTTTCACTAAACTTTGACGTGAGGGACATGAATAACGTCTCGTCCGTGGCGATCCTGGTTGGCAGCGCGGAGAAACCCCACGTCGCGGTTCCGCTTTGGCAACGCATTGCGGGCCTGTTCGCAAAGCGGCCCCCGCCAGCCCGGCGGACGAACGACGACGTCGTCGAGGAGGCGCGGCAACTCTTCACGGCGGCTGACGTCTTCCTAAGCGGCGGCGATCGGCATCCGCATGTGACCGTTAGGCGGGGAACGGCGAAGGACACCTGGCCGGCGCTACCCACCGGCGCATCGGCGCCTTAGGCGCGCGATGTGCGTTCGGATTTGGACACGGAGAAGAATGGTCGGAGTGGCAGGATTTGAACCTGCGACCCCCGCGTCCCGAACGCGGTGCTCTACCAGACTGAGCCACACTCCGACTTGGGAGGGCGCCTTATAGAGGAGGCGCCCATGGCCCGCAAGGCGGCGCGGGGGCCGTTGCATCACGCGGGGCCATGCGCTATCTCCGCGCCCTGCCGGGCGTAGGCTCGAGCCGTTCCTGCTGGGGAATGGTGTAATGGTAACACTGCGGTTTTTGGTACCGTCATTCTAGGTTCGAGTCCTAGTTCCCCAGCCAAATCTCACTTTTCCCAGATTCAACACGCATTCCGCTGTCCGCAGTGCTGGCTTCCTCGACAGTTTCTGCAAGCAAAGCAAACGGTTGGCGATAGGTGGGTTCGATCTCGCCGCCCACCCAGGCGCAGTTCGATAGAGTGAAGTTGAGCAGGCGGCGTTTTTCGCGAGGATTTTGATTGGCGAACAGGCGCTGGGCGTCGTGGGCCAGTTCCAGGAGGCGCACGCCCTCGGTTGACGTGACCCCCTGATTTCCATCCAAGAATGATTAGAGTCCGGCCCTGAGAGAAGGACGGACGATGAAGCGATCACGATTTACAGAAGAGCAGATTATCGGGGTGCTGCGGGAAGCGGAGGCAGGTGCGAAGACGGCTGACCTTGC
>CANJLH010000034.1 GCA_947475415.1 Caulobacteraceae bacterium
CAGGCCGATGGTGGTAACTTGCATCCGGATGGCTCCCTTCTCAGGTTGAAACGTCTGTCGACACCCAACCTTGGCACATCACGATGCCGGATACGGGGGCCATCCACCCCATCATACTCGCCAGCGGACCACTGTCACGTCTTCGTCAGAGGCCTTCGTCAAACTCAGCTCGCGAAAGAATGAGTTGCGGCGGATCGACGCGTAAATGGGGGATGCTGGACAGCCGCCACGACTGTGCCAAGCTATGCGGTAGATCGATTAGACAAACTGATCAGGGAGTTGGAATGCGGGGAATAGGCAGACGTTTGGCGTCGATCACCGCCTGCGCCTTGCTCGCCGCCTGCGGCGGAGGAGGAGGCGGTGGTGGGAACGGTGGCCCGACGGCCCAGCCGCCGCCAGCGGCGGCGCCGGTCACGGCGTCGGAGGCATCCCGTTTCCTGACCCAGGCCACGTTCGGGCCAACGGATGCATCGATTTCCGCCGTCCAGTCCACCGGCCTGGCCAACTGGATCACGCAGCAGATGGCGCTGGCGCCAACCGGCTCGCATCAGGCCTATGTGGAGTTGCGCCTCACCCAGCTAAAGGCGGCGAACGCCAACGCTGTGCTCTCGCCCAACCAGTTCTACGAGAGTTTCTGGCAGCAGTCCGCCACCGGCGAGGATCAACTTCGCCAGCGAGTGAAGTTCGCCTTGTCGGAGATGTTCGTCATCTCGCTCGCCGATCCCAACATGGATGTGCGCGGCGCGGCGTCCTACTACGACATGCTGGGCGCCAACGCCTTCGGCAATTACCGGAACATCCTGGAACTGGTGTCGTTGCACCCGATGATGGGGATCTACCTCACCCATCTGGCGAACCAGAAGGAAGATCCGGCGACGGGCCGAAATCCGGACGAAAATTACGCCCGAGAGGTCATGCAGCTGATGACCATCGGCCTGTTCCAACTGAACACCGACGGCACGGTCCGCACCAACACCCAGGGGCAGGCCTTGCCTACCTATGGCCCGGACGATGTCGCCGGCTTGGCCAAGGTGTTCACGGGGTTCTCCTGGTACAATCCGACCCCGACCAACGCGACGACGTTTTTCGGACGCAACCGGGCGGCGGACGCAACGGTGCGCTCCATGATCGCCTATCCATTCTATCACTCGACCTCGGCCAAGACGTTTCTGGGCGCCACTATTCCCGCATCTGCGACCGCTGATCCGGCGGGCGACCTGAAGGTTGCGCTCGACACCCTCTTCAATCACCCCAACACGCCGCCGTTTGTCTCCAGGCAGCTGATCCAGCGTCTGGTGACCTCGAACCCAAGCCCTGCCTATGTCGGCCGCGTCGCGGCGGTGTTTGCTAACAATGGCTCAGGCGTGCGCGGTGACATGGCCGCCGTGGTCCGCGCCATACTGATGGATCCGGAGGCTCGCGACGCCGCAGTCGTGAACTCCACCACGTTCGGCAAGCTGCGTGAGCCGGTCGTGCGCCTGGCCAACTGGATGCGCGCCTTCAACGCCCGTTCGGCCAGCGGCGGCTGGTTGATGGGATCGACCAGCGCCAACACCTCGCTGAGCCAGACGGCGCTGGCCTCCCCATCGGTGTTCAATTTCTTCCGGCCTGGCTATTCGCCGCCCAACACGCGGCTGGGCCAACAGAACCTCGTCGCCCCGGAGTTCCAGCTCGTCGATGAGGTCTCCACCGCCGGCTACCTGAACACCCTGCAGAACGCGATCAACATTGGCATCGGCACCGGGCAAGACATCACCTCCGCCTATTCCGCCGAGACCGCGATCGCGAATGATCCCGCCGCCCTGGTCGATCGAATGAACCTGTTGCTGATGTATGGAACCATGTCGACCACGCTCAGGAACCGGATCGTGGAGGCGGTGAACTCGGTGCCGCTGCCCGCGGCGACGGACACCAACCAGGCCCAGGTGGCGAGCGCGCGGCTCAACCGGGCGAAGCTCGCGGTGCTGCTCACCATGGCGTCGCCCGAATATCTGACCCAGCGGTGAGGCGCATACGATGAAATCCTCCCACATCGATCGGCGTGAATTTCTCCGCTACGGAAGCGCCCTGGGCTTGATGGGCGCGGCGGCGCCCTTCGCGCTGCAGATGGCCGCCGTGGGTTCGGCCGTCGGGCAGGCGGCGCCGGACTACAAGGCGCTGGTCTGCATCTTCCTGTTCGGCGGCAATGACGCCAACAACATGGTGCTGGCTACCGATTCCGACAGCTGGAACCGGTATTTCGCCACCCGCAACACCGGTGACGACCCCATCGCCCTGATGCCGGTGGGCACGGCCGCGACGCCGGTGGGGCAGACCAATCCCGTAACCGGTCGGGTCTCAGACGCCGCCTCGCCGGAGGCCTGGGGCGGCGTGCTGCCCATCTCGCCGACAGTGGCGCAGCCGATACCGGCGGGCACCAACGCGACAAGCCGGACCTTCGCCCTCCACCCGTTCATGGCCCCTTTGCAGACCTTGTTCAACCAGCGCCGCCTGGCGGTGGTCGCCAATGTCGGGCCGTTGATTCAGCCCACCACCAAGGCCCAGTATCAAGCCCGCAGCGTCCCCCTGCCGTTCAACCTCTTTTCCCACAATGATCAGCAGTCAGTGTGGCAGGCGGGCGCCATCGAAGGGGTGCGCGAGGGCTGGGGCGGGCGCATGGGAGACATGTTGGCCAGCGCCAATGGCGGCGCCACACTGTTCACGGCCATCTCCACCGCGGGAAACGCCGTGTTCATGGCCGGACGCAACATCATCCAGTATCAGCTCACCACCGCCGCCGCCCCCGCCCTGGCGATAAATGGAATCGCCAGCAACACACTGTTCGCCGGAACCGCAGGCGGCGCCCGAATGCGCGACATTATTCAGGACAGCAGTCCGGCGAGTCTCTTCGCGGCGGACTATGCCGGCGTCGTCAGCCGCTCGATCAGCTCGGCGGCGACCGTGAACAGCGCCTTCGCCCAGCCCGCCGCCGCCGCGATCGCCGCGCCGCCCGCCTACACCAATCCGGTCACCGGAAATGCGGAGGCCAACACCCTTGCCACCCAGCTGCAGACCGTGGCGCGGATGGTGGCCGCCAGCTCGACCTTGGGGGTGCGTCGCCAGGTGTTCTTCGTCAGCCTCGGCGGCTGGGACACGCACGACTTCCAGAACACCGCCCAATCCAATCTGCTGGCCAAGGTGGCCCATGCGCTGGCCTACTTCGACACCGCCCTGTCAAACATCGGTGGTCAGGACCGCAGGCGCGACGTCACCGCGTTTACGGCCTCGGACTTCTCACGCACATTCCAGACCAATGGCGACGGCACCGATCACGCCTGGGGATCGCACCATTTCGTCCTCGGCGGAGCGGTGAACGGAGGCAACATTTACGGTCAGTTTCCAACGGTGGGTGTCGACATCGGCGGGTTCAACAACCCCAACATGGTCAGCGGCGCGCTGATCCCCACCACGTCAGTCGAGCAATACGCCGCCACCATGGGGTCGTGGTTTGGGGTCAGCGACGCGCAGCTTGATACGATCTTCCCCAACCTGCGTAACTTCACGCCCCGTTCCCTGGGATTCGTCTAACATGCGGCTGAAAGGCGATCTCCGAGACTCGGCGGACGCCCGCCGCGCGCTCCAGCTGTACGACCACATCGACCACCTGGCCGATATAGCTGCGCAACTTGTCCCAGCCGAGATCCACCCCCGAGGTCATGGCGAGTAAGGCGATCTGATCCAGGGCGCCGGCCGGATGGTCGGCATGCACAGTGGTCATTGAACCGGGATGACCGCTATTCACCGCCCTCAGGAACGAGAAAGCTTCGCGCCCGCGCAACTCACCAAGCAATATGCGGTCCGGCCGCAAACGAAGCGCCGCGCCAAGCAGGTCGTCGGCGTCCACCAACGCTTCACCCAGCGGGCTGCGGGCGGCGACCAGGCCCGCGCTGTTGGGGTGGACGAGCCGGATCTCCGGAGTGTCCTCTATGGCGATAAGGCGTTCGGTGTCGCCGATCTCCTTGATCAGGGCGTTGAGCAGAGTGGTCTTGCCGCTGGAGGTTCCACCGGAAATGACGATGGTCTTCCGCGCCAGAACCGCCGTGCGCAAAAAACCCTGTTGATCGCCACGGGCATGAAGCGCCTCCAGAGCGGCGTCGTCAGCCGCCATACGGCTCGAATGACTAGCCCCGGGGGCGAACAGGCCGACGGCGGCCATATCGCCCAGAGACAAGTCCGCGATGGCGTGCTTGCGCACCGCCATCACCAGTCCGCCGCGGGTGGCCGGAGGGGCGGCGATCTGCACCCGGGCGCCGCTGGGCAGGCGGGCTGACAACAGCGGCTGTTCCGAGTTGACCGCCTGGTGGCTCGCCGCGGCGATCTGGCGGGCCAGGCGGATCAGGGTCTGTTCGGTCAGGTCCGGCGCGGCGGCGGCGCTCATCACACCGTCGATGGTTTCGACCCAGACTTCGCCGGGCCGGTTCACCAACACATCCGCCACGTCCTCGCGCTCCAGCCATGGGGCCAGGGGCGCCAGATAGGATTCCAGATAGACGCCGCCGGCGCTCATCGCGGGGCGGGGCTCAGGCCGGAAAAGTCCAGGTCGCGGCTGACGAACACCTGCAGCGGCGTGCCCTGCTTGACCTTGATGGTTGGGGCGATGTCGATCTGTTTCTGCAGGGCGATTTCGGCCACGCGGCTGGCCTGCTGGGGCGAGCCGATGATCAGGGCGTTTACGTCGCCATTGTGGCCCGCCGCCGCGTCCAGCCCCGCCCCCAGCACCGACAACAGGATCGCCGCGCCGAAGCGCCGGAAGAAGTGGCTGTCAGTCTCCCCGTCCAATCCGCCCCGGCCAAGGCGGTCGGCGCCAGGCGATCCAATCTCAATGGAGACGCCCTCTGGCGTCAGCACCCGGGACCAGACCACGAAGGCGCGGGTCTGGCCGGCGGCGACTCCGCTGCGATATTGGCCAATCAGTTTCGAACCCCTCGGGATCAGAACCATCTGGCCATCGAAGCCACGCACGTCGCGACTGACCACCGCACGCACCGCGCCCGGCAGATCGGAGTTGATCGCGGTTTCCAGCACGGCGGGAATGGTGGTGCCTTGAGGCGCGATGCGGGACAGGTCGCGGAGCCGGCTCGCCCGCGCGGTATCCGCCCCGACGCCGGTCACCCGGGCCGCGAAACGTTCCTCGGCGCTGAGTTTCTCATCGGCCGCGCCGACGGGAGCGCCGCCAGCGCCCGCCCCCGGGCGAGCGGCTGCGGCCTCACTGAAATCCACCACGATCGTCGGCGCCCGACGTCGGTCGGCCTGGGGGTCTGCATGGGCGACGCTCACGGGCGCGGGCGCGGTGGGCGCGGCCGCGGCTCCGCCCGTTGTCGGCGGTGGCTGGGCCACGGTCACAGGCGGCGGAGGCGGTGGCGCATAGGGCGCTATATTCAGCGGCGGCGGCTGGCCGACCGCGGGCGGCGGCGGCGCCGCGCCGGGGCGTCGCGACCCGCTCATGCCGGCGAACACCAACATGCCCAGCAGCGCCGCCGCACCCAACGCCAACATCACCGGCATCGACGATCGGGCTCGCCCGACCTGAGGCAGGGACGCGGCCTGAAACACAGGGCTGTCCGGCCCAGGTCTCGTGTCTCCCCTGCTCATTTGCGCCTCCACCAAGAGCGTTTGGCGACTGGCTTGGGGCTATCTGGTCCCGGCGCCTCCACCGTGAAACCATCATTGAACAGCCGAGTCACCTCGTCGCCCCGACGCAGCACGAAAGCCCGCGCCAGGCGGTCCACGACCAGATAGCCTTGCCGCCGATAGGTGTTCACCACCGCCTCGCCGCCGTCGGCCTCCACGGCGAACACCGCTGGCTCGTCCTCGCCATCGCGGAACCGGAAGTATGTGGCCTTGCCGTCGTCGAACACGCGCAGAGGCACGTTCATGCTTGAACCTTCATAGGTGTAGGCCTGGTTCGCCACTTGCGGCGGCGGGACCGCAGCGGCGGCGGCCGTGGCGGCCTCGACCTCCGGATAGAGAAACTTCAGGCTGTAGATCAGGCCCGGATCATTCGGCCGCGCGGCGCCGGGGCGAACGCTGAGGCTGAAGGCATAGCGGCGCAGGTTTGTAACTACGGTCATGTTGGTGACCGGCGCCTTGTCCAACGGCTTCAGGAACAGCAGCGTAGCCTTGCGGTTCGGCGTCACCTGCCAGCCGATGGAATCGCCGATGGCGACATTCTCGATCCGCTCGTCGGGGCTGAACTCGATGGTCGTCTGATAACCCAGCGTTCCCTTCAGCTCCACCACCTCGGCTGGATCATAGTCCACTACGTGGATCCGAGGGTCGCCGGCCCCGGGACGGGGAATCAGCGCCGCAGCCGCGGGCGTCGCCACAAGGCATATGAGAAGGATCAGACGCCTCATTCGACCGCCCCCCCCAGCGCCCGAGCCCGTGGGCGAGGTCGTCGCGCCAGGCCGTCACGCGCTTCAAAGCCGCCGACAGTCCGTTCCCCCCGCGCGGCGGCCGTGGCGCCGCTGGCGGACCAGGCGCCCCGTGTCGTCGCGGGCGCGCTGGCGGCGACGCGCAGCGCCTGGGCCAGCCGTTCTGGCCGCGACACCAGAGTTTGGGAATCCTGCAGGTTACTGGACTGTAGGTTCGACACATTGACCCCACTTCGGGGAGAGGCGCTTGAAAGGTTCAGTTTGAACCCCATAGCGATCACAAGGCCTGCGATCAGCAATGCGACCTCGCCGGCGGCGAACACAAAGACAATTCCCGACACCGTGGCGGCGGTTGCGGGCTCCAATTTTTGATCGCGCATCTGTTCGACCAGAGCCGCCAGGCTGGGCTCCAGGGTGGCCAGCATCAGCGCCGCGCTGATCCAGGCGGCGAAGGGGGCGAACGCCGCCGCCAGCATCGCCCGCACCCAGCCGACGAACAGGCCGCGAGTCTGGCGAAACAGGAACAGGGCCACGAAGATCGGCCCGGTGGCGGTGAGTACGCCCACGGCGAGGGTGGCTACCGCCATCACGCCCGCAGAACCGGCAAAGATCGCCTCGGCCGCGCCCACCAGCGACTTGGCCGCCGCCGCCTCCGGGCTGGCGTAGGGTTGAGCCATCGGTCCAGCGAGCTTGCCGAAGCCCTGAGCCGCGGCGCTCAGCAGATCGTGGACACGCTGCAACGCCACGACTGGGTTTGCGCCATATCCAGCGGACACCGGTTCCGCGATCAGGGTGGCCAACTGCAGGGGCGCGTGGGCGATGATGTCGAAAACCAGGGTCTGAAACAGGCTCCAGTTGGTGACGAGGGCCACGATGGCGCCAATCTTCAAGGCGATTCCCGGTGTGTCGGTCAGCCGCACGTCGCCGGCGCCGAACAGCAACCGGTAACCCAGCACGGCAATGTAAACAGTCAGCAGCGCCGTCAGCGCCGCCTGGAACGGCGAGGCCATGCCGGTCAGGCTCTCATAGCCCGCCTGCGCGAGGCCGCGGGTGCGGCAGTCCATAGCGCCCAGCACCTGGGGGATGATCCCCTCATCGAAGGCGCGTTCGCAGGCCCCGGGGATCATGGCCGCTCTCCGGCCATATAGGGCCCCAGCCAGGCTTCAGGGTCATCGCCGAGTTTGGCGCGCAGGGTGTCGAGCCGGCGCACGCTGCGCTCGGTTCCGGCCAGCACCCTCAGCTCGCCGTCCATCCCCGCCAGGTCCAGCCGCGCCACCACGCTGTGATCCGCCTGTTTCACCAGGAAGCATCGGTAGGTGTCCGGCAATGTCCGCACCAGTTCATATTCGTGCTCGGTGAGGCCGAAGCCATCGACATAGTCCGCCGCCCGCGCCCGGGGATTGGGGAAGAAGATCTGCGTGGCGGCCTGTTCGATGATCGCCGAGGCGATGCGGCTCTCCAGGGCGTCGGCGGCGCTCTGGGTGCAAAAGCCCACCAGGCCGTTACGCTTGCGGATGGTCTTTTCCCAATCCTTGATCCGGCGCAGGAACACCGCGTCGTCCAGCGCCTTCCAGCCTTCGTCCACCACGATGATCGCCGGCGATCCGTCCAGCCGTTGCTCGACCCGATGGAACAGATAGAGCATGGCCGGCGTGCGCGTGATCGGCGCGTCCAGCAGCCGGGTCATGTCGAACCCCATGATCCGCGCTGAGTCGTCCAGAAGATCGGCTTCGTTGTCGAACAGCCAGCCATGTTCGCCATCTTCGCACCAGGCGCCCAGCCGAGCCGCCAGGTCGCCGGCGCTGGGTCGGCGCGCGCCGCGGAAAAGTTCGCGCAAATACCTCAGCCGGCGATGTTCCGGCGGCTGGGCGAAATTTGCGTCGACCGCATCAGCCACCAGGGCCCGGTCCTCGGCGTCCAGGGGCGCGTCCGCCGACAACAGGCTACTCACCCACTCGATCAGGAAAGTTCGGTTTTCTGCGGTATCCGCCAGTTTCAGCGGGTTAAAGCCGGTGGGCGTGCCCGGTTCGATCACATCATACCGACCGCCCATGGCGCGAATGAAGGGCTCGGCGCCGCGATCCTTGTCGAAATAGGCCACCCGCGGCGCAAGGCGGTCGGCCTGAGCCAGCAGGAAGGTCATCAGAGCGGTCTTGCCCGAACCGCTGGGGCCGATGACCGTGAAGTTGCCCAGATCGCCGGAATGGAAATTGAAGTGGTAGGGACCGAATGCGGTCGTCTCCAGCACCGCGATGGCGTCGCCCCAGTGGTTGTCGTGCGCCTGGCCCATCGGATGGTTGTGCAGGCTGGCGAGGCTGGCGAAGTTGGCCGCCGAAACCAAGGCTTTGCGCGCCACAAAGCGCAGGTTGCCAGGAAACTGCGCCCAGAAGGCCGGTTCCAGGTTGACGTCTTCGCGCACGGCGATGGCGCCGGTTTCGGCCAGCGCCGACTGCACCTCGGCCACCACTGCATTCAGCCCAGACAGGGTTTCAGCCCGGGCCAGCACGGTCAGGTGATGTTCGCCATACGCCGCCCGGCCGGCCCCCACGTCGTCGCGGGCGGCGGCCAACTCGGCTCGAAGGGACAGGGCGTCGTCATCCGCCGCGCGCAACCGGCGCAGCGCCAGACCCATACGCTCCAGCGACGCCTGTCGTTCGACGAAGGCGAAGCTCTCGCTGAGCACAAGCTCGCACGGCAGGCGCAGGACACTGTCCAGCATTCCCGGCGCGGACTGTGCGGGATAGTCCTTCAGCGAAACCATGGCCCCGAAGCGGGCGCCGTCGCCATCGCCACCCAATTCCAGGGCGTCGAGGCCAAAGCTCAGCCTGCGGGTCGCCAGCGCCTGTCCGAGATCGCCAGTGGGCGTCAGCACGGGGCGCGCCGCGCCTTCCAGTAGGAGTGAAAGGAATTCCGCCGGCTCCGAGCAGGTTCCGCCCGGGCCCTGGTAGAGCCCAAGCGTGCGCGCGCCATAGGGCGCAAGCGCCGCCAGGAACGCCTCCCGTACGGCGTGCAATTGACGCAGCTCACGATCAAGATCACCGCCCGACGACCGGGACGGCCCCAGCCAGCGCTCGAGCATGCCGCCAGCGGCTGGCGACGGGCGGCGCGTCAGGGTGACGAAGAGGTCGTTGGCGAAAAGGCTACGGCTTGAGAGGCGGTCACGCCATTTGGCGTCCAGGTCGGCGGCGAACCCACCCAGGGGCGAGGCGGCGAAGTCCGGCTTCACCCGCCGGCGGACAACGTGATGGTGGATAACCATGCGAGAATCCGCCGCGCCGCGCAGTAGCGTCTCACGCAGGGTCTTGCGGTAATTGAGCTCGTCGTCCGGCGCAGTCTCGAAGGCGATTCCCTTCAGGTGCAGCACCTGGATCAGTTCACCGCTGCGGGTGCGGATCGTCTGAGCGTCCAGATGCCCCAGGTAAGGCAGCCGATCGCCGATCCGCACCTCGCGCGCAGCGAGCGCCTTGGCCACGCCAGTCGAGAGGTAGGTCCCGCTCATGGCTGATAGGAATTGGACGACCAGAACCACGCCGTCGGGTTTCTCGGACAGCGGCTGAGGCGTGTGGTCCAAAGGTCGAAGAACCTGGGTTCGCGAAGGCAACCCACGTAACCCACCGCATGGATCAGAGCGGCCAAAACCAGCACCCAGAAGGACTTGGTGATGAGGAACAGCTCCAGCGTCACGATCAGGTTGAACACCGCGTAGCCATAGGTGACGCCGGCGATCATCTGCGGGCGCGTCAGCGCCGCGAAGATCGGATCTGACGCCAGGCTGGGCATAGGGCTAATGCAGGCCCGTGGCGAGGCTGCGGATGCCGGCCACGATCGCGCCGGCGCCGAAGATGATGAACGCCCCCACGATCACCGTCAGACCACGCCGCCATTCAATGCGCCCCGCTAACATCAGGAACCCCACCGCCGCCACGGCGATCACTGCCGCCGCCGTCGCGACATTGCCCAGCAAAGTGCCTTGCACCCAGTTGAGGGCGGCAAGGATCGGCGAAGAACCCGCCGGGTCGCTGACGGTCTGGGCGCTCGCGCTTGCGGCGATGGACCAGGTGAGGGTCGCAGCGCCTGAAATGGATCTAAACCTCATGGAACTCCCTGCGAAGCGGCGGCCAGCCGCTCAAGAATAGCAGCCACATAGGCCCGGGTCTCCGGATAGGGCGGCACCCCGCGATGGCGCAGCACAGCCCCCGGCCCTGCATTGTAAGCGGAAAGCGCCAACACCACGTCACCGCTGAAACGTCTTAACATACCGGCCAAATAGGAGGTTCCGCCCTCAACATTCGCGGCCAGATCGGCGGAATCGACCCCCAATGAACGGGCGGTGGAAGGCATCAGCTGCATGACGCCCCGCGCGCCCTTTGGTGACACCGCGTCCTGGCGGAATCGCGACTCCTGCCAGGCCACAGCCTCAACCAGCGCCGGGCTGACGTCATGGCGGGCCGCCGCCGCCCGGATCACCGCCTTGACCTCGGCGGGAGGCGGCGTGGCGGCGATCGACCCCGCCGCGGGGGGGTTGGCGGTAATGGACTGCGCCCCATCGGAGGTGAATACGGCAGGTCCGGCATAGGTCGCTACGTCGCCGTCCGGCGAGATCTCGATCACCTGCGCGAATGCCGGCGCGCCAATCGCCGCGGCAAGGGCCGCGACGGTAGTCAACACCTGCAACGTTCTCGATCCCAACGCCGAGCGCCTCCAACTGAGCGACAATATTGCAGCCGCGCGGGGCCCCTGCAAAGCACTACCCCCTACTGGCGATTAAACCTCCGTGAAAAATCGCCTTTTCAGTTCGGCCTTAACGACCTTGTTCATGGCGTTGCGGGGCATCTCATCGGTAAAAATCCACGCCGCCGGAACCTTGTAGCGCGCCAGTTCCCGCTGGCACAGCGCGCGCAGGTCAGCCTCCAGAACTTCCAGGGATCCGGCCTGCGGCGCGGCCTGGACAAAGGCGACCACCAGCTCGCCAAGGCGTTCGTCCGGTTTGCCGACCACGGCGCAGGCGTTCACCCTCGCGTCCATATGCAGGACCCGCTCGATCTCAGCCGGATAGACGTTGGCGCCGCCGCGCAGGATCACATCGTTGCGCCGGCCCTCGACGTAGAGGTTGCCCGCCGCATCCAGCCGCCCCATGTCGCCAGTATGATACCAGCCGCCCCGCAGGGCTTCCTCCGTCGCCTCGGGCCGTCGCCAATAGCCCAGCATCGGCGTGTAGAGGCCGGCGAACTCTCCCTCGGTCGCCCCGGCCACGCATATCTCCCCACTTTCCCCCACCGGCATTTCGCGCCCATCGGCGTCTTGGATCGCCAGGCGAAGATGCATGCATGCCTTGCCGCAGGAGGCCGCGATCAGCGGCTCGGTGGGATCGACGAAAGTGACACTGGTGGGCGCCTCGGTCATGCCGTAGCTGGAGGTCAACTCACGCCCAAACCGCGCGCGGTAAAGATCGCGCAGGGCTTCGGGAACCGCCGCTCCCCCCGCGCCCGGCGCCTTGAGGCTGTCCAGATCCTCCGGCTTCACCGCCGGGTTCGACAACAGGTCGTAGACCATGGTGGGCGCGGCGGCGAAGGTCTCCACCTTTTCGGCTTTGACCCACTCAGCAACGCCCACCGCGTCAATGCGGTCCATCATCACCGAGGTCCGACCGGCCATGAACGCCGTGATCGGCCCCAGTGTCATCAGATTCAGAATTGTGACCGGCAGCGTAACGCCGGCCCGTTCTAGGCCCATGGACAAGCCATGGGCGCGACCCATGGCGCCCACCACCACCAGGTTATGCTGCGAATGCACCGCCCCCTTGGGAAATCCCGTCGTGCCGCTGGTATAAGCGATGGCGGCAGGCGCATAGGGATCCACGGGCTTGGCGTCCGGCCGCGCGCCCGCGTGGGCATACAGGCGCTGAGCCCATTCGCTGGCCGGGTCACCGGGTTCCATGTCGACAACGGCGCGCAGATTTTCCAGTTTGCCCGCCTCAGCGACCTGGGCGGCGCTGTCGCGATCCGCCAGATAGAGACTCGATCCGGAATCCTCGAGCATGAACCGCTTCTCCGGCCCGGCCAGATTGCGGTTGACGCCAACCCATACCGCCCCCAACCGCTGTGCGGCGAAAAAGGCGATGACGATGTCTGTATGGTTGGCGCTGGTCGCCGCGATCCGATCGCCGCGTTGCAGGCCCAGAGCCTGCAACGCACAGACCGCGCAGTCCACGGCCTCAGCGAACGCCGAATAGGTGTAGCGCCCGAAACGGCCAACCAGGGCCTCGCGGTCCGGCCAGGCGGCCGCACCCATGCTTACGATCTCCGGGATCGTGCGTGGCGCGTTCGCCAGCATGCGCCGCGGCTCGTGGCGGGTGAGGCCGTAGGCGGCCCAGTCGACGGGCGAGTCCACGGCGCCAAGTTCGTATCCGCCGGTCATCTTCGTCTCGCGCCCCTTGCCCAGACCTGACAATGCCGGACGCCCCGGTACGGGTCCACAGCCGCGTCGAATTTCTGCGCGACGGCGCCGCGACTCCCCGGCCAAGAAGGATTAGGCTTCATGCCAACGATCAGGGAGAACGCCAATGTACGACGTCGAAGTCAGCGACCAGCAGCTGATCGATAGCCTGCATGCCTTCATCGACAAGGAGGTGCTGCCCATCCAGAAGGACCTGGGCGAGACCTTCACAAATCCGCGCCTGCACTGGGAAGAGAGCGGCCGCGAAAATCCGAAGATCACCGAGGCCAAGCGCAAGGTGCGCATGCTCTCGGCCAAGGCCGGCTTCTACACCATGTTCTGCCCCAAGAAATTCGGCGGCGAGGACCTTGGCGTGCGCCTGTGGTTCCTGTGCTGGGAGAGCTTCTTCCACCGCTATGGCATGCCTAAGGAGCAGCTGGTCTATGACGTGCTGTCCCATTTTACTTCGGGTCCCCACGACGTGTGGGCCCATGCCTCCGACGAGCTGCGTGCGGAGGTGTTGGAGCCCCTTTCTAGCGGTGAGTTGGAAGGCTGCTTCGGATTGACCGAGCCGGACGCCGGTTCTGATTCCTGGATGATGCGCACCAAGGCCGTGCGCGATGGCGACGACTGGGTGATCAACGGCTCCAAGCAATGGACCACCAACTCACCCACCGCCGATTTCATCATGGTCTACGCCGTCACCGACCAGGCGATGGCCGATGCCCGCAAGGGGGGCATCAGTTGCTTCTACGTGCCGACCTCCAACCCCGGCTTCAAGGTGGAGAGCGTGCTGACCATCTTCGGCGAGCTTGGCGGCAAGGAGGCGATCCTGTCGCTGACCGACGTGCGCATCCCGGGCAAATACCTGGTGGGTGAGCTCCACCGCGGCTTCGACCTGGCCATGCTAGGGGTTCGCCACGGCCGGTTGGCCAATTGCGGGCGCAACCTCGGCACCGCCCGCTGGGCCATGGAAAAGACCATTGAATACACCAAGGTCCGCCGCACCTTCGGCCAGCCGATCAGCGAGCACCAGACCATCCGCAACTACCTGGCCGAGGCGGCGACCAAGCTCTACGCCGCGCGGATGATGGCCCTGGACGCCGCCCGCAAGTCCGACCTTGGTCAGGCGCGGCATGAAGTCTCCATGGCCAAGCTCTTCTGCACACGCACCGGCCACGAGGTGATTGACAAGTGCATCCAGATCCACGGAGGCATGGGCATCGCCACCGAAACCAAGCTCTATGAAGCCCTGAACATGTGCCGCCTGACCCACATCGTTGAGGGCTCCAACGAGATCCAGCTTCGCTCCATCGCCCAGGCCATCTACCGCGGCCAGGTGGACCTGGCGTTCCCGTAACAGGTCACCGTTCGGGAGTTGCGGTTGACGCGCGCCTGGCTCACAGGAGCCCGGTGAGCGCATCTTCCATCGACTCGTCCGGACCCGAGACCTCGGCCATGCCGCGCATCACCCTTTGGGTGCTGTGCGCTGTGTCGGTGCTGATGGGCGTGGGATTCACCGGCATCCAGTCGCTGCTCCCGGCCATCGGCCGCCAGATCGGGGTCGCGGATTCCCTGGTGGCGGGGATCTTCAGCCTGGCGGCGTTGTTGGTGATGGCGTTTTCACCCACGTGGGCCCGGCTGTCAGACCTGCGCGGACGCAAGCCGATCATATTGGTGGGGGTGGCCGGGTTTATCGTCTCCATGGGCGGATTCGCCCTGGCGGTCAGCGCCGGCATCTGGCGGCTGGCGCCGCCGATGGTGATCTTCGCCATGTTGCTGGTGGCCCGCGGGGTGAACGGGGCGGTAGGGGCCGCCTCCCAGCCCGCCACCCAGGCCTATGTTGCCGACCACACCACCGTCGACAACCGCACTGAGGCTATGGCCACCATCGCTGGCGCCAATGGGTTCGGGACGATTCTTGGGCCGCTGATCGCCCCCCTCCTGGTGTTCGGCTGGCTGGGGCTGGCGGGACCGCTTTACGCCTTCACCGCGGCTGGCGGGCTGATGCTGTTCACAGCCTGGCGCTGGCTGCCGGACGACAGCCGCGAGCGGGCGGCGCGTGTCGCGCGCACCGGCCTGGCGGCGGCGCCGACGGAGGTAGGAATGCGCGACCTGCTGAGTCATCGCCGGGTGCGGCCATTCCTGATCTATGGCGCCGTCTCCAGCCTGGTGGGCTTCGGGATCAGCCAAACCATCGGCTTTGCAGTCATCGATCTGGTGGGCCTCACACCCATGAAGGCCCTGCCCTACATCACTGGGGCGATGATGGTGGGCGCGGCCACCACGGTGCTGGGCCAGTGGGTGCTGATCCCGCTGTTGCGGATGCGGCCGGCCGGATTGCTGGCCTGGGGGGCGGTCTTGGGCTGCGTAGGCGCGATCGCCATGGTGGCCGCGCCGCATTTCGGGGTGATGGTGGCCGGCTTCGGCCTGTTCTCACTGGGAATGAGTTTCGCCCGGCCGGGCTTCACCGCCGGAGCCTCCCTGGCCGTGCCGGCTGAGGCTCAGGGGGCGGCGGCCGGATTCATCGGCGCCATGGGGGGCGCAGCACCTCTGCTTTCGCCGCTGTTCGTGGTGACTTACGGCGCACACCACCTGGCCCCGTTCCTGGTCTCGGCGGCGATCTTGGGGGGACTCTATTTCTATGTCCTGTCGAACCGCGATCTGGGCGATGCAGGAGAAACCTCGCCAACATGACCGAACTGCTGGCCGACCTCAAAGTCCTCGATCTGTCCCTATGGCAGCCCGGCCACACGGCCACACAGCTCCTGGCCGACCTGGGCGCCGACGTTCTGAAGGTGGAGCCCCCCGGCGGCGACCGCGAGCGGGTGCTGCCCGACCGGGTGGCCAACTTCTACGGCCATAAGCGAAGCCTGGTGCTGGACCTGAAGCAGGCTCCCGACCGCGCCCGGCTGCTGGCCCTGGCCGCCCAGGCCGATGTGGTGGTGGAGGGCTACCGGCCGGGCGTCGCCGACCGGCTGGGGGCGGGCTACGCCGCCTTGAGCGCGGTCAATCCCGCCCTGGTCTACTGCTCCATCACCGGCTTCGGCCAGACCGGCCCCCTGGCGGACGCCACCGGTCACGATCACAACTACCAGGCCTACGCGGGCGCCTTCGTGAAGCCGCCGGCTGGCGGAGCGCCGGTGGGGTCGGGGGCCCTGATCGGCAACCAGGGGTCCGGCATGGCCGCCGCCTTCGCCATCCTGGCGGCGGTGCATTGCGCGCGCCGCACCGGTGAGGGCGACCACATCGACGTCTCCACAGCCGACCTGCTGTTGAGCTGGGTGGCGCCGGCCGGGACGATCGGCGAGGCGCCACAGGCCCCGACACATCGGCCCGAAACCCCGGGCATGGGCGTCTACGCCGCCGGGGACGGCGGTCATGTGGTGCTGGGGGTATTCACCGAAAACCACTTCTGGGACCTGTTGTGCGATCAGCTCGGCCTGAGCCAGTTCGCCGGCCTCGACCACGCGGCGCGCACCGCGCGGGCGACGGAAATCGCGCCGGCTCTGGAGGCGCGCCTGGCGTCGCACACCCGCGACCAGCTGATGGTGATGCTGGAGCCGCTGGGGCTTCCCATCGCCCCGGTGCTGTCGCGGGCCGAGGCCCTGGCGCATCCCCACTACTGGGTGCGCGGCGTCATGGCCCGGGGACCGGACGGCGACCGCCGCGTCGCCCACCCGATCCGCTACCTGCGCCACCCCGCCCGCGCGCCGGGTCGCCCGCCCGCGGTGGGCGAACGCGGCGAACGCGGCTTCGGCGGTTAGGGCCGGGCGGCGCGAGCGCCTTGTAGGCCGGCTTTCACAGGCATAGTCTCACACAAAGCCCACCACAGGGAGGAGATCGTCATGGCGGACGGCGCAGTCCTCGACGACGCGGCCCACGCGCGCGCGCTTCTGGGAGACGAGGTCCGGATCGACATCCACCCCGGCGGCGTGCCGGCGATCATCCGCGCCCGCGATCCGCGGCTGAAGTCCGACCTGGACGCCTTCGTGGCGTGGTTCGCGCAGAACAAGTCCGTCTTCGACCGGCTGGCGGTGGCCCACGGCGCGCTGTTGTTCCGCGACTTCCCTGTGCGCGGAACCGAGGCCTTCGGCCGCGCCATCGACCACTATCCCACCAACGACCTCAACTATGTGGGCGGCGCTTCCCAGCGCTCGGGAATCGCCGGGCGGGTGATGGAGACCACCAACGCCCCCAAGCACTGGCCGTTCCAGATGCATCAGGAGATGGCCTATCTGCCGCGCTATCCGCGCATGATCGCCTTCTACTGCAATGTGGCGCCCCCGGCCGGGGGCGAGACCCTGGTGGCGGACTTCCGCCTCTTGGAACATCGGCTGCCGCGGCGGTTCTGGGATGAGGTCAAGACCCGCGGCGTCCGCTATGCGCGCAACTTCCGCGCGCCGGGCGAGATCGACCCGGTCAGGGCCAAGATGCACAACACCTGGACGGCGGCCTTTCAGACCGAGGACGCCGCCAGCGCCGAGGCCGCTTGCCGCGGCGTGGGACTGGAGCCCCGGTGGGAATCCGACGGCAGCCTCACCGCCCTGTTCACCGCGCCGGGCTTTACTCATCACAGCCTCACCGGCCAGACGGTGTGGTTCAACCACATCGCCAGCCAGACCCAGAACCTGCGCAATAAGGGCGCCGAGCAATGGGCGCTCTACAACCTCCACTATGGCGCAGGCGACAAACCCAGGCCGTACTTCACCACCTATGGCGACGGCGGCGAGGTGGACCCGGAGGATGTGGAGGATCTGCAGCTGACCATCGAGGCGATCACCCAGTCGCTTCGCTGGGAACAGGGCGACATCCTCCTGATCGACAACGTTTTGACCGCACACGGGCGCGCGCCCTTCGACGGCGTGCGCGATATACAGGTGGCTCTGCTCGGATGACCCAGATCAAGATGACCGTCGGCCTCGGCGCCGCCGCCCAACCCGCTGCTACCGAAGAAGAGGCCCGCATCGACCTGGCCGCCGCCTTCCGCCTGGCCGCCCACTATGGCTGGGACGACCTCCTGGCCACCCACATGTCGGTGCGCACGCCCGGCGAGGAGACCTTCCTCATCAACCCCTTCGGCCTGATGTTCGACGAGGTGACGGCCTCATCCCTGGTCAAGGTGGACCTGGACGGCAACATCCTCTCCAACACCCCCTACCCGGTGAACGCCGCAGGCTTCACCATCCACAGCGCCATCCACGAAGGCCGCCCCGACGTGGGCTGCGTCATCCACCTGCATACTGAGGCGGGCATCGCGGTCTCCGGTTTGGAAGAGGGCCTGCTGCCCTTGAACCAGAACTCGATGCTGATCTGCAATGAGATCGCCTACCACGACTATGAAGGCGTCGCGATCGACCTGAGCGAACGCGAGCGCCTCCAGCATGACCTCAGCGACCGGGGCCTGATGATCCTGCGCAACCATGGCACGCTCACCGTCGGCAGCACGGTAGCCGCCGCCTTCACCAGAATGTTCAGCCTTGAACGAGCCTGCCGCCTGCAGTGCGCCACCCTCGCCCAGGGCCGCAAGATCCACCTGCCCTCCGCCGACGCCCTGGAAAAGACCGCGGCCATGTCCAACTACCACCGCCAGGAACTCAACACCGCCCCAAGCTGGGCGGCCCTGCGGCGCAAGCTGGACCGGATGACCACGGACTATATGCATTAGGGGGCGGGCGGAGCCAACCGGCGCCCGTGTCAGTCTTCCTCTTCGACCCAGACGATGAACGCAACTTCGTCATTCATGCCGATAACGCCGCCATCGAACGTCGCCTGGGATATTCCATTCCATCCAAACGCATTGGACCGCGCGTACTCGTGCCAATGCCCGTTTGAGAAGAAGCGCGCCTGAGGACCAAGACGTTCTATGCCATTGGCAAAAACCTCGGCCGCCTCGGCAGGTGCAAAATGACCGTTTGGCATCACCATATTGTCGACCGCAAAGAATGAGAGCGCCTCGCGAGCCTCGGCCGCAGTAAGATCGAAGAATGCGTTCGGGGCCTCGACGATGTACCCGACCATCCGCGCAACAGCATTAGCTTCGCCGCCGTCCGATACGTAGGGCATGCCGCCAAACCACGATCGAAATGCTCCGTAGCCTTCGCGTCCGCGCGCGACCTCAACCAATATCGCACTTACACGCTCCCAGCCCATCGGATATCCCCCCAATTCGGTCGAAGGGATACCGGACCGCACCCCATCGGTGAGACCGCACAATTGGGGGATGCCGCCACCCGTCGGGCGGGTTCGGCCTGAAATCTCCTAGCGGCCAGTCTGCTGGCCGGCCCGGAAATCCGTCATAGGTCGCACCTCACCCCGCCGCCGCCAACGCCGCCTGCATCCCCCCAATCGCGATGCCATAGGACCGCTGCAGCTTGCCCTGCTCCACCTCCACATCGGCGTCGTCGGGGATGGTGAACTTGCTTTGCCAGAAGAACCGGCAGGCGCCTGGGCCGTCGGCCTCCAGCCGCATCTCGGCCACATAGTCCTCCCGCACCACCACGTCGGCCTTGGCGATCACCCGATAGACCAGCCGGTGGGCGGCGTGGTCCATCACCTCCAGCCGCTCGTCGGTGAAGTGCTGTTCGAACGGCACGTGCCGCACCATGCCGATGCCGGAGCCGGTGACGGTCACCCCGCTGCAGCCCGGCACGACGGTGGGCAATTTCCCGAAGTCGGCCAAGAACGCCCAGACGGTTTCGATGGGATGGGCGAAGCGCGCCTCGACGGCGACGCCGGTCTGTTGCGGCATGGCGGGCTCACTGGCTGGGCGGCGACGACATCCCTTGGCGGTCGACGCACGCGATTACATTGACGCCGGATGAAATAACCCCAAGCGACGGCCGCATCCAGGGGCGAAGCCAAGGCGGCGGCGCCCGAAAAGCCCCCGCTCATTCCCGCGAAGGCGGAAACCCAGGTTTATTTTTTCGTTACCGTTGAATGGACGCCCAAGGCGCCGACCGGACTGCCCAAACCCAAAATGCCTGGATCCGCGCCTGCGCGCGGGCGAGCGGAGTGGGTTCGGATCCCCCCTTGTTCGTATCGTTCGTGGGCGAAAAACCCCACAAGACCTTGACTCACGCCCACGTCAGTGTTCTATTTTCGTTCTCATCACCCGCCCTATCGCTGCCAATCCGCGCGGTTGCGTTCGCCCACCGAACCGCGCTTCGCCGCGCCAAGGTGTTATTCGTTCCTCGAGAAACGCCGACGAGCCGAAAGCGGCCTCTACACCTCAAGCCGTCCATGTATTTGAATTTCTTAATTATTCTCTCTTCGTAAGGTGCTGCCGAATTCGCAAAATCGCCGCAAATCGTTAGCACCTTGAATCCACCGCCCGGCGTCCGCGTCCCCTGAGGTCCCTGCTCCAAGCCCGGGAGGGAATTCTGTGAGAATGGACCTGTTTTCGGCCCGCATGGTTGCGCGAGCCGGCCCGCCTCGCGCAAGATGGTCGCAGGGCCGCCCCGAAGGCGGTGTTCAACACTCCAGAACCAAGGAAACACCCCATGAAGCCGTCCGACATCCTGCTCACCGACCAGGTCGCCATCGTCACCGGCGGGGGCGGGGGCATCGGGCGAGGCATTTCGCTGGCAATGGCTGCGGCCGGCGCCGACGTGGTGATCGCCGACATCGAGCCGACCCGTTGCGAGGAAACCGCCGCAAGGGTGCGCGAGATGGGCCGCCGGGCCCTGCCCTTTCCCACCGACGTAATGGACACCGATCAGATCCGCGCCATGATCGCGGCGACCGACAAGGAATTCGGCCGCGTCGACATCCTGGTCAACAACGCCGGCGGCGTCACCGCGCGCAAGTTCCTGGAACAGTCGGAACGCTCCTGGCGCCGCCACATCGACATCAATATGGTCTCGATGATGGCCGCCACCCACGCCGCGGCCCCGATCATGATCCGCGGCGGCCGCGGCGGCTCGATCATCAATGTCGCCTCCATCGAGGCCAGCCGCGCCGCGCCGCGCTTTGCGGTCTACGCCGCCTGCAAGGCCGGTATGGCCAATTTCACCCGCACCATGGCGGTTGAGCTGGGCGAATACGGCATCCGCGTGAACTGCATCTCGCCGGACCACACCCAGACCCCCGGCAACCACGGCAACCGCTCCGGCCCGGTGGACAAGTCCAAGTGGGTGCCGCGCACCCAGGCGCAGAACGAGGCCTACGCCCGTCTGGTCCCGCTGGGGCGCGAGGGCGACGAGGACGAATGCGGCACGGCGGCGGTGTTCCTGGCCTCTAAGATGGCCTCATACATCTCCGGCGTGAACCTGCCGGTGGATGGCGGCACCTTCGCCTCGTCCGGCTGGCTGAAGACCCTGGACGGCAGCGCCTGGGAACTGAACGTGGGGCTGCTGACCAGCGCCCTCGACAAACCCATGTCGAGCTGAGGCGCCGGCCATGCCCACCGTCCTCTATGAAAGCGAAGGCGAGATCGCGCGGATCACCCTCAACCGGCCCGAAAAGCGCAATGCCATCGATCACGAGATGTTCGCGGAGCTGAAGTCCGCGTTCGAGCGCGCGGCGGAGGACGACGCCATCTCGGTGGTGGTCCTGTCAGGCAACGGCCCGGTGTTCTGCGCCGGGTACGACCTGTCGGGCAGCCCTTACATCACCGCGCCGGAGGGCGGCTGGAAACAGGACTCGGCCATCGCCCGGCTGAGGAAGGTCGAGGGCCTGTACCGCGCCGTCTGGGACTGTCCGAAGGTGACCATCGCCAAGGTGCACGGCGCGGCGCTGGCGGCGGGCTCCTACCTGCAGCTCCTGTGCGACATCTCGGTCTGCGCCGAAAGCGCCCGCCTCGGCCATCCGGTGCGCGGAGGCGGCTCCACATCCATGCCGCTGCTGCAGGTGGCGATGCCCTACCGCAAGGCCCGCTACCTTCTGATGACCAAGCGGGTTGTCGATGGGCGCACTGCCGAGCGGCTGGATTTGGTCACCATGTGCGTCCCCGACGCGGAGCTGGATGAAGTGGTCGAGGGCATCGCCCGCGACTGCATCATCGAGGACCATGACCGCGCCTCCATGGCCAAGGTGGCCTTCAACACAGCCCTGGAGATCGGCGGGGTCGGGGCCATGTTCCGCTACCACGGCCAGATGAACGCCCTGGCCCGGGTCGGACGGACAGGCCCGATCCAGACCGCGATCAGCGATCGGATCAACAAGACTGAGGGCTGACCTCAGACGCCTGCGGCTTCGTCGCGCTCCTTGGCCTCCATGGCCTGGTTGGTCTTGTAGAGGTAGGTGAGCAGCCCCACCGGGATGCGGCTGCCGCCGGTCACCTGCACCACCGTGCCGGAAGTCCAGGAAGACTCATCGGCGACGAAATAGACCGCCAACGGACCGATATCCTCCACCCGGCCCAGGCGGCGCAGAGGGATGGTCTCGATCTGGCGGCGCTGACGGCTGGCGCTGGCCATGGTGGTGCGGCCTTCGGTGGGCACCACGCCCGGGGCGATGGCGTTCACACGAATGCCCAGGTGGCCCCATTCCACCGCCGCCGTGGCGGTCAGGTTCTCGACCCCGGCCTTGGCCGCGCCATACTGGCCGGTGTTGGGGCAGGGCTGGGAGCCGGAGCGGGACGAAATGTTCACGATCGACCCCCCCCGGGTCATGGTCCTCGCCGCCGCCTGCATGGCGAAAAAGGTCCACTTCAGGTTCAGGTCGACCACGGCGTCCCACATGCGCTCGTCAAGACTGAACAGGGGACCCACGTCACCGTTGCGCGCGCTGCCGGCGTTGTTCACCCAACCGTCGATGTAGCCAAAGCCGCCGATCGCCGCATCCACGATCCGGTCGATATCGGCGCTCTTGGTGATGTCGGCGACCACCGGGACCGCCTTACGGCCCAGCCCGCGGATCTGCGCCGCGATGGCCTCCAGGTCCGCCTCCGTGCGGCCGGTCAGGACCACGTTCGCCCCAGCCTGGGCCATGGCCAGGCTGATCCCGCGGCCGATCCCACGCCCGCCGCCTGTGACGACGACGGTCTTTCCCTCAAGCGAGAACATCGGCGGTTGCGGCGCGGGTGGGTTTGTCATCTGACTTCCTCTGAGAACTTGAAGAGCGTGGGCGGGTTCTCTCTGCCTGACCAGACCCGGCGCGATCAACTGCGGAGAACACCATGACTGATGTCACCGACAACACCGAAGCCCGCCGCCGCAAGGGCGTGGACTGGTTCCAGCGGGTGATGGCCGTCCCCAGGACCGACACCGCTGATATGACGCCGATGGTCGAAGTGGCTTCGACAAGCTTCTGCTTCGGCGACGTGTGGAGTCGGCCTGGCCTCGACATGCGCGCACGCCGGTTCATCTCCATCGCATGCGCGGGGTTCGTGGGCGCCGACACGCCCATGCGCTCCCACCTCTACGCGGCGCTGAAGAGCGGCGACATCAGCTATGACGAACTGCTTGAAGCGGTGCTGCACTTCTCGGTGTACGCCGGTTTGCCGAAAGCTTCGCTGCTGGAGCAAGTCGCCAAGGAATGCTGGGCCAAGGTCCAGGCCGAGGGCGGGCCATCACCGGCGGACGCCAGTTGATGACAGGCGCGGGAGCGCTTATCGACAGCCGCAAAGCAACGGACTGGAGGGAACGCACATGGGCAAGTGGCTAAAGGATCCGCAGGACATCCTCTTCGAGGTAAGGAACGGCGTTGCATATGTGACGCTCAACAAGCCGGCCAAGCGCAATGCGCTCAGCGTCAACACCCTCGAGGAGCTGAAGGCCGCCATGATGGAGGCCGACGACCTGAAGTCGGTGCGCTGCGTGGTGCTGTCTGGCGCCGGCAAGGACTTCTCCGCCGGCGCAGATCTTGGCGGCGGGACGGCGGATCCGGACTACGATCCCGCGCTCTATCGCGACTCCAACAGCTACGATGACGACAGCTGGCGCATGGTGGTCCGCGGCGACCTGCGGCTGGTGATCTTTCGGATGTACAAGCCGGTGATCGCCAAGATCCACGGCAACTGCCTGGCCGCCGCCACCGACGTGGCGCTCAACTGCGACATGCTGATCGCCGCGCACGACGCCCGCATCGGCTTCCCGGCGACCCGCGCCTTAGGCTCGCCGGCCAACCATATGTGGCTCTATCACGTGGGTCCGCAGTGGGCGAAGCGGTTGCTGCTCACCGGCGACATCATCCGCGGGCGGGACGCCGCCAAGATCGGCCTGGTCATGAAGTCGGTGCCCGCAGACAAACTTGACGCCGAGGTCGACGCCCTGGCCCGCCGCATCGTCAACGTGGATCCGGCCCTCACCTCATCGCACAAGCGCATCGTAAATGTGGGCCTGGAGCTGATGGGCTGGCCGACGCTCCAGCGCATGGCCTCGGAGAACGACGCCCGCGCCCATCTGTCACCCGCCCTGGGCGGCTTCATGGAAACCGTCAAGGCTCAGGGGCTCAAGGCGGCCTTGCAGGAGCGGGACGGTCCGTTCGGCGACGGCGAAGTCCACTTCGACGAAGACTAAACCGCCTTCAGTCCTACGCGGCGGGCATATTCGGTGATCACCTTCACCGGATCCCCGTCGCCCGGCTTGAACGGCGCGGTGACCAACCGGTCGGCGCCGGCGGCGGCATAGGCCTCAAGCGCTTCGGGCTCCGGCGGATCCCAGACCTGCACGATCTGCTGGAAAGCGGCGCCGGTGCGGTGTTGGGCGGCCAGCAGCCCCTTGACGGCGTCAATGCGCTCGCGAGCTTGCTCTGGCGAATTGGCGTGGCCGTACCAGCCGTCTCCGCGCCGCGCCGCGCGGCGCATGGCCGGCAGCGTGTCGCCGCCCACCAGCACGGGGGGGCGCGGATACTGCAGCGGCTTGGGCTCGAACCCTACCGGCTCGAAGGCGATGTGGTCGCCAGAGAAGCTGGGCGTCCTCTCGGTGAACAGCAGGCTGAGCGCATCGAGGAACTCATCGGCATGGGCGCCGCGAGTGGCGAAGTCCGCCCCCATCAGCTCGAACTCGCCTGCGTGCCAGCCGACGCCGATCCCTACGTCCAGCCGGCCGTCCGAGAACAGATCCAAGGTGGCGATCTGCCGGGCCGTGGAGAAGAGGTTGCGGATCGGCAGCAGGATCACACCGGTCGCTAGGCGGATCCGTTGAGTCCGGCCGGCCAGGTAAGCCAGCTCGGTGAACGGCTCCAGGGTCTGACCGAAGGGCTGCACCAACCCGGGACGCCCGTAAGGATGAGAATCCTTTTCCACCGCCGGCAGCACGACATGCTCGCCGACCCAGATCGAATCGTAACCGAGCGCTTCAGCCGCCTGTGCGACGTCCACCTTCGCGCCACGATCGACCTGGGCGAGGATCAGGCCGATCTTCAACGAGCCGGCCCCCCGAACGATCCGGTGATCTGCGACGAAGTATAACCATGATCGACGATGATGTTTTCACCAGTGATGCCGCTGGCCATCGGGCTGCACAGGTAAAGCAGCGGATCGGCCATCTCCTCGGGCTGCAGGTGCTTCACGCCGACCGCGTTGCGATAGTCGGTGGCGTAGGCCAGCCAGATATTGGCGTTAGCGCGGGCCAGCGGCGTGTCGGTGGGGCCCGGCAGGATGGCGTTGATGCGGATGCCCTTTTTCAGCAGCTCGGTGGCGCACTGAGCGACGTAGCCGCACATGGCCTCCTTCGAGAAACGGTAGCCGTCGGCGTTCTCCATGTAGTTTTCCGACTTGTGGGCCTCGATCCAGGCGGCCTGACCGTCCCAGTCGGGGATCGCGAGGAATTCCTGCACCTGGGCGAGATTGGTCTTCCAGCCGTTGCCGGCGGTGGACGAGATCATGCCCACGGCCGATCCGCGCGTCAGGGCGCCCTTGGCCACCAGGCCTTCCAGCAGGCGGCGCTGAGAAATGAAGTTGATCAGCACGATGCCGCGGGTCCCGTCCGCGACGCCGGCGCAGGAGAACACCGCATCGAAGGGACCGCTGAGCTGGTTGATCACGCCCTCGACGCTGGCCTTGTCGCGCAGGTCGATCTGAATGAAGGCGTCTACGGGAAACTCGACCTTGGCCACGTCCAGCACCGTGACGTGCGCGCCACCCGCCTTGGCCTTCTGGGCCGCCGCGCCGCCCATGCCCGTGGCGCCGCCGACGACGAGCACGCGCTTTCCTTCATACGAGAACATTGAACCACTCCTGAGGTTTCCCGCCCCGTTCCGGGGTCCGGCTGCGCAATGCTAGACGCCAGCGCGCTGGGAAACAACAGGTCTGGACGGCGTGCGCCTAAGCGGCCGCTGATTGGGTGCGCATCACCTGTTCGATCGCAGCCATCGCCGCAGCGTGGCTGGCCGCATGCCCCTCGGCGACGGTCAGACCGTCCTCGTCGCAGACGCTCCACGCCCAGGCGCCATCTGCGTTTTCACTCAGGAAATATGCCAACCCACGTCCCATTTTAGGCGCCTTCCACAACCCCATGTGTGGATGGCCCCCGTCTCGCAAGAGGATTTTGATGGCTTTTGGCGTGGGTTGGGTTCGCTTGCGTCCATGTGTTCGGCCTGTAGCGCAGCTTTATGTGGCTGCTGGCCTGGATGGGTTTCGCGGACCGGTCTCACATC
>CANJLH010000035.1 GCA_947475415.1 Caulobacteraceae bacterium
AACCGACAAGCCGGAACAAGCCGCCGTTTTCGGCCGGCTCTACAACGCCACCGCCCGGTCGCTGCGCCAGACGCTGGCGCTCAAAGCCCGCCTCGACCGGGAATGCCGCATCGCCAACCGCGAACGCCGGGAACAGTCCGCCGCGCGCAAGGCCCGCCGCCCGACCCCGCACGCGGCGCCGTCAGCCCACCGCTGGACCGAGACCGAACGCCTCGATTGCGCGCGGGAACTGAACGGCGAGCGTGAACCCGACGCCGACAGCCGTCCAGACGGCACCGTCCCGCAGGACACCGCGGCCTTCGACGTCGCACCGCCCGCAAGACGCACGGTTGGCGTTGCCGCCGAGACGCCCTGGCGCAGTTCAGCCTGAGGAGGTCTAGTAGACCACCCCGCCCACACCGCCGTCGAGGCTCATGGTCGTGGTCGCGGATTCGTAGGATTCTTCGCGATAGGCCGTGTAGGTTTCGAACCAGGACATGGTGATGATCTTGATGCCGGCGCCGAAGCGGCGCAGCAGTGAGCGTTCGTTGCAGTCCCGGGCGGGCTTCTGCGGCCGGCATCCCAGCTGGGCGCCTATGGATTCGCCGCCGCCGGCCATATCACCGCCTCGGCCGGCGCTACGCTGGCCCTGATCACGCCCCGGTCCACCGGGGCCGCCCTCACCCATGCGTCCGCCGCGGCCAGCCGCGGTCCGGTAGAGGGCCTCGCCCTTGGCGCAGGTGCGGGTTTCCCCCTTCGTGAAGTCGATCTGACCGAGGTATTCGGAGTAGGTGTACTGCATCTTCGTGCCCGCCAGGCAGCGGTAGAGTTCGCCGTCGAAGGCGTCGTCGATCTCGCGGTCCGGGGTGGTTTGCGAAGCCGGGTGGGCGACGAAGCGGTCATCGATGCAGACCGCCTGGATGATCATCCGCGCGGTGCGGCTGCGGCTGGCCTGATAGGCCACGCGGCGGGCGCCGCCGCCGACATTGAGGCCCTGGATCACGCCCATCGGCGCAGGCGGAGCGTAGCCGCCGCCATAGCCACCGCCTCCGCCCACGAAGACGGTAGAGCCGGCCTGACCGGCGGCGCCCGACGAGGCCCGTGCATTTGCGTTGGCGTTGACCACCACCGAGCCCGCGACGAAGACGTTGACGCCGGGGATATTGACGTTGTGCCCGGGAACAGTTGGCGGCAGGGGTGGCGGCGGCGGCGGGGTGCAACAGGAGGGCGGCGGCGCGCAGCACGGCGGGGGCGGCGGGGCGCAGCACTGGGCCGCAGCGGCGCCGGCCGCGAACAGGGCTCCAAGACCGATCATCCAACTCAACAGAGATGTACGCGCCATAGCCGGCCTCTCCTTCGATCCGCGTGAGATCGTGAGGAACACCGCCGCGGCGCGCGTATCCCCCGCCCAGCGCGCACGATCCCGAACTGGAACATGCGTCGCCTGGCCCGCATCTCGCTGCAAGCCCTGTGCGGCCGGTGATGGCCGCGCCAGAGCCTTCGCCCCGATGTCGATGTTCCATTCAACTACAGACAGATTGATAGATTATTGGCGAAGCCGGGCTTCGAATGGCGTCGCCCCGTCGCGCGAGGATGTCGGCCCGGCGGATTTCGCCGAGCTTGCGCCGCAGGTGTTCCTGCTGGGCCGGGAACGCAGCGGACTGTATCCGGTCAGGTTGGCCGGCGGCCTCATCGCCGATCTGCACGGATGCGATCTGCGCGCGGTCAATGCCTTGAGCCTTTGGGCGGACTCCAGCCGCGCGCGCCTGCGCGCCGGCCTCGAAGAAGCCCGCCTGCGCCCCGAACCGATCGTCGTGACGGCGGACGCCATGACCGACGCTGGGGAACTGCGCCTGGAAATCCTGTTCGCCCCGCTGCGGGGGCCCAGCGGCGATACCGACCGATTCCTCGGACTTTACCAACCGCTGGGGATGACCATGCGCCTGCTCGGCCGGCCGGTGCGAACGCTTGTGCTGCGCAGCCTGCGGACCACCAACGGTCGCGATGGCGCGCCCAGGCTCAGGCTCGCGGCCTTGGACGGTCGGCTGATCGCCTGAGGCGAAGGCGCTCAGCCGATCGGCTTCAGCTGGGCCTTGAAGCGCCGCCAGTTGTCCACATAGCTCTGCGCGCCGCCGGCAACCCGCGCCGCCTGTTCGGGCGACAGTTCCCTCACCACCTTGGCCGGCGCGCCCATGACCAGGGAATTGTCTGGAATCTCCTTGCCTTCGGTGATCAGGCAATTGGCTCCGATCAGGCAGTTCTTTCCGATCCTCGCCCCGTTCAGGATGATCGAGCCGATCCCCACCAGCGTGCCATCGCCGATGGTGCATCCGTGCATCATCACCATATGGCCGATGGTGCAGTTGGCGCCGATTGTCAGCGGCGAGCCCAAGTCCGTGTGCAGCACCGAACCGTCCTGAACGTTGGAATTCTCGCCGATGATGATCGGGTCGTTATCGCCGCGGAGTGTGGCGTTGAACCACACCGAGGCGTTCCTCTTCAGCACAACCCGCCCCATTACCGCCGCGTTCGGTGCAATCCAGTATTCGTCATTACCCGGAAGTTCTGGCGTGTAATCGCCCAGACTATATACGGTCATCCGTACACCCCATTATTGATAAAGAACGGCGTGGTTAACCGTTCTTAAACGTGACTAGGATCATCCTATTCGGGCGATTCGGGGGTGGCCAGCACCGCTTCCGGGGCGCCGCCGCGGGCCGCTGTCCGGCGCGCGGTCTCCTGTAATGCGGAGCCACGTGTGACGCGTTGTGTTTTCGGGCGGCTTCCCCCGCCTTGGCCGGATCTACCCGCCGCGCCGCCGGGCGACAGCCCCGCGCCGCGCGCCTTCTTCGTCACTTTCCCCAGGGGCGGTCCATTGCGGACGCGCCCTTTTTTCATGCCCCAACGGAGGCCCTCATGACCAAACGAGCCCTGAAGCGTCAGCTGCGCGAAGGATCTTTTGAATTCGAAGGTTACGCCGATGATCCGAAAATCCGCCGTCTGCCGGTGGAAAGGCCCTGGTCCCCGCTGGGCGCGAACGACGCGCACCGCGACCAGGGCTATGTGAAGACGCTGAAGGCGAAGTCCGAAGGCCAGCAGGGTTTGCTGGATGCGATCGACGCCAAGAACCTAGTGCTGGCGCTCGGTCCCGCCGGGACCGGCAAGACCTATCTGGCCATCGCCAAGGCGGTGGAGGCGCTGGACGCCGGCAGGGTCGCTCGTATCGTGCTCTCTCGTCCCGCCGTTGAGGCCGGCGAATCAATCGGTTTCCTACCGGGCGAGATGGAGGACAAGCTCGCCCCCTACCTGCGACCGCTCTATGACGCCCTTTCCGACCGCATCTCCATGAAACGGGTCCGCGCCCTGATCGCCGAGGGCGCCATCGAGATCGCGCCGGTGGGATTCATGCGCGGTCGCACGCTGAACAACGCCTTCGTGGTGATCGACGAGGCGCAAAACTGCACCTATGGCCAGCTCAAGATGCTGCTCACCCGCCTGGGCTGGCACTCGACCATGGTGGTGACCGGGGACCCCAACCAGTCGGACCTGCTGCCGGAGCTCTCTGGCCTGGGCGTGGTCGCCGAGCGGCTGGAGGCGGTGCCTAACATCGCCGTCGTTCGGCTGAAGGACCAGGACATCGTACGTCACCCGCTGGTGGCGGAGATGCTGGGGGTGCTTTGAGCTGAGCCTTCCCGGGTCATCGGCCATGGTCTAGGTTGCCAGGGTCGCCGGTGGTCAGGATCGGGGCTCCTTCGCGCGACGCTGCAAGGCGCGGTCAGCGAATAGAGCGTCGGTCTCACTGGCTACACATGCCTGTGAAGCACTTCCAAAAAGCCCCCCGGCGCCAGCCGCGAGGCAGCCGTCGGCGGGCCCTGTGAGCTTCGGGCTCCCGCCCGCCGGCCGCGGCGCCGGGGGGTGAGGAGCAAACGATGTGGAAGACCGAGACCGTCTATGAATGGGAGAAGGCGCTCCTCTATGTTGACGGGGCGTTCCAGCGCATCCTGCCCGCCGGACGCCACCGCCTGTTCGCCCTTGGCCGCAGGGTTCAGGTCTTCCGCGTGGCCAACTATCCGACCTATTACCCAAGCGGTGCGATCGAAGTGATCACCGCCGACCGCTTCGCCCTGAGGCTGGGCGTCGCCGTCATGGCAAGAATTTGCGACCCCCGCGCCGCCGTGGAGGGCCAGTCGCAATACCACCAGGCGCTCCTTCTGGCGGTCGCCGAGGCGGCGGTTGCGCTGGTCTCCGAGCGCAGCCTGGACGACTTGATCAGCCAGCGCGCGGACCTAAGCGCAGCCCTGCTCGACCGCCTGGCCGGCAAGGTCGCGGAACTGGAAATCCAGGCGGTGACCATCCAGTCCCTGACTTTGCCGCCAGAGGTTCGTCGCATGCTAACTGAGGTGGAGCGCGCCAGGCAAGAGGGCGCAGCGGCGCTGGAGAGAGCGCGGGGCGAGCACGCATCGCTTCGATCCTTGGCCAACGCCGCGCGACTGCTGAAAGACAATCCAGAACTGATGAGACTGCGCACGTTGCAGGCCGTCTCGCCCACTGGCAAGGGCGCGACCCTGGTGCTGGGCCAACACGCCCTCGACCCAACAAGGTCAGCGGACTAGGGAAGATCCTCGGCGAGGATGGCCATTTCGAACATGAATGAGCCGTCCTCGTCCTCGTCCTGGAAGACGACGCCGATGAACTCCTCGCCGATATAAACCTCGCAGGAATCCTGCTGTCTCGGGCGCGGGACAAGGGTGATCCGGGCGTTCGCGAACGTGCCGCGCAGGTGGCCTTCAACCTTGCGGATAGTCTTCTCGTCCACGGGACGCTCCTTCGGGACTTTCTAGCGGCCGGCCCCTATAGCCGGTCCCGCTGCGTTTCCCAACGGTCAGATCACGTAGTCGTAGACTTCTTCGGCGAGCGTGTGATCCATCGACCGGGCCGGCTCCTCGCAAGTCGGGCAGTTGGTCAGCCGCGCCGGCACGCCGGCGGCGGTGCAGCCGGCGGGGACGGGCTTCAAAACCACCGACCCGGAAGCGATCTTGGCGTAGTCGCCCACGGTGATGTTGCCCAGGACGGTGGCGTTGGCGCCCAACAGCACCCCGCGCCCGATCTTCGGATGGCGGTCACCGCGCTCCTTGCCAGTGCCGCCGAGAGTAACACCCTGCAACATGGACACCTCATCTCCAATCACCGCGGTCTCGCCGATGACGATTCCGGTGCCGTGGTCGATGAACACGCCGGCGCCGATCCGGGTCGCCGGATGAATGTCCACCTGGAAAACCTCGGACATGCGGCTCTGAAGGAACAGCGCGATGGTCTCACGACCCTGGTTCCACAGCCAGTGGGCGACACGCTGGCTCTGCAGCGCCTGGAACCCCTTAAAGAACAGGAAGGGTTGGACATAACCCTTGCAGGCCGGATCGCGCTCGAATACCGCCTGCAGGTCAGCCTCGGCCACGTCCACCAGCCGCGGGTCGGCGGCGTAGGCGGCGGCCGCCAGTTCGCGCAGGCTCATGGCGCGCAGTTCCTGGTCGCCCAGTTTGCGGGCCAATTGATAGGAGAGTGCGTCTCCCAGGTTGGCATGGCTCAGCACCACCGCGTTCAGCAAGCTGGCCAGCGCCGGCTCCTTCTTGGCGGCGGCTTCGGCCTCGTTCCGCAGGGACGCCCACACCGGAGGCGGTGTCGCCGGGTTGATGACTTCGAAGCGTTGGCTCATGTGATTGTTCCGACCCTCACCGTCTCACCCTAACATGCCGCGAGCCAGGGCGCGCGGCAAACCACCTTCACGGGCCATATAGTAAGCCCGCAGCAGCATCGCCAGCGTCAGTGCATCGCGAATCTCTCCTGCCAACGCTGCATTCAGCACCTCACGGAATGGCGCGCGCGCCAGGGTAATCGCCTCGGTCGCATCGGGTTCCGCACCGTCCACGGCGGCGGAAAGTCCAGTGGCGATGTAGCCGATCGCCTGTTCGTCGGTCACCGAGTTGGAAAGCTGCATCCGCAGCACTTCGCGCCATTCCGCGGCCAAAAGGCCGGTCTCTTCACGCAATTCCCGCTTGGCGCTGTCGAGGGGATCGTTCGCCAGGGGCCCACCGCCCTCCGGAATTTCCCAACTATAGTCGGCGAGCGGGAAGCGGTGCTGTCCCACCAGGGTGATTGTCCCGTCCTCATGAAGAGGCAGAATCGCCAGGGCCAGGTTCTTGAAACCCACGACACCATAGAAGGTGGGATACCCGGTCGGCGCGGTTGCGTCGTGTTCGGTCACCCGAATCCAGGGGTTGTCATAGACGACACGCCCAGTCCCTCGCCCCCAGGGTCGGCCGTGTGGCCTGAGCCAGGCCGGCTGTCGCGGCATGTCCTTGGTCTCGCCTTGCCTGTAACGCCACCCACCTCCAATAAGGGAATGCCCTATCGGTTCCCTTAACGAGGCCGCCCTTGACCCCGCCCCTGCCCGCCGCCCCGGACTTCGGGACTCCCATCGACAATCCGGCTTCGCCAGACATGCTGCGATTCCTCGCGCGGCGGCGGTCGACTTCGGCGATGTCTTTAAATGCCCCTGCGCCTTCGATGGCGGAAGTCGATCAACTCCTGCGCATCGCCGCGCGTGTGCCGGACCATGGCAAACTTACACCCTGGCGCTTCATTGTACTGGAAGGTTCGGGCAAGGCGGCCTTCGCCGCCGCCCTGGACGGACTTGCTCTGCGCCGAGGCGATTCCAAGGCCGCCGCTAAATTGGGCAAGCTCAAGGCACCACCTTTGTGCATCGCCGTAATCCATCACCCAAAGGCGGCGGAAATACCGGCCTGGGAACAGCAACTCTCGGTCGGCGCGGTCTGCGCCACCCTACTCTATGCCACCCAAGCGATGGGCTACGGAGCCAACTGGATCACCGACTGGTACGCCTATGACGAGGATGCGCGGACGATTCTCGGATTGACGGCGCAGGAGCGGGTCGCGGGCTTCATACTGATCGGGACACATCAGGAGATCCCGTTGGAGCGCGAGCGGCCAAATATGCAGAATCTGGTGACGGTTTGGTCGCCGCCGACGGACTAGTTAGCCAACCTCAGCCGCGGCCGCGGTAGGCCGCAACGCCCTGGTCCGGTAGCCATAGCCCCTCCGGGGCTGGGCCGCTCTGCCAAAATACGTCGATCGGCATGCCGCCGCGCGGATACCAGTAACCCCCGATCCGCAGCCAATTCGGTTCGGCCGCCGCCATCACCTTCTTGGCCACCGCCAGCGTGCAGTCCTCATGGAATGCGCCGTGATTTCGGAACGCCGCCAGATAGAGCTTCAGGGACTTGGACTCCACCAGCCAGGGACCCGGCGCATAGTCGATCACCAGGTGGGCGAAATCAGGTTGGCCGGTGATCGGGCATAGCGACGTGAATTCCGGCTGGGTGAACCGGACCAGGTAAATATCGTCGGGGTGCGGATTGGCGACACGTTCCAGCACCGCGGACTGCGGATCGGCGGGAACCGGCGTTGTACGGCCGAGTTGGGTCAAGGGCGCATCCGTCATGTGGCGGGCTTTAGCCTCCCCTTTTCACCGCGACAACCGAGACAAACACCACCGGCCGGGTTACCAGCATGGCAAATGGATTTCAGGGTCAAGGGAGCAGACCATGGCAAATGCGGCGTTCAAGGATTTCATCGTTGTGGTTACGGGTGCGTCCACAGGCCTTGGCCGCGCCATCGCGGTCGAGACTGCGTCCCAAGGCGCAAACGTGGTCATCGTGAACTACGCCAGCAGCACTGATGAGGCGCGGGAAACCGCGCGGCTAGTGGAAACGCAAGGCGCCAAGGCTGTCCTGGTCCAAGGCGACGTCGCGCTGGACGAAGACTGCCGGCGTGTCGCCGATGCCGCCCGGCCCTATGGCCGCGTGGACGCACTGTTCAACAACGCCGGCGTCACGGTCTTCGCCCGTCACGACAACCTGGACGCCATTTCGGCCGAGGATTTTCAGAAGGTCTATGCGGTCAATGTTGTGGGCGCGTTCCAGATGACCCGCGCCTGCCGCGAGCTGCTAGAGGCCGCGCCTCAGACCGCCGCCGTGGTGAACACCGGCTCCATCGCCTCAATCATGGGGATTGGGTCCTCGATCGCCTATGCTGCCTCCAAGGGCGCGCTCAATACCCTGACTATTGCGCTCGCCCGGGCCCTGGCGCCAAAGGTTCGAGTCAATGCGGTGCTGCCAGGCTTCATTGACACGCCCTGGTTCGGAAAAGCCCTGAATCTTGAGCAGCAAGCCAAGCAGCGCAGAAACGCCGCGGAGGCGACTCCGTTGAAGGTGGCCTCCACCGCTGAGGACATCGCCGTGTCGGCGGTCTTCCTGGGGGGGCGGCATTCTCGCCACGTCACTGGCGAGACCCTTGTTGTCGACGCCGGACGTCGTCTGAGCGCCAATTAGGCGCCAAAGGCGTTTCCCGCCCCCAAAGTCGCTCCTCAGGCCGGAAAGGCGCCTATTTCAACGGCGCCTTCGCGGCTTAACGGCTATTTTGTAGTCACCGGTTAGCTTCGGCAACGCACGCCTGCGCCATGCGTTGATCTACTGCGTCAGGCCGTCAACACAGGGGCCGAGGCCTGAGCAGACGGATTGCCCAGGCGTGAAGGGGATAACAAATGAAACTGACCAAGCTAGCGCTAGCCATCGCCACCACCTCCATCGCCATGGGCGGCGCGGCCTTTGCAGAGGATGCAAGCGGTCCAAGCGTTGCATTCAACGTCGGCGTCGCGTCTGACTATGTCTTCCGCGGCTTCAGCCAGACCGATGAGGGCGTCCAGGTGTTCGGCGGCGCTGATGTGACGTCAGGAATGCTCTACGCTGGCGTATGGGCTTCCAATGTCGATTTCCTGGACAGCACGGACGCCGAGGTCGACCTCTATGCTGGCGTGAAGCCGACGCTCGGCCCCGTCAGCCTGGACATCGGCGGCCTCTATTACGCCTATCCGGGATCACCAAAGGGGTCCGGATATGACTACTTCGAAGCCAAGGTCGCGGGAAGCGTACCGGTCGGCAAGGGAACCGTCGGCGCGGCGGTGTTCTACTCCCCGGATTTCTTCGGCGCCGTTGACAGTGCGGTCTATTACGAAGTCAACGCATCGACCCCGATCGTCGACAAGCTCAGCATCTCGGGCGCCCTTGGTCACCAATCGCTGGAGGGTCCGGGCGACTACACGACTTGGAACGTGGGACTCGGCTACGCCCTCAACGACCACCTGGGCGTCGACGTCCGTTACTTCGACACCGACTTCAAAAGCAAAATCTCCAACGGCCGCGCCGCGGTGAGCTTGAAAGCTACCTTCTAACTCATTGTTCAAGCTTCGTTAACCAAAGCCGCCGTCCTCTCGGGCGGCGGCGTTTGGCGTTGCAAAGCAGGCTCAGGGCGCTTTAGGCGCGCACCGCGCCTCGCCAGAGCATACAAGAGGCCGCAATGCGATCGGTGCATTGCGCCGCGCCGACCGCGGAGTTTCGTTGGACGGTGCGTCGCCCCCGTCTATGTTGACGAGTCAGATCGAAAGCGGAGCGAAGCGAATGGAGCGGATGGCCTTCAGAGCCTCGACCATAATCGCCGACGTCATCATCGCCGGCGCAGCTTTCGTATGCGCCTATATCGCTGCACCGCTCAGAGTCTCGGCGCTTGGGCTACCGGTCGCCGCTTCATCGCTGAGCCTCGGCCAGTTGATGCTCATCTACGGCGCCATTGCGGGCATCCTAACGTTGATTTTCCGGCGGGAGCTTTCACCCTGGCGTTACGCATCGATCCCAGATGCCCTCGTTCTAGCGCGGATCGCGCTTCTCACGGTGGGCATTTTCCTGCTTACGATCTTTGTCATCGATCGCGCCCGCGGCCTGCCTCGACTCTTGCTGGTGATGGCGCCCATCTTCCAGATGACCGGCTGCATGGGAGGACGCATCCTCCGCCGAGCGTTGCACGAGCATGCTATGGATTCATTCGCACCGCTCAAAACCCTCCGCGACAGGATCGCCCAGGCGCCCTCGCTGCTATTGATCGGGGCCCCGTCACTCGCCGACACTTACCTTCGCGACGCAGCGCGCAAACACGACCGTACCTACACGACTGTGGGGATCGTCGGGACGCATTCTCGTGACGTCGGCCAGCAAGTGCGCGGCGTTTGCATACTTGAAAGCATTGAAAATCTTGAAGAGGCATTGGCCGAACTCCGCCGCTGGAACCGCTACCCAAGGGCGATTTTGTTCCTTGAGGAGCCCGGGCGGCTCAAAGGCCTGACCGCGGACCGCCTCGGAAGACTGAAGAGCGACGGCATACGCCTATTGCGTCTGCCTTCAATCGTCGAATTGGGCGACCACGAAGGCATCACGCTCCTGCCGATGCGGGAGATCAATATCGAAGAACTGCTGGCGCGTGATCCCATCGAACTCGACAGGCGCCCAATCGCCGACCTGATACGGGGCCGGCGTGTGTTGATCACGGGCGCCGGCGGATCAATCGGCGGCGAGCTCTGCCGCCAAGTGGCCGCATTCCACTGCGCCCATTTGAGCATGGTGGATTTTTCGGAAACGAATCTTTTCGAAATCGACCGCGAAATGGCGGAAACCCATCCGCAAATGGCGCGCAAGTCGGTCCTCTGTGACGTGCGTAATGCAGCGCGTGTCGCCAACACCTTCATGGATTTGAAGCCGGACCTCGTGTTTCACGCCGCCGCGCTGAAGCATGTCTCCATGGTTGAACAGCATCCCTGCGAAGGGGTCCTGACAAACGTCATCGGCACCTGGAATGTCGCCGAGGCCGCGCGCGCCTGTGATGCGGCGCAGATGGTGCTGATCTCCACCGACAAGGCCGTGGATCCGACCAATGTGATGGGGGCCACCAAGCGACTCGCCGAGGCGGTTATCCAGGCCCAACAAAGCGGCCAGGGCGCCACGCGATACTCTGCCGTGCGCTTCGGCAATGTTCTGGGATCGGCGGGTTCAGTCGTGCCGATCTTCAGGTCGCAAATCGAACGGGGCGGTCCCGTCACGGTGACCCACCCGGACATGGCGCGCTATTTCATGACCATCCCCGAGGCTGCGCAACTGGTGCTTCATGCAACAGCCACCAGCGCCGAGGGTGAAGCCGGTCGCGCGCGCCTATTCCTGTTGGAGATGGGTGAGCCCGTGCGGATCATGGACCTGGCCAAGCAGATGGTGGCGCTGTCCGGTCTGCGACCCGGCCAGGATATTGAAATTGAAGTCACAGGCCTGCGCCCCGGCGAAAAGCTCACCGAGACTCTGCTCGACGAAACCGAACGCTCCATTCCCTGCGCGCCGAAGGTTCTTGAAGTGGTGTCGACATCGTCGCTGCGCGTGACAAGCGGCCACCTTCTGGAACTTGAGTCCCTCGCCTCGCGCGGACACATGGAAGAAGTTCGGCGCGCACTCTTTGATCTGGTGGGCCAAATCCGCGGTGAAATGCCAGGCGCCACGCCAAATCTGCGGGTCGTTGCGATCCGTACCTGAACGCCGGCGCCCCAAGGCGCACGTCAAGCAACTATTCCGCGGCGATGGTCGCGGTTGAAGTCTGAGCCTTCGCCAGCCGTTCCCTTAGCGCCGCCAACTGGTCCCAAAGAACGCTGGGCAAGCGATCGCCGAACTGTTCGTAGGCGGGCCCGATCAGCGAGGCCTCCTCCAGCCAGACGGCGTGATCAACCGTAAGCAAGGTGTCCAATTGCGCCGCCGTGAGACCAAGGCCGGCGACATCCAGGCTTTCGCGGGTCGGCAGGCGTCCAATCGGCGTGTCCTTGGCTTCCGCCTGGCCATCGAGCCGCTCGGCGATCCACTTCAGAACCCGGCTGTTGTCGCCGAAACCCGGCCAGACGAACTTGCCTTGCGCATCCTTGCGGAACCAGTTCACGAAATAGATGCGCGGCAGTTTTGCCGCATCGGCCCGGGCGCCCTGCTTCAGCCAATGGCTGAAATAGTCGCCCATGTTGTAGCCGCAGAACGGCAACATCGCGAATGGATCACGCCGTAGCTCGCCGATCCGATTTTCGGCGGCAGCGGTGCCCTCGGAGGCGACATTTGAGGCCATAAAGACTCCATGAGGCCAGTCGAACGCCTCAGTCACCAACGGCACCGCGCTGGCGCGGCGGCCTCCGAACAGGATCGCCGAGATCGGCACTCCCTTGGGATCTTCCCACTCCGGCGCTATAACCGGGCACTGGCGCGCCGGTACCGTAAAGCGAGCGTTTGGATGAGCGGCGGGCTCACCGGATTGAGGCGTCCAGGCCTCGCCTCTCCAGTTGGTGAGGTGCGCGGGCGGGGTCTTGGTCAGACCTTCCCACCAGACATCACCATCATCGGTGAGTGCGACATTCGTGTAGATGCAGTTGGCGGAAAGCGACGCCACGGCGTTGAAGTTGGTTTCTTCGCCGGTGCCTGGCGCGACCCCAAAGAATCCCGCCTCGGGATTCACCGCGTAGAGGCGGCCATCATCGCCGAACCGCATCCAGCAGATATCATCGCCAATGGTCTCCGCTTTCCAGCCGGCAAGGGTCGGCTGCAGCATGGCCATGTTGGTCTTTCCGCAGGCGCTAGGAAACGCAGCTGCGATATAACGCGCGGCGCCGGCCGGTGAGGTAAGTTTCAGAATCAGCATATGCTCGGCGAACCAGCCCTCGTCACGGGCCATCACCGATGCGATGCGCAAGGCGAAGCACTTCTTACCTAGAAGCGCATTGCCGCCATATCCCGACCCATAGGACCAGATCTCCCGGGTTTCAGGATAATGCACGATGTACTTGGTTTCATTACAGGGCCAGGCCACATCCTTCTGCCCAGGCCCAAGCGGCGCCCCTACGGAATGGACCGCCGGCACGAAGAAACCATCCTCGCCGAGTTGATCCAGCGCCGCCTGCCCCATGCGTGTCATGATCCGCATGGACACAGCCACATAGGCGCTGTCAGTCACCTCAACGCCAATGGCGCTGATCTTGGATCCCAACGGGCCCATGCAGAAGGGGACGACATACATCGTGCGTCCGCGCATGCAGCCCTTGAACAGGGTGTCGAGCTCGGCGCGCATCTCACCCGGCTCACGCCAATTGTTGGTGGGCCCGGCGTCGATCGGGTCATTCGAGCAGATGAAGGTGCGGCTTTCCACCCGTGCGACATCACGGGGGTCGGACAGCGCATAAAAGGAATTGGGACGCTTCGCCGGGTTGAGGCGCTGCAGAGTGCCGGCCGAAACCAGCTCGTCCGTCAGCGCCGCCCACTCCGCTTCAGAACCGTCGCACCAATAGATGCGGTCGGGCTCGGTCAAGGCGGCGATCTGCGCCACCCATGCGATCAGCTTGGTGTTCTTGGTCGGCGCCGGCTTTAGCCCCGCGGCCACGGAATAATTCATTCAAAAGCTCCTTGGCCGCCACCGGCCCAATGACCACGCCGGAGCGGATGTCGAGTCGATGGCGGGCGCGCTACTCCATAATTGCAATCCGGGCGGCTGCAAACCGCGAGGCGGACTCAATCGGCCGATAAGCTTGAAAATATCCACGGCCCATTCCGAGACATTCACACGAAAACTGAGCCCTGGCGTGCAAACCGCGTGCTGTCCCCTGTCCGTCGCGGTCGCGACTTGCGTCTTCTGCTGACGGCGGTCCCGCATCGGGCTAGAAGCGACGGCATGTCGAAATCCTCAAGACCGATCTTGGTTACGGGCTCAGCCGGTTTCATCGGCTTTCACTTGACCGAAAGACTGCTCGACCGCGGCGAAACCGTCCTCGGGCTCGACAACCTAAACACATATTATGACCCGCAGCTGAAAGCCGCGCGCCTGGCCAGACTCGAAACGCGCCCGAACTATCGGCACGCCCGCATCGATCTTCAAGATCGCTCGGCGGTCGCCGCTCTCTGCGACGAATCGCGTCCGCGTCAGGTGGCCCACCTCGCCGCCCAGGCCGGCGTACGCTACAGCCTCGAACAGCCCCACACCTATGTTGACTCCAACCTGGTCGGCTTCGTCAACATCCTGGAGGCCTGCCGCGCGGCGAAGCCGGAGCATCTGGTCTACGCTTCGACGAGCTCAGTCTACGGAGCGAACAGCAAGCTTCCGTTTTCGCCCCACGATTCGGCGCACCACCCGATCACCCTCTACGCGGCGACCAAGCTCGCCAACGAAGCCATGGCGCACGCCTACGCCCATCTTTTCGCAATTCCGGCGACCGCATTGCGGTTCTTCACCGTCTACGGACCCTGGGGGCGTCCGGACATGGCGCTGTTCAAATTCACCGCGGCGATCCTGGCGGGCGAGCCCATCGACGTCTATGGCCAGGGCAAAATGCAGCGCGACTTCACCTATGTGGGGGATATTGTGGATGGCGTTCTCGCCGCCCTGGACCGGCCGCCGCAACCAGACTCCAATTGGAATTCCGCCCAGCCCGATCCGGCCACCAGCGGCGTCGCGCCTTGGCGAGTCCTGAACCTGGGCGCCAACCGGCGCGTCGAGCTGATGCGCTACATCGAGATCCTGGAGGCCAAGCTGGGCCGCAAAGCGCAGATAAACTTCATGCCGATGCAACCCGGCGACGTGGCGAGCACAGAGGCCGACGTCACAGACGCGCGCGAAGTCCTTGGCTATGCGCCAAAGACGTCGGTCGAGGCGGGAATCAGCGCCTTCGTGGACTGGTACCTCGAATACTACACTGGCCGGCCGACGGCGGCCTGATCAGCGCCCGGGCGCCCAGGGGTCGAGGGGCTGACGCTCCTCTTTCCGGATCAGGAAAACATAGGCCAGTATGAACACCACCAATCCGGTGATCGTGGCGCCCCAGAAGCCCGCGGGACTGGCGAACCAGAGGGCGAGCCACAAGATCCCTGCGCCAAGCACGGCCATGGACCAGCGGATTAACATGTTGAAGGCGTGATAGGTGCGCTCATGCGCCAGGAGGTCTTCTGCGTCCTGCATTGCGGGACCCTTGTTCTGTTTCATCCCGACCGTGAGCCTATCCCCAAGATCAGCCTCTTTGAAAGGGACCCGGCGATGGAATGGGAACCTGCAGGCCCCTTTCGCCGGCGCGCCTCATTGCCTCCCGGTCGACTTGAATAGTTCCAGAGCCGCACAGACGATATGGTAAAATGAACTTGCTGGGGCCGGTTCCTCAATAAACCCGCCGTCCGCAAGCATCCGATCGCGCCAGGCTCCGCGGGCAGGTGTCTGCAAATAGAGCCACAGGCCGTTGGCTGCAGCGAGGGCCTGATCCCGGTCACCCTGGCAAAGCGCCGCCTTCAGCCACTCTGTCTGCGGCCACAGCCGCGCAACGCCGTCCCGAAGGCTGAAGTCATCCCACAATGCGTTCACAGCGACGCCCCGACTTGGATCCACGCCACGCAATCCGCAGACATAGAGCCGACCGGCGGCTTCCAACATCGCCGAATTTTTGCGCTTGCGGCCCAATCCGTCCAGCAACCAAGCCCACTCAAACTGATGGCCCGGCTCGATCAGGCGCCCATCGTCACCGGCCGCGGGGTTCCACTTGCCGTCGAAGAATTCCCGCAAAAAGCCACCATCCGGATCAATGAAGCGGCTCATGGCCAACGCCGCAATCTCGTCGCACAGGCCCCCCCAGGTCCCACGATTGACATCCTCCCAGGCCATCGATGCTTCCAACAGGTGCATATGGGCGTTGGCCTGAAACGGATGAGTGCCAGTCTCGCGGAATCCACCTGTCGCGTGGCGCACCGATTCCACGGCCCGAAACACCTGTTCGGCGGCCAATGGCAGCGCCTCCCCGCCAGTTTCGCCGCGCTGCAGTGTGGCCATCGCCAGCATGGCAAAGGCCTGCTCGTAAACCGCCACGGTGTCGTCCAGGGGCTCACCCTCCGGAGTTACCGAATAGGCGATGCGACCGGCCCCCCGGACGTAATTCGACATCAGATAATTCATCCCGTGGCGCGCGGCTATCTGCCATGGCCCTTGCCATCCCATGGCTCTAACGCTTGCGTAGACATAGGCCTGCCGAGCCTGCACACGCGCCCGCCGAGGCGCATAGACAGCCATTCCATCCGGCGTTATCGCCTCAAAAAACCCACCGCCCTCTTTGTCGGCGCCCACATCCCACCATAGCGGCAACGCGGCGTTGCGCAGCCATTCCAGATAACCATCAACCGCGGCTTCCAGGCTGTGGAAAGCCAACGGCGGTCGGGCGCGCGATCCACGAATTTTCAAGGTCGGCTCACAGGATGCCGGTTCATCACAGCCCACTCCAGCCTCGGGACATAACTCCACGCAAGCCTGCACGCTTGTGATGTTTTGTAAGCAATCGGGCAAGCGGATCGTGAAACGACCCGCGCGTGGACTCAAATCCCGATCAGGATCCGCGCAGTGAAAATCGCGCCCGCCCAGAAAAGGGCGCTGGTCACCAGGAAAAAGGCCAGCGTCGCCCGCGCAGACCACCGGCGTCCAGCCGGACCGCCGCTCATGGCGCCGTTCGCGCCGTCACGCATGGCATCACTTCCGCCGAAGTCTCCCGCATTCGACCACCGCATTCTGCCCATATGTTTCCCCCGTAACGCCTATCCCCGACACAAGGGGGGGCGCTCAAATCCGACTGCATTCTTCTAAGAACTTGATTCGCTCAACATCTGGGCGAATCCGCCCCCAAATCTACAGGCCTGGAGACAATCCCCAACCGAGGCCGGTTGCAATCTAATGTAAATTAAAATCGAGAGAAAAGCCGAAAATCCGTGTCCAGACGAAAAACGGCCCCGCCAAAATCCTGGCGGGGCCGCTACGCCTCGAAGGAACCGAGGAGGACTTGGGTGCGGGGACAGGATTTGAACCTGTGACCTTCAGGTTATGAGCCTGACGAGCTACCGGGCTGCTCCACCCCGCGGCGAAGTCGGTATGCGATGACGTGATATGAAGGGTCGAGTGAAACACATTCGCTTGGCAGACCTGGCGGCGACCTACTCTCCCGCGCCTTAAGACGAAGTACCATCGGCCCAGAGGGGCTTAACGACCGAGTTCGGAATGGGATCGGGTGGGGACCCCTCGGCATAGCCACCAGGTCAACGAAGCGAATGTGAGTAGACATCACGTCTGGCGCAAATCCAGCGCTCATGAGTTTTGATAAGAACGATCAAGCCGATCGAGCTATTAGTACCAGTAAGCTACACGCCTCACGGCGCTTCCACACCTGGCCTATCGACGTGGTGGTCTACCACGGCTCTCGGCGAAACCTTGTTTTGAGGTAAGTTTCCCGCTTAGATGCTTTCAGCGGTTATCTTTTCCATACTTAGCTACCCTGCTGCGCGGCTGGCGCCACGACAGGTCCACCAGAGGTATGTCCATCCCGGTCCTCTCGTACTAGGGACAGATCCTCTCAAGT
>CANJLH010000036.1 GCA_947475415.1 Caulobacteraceae bacterium
CGCTTTGGAAACCGACAACCCGGAACAAGCCGCCATTTTCGGCCGGCTCTACAACGCCACCGCCCGGTCGCTGCGCCAGACCCTCGCCCTCAAGGCCCGCCTCGACCGCGAATGCCGCCTCGCCAACCGGGAACGCCGGGAAGACGCCGCCGCGCGCAAGGCCCGCCGCCCCGCCGCAAACCAGGCGTCACGCTGGGCCGAATACGAACGCCTCGACGCCGCGCGTGAACTGAACGGCGAGCGTGAACCCGACGCCGACACCCGTCCCGACGCCATCATCCCGCAGGACACCGCCGCCTTCGCCGCCGCCCCGCACGCAGCCCCCGCCGCCGTCGGCCTCAAACCCCAGCCCCCCTGGCGCAGCTCAGCTTAAGGCGCGTCGGCCTTGACCCGGGCGGCGCGGCTCCCTAGCTGTTCGCGCAACGCCGCCTTTCGAAAGTCCTGTCCATGGTCGACCTCGCCGATCCGTCCCACGCCTTCATCGCCAAGACCGTTGAGGACAATCCCGTCGTGCTGTTCATGAAGGGCGTGCCCGAACAGCCCCAGTGCGGCTTCTCCGCCACCGTGGTGCAGATCCTCGATCACCTGGGGGTGGACTTCGTGGGCGTCAATGTGCTGCAGGACGCGGCCCTGCGCGACGGTATCAAGTCCTTCTCCGACTGGCCCACCATCCCCCAGCTCTATGTGAAGGGCGAGTTCATCGGCGGCTGCGACATCGTGCGCGAGATGTTCCAGTCCGGCGAGCTGAAACCGCTTTTGGCCGAACAGGGCGTGCTGCAGGGCTGACGATCCCCCAATCACCATTTGGAAAGCCCGCCGCGCTAAGCTGGCCAGGTGGATAGCCGAGTTGCATCGCTAAGCGTAGATCAGCGTCGGCAGGTCGAACGCGAACTCGCCCTCGGTGAGCATATATTGTGGAGCGCCAAGCCTCGCGTCCGGGCGAGCCTTGCGGCTTTTGGCATCTGGGCGTTCGCCATCCCCTGGACCGCCTTCTCGCTGTTCTGGGAAGCGATGTCATTGGCCGGCTGGCTATCGGGAAAGCCGCCCGTCGGCGTCCAGGTGGTGTTCGCGATCATCTTTCCGATTTTCGGAATTCCCTTTGTCCTGGTCGGTGTGGCGATGTTGGCGGCCCCATTCTACGCGATACGCGCCCAGGCCCAGGCCTTGATGGCCTTGACCAATCGCCGCATCCTGCTGATCACGGGCGCGCGGCGACGCAAGGTGCGGAGCGTATTGCTGCAGCAGATGGGGCCGATGACCCGTCATGAAGGTGCCGACGGTTACGGCAGCCTGGAAATCCAGACCCATACCCGCACGGACTCGGATGGAGACAAGGTGACCGAGTCGCTCAAGCTGGATGGCGTTCCCGGCGTTGCGCAACTGGAGCAGCAGATCATGGACGCGCTACGCCCCCGTTGACCGCAATGCGAAACGCCAGCCGCTCGCGCGGCTGGCGCTGAAAGTCCGTGTGGATCAATCGTCGCTTAGGAGGCGTAGAATTCCACCACCAGGTTGGGTTCCATCTTCACGGGATAGGGAACCTCGGACAACTCCGGCATCCGGATGTAGCGGGCGGTCATGCCCTTCATATCGACTTCGATATAGTCGGGCGTTTCGCGTTCGGAGGACTGCAGCGCCTCCAGCACCAACGCCATGTTGCGGGACTTTTCGCGCACCTGGATCACATCCTCGACCTTGCAGCGGTAGGACGGGATATTCACCCGCTTGCCGTTGACCATCACATGGCCGTGGTTGACGAACTGACGCGCCGCGAACGGGGTCGGCGCAAACTTGGCGCGGTAGACGATGGCGTCCAGCCGCGACTCCAGCAGCGCGATCAGGTTCTCGGACGTGTTGCCCTTGCGCCGCGAAGCTTCGTCATAGGTCCGCGCGAATTGCTTTTCAGTGATGTTGCCGTAGTAACCCTTCAGCTTCTGCTTTGCGCGCAGTTGCAGGCCGAAGTCGGAGATCTTCTGCTTGCGCCGTTGACCGTGCTGGCCAGGGCCATAGGAGCGGCTGTTGATGGGAGATTTCGGACGGCCCCAGATGTTTTCGCCCATCCGGCGGTCGAGTTTGTACTTGGCGCTATGGCGCTTGGACATGTGGTCTCTCGTCTTCGACGCGGGCCGGCGCTTCCATCAGTGGAAAGCGCAATCTCAACGGCGGCTTCGCATCAACCCGTCATAGGTTTCCGGCCCGCGCGGGCGAGCCCGGCGGCGGAAGGGGGCGACGTATGCAATCCGCACGCTGCGGTGTCAACCGCCGCACGACTTCGCATTGAAAGCCGCGCAAGCCCCCCTCGCCACCGGATCATGCGACCTAGGCGTCTTCCTTCTGCTGGAACATCGCCTGGATGTCGCCGGACGTGATCGGGCGCGGCGCCTCTCCGGCCTTCAGCGGCGACAGGCCGCCGTATGACTGCGGTGAGGTGTCCACGTGCTTGGCCTTCGACCGCAGCGCGCCCACCGTGCAGTTCTCGCGGCCGAGGGTCGTGAGTGGATCGAAGTGGAAAGTGCGCATGGCGTTCAGGTGGGTGACCTTGGCGATCTTCTCAGGCGAGAGATGCTTGATGGTCTCGAACAGACGTTCCGGGGCGAAGGGCCACAGGGTGTCGGAGTGCGGGTAATCGCACTCGTAGGTGACGAGGTCCTCGCCGATCCAGTCCAGGTTCGCCAGGCCGAACTTGTCGTCGATGAAGCAGGTGATGAAGTGCTCGCGGAACACCTCGCTGGGCTTCTTCTTGCCCAGGGGCGAATGGGTCCAGGCGCTGTGGTGCTCGTGGGTGAAATCGGCGCGTTCGAGGAAATACGGGATCCAGCCGATTCCGCCCTCGGACAGGACGATCTTCAGGTTGGGGAATTGCTGCAAGGCCTTGAGGTAGACCCAGTCCGCGGTGCTGTTGACGATGGAAATGGGCATCGTCGTGATCCAGGCGTCGATCGGGCTGGCCATCGAGGCGTGTGGCGCCGAGGCGCCGGAACCGATGTGGATGCAGATCGCGATATCGTTCTCGGCGCACGCCTTCCACATCGGATCCCAGTGGGGCTCGTGGATGCTGGGCAGGCCCTTGACCGCGGGATTGTCGGAGAAGGTGATCGCATGGCAGCCCTTCTTGGCCAGGCGCTTGATCTCCTCGACCGTGGCCGGGATGTCCCAGAACGGCAGAATGCCCAGCGGAATGTTGCGGCCCGGGTAGGAGCCGCACCATTCGTCCACGTGCCAGTCGTTGTAGGCGCGCAGCAGCTGAAGCGCGTGATCCTTGTTCTCGAACAACATGAATCCCGAGCCGTCGAAGCCCACGGTGCTCGGGAAATTCACCGAGGCGAGGATCCCGTTGACATTCATGTCGTCGATACGCGCGTGAATGTTGCGCACGCCCGCGCGCGCATGATCGATCGAGGACGGCTCCATGCCGTATTCCTCACGCGGTCGGCCGGCGACGGCGTTCAGGCCGCCGGCGGAGACGCGGCGGCCTTCGTAGACCCAGAAGTCCCTGCCGTTTTCCTTGACGAACTTCGGCGCAAAGGCCTTCTGCGCAGCCGTCAGGTGGTTGTCATACATTTCGGGTGGTTCGACGATGTGGTCGTCGACGCTGATCATGATCAGATCATTCACATCCATTGCGTTTGCTCCTGGCTCGCGAAAAGGCAGTCTCTGCGGTAAGTGAGGTTCCGTCAAATACCACGGAGGCGGCCCCCGTAGCGACTGGGCCCCCACTCATCGACGCCTGTAGATTTGGGATCGGCTGGTTGTCCAGCAAGATCCTCTGAGTCATTCGCCCTCCCCGCCCACCGCGCCGCGCCGCGCCAGCTTCTCCAGCACACGGCCCCGGCCGCGGGAGAGCGCGGTGACCACGCCGCGAAATGTGCGGACCTCCTGGTCATTGAGCTGCGCCTTGCCAAGCGCCGCGCGCAGGTTCTGGACCATCGAGGGTTTCTTCTCCGGCGGGTGGAAGAAGCCTGCCGCCTCCAGCTCCACCTCCAATTGGTCAAAAAGCCCTTGCAGGACCGCGTGCTCGGCCGGCGGTGCGGCCGGTCGGAATTTCGGCGGCGGGCCGTCGGTTTGGGTCATCCGCCACTCATAGGCGTTCAGCGCCACCGCCTGGGCAAGGTTCAGCGAGTGAAAGCGCGGATCCACGGGAATGGTGATCACCGCCTGGCATAGCGCGATGTCGGCGGTTTCCAGGCCGGCCCGTTCGCCCCCGAACAAAAGACCGCTGCGCGCCGGCGCGGATTGTGCGATCCGCCCTGCCGCCTCGCGCGGTGTGATCACCGGTACGCTGAGCTCCCGAGGCCGTGCTGTCGTGGCGTAGACGACGGCTAGGTCGGCGATGGCGTCGGCGACGTGGTCGAACACCTGGGCGGCGTTCAGAGGCCAGTCGGCGCCCGACGCCGCCGCCCAGGCCCGCTCCTGCGGCCATCCATTGCGCGGGTTCACCAGACGCAGATCCGACAGCCCGAAGTTGGCCATTACTCGCGCCACCGCGCCGATATTCTCGCCGAGTTGGGGCATGTCTAGGATCACGGCGGGGGGGATGGGCGCGCTCATATGGAGCTTTCAGACCGTCACAGCCCAGGGCGCAAGTCTCCTTGGCACTTGCGTCTGAACAATCGCCCGCTATAGGGCTCCGGTCCCACGCAGTCCGGAGCCGGAATCCCTCATGTCCAAGATCAAAGTCGCCAACCCCGTCGTCGACATCGACGGCGACGAGATGACCCGCATCATCTGGAAGTGGATCAAGGACAAGCTGATCTTCCCCTACCTGGACATCAACCTGGACTACTACGACCTGGGCATCGAGCACCGGGACGCCACCGACGACAAGGTGACGGTGGACTCCGCCAAGGCGATCCAGAAGTACGGCGTTGGCGTCAAGTGCGCCACCATCACGCCCGACGAGGCCCGCGTCGAGGAATTCAAGCTCAAATCCATGTGGAAGTCGCCCAACGGCACCATCCGCAACATCCTGGGCGGCGTGGTGTTCCGCGAGCCGATCATCTGCAAAAACGTGCCGCGTCTGGTACCAGGCTGGACCCAGCCGATCATCATCGGCCGCCACGCCTTCGGCGACCAGTACCGCGCCACTGACTTCCGGGTGCCCGGAAAGGGCAAGTTGACCGTAAAATGGGAAGGCGAGAACGGCGAGAAGATCGAGCACGAAGTGTTCGACTATCCTGGCTCCGGCGTGGCTATGACCATGTACAACCTGGACGACTCGATCCGCGACTTCGCACGCGCCAGCCTGAGCTATGGCCTGGACCGCAAGTATCCGGTCTACATGTCCACCAAGAACACCATCCTCAAGGCCTATGACGGGCGCTTCAAGGACATCTTCGCCGAGATCTTCGAGGCGGAGTACGAAGCGAAGTACAAGGCCGCTGGCATCACCTATGAACACCGGCTGATCGACGACATGGTGGCCGCGGCGCTGAAATGGTCCGGCGGGTTTGTCTGGGCCTGCAAGAACTACGACGGCGACGTGCAATCCGACACGGTGGCGCAAGGGTTCGGCTCTCTGGGCCTGATGACATCGGTGTTGATGACGCCGGACGGCAAGACCATGGAGGCCGAGGCCGCTCACGGCACCGTCACCCGCCACTACCGCCAGCATCAGAAGGGCGAGGCCACCTCCACCAACTCCATCGCCTCCATCTTCGCCTGGACACGGGGCCTGGAACACCGGGCCAAGCTGGACGGTACGCCTGAACTGACGCGCTTCGCCCAGGCTCTGGAAAAGGTCTGCGTCGACACCGTCGAAGCCGGCGACATGACCAAGGACCTGGCCCTGCTGGTCGGTGAAGAGCAGAGCTGGCTCACCACCGAGGGCTTCATCGACCGCGTGGCCGAGAACCTCGACAAGGCGCTGGGCAAATAAGCCCTGCATCGGCGGCCGTGGGGCAGCTGGTCAGGTTGGTGGTGGCGGCGGTATTCATCGCCGCCCTCGCCTTTCTGGCCGCGCCCGGCATGACCTTCCGCGCGGTCAAGGCCGCCGCCCGCGACCAGGACACCCAGGCGCTGCTGGAGCTGGTCGACTACACCGCGCTCAGGCTGGCCCTGCACGAGACCCTGGGGCCGGAGCCCGCCCCCGCCCCCACGCCCAGTATCCTGCAAGATCCTATCGGCGCCATGCGCCGCGCCATCGAACCGTCCAGGCCAACGGCGGCTCGAGTGGAGATGTATCTGACGGCGCCGGGCCTCTATGCCTTGACATGCGGACGCGCACCCGTCTCCGCCATCGGGCCGGAATCCTGCAAATCCACTCTGGGGCTGCGTTATTGGGATCCCAACCGGGCGAGAATCTCCGTGCGCGCCGAGGGCGGCGCGCCGGTGATTTTCACCTTCCAGCGAAAATCCGCATTCGGCTGGCGGCTGGTGCATATCGCGCCGCCGAAGCGGCCGAAGACGGGGATCTGACAAGTTGATCGCACAAGGCTTCACCTTGTTCGCCACAGAGATCGGCGACTGCGCGATCGCCTGGGGCGAGGCGGGCATCGTCGGCGTGCAGTTGCCAGAGTCGGACGCCGACGCCGCCCGCGCGCGGATGCACCGCCGCTTTCCCGAGGCGACCGAGATCAACCCGCCCTCCGAGGCGGCCGAGGCCGCCAGGGCCATCGCCGCCCTGCTCGCCGGTGAGCAGCGGGATCTGCGCGACATCCGCCTGGACATGCGCGGCGTGCCGGAGTTCCACGCGAAGGTCTATGCCGTAGTTCGCACCATTCCGCCGGGCCAAACACTCACCTACGGCCAGGTGGCTGCGCGCCTGAACGCGCCCGGCGCCGCACGCGCCGTCGGCCAGGCCATGGGCCGCAACCCGTTCGCCCCCGTCGTGCCCTGCCACCGTGTAACGGCGGCCGGCGGGCGGATGGGCGGCTTCTCCGCCGCTGGCGGCGTTGCGGCCAAGCAGAAGATGTTGGCGATCGAGGGCGTGCGCCCGCAGCCCGGCCTGTTCGACTGAAGGGCCGCTAGCCCCCCATCAATGCCTTCACCGCCGCCAGGCCATCGGCGGCCTTGCCGCCGTCCGGCGCGCCGCCCTGGGCGAAGTCGGGCCGTCCGCCCGCGCCCTGGCCGCCCATCGCGCTCACCGCCGCGCGCGCCAGGTCCACGGCGCTGAACTTGCCCTGCGCCGCGCCGGTCACCGCCACCGTCACCGCCCCCTTGCCGTCGGCGGTTCCGATCAGGGCGATGACGCCGTCCGGGGCCTGCTTCTTGAATTCCTCGGCGATGGGCCGCAGATCCTTGCCGCCGACGCCCTCCATGATCCGCCCGATCAGGGTGACCCCACCGATCTCCTCCGGGGCCGCCACGTCGCGGCCGCCGCCGCCCATGGCCAGCTGGCGCCTGACGTCGGCCAGCTCCTTCTCCAGCTTGCGGCGAAGGACATCGAGGGCCTCAACCCGGGCGGCGACTTCCGCCACCGGGATCTTGAACTGTTCGGCGAGCGCGCGGGAAACCGCGGCCTGCTCCAGCAGCCAGCGCCGCGCGGCCTCGCCGGTCAGGGCCTCGATGCGGCGCACGCCCGCGGCGATCCCCTGCTCGCCGACCACCTTGAAGAGGGCGATATCGCCGGTGCGCGCCACATGGGTGCCGCCGCACAGCTCAACCGAATAGGCGCCGTCCCCCTCAAGCGCGTGGCCGAGGGTGAGCACGCGCACGCTGTCGCCATATTTCTCGCCAAACAGGGCCATGGCGCCAGCTTCAATGGCCTGCTCCGGGGCCATTTCCCGGGTGTCAGCCGCCAGGTTCTGGCGGATCACTGCGTTCACCTCGGCCTCGATCCGGTCGATCTCCGCAGGCGTCACCGGTGCGCCATGGCTGAAGTCGAAACGGATGCGCTCGCCATCCACCATCTGACCCTTCTGCGACACATGCGGGCCCAACACATGGCGGAGCGCGGCGTGCAGCAGGTGTGTGGCCGAGTGGTTGGAGCGGGTGGTCGCCCGCACCTGCGGCGTTACGGCTAGGCCCGCACGCCCGCCCACCGACAAGGTTCCGTCCAGAATCTGGAGATGATGGACGAACAGGTCGCCGGCCTGCTTCTGAGTATCAAGCACCCGGGCGCGGCCGCCATCCCAGCTAACCTCACCCACATCGCCCGCCTGGCCACCGCTCTCGGCGTAGAAAGGGGTGCGGTCGAACACCGCCTGGGCCTTCGCGCCCTTGCCCGCGCTTGTCGTCTCGACGCCCTCGACGACCAGGGCCAGCAGTTCACCGGTAGCGTCCACGGTGTCGTAACCTACGAATTCCGTGGCCCCGATGCGTTCGCGGATGACCAGCCACTCGCCGGCCTGCGCCTGCTGGCCCGAGCCTGACCAGGCTTCCCGGGCCATGTCCCTTTGACGCTTCATGGCCGCGTCAAACCCATCGAGATCCACGCCGAGACCTTTTGCGCGCACCGCGTCCTGAGTCAGGTCGAGTGGGAAGCCATAGGTGTCGTATAGTTTGAAAGCCGTTTCGCCGGAAAGCACGCCCCCCTGAGTCATCCCATCGGTGGCCTCCTCCAGGAGGGCCATGCCGCGGCCCAGCGTGCGGCGGAACCGCTCTTCTTCCTGGCGCAGCGTCTCCACGATCACCGGCTCGGCGCGTTTAAGTTCAGGGTAGGCCTGCCCCATCTCCGCCACCAGGGTGGGGGCGAGACGGTGCATCAGCGGGTCCTCGGCGCCCAGCAGGTGGGCGTGACGCATGGCGCGGCGCATGATCCGGCGCAGCACATAGCCGCGCCCCTCGTTGGAGGGTCCGACTCCATCGGCGATCAGGAAGCTGGTGGACCGCAGGTGGTCGGCGATCACCCGATGGGAGGGTCTTGCCGCACCTTCGGCCCTGGTTCCGGTGAGCTGTTCGGACGCCGCAATAAGGGTCCGAAACAGATCCACATCATAGTTGTCGTGCACGCCTTGAAGGACCGCAACGATCCGTTCCAGCCCCATGCCGGTGTCTATGGAGGGCTTGGGCAGAGCAATCCGGTCATCGGGGCCGCGCTGGTCATACTGCATGAAGACCAGGTTCCAGATCTCCACGAACCGGTCGCCATCTTCATCGGGGCTGCCGGGCGGACCGCCAGGAATGTGCGCGCCGTGATCAAAGAAGATCTCAGAACAGGGACCGCATGGGCCGGTGTCGCCCATGGACCAGAAATTGTCCGAGGTGCCGATGCGGATGATCTTGTCGTCCGACAAACCGGCGATCTTCTTCCAAAGGCCATGGGCCTCATCATCGCTGGCGTAGACCGTCACCAGCAGACGATCGACGGGCAGCTTCCAGACTTTGGTGAGTAGGTCCCAGGCGTGCGTAATCGCCTGTTCCTTGAAATAGTCGCCGAAGGAGAAATTCCCCAGCATCTCAAAGAAGGTGTGATGGCGCGCCGTGTAGCCGACATTATCCAGGTCGTTGTGCTTGCCGCCGGCCCGCACGGACTTCTGCGATGACGCGGCCCTCGGCGCCGGAGGGATCTCGGCGCCAGTGAAATAGGTCTTGAACGGCACCATGCCGGCGTTGACGAACAGGAGCGTCGGGTCGTTCTGCGGCACCAGCGGCGCCGAAGGAATGACCTGATGGTCACGGGCCTGAAAGAAGCTCAGGAACTCGCTGCGGATCTCGTTCAGGCTCGGCATGGGTCCTTCGCACGCTGACTGCGCGCCCGTTTACTGACGCGCGACGCGGGCCGCAAAGGAAAAGGACGTCCAGGCTGGGGAACCCGAACGTCCCGGCCGCACGCCATCATGGGGCGGAGGCGTGCGACAGACCTTTTCAACGCCGACCGGCCGCAACGCGACCGGCCGCGGCCTGAGCCTATTCCTGATCAGGCGTCTCCGGACGGGCCACCAGGAGTTCCTCCTCGATCTTGGTGGAAGAGGCGCGAACCGCCCGTTCGATCTCCTCGGCGATGTCCTTGTTGGCCTTGAGGAATTCGCGGACGTTGTCGCGGCCCTGGCCAATGCGCTGGCTGTTGAATGAGAACCAGGATCCCGACTTCTCCACCACCCCGGCCTTGACGCCAAGGTCGATGATTTCGCCCAGCTTGGAGATCCCCTCCCCGTACATGATGTCGAATTCCACCTCGCGGAAAGGCGGAGCGACCTTGTTCTTGACCACCTTGACCCGGACATTGTTCCCGACGATCTCGTCGCGGATCTTCACCGAACCGATGCGGCGGATGTCGAGCCTGACCGAGGCGTAGAACTTCAAGGCATTGCCGCCTGTGGTGGTCTCCGGACTGCCGTACATGACCCCGATCTTCATGCGGATCTGGTTGATGAAGATCACCAGGGTCTGGGTCTTGGAGATGGAGCCGGTGAGCTTGCGCAGCGCCTGGCTCATCAGCCGCGCCTGCAGGCCCGGCAGGCTGTCGCCCATCTCGCCCTCGATCTCGGCCCTGGGCGTCAGCGCGGCCACGGAATCGATCACCACGATGTCCACAGCCCCAGAACGCACCAGGGTGTCGGTGATCTCAAGCGCCTGTTCGCCGGTGTCGGGCTGCGAGACCAGCAGATCGTCCAGGTTCACCCCCAGCTTATGGGCGTATGACGGATCCAGCGCATGCTCCGCGTCCACGAAGGCCGCGGTGCCGCCCGCCTTCTGGATCTCGGCCACCACATGCAGGGCCAGCGTGGTCTTGCCGGAGCTTTCCGGGCCGTAGATCTCCACCACCCGGCCCTTGGGCAGACCGCCGATGCCCAAAGCCAGGTCGAGGCCGAGCGAGCCAGTGGAGACGGACTCGATCTCCACGACCTTGCCCTTCTCGCCCAGCTTCATCACCGAGCCCTTGCCGAAGGCCCGATCAATCTGCGCCAGCGCCGCCTCAAGGGCCCGCTGCTTGTCGCCGTCTTCTTTCGCCACGAGTTTCAATGCCGACTGAGCCATTTCATCCGTCCTTATCCCATGATTCCGCGATCCCGCCCCTCGCTTCCGACCTCCCCGGCCGTCGCTCCGTGACGCTGAATCGTTCGTACGCCCTTTGTTCCGTGTTCGCAAGATGTTCTTTTTTGAGGCGTCAGTTAGACAGCGGTGGTGGGACGGCCCATAGGATTTGTCATCGGTGGCCCATAGGGAATGTCGCCAGCTCTCCGCGAAGGGTCTGAATTTGGAGCGCTTCGCTGCTCATTGAGAAACTTCAAGGTTGGGAGCGGGTTTCTCAAACCGAATGCCAAATCAGTCATTCAAAAGATTGGGGAAACTCGCAGGCGGTTTCTCAAACCCGACGCATTGAGAAACCGAATGAGAAACCTACTCACGGAAGCGGTGGGACCCGTTGTCCGCAGTTTGCCGCCCTCTAAGGCTTCCGCAAGCGAGCCCCTGTGCCGTCGCCGTTGAGGATCTCTACGCCAAGGCGGGACAAGCCCTCGACAATTCGCGCCTCGGTCGATGCCCGCACGGGCTTGCCCAGTTCAATGCCGTTCAACGTGGTGGGGGATACGCCGAGCTTCGGCGCCAGCTCCTGCATCGTCATGCCAAGCAGTGCACGTGCGGCGCGCATGGCCTCGCGGGTCAGCTTCGCCGTCATAGCTCGACCCGAATACAGTTACGTACATACCAGTTAGCGCTAGTGGAGTTGGTCTTATTTGTTATGATCATAACACTTTTGGATTTCACGGACCGTCCGAAGCGGCATGTTAGCCATAAATCCGCGCGCTGAAGAGCGGGGATCAACAAGGCAAGGCGCGCGAGCAGGACGATCCAAAGGCCGGATTCGTGGCAACGATGGCAGACGATCGCATCTGGTTAGTGACCGAGGACTTCGCGGCCATGGCGGGCATTAGCCCACAGGCTGCCAACAAGGCCCTTCGCGCCTCCCGACACGGACTGCCCTGGCGCGGATGCATTCTAGCCGTTCGCCAACGTGTCGGACGTGGGGGCCGGTCCGGCCTGGTGAACGAAGTTGCGCTCGAAAGTCTGCCCGCCATGCTTAGGGCAGATGTCGAGGATAGAAGTGCGAAGGATCGTGTAACGCCGCCTTCCAATCCGCCTGGAGAGTTTGCCGCCGAGCGGTGGGATGCAATTCGCGAGGTGCTCTCCTATCCACGAGACTCGGCCGAACGCAGTGAGGCTGTCGCGCACGCAGCGGGCCGTACTGGCAAGAGCGTTCGAACGCTGTATCGCTGGATCAGGTCATATGAAGCGCGAGGCGTTCGGGGCCTTTGCCCCGTGCGACCTTCAAATTCCGGCCAACGTCGCGTTGCTGTCTCCCGCGCGTTCGATCGGGCCGCCCTGCGCGCGAACCTGGATCCGATCGCCCTCAAGGAGATCGGTGAGGAGCTTGAGCGTTCACTGAAGGGCCTCTGGGCATCGCGGGCGGAGGCGGCAGGCTGGCGCGAAATCCGCAGGTTGGCGCAAGCACTTCTGCGAGAGACCTGCGAGGCTCGGGCGTTACGCCTTCCACCTGAAGCCTTCCATCTGTCACGCCGTCGGGTCGAAGCTTTCGCGCCGTTCCGGATCGTCAACCAGCGCCGCAACGACCGAAAAGCCTTCGACGACGCCAAGCCGCGCATCCGCCGGGACTGGACAGGGCTTGCGCCCATGAAACGTGTCGTGGGCGACGTGAAGCATCTCGACGTGATCGTCCGCCGTCCGGACGGGACCCTGGCCTGGCCGAAGATCGTGGCCTTCCTGGACACCGGCACGAACCGGATCTTCGTCCACCCGGTCCTGCTGGATCAGGGGGAAGGCGTGCGCCAGGAACATGTGATCGAGGCCTTCCTGGCCATGGTCTGCGATCCCGACTGGGGTTTTCCGAAGGGGCTCTACCTCGACAACGGCGCCGAATTCGCCGCACTCACCAAGATCCAGGGCGCGCTGGGGGCCATCAACGAACCCGGCGCGCGCACCATCATCTTCGCCCAGCCCTACAACGCCTCAGCCAAACCCATCGAGAGCATGTTCGCCCGCCTCGACCGCTACGTCTTCTCCCTGCTTCCCGGCTATGCCGGCCCCAATCGCATGGCCAAGAAGACCCAGCGTGTCGGCAAGGCGCCGGAAGCGTTTCCCGGCGATTGGGATGAGTTCTGCAGCGTCGTCACCGGCCTGATCGCCGACCACAACACGCGCCCGATTGGCGGACTGTGGCGCGACCGCTCGCCTCGCGACTGGCTAGACGCCAAGCGCGCGGAGGGCTGGCGGCCGGCGACGGTGGACCCGATCGTGCTCGACGCCGCCTTCTGCGACCACGACTCGCGACGCATCGACCGCGGCATCCTCAAGATCCGTAGCCAGCGGTTTCATCACCCTGACATCTCGGCGCTGCCGGGCCGGACGGCGGTTGACATCGCCCTGCCCTGGCGACGCGACGCCAATCCGCTTGTGCGCGTACCGGGTGGGCATTGGGTCCGTCTGATGCCGGACATCCCCTACCCGGCCAACTGGACCGAGGGCGCCCGCGAGACCGGCCGGCGACAGAAGGCGCAAAGCCGATACGTCTCTCGGCTGGCGCGGGAAGCTCCCAAGCTCGATCCCATCGAGATCAAACTCAGGTCGATGGCCCGGGCGACGACCTTGCCGCCATCAGGAAGGCCCTCGCATGGGTTGGATTTGGGCGCCCAGGCCGAACACCTGGCGGACGCTCTACGCGCGCCGCCACCACCCGATCCCGTCCCCGCGCGCGAACGCAAGCGCCTGCGCGAAATGGAACTGACCGAGCGGCTGGAACGGCGCAGGCGCGGCGATGAGTGACGCCTTCATCGCAACCTCGATCGCAAGGCGGCTGATCGTGCGAATGCACGCCGCCCACGACCGCCGGCGCATCGCCGTGTTTGCTGGCCCGCCCGGCATCGGAAAGACCACCGCCGTCGATGCGCTCAATCGGGAACTTCCCAACGGGGTCGTGGTCGTGAAGGTCGCGCGCCGCAATGCGCGCGAGGTGCTGGTACTGCAGCATGTCCTCGACGCCATCCGCCGGCTCGCAGGCTCGCCTTCCGTGCATTTTCCGAGTTCTCTCTGGGAACTACGGGGCGACATCTTCAATTCGATCTGCTCCTGGGCCGGCGCGGAACCAGCCGCCGCCCGGCGGGCGGAATACTCCGCGTCGGACTTTCCCAAGCTCACCATCGTCTTCGATGAGGCCCAGAACCTGTCGCGTGAAGCCATTGAAGCGCTTCGCTACTGGAACGACACTGACCGCTGCTACGCGCCCTTCCCGCTCGGGCTGGTTTTCGTCGGCAACAACGAGTTCTCGCTCCAAACCGACCTCGATGGCCGCAGTGTGATCTCGGCCGCAGTGGCCGATCGCGCGCTCTACGTTCAGACCTTCGACTACAGCGACGTCACAGATGACGACATCCGGCTCTATCTGGAGGCCAAAGGGATCGTGGACGACATCGCGCTGAACACCTTGATCCGACATCTCAACGAGCGGCACGCAAGTCGGAGCTTCAGGCGTACCCAGGATCTGGTGGAGGAATTGATCGAAGCGGCTTGCGGAAAACCTGTCAACGTCGAGTTGGTTCGGGACATGCTGGCGCTGGTATAAACCACCCGTGCCTTTCGGCCGGTGGCTCGCCCGACAGGACACCTCCTCGAAGTAGAAGCCTGGGTTATAAAACAAGGGCGCCCGTGCAGGTGTCAACGGCGGAGCAAAACCAGGCCAGTGTGGCGGTGTAAAACCAGGCCACTGGCGGTGCGCGTTGGTCACCCATCCCGGGCGTCTGAGCGGCGATGCGTGGAGCCATTGCGTAGCGCAGCGCATCGCCGCGGGGTGCGCTGCTGAC
>CANJLH010000037.1 GCA_947475415.1 Caulobacteraceae bacterium
GACGCGACCGGCGGTGCGAACCAGAAATCCCCCGAGTTGCGTAATGAATGTCCCATCGCCGGGAATGTACGATCGATGGGCCTCCAGATCCGGCGCCAGAGCCGCGATCTGCGGTGGCTCCGGGATCGTGAAGTAGCCGTCATCGATCGGGATGATCGCCAGGTCGCCGACCTGCAGGGCGTTCTCGGAGATCTTGTTGTCCATCGATGGGCCTCAGATACTGAATACGTAGCCGGCCAACGCTCCACCATCCACGGGGATGCACGCCCCATTGACGAAGGAAGCATAGTCCGAGAGCAGGTACCCGGCGACCTGGGCGGGCTCATGCGCCAGACCACCGCGCTGTAGGGGGTTTTGCGCACGGATCCGATCAGACTCCTTGGTGAGGCCGGGTACCCGCTCCGGAGTCACAATGAGCCCCGTCTGCAACATGTTCACCCGGATGTTGCGGGGACCAAAGTTCGCCGCCGCGACCCGGGTAAGGGCCGGCACGGCGCCTTGCGAGATCACCGCGGCGGGATAGACGCTTGGCGCACGTTCCGAGACGATGGTGCCATTGTTGACGAGCGAACCTCCGCCGGTGCGCATCATCGCCTTGGCCTCGTGCTGAACGCAAAGGGTGATGCCCTTGATTTTGACGTCCCAAAGATATTGGAGCTCCTCCATATCCATGGACTCGAAGTCGACGCGCGCCTTCTGCTCGACCCCGGCGTTGTTGAACCCACCGTCCAGACGACCGAAATGGTCGAGCGCCGCCTCTACGAGGCGGCGAACATCGGCGTCCTCGGCGACGTCTGCCTGTACAGCCACTGCGCGCCCGCCGCCTTCCCGGATCTTGGCGGCATGTTGCTCGACTACGTCCCCGCGGCGAGCCGCCAATACAACCTGGGCTCCTGCGCGCGCGAAGCCGAAGGCTGCGGCCTCGCCGATGCCTTGGCTCGCGCCAGTGACGATGATCACCTTATCAGCAAGCATTCCGTCCGGAAGAATCGGAGTTGTGTCCTGAAGCACTAGCGTTCCTTTCCTAAATTGATCACCGGACGAAACCGGCGTTTCTCTATGTACGGCTGACGCGCCGCAATCTGAGCCCAAGGCCAGCCCCGCGAGGACGCCTCGCGGACGGGGCCGTCTCGGCGGCCAAAGACCGGTTTTGAGAGACCGCGCCGGTCCCGCCGGGTCCCCTCCGCCTCGCTGCACAGTCCGGTGCGATATTCCCGGCGGGCAAGATGCGACGGGTTCAGTTCCCCGCTCCCGCTTTTTGAACGCGTCTCGAAGGCGTTCGCGATCACGCGGAACATCCCATCAGTCTCCGGCTATGCCTGATCGCGCCTGACTTGCGGGCCATGACGGACGATCAAACCGGCGGCGTCGAGGTCGCCGGGGCATAGATCGCTCGACCACTCGACGTGGGCAGCCGGCGACTCTACTCGTCGACAACAAGAACAGGCGCTGCGTGGTGTTCATTGCTGGATCACGCCCCTTCGGCATACAGGTCGAGACTGGAACCGACCCCGCTCGCCTTGTGGCCTTCGAGTACATAGCGGCGCGCCAGAGACCGGTCGCCTTGCGCGATCGCCCTCAGCAGGCCTCGCTGCAACTCGCGTGTCGCGCGGATATCAATTTTGCTCGCGTCAACGCGAATCGCCGCGTGGTTGGACAGGATCCGCATGAAGCAATCCAGGACGCGGCTGCCACTGACCTCGGCCAGAAAGAAATAGTACGCGCGAAGTTCCTCGAGGGGCGTCCAGCAAGCGGTATCGAGCCACGCGTCGAATTGTTCAAGGCGCTGGGATAGCGCAGCGTCGCCGGCTTTCGCCCGTCTCGCCGCGAATTCCGCCGCCGCCAACTGCAGTGCTAGGGCGAGGTTTAGTGTTGCCGAAGGCTCGCCAGGCGGCTCCATCGACAGATAGACGCGCGCCACTCGCACCGCCTCCTCCGACGTCGGCGCCGCAGCATAGATTCCGCCAGCGAAGCCGCGCTCCAGGGCGACAATCCCATGTCGTTCGAGAGTGCGAACCGCTTCACGTACGACGCCGCGGCTGACGCCGAGATCCCGCATGAGGTCTTGCTCACAGCCGATCCGATCGCCGACTGCAATCTCAGACCGGATGATCTTCTGCGCGATGATGCGCGCGACAGCCTCCGGCTTTTTCATCGGCTTGAGCTCGTCGCGCATGAAAGCGAGGGAGCGCTGCTCGAGATCGACGTTCAATATAGCGGCCGTATTGCTTTGACGCGCCACATGTCGCTGCTCACGTTGGTAAGCGCGCTGAACCTGCTCCTGGGCCTCCCAAACCGAGACGGGATCGGCGCCGATGACCGCTTCAATCTGGATTCGGCGAAGATCCCAGATCGCAGTCCCGAGCCGCTCGACGTCTGTTCTGCTAGCTCCCGCCCAGAGCAGCAGGTCCATACTCGATTCGGCGAGCGCCAGGTCGAACAGGCCGAGCGTCGACTCCCCGGAAATGGAGTGAATTTCTCCGAGGGCCAAGCGCAATCCGCGGATCGTATCGCGGGGATTTTCCGAGCGCACACGCAAATGCTCGCGCAATCTTTGCGCATTCTCCAAGTCCATCTGCCGCATCGCGGCCAGGCAGGCGCACCGCTGGACGATAGCGCGGATCTTGTCCACCTCGGCCGGCGTAGCGCCCGACAGGACTAGATAATGGCGTAGCGTCGACACGGCGACCCATTGGGCCGAGGCGGCCACAAACAATCCACCGTTGTTTCCCCGCCGGCTTTCCACCAGACCATTCAGCTCGGCCATCGCGATCGCCTCGCGCATGATCGCGCGGCTCACTCCGAACCGGCGCGACAACTCCTCCTCGGCGCCGAGGCGCCGGCCCTTGGTCCAGCCGGCGTCGACAATCTCGGCCTCGAGTCGCTGAAGGACCTGTGACCCGAGCTTCGAGGCCGGCCCCCTAAGAAGGGGCTGCATCGTGTGCAACTGGTTGGTGGGCATTGAAGATCGAAGGCCTAATTGAGATTGCCAGGCAAGGCCGCGCTGCGGCAAGATGGCACAAAACAGTGCTATATTAGAGTGGACAGCATCCCGGGTCAGCTTGACAGGTCAAGCTAATTCTCTATTTGGGGGGCGACTTTCGGTGGCGGCTCGGCCTGAGCATGCTACCAGCCTGCCAGAACAGTGTGGTGTTTGGGGCTTGCTGCTGGCTTGAGACCGATACGATCAACAGAATGCGCAAGCGCGCGGGGGGTAACAATATGCTCAACAGATTCGCAATCCAGATAGACCTGCGCCGCGCCCTGCTGGGCGCCACGGCGCTGGCGATCGGCGGCCTGGCGACGAGCCCGGTCATGGCCCAGGCCGCCAAGGCCCAGGACAACTCGACGGCCATCGAGGAGGTGGTGGTCACCGCCCGCAAGGTCGAGGAAAACCTGCAGGACGTTCCCGTGGCGGTGACCGTGCTCTCTGGGGCGCAGCTGGAAGCCAAGAGCGCCGTGCGCCTGTCGGACTTCGCCTTGTTCACCCCGGGCTTCAAGGTCATGGTCCCGCCCACCAACATCACCGGCTTCTTCCTGTCGTCCCGCGGCCAGGTACAGGGCGACACCCTGGCGACCCTTGACCCCTCGGTGGGCACTTATGTGGACGAGCTCAACTGGGCCAGGTCTTACGGGCTGAACGCCAACCTGCTGGACGTAGCCACCGTGCAGATGGTCAAGGGCCCGCAAGGCACCCTGTTCGGCCGCAACACCACCGGCGGAGCCCTGCTGCTGACCACCAAGGATCCGAGCTTCGACGGATTCTCCGGCCACGCCTCGGCTAGCTACGGCCGCTATAACGAGCACGAGGCCGAACTGGTGCTCAACATGCCGCTCGGCGACACGATCGCCGTCCGCGGCGCCATCCGCAGCCTGAACCGCGACGGCTGGGCCTATGGCATCCGGCAGATCAACCCGGCGACCGGCCTGCCCTCGAACGCCTTCCTGACCAACGGCGCGATTCAGAGGAAGGGCGAATACAATGACCGCAATGAGATCACCGGCCGGCTGAAGGCGCGGGTGAAATTCTCCGACACCACCGAGCTGCTGCTCTCCGGCGAATGGTACGACTTCCACGCCACGCCGGGCCGGCAGCTGTTCTACAAGGTGGCGCTGGCCACCGCGGGGGACGCGGTCGCCACGACCACCCCCGCCCTGCTCTACCAGGCCTATGAGGCCGCACATCCCAATGCGGTGGGATACGACGCCCACTCCTGCGATTTCGTCAGCGCCGCCCCGGCCAACTGCGCCGACGACGTGGTGGACAAGCAGAGCAACTACGTCACGGCCAACACCGAGACCTACACAGCCAAACTCACTTCGGAGACGCCGATCGGGCAGTTCAAGCTGATCGGCGGCTACAGGAACGTCGCCCAGGAAAGCTACGTCGATCTCGACGGCAGCAGCGCCGTTATCCACTCGTCGTGGCAGGCGGAGGACCTGACCGAATACTCCGTCGAGGGCCAGCTGGCGGGCAAGACGTTCTCGGACCGGCTCGACTACGTGGCGGGCGCCACCTGGTTCAAGGAAGACGGCCTCGACACCGGCTATTCCTTCTCCAACATCGGAATCGGCGGCATCTTCGGCAACCGTCCGGCGGGCAACCTGCCGCGCAACAAAGCCTACATCCACAACAAGTCGTGGGGCGCCTACACCCAGGCCACCTATCACCTGACCGACGCCCTGGGGGTAACCGGCGGCATCCGCTATTCCCACGACGACAAGGGGATCGACCTGCGCGGGGCCTTCGCCGGGCTAAACGGCCTGCCGACCAGTTGCGCGGCAGTAGGAACTGGCTCCAACGCCACCCTGGCCAACGACTGTTCCTTCGTCCGCAGCGACAAGTTCCATGCGGTCTCCTGGACGGCGGGCGCCGACTACAAGGTCAACGACGACGTGCTGGTCTACGCCAAGGCCAGCCGCGGCTACCGGGGCGGCGGCCAGAACCTGCGGGCGCTGGCGCTCTCCCAGGCGGTGCCGTTCAAGCCGGAGTTCGTCAACGAAGAGGAAGTGGGCTTCAAGGCCGAGATGCTGGACCGGCGGCTGCGCGTGAACGTGGCGGCGTTCTACAGCAAGGTCACCGACGCCCAGCGCACCGCCATCGTCGCCACGATTATCAACGGCGTGGCGGTGAACAACACCCTGATCAGCAATGCGGCCAAGGTGAAGAACACCGGCTTCGAGGCGGAACTGACCGCCAGGCCCACCCACGACCTGACCCTCGGCGCCAGCGCCGGCTACGTCAAGCCGAAGTACCAGAGCTTCCGCGACGCCACCGGGACCGACGTCAGCAACCAGCGGATCACCCTGGTGCCGAAGCTAAGCTATTCGCTGTCGGCCCAGTACGCCCACCCGATCAGCGATGCGATCAGCTTCAAGGCCAATGTGGACTTCAGCTACACGGACAAGTTCGCCACCGACAAGTGCGTGCCGACCGGACCGAACGCTTGCTGGACATTGACGCCTACCGACATGAACGGCCTCACCGCCGCCCAGATCGGCCAGAACGTCGTCAACGCCACGACCATGCCGTCGGCCAGCATCGTCAACGCTCGGGTGACCTTCGGCTTCGAGGACGACAAGTACCGGCTGGCGGTCTGGGGGCGGAACCTCACCGACGACCGGGGGCGGACGCAGGCCACCTATCTGCAGGCCAATCCGCGCAATTACGCCGGCGGCTCGGTGCGCGAGCCTCGGACCTACGGGCTGACCGTGTCGGCCGAATTCTAGTCCGAGACGTCCGCGGGACGACCAGCGGCGCGGGCCCTTGGGTCCGCGCCGTTTTGCTTTGATTTCGGCGCCGGCGAGTCATCAAGCTGACGGCGCAATAGGTGGGCGCGAGATGACCACGGAAATGCGACTGGACGGCCAGGTGGCCATCGTCACGGGCGCCGGCTCCGGCATGGGCCGTTCCCACAGCCTGCTGCTGGCCCGACGGGGCGCCCGGGTGGTGGTCAACGACCTGGCGCAGACCCTGGAGAGGGCCCAGGCCGTCTGCGACGAGATCCGCGCATTCGGGGGGGAGGCCGTGCCGGCAGGGGGCACGATCGGCGTCGACGCCGACGCCCGGGGCATCGTGCAGGCCGCCCTCGACGCATTCGGGCGGGTGGACATCCTGGTGAACAACGCCGGCACCGGCGGCATCAACTCTCCCGTCGAGGACTGCCCCACCGAGGAGGTCGACGAAGAGTGGCGGATCCATGTGTTGGGCACGATGCAGATGTTCCGGGCGGTGTGGCCGCAAATGAAGGCGCAAGCCTATGGGCGCATCCTCAACACCGGCTCCATGGCGGCTGTCGGCTGGGAGGGAACACAGGGCTGGAACGGCGCCTATTCGACCGCCAAGTCCGCCGTGTTCGGCCTGACCCGACAGATGGCCGGGGCGGGCGGGCCGCACGGGATCAAGGTCAACCTGCTGCTGCCGCGGGGACACACGCCTATGACCTTCGTGGGCCTTGCCAACACCGAGTTCCTCGAGTGGCGACGCACGCGGCTCAATCCCGACCTGGTGTCGGCGGGAATTCTCTACCTGCTGCACAAGGACTGCCCGACCTCCGGCGAGTTCTTCTCCTCGGCCGGCGGGCGGGTGGCGCGACTGCTCTTCGCCTCCCCTTTGGGCTACTTTAATCCGCAGCTGACCCCCGAAGACATCCGCGACAACTGGCCGGCGGTGTTCGGCGACGTCGACCCCGCGGGCGACATCAGGGACATGTTCGACGTCACCGGCGAACGCCGGGACTACAAGCTGCTGGAAGAGCTGCTGAAATAGCGAGCAACGCTTTACTTGCGTGTCGTTGCGCCGACGTTCGACGAGGTTCAGCAGTTCTGCCTGATGCTGTTCATCGCAGGGCTCGACACGGTCGTGAACGCCATGTCCTTCGGGGTGCGCGGACTGGCGCTGAACGCCGGGCTGCAATCGGCGCTGAGGGAGGACCCGACCCTCATACCGAAGGTGATGGAGGAACTGCTTCGCCGTTCGGGTCGGTTCTACAAGGGCCTCATCAAACGGGCCGACGCCAGGTTCGATCAACATCTGGAGACGCAGACATAACCTATCGCGCCATTGACGCCGCCGAGTGGATCGCGCGGCAACCCAAGTCCGTCCAAGACGCCGGTGAGGCGCGCGGCGAGGAACTCATCCGCGATCACACGCTTCGGGAAGTTCGCGAGGCGGTGCGGCGCACCCAGGTGGAGGTCGCCGCCGCCATGGGGCATCCCAGGACCGGGTGTCCAAGCTGGAGCACGGCGAGGATGCGCTCGTCTCGACGTTGCGCCGCCATATCCGGGCCCTTGGCGGCGAACTGCGGCTGATGGTGGAATTTCCGGATCGTCCGCCCATGGCCATCGATCTGCGCGGCGGCAAGCCCAGGGCGGGCAGCACTCGAGCAAGCCGATCAGCCGAGTGATTGGAGGCGCCCCAGTCGAGCATCTCGGCCGGGGACGCCAATTTGCGGTGCAAATGTTCAATTTATATTTCCGTTTTGTTCTCATCGTCCGCGCGGGTTGTTGGTAGGCTTCGCCAAGGTCGGAAACTGCGGCAGGGCCGCATTTCCACCCTCTTCTCCACAACCGAGGCCGCAGCGGCGCTTTCGAGCGATGCGTCGCGGCGACGCATGGAGCCCACAGACACTGTCAAGGCAAGCGCACATGGCCGCATTTTTTCAGGTCTTGTTAGGCAGCTGGCCGCATGAATGAGAAGCTCGGTGGCCGCACCTCTCTCGTGATTTCTTGGAAGATTGATGGCAGCTGACAGAAAGCCGGAGCGGCAGCGGAGAGAGGCTTGGCCTGAACGATTTGGGCTGACAACACCCGGTGGAGACTTATCGCCCCTCGACTGCCCGCACCGCCACGCACCACCCCGTACTAGGCTCTGTCGTCGAGGCGCCAGCCAACCCCGGCAATTGCGTCCCCTCCCCGGCTCGGGGCCACCCAAAACACCAATCGGAGAGGTATTGTCGTTTGCCTGCCGCCGCCGCCGGGAGGGCGGCTTCCGCCACTCCGGAATATTTACCTGACAGAACCCTGCAAGACTTGCGCCGCCACCTGCCGCCAGAGGCCGCCCATGGCACGCCGGCGCAGCGGGAGGAACAGCTGCGACATCGTCGCGAAGCAGCGAAATCCCGTCAGCTATGGTACGATCGCGGCGCGGCCCGCAGGGCGCCCGGCCGAGATAGAAGCGCATGGCGATCACCTCAAGTGACATTGAATACCACGTGGCCGGCGTTCGCTACGCCGGACTGCTCTACGACGACGACCAGCGTGGCCACGACCGTCCAGGGGTGCTGGTCGCGCCCGCCGCCATGGGCCTGGGCCCCAACGCCAAGGCGGTCGCCCATAGGCTCGCCGAGCTGGGCTATGTCGCCTTCGCCATGGACTATTATGGCGACGGCGCCTCGCCGCCCCACGACGTCAGGGCCCCGCGGCTGAACGCGCTACGGGCAGATGTCGACAAAGCGCGGGCGATCGGTCTGGAGGCCCTTCGCGTCCTGACGTCCCGGCCACAGACCGATCCGGACCGGGTCGCCGCCATCGGCCACTGCTACGGCGGCGCGCTCGCGTTGGAGTTGGCGCGAGCCGGCGCCGACCTCAAGGCCGTGGTGGCCTTCCACGCCGAGCTCGCCACCCCGCGCCCCAAGGACGCCCAGGCGATACGCGGAAAGGTGCTGGCGATCATCGGCTCGGAAGATCCGCTGGTGCCTCGGGCCGACCGGACGGCTTTCGAGCAAGAAATGACGGACGGCGGGATCGACTGGCGGCTATACGTGCTCGGCGGCGTTGGCCACTCCTACACCAATCCCAGCGTCTTGCCGGGTGGGGAGCCGGGCATGGCGTACAACGCGGCGGCCGACCGGCGGTCATGGATCGCCATGTTGGACCTGTTGCGGGAGGTTTTCGACGATCCGTCGCGTAACGCGGGGGACGTTGCTTTGTCCCGCGGACGTTAAAGAACGGCGGGTTGTCGCGCTTGAGGGAGGGTCGAAGCGTGAATGAATTCAATCCTGCGCGGTTGGAAGAGCAAGCGCGGGAGCGCTCCGGGCTGGAGGACTTCGGCCCCGCCGATTACAAGGAGCCGCTCGAGATCGTGGCCCAGTCCCTTGATCTGGAAGCCCCGTTATCGCCTGCGGGTCGCACGGCGTCCGCCGCCCGCTTGGTGGACTTGCTCGCCGATCGCTTGACCTTGGAACATTGGTTCAGGCGCCATCCCGAAATAGCAGCGGAAGTGATCGAGCCGCCGGTGGTGGTCGCAGGTCTGCCGCGGACCGGCACGACCTTGCTCTACCGGATGCTGGCGGCCGCCGAGAACTTCGCCGCGCCCATCCACTTCGAGGCCGCGTGCGTGGCGCCGGCGCCGGATTGGGATTTCCGCCCCGAGACCGATGCCCGGATCGGCGCCGCAAAGGCGAGAGTGGCCGCACAGCTCGCCGCGACACCGGAGCTTGCCGCGATCTATCCGCTCGACGCTATGGCGCCGGAGGAAAGCCTCTATCTCTATGCGCCCTCCTTGCGTTCAACCCGCGAGCAGGCGCGCGCCCACCTCCCTTCCTATGAGCGGTGGTTTGCTACGGCAGACAAGCGGCCGGCTTACGCGTACTTGCGCCGCACCCTGCAGTTCCTGCAATGGCAGAGGCGCAAGTCGGACCGCTTTGGCGCCAGCGATCGCTGGCTCCTGAAGGGGCCCGACCATATGCACAGCCTCGACATCCTGCTCGAGGTCTTCCCCGGCGCCCAGATCATCCAGACTCACCGCGATCCGCTGCAGACGATCCCCTCGATCTGCAGCCTGGTGCGTGTCCATCACAGCACGACCACGAGTCGGGACGATTCCGTGGAGATCGGTCAGTCCTGGAGCGCCAGATTCGCCGCCAGCATGGAGCGGGCGCTGGGCATCCGCGACGCGCACCCGGAGTCGTTCATAGATGTGTACTACCAGGACACCGTCAGCGCGCCGCGCAAGGTAGCCGAGGACATCTTCGCCTTCATCGGACGCGAGCTGACGCCGGCCGCCTGGGCGTCGATGTCGATCTGGCGCGACGCGAACCGGCGCGAAATGCGCCCAGCCCACCACTATACCCTTGCCGATTTCGGACTGACGGAGGGGCGCGTGAAGGACATGTTCGCAAGGTACCGCGAACGGTTCATTCTTCACGCTCGGTGAGGGCGCCACGGCGCCGGTGCGGGCCCGGCGGTTACCACAGTTGGCGAAATTGCGCGGCTTCGCGGCGGAGCCGCAATTGTTCCCTGCGTTCGGCTGGCGTGACATCAGGCGTGTCGGCAGGCAGATATTTGCGCACGTCTTTCAGCGCGACCCTCTTGACCTCCGGCTCAGGAGCCGAACTGCAACGGTTCCAGCGCATCTGCATGATGCCCCATCGCTCACCTGCCGTGTCCAGCCAGTTCGGGACTCCCGGATCCCGCGCCGAAATAACCGCCCGGAGATACCCCGCCTTGTCGATCTGCGCCTGAGCTGCATTCAAACTGGATTGACGATTGACCCAATCAATTGTGGCGAAACGGTCATCGGCAACAAGTATATCCCAATATCGACAATTTTCTGGGAGTTTCACCTCCACTACCAGCGCTTCATTGTCGGATATTTCGAACGCGCCATCCAGATAAACCTGGCCCGGAAGATTTTTCTTGGCTCTTTCTGACATTTTTATAACATTTATGCCGTGGTTATCGCGATAGTATTTTGCTAGATTAATATCACTTATAATCTGCCCATAAATAAAATCGTTCAGCTCTGAAAATCGGGCGGATATTGTCGATGGCGTATCCAGGGGTACATCATCCAGTCTGTCAATGGCTATACGAGGATCAACCTCTTTGCGCCAATCCACCGCAGTCTTGCGCATGATCAGCATCTTAGTTTCGGGGTGCAGCTTCCACCAGTCTCCATTATATCCAGCCGGTCGTTCTGCGCTCATGATGACACTAAAATAACCATCATTTGCTATTTTAAGCATATCGAGGTCATATGTATCCGGCGTTGTATGAGGTTTATCGCGCTTCTCAAACTCCGGAGTTCTCTCACTGATCTCGACGAACTTGCTCGTTCCACGATAACCTGAGATCCGGTACACACCCTTGGGATCAATAAGTGTCTTCATATAGACGTAATCGGGATTGGGGCCGCCCAGATTGAACGCATAGTTCCAGAGGGGCGTCCACAATGGACGCGCCGGGTCTTGGTTGACGTGGTTTAGGTAGCCGTCGGCGATGGTTCCCAGGATGTATTTGTACATTTCCTGGCGGCGTTCCTCGGTGTCATTGCGCCCTGATTCCTCCATCAGGCGGTTGCCGACGTCTTTGAGGGCCTCCATCTGATCATCCCAGCTCGGCAGGGGCGCGGCCTGAGCTGAAACAGACGCAAGGCACAGCGCTCCGCAGATCAAACCTGCCCGAAATTTCCTCTTCAGATTTCTCATCGTTCCCTCCACATGCAATTTGTAACTATACTTTGTCGCCTGTCTCCCTTCATCCCGGCGAAAATCGGTCCTGATTTTATCGCTTCATGACTCTGGCAGAGGTTCCGAATTTGGCCTTCGCCCCGGTTTCGGCATCTGGATGTCCGCTGATCCGCACGGGTGGGTTTGGGCTGATTTGGCGATCTATCGGGTGCGGAAATTGGTTCGCCGCTCTGGCGGAGCGGAAATCCCTCCGGGTTGGGCGAAGTGCGTCAAACTGGAGACGAGTTACCGTTCGACTGACAGCACCGTTGTCAGGCCGCCGGCCGCATGAATGGGAAGCTCAGCGGCCGCATCTCCCTCGTGTTTTCTTGGAGGATTGATGGCTGCTGCCCGAAAGCCGGGGCAGCACCGGGGCGAAGCTTGGCCTGAAAGATTTGGGCTTCTATCGCTGGCGGAATCAAATGCCGATACGCTCGTCCGGGAGGAGCAGATATGGATTTGGGAATTGCCGCCAAGCATGCCTTGGTCACCGGCGCCAGCGACGGCATTGGCAAGGCGATCGCATTGCGCCTTGCGCAAGAGGGGGCGGTTGTCGGCGTTCACGGGCGGAATATGTCCCGCGTCGAAAGCGTCGTAAAATTGATTACTAACGCTGGAGGTCAGGCATACGGGCTGATCGCCGACTTGGTCGACCCGAAGGGCCCAGACCGTCTGGCCGACGCCGCGCTCGTAGCCCTCGGTAAAGTCGACATCCTGGTGGGAAATGCCGGAGGAGACATCCACCGCAAGGCTGACGCCTATCAATGGGATGGGGTGACGCGCGACGAGTTCATCGAGACATTCGACTTAAACGTGTTCTCCAACACGACACTCATCCAGCGCCTGGCCCCGCCGATGACGGAACGAGGGTTTGGCCGCATCGTACTAATCGCCAGCGCGTCTGGCATAGCGCCCCTTGCTCGCCAGGCGGCCTATGGGGCATCGAAGGCGGCTGTGTTGAACTTGACCGTCAGCGCCTCGAAATGGCTACGTGGCGCTGGGGTCACCATAAATGCAGTGAGCCCGGGCCTGATTTTGACAGAAGGCAGCCGCCGCACGATCGAGAACATGGCGGCGTCCAAGGCTTGGGTAGGCGAGTTCAACGAAATAGAATCACGCGCAGTCAAGACCATGGGCATTCCGGTCGGTCGGGCTGGCCGCGTCGAAGAGGTCGCGGGTCTAGTCGCGTTCTTGGTCAGCACTTATGCAGGTTTCATTCACGGCGCCGACATACGCATTGACGGTGGGGTCGTCGGCACAATTGGTTAGGAATTTGATACGAAGTGACGTGACCCCCAACTATCATCCAGTTGCGATTAGAGCCTCGGCATCGTTGTTGCCCACGTGGGCAGGTGAAGCAAGGGGCTGCGTAGCGTAGCCTCCGGCTATGCGGAGCGAAGCAGCCCCTTGCTTTTTCAGGTCGGCAGCGAAC
>CANJLH010000038.1 GCA_947475415.1 Caulobacteraceae bacterium
CGTGCTGGACCCGGCGCTGCTGCGTCCCGGCCGCTTCGACCGCCAGGTGGTGGTGCCCAACCCCGACGTGAACGGCCGCGAGCGGATATTGCGGGTGCACATGAAGAACGTGCCCCTGGCCGCCGACGTCGAGGTCAAGACCATCGCCCGCGGCACCCCCGGCTTCTCCGGCGCCGATCTGGCCAACCTGGTCAACGAAGCCGCCCTGATGGCCGCACGCAAGAACCGCCGCATGGTGATGATGCGCGACTTCGAAGACGCCAAGGACAAGGTCATGATGGGCGCCGAGCGCAAGTCCCTGGCCATGAGCGAGGATGAGAAGCGCAACACCGCCTATCACGAGGGTGGTCACGCCCTGGTAGCCCTGTCGGTGCCCTCCGCCGACCCTGTCCACAAGGCCACGATCATTCCCCGCGGCCGGGCCCTGGGCATGGTGATGCAGCTGCCCGAGGGCGACCGCTATTCCATGGACTACCAGCAGATGATTTCGCGGCTGGCGATCATGATGGCCGGACGAGTGGCCGAAGAGGTGGTGTTCGGCAAGGACAAGGTCACATCTGGCGCGTCCAGCGATATCCAGGCCGCCACCGGTCTGGCGCGCAACATGGTCACCCGCTGGGGGTATTCCGATGTCCTGGGGCCGATCTCCTACGGCGACAATCAGGAGGAAGTGTTCCTGGGTCACTCGGTGGCGCGCACTCAGAACGTCTCCGAAGACACCGCCCAGAAGATCGACGTCGAAGTCCGTCGCCTGGTGCAGAACGGCATGGACGAAGCCAGGCGCATCATCACCGAACGGCTCGACGACCTCCACTCCGTGGCCAAGGCCCTGCTGGAGTACGAGACCCTATCGGGCGACGAGATCATCAACGTCATGAAGGGCGTGAAGCCCATCCGCGACGACGCCGACGTCAAGCGTCCGAGCGGGCCAGCGGTTGCCGTACCGATTTCCCCGCGCCCGGGGCCGGAGCCCGAGCCGGCCTGAGGAGGACGCACGCGTCCATGAGCCCCGGCGTCGGACAATTCACGCGCCCGCGCGTCATGGGCATCGTCAATGTCACGCCGGACAGCTTCTCCGACGGCGGCCTGCACCTCGATCCCGCCGCGGCCCTGGAAAAGGCGCGCCGGCTGATCGCCGAGGGCGCCGACCTGCTGGATATCGGCGGTGAATCCACCCGGCCTGGCGCGGAGCCGGTCGCCGCGGACCTGGAGACCGAGCGGACAGCGCCCCTGATCACGGCGATCCGCGCGGAAAGCGACATTCCTATTTCCATCGACACCATGAAGCCCGAGGTGGCTCGCGCCGCCGTGGCGGCGGGCGCAACGATGTGGAACGACGTCACCGCGCTGAGCTACGCCCCGGACAGCCTGCAGACCGCCGCCGCACTGGCCTGCGAGGTGGTGCTGATGCACATGCAGGGTGAGCCGCGCACCATGCAGCACGCGCCCGCCTACGCCGATCCGGCCGGCGAGGTCACCGCCTGGCTCGCCGATCGCGCCCAGGCCGCCATCGCCGCCGGCGTGGCGCGCGAACGCCTGTTGCTCGACCCGGGCATCGGGTTCGGCAAGCACCTCACCCGCCACAATCTGCCGCTGCTCCGGGACCTGCGCCAGCTCGTGGGCCTGGGCTATCCGGTCCTGCTGGGCGTCAGCCGCAAGGCCTTTGTCAGCGCGCTGGATCCCGCCGCCAAGTCCCCGCAGGACCGCCTCGGCGGCTCTCTGGCCGCGGCCCTATGGGGCGCCCAGGCCGGCGTCGCCGTCCTGCGGGTGCACGACGTTCGCGAGACCGTTCAGGCGCTGAAGGTTTGGGCGGCGATCGCCGGCCCCGACCGGAGATGACAACGCCGCTCTAGGCGGGACGGGAGTTGGCGCGGCCAGATCGGTGATCGGTCTAGAAGCTGTAACGGGCGGAGACCTGCATGCTGCGGCCGGACTGGTAGTAGTAGAGGTCAGTCGCCGAGAGCGTGTTGAACACCTTGCCGCCCTGGGTGACCTTCAGAAGGTCACTGGAGTCAAACAGATTGTAGATCGCGCCCTCCAGGCGAACCGGGCCCAACTTCCGAACGATGGTCAGATCGACCTGGTTGTAGGGCTTGACCCGGAAGTTCGACGGCTCGCCCTCGGCGCCCCACTGTTCTCCGACGTATTTGTCCGTGAGGGAAATCGTCCAATCCTGCGGCTTCCAGATCACCCCCAATGCGGCTGTGGACTTCGGCGCATTGGCGATCTGGGTCCCGCCGGTGAGCGTCACCGTGGTTCCGTTGATCGTCGTTGAGCCGCCCTTTGCCTTGGCGCTGTTCAGCGAACCGTTGGCGAAAACATACAGCTCCGGCTGAACCTCAAAGGCCACCTGAACCTCGACGCCTTTGTAGGTTGCGCCGCCGAGGTTGTAGTATAGCGTCTCGCCGCCGACACCGGCGATTGACTGCTGCTTGTCTTTGAACTGGATGTAGTAGACGTCGCCGTCGAAGGTCACCCGACCGCTGTGGAAGACGGTTCCCAGTTGGTAGTTGGTGCTGGTCTGCGGCGATAGTTCCGAAGCGTTCGGTTTCTGAACCTGCAGCGTGCTGAGCGGCGGGATCAGGAAGCCGGTGGCGTACTGGGCGTAGGCTGACCAGTTCTCAGCGACCTTGTAGTTGGCCGTCAGAAAATAAAGGGTCTTGGTGAAGGTCGCGCTGGATTTCAGCGCTGTGCCTGAGCCCTGGTTCACCGGCGCATCGACCTCGCGCTTGAAGTGGACGTACTTGAGCCCCGGTGTGACCGCCAGTTGCGGGGTCACGTTCCACACCACGTCGACGAACGGTTGATACTGGTCCCAGTGGGAGCCCTGAACATAGTTCACATTCGAGGCCGCGCCGCGATTGCAAACCACGCCTGGCTGCAGCGTCGGACACCGTAGATTCAGTTCGGGCAGGTTGGTGTTGAGATCATAGTTGTAACGGCTGCGCTTGGTCTTCGACGTCTCCAGCCAAATTCCGGTCTTCACCGAACCGAAGGGCAGGTCCTGTGTGAGCCGGAGGATGTCGCCGAAGACGTGGTAATAGTTGAGCTTGGTGTAGCCAGGGATGTGGCCGGCCGGAAGCAACCTGTCGACCGCAGCCGTGCCGGTGATATCGATCGGCGAAAGCGTATGATTTGAATAATAATAAGTGTAACCCGTGTTCTCCAGATGGGTCGAGTCGGTCACTTCACCCGCCAGGCGTGCATAGCTCAGGCTGGTGTGCTTCTTGACCGTGTTGTAATTCTTGAAAAACGGCGTCGCCGGATCGTTGTTGAGCGCGAAGTGTTTTCCGAACCTATTCACCTGGGCCAGGGTCAGACCCTGATTGTCGTTCTGGAAGATGGTCGTGTAGTTGTAAGTTGAATAAAGCGTGGCGTTCCAATTGTCGGCGATCGGCACGACAATGCGCACCATGGCGTTGGCGCCCTTGGAATCGCTCTCCGTAAGCGCGCCGTCGGTGCGCAGCGCCGAGAGGTTCACCGTGGCGCGCGTGCCGTGCAGGGCCTCGATAGCGCCGGAATTGAGCCGCGCGACGATCTGAGCGCTGTTTTCGGTGCCGTAGAGAGCCGACACCGACCCCCCGAACGTCTCGGCGACTTCCGGCGAAAACAGGCCTATCGATCCGCCGAAGTTCGCTTGGCCCAGTTGGCCCGCGGCGCCGGGGCCGCGATCGACCACCACGGCGCCGATGGTCGGCGCCGGGAAGAACGATGTGGAATGGTGCGTGGGATCGTTGGTGTCACCGAACGGGATGCCGTCATAGGTGACATTGTACTCGCCGTCCTTGAAACCGCGCAGCGTCGTCTTGCTTTCGGCGAAGCCCGGCCCGTTATAGGCGGACCCTGAAACGCTAGGCGACAGCAGGACAACCTGGGTGAAGTCGCCGGTCTGAGGAATGAATTGGTCGATCGTCTCGCGGGTGATGATCGCCTGAGGTTGGGTCGCCTCCAAAGACGCCTTGACCGGCGCCGCTGACGCGACCCGGGCTGTGCCGACCACCGTCAATTCCTCAACGCGCGTGCCATAATCGGCCTTTGCGGCCTCGCCTTCATCGGCGACTGTCGCCTCAGCCGCCAGGGCGGGCGTCCAAACCCCGGCGAGCACCAGAGCGGAAGCAGCGGCGAAGGCAGCGCTGCGCACGCTCCCGTTCAGGAGCGTCGAACGTCGTATCATGAAATGTCCCCTGGCATCGCGGGGCGGCAGACAAGACGCCACCTTCAATTCAATGCCTGAGTGTCAGCATTAATACTCAGAAACGACAGGTAGGTGTCAGTTATTTCTCGCTTTTATGACGACGATCCGAACATCGCTAGGCGCGACGCCTGACCGGCGGCCTGTGGGGTGCGAGCCTGGGCGCAGGCGCCATACGCCTCTACGCGCTGCGCGAGACCGTGCAGGCGCTGCAGGTCTGGGCGACGATCAACCGGGGCCGCGTTTGGGCGCAAAGCCGCTTCACGGGCCCACGTGAATTTCGGTCGCATCTAAAGTGTATGGGATTGATCCCTGGCTTTTTGATCCCGGGACCGAATTTGACCCGATAACCGACATGCATCTTTATTGAGAACTCCCTGGGAAACCCTGCCTGACAGGACGCCCGCATCGCGCTACGCAGGCCCCATGGCGAACCTCGGCCGCGTGCTCATCATCGCCGGCTCGGACTCCGGCGGCGGCGCCGGAATCCAGGCCGACATCAAGACCGTCACCGCCCTGGGCGGCTATGCGGCCACGGCGATCACCGCCGTCACGGTCCAGAACACCCTGGGGGTCACCGCCGTTCACCCCATCCCGCCGCAGGTCGTCGAAGCCCAGGCCCGCGCCGTGCTGGACGACATAGGCGCCGACGCCTTCAAGACCGGCATGCTGGGAACCGCGGACATGGTGGAAGCCGCGGCGCGCATCCTCGATTCCGCGGCGGGCGTCCCCGCCGTCATCGATCCGGTGATGATGGCCAAGGGCGGCGCGGCCCTGTTGGAGGATCGCGCCGTGGCCGCCGTGCGGGCCCTCATGGTCCCCCGCGCCACCCTGTTCACCCCCAACGCTCCGGAGGCCGCGGCCCTCACCGGCCTCGCCGTCGAGACCACCGACGACCTGCGCCGGGCCGGCGAGGCGCTGCTGGCCGCCGGCGCGGGCGCTGTGCTGATGAAGGGTGGCCATATCGAAGGCGACATGCTCACCGACCTCCTGCTGACGCCCTCCGGCGAGACCAGTTTCTCCGGCCCGCGCATCTTTAGCCGCCACACCCACGGCACAGGCTGCACCCTGGCGTCGGCCTGCGCGGTGGGCCTCGCACAGGGCATTGACCTCACCGAGGCCGTCGCCCGCGCCTGGGCCTACGTCCAGGAGGCCATCGCCCGCGCACCGGGCTTCGGCGCCGGCGCCGGTCCGCTAGACCACGGTTGGACCTTACGGAAATGAGCTTGGACCTTGCTCAGCGCCTGGAGGCGATCCTGCGCGCCGCGCCCAGCCTGATGACGGTGATGCGTAAGGTGCGCGACCTGGGCCTGCCCGATTGGCTGATCTTCTCCGGGGCCATCTATCAGCGGGTGCTCAACCACCTCACCGGCCGCGACCCCGACTTTGGGATCAAGGACTATGACGTCGGCTATTTCGATCCGTCCGACATCTCCTACGAGGCGGAGGACGTGGTCATCCGTCGCGTCGCGGCGGCCTTCGTCCCGCCGCTGCGCGAGATGGTGGAGGTGCGCAACCAGGCCCGCGTTCACCTGTGGTTCGAGAGTCATTTCGGAGAGCCCTACGCGCCGCTGACCTCCACCGCCGAGGCGGTCGGCCGGTTCACCTGCACGATGTTCGCCGTGGGCGCGCGCCTGGAGCCGGACGACGCCATGACGATCGTCGCGCCCTTCGGCCTGGAGGACCTGTTCGCCCTGCGGCTGCGGCCCAACCCCACCCGCGGCGAGGCCCGGGGTCTCGCCCTGACGATGGAGAACGCGCGGCGGCGCTGGCCGGAACTGACGGTGGCCCGCTGACGGTGTCAGCAAGATGCGGTAGATTGCCCCATGCGCCAGTGGACCATCGACGCCTTCGCAACCGAGCCCTTCAAGGGCAATCCCGCCTGCGTGGTCGAGCCCCTCGCCGAATGGCCCGACTCAGCCTGGATGCAGGCGCTTGCCGCCGAGAACAACCAAGCCGAGACGGCGTTCCTGAAGCGCACCGCCGATCCGGCCCGCTTCGGATTGCGCTGGTTCACGCCAGCGATCGAGGTTCCGCTGTGCGGGCACGCCACCCTGGCCAGCGGCCACGCCCTACTGGCGGAACTGGGCGTCAGCGGCGGCTTGGTGACCTTTGACACCCAGTCCGGTCCGCTCACAGTGCGGCGGACGGGCGGACTTTATGAGATGGACTTTCCCGCACTTCCGCCGATCCGGGTGGCCACGCCTGACGGCCTGGCCGCGGCGCTGGGAGCGGAACCCCTGGAATGCTGGGCCGGGCAGTTCCTGATCGCAGTGCTGGCCGATGAAGCGGCGGTTCGCGCCGTCCAACCAAACCTGGAAGCCCTGAAGGCGATCTCCTGTGCGGCGGCTTCACAGGGCCGCGGCAATGCGGCGGTGACGGCCCTGGCCGATCCCGGCCGGTCCAATGACGTGGTCAGCCGATTCTTCGCCCCGGGCTCCGGCATCGCCGAGGACCCAACCACCGGTTCCCTCCACTGCGGCCTGGCGCCGCTATGGGGCGACAAGCTCGACCGCAGGACGCTGAAGTTCCATCAGGCCTTCCCGGGCCGCGGCGGCGATCTTGAGTGCGAGCATCGCGGCGAGCGCGTTCTGCTGCGCGGACAGGCGGTGACGGTGGCGGAAGCCAGCTTGCGGATATCACCCGGCTGAACGGACCACTCGGCTAGGGATGCTCTCAGCCTTAATCTGCTGCAGTTCGAAGACGTTTCCGAACGGATCGAGGCCGTAGACCGTCACCACATGGTCGCTGACCATCGGCGGCGAATGGAACCGCACGCCAGACGCCTTCAGCCGCTCATAGGTCGCCGCCGCGTCGTCCACGTCCAGGCACAGGTGGGTATAGCCGAAGTGGCGCACGTCTCCGTCGGGGCGGATCGCCTCCGGCTTCGGACTCTCGTACTCAAACACCTCCAGCAGCAGGTTGCCGGCGTCCAGGAACATCATCTTCCCCGCCGAGCCCTTTAGGCCGGTGAGGTCGTCCATGGACTTGGATCCCGCCCATTCATAGTCGAACACCTCCGCGAACCCCATCAGCTCCACATAGAAGGCCCGTGCGGTCTCAAGGCTGGGAACCGACATGGACAGGTGGTGCACCCCATTGAACCGCGCCATATCCGCTTCTCCCCTCGCCAAGGAATGCCTAGCATCGGGCCAAATGCGGCCACGCGCCAGGAGGAGATCTGACCCCATGATAAAGACCCGGTTCGGCGAGGCCTTCCAGATGGCCTTCGTTCCCCGCGACATCGACACGGCCCTGGAATACTGGCTTACCCTTGGCGCAGGGCCGTTCTTCAAGTTGGAAAACCGCCAGTTCCCCGCCTCGCAGTACCGGGGCCGGCCAGTGGGAACGACCATCGACGTCTACATGGGTTACTGGGGCGCGGTGCAGGTGGAGCTGATCCGCCAACTTGACGACGGCCCCTCTGTCTATCGCGACTTCCTCGACGCCGGCCGCGAAGGCGTACACCACCTGGGCGTGGTGGTCCCAGACCTCGCCGAGGCCCGCGTCCGCTGCGCAGCGGTGGGCTATCAGGTGGTGCAGGAAATCCAGAGCGACAACATGGAGATCTTCTACGCCGCGGCCGGCACACCCGACCTGCCGATGATCGAATGCATGACCCCGCCTCCGGAGACGCTGGCCTTCTTCGAGGTCATGAAGGCCGCCCATCGCGACTTCGACGGCAAAAATCCGGTGCGTGGCTACAAGTAAGCTCCCCGCGGCTTCTCAAATCGGCATCTCATTGACTCCCCGTCCGGCGCCTTGAATGCTGCCGTCGACGGCCCGCAATGAGGACGGCGAGATGGGAAGAATGCTTGGGTTGACGCCAATCGGGTCGCGAACCTGATGGCTGTCACGGCAGATCACGAAACGCCCGTCGCGACTGGGGCGGTCACAACCTACTCGCCGCTGCGGACCGGCTATATCACCGCCGTGCTGGCGATGGTTTTCTTCCTGGCCTCCGCCGACAAGAACATCCTCAACACCCTGATGGTCCCGATCCAGAAGGATCTTGGGGTCAGCGACACCCGGATGGGGCTGCTCTCCGGCCTGGCCTTTTCCCTGATCTACGCCACCATCGCCCTGCCGCTTGGGCGAATGGCCGACCGGTCAAATCGCCGCAACCTCGTGGGCCTGGCCGTTGCATTCTGGAGCGTGATGACTGCGGTCTGCGGCATGGCCAGTTCTTACGCCACCCTGCTGGTCGGCCGCATCGGCGTCGCGGCGGGCGAAGCCGCCCACCAGCCTTCCATCCTTTCCATGGTCGGGGATTTCTATTCTCGCCAGCGGCGCGGCATCGCCGTGGGCTTTATCCAGGTTGGCACATCGCTCGGCATCGGCGCAGGCTCGATCATCGCCGCCCAGCTTGCTCAGGCGCATGGATGGCGATCGGCCTTTCTGGCCATGGGCGTTCCTGGCCTCCTGGTCGCCGCCCTGGTGTTGTTCACCCTGCCCGAACCCGTGAGGGGCGCATTCGAGGGCAAGGCGGCGGAAATCCCGCCGGAGGGTGTCTGGAAGAGCCTGCAATACCTCGCCAGCATTCCGACGATTCCGCGCCTGTTGGCCGCGAAATTCGTGCTGCAACTGGGGTTCCAGGGATTTCTCGCCTGGTCGACGGTGTTCTTTGTCCGGGTCCACGGGATGAGCAACGCCAAGGCCGCAAGCATTTTCGGCTTGTCGGTCATGCTTGGCGGCGTCGCCGCGCAGATTATCGCGGGCCTCGGCAGCGATTACCTGGCGAAGAAGGGGGAGCGCTGGCGCGCCTACTGGTGCACCGGCTGCCTGCTGGCCGGCGTGCCATTCCTGCTGTTGGTCCTATTGGCGCCGACGCCCTGGGCGATCGCTGGCCAGTTCATGATCGCCATCCTGGCGGGCGGCGCCACCACGGGATCGGTCACCGCGGGCCTCGGCATCGTGCGTCCCGCCATGCGCGGCTTCATGACCGCGGTGATGATGCTGATCATCATCGGCCTCAGCGGCAGTCTGGGTCCCCTGGTGATCGGCGGTCTGAATGATACGCTGAAAGCCGTGTATGGGGCCGGCGCGATCCGCTACACCATGCTGTTCGTGCCGATCTGCTGGGTGATTGCGGCAGGCCTGTTCTGGCTGGCCGGGCGCACGACCGACAGCGACGCGGCGATCGCCTTGGGCGAGTCCGCGCTCCCGCGTTGAACCGGCCGCAGCTACGGCTCAGGCCGCCTTGGCGAACTCCGGTCGGGGCAGCCGGAACAGGCTGCGCCGCATAGATCTGGGCGCTGACCAGCTCCGCCTCGGGGTTTTCGATCATGAAGCTGACCAGGCCGGCGCTGGGAAAGGCGATCTCGGCGAGTATGCCTTCGAACTTCATGTCCTCAATTCGCGCGATGACGGCCGAGGCGCCCTTCTGGTTGGGCCTGGAGAAATTGGCCAGTTCCTCAGACGGCGGCGGTCGGTTCAGGCGGATCCTGTTGATCACCGTGTTACCGGAGAGGGTGAGCATATAGTCGTCCCGACGCTCCGTGCGGATGCCGAACTGACGGAGCGACGGTGGCATTCCGTCGGTGAACAGGTTCTGCGGTTCGCGTACATGGCCGTCCGCGCCGAACACAAAGGCCATCTTCGTTGCCTCTTGAAGGGGCGCCCATGACGTCGTCGCCCCCATGGCTTGGGTATTCGCGCGATCAATCGGTGCGGGACACCGCCGGATGGCGGCCGCCGAAACCATTGACAGCCAGGGCGCCGCTGCGGGCAAATGCCGCGCGCCGGCCTGGGGACCCTTCCATGACCATCGATCCATCCAACGCCAAGCTCGACCTCAATCTGCGGGTCCGCGACCTGACCGCTTCCATCGACTGGTATACCCGCATGTTCGGCGCGCCGCCGATCTACCAGGGCGTCGACCGGGCTCTGGACGGCGCCGCCGTGCAGATGGCCTGTTTCCGCATTGGCGGGGTCAAGGTCTGGTTACTGCCGCGCTTAACGGATGCGCCAACGAGCCCGACACAGTCGGTGGGCATGGCGCTGATGACCCGCCAGCCGCTGGTGGAGGTGCGGCGCGAACTCACCCGGCGCGGTGCAGTGTTCGACGACAGCCCGCGACCGAACTTCAATGTCGACGAGAACGGCCTGAGAGTCGGCCTGGACGCCGAATTCTTCTACATTCTCGATCCCGACGGGCACCGGTGGGAGTACTGCCGCACCTTCTGACTGCGCGCCGCGCAAAGAATTCAGCGTCGCCTTGAACGACTTGGCCCGCCGCGGCGTCAAATGCGCACGGGTCAGGCCGCGCTCTGCGCCAAGACGCGCAATTTGACCAGGCCGTCGATCTGGTCCGCCGGAACCGGCCGGCTGTAGAGATAGCCCTGGACCTCGTTGCAACCCGCCGCCGTCAGCCGGCGACGCTGATCGGAGGTCTCGACACCTTCGGCGATCACATCGAGCTTCAAGGCCCGCGCGAGCTTGACGATCGCGGCGATCACGGCGTCGGACTGGTTGTCGACGCCCAGGTTGGTGATGAAGGAACGGTCGATCTTGATCTTGTTGACAGGGTAGTTGCGCAGATAGCTAAGACTCGAATAGCCGGTGCCGAAGTCGTCCAGCGCCAGGGCGAAGCCCATCTGGCGCAGGCGCTTGAGGGTCTCGTGGGTGGCCGGATCGTCGCCCAGCAGGACCCCTTCGGTGATCTCCAGTTCGAAATTGCGGGGATCGACGCGAGCCTCGGCTACCAGGGCGGTGACCTGATCGATGAAATCGGGCGCCCGCAGTTGTGGCGCAGAGACATTGACGGCCACCTTCAGGTGCGGCCAGCGATGGCTGTCCCGGAAAGCGCGACGCAGGGCGAAGACGCCCAGTTCGCTGATCAGCCCGCATTCCTCGGCGATGGGCACGAAGAACGCGGGTGACACTGCGCCCCGCTCCGGATGGTTCCACCGCACCAGGCTTTCAACGCCGATGATCTCGCCATGCCTGTCGACCTGCGGCTGATAGGCCATCTGCAGACAGTCTGTCCGCAAGGCCTCGCGCAGGTCCGCCTCGAGCAGGCGCCGCGTCTTGATCGCCGCGTCCATCTCGATTTCAAAGAAGCAGTAGCGGGACTTGCCGTCACCCTTAGCGCGGTAGAGGGCCAGATCGGCCTGGCGCAACGCCTCGGCCGGATCCATCTCGCCGTTGTCGATGACCGTCACGCCCACGGAGCATCCGACGAAGACGCGCCCGGTCGAAAGCTCCGCCGATTCCGACATCACCTCGACGAGCCTCGCGGCCAGAGCCGCGGCGCTTGCCGCCGAGGCATTGGACTGAACCACGGCGAATTCGTCGCCAGACAGGCGTGCGAAGGTGTCCGACGAGCGACATTGGGCGGCCATGCGCTGGGCTGCGAGGCGAATGAGTTCATCGCCTACGTGGTGACCAAATGTGTCGTTGACGTCCTTGAACCGGTCAAGGTCGATGGCGTGCACCGCCACTTGGCCGCCACTGCGCCTCGCCTGGTCCAAGGCATGGCTCAACCGGTCGAGAAACTTCACCCGGTTCGGTTGGCCGGTCAGCGCGTCATGATAGGCCAGATGAGAGGCCCGGGCCTCGCTGGCGATCAGATCTCGGGCGGCGCGCCGTCCAAAACGAAAGAGCGTGAGCGCAGTCACGCCCAATGCGCTCATGACCGCCAGCATCGGGAGAATGACGTTGCGCATCAGGGCTCGTCCCGGCAACTGGGGCGACCAGCTCAGAACAGCCACCACCTGCCCATCGACGCCGCGAAGCGCCGCCAAAGCACCCCGTCCGTCCGGAGCGGCGGCGCCATGATGCAGTTTCAGATCGGCGATCATGAAGCGGTTGGCGAAAGCGGACAGGAAGTCCCTGTCCAGGGCCTTGGCGGTGATGACGATCGGCGCCGCAGGCCCGCTGGGCATGATTGTGCCGAAATCCGGCTGCACCAGGGAGGCGGTGATCAGGTAGGTCTCGCCACCGACAATTCCGATCGTGTTGGCCTGGATCGGAGATGCGACCATGACCCCGGGCTTGGCCGGAGTCCTGATCCGGCCCCGCTTCGTCTCCGCCGCTCGCACGCGGGACACCAGCGGCCGTGTGAGCGAGGCGAACTCGGCATAGTAGCCTTCATCTACGGACCCGGTTTCGTTTGAAGCGAAGAGGGGCCGATTGGCCGCATCCAGGACGAACGACGCTTCAAATCCGTCCACCTGACGGAAAAACTGGCCGATGTTATCCGTGGCCCAGGCCGCGTCGTAGCGGTGATCGAGGTGGTCAACCGCCTCATCCCACACCACCTGCGGCACGACCATGCCGGCGACCTCGCCTTCCCGGGCGGCGATGCCATGCTCCACCACCGCCTGCTCCCGGTGCGCGACCGCATCGTCGAGCTTTCGCACCAGCACGTAAACTGTTGCGAAGACAAGCACGGCCACCACCGCAAAGAGGGCGGTGATGACGTGACCCCCAACTATCATCCAGTTGCGATTAGAGCCTCGGCATCGTTGTTGCCCACGTGGGCAGGTGAAGCAAGGGGCTGCGTAGCGTAGCCTCCGGCTATGCGGAGCGAAGCAGCCCCTTGCTTTTTCAGGTCGGCAGCGAACG
>CANJLH010000039.1 GCA_947475415.1 Caulobacteraceae bacterium
GAGCCGGGTCTGTTCCGGACGGCGATCATTGGCTCGCTGCGCTACCCGGCAAATCCGATCGAGGCCTATGACGGCAGCTCCGGCGCGGTGAAGCGGCGGATGGCTGGCGCGGTAGGCAACGAGCCCGGCGATCCGCGCAAGGCGGCCCTGGCGATCATCCGCCAGGTCTATGACGACAAGGCCCCACTGCGCCTGCCCATCGGCTTTGGGGTCACCGAGCGCGTCAAGGAGCGCCTGGCCCGGGTGGCCGCCAACATGGACGCCATGAAGGCCATCGCCGACGACACCAGCTTCGACCCGGCATGAGCCGCCAGCGGACGGCGGCGATCATGGTTTTGCCACCGGCTGCCGAAGCCTAGGATAGGCGCGCCGCGCATCTGTTCGCCAAGGGGCGATCGCATCTGTAGGGGGAGGCCCGCATGAAGTTCAAAGGCTTGGACCTGAACCTGCTGGTCGCGCTGAACGCGCTGCTGATCGAGAAGAACGTGTCCGCCGCCGGGCGGCGCGTTTTCCTCAGTCAGTCGGCGATGAGCGGGGCGCTGGCGCGTCTGCGGGAGCATTTCCGCGACGAGCTATTAGTCCCGCACGGGCGGCGGATGACCCTGACCTCGTTCGGCGAGAGCATGGTTGAACCGGTCCGGCGGCTGATGGTTGAGATCGAAGCAACGATCGGCGCCGGCGCGGCGTTCGATCCCGCCACCTCGCGGCGGAGCTTTCGCGTCAATGCGTCGGAATATGTCATCCAGATCATTATGACGTCAGTGGCCGCACGCGCGGCACGCGAGGCGCCAGGCGTCGTGCTCGAGTTCATCCGGCCGCCAGGCACAGCGCCTTCGGCTATCGAGGAAGGCGAGATCGACCTCCTGGTGATCCCTGAATCCTATGTCTCGCCGCTGCACGCCGCCGAACTGCTCTCCGAGGAGCACTACGTCGTCATTGGATGGAACGGGAATGAGCGGCTGCGCAGGCCGCTGACGGTCGAGACCTTCTTCGAGCTCCCGCACGTCGAAATGCGCCTGGGCCGCACCACCTCGTTCGCGGAGGCGCAGGTCAACCGACGCCCCAACGCCCGCAAGGTCGAGGTGATCACCTCCTCCTTCACAGCCATTCCCAAGCTGGTGGTCGGCACCGAACGGATCGCGCTTGTGCAGGACAAGCTCGCCGAAAGCTTCGCGCGGGATTTCCCGATCGTGATCCTCGACGCGCCCTTCGAGATCCTGCCGCTGCGGGTGATGATCCAGCACAATGTTTCGGGCGCGAACGACGCCGGGATCCAGTGGCTGAAGTCGATCATCATGGAAATCGCCCAGGAAGGCGGCAACTATCGCGCCAGCCGATAGGGGCCATTGGTACAAACAATTTCCCGCCCGATGGGGGTTTTGCTAGATTTTTCAGGCACTGAGACCCTGACCGCTGAAGGCTTCCGTGAGAGCCGGGCGTCACCGTCGAGCGCCGGCCCTGCATTCGAACCGCTCGCGTGCAATGTCGTCCAGACTTCAGATGACAAGCGCAGCCGGAAGGCCGGCGCGCAAAGACAAGCTTTAGGGAAGGTAGAAACATGGGACTCGAACTCACCAAGGACGGCGCCAGCCGCGGTTTGACCGAGGAAGGCGTCATCCACATCCCGGGGCTGCAAAGCCGCTGGGTCCGCCTGGCCAGCGGCGCCAAGGCCCACTACGTCACCGCAGGTGAAAGCGGCCCGGCCATCATCCTGCTGCATGGCGGGATCGAAGGCTCGTCGGGCACCGCCGGGTGGCGCTTCATGGCCACCATGCTGGGCGCCAACGGCTTCCGCGTCTATGCGCCGGACCGCCCGGGCTTCGGCATGAGCGACACCAGCAAGGTCGAATACCTCGACGCCAGCCCCAAGGCGCAGGTCGACTTCGTTATCCAGTTCGCCGACGCGCTTTGCATCGACAAGTTCCATGTCAGCGGCAACTCGGCTGGCTGCACGGTGTCGACCAATGTGGTGATCAGCAATCCGGAACGCGTGCTGAGCGTCGCCTTCATCGCCGGCGGCATCGGTGACATCAACCCGCATCCGCGCGTCATGCCGGCGCAGGGCAAGTTCACCCTCAACCCAGCCTATGTGAACGCCCCGTTCGAAGGCACCGAGAAGAGCATGGCCGACCTGATGGCCGGCATCATCTACGAAGCCAAGGCGATCTGGCCCGAGCTGATCACCATGCGCGTCCGCGACGCCCTGGTGCAGCGCGAAGCCCGCGCCAAGGCCGGCGTCGAACGCGCCGCTCTGATCGAAACCGATCCGAACAAGGCCCAGGTGTTCACCACCAAGAACCGCCTGGATAAGCTGACTATCCCGATGATCTACATGTACGGCCTGCAGGACGTGCTGAGCGTCGTGGAAAACGGCTTCAATCAGGAAGACGCGGCGCCGAACATCCAGTTCTTCTATCCGGACGAGTGCGGCCACCAAGGCCAGACCGACCAGCCGGAAATGTTCAACCAGACGTTCCTGGAGTTCTTCCGCGACGGCAAGGTGAGCTGGAAGACCGCCCAGTGGGCGGGGGTTTCCCGTCGCCGGGCGATCAACCCCGACCGGGTCGAACAACCGGCCGGCGGCTTCCCCAAGCCGATCAAGGAAGCCTATGTGAACAACGAGACCCTGCGGGCAGCCCTCAAGGGTTAGGCCGCGATTCCGGCCGAATAAGCTAACCCAACGCCAAACCCTGTACGCCCCGGCTCCGGCCGGGGCGTACAGTGCGTTTTGGAACCCTGACCATGCGACGTTGAAGACAGGAAGATCTGATGAAGGCGGCCTACATCGAAGCGGCGGGCGGACCGGAAGCCTTTAAGTATGGGGACCTGCCAGATCCGGTCGCTGGCGCGGGTGAGGTGCTGATCCGTGTCGCCGCCACCACGGTCAACCATCTGGACACCGTCGTTCGATCGGGCATCCGGCCCTATCTGAAGATCACCCCGCCGCACATCCTGGGCTCCGAGGCCTCCGGCGAGATCGTCGCGGTTGGGCCTGGCGTAAAGGGCCTGGCGGTCGGCGATCGGGTGTCCGCGCGCACCAAGACCGGGAGCTATGCGGAGCTCGCAATCGCCGAGGCCGGCAACGTGACCAAGCTTCCCGACAATATCAGCCTCGAGGACGCCGCCGGCTTTGCCGCGACGGGCGCCACGGCCTACCGGCTGGTCGGCAGACGCGCCAACCTGCAGCCTGGAGAGTCGGTGCTGATCACCGCCGGGGCCAGCGGCACCGCCAGCATGATGGTGCAGATCGCCAAGGCGGCCGGATACTATGTCATCGCCACCGCTGGCGGGACCCGCAAGCGCGACCTGGTGATGGGCCTGGGCGCCGACGCCACCATCGACCATTACGAAGACGACATCGCCGCCAGGGTCTTGGAGCTCACCGGCGGCCGCGGCGTCGATACCGCGATCGACGCGGTCGCCAGCCAGCCGCTCTTCGAAGCGGTGATGAACAGCCTGCGGCCCGCCGGCCGGCTGGTCATCTATGGCAACATGGTCACCACCCAGCTGACCTTCAATGTGCGCACCCTGTTCAGCAAGGGCATCGAGATCGTCGGCGGCCAGGGCGGCGACGCCGGCCAGCTGGCGGTCGATCGCACCGCCGACAACATCGCCTTCATGCGGCTGGCCGCCCGCGGCCAGATCAAGATGCTGCGCGACCGGGTGCTCCCCATCTCCGAGGCCGCCGCGGCGCACGCCGCGATGGAGGCGCACGAGACCGCCGGAAAGATCGTGCTCACGGCCTGAGCCGTGCGGGTGGAAATCAGGTCGCCAACTCTGTATCGGTCAAGTCGCCACCGCAGCGCGCGTGGCGCGCGTCGATGAGCCGAATGACCATGGCCAACCCCCAGCCGGCAGTCGCCACCCGTGATCCGTTATCCGCCGAGCGCATCGTTGCGGCGGCGCTGGAACTCATGGATCGCGAGGGGATGGCGGCGCTCAGCATGCGCAAGCTCGGCGCGCGACTCTCCGTGCAGGCCATGTCGCTCTACGGCTACTTCCCCAACAAGGACGCCCTGCTGACGGCGGCCAGCAACGCCCTGTTTGCGAAGATCCAGACACCGGCCCCGGAAATCGACGTGTTCGATGGCCTGCGGGCGGTGATGCTGTCGTTCTACCAGCTGGTGGAGGAACACCGCAGTATCGTCGACCTGCTGTTCAACGCGCCCTCCGCGCCCGCCCTGGCCGGTCGCGGCGAAGCCGACCGCGGGGCGCTGCGGTCGGTGGGTTTTGGCGAGGACGCCGCCGCGGCGCTCGCCACCCTGGTGTCTTTCACCGTCGGATCGATGCACCAGGGGAGAAATAAGACGCCGCAACAGCGCCGGACAGACTTCGAATTCGGTCTCGACATCGTCCTGGCTGGTCTGCGCCTGGAAGCCAGCCGTCGCGCAAAGAACCCACCAACTCGCGGTTGACTTCCTAGCCTTACTTCGTAAGTTTTGCCCAAACCGGTCCAGCAGAGGGCGGTTAGGTCAGGGATGTAACGACATGGGCGCGCGGACAGGCCAGCAGTATCTCGAGTCTCTCCGGGCCAATCAGCCCGAGGTCTATCTCAACGGCGAGCGGATCCAAGACGTGACGACACACCCGATCTTTGTCGGGCCGATCCAGTCGCTCATGGAACAGTATGACATGCAGCATGATCCGCGTTTCCGCGACATCTGCCTGTATGAATCGCCCACCACGGGCGACATGGTTTCGACCTCATTCCTGGCGCCGCGATCGCGCGAAGAGGTCATCAAGCGCCGTCGCCACTTCAAGGCGCGCGCCGATCAGAATTTCGGCACCATGGGCCGAGCGCCCGACTTCATGAACTCGTCAGTGACCAGCTGGCAGTTCGCGGACGATTACTACAGCGCCGCCCAGCCGAAGTACGCGGGCAACGCCAAGCGCTACTATGAGATGGTGCGGGAAGGCGACCTGTTCCTGACCCACGTCCTGGTCAACCCGCAGATCGATCGCAGCCGCACCTCCGCCAACCAGGAAGACCCGCACTTCCACCTGTGCCGCGTCGGTGAGACCAAAGACGGCATGATCGTGCGTGGCGCCAAGATGCTCGGCACCATGGCGCCGCTGACCGAAGAGATGATGGTCTATCCCTTCGGCGGCATTGCACCGGGCGATGACGCCTACGCCCTGGTTTTCGGGATCCCCAACAACAGCCCCGGTCTGAAGTTCATCTGCCGCGAGACCTTCTCACCGGGCGGCCGCACCACCTTCGACCACCCGCTCAGCAGCCGGTTCGAGGAAATGGACTGCGTGGCCATCTTCGATGATGTGCTGGTCCCCTGGGATCGCGTCGTTGTCGACGGCTCGCCAGGCTCTGGCGCCATCGTCAACGGCGGCGCGCCCGATCCCCGCGCCGGCACCGGCATCCAGACCGCGTCACGGAACCTGGCCTGCATGGAGCTACTCTGCGGCACCGCGGTGCGGGTGGCCGACGCGGTGGGCATCACCGGCTTCCTGCACATCCAGGAAAAGCTCGGCTACATGCTCCAGTACCTGGAGATGGTGAAGGCCCTATACTACGGCTCCGACGCCATGGCGGTCGAGCGCCCGGACGGCTACTGGGTGCCCTACACCGGCGGGCTCCAGGCTTTCCACATGCGCGCCGGTGAAATCCACGCCCAGTTCGTCGACATCATCAACACGCTGGCCGGCGGCGGCTTTTTCTACGCCCCGTCGAAGGGCGACTTCGACAACCCCGAACTGCGTGTCTACATCGACAAGTACGTCCGCGGTCGTCCCGGCGTCACCGCCGAGGAGCGGGTCGCGCTGTTCAAGCTCGCCTGGGATCTTTCAGGCGA
>CANJLH010000040.1 GCA_947475415.1 Caulobacteraceae bacterium
CGAAGTGGCGATATTAATGGCCGCAGCGCTCGCGGACCCGGCGAAGGCCGAGATCGAAAGCGTGAGTGCGGCGACAGCCGCGAACTTCGCAAAATTCTTCATACCGATAGATCCCTTACGAGAAGACGCAGACTGCCTCCCGTCTCTGGATGAAAGCCCTAGGGCATAAAAAATAACCGCGGTATCGGATTCACCCGGTAGGAGAAAAGTAACCATAAATACTTGGGGTTAGGGGATTTTTGCCCGTATAAAGGGTGGTATATGCACGATTAAGTGGCGATTTTCGGGCTTGGGCGGCTCCGTTCTTGCGGCTAGGAAGCGCCCGAGTTTGGGCGAGGGAGCGCGCTATTCCTATTGCGCTATCCCCGTAGCGCCATCCTTCCAACGCTTTCCCTTTAGCGCTTTCTTTATAACAACGGGTCGCGCGCACGCCGGTTTGGTCCATGTGCGACGCACTTGGCGGCCCTCTTCGCTCCTTTCTTTTGGCTGTTGCGACCATCTTCGCGTTTGCGGGAGGGTAAACGCAGGTGCAGCATCTTAGCCATTGGGGAGTCGTGGCTAGAGACGACAGTCGCAACGAGAAGCAATTGTATGGATCAATGCTTGAGTCATGAGTCTATTCGGGAATCGGATTCCCCACAGGGGGGAGTTATACTTGTGAGGGGAAGAATTCGCCTGAGAGGGGAATTTTTTGGATTCTGGAGGGCCCTCGCTGGGGCACGCGGCGGCCACAACCTAGGCGGATCACAATAACCTATTATAATCTAAGGGAAAAATTCTGCGCATTTGTGCGGCGCCCGCCTTGTGGAGGCCCCGTGAAGTCCGCGAGACCACCCATTTTGGGGTATGGGAATAAAGTATTTGTTATGCCGATGTTGACGGCCCCCCACCCGGTGGGGTAGAGCTAACAACACATTAAAGGGGACTTTTCGGTATGAAACATTTTGCAAAGTTCGCGGCCGTGGCCGCGCTCACCCTCTCGGTCTCGGCCTTCGCCGGGTCCGCGAGCGCTGCGGCCATTAATATCGCCACTTCGAGCAATCCCCAGTCGCACCCGGAACTGACCTGGACTCCGCTGGCCGGCACGCCCTACGGCACGCTCGCCACCCTGGCAAACGTGACCTCGCAATTGACGTTTGACGATGCGCTCCTGAGTGCGGCCCATTCGGGCGTCTACAAATTCAACCTGAGTGTCACGAACAGCCTGGCGACGGGTGGTTCCTTCGGCCTATCCCTTGGCACCTATCAAGAAGGGGGCCTCAACGGCGGGTTCACGTTCAAGAACGCACTCAATCAGGTCATCCTGGGCGGCATCATCACCGATGGCTGGCTCAAGGCTGCCAGCGGCGCGACCGGCGGCAACTTCGACATGAACACCACGCCTCCGGTGTTCTATTCGGACTTTGCCGACATCACCGCTCTGTTGCTCACCCTGCACGATGAGAGCTTCTCGTTCGGGCTGTCGGGCATCACCCCGCGCATCGTCATCGCCGGCACCGGCGCTCCGGGCAATCCGCAGCACTTCGCGCCCTTTACCGTCAACAGCGCCTTCGGCGGCTTCGACGGCGTCATTCCGGAACCGGCGACCTGGGGCCTGATGCTCGTGGGCTTCGGCGGCCTGGGCGGCATGCTCCGCCTGAACCGCAAGCGTCAGGCGCTCGCCGCCGCCTAAGCGACGTCGACGTCAACGAACAGTTCCCGAGTTGCCGCCGCCCCCCAAAAGGGGGCGGCGGTTTTCGTTTGTGGCAAGCTTCGCCTTGGCGCTCAGCTCAAGGCTCGCCGAGTAACGAAGGCGGAACAGATTGCCGCTAAATCTGGCTTGCCCGTGAAACCCTGATCGGCAAGCCTTGCGCGCACATCCCTTTCACGCCCGGTTTCCAGCCCTCGCGGGCCTGACGGCCCTGCTGATGATCGGCGCGCCAAGCCCGGCGGCGCAGGCTGGAACGTTCGTCGTCGTCCATTCCGGCCCTGAGGCCTGGACCGTCCTGGATCCCACTGCCGTGACGCGCGACAGAGACAGCGGCCAGCTGACGGCCTGGTCCGTCACTGTGCAGCGCAACCTCACCAACAGCCGCCCGCCCCAACCCGGCTATATCCGCACGCTCAGTGACTACGACTGCGCGCAGAGGCGGCTCCGATGGCGCAGCTTTCTGGCCTATTCCCGCTACGGCGCCCTCGTGATGCGCAAGGAGAACGCCAATCCCGACTGGGCGCCGGCCAGCGACGGCGGCGAGGGCGACGCCAGCCTTCGCGTGCTGTGCGACGGCGCCGGGGGCGGGTCGGTGTTCTCCGCGACCAGCATCGGCCAGCTGGTGATCGGCCTGATGCAGGTCTGGGACGCGCCGCCGGACCTGCCCGTCATCGCCGCCCCGCCACCCCAGCCCGCACCCCCAAAGACACCCAAGCCAACCAAGTCACACAAGCCAGCCCCTTGAATCCATAAGGCAACCTATTGCGGCCTCGACGGTTAGGCTGCCATGCCCAGGATCATCATCAGTTGCCCGGTCACCGGACAGGACGTTCCCACCGGCCATCGGACACAGGATATCGATCTGTCGTCGATGACCGAGGCGCGCTCGTTCCGTTGCCCGGTCTGCCACGAGGTCCACGCCTGGCAAGGCCGCGAGGCCCGGATCGAGTTCGACGAGACCACCCCCGCGGCCCACCCGGCTGACCTGACCGGACTTGGCGCGGACTAGAGCCGGCGTCCGGACGGCAATCCAGCCGTCGAGGAGCCATTTCGCTAGCTTGCGCGTTATACCGCGGATGAAAAGCTCAGCTCCCACTCGCCTCGCGCTCGCCGCCAGCGCGACCCTGGCCATAGCGCCCTTCGCCGCCTGGGCGGCTGACGCAAAGGCGGTGGTGGCGCCGGCCTTCGGCAACACGGTGCTATCGGTCTATCCCGATGGCCGCTCTCAGAAGATCTGGATGCATCCCGACGGCAGCTGGGATGGCCGCAGTCGCCGGGGTAATCCGCTCGCCGGCCATTGGACGGTGCGCGACGACAAGGTCTGCGTGAAACAGTCCAAGCCGCCCACCCTGCCGATCAGCTACTGCATTCCTTTTCCGGCGAACCCCCGCGTGGGCTCTGAATGGCCCTTCAAGGACATGACCGGGACGCCGATCCGGCTGAAGATTGTCGCCGGCAAGGTCGCCAGCGCGGACGGCCGCAAGCCCGAGGGCTAGCGCGGCCGCCCTGCGCGGGTCACGACCCGACGTGCGCGACGGGCAGGACCCCCGCCACCTGCCGTCGGGGCCCCTCAGGGGTTATCCCATCCTCGGCGCCTCGGCTCCATTGGGCGACCACCGCTCGTGTGACGCCCTGCATCAGAGCATGGCGCGCTGAGGCCGGCCGATCGGTCTGGCGGATCATCACCGCCACCGAATAGGCATGACCGTCCGGCGCGGTGAGCAGGCCCACGTCATTGATGCCGACTGACGCGCCCCGCCAGTCCGGGCCGGTCCCAGTCTTGTGCGCGATCGCCCAGCCGGGCGGGAGGCCGCCTCTCAGCCGAAGCGTTCCGGTTCGCGCCTCACCCATAAGTTGCAGCATGAAATCCGTCGAAGCGCGGCTGAGCAGCTCGCCTCGTTTCAGGGCGGCCAGGGCCCTGGCGATCGCCACGGGGCTCGCGCCGTCCGGCGGGTCGGCCAGATAGGCGGCCTGGGCGGCGTCGCGCACCGCATCGGGAAGCTGGGCGCGGGCCTGTTTGAAGAGCCACGTCGTCCCGTATTCCGGCCGCCACGCCAGGCCGGCGGTGCGGGTCTGCAGATCACGCTCGGTGCCCCCCACCGCCAAGCCGGCCAGTCCCTTCTCGGCGATTACCCGGGTCACTACATCGGCGCCGCCGACCTCGCGGATCAGCTTGTCATTGGCCGCATTGTCGCTCTCGATCAGGGCATGGCGCAGAAGGTCGGCAAGCGTGATGGCCAGGCCATCGGGGCCGCGGATGCGAGACGCCAGGGGCTGGTAGAAGACGCTGCGGTCCTCGGGACGCATCACCGCCCACTGGTCGAGCCGCAGCTTCCCGTCGTCCACGGCCTGGAGCACGGCGAGCGCCACCCAGAGCTTCGACACACTCTGTTGCGGATAGACGTCGTCGCCGGCGATCTGTGCGGTCCAGCCCGCGGTCACGTCCGTCACGGCGATGCCTACCGGCTCGTGGTAGCGGTCAACGAGATCCTGTAGGTCGGCCTGCAGGCCGCTTGGCGCCGGCGCCGCCGCAATGTGGGGCGCCGGGCCGGCCGGGCCGCTCGTATAGGCCACCCGCTCGGCGCCGACATGGTTGGCCAGCGCCCACCCGCCGCCGAACCCGCCGGCCATGAGCGCCAGGCCGACCAGCGCCAGGGTCCGGGGCCGCGCCCGTACGCGGCGCGCAAGTTCCCGCGCGAGCCCCATCAGTGGTGGGTGTGGCCGGGGCCGCTGGCGTCGCGGACCTCAATGGTGAAATGACTGAGGCCGACCAGGTCTCTCAGGCGGTCGTGATAAGCGGTCGCCGGCTCCGGATGCGGGGCGCTGACAACCGCCACGGCGGCATGATGGCCTGGACCCAATCGCCACAGGTGCAGGTCGAGCACAGTCTCTCCGCGCGCGCCGAGGCGTTGACGAATTTCGGCGGTGAGGTCTGCGGAGGGATTCATGTCCAGGAGGGTCGCGGCCGCTGTTCGGATGAGGCTGACCGCGAATTGCGCCACCAGGAAGGCGCCGGCAAGCCCCGCAAGCGGATCGGCCCAGGTCCATCCCAGCTTCTGGCCCGCCCATAGCCCCGCCATGGCCAGGGCGCCCACGATTGCATCAGCGGTGAGGTGCAGGTGCGCCGCCGAGATATTGATATCGCCGGCGCGGCGGTCGGCGGGCTTCAGGAGCCAGACACAGATCAAGGTGACCGCGAGGCCGCCGGCCGCGAGCGGCATGGCCGACCCATAGTCCACCGACTGGGGTGCGATCAGCCGTTGGAGGCTCTCCGCCGCGATCAGGACGGCCGTCATCGCCAGGACCACGGCGTTGGCGAAGCCGGCCAGGAAGCCCAGCTTGCCTGCGCCGAAAGCGAACCTTTCGTCGGTGGCGTGCCGGCGCGCATAGGCATAGGCGCCGGCCGCCACCAGCATCGCGGCCAGGTGGGCGGCCATGTGCAGCCCTGCCGCTGTGAGCGCCATGGAATGGAAGACCAGGCCGCCCGCCACCTGGGCCGCGAGGGTCAGCGCGCAGATCGCCGCGACTAGGCGGGTGCGGCGCTCGTTGCGGTGATGGTCGGCCCCCAGGTAGCTTCGGTCGCCGCGATAGGCGTCGAGCGCCCCGTCCGGGCCGATTGGGTTGGCGGTGGTCATTCGAGTGTTATTCTATAACAGCGACGCTGGAGAAGGCCACTTCAGATTCCTGCGCAAGGCCACTACATGGACCCTATGACCGATCAAGCCCCCGTCCTGGCGCCCGACCAGCCTGCCTCGCCGCCCGTCGGCAAGACTCCCGTGACCGTGCTCACCGGCTATCTCGGCGCCGGCAAGACCACGCTTCTCAACCGCATCCTCTCCGAGGATCACGGCAAGCGCTACGCCGTGATCGTCAACGAATTCGGCGAGGTCGGCATCGACAACGACCTCATCGTCGGGGCTGACGAGGAAGTCTTCGAGATGAACAACGGCTGCGTCTGCTGCACGGTGCGCGGCGAC